>NZ_SKFG01000003.1 GCF_004344915.1 Paenibacillus albiflavus | reverse complement strand
GTGCTTATTTCCGATGCTCACAATTCTTACAAGTCTTATACGTCAAATAACGATGTGGAACACGTTATCATAAACGGAAGTAATAAAGAATATATAAAGAAAGGCATCTTTCACCTCAATAATATTAATAATTACCATTCCCGTTTAAAGAAATGGATAAGTCGTTTTAATGGTGTTTCTACGAAATATTTACAACTTTATTTAGTGTGGTTTCAATTCCTCGACAATAGAAAAATGGAAAGCGATTTGAGCAAGAAAAAGCAAATGCTTATCTTGGCAAGTGTTTATGGAACTTGGGAAACGGCAGATAAGTTGCGACTGAGAAACTTTGCATTCTAAGAGCCAAGATTATTCGTTTTTTATAAGAAATTAATAATGCAATCCCTTAGTACAATAAGGAGTCCTGTCAAATATATACGGATTTAAAAAATACTGGGGCAATGGCATTTTATAATGTTACCAAACGACGCTTTGGGGACATTTTAATTAATAGAAAAAGGACAATACCTTACTCTGTTCAAATGCTATAATAATAAAGTGGTGCAATGCGCCTATAAAGATTTATTTGTTAATTCCACTTTTTAGAATAACTATATTTGGAAGGTGATATTTCTATGGTAGAGTTAAGAAAAATTAATAAGGACAATTATGTAGAATGTTTAAACTTGCATACAACTGAAAGCAATGTGGACTTTGTAGACCCTGTAGCGTGGTCTTTGGCTGAAGCCTGGGTGTCGTATGATGATTCACGCCCCTTTGCAATTTATGCCGATAATGTGATGGTAGGCTATGTTTCAATGTATATTGGCGATAATAACCCCCAAATCATAAATTTTATGATAGATAACCGTTTTCAAAAAAGAGGCTATGGAACAGCAGCAGCTAGGCTTTGTATTGAATATTTGCAGAAAGAATACAATGCAAGTAGAATTTCCGTACCAGTTCATCTAGAACATATATCCGCACAAAAATTTTGGAGTAACATAGGATTTGAAATATCAGACACCATAGAGAATGATTATCTTTTCATGCGGTTGTACATACCTGAAAAATGTGTCTGAGTATATAAAAATGGAGCTTATTTCTATAAAAGGGCGCGATTGTTTCATAAGCGTTCTTGTTTTACTAACGGGGTGCTTTAGTGAAATATGGATTTATAGCGTATACAAAACAAACCTAAATAACGTTCCCAAATGAAAGTTTGGGGACACAATAAAACACTTAAAACATCGTTATATCAATGTTTTAAGTGTTTTTTCTTTATTTAATCTATATACAGGTTTTTATGCACAATTGATTGAAGCTATATATAACAAGGTTTTAGCGATATTCAAAAAAATTTGAACTAGCGCACGTTTTGAATAAAATCTTGCATACGCAGCCGATTCCTTAACGTTGTAAATCAACCTTTTCCTTTAACATAGCCAAAGAATTGTAAAATTTATGACATACATCACATACATCACATACATCACATTTTATTTCACAATAATCGTGTGGTACTATGAAAAGATAAATTTAATGCACACTAGGAGGAATACATAAGTGAATAAGCAACTTGGAGTTATTGCGTTGCTGCTCATGACGATATTTATTGGCTTCGGAATCATTATTCCAGTTATGCCGCTTGCTGTTCTGGGCACAGGTACTGGTGAAAGTAACCAGTATCACAATTTTATGTTATTGTCGGTTTATTCACTCTCATCTTTTCTGATGTCTCCGATCTGGGGATCTCTGTCTGATCGAATTGGCCGAAGACCGCTAATTCTAATTGGCTTGATGGGTTATGCAGTGTCGTTCTTCTTGTTTGGGATTGGGTTCGAGCATTTATGGATGATGTATATCGCACGTATTCTGGGTGGATTGTTCTCAGGTGCGGCGACTGCTTGTGCCGTAGCTTATGTTGCAGATATCACATCTGCTGAGAATCGAACTAAAGGTATGGGAATCGTGGGAATGTCGATCGGCCTTGGATTTATTTTTGGTCCTGCGCTTGGCGGCTTGCTTGGTGAGGTTAATTTGCAGCTGCCGTTCTTTATATCTGCCGCTCTTGCTGTCGTGACATTCTTGTTCGCCTTTATTGTTTTGAAGGAATCCTTGCCTGTAGAGAAACGCAGACAAGCTGCATCGGCGACAGGTAAGAAAGTATCCCGTTGGACTGCTTTCCAAGGATCGCTTAAATACTTGTACGTATTATCGTTCTTTGTAACATTCACGCTCGCTGGACTTGAAGGCACATTGCAGTATTTCCAAATGGAACGAATCGGCGCAACACCAGGGGACATTGGTAAAATGTTTCTCGTCAGCGGTATTGTAGGTGCTCTTATTCAAGGTGGCGTCATTCGGAAATACGTGAAGCCAGGCACTGAGCAGCGCGTTATTGTAATCGGCTTACTGCTATCAGCACTCGGCTTTGTTCTAATCTTGTTCTCCACAAGCGTATGGACTGCGGCAGCCTTCTTAGCTGTATTTGGAGCGGGTAATGCCCTCATCAGGCCATGTGTAACTTCCTTGCTAACACAGAAAACAACTGTAGACCAAGGGGTAACAACAGGACTCAATTCATCAATGGATTCACTTGGTAGAATTCTAGGGCCGTTGTTTGGAGGAGCTTTATTCGCGTTAAACAGCTCGCTTCCGTATATTGCAGGCGCCATTCTTTGCGTAGGTGCTGTATATTTGGTGGGCAGGTTCGTTCTTGCAGATCGTAAAGCAAGTGGCGGCTTGAATAATTCGGTACAGTAGTCAAGATAAGGATTGACACAATAAATAGAGGCTTTCTCCTAGGCAGTAATTTATGCTTAAGAGAGAGCCTCTTCGTTATTTCATACGTGTTATTCGATTACTTGCGATGCTTGCGCAATACGAGCAAGTTCAGCAACATAAAGAGAAGAGAGAACCCTGCTAGAACGAGTGCATCCGGCCATATGACGCTCCAGCCCTTGCCACGGATCATGATTTCACGCAGAGCATCAGCACCGTATCGGAGCGGTGTAATCAATCCAATCGATCGAAGAAAGCTGTTCATCGTCTCCAGATTAAATAGTCCTGAGAAGAAAATCTGAGGGACGATAATAATCGGTATGAATTGGATCATCTGAAACTCTGAGCTAGCAAATGTTGAAATGAGCGTCCCCAGCGTCAATGCCGTTATAGCTAATAGCGTTGTGATGAGAAGCAGTGTCCAAAAAGAGCCCACCATATTAATATCTAAAATTTGTGTAGCAAACCATGTGACAAGCGAGGATTGAATAATCGTAAAAATACCGAATCCTGTGACATAGCCTAACACAATTTCATAATGTCGGAGTGGGGATGCCATGAGTCGCTCAAGTGTTCCCTCACTTCGCTCACGAAGGAATGAGATCCCCGCAATTAGAAAGACAAAGAAAAAAATGAAGAAGCCGATTAAGACCGGTCCAAAATTATCGAATGAAGCCATATCAGCTGATCCATGTAAATAATTGATTGTAAGCTGCCGATTCTGGACTCCACCTGTATTATTTTCTTCATATGCTTGTTGAAGTAATAATAAGACAGCTTTACTTACGGTCGGGTCACTGCCTTCCAGCGTGATCTCGGGCGCTCCAGCTGTTGCACGAATAATCGCATCGATTTCATATGTATCAAGCTTTTGATCAGCATCTGCATCACTCAGAGTGGTGACTCTTGCTCCTTTGGACTCTAGGATTTGAATGAAAGGCGCTGGCACATTAACGGCTCCGATTCGAGGCTCGTAGGTATCACCCTTGAACACAAGTGAGAGAAGCCAGAGGATCAAGAGGGGAGCTAACATCATCAGTGCGAGTGTACGTTTGTCGTTCAAGAATTGCTTGATAATCCGTACGATAATGGCATTAATTCTCACAGGTCAGCACCTCCATAATGAATGAATACCCCTTCAAGAGAATCGGCGCCTGTTTGTTCCTGCAACTGCTGCGGCGTTCCTTCAGCTATAAGGCGTCCATTGCGGATCATTCCTAGACGATCACATTTAGCTGCTTCGTCCATGACATGAGTTGTAATTAGAATCGTAGTTCCCTGCTTGCTAAGTCCTTCAAGCTTACTCCATATCGATTGACGCAGGAGCGGATCAATCCCAACCGTCGGCTCATCAAGAATAAGGATGCTAGGTTCATGCAACAGTGCGATTGCAAGCGATAGTCTGCGCTTCATACCGCCCGAGAAGAGGGATACTCGTTTATGAAGGTGGCTGCTTAGGTCAACTAATTCCATTACTTCCTTTATGCGCTGCTTACGATGGGCACTTTTTAGACCAAATAGTGACGCGAAAAAAATAAGATTATCTTCCGCCGTCAACTCGTGGTACAAGGCATCCGATTGTGCCATATAACCGATATTTGATAGAACGGATAGCTTTGGCATGCGATTGCCAAGTACGAATACGTCGCCTGAAGTTGCTTGATCAATTCCTGCGATAAGCTTAACAATCGTTGTTTTACCTGATCCGGAAGGCCCTAAAAGACCATATATTTGAGCAGGTGGTACCGTAAAAGAAACATCATGGAGAACTTGTGTTTTATTAAATAGGCGATTAACGCCTACTAATTGAATGCGATCCTGCACGGACATGCGAATCCCTCCATTGAATCAGAATAGTGATGCCTATTCCTAATATAAACCTTTTTAGATCGTTTGAAGAGAGTAACGTAAAAATAATAAGTCAATTTGGGGCATTCACCCGTTCCACTTTGGGCAAATGAACATATAGTATCAGGAACAAACACCTAGTCAGGAGTGATGATGGGGATGCACAGTTCAGAGGCCCATGCTTTATGTCACCATTGTATGAATTGCAAAGTGCGGATTGAAACGGTATACGGTCATGAAATTGAAGGAACCATCGTTCATTTGGACGATGCGAATGTATATCTTCGAATGCCAGGAAGAGCGTTGTTGGGGGATGCCATTGTAGATGACCATGAACAATACCGACCCTATTATGGACATGGCAATCAAGATGTGATTTTGACCTTATCCTTATTTTTATTGCTCACAATTGTATTGCTGTAGAAATAAACAAACAAGCCACAATCGGGCTTGTTTGTTTTATTTATGTTGATGTAATTAATTTATTTTGATGAATCGTCGGCCTGCAAATCCACCACGAACTGGCTCCGGAGGTGGATCATTGCGATGCTCGACTAGGTCAATCACACCTAGGATCATAGTTGCTAGGCCAAAGCCGACAACACCAGATGCGACTGCACGATTAACACCAAACATAGAGAAGCCTGCAGCGGTGACTAAGCAGCCTACCGTAGTCGGGAGAATACCTTCACGAACATAGGGTTTGTTCTTGCTCATTTAAGTTTATCCCCTTTGATAGGCTCCCCTGAATTATTCTTGTGATTGATCATACCCTCAATCATTGGCGTTAAATCTTCCTTAATGGACTCGATAAGCTTGTCCTTCGATATTCCTTTCTCTGCTGCAAGCTCTGCAATGGATTTACCGTTATGTAGCTTATTCCGAAGTTCTTCTACGCTTAGACCAAGCTGCTTGGCAAGCTTGTCCTCAGATAACAGCATCCTTTTATGATTACGCTGCAACATTCCTTTCTTGTTCATAAGCTGGGTAATGAAATCATTAACTTTGGCTTTCATGATGTCCGCTTTATCTGCGGTTAATTTGCCTGATTTGACGGCAGCATCAATTCTTGCGGCTTGCTTAGAGGTTAATGATGCTCTAAGCTTCTCTTCGCTGACATTTTGACTTTTGGCGATGTCCACCAGACTCTTGCCAGAGTTAAGTTCTTTCATTAATTGCTGCTTATCCATGTTAAGTACACTTGCAGCCTCTTCATATATGGAATGCGAGTCTGCATGACGTCCATGTTTAGCATGTGGTTCTGCTGATAGAGTAGTTAAATCAGTTGGTTGCTGTGCAGCGGCCATAGCGGATGCGCTGAATGCCATCGTTAGCGCTAGGGTTGAAACAATTAACTTCGTTTTCTTTAGCATGGTGATATTCCTTTCGGTTTCAGAATAGTTGTTACAAGTTCTATTGTTAACCAATCGAGGGCGTTTTACTTTAAAATATCCTTAATTTAACATAAAAAATAGCGACACAAGGTCGCTATTCAGGTTGCAGCTATACTCATAAGTAATCTTGCAGTTAATCTAGCTTACAGGACAGCAAGTTTATAAATTGGGATTAGCGTGCTGAAGGTTTCCTTAGCAAAAGAAACAAACTTCTCACCATCCGATAAGAGTGGATCATTCGCAGCAATGTGGCGACCGATCAGCAGTTCAGCTTTCTTGACGTCGCGGAAGCGTACTAATATACTTTGCCAGTCTTGATCGCTAAGCTCAGAGACTTTCTCTGCCGCTTTGTTCATATGATCTGTCGAAATAACATAATCAGATGGAACTGCCGCTTGTACTTTATCCATATGATTAAGAAGTGTGGAAGCAATCGTTGATTTATTCGGTGCTTCATAAATTAACGCGAACCAGATGAACAAGTGATCATCAAATAGACCAATTTGAAAATGCGGATGTTGCTTATAGCCACGTTTATTATGACAAATGGCCATCCATGTATCCTTTGGAGGATTTGTTTTGCGACGGGCATGCTGGGCGATATGCAGGTACATCTCCTCGCCGGCTAGCATGGCTACATCGTCACACAGCTCGTCCCCCAGCGCTTTGAACTTCGGCTGAATTCTCGCACGCAGTGCTTCCATGCGTGGGGCAAGCCCATCTATCGAAAAAGTATCAAAATCAGTTTGATGAAAACCAGTAAACTTCATATGAGCACATCCTTTGCTGTTAGGTTATAATATCCATATTTTATAAACTACGCTTTAAATAATAGATAGCAAGCTGCGTACGATCACGCAGTTCAAGCTTAGATAGAATATCACTGATATAATTTTTGACTGTTCCTTCGCTTAGGAATAATTGCGTGGCAATTTCTTTATTTGATAGCCCATTGGCAATTTCCGCAACAATCGCTTGTTCGGTTTGAGATAGACCTAATTCTTGAAGAGATGGGGGTTGCTGAGTTTGACGAGCAGATTGTGGCTGAATAAAGTTCGTCAATTTCTTGGCAATTTCCGGATGGATCAGTAACGATCCTTTATGGATGGTTTTGATCCCGTCGATTATTTGATCAGGTGGTATATTTTTAAGCAGATATCCACTTGCACCGTTGCGAAGTGCCTCAATGATATATTCATCATCATCAAAAGTTGTTAGAATCAGCACTTTAACCTCAGGTCTATCTGCTTTAATGAGCTTCGTTCCTTCCACGCCGTCACATTCAGGCATACGAATATCCATCAGTACAATATCGATCGGATGTTGTTGGACGAACTCAGCAGCTTCTTTCCCGTTCATGCAAGTGCCAAGAACCGTTATCTCTGCATCTAAATTTATGATGAGCTTGAGACTTTCACGGATATAGAGATCGTCATCGACGATTAGAACTTGTATCAATCGAAACATTCCTTTCCATAAACTTCAATTATTGCCAAGACGGCAGGATCGTTGTAACCGTAAATGGATACTGAGCGTTAATAAGGAGTTCACCGCCAATGAGCTTCACGCGTTCTTCCATTCCGCTAAGCCCGAGTCCGCGTCTTGTGGTATCCTTCGGCAATTCGCCATCATTGGAGATTTGCATTGTAATCTGGTCGGGTTCATAGCTCACACGGATTGATACTTGTGATGCATTGCCATGTCTGACTGCATTCGTTATAGCTTCCTGCGCATTCCGATGCATCACAACTTCAATGCTGGGATATAGCGCATAGGGCATTCCTTCGATAGAGTAGTCTATGTTTAAACGTCCTTCGCTTCGCAGATCTTGAACTAATTTCTCTAAGGAGTAAGTGCGAAGGATATGATTCCCAGGATTCAATTTACTTACTGTGGCTCGCAAAAGTTCCATGCTTTCGGTTAATTGGGCTTGTACATTCTGGGCTAATTCAATACCTTTGTCAGCTTGAATGGGCAGAATTCGAACAGCTGCATCCATCATTAGCTTGAGGCGAATTAACTTATGACCAAGCTCATCATGAATTTCTCGCGAGATCCGATTACGTTCTTCCAATTGCGTGGCATATTCAACCTTTTTAGCGAAATCGACCACCTGCTTTTGCGTTTCGTCTAGTTGATAATGCTTCAGTCTAAGCTCGTCATTTAGCTGCTCGGAATCGAGCTTCTCGTTGGTCAGCTTTCGTATGTAGTAGAGTAGAATGGTCATGATGCCATAGCTGAGATTAAGTGTTACGATCAGTGAAATCGGACTAGCATTCTCATATAGTACGTAGTTTAAGCCTATGATTCCAAGCAAAGAAGTAAGGTATTGATCTCTTTTGATCGTGATCTGATAACCAGATATGACGGATGAATAAATGAGCCAGTACAGAATGCCTTCATAGCTGATGGCAATCCATGTGGATAGTCCAATCTCCATCGATATAGCTATATTGGAGTCACGGAGCATCCGATAATTTCTACGTAATTCTACAAAACTCAATAGAAATAAAATGGAAAGTATATACCAGCTATTCGATTCGTAATTTTCGATGTACATCGAACAAATGGCAGGAATAAGAATTAAGCTGTAACGGACCCACAGAAACACCGAAGTCACAAATAAATGCCTCCCATAAATTTCAATTATCCCGATAAATTATAGCATAGTTTAGTCGGTCCAGGGTATGGAGGTGACGAAAGTCATATGAAGGTCATGACGTTCTCCACCTGATTGGCTGATTGTATTGGTTTACAATCAAAATACAAGAGGCATTGATCGAAAGGGGTAGCAGGAGATATGAGTTATATCCAAATTAAAGACGTTGTCAAAAGATATCATGGAAAGGTCAGTGTAGATCATCTGAATTTGTCAATTGATCAGGGCGAGATCTTCGGCTTGCTCGGACCTAATGGGGCTGGCAAGAGCACAACGATTAAACTAATGACGGGTTTGCTTCCATTAGATGGGGGAGATATTACGATTCATAATCAATCGGTCAAGCATAGCTCGTTCCAAGTGAAGAAACGAATCGGACTCGTTCCTCAGGATTTGGCGATTTATGAAAGCTTGAGCGCCAAAGAGAATGTAGAGTTTTTCGGGAGGTTATATGGATTAAGAGGACAAGAACTACAATCTCGCGTCAAGTGGGCCTTGGAGTTCGTTGGATTATCGGATAAAGCCAAGGATCAACCGAAGTCATTCTCAGGTGGAATGAAGCGCAGATTGAATATTGCTTGTTCCATTACGCATAAGCCGGAATTAATCATTATGGACGAGCCAACTGTTGGGATCGATCCGCAGTCACGCAATCATATTCTCGAATCTGTCAAAGAGCTTAATCGTATGGGCTCTACGATTATTTATACAAGTCATTACATGGAAGAAGTCTCTGCTATTTGTACACGGGTTGGCATCATGGATCAGGGTCGGTTGATTGCTTGTGGAACACATGGCGAATTGCGTGAACAAGTATCGCATGAGGAGAGAATTCTTCTGCAGGTATCGGGTACATCCACGCAATTAATCCAAGCTGAGCAAGAGCTGAAGCATTATGCGCTTATTAAGAAAGTCATAATGACGGACAGTTCGATTGAAATTTTCATGCGCACTCCGGGTGGAGATTTGCAAGACATTCTGTTCATCCTGTCCAAGAATCAGGTAGCCGTCCATTCCCTAACTCGAGTGGAGCCTGATTTGGAGTTCCTCTTCTTAACATTAACAGGACGCAAGTTAAGGGATTAGGAGGAGGACTATGAATACGTTAACGATTGCTTTGGTTGAAATAAAGCAGCAGTTTAAATCAGTAACTGCTACGTTGTTTACTTTTATACTTCCGCTTCTGCTTATTTTTATATTAGGCTCATCACTTTCGGGCTTAAGCACTTTCACGTCATCACCCAAGCAGGAAGATCAAGTTAAAGTGGGAATAGTAGACCTGGATCGACATGGATATAGCGATCATTTACAGGATTTTATCGAACAGAGCGAAGCCAAGAAATTAATCACACTCCATCAACTGGACTCGGCCGAACAATTGGAGCGAGATCTACGTAACGGCATTATGAATTTCGGTGTCGTTATACCGTCAGACTTTAGTGATGCAATAGCAAAAGGTCAGAATGCAGAACATTGGCAATTGGTGCTTGGAAATGATTATTATCAGAACCTGACAGCAAAGCTGGTATTTCAATCCTTTATCGATCAATTGAACAATATGCAAGCGATTAAGCAAATTTTAGGTCCTCAGGTAGCCCTGACAAGTCCGGCAGCTAGTGGGCAATATAATAGCGAACCGATTGTTAAGCAAGGGAAATTAAGCGAGGATACAAGCTATGAATACACTTCTTTCCAATATTATGCAGTATCCGTTCTTATCATGTTCTTGCTTTATACGGGCAGAGAGGCTGCTGTCTCGATTATGACGGATAAGGAAAATTATATCTTACAGCGTATGCAAGCCATGCCAATTCATCCTAGCTCCATAATCTGTGGCAAAATATTAGGAAACACGATTATTGCCTTGATGCAGGCCTTCATCATTATTGCGATTACCAAATATGTATATGGCGTTGATTGGGGACGTAGCTGGGGACTGTTGTTACTTGCGATTTGCCTCATCATTGTCTCAGCAATGGGATTGGGTGTTTTGCTTCTACTTCGTGCGAAGTCAGCAAAATCGGTACATTCCATTTATCAACTTATTATTGTCGTCATGACAGCGATTAGTGGTGGATTTTCACCTATTGAGGGTGCAGAGCCGATCAGTCAGTTCACCATTTCATATTGGGGCATGCAAGGTATATTCGATATTATGCTAAGCAGCAGTATGGAGCTTATTCTTCATAAAATTGTGATTCTTGGTGGAATAAGTGCTGTTCTCATCCTGATCTCGGTCATGTCCTATCGGAAGGTGGTTGCGTATGAATAGCTTGGTCATTGCAGGTAATTTCATCAAAAGATTCATTGGAAAAAAGAAGAGTATGGTGATTTCTTTTATCATTCCAGCTCTGTTAGTCGGCGTAATTATGAGTCAGGTGGTTACGGTAGGATTCAAGAAACAGACGCATGTCGCTTATGTCAACCAGGATCAGGGACACTTAAGTCAGACTTTGCTGGAAAAGCTAGGCGAACGATATGAGCTGACTGCCTTCACCTCCGTAGATGCAATGAATCAAAGTGTTATCGAGAAGCAGTACTTTGTAGGCTTCACTTTACCAGAGAATTATAGCGAAGGGCTGTGGAACGGACGTCCTTCCTCAGTTGAATTGCATGAATTTATCGCGTCTGAGGACTCGGCTTATGTGAACAGTACACTTCAAAATGAAATACAAAGTGTGCAATCGATCATATTCTCGGCCAAAAATGCTGGATTATCGGGTACAGCGCTCCAAGATAACGTTATGCAAATTTTAGCTTTAAAGGAGCATCAAAGCGTATCAGCCGATACGATTGATTATGAGCTCGATATCGGACAATATTTTCGAGTGGCAATGGGCATCCTTCTGATGTTCATGCTTCTCAATGTCTCAGCCTCGGTATCTATTATTCTGGAGGATCGGCAGCTCAACACCATGTCACGTATGTATAGTGCGCCTGTTCGAATCATTGAGATTTCGCTTGGCAATTTTCTGGGCAGTTTCATTGTTGGAACGCTTCAAGTGGCCTCGATTCTGGTTATGATGCATTATTTGCTGGGGCTGCAGCTACGAATCGCATTCCTTCCGCATCTTGCGATTATGGAGATGTTCTTGCTTGTCGCGATTGGAATCGGTACAGCGATCGGCTCCATCGTTAAGAATCAAAAGCAGCTTTCGATTTTTATCTCATTAATTATTTTTCCAACATGTATGTTAGGTGGGTGTTTTTGGCCAACATGGATGATGGAAGATTACATGCAGAAATTGTCTAACTTCATTCCCCAAACTTGGGCGCTTGATGCGATGGAGAAGCTTGCCAAAGGTGCGGAGCTAGGTCAAGTCATGCTGCATATCGGCGTACTTGCGCTGTTTGCCATCGTCTTGCTTGGAATCGGATCTGCTCTCCTCAAACCAACTGAACGCGAAGCTGCATAAGTTGAAACTGAAGGATCATAATAAACAGACAGACCATAAGGCCATAGCCGTCTTCCATAAGAATGCAAATTCTTGTGAGAGACGGTTTTTTGCTTTGAAACATAATTAAATGTCAAAGACCAAGTTACGAATACATATGCTTCTTAATAAGATATCTTAATCGGATAAGTTGTCTAAACGGACGTATGGGAAATGGGGGATTGTGATGAGTAAGAATAATGAAGTTGAATATTGCAACTTGGAAATTCGGTTTGAACGCCCTCACATTCGTAACTTCATCAAATCATTAATTAGAGAAGGATATTCTTTATATTGGAGCGAACTGGATGGTCAATTTATCATATCCATCCGGCTTGGAAGAAAGCTTATTAAGCTGAAATTTGAGCGTATTGGTCATCGTTACAAAATCGTGGGAAACTATTCTTTTAAAGATGAGAAGCTCATGGAGATTATGGAAAAAATGATTTGTGATACGAGGGGGCATGCGATTGTTAAACGGTTCCGTGATAGGCAAATTCTGATTGAGAATATTATGTTCGGGGAAACCATTCGTATGGTCGAAATTACGGGCTTCGAGCACCGTGTATTATATGAAAAGGAGCAGCCGATTTCTACTGAAGAAATGATGACGGCATTCCGCTCTGTTCGAATTGATGAGCGCATACCTGTGCTTCGTCTTGAGCTTGATTATGAATTAGCTACGCTAAGCGAAGCAATTCAAAATAAGGATGTAAAAGCAATTGCGCTGTCTAAACAGAAGCTGTCTCAATTAAGACAAGAGATGCTGCTTCTTGAAATGTAAACGTATAATACAGAGTTGCTCGCTCGGATTTCCGTTTGGAAATTGACATTTGATCACCCAAAAGCTTATGATTTATACAAGCATGGAATAGAGAAACAGCATAGGAAGGTAGGGTGCATACCAGATGTCAAAGCAACAAATTGGTGTGATTGGTTTAGCCGTAATGGGCAAGAATTTAGCGCTTAATATTGAGAGTAGAGGATTTACTGTATCCGTCTACAATCGTTCACCTGAAAAAACTAAGGAATTATTAGCCGAAGCAGAGGGAAAGAATCTATTCGGTACTTTTACAATTGAGGAATTTGTTGAGTCACTTGAGAGCCCTCGTCGAATTCTTATTATGGTGCAAGCAGGCAAACCTACTGATGCAGTTATTGAGCAATTAACTCCGCTATTAGATCAAGGAGATATTCTAATTGATGGAGGGAATGCTTATTTCCCTGATACAGTTCGTCGTAATAAAGATTTGCAGGAGAAGGGCTTCCGCTTTATCGGTACTGGCGTGTCTGGTGGCGAAGAAGGAGCGCTTAAAGGACCTGCAATTATGCCTGGTGGTCAGAGAGATGCATATGAGCTCGTTGAGCCGATCCTTACAGCGATTTCTGCAAAAGTTGGAGACGACCCTTGTTGTACTTATATCGGGCCAGACGGAGCAGGTCATTACGTGAAGATGGTGCATAACGGCATTGAGTATGGCGATATGCAGCTTATCTGTGAAGCGTATCACCTCTTAAAAGATGTACTTGGTGTAAGTGCAGAAGAATTGCATGAAATTTTCTCTGATTGGAACG
This sequence comes from Paenibacillus albiflavus, assembly GCF_004344915.1. Lineage (GTDB taxonomy): Bacteria > Bacillota > Bacilli > Paenibacillales > NBRC-103111 > Paenibacillus_AM > Paenibacillus_AM albiflavus. The sequence goes on along the minus strand of NZ_SKFG01000003.1, from coordinate 217,479 downwards.
CAGGCGAACTTGACTCCTACCTAATTGAGATTACAAGAGATATCTTTACGAAATATGATCCTGAAACAGGTAAACCGATGGTTGACGTGATTCTGGACTCAGCAGGACAGAAGGGTACTGGCAAATGGACAAGCCAAAGCGCACTCGATCTTGGTGTTCCGTTATCCATTATTACTGAATCTGTATTCTCCCGTTTTATTTCGGCAATGAAGGACGAGCGTGTAGCAGCTTCTAAGAAGCTTAATGGTCCATCTGTAGGCAAATACGAAGGCGATCGTGCAGCATTTATCGAGGCTGTCCGCAAGGCTCTATATGCAAGTAAAATTTGCTCTTATGCGCAAGGCTTTGCTCAAATGAGAGCAGCATCCGAAGAATATAACTGGAATCTAGATTACGGCTCCATTGCGATGATCTTCCGTGGCGGATGCATTATCAGAGCGCGCTTCTTGCAGAACATTAAGGATGCATACGATCGTGATGCCAACCTTAAGAACTTGCTGCTTGATTCCTACTTCCAAGGTATCGTAGAGAACTATCAAGATGCTTGGAGACAAGTGGTATCTGTTGCGGTAACTCGCGGTATTCCAGTACCTGCATTTGCATCAGCTCTTGCTTATTATGATTCCTACCGTACAGAGCGTTTGCCTGCAAACCTATTGCAAGCACAACGTGATTACTTCGGTGCGCATACGTTCAAGCGTGTGGACAAGGAAGGCGTATTCCATTTTAACTGGTTAGATAACTAATAATCGAACGATTGTTATATTGATAGCTGAGGAACCCCGCTGTTTATGGTGGGGAAGCCTCAGCTATTTGTATATAAATGTAAATTATGTCTGTGACTTAGGACCGTTCCATCCATCGGTTCCGTATGTTATTATATGGGGAAAGTTTAGGGGATGAAGAGAGGGAGACTAGGTGTCTAACACTGAGAAGATTCGTAATATCGTGTTAATTGGCTTTATGGGAACAGGTAAATCGACCGTTGGCAAGAAGCTTGCCAAGGCACTCTCATGGTCATTTATAGATATAGATGTTTATATCGAAAATAAAGAAAATACAACAATTCCTGATCTGTTCCGCGAGAAAGGTGAACCCTATTTTCGTGATGTAGAAAGCAATGCGATCCAGCAGGTACTACGTCAGTCCAAACAAGTTGTATCGATGGGTGGCGGGGCTGTTCTTCGCAAAGATAACTGCAAGACGATGCTAGATAATGGACTAGTTATTGCGTTAACGGCAACACCAGAAGCGATTATCCAAAGAGTGAAGGGGAACTCCGATCGCCCACTTCTTCAAGGGAATCTGGAGGAACGCGTTTATACGATGATGGAGCAGAGGCAAGGTGCTTATGAGTTTGCACATGTCACAATTGATACGTTTGATCGCAGCCCCGAAGAAATTGCGGTTCAAATACAGCGAATGCTTCAGTGAGGTGATTAATCAATGAAGAACTATCTGTATATCGGTATAGGTGGTGCATTTGGTGCGGTATGCAGGCTGTTAATAACTCGTCTATGGCCATCAACGGGTACGGTATTCCCTTTTGGGACACTGGCATGCAATTTAGTAGGCTGTGTATTGCTAGGTTATTTGACCTATGCACTATTCCCCCGAATGTCAGAACAAGTGAAGCTGATGATTACAACAGGCTTCATTGGAGCGTTCACGACCCTTTCAACTTTTAGTATGGAGACGGTTATTCTGCTCGAGAATGGGAGGACATTGCTAGCGTTCGCCTATGTTGTTACAAGCTTAATTGGCGGAATGGGATTTGTATGGTTAGGCTCTAGATTGGCAGGTCATGACAAGCATAGGGGAGATCGCTCAAATGGATAATCTATTACTGACCATCCTGTTAGTAGGACTAGGTGGATTTATCGGAGCGATTACACGCTATTCTATTTCGACAATGATCAGCAAATCATTTCCAAGTACACTGCCGTATGGTACACTGACAGTAAACCTTCTAGGTTCTTTTGCACTGGGCATATTGCTAGGCAAAGAAGTTTCTGGAGAACTGACATTTCTGATTGGAACCGGGTTTATGGGTGCTTTTACGACATTCTCAACATTCAAATTAGAAAGTCTAAAATTTCTGTATAACGGGCAAATCAATCGATTGATTATATATCAATTGCTTACTTATATAGCAGGGATCATGCTCGCATTTATCGGATTTAGCATAGTTCATTAATATCTTATCGAGGGAGAGAGTATAGAGATGAAAGCTATTGTTTCGAACACAGATAGATTACAAGGGGAGATTCATGCGTTATCCTCCAAAAACTATACAACGCGCTATTTATTAGTCAGTGCGCTTGCTGATGGCGTAAGCACGATTCATTATCCCGCACATAGTGAAGATAGCGATGCAATGAGACGCTGTCTGATCGATCTAGGGGCAGAGCTGCATGAGGATGCAGAGAAGATGACCATTCGTGGATTTGGACGTCATCCTAAGGCTATTAAGGAGCTTAACGTAGGCAATGCAGGTGCAGTGCTTCGATTTCTTATGGGAACAGCGGCATTGCTACCTGAAGTGACCTTCGTTAATACATATCCTGACTCTTTGGGCAAGCGCCCACATCAGGATCTGATTGATGCACTCGAGCAGATGGGCGTATCTGTCGAGCATCAGAACGGAAGATTGCCGATTATAATCCGTGGCAGCAAAGCGCATGGCGGCTTAATCGAAGTGTCTGGACAAGTATCTTCTCAATTTTTAAGCTCATTATTATTCTTAACACCTTTGCTGCCTGAAGATAGTGAGATTCGTGTTCTTCATGATTTGAAATCCAAGGTCGTTATTGGTCAAACGCTAGAGGTGCTTGAAGAAGCGGGTATTATCATCCATGCATCAGAAGATCTTATGCACTATCATGTGCCTGGCGGTCAACAATATCAGGCTAAATCATATACTGTACAAGGCGATTACCCAGGATCTGCAGCAATTCTAGCAGCAGCAGCAGTGACGAATTCAGACGTTCGTGTTACACATTTAATGGAAAAATCCAAACAAGGTGAGCGTGCCTGCGTTGATGTGCTTCAAGCGATGGGTGTTGATCTGACACATCAAGATGGTATAGTTCACGTTCGCGGAGGCAAGGGACTCGTTGCTGGCGAATTCGATGGCGATGAATTCACAGATGCTGTGCTGGCAATGGTTGCTGCTGCCGTATTCGCCAAAGGTACGTCAAGATTCTATAATGTAGAAAATTTGCGATACAAAGAATGTGATCGCATCACAGATTATTTGAATGAGCTTCGTAAAGCAGGTGCTCATGTGGAAGAGCGTCAGAGCGAGATTATCGTTCATGGACGTCCTGAAGGCGTAGAGGGTGGCGTGGAGATTAATGCGCATTATGATCATCGGGTCATCATGGCGCTAACTGTAGTCGGGCTGCGGTCCGCACAAGGTTTAACCATTAAAGATGCGCATCATGTTGCGAAGTCTTATCCGCAATATTTTGATCATTTGAAAGCTCTTGGCGCTAAGATTGAGCTGATTGAAGAATGAGTGTTTTGTTGAAGGGACTGAAGGTTAGCTTTGCTTTTATACTTATTGTGGCTCTAGTGGTAACAAGTACAGTACTCGCTTACTTGTTATTCGGTAAAATGAAGGAGACTTGGGGAAGAACCGTTTCTGAGGAGAGCAATCAAGTAATCACAGCAGATGCTACACCTAAACCTGTCCCGACGCCAACACCTGTGCCTGTTGAGAAGCCAGCATCTGTGTTGCTTAAAGCACCGATCATTAATCAATATCCAGAACTACCAGCTGGATGCGAAATTACGTCATTTACGATGTTGCTGCAATATGCGGGTTTTGACAAAACGAAGCTAGAGTTAAATAAAGAAATGCCCAAAGACCCAACACCGATGAAAAGGGATAGTAAGGGGAATATTATCTATTGGGGTAATCCGAACGTTGGTTATGTTGGTGATGCGACCGTGCGCGGCAAAGGGTTTGCCATCTTTCATGAAGGCTTATTCCCGATGCTAGAAAGCTACATCCCAACTGCGATTGATTTAACGCGTGAATCCTTTGACAAATATGAGGCACAGCTTGCGCAGGGAGTTCCAGTGCTAGTTTGGACAACCATTGATTTTAAAGTACCGCAAAATTGGGTCGTATGGGATTCACCTTTAGGTCCATTTAAAACAACCTATAAAGAGCATGCTGTTCTTTTAGTTGGATATGATGAAGAGAACGTGTATGTGAACGATCCAGCAACAGGCCAAGCAGGGAAGAAATTGAACAAGAATGAATTTATCGCAACATGGGTTGCACTCGGCAAGCAAGGACTTTCTTATACCAAGGAGGGCTAATGATGAGTTTCGAGAATCCGTCACGTGAAGAGATTAAGGAAATATTGGCTTCAGCAGGTAATATTGCCGTTGTGGGGTTATCCGATAATCCGGAGCGTACATCTCATATGGTTGCCAAAGCAATGCAAGAAAGAGGATATCGGATTATTCCTGTAAATCCAGGCAAAAAACAAATTCTTGGTGAAACCTGCTACAAATCCTTATTGGATATTCCTGAACCTGTTGATATCGTTAACGTATTTAGACGAGCAGAAGAGGTCATCCCTTGTGCTGAACAAGCCGTGCAAATTAAAGCCAAAGTATTCTGGCTGCAGCTAGGAATTGTAAATGAGCAAGCCGCGCAAATTGCGTCAGAAGGTGGAGTGACGGTCATTATGGACCGTTGCATTAAAGTAGAAGATGCGGTGTTGCAACCGCGCAAATAAGTAAGCAATTCAAAAGACGATGCACAGTACGCTTGTGTATCGTCTTTTTCTTGTTAGGAAATCTCCTTACACATATTTTGTAAGTTCTTAATCCAAACTACAAGAAGAGCTGATAAGGAGGGAATACGAGGAATGTCATTAAATGAGGAGAAAGAACAGCATACAGCACCTAGTCTGGCTGCAAGTTTAATACCAACAGCATCCCTTTATGGATCAGGTATGGTAGGGATTGGAGCATTGCCGATTTTGAGCAATACATTTAATCCGTCCAACGAAATAAGTGATAGCAATCCTACAGAAGGTCCAGATAAGTCGAATAAATTTTCTTACTAATTAGAGGAAAGGGATGAATAGGATATGAATGCAAATCAAAGCAACACGACAACAACACCAAACCGTAATCAACTAACAGACAAAGAGCTTAGCTATGCAAAAGATTTTTTGTCATGGGAGCTGCTTGCGATCAAGAAATGCAATGATGCCGCTATACGCTGTCAAGATACTGAAATCGCGAAATTAATTCGTGATACCGGCCATAAGCATCAGCAGCAATACCAAACGATTCTATCGTTTTTACAATAAGAATAGAGGAGGAAATAATCGATGCCGACAGAAATCGCAATGCCCCAAACAGGTCAATTGCCACAAGTAAAAGGACCTGAATTCAATGATCGTGACCTGATCAATGATATTCTTTCTTATGAAAAATATTTAACGAGCGGTTTTAATACAGGACTAAGTGAAATGCAGATGCCAAGGCTTCATCAATCGATTCAAGATATTTTGATCGATGTGCATAAATCACAGGCCGCCCTATTCGATCTTATGTTCCAGAAGGGCTGGTACAAAATGAAGGCTGCTGAACAGACGGAAATCCAGCAAGCACATCAACAATTTAATAACTATAAGACGCAGTTTCCTAATTAATCGAATAAAGAATGTGGCACAGGTCTTGATTCCATTGAATCAGGACCTTTTATATTTTCTTTTGACAAAACCTATACACAAGCTTTACGATGTGGTTTAGAGAGGGGGTTATAGTCGTTTGAATTGGATGGGATTTTTGCAACAGCTAGGCCGTGCCTTAATGTTGCCCACAATTGCATTGCCTCTTGCGGCCGTTTTGCTGTTTCTGGGAACTTGGCCATGGGATCTGATTCATGCAGATTCAGTTGGACATGTGTTCACACTTGGAGGACAAACGATTTTTACCTACTTACCTTATATATTTGCGGTAGGGGTTGCTCTAGGTTTAACTGAAGCTGCTGCAATTGCAGGCATGTCAGCTTTACTTGGCTATTTTCTATACACGGAATTAACAGAGCAGATGCTTGGTCCAGGATTCCAGCTTGGCGTAGTTGGCGGAATTATTATGGGGATCATTACAGCATTTATTCATAATCGATTCAAAGGAATCAAATTTCCAGAGTACATTCAATTTTTTGGCGGCCCTCGAAGTGTGCCGATTGTAACGGGGATTGCAGCGATAGCGTTCTCCTATGCAACAGGACTTGTCGGGAACTATGTGCTTAAATGGCTGCTTCATCTTGGAGAAGTACTGCTGGGAATGGGTGGATTTGGCGCATTTCTTTATGGGGTTATGTCTCGTTTGCTCGTGCCAACTGGCCTTCACCACATATTGAACAATGTCTTCATGTTTCAGGTTGGTTCTTACAAATCACCGTCAGGATTGATCGTACAAGGGGATTTGACCCGATTTTTTGAGGGAGATCCGACTGCAGGTATGTACATGGCAGGATTGTATCCTATCATGCTGTTTGCATTGCCCGCGATTGCTTTTGCAATCATTGGAGAGTCTAGAGAGGACCTAAAAGCGAAGATCAAGGCGACGTTCTTGACTGCAGCACTGGCTTCCTTTCTTACTGGGGTTACAGAGCCGATTGAATTTGCCTTCTTGTTCGTAGCGCCTTATTTATTCGTTGTTCATGCTATATTGTCTGGCTTATCGATGTGGATTGCGACTGCGCTCGATATCCATCATGGCTACTCCTATTCGGCAGGAGCGATCGATTACTTACTCAACTTCCATTTATCCAAAAATGCTTTGCTTCTTATACCGATCGGACTTATATATGGTGCCATTTATTACAATTTATTTCGCTGGTCGATTCGCAAATTTCGTATTCCGACCCCAGGACGCGAAGAAGGTTCATCGCTGGAAGAGTGGGCGGATGATATTCCTTCTCGAGCACCGCTGATCGTGCAGGCGCTAGGTGGCAAAGAAAATATCAGCAAAATTGATGCATGTATAACTAGACTCCGTTTAACACTTACTAATATTAGATTGCTTGATGTGAATGCGCTTCGTAATTTAGGCGCCGTTGGCGTCATTCGGCTTGGCGGCGGTAATGTCCAGGTTGTATTCGGTACATACTCTGAATTAATTAAGGAAGAGATCTCGAAGGTGCTGCGCAAGGATATGCGATTAGTATCCTTTCATTCGCCAGTACAGGGTCGAATGATACCGCTAACCGATGTGCCTGATCGAATATTTGCTGGCGGAATGGTTGGCGGGGGTGTTGCATTTATGCCAGAGCGTGGTGAGCTGCTGTCACCTGTGGATGGGAAGATCATTCATGTTTATCCATCACATCATGCCCTTGGCATCGAAACACCAGAAGGGGTAGAAGTACTGCTGCATATCGGAATTAATACGTCTGATCTGCCTGGGGATTGGTTCGAAGCGCAGGTGAATGCTGGTGATGCTGTGGAAACGGGTCAGCTTCTCATTAAATTTCAACTGGACCAAATTAAGAAGCATTGCACCTCGATTGCAACGCCAATGGTTATAACAAATTCCAAAATAGTGAAGTCGTGGAGTTTTGCACCGTACAAGGCCGTCAAAAAAGGACAGAAATCGGTCATGTCAGTCGTGCTTCAAAATAGAGAATAAATCAGGGGGAATAACTGATGATCAAAGGGATAGGAGCCTCATCAGGCATTGCCATGGGTAAAGCATTCGTGATACCTACATGGGAGTGGGATTTTCCAGAAGAGATGATCAATGTAACAGATTTAGCCAAGGAATTTGAACGTCTATACAACGGGATACGTTCTTCCAAGGATGAGCTGGAGCATATTAAGAACGATATCGTTGAAGTTGTAGGCAAAGAGTCTTCACATATTTTTGATGCGCACCTTGCAATTCTTGAAGACCCTGTGTTTATGAGTGAAGTAGAAGCAGTTATACAGCGTCAATATAAAGCTGCAGAAGTAGCTGTAAAAGAAGTTATTGATAAATTCGTCCAAATGTTCGACTTGATTGATGACGAATATATGAAAGAGCGTGCAGTTGATATTAAGGATGTTGGGAATCGCTTGCTCAAGCATTTGCTTGGTGATGTAGAGCCAGCAGAGCCCTTAACTGACGAGCTTCATATTCTAGTTACGAAGGAACTGACTCCTTCACAGATGGGACGCTTAGATCCGAATCAGGTACTTGGCATTGTCACGATGCTCGGCGGTATGAATTCACATGTTTCCATCATGTCAAGGGCACTCTCGATTCCCTATGTTCTAGGTCTGGAAGGCAAATTGATCAGGCCAATTCATACAGGTGATTTTCTCATCATCGATGGTGAGGAAGGCAGTGTGTATGTGAATCCGGATGAAGAAACCATCCGTAAGTATCAGGAGAAGAAACAGAATCTGCTGAAGCTGCGTGAGCACTTGCAAACCTTGGCTCACTTGCCATCCGTAACGAAGGATGGACATGAGGTTCAGCTGGCAGCAAATATCAACACGGTATTTGAAACGAAGGATGCGATCAAGTATGGTGCTTCTGGTGTCGGATTATTTCGAACTGAAGTGCTGTTCATGGATCGTGAAACATTGCCTAGCGAAGAAGAACAATTCCAAGTTTATAAGCAAGCTGCTGAACAAGTTGGTGGAAATTCGCTCGTTATCCGTACTTTAGATATTGGTGGAGATAAGCAGCTGGATTATTACCAACTGGATGATGAGGAGAATCCTGCTCTCGGCTATCGAGCCATTCGCATATCGCTGGATATGAAGGATTTATTCCGAACACAGCTTAGAGCTATTCTACGAGCGGGCATTTTTGGCAAAGTGAAGCTGATGTATCCAATGATTTCATCCGTACTGGAATTGCGAAGAGCGAATGAATTATTAGAAGAGGCTAAAGCTGAGCTTGAGGCAGCAGGAATTCCGTATCTTCATCATATTGAGGTTGGGATTATGATAGAGGTGCCTTCCGCCGCTTTAATTGCCGATCTACTTGCCAAAGAAGTGGACTTCTTCTCGATCGGTACGAATGATTTGGTTCAATATATTCTAGCCGTGGACAGAATGAATGAGAAAGTTGCGCATTTATATGAGCCGTATCATCCGGCTGTCATGCGTTTATTGAAGCATATTGTCGATTCAGCACAGCGTGCAGGCATATCCGTATCGGTATGCGGAGAGCTAGCGGGAGATCCGAATGCACTTCCAATATGGCTCGGACTTGGCATCACACAGCTTAGCGTATCCGTCCAATCGATCCTGCATGTCAAGCAGCAGCTCTTAGTCAGTGACATGGAAGCTTGCAAGCAGCTGTTAGCTAAAATAATGGAGTGTACAACGAGTGAGGAAATCAAGGCGATTTTGCAAGAAACAAGAAGAGATAGACTGTCAGTATAATGCTGACAGTTTTTTATTTTGTGTTCTGAAAAGCAAGGCAGGAGATTGCAATTTCAAGTCGAATTTAATACGTGGACCTGCTATTAAGAGTAAATGCTTTCTGGGAATTGAGGTGAAGGCTAACGATGGAGAAGTTATGCAGCTGCGGTAATACAGTTATGGTTCAGCTTAGCACCGTGATCTATCACAATCTCGTAACCATTGAAGGCGTACCCATATATGCTTGCAACGAATGCGGCAGTAACGAAATACATTCTGCTGTTAAATTAGACTTGAAGAAATTGATTGAGAAGCATGAACAAACAGAAGAGAAAATTATTGTACATATGGAAGAATTCTCGGAAGTCTCTTATTTTTATAAACAGATGTTAGAATCAGCGGACCCTGATCGCTCCATTCCAGAGCTAATTGAAGAAAGAATCAATGAATTGCTTGATACATATATTTTAGCTAAATCCTTATCCGATCAAATTTGGACAGACGATATTTATAAACGTTTGCTCCAATTAAATACGTTAAAGTCGCAATATGACACCGCGGTTTCCTAAATAATTGCGAAATGTTGTCATTTGTCGTATCATAAACCAAATAGTGTATGTAACGATTAACGATAATAATTAATATGAAAAGATGGAGAGAAAGCCATGACTGTAACTATATATGATGTAGCACGTGAAGCTGGTGTTTCAATGGCAACCGTATCAAGGGTTGTTAATAATAATCCGAATGTCAAGCCACAGACACGTAAGAAAGTTTTTGAAGCGATCGAGCGTTTAGGATACCGTCCTAATGCTGTAGCAAGAGGTCTTGCTTCCAAGAAAACCACTACTGTTGGTGTTGTTATTCCTGACATTTCCGATTCCATTGTAGCGGAAGTAGCACGTGGTATTGAAGATATTGCGAATATGTATCATTACAATATCATTTTAAGTAATGCAGATAAGAAGAAAGATAAAGAAATTCGAGTCATCAATACACTGCTTGAGAAGCAAGTGGATGGGCTATTATTCATGGGTGGTGTAATTACGGATGAGCATTTGGATGCATTCCGCACATCATCTGTTCCTGTCGTATTATGTGGTACGACGGATGAAGGTAAGCTAATTCCTTCCGTTACAATCGACCATGAACAGGCTGCTTATGATGCTGTTAAGCTGCTAATCGACCAAGGTCATAAGAAGATTGCAATGATATCCGTAACTCTTAAAGATCCGGCTACCGGATATGCAAGATATCAAGGTTATAAACGAGCGCTGGAAGATGCAGGTTTAACCCTTGATGAGCAAGATGTTCGCATCGGTAACTATCGATATGAATCCGGCATGGAGGCTATGGGCTATTTCTTGGAGCAGCCTGAGCGTCCTACAGCAGTATTCGCAGCAACGGATGAAATGGCGATTGGAGCTATTCATACGATACAGGATCACGGCTTGCGAGTGCCAGAAGATATATCTGTCATTTCGATTGATAACATTAGAATGGCATCGATGGTCAGACCTCAATTGACAACTGTTGCTCAGCCAATGTATGATATTGGGGCTGTATCTATGAGATTGTTAACGAAACTTATGAATAAAGAACAAATTGACCAGACACAAATCTTACTACCACATGATGTCATTAAACGTAATTCAGTGGCTCAAGTTTGAGCCGCTTTTTTTATTTTATAATCGCCTCGTTTGGAAGAACAAGCTGGATTGCGTTTCGATAGGTGTAACTGAGGAGGAAGCAGCAAGTGAAGCAGATTAATAAACTAGCATTAATTGGAGCTATGAAAGAAGAAGTTGAAATGATCATCAGTCAGATGGATCATGTGACAGAATCGACTAAAGCAGGTATCTTATACCGTGAAGGAACGTTTCGTAATAAACAGGTAGTTGTTTGTATGACAGGTGTAGGTAAAGTGAACGCAGCTGTATGTACACAACAATTAATCGAAACTTTTGGCGTAGATGCTGTTCTATTCACAGGTGTAGCTGGTGCACTTGATCCAGCACTTGAAATTGGCGATATTGTCGTATCAACCGAATGCATGCAGCATGATATGGATGTAACTCCGCTTGGATTTAAGCGCGGAATTATTCCTTATCAAGAAAATTCCATTTTTGCAGCAGATGCTGATCTTGTTAAATTAGCCAAAGCTTCCTGTGATAAGCTTTTTTCAGGTAGAGCCGTTCTAGGCCGTGTACTGTCAGGCGATCAGTTCATTGCAAGTCCAGATGTCGTTCGCATGCTAAGACAGGATCTTGAAGGAGCATGTGTTGAAATGGAAGGTTCCGCTGTCGCACAAGTGTGCGCTATGCATCAAATTCCATATGTAGTGATTCGTTCCATGTCAGACAAAGCGGATGGATCTGCGGATGTATCCTATGCAGAATTCACTAAGCTTGCGGCACAAAACTCGTACTCAATCGTCGAAGACATGGTTCAAGCTATTTAAAAATGCTTGCAATTGGAACCGATAATATTATATCTTAGAATAACCTTACATTCAGTCATCTTAGCGAAGTAGCCCCTTACGGGCTTACTTCGTTTTTTTGGTATTATAGAATTTATAACATTCGTGTCATAGATTTTAAGTAATACCTTAAGAAACGCACCCGCCTTTTAGGACGGCGAAACCGTTTCTTCTTGACCTAGTAAGCAGACAAATCGGAATATTCATACAAAGGAGGAGGTTCTATATGACCAAGTTTCGTTTCCCTTTGGCGCAGTATTTGGAGATGTTAAACCAGTATTTGCGTCCGCAATGGGTGAAGCTTAGTATACTTTTGCTACTATTGCTGACTTCAATAGGTGCCCAGTTAGTAAATCCACAAATCATTCGTTATTTTATTGATGCTGCAACAACACAATCTGATCTTATGAACCTCTGGTACGCGGCAGCGCTATTTATCGGGGTATCCGTGTCGCATCAGGCAATTGTCGTAGCTGCGACTTATATTGGGGAGAATGTAGGCTGGATTGCAACGAATCAATTGCGCAGTAAATTAGCTTCCCATTGCTTGAAGCTTGATATGACGTTTCATCGTAATTATTCTTCCGGTACGTTGATCGAACGTGTTGATGGTGATATTAATGCGCTTTCTAACTTTTTTTCGAGCTTTGTCGTCGTACTGCTTAGCAATATTTTTCTAATTATTGGTATTATCACGATGTTAGCGATTGAGGGCTGGCAAGTCGGTTTGACGATGATCCTTTTCGTCGTATTTGCTTTATGGGTTATCCAATTTGTTCGAAAATTCGCAATACCTTACATCGCGAAGACGCGTGCGATATCAGCAGAGTTCTATGGTTTTATAGGAGAGCATCTGGAAGGTACGGAGGATACGCGTGCAAATGGAGCAAGCCAGTTCGTGATGAACCGCTTCTATTCGATTAATAGACGCTGGTTGCCTGCCCAGCTCCGGTCCTTTCTCGGATTTGCCTCTGTATGGGCAACCTCTGTCGTTGTATTTGCGATTGGGATGGGAGCTGCTTTTGCGTTCAGCAGTTTTATGTGGGGCAAAGGCAGTATATCGATTGGAACGGTATTTATTATTGTGTATTATACGGAGCTGCTTGCAAGTCCGATTGAGAACATTCGGATGCAGCTGCAAGATTTGCAGCGAGCAGAGGCGAGCATAGGGAGAGTCAAGGAACTGCTGGAGATTGAATCTCAGATTCAAGATGGAACGGAGAGTCTTCGTCAGGAAGGACCCCTGTCAATTCGATTCGATCATGTTGACTTCGGTTATGAAGATCATCTAACGACTTTACAAGATATTCATTTTGAGCTCAAGGCTGGTAAGTCACTAGGAATTCTCGGCCGAACGGGAAGCGGCAAATCTACTTTATCTCGATTATTGCTCAGATTTTATGATACACGCTCAGGTACGATTTTTATTGATCATCAAGATATTCGTCAGCTAAAGCTGCAAGATTTACGCAAACGAGTCGGATTTGTTACCCAACAAATTGAATTGTTTCAAGGTACAATCCGAGATAATCTGACATTCTATGATGATTCGATCATGGATGAGCAGATCATTGCGATTTTGGACGACATTGAGCTTGGCGATTGGTTATCTGGTCAGCCGAATGGTCTCGATACGATGCTTGAAAGCAATGGCAATGGCTTATCAGCAGGAGAAGCGCAATTGCTCGCATTCGCTCGGGTCTTCTTGACTAATCCAGGCATTGTGATTCTGGATGAGGCTTCCTCCAGACTTGATCCGGCTACGGAACACAAGATTGAGAGTGCAATCGACAAACTGCTTTCAGGTCGAACTTGCATCATCATTGCCCACCGTTTAGCGACGATAGAGCGTGTGGATCAACTGCTAATTCTGGAAGATGGACATATTGTGGAGCAGGGTGAGAGGACGCAATTAATTGCGGATCCACAGTCTCGATTTACACAAATGCGTAGAGTCGGAATGGAGGAGGTTGCGGTATGAGTACACTCATGTTTATGCGCAAAATCATATTATATCGGCCTGTATTCTTGATCTTGAACGTCATCGCTTGGGGCATTATTTATATGATTCCTTTACTTCCTGGCCTTGTGACCAAAGAGTTCTTCGATACGATTGCGGGAACGTCGCCATATCAGTTCAGCATTTGGACATTGATTGTACTGCTGCTTGCTGTTGCCATTGCGCGAGCGCTTGCCATTTTTACAGGATTCATCACGGATGTGCACTTTAGATTTCGAATCGGCGCCTTACTCCGCAGAAATTTGCTGCAGCATATCTTAAAGCAACCGGGCGCAAGAGCAATTCCTTGTTCGCCGGGAGAGGCGATTAGTCAATTTCGGGACGATGTGAGCCAAATAGAAGAAGCTTCAAGCTGGATTGCAGATGCACTAGGAATGCTGTTCTTCTCCATTGGCGCCTTAGTCATTTTGCTGCAAATTAACGTGGAACTGACACTTATGATCTTCTTACCTTTAGTGGTGATCGTCATGATTGCCCAGTTCTCCACGACGCTATTACATAAATATCGGGTTAGAAGCCGTGAGTCAACTGCCAAAGTGACAGAGGCGATCAGTGAAATGTTCAGTTCTGTGCAGGCAATACAGGTTGCTGGGGCTGAAGATCGGGTTATTGAGCGATTTCAACAAGTGAATGACAAGAGAAGGCAATCCGTATTGAAAGACAAACTATTCACACAGTTATTAAGTTCAATATTTGCGAATATGTCGAATATCGGAATTGGACTTGTGCTTTTATTAGCTGCGAAAGAGATTCGCGATGGGAGCTTCTCTATTGGTGATTTCTCAATTTTTATCTATTACTTAACGTTGGTAACTGACTTCATTCAACGATTTGGACGGTTCTTAACTATGTATAAACAAAGCGGTGTCTCCAAAGACCGTTTAGGGGTGATGCTGCAAGGATCATCTATGCAGAAACTAGTAGAACCTCAAGACTTGTATTTAAACTCGGAGCCACCAGCGCTTAAACCAGTTGTGAAGCAAGCAGAAGACCATTTATCGCTTTTGGAAGTGAAAGACCTGTCTTACTATCATTCAGGTACTACGCGAGGAATTGAAGGCGTTAATCTCCATATTCCAAGACATTCATTTACCGTGATTACAGGTCGAATTGGCTCAGGTAAAACAACACTTGTCCGCAGTCTACTAGGTTTATTGCCTAAAGATCGCGGTACCATTCGGTGGAATGGCATGGAAGTTAGTGATCCTAGCAACTTCTTTACTTCACCCCGAAGCGCGTATACACCGCAGGTGCCAAGACTATATAGCGATACATTAAAAGAGAACATTCTGCTTGGCATGCCTCCACAGGACGCGCCATTAGCTGAATCTATCCACATGGCTGTTATGGAGCAGGATTTGGATGCGCTGGATAAAGGTCTGAACACGATGATAGGTCCAAGGGGCGTTAAGCTATCTGGTGGTCAAATGCAGCGCACAGCTGCAGCCCGTATGTTCGTTCGTGATGCCGAATTGCTCGTATTTGACGATTTATCAAGCGCGTTAGATGTTTCGACAGAGCAGCAGCTATGGGATCGATTATTTGATAATAAGCGTGCGACTTATCTCGTCGTTTCTCATCGTAAAGCTGCGCTTCGTCATGCAGATCATATTATAGTACTTAAAGATGGCACAGTAGAGGCAGAGGGAACGTTAGATGAATTATTAGAGACTTGCGAAGAAATGCGCCTATTGTGGACCGGTCAGGCCGACGAAGAATAAGTAAAGGCTGCTCAATTGAGCAGCCTCATTTTATTTTAAATACATAAGTGCTAGATTCTTCATTTCGCGATTCTTCTCAGAAATGATCGTTCTGCGTGGCATTGGCTCCCATTTATATAGGGGATCGAGCCATGTTGTTGGCAGTGGCCATACACTATCCTTGGCATGCTTGTTATGCCAGTCCACAGGCAGCGGAAGTTCTGGGTTCTTACTGAGTTCAGCAACGAGAAGATGATCATTCATTTCCAGCCAGAGCAGGCTCCAAGCTCTAGGAACAACTCGCCATATATCATAACCGCCTCCGCCTAGAGCGATCCATTTACCGTCACAGTATTCGTGGGCATATTGATGAATGAGCGCTGGCATTTTGCGGTAGATATCCATTGAACAGTGAATATGTGCAAGGGGATCGAACGCGTGTGCATCACATCCATGCTGTGAGACGATGACATCAGGCCTGAACTGCTTAACGACGGCATCGAGTGCATCTTCAAAGCATTCCATCCAGGATTCATCTTCCGTATACGGTTCAATCGGAATATTCACACTTTTTCCAAAGGCATCGCCTGAACCGCGTTCACCGATTCCGCCTGTTCCAGGAAACAGATACTTTCCAGTTTCATGAATGGAAAGTGTACAGACCTCACTGTCGGCATAGAACTCCCACTGAACGCCATCCCCGTGATGAACATCTGTATCAATGTAGAGTACTTTACAGTGGTATTTATTTTTGATATAAGAGATGGCTGCTGAAGCATCGTTATAGACGCAGAAGCCTGCTCCCTTATCACGCAGAGCATGATGTAGCCCACCCCCTAGATGAAGTGCATGGGGATGCTGTCCAGACATGACAAGCTCAGCAGCTTGAATCGAACCACCTACAATCATAGAAGCTGCTTCATGCATGCCCTCAAAATATGGCGTATCCTCTGTATCCAGACCATAACGGCCAGCACTGCGTATCGATTCATCAGTTGGACTTGTGCAGCTAAGCTGCTTGACTGCTTCCACATAATCTTTGCTATGTACCATCAGAAGCTCGTGGTCCTCAGCAAATCGAGGATTCAGGATTGAAGCGGTATTAAGTGCATCGATCTGTCGCAAGAGCTCGACGGTTAACAGCAGTCTTTTCTGATTAAAGGGATGATCGTCGTAGAATCGATACCGAGCTTCATGTTCATTAAAAATAAAAATAGGTGAGTCATTTTTAGCGCTCATCGAGCTCATCCCCTTCCTCTAATACATGAATCGTCTTTGGAATCGAATATGGTCGAATTGCTCTACAGAAGTTAGCGGGACATGCTTGCCGACACGGACCATCAAGCAATTAGCTGGATGGGAACAGATCT
Organism: Paenibacillus albiflavus; assembly: GCF_004344915.1. Lineage (GTDB taxonomy): Bacteria > Bacillota > Bacilli > Paenibacillales > NBRC-103111 > Paenibacillus_AM > Paenibacillus_AM albiflavus. Next base: position 200,512 of record NZ_SKFG01000003.1, on the reverse strand, counting down.
CAGGGTCATCTGTTGCACACCATTCCATGTCAACGGATTTCATGAGCTTCTCCATCATTTTGCGATAGTCCCATACGCCCAGTCCTGTTTTGTCCAAGTCCCAATGCCAATAATATTCAGTCGTAAACGTAATGACATTCTCTAATTGCTCATCGCTAAAAGCGAGCTGAATCATTTTCTTGCCCAGCCCAAGTCCTCGATAATCATCCGCCATCTCAATTGCGCCAAGTTCTATTAGATCTATCATGTTTCCTTCAGACCATCGTTCGATGGGATCGGGGTAATGGAAGGTGACATATCCGACAATTGTATTCATGGAGCGGGAAATAATAATCCGTCCTTCAGGCAAGCCTGCAATTTCAATTAATGCTTCGAGCTGATCTTTGGGTCTGCGGAATGAATCCAGGTCTTTGTGCATTTCTAAAGTCTGCAGATGTTCGGGTGTGACAGGGCCTTCTACGACGATTTCTGGACCATCACCTGCAGCTTGAACCGTTAAGGAATGATAGATTTTACGGTGCTCCATAAGCCAACTCCTTCAGGCAGTATCTCTTTGTATCACTTATAACATAGTTTTATTGGAAATGAAATTGTAATAGGCAAAAATAGGGGGGTATGCTATACTAATTGTGACATAATTCTAAAAGTTATGAATATTATTTTATTTGACCAACTGTTCTTGAAAGCGTTTTACATTTAGTGAGCTTAGGAGGAATCGGAGAATGGAACAACAGAGTACAGAGAGTGTTGCACCTACTGCTACCAATCCCAACATGAAGAACTATGAAGAAGAGAGAAAGACTTTCTCTTGGGAAGAAATCGAGAAGAATTTTACTTGGTATGAGACTGGCAAAGTCAATATGGCTTATGAGGCCATTGATCGCCATGCCGAATCCTCTAGAGCTAACAAAATCGCACTTCATTATTGCGATGACACAAGAGAAGAAAGCTATACATTCGAGCAGATGAAGCTGAACTCGAACAAGTTCGGGAACGTCCTTCGTGACCTTGGCATTGTTAAAGGAGATCGCGTATTTATTTTTATGCCAAGAACGCCTGAGCTCTATTTTGCTTTCTTGGGTGCAGTCAAAGTCGGTGCCATTGTGGGACCATTATTTGAAGCGTTCATGGAAATGGCTGTTCGAGATCGTTTGCAGGATTCTGGGGCGATTGCGGTTGTTACGACACCTGCATTACTCTCACGTGTTCCTGTTGCTGATCTGCCTGAATTAAAGCATGTCATCGTTGTTGGGCAAGAAGTGGAAGCGGGAGAAGGCATTGTTGATTACTACAAGCAAATGGCCACTGCTTCTGAAGAGCTGGCAATCGAGTGGGTTGATCGTGAGGATGGACTTATTCTTCACTATACTTCAGGATCCACAGGTAAGCCGAAGGGTATTTGTCATGTACATAATGCCATGATCCAACACTATTATACAGGTAAAATTGTTCTTGATTTACAAGAAGATGATGTTTATTGGTGTAATGCTGACCCAGGCTGGGTAACAGGAACTTCTTATGGTATTTTTGCGCCATGGTTGAATGGTGCAACGAATGTCATTCGGGGTGGAAGATTCTCGCCTAAGGATTGGTATGGCACAATTGAAAAATATAAAATTTCGATCTGGTACAGCTCCCCAACAGCACTTCGTATGTTAATGGGTGTAGGCGATGAGCTTGTGAAACAATTCGATCTATCTTCCTTGCGTCATGTTCTAAGCGTTGGCGAACCACTTAATCCTGAAGTTGTCCGTTGGGGACTTAAAGTCTACGGTCAACGTATTCATGATACATGGTGGATGACTGAAACGGGTGGTCACTTAGTTTGTAACTATCCTGCAATGGCAATTAGACCTGGTTCAATGGGAAAACCTATTCCTGGTACAGATGCAGCAATCGTTGATGACAATGGCAATGTGCTACCGCCATATCGAATGGGGAATCTGGCAATTAAGACGCCTTGGCCTTCGATGATGCGCAAAGTATGGAACAATCCAGCTAAGTATGAAGAGTACTTCCGTATTCCAGGCTGGTACATCTCTGGTGACTCCGCATATTGCGATGAAGACGGTTATTTCTGGTTCCAAGGACGCATTGATGATGTTATTAACACAGCAGGTGAGCGAGTAGGGCCATTTGAGGTAGAAAGCAAGCTTGTTGAGCATCCTGCAGTAGCAGAAGCTGGTGTTATCGGTAAGCCAGATCCGATTCGTGGCGAAATTATCAAAGCGTTCATTGGTTTACGTGATGGTTACACACCTTCAGATGAATTGAAGGCCGATATCGCCAAGTTCGTCAAGGAAGGTTTATCCGCTCATGCAGCTCCACGTGAGATTGAATTCAGGGATAAATTGCCGAAGACACGTTCAGGTAAAATTATGCGTCGTGTGCTAAAGGCATGGGAGCTTGGATTACCTACAGGTGATTTGTCGACTATTGAGGATTAATCTCATATACACTATTTAAACAAATACCCCCTTGCATATTCGAATGCAAGGGGGTTATTTATTGTTATTTATAATGGACGGTGGAAGTTGGGTTGGATTCGCCAGCTTCATTCTCGGCCGTCAGTTTATAGTAGCCTGCGAAGGTGAGTCCAATAAAGAGGAATTCTTTTGAATTAGCACCATTAATCGTGCCAACCTTCTCGAAGTCACCATCTTGTGTCTCACTGAAGTACAAATGGTATTTAAGCACTCTATCTTTGGCATCATTAGGTGTCCAATTGAACATGAGCGCTACGCCATTAGGCTCGAATTTAAGGCCAGTAGGCGAAGCAGGAACATGTAGGACAGGGCCTTCTTCCACAATTTCACCAGGAGGATCCGTTTCTTGACCTGAATCACTTTCTCCTACTGTAGAAGGATTTGGCAACGAGCCTGCATCGATAATCATACCGTCTGTATTGGCTGCATTGCTAGGCAATGATTCATTACCAACTACGTCAACAGCTGTCACGAAATACGTATAAGTATTTCCTGCTGTGATCGGGCTTGTGAACTTCAATTCAGCAGCATCTGCTAGCACAACCTGCCCTTTCTGTAAGCTGTAGTTCCCTATATTCTTGGAACGGTAGATACGATAGCCAACAACATCCTCGGAAGGGCTTCCCTGGAAGGTGATAACCGCATTCTCACCAGATTTGGTAACCGTTAAAGAGCTAGGAGCCACAGGCGGCTTGCCGTCGTCTACTCGTGGATCATTCTCCTCTGGTGCTGCTGAATCATAATCCAGTGGCTTATAAGAGTCAAGTGGTCTACGGCTCTTAGCTGGCATCTTAGGCAGAAGCTCTTCTAACTGCTTCAAAATCGCATTAATTGGTGATTCTCTTAGAATCACAACCTTCTCTGTTACAAAATCATCCGGTGTCAAAGGATTTGCGATATAGTTAAGTCCTTTGTAGGAGATCACTTTGGCTTTGGTCATCATGTTATCTTCTTCTGTCGGTAAGTACTTGCGATTGAAAATATCGGTTACCAGCAATTTAGCTTCCTTCGTTAACTCATTAGGCAGCTTGCCTGAAACAGACGAGACAGTAGCTGAGACGATATTATCAGGCTTCTCAAATGTCTTCGCCTGGAACAGTTCAGGCTTAAGTGCAGTTGCTTCATTCATCACTTTGGACCAGATCTCCATCGCATGCCTTGTTTCGCCATTCTTCGAGCTAAGCGTATTAATCGATTTCTCAAAACCGATCCAAACCCCAACTGTAATATCAGGCGTATAACCCATGAACCATGCATCCGAATCGTCCTGTGTCGAACCTGTCTTCCCTACAAAGGCTACTTTCTCATTAGGCTTGAATACTTTGTTAACATGCCCACCTGTACCTTGGGAGATAACAGTACGCATCATATCCGTAATTAAGTAAGCCGTTTGTTCTGAGAATACAGTTGTTGGATTCAATTTATGTTCATAAATGGACTTGCCTTCCGAATCTTTTATCGAGCGGATCATGTAAGCTTGATTAAATTGTCCTTTGTTGGACATCGTGGCATAAGCATTCGTCATTTCTTTGACGGTAACGCCTTTATTTAATCCGCCAATAACACCTGTCTGAGCTTGCTTATCGACTTCATTCAGAGAAGTAATTCCCATCTGTCTTGCAAAATCCCACGCTTTATCAATACCAATCATGTCATTGAAAATTTTGAGCGCTGGAATGTTGTACGATTGGTCAAGCGCTCTACGGGCTGTAATTAATCCGTGGTACTTCTTGTCATGATTCTGAGGAATGTGGAAGCCTTTCTGGCCATCCTTCATAATCATTGGAATATCATCAATAATGGACCCTGGTTGAATGAGCCCTTCTTCCATAGCAGGAATATAGGCTGCAACTGGCTTCATAACTGAACCTGGCTGACGGTATGCTTGCGTTGCGTGATTCAATTGCTCTGCTGCGAAGCTGCGTCCCTCGATCATGCCGAGAATCGCGCTTGTCTTGGAGTCAAGCATAACAGCTCCAACTTGCTCAATCCCTTTGACCTTGTCGTCTGGAGAAAAGTTCTTCTCGTTCTCTGCTATACTACGCATCGAGTCGTAGATCGTTTTATCAATCGTCGTATAGATCTGATAGCCTCCATGCAGAAGCTGCTGATGCATTTTTTCATAAGCTTTGGCATATAGGTCTTTATCTTTTTCAGGATCAAGATCAGGATATGCTTGCTTGATGAGAATTTCGGTAGCTTGCTTCTCCGCTTCAATCATGAGGTAAGGATATGTATTGTAGGCTTTTTTCTCTGGTTTAGCTAAGGAACCATATAGATCGAATTTAAGTGCTTCCTGATATTGCTCTTCTGTAATTTTGTTCTCTTGCAGCATACGTTTAAGCACTAACTTCTGGCGTTCGGTTGCTGCTTTGAATCCTTTTTCATCAAATTTACCACTGCTCCCAAACGCTGAGAAGTTACTAGGCTGCTGAGGTAGTCCTGCAAGATATGCTGCTTGCGCAACGTTGATCTTGGATAGGTCATCAATATTGAATATCCCTTTGGCAGCTGCTTTGATCCCATACAGGTTATAGCCAGTGGAACCGTTGCCATAAGGGATTTTGTTTAAATAGGCGAGTAGGATCTGATCCTTGGACATCATTCGTTCCATTCGCAAAGAGAGAAGAATTTCTTTGGCTTTACGATCCGATTCACGGTCCAGCGTTAGAAATACAATTCTAGCTAATTGCTGCGTAATCGTACTACCGCCTGTTTGAACGGGTTCATTAAGCACCTTCTGCTTAACGGCACGGAAAATACCTGCAAAGTCAATTCCGTAATGATTGTAAAAATCATTATCTTCAATAGCAAGTACGGCATCGAGCACCACCTGTGGTATTTCTTTAAGCTCTGCGAGGCGGCGATCTTCCTCGGTTCGTAATTGACCGATTAATTGATCATCTTTATTAAAATAGACGAATCCCGTGATGGCATTCTGCTGCATTTCGTGTTGCATAAATTCTTTGGTACGGATCGGATCATCCTTGACAAGCGCAGTAACATACCCGAATGCTATAGCGCCGCCCAAAAAACAAGCTGTTAGTCCACATATAAATAGCCATTTGATCGTAAACCATGTCCATTTACCTGTACTGCGAACACCTGGTTTTTTGAAAAAATTAGTAAGTTTCCCCATATGTTTATCTAATTCCTCCTTAATGAATCGGTATAATTATACCATAAAAGGGAATTAGGGGACAGCGAGTTTGACAGGAATGAGAGGCTGTGGAATAAATGTCGATAATAAATCAAATTTATCTGAATAGTTCAAATGAGGAAGACAGCAGCTAGTATAGGCGGTACAAACCAAGTCAATCATAAGTGGAATCGTGCCATCTAACATCAAAAAAGCCTCCAGTAATGGAGGCTTAAATTTTTGCATAGAAAAATAGAATTCATACCTTGAATACACAATAGCAACATGATATAATCAATCTTGATTCTCAATAAACAATGAAACATGGACATTGTTATCCTAATTTAATTATACTACCGAAATGGTGAGATGTCAAATAAAATGTTCATCTATTTTCATTGTTGATGTGAACGCGTATTTTGTTTGGTTTGATAAGGTGGAAAGGGGCGATTGGATTGGATAGAACTAACTATGAATGGCATGAGGAACAGGTGCGAGTGAATGAGGTGACCGATCTCATTGCCGTGCGCATTGATGAGCTTGAGGAGCAGGTTGGAGATGTCAAGAAGGATGTAGTTGAGATCCGTAAGCATTTTTGGGATGAAGTGACGGTTGACGTAAGTTCCATGGATGATGTGATTGAAACAATGGCCAGCTTAAAGCAGCAAGCAGAAGTATTATCAGAGCGTGAACTTAGGCATCGTCATGCAACAAGTACGCTTCACAAGCTAAGACGCCTCGTTCAATCGCCTTATTTTGGCAGAATTGATTTTGTAGAAAAAGGTGTGTCAGGGACTGAACAAGTCTATTTAGGAATTGGTTCGCTGCTTAATGATAATGGGGATACATTCCTCATCTATGATTGGAGGGCTCCAATATCAAGCTTGTATTATGACTATACCCCTGGCGATGCCGTTTATGAAACGCCTAGTGGGAGCGTACAAGGAGAAATGCTGCTCAAGCGGCAATTTGTAATTCGGGATCGCAACATTCAAATCTTATTTGACACCGGAATAACGATTGGAGATCAATTGCTTCAGCAGGTGCTCAGTCGAACATCCGATGCGCAGATGAAGAGTATTGTAGCGACGATCCAGAAGGAGCAGAATCAAATTATCCGAAATGATCGCAGTCGTATGCTGATTGTTCAAGGTGCAGCAGGAAGCGGCAAAACTTCATCCGCACTGCAGCGGGTTGCCTATTTATTGTATAAACATAGAGATACGTTAAAATCCGATCAGATGGTTTTGTTCTCGCCGAACCCGATGTTTAATAGCTATGTATCTACCGTGCTTCCTGAGCTAGGAGAAGAGAATATGCAGCAAACGACCCTGCAAGCTTATTTGGAGCACAGTCTTGGCATGGATTTTCAGCTTGAGGATCCTTTTGAGCAGCTGGAATATGTATTGAACTCGTATGATGCGCCAGAATATCAGGCTAGGCTCTGCGGCATTCATTATAAATCCTCGACTGCCTATATACATGCGATGTTGAAATATAAATCGTTATTAGAGCGTGAAGGGATGAAGTTCCATTCGATCCTATTTAACGGCCAGACGATCGTTTCGGCGGACCGAATGGTTGAACAATTTTATTCCTACGATGCTGCAATTCGTTTAACGAATCGTATCTCATTACTGCGCGACTGGTTGCTTAAGAAGGTATCCTCCTTTGCGAATGCCCAGCTTGAGGCAGAATGGGTGGATAATGAAATTGAGCTGCTTGAGCCTGAAGATTATCACAGAGCGTATAATCGGCTGCTCAAGATGCAAGAGGGGAAGGGCGTTACCTTTGATGATTTTGAAGCAGAGCGCGAACTGCTAGCTCGTGTGGTTGTGCAGGAGCGATTTAAGCCGCTTCGTCAAGAGATTAAACAGCTTAGCTTTGTTGATATTAAAACCATTTATAAACAGTTATTTGCCGATGAACAACTATTTCTAAAGGTTAATGAAATGGATTCGTTATTGGATCATTGGTCAATGATTGCAAAACGTACGCTAAGCAACTTGGATCAAGGCTTGCTTGATTATGAGGATGCGACCCCTTATCTGTTCATGAAGGATTTGCTGCTCGGATTTCAAGTCAACACTTCTGTGCGTCATGTTATTATCGATGAAGCGCAAGACTATTCTGCCTTCCAGTTGGAGTATATGAAGCGTTTGTTCCCGCGAAGTCGCATGACAGCACTTGGTGATTTCAATCAGGCGATTTACGCACATTCGTCTGCTATGCAATCTTTTGAACCTCTAATCGGGCTTTATGGGGAGGAGCAGACAGAGCTAATTGAATTGTTACGAAGTTATCGATCTACTTATGAGATTGTGAATTTCACGCGTGGCATGGTGCAGGGTGGTGAACGCATTATTCCATTTAATCGTAGTGGTGATAAGCCTGTAGTCAAGCGTTCCACAAGTACCGATGAGCTGAATGCGCATATTATTCAAGATCTTGAGAAACTTCAAGCGGAAGGGTATGCATCAATCGCTGTTATATGTAAAACGGCAAGTGAAAGTGCTGTGGTGCATTCTCTCATCAAAAAGCATGTATCTGCACATCTGGTTACGAAATTCACACCAACCTTCGAACAAGGAGTGCTCGTCATTCCGGCCTATTTAGCTAAAGGGGTTGAATTTGACGCAGTTATTGTGTATGACGGTTCGGCTGAGCAGTATCGTCATGAAGCAGAACGTAAGCTGTTCTATACCGCCTGTACGCGGGCGATGCATATGCTATGCATTCATGCTAAAGGTGAGCTTAGTCCATTTATAACGGCGCAGGATTCAGATATGTACAGACTTCTATAACCAGAAGAAACGGTTACACCGTCCTAAAAGGCGGGTGCGTTTCTTAAGGTATTACTTAGAATTTATATACACGAATGTTATAAATTCTATAATAACAAAAAAACAAGCCCAAGACGCATATGCGTTCTTGGGCTTGTAAATTTAACAAAGTAAAGATTAACGTGAGTACCACTCAATGATTAGCTTATCATTGATTTCTTGTGGTAATTCAGCACGCTCAGGAAGACGAACAAGCTTACCTTCTACTGCTGCATCGTTCATTTCTACGTATGCAGGTAAGTAGTTGCGGTTAGCAAGAGCTTCTTTAACGACAGAAATGCCACGGCTTCTTTCACGAAGACTGATTACATCACCAGGAGATACCAGGTAAGATGCAATGTCAACTTTCTTGCCGTTCACAGTTACGTGACCGTGGGAAACAAGTTGACGTGCGCCTGCACGAGAGTTGGAAAGACCAAGACGGAATACTAAGTTGTCCAAACGTGTTTCAAGCAGGATCATGAAGTTCTCACCAGATACACCTTGTAGTTTGGAAGCTTTAACGTAAAGGTTTTTAAATTGCTTCTCGTTCAAGCCGTACATATGACGAAGCTTTTGCTTCTCTTGTAATTGAATACCATATTCGCTCATTTTTCTGCGTTGGTTAGGACCGTGTTGTCCTGGAGGGAAAGCGCGCTTCAATTCTTTGCCAGTACCGCTTAGGGAAATACCCAAACGACGGCTTAGTTTAAATTTAGGACCTGTATAACGTGACATGAAATGTAATCTCCTTTTTTCACCTTTATGATGGTTTTGTTGTATAGAGGCGAAGTGTCTTGTGCTAATTTTGTTTACGGCGTATTCATAACATGATCGCCTCTGACAAGCTTTCAGCCGCTGTCTTGTCAGCAACAAAATTAGAGAGGGTGGACACAGGTACTTTTCACCGAAATCAAGATAGTACTCGACTTCATATTCTATAAAACAAATACTATAATGTCAAGTTTTTATTATCCGCTTTAGATTTGAAATTTTTATGAAAATTACACGGTGGCAAATTGCAATGAGAATTTATGAATAATTTTATAGTGCATATTTCCTAAATAAATAGTAAGATAAGGAAGAATCATTTTAAATGAAATAGTTCATTTATTTAAAAGACGTTGCAAAGGAGTTTCGGTATGAGTCAATGTCGCGAACTGCTGTCTCAACATAATCTCGGATTAGGTCCTGATTTAGTTAATACAACTGCATATGTTTTGAGATTGTCATCAGCAACTTGGGAAGCCGAGACTCAATTTATAGAAGCTCTGCGCACGTGTTTGACATCGGAGTTAACGGCGAAGGGTCCTACGTTCGATAGTCTTAATGGGTCTTATGTACTATTTGACTCTAATAAGAAAGTATTGATCAGTCGCACAACACCAAGCCATGAATTATTGATCCCTCCAGTTGGAAGTTCATGGGCCGATCAAGAGATCGGTATAAATCCGATTAGCGAATGCTTTGCAAGTCGTACTTCTCTTTGCTGTGATTTTACCTTAAAGAGTACGAATACAACTTATAAAATGGCAGCGATTCCAGTTTTTCTCGGTAGTGGAGAATGGCTGGGCGTATTTGCTTTTATCGGAGATTTAGAGCAGAATCAATTAGATATTGATTATTTGCTATATTTCTATACAATTGGTCTGTCTTGGTTTAGTGAATCTAGCATGAAGGTTGAAGTCGAACTTGCTAGAGCATTTGAACGAGATATTAAGAAACAAGAGATGCTCATTCTCTCGGCTAAACGGCTGCATGCTTTGATTGATACAGATTCGGTTTTAATGGAAGTCGTTAATAACGTGAAAGCTGTATTTCCTTATGTTAAAATGGAAGTATTCTTGTCCCAAGATTATCAGAGCTCGAATGAATTGATTAAACCGCTTGATTTTCAAGGGAAGGAGAATCGAGCTTGCACTCGTGCATTTATGGACGGCCAAATTGTAGTCGAACGCAGTCTCTCAGCTAGTTCAAATATAAAGGTGGCTGTGCCGCTTTCAGGTAAGCAGGGGGTATATGGCGTTCTATCTATCGAGTGTGAAGAAGATTTTTTCGAACAGCGTGATATTGAATTTATTTCGATGATTGCAGATTTTGGGGGAGCTTCTCTGGAGAATGCCAAGCTGTACGAGCAATCCTATATGCTTATCAATGAACTACGGTTAATTAATGAAATAACGCAACGATTAAATCAGAGCCTCAGCTTAAATGAAATTTTTGGCTTTGTTTCTTCTGAATTAGTGGAGATTTTTGGTGCAGAATATTTCTGTATCCTGCAGAAGGATAAGGATAGCGATAAATTAACGGTACAAGCAAGTAACTTGCCGGAGATGTTCCAAGAAGTATGCTCTATTCATAGCGGTTTCTCAGGTGTCATGTATTCAACCAAAGAACCTGTCATTATATCCGACTATTGGGTAAATCCTAAGGTTAAATCCAGATTGATGGAACTGACGAATTCGCGTTCGCTAATCGCTTCTCCAATCATTGTTAAGGAAGAAGTAATGGGGATGATACTGGTTGTTCATCAGAAACCGAATTTCTTCTCGTATGATAATTATAAGCTGCTTCAAATGCTCTCTGGGCATATTGGACTAGCGATGACGAACGCATCCCTTCATTCTGAAGTCAAACGAATGGTGATTACAGATAATTTAACGGGCTTGCATGTTCGCCATGTGCTTGATGAACAAATTAATATTTCTCAGAAAAAGGATTTCTGTGGTTCCTTTATTTTGATTGATATTGATAATTTTAAAAGTGTCAATGATACATATGGGCATCAGGTCGGTGACCAGATTCTTGTTCAAGTATCGAGTATTATCAAAAATTCGATTCGAGAGCATGATATTGCTGCAAGATGGGGCGGGGAAGAGCTGGCGGTTTATTTTCCGCAAATTAATAAAGAACAGTCGCTTCGTATTGCAGATCGCATCCGAACCAAGGTCATGAAGGAAACGAGCCCACTAGTTACGATTTCATGCGGCGTATCTGATTGGAATTGGGAAGATGACAATATCAGTGTCGAGTCCTTATTCTATCGTGCAGACATGGCGCTTTACTTGGCTAAAAACAGCGGTAAGAATCAAATTATTGTGGATGCGGCTAAGGAATAACGTCGCTCTTATGTAAGATTTAGCGGCGAGTGAATGGAGCTTACTAACTTGACTAAACAAACGAAAATATGGCTGATCGCAGCAGCGATACTCATTCTGTTAGCAGCTGCTGTAATGATGCTGTTCGAAGTTGACTTGTCGCAGATACCAACGTATTTAATTTCCTTAGGTTTTCTTGGGATCGTATTAGGCAGTCTGTTTGTATATCTACAAACCTTCTTCCCGTTCGTCCCATTTGTGCTTTTAGCAGGTGCGAACGTCGCTATTTGTGGCATGACCTGGGGGCTCATTTTGAATTATGTAATGGCGTGTCTAGGAGCAACAACTGCCTTCTTTGTCGCTCGCAAGCTTGGTTTTGGCTGGGTTGATCGCCAAATAAGCAAGTACCCTGTAATCCGTGGCTTTAATGAGAAGCTTGGAGAACATGGTTTTTTTTATATTCTAATCGGCAGGCTCATTCCAATTATTCCATCTTCAGCTATTTCGGTTGGTGCGGGTGTGAGCAGCATCAGTGTACGCTCCTACCTTCTAGGAACATGGATTGGTAAGTTACCGATTGTTGCCCTCGAAACCTTGATCGCACATGATGCGATACACTTTAGACAACATAAGAGTCGCTTCTTTCTCCTGCTGGCTATTTTTGTTGTGATAATACTGATTGGCCATTATCTCAAGGGCAGACTTATGCCTAAGAAGAACAATAACATTGCATGAACCTAGAGCGGGCTAAACCTGAATATTTTAAAGGAATTTGGAAAGTTTATCTTGATGTAACATTGTGAACAAGGTATCATGAGAATGTGATGATATTAAACTAGATAAATTAGGAGGTATCTCCATGACAAACGCTAATAATGCTGCGATCGTAGAAATTTCACAAACAGCAGGCAAATTCAGATCTTCAATCGTGTTACAGTATGACAATAAGTATATCGATGTTAAGAGTATCTTGGGATTGTTCACAACCCTTTTGGATGCACATTCCTATGACCTTCATGTACATGGTCCAGATGCAGAAGATGCTAAGAAAGCAATGGTTGATGTGTTTACTAAACACAATTTGAATGTAAAAATAGTTGAAGAATAACAAGCGTCAAAAGGTATTCTCAAACTGCTGAGAATACCTTTTTTGCGAATAAAGATCGATGCGCACGGAAAACTTGTATATTCCCGCAATTTCGACTAATATAATGCTTATAGGAGTATGGATGAAAGGTACAAGGGGGAAGAATAAATGTCTTCATCAGAAGTGATGCTTGGATTGAACCAGAAGGCGCTCCTTCTTCTTCAAGAGGATGCGAATAAAATAGAGAAGCTCATCGAAGTTCAAATGGAGAATTTGACGACACGCCAATGTCCATTATACGAGGAAGTGCTCGATACTCAAATGTATGGATTCTCTCGTGAGATCGATTTTGCTACAAGAGCAGGCCTTATTAGCGAAGCGACAGGTAGAGAGCTATTAACCCGCTTGGAACGTAATCTTGCCGTACTATACGAAGCGTTAAAATATAAATAACATCCCTTGTCCGCATTTAATTGCGGAGAGGGTTGTTTTTTTAGTGATATAGAATTTATAACTCTCAGTTCATACAAGCCATTGCTTGATTTCACCTTGCGTAATCATTTACAATATAAGCATGTCTACTACAAGGGAGTGTGGTCCAAATGTCTGAACAAAGCCAATCAGGAATTATACGTATATCAGATGATGTTGTAGCAACAATCGCTGGATTAGCAGCTATGGAGACTCCAGGTATTGCAGGGATGTCAGGAGGAATGTCAGAAGGTCTTGCTAAGCTTCTAACAGGCAAAAACGTGCAAAAAGGCGTAACGGTTGAAGTTGGACAAGTCGAAGCAGCAATTGACTTAAGAGTTATTGTTCAATTCGGCTCTAAAATCCATGAAGTATGCCGTGACTTACAGCAGAATGTTCGTGAAGCTTTAGAGAACATGACAGGACTTACTGTTGTTGAAGTTAACGTTAAAGTTGAAGGGGTTTCCTTCGCTGCTGAAGAAGAGGTTGAGGAATCTCTTCGCGTTAAATAAACGACCGCTACACAATTCTAAAATGTTATATACATAAAAGCTATCTCTTAAGTAGAAAAGGTACTTCTACTTGCGAGGTAGCTTTTTTAGTATTATAGAATTTATAACTTTCGTGTCATAAATTCTAAGTAATACCTGAAGAAACGCACCCGCCTCTAAGGACGGTGAAACCGTTTTTTCTTGGCTGAACATAACAAAAGCAGCCCCAAAGTTTGTGGTTTAAGGGCTGCTGCTAATTCGAATCTCGTTATTTGGTAGGTATTTGATTATAATTGCGCGATAGTCCAAGGACTATGCCCATAGCTGTCAACGTAACGATCATCGAGGTACCGCCATATGAAATTAACGGTAGTGTGACACCAGTTAATGGGATCGTCTGTGTAACGCCGCCGAGGTTAACGAATGCCTGGAAGCCGATCATTCCCATAATGCCAACACCTGATAACATCCCAAATTTATCTTTACAGCGAACAGATACAATAATCCCCCGCCATATAAAGAGCAAGTAAGTGAGAAGAAACAAGGTTGACCCTAGAAATCCAAATTCTTCACCTATTGTAGCGAAAATGAAGTCATTATGTGCTTCAGGAATATAATGCAGCTTCTGCACGCCTTGTCCATAACCTGTCCCTGTAAACCCACCATGTCCAAAAGCATAGAGTGATTGCGTCACTTGATAGCTCTCTTCAGCTTGGTATTTATCAGGCTCAAGAAAGGCCAGAATTCGGCCTGCTTTGTGGTCACGGTCTTTAGCATCAAGTCCAGCATTAGAAATGAGCGTAACGCCAATAAACAAGCCTGCAAGCATGCTAAGGATCAAGGTTACACTAACCAGATGTCTAAGTTTAGCTCCTCCTGCAAAAATAACAGTCCCCGCACAGCAAATGAGAATTAAAGCTGAGCCCAAGTCATTCTGTAAATAAATGAGACCAGTTATAAATGCGACAATGACTAGAGCAGGTGCAAGTCCCCTTGAGAAGGTACGGAATTTCTCATCTTTATTCGTAATGAGTAAAGAAAGATAGAGAATAATGCCGAGCTTAGCAAATTCCGTTGGCTGCAGGCTAAATCCAGCGATCATAAACCAGCTTCGGGCGCCATTTACAACTTGACCGAACATAAGAACCGCAAACAGTAAGATGATAACACCAATAAAACTAACGGGTACAAGATGTTTAAGTTTATTTAATGGGATATTCATGCAAATGATCATGCCAACAATGCCAACGATGACACTGATGATTTGCTTTTGTGTAAAGCCCCATGGATCCCCATTGGTGTAAGCAGACGTCATGGAGCTTGCACTAAAGATCATAACAAGCCCAAAACATACCAACAGAAACGTCAGAAATAGTAAAAGAAAATCTGGTGTTCCTTTGCGCAAAGGGGTTGTTGTTGAACTCATCTACTATTTAGTCAACATGCGTTGTAGTTCAGCTAGTTTCTGATCAGCAATTTTGAGTACTTGAGCTGGAATTGGTGTGTTATAGTCTAAGCCATGCGGGAATGATGATTTGCCGATGTAAGTGTCTTCTATGTATAGGACCGCGTATGGAGATTCTAATTTGCCAGATTCAACACGAGTATTCACTCTTAGATAATAGTCTGCATTTGTAGATTTATCCTCAATTTTTAAATCATAAGTTGCACGGTAGTATTCCCACTGCCAACGAACGAAACCTAGCTCTGATGTGATTTCGTCAAGGTAAGATAGCTCGCTCTTAAGCCCTTTTAGGCTAGTAGCTTCGATAATCACTGTTAAAACCCCTCCATATTTTCGAATTCTTCTATACATGATAGTATGTTTCTGAAGGTTCTGCAAGTGAATTGAGACTGAATAATTGGTACATTTGGTGTATTTTAAGTGAAAAATTAAAGCCAGTTTGTTAAAATGAAATTGACTGACTAAATTTAGGTAGTTATCCGTAAACAAAATGGGGGAGAACATTTGATGCTACGCGATAAGTTATATGCTCAGCTTGAGGAAATGTACGACGAAATGGTAGGATGGCGCAGACATCTTCATCAATATCCTGAATTGTCTTTTATGGAGAAAGCGACTCCTGTTTTCATTGCGGATAAGCTGCGCAGCTATGGATATGAAGTGCGTGAGCATGTAGGTGGCAACGGTGTTGTCGCCAAAATTAGTGGAGGAAAGACCAGCGGCATCACGGTTGCTTTAAGAGCGGATATGGATGCGCTTCCAATTCAGGATCTGAAGTCTTGTGAATATGCTTCTACAGTTCCAGGCGTTATGCATGCTTGTGGTCATGATGGGCATACTTCATCCTTATTAGCAATCGCCAAAGTACTTGCGGATCAGAAGGAACAACTGCCTGGTAATTTCGTGCTTATTTTTCAGCATGCGGAAGAAATTTCTCCTGGTGGAGCTAACCCTATGATTCAAGATGGCGTACTAGATGGTGTTGACGCGATCTATGGGGTACATCTATGGAGTCTATTGCCTTATGGTACGATAAGCTCACGCAGTGGTGCCATCATGGCGGCATCCGACGAATTCAAAATTGAGGTAAACGGCAAGGGTGGACATGGCGGTCTGCCTCATCAGACTGTTGATGCGGTTGTTGTAAGCTCGCATATCGTCGTCAATCTGCAGTCGATTGTTTCTCGAAATGTCGACCCAACGGAGTCCTGTGTTATAAGTGTAGGTACAATTAATGGTGGTACTGGCTTCAATGTTATCGCAGAGAGCACCTCGATGATCGGTACAGTACGTACATTCCATCCAGATGTACTTGAACTCGTAAGTACAAGAATGGAAGAGGTTATTGCAGGGACTTGCAAGATGTTTCATGCGGATTATCGGTTTGAGTATAATCGCGGCTACCCGCCTGTCATTAACCATGCGGGAGAGGCGGAACGCTTTAAGCGTGTAGGGCAGCAGGTTGTTGATCAGGCACAAGTGCTTGAATCACCCCAAATGATGGCTGGTGAGGACTTTGCTTATTATTTGCAGCAAGTACCTGGATGCTTTATGTTTGTAGGTGCAGGCAATGAGGAGCAGGGGATTGTTTATCCACATCACCATCCGCGATTTGATTTTGACGAACGGGCTATGCTGAACGGCGCTAAACTGCTGCTAGCGATGGCACTTGATCGGATGCAAGTTATTGCATAATTCAAATTTACAATTAACGCATCTTCAATCCATGAAGGTGCGTTTTCTTTTTTTCAGGGAATACTAGTCAAGGAAAGGAGGGGAAAGAATGGGACATTACAAAGTTGCGCGGCTGGATGAATCGGTTGTGCAAGAAATCAAGCAATTCGAAAATAAGCTCAAGGCAGAGACTGGTCGTGAAGTTGCACTCGTAGCCTATATGTCAGAGCTAGGAGACCAAACTTCTCCCAAAACAAATCAGTGACAAACTCTTTACAATGTATGGTATGATATTGGAGAAACATACACAATTGTAAAGGATGGTGACGTGTCATGAGTATGGAAGAAGCAGCAGCTCTCGATATGTCCTCCATTTTGCTGCATGCCTATGACTTAGGAGATATGATTAATACATCCGCCGAATTGGCCGATTATTTATATTGGAAGCAAGCTGTGGACAACGACGCAGAAGCACAAGAGCTCATTAAGCTGTTTGCCAAGGCAAAAGAACGGTTCGAGGAATGCGAACGATTTGGTCATTTTCACCCTAATTATCATGAAGGTCTTCAGCACGTGCAGGAGGTTCAGAATTTAATGGATAATAATAAAGCAGTCCTCCGCTTTAAAACTGCAGAAGACCGCTTGGATGAACTGTTATATTCGATATCAGAAACGATTGCACATTCAGTGTCTGATACGATTAAAGTACCGGGCAATAAAATGCTGACAGCCAAAGGCTGTTCTGGCGGCTGCAAAAGCTGCGGCTAGCGGACCATGTATCACACTAGCTTAGCTTAACAGTTGCTTCAATAGATCCGACGACAGTGCCTTGCCAGTTCTTCACGATCGGATGATGGAAGTTTTGAAGCTCCACTTGCTCTTCAGCAGTTAGAAGGTCGAGCTGGACGAGCGCTTCTATGATAGCAGGATGCATCGCTCGTTTAGCTCCATCTTCGATTTTGAGCGCAATCCCTAATCCCTTCTCAGGAATAGTAACAGCATACACGCCTTCGGCTCCCAGTTTTCCGATGATTCTGCCTTTGGTTACACGAATAAGTGCGGTGTCAAAACGATCGCTTCCTCCGAGATAGAGCGGATAGTTTGCAATGGCATGAATGATCTGGCGGCAAGCATTTGCTCTTGTATCGCTGAGATGAACAGGATTGCCAAGCGTAGCGTAAGCGCGAGCAAGCTGATGGAGTCCGAGACCAAAGACGGGAACGCCGCAGCCATCGATTCCGATTACGATTTGATTAGCAGGAACACCGCTCATGTCAGATACGGTTTGAAGCATAAGCTGTTGTACGGGATGATGGATTGATAAATAGTTATCGATTGGTACTTGAAGATGAGTTGCAAGCGCAAGCATTGCAGAATGCTTCCCAGAACAGTTATTATGAAGAGCAGAAGGTTTAATTTGATGTTCACGCATATAGGCAGTAGTTGCCGAATGGAATGGTTCATGTACACCGCATTGCAGGTGCTCGGCGCCTAATCCGATTTTATTTAATACTTGAGAAGCTGTTGTGGTGTGAGCCTCTTCACCGCTATGAGAAGCGCAGAATAGAGCCAGTTCTTCTTCTGTAAAATGATAGTGATCAGCAGCTCCAGATTCGATGACAGGAATAGCTTGCAGGGGCTTAGCCGTAGATCGTGCATAGGTTACATAAGTTGGCTCGCCTGCAGAATGGAGAATATCTCCTTGCTCGTTTACGACGACTAAATGACCGTGATGAATACATTCAGTCAGTTGTCCACGCAAGACACGGACAGTCAGTTCAGACTGTGACATAAATAATCAACTCCAATTTTTGAGATGAAATGAGGATGATCATATTGTTCACTGATCGCAGCGGCATCATAATTTGGGTCAATGATCTTAAGACCGCCAAAAATTTTGAGCGTTACGGAACAGTTCATTATGTTTCCAAACGTATGCATTATATCGTACTATATGTGCACGCCGAACGTTTGGAAGACACACTTAAGCAATTGCAGAAGCTCCCTTATGTTAAAAAGGTTGAGCGCTCCTACCGTAATGAAATTAAAACGGAGTACAGCTCTGATATCCCTGACAAAACTAGATTTTACACCTTGTAGTTTAGAATGGCAATTATTGAAAAGGTGAAATACCTATTTACTCAAGTAGCTACCTGCAGACGCAGGTAGTTTTTTTATAGGTATTATACTGCAATGAAGCGGATTCTCATAAAAATATTGAAAATATTTAGAACATTAAGGTAATATATACAATAGTATTATAGTCCTATCACCTAGGAAGGGAGTAATAGATATGAAGGATCGCAAAACGGTCCGATGGAGCACCTATGAGCCTTTTTTCGCAGTGCTTGACAACTATCTGGTAGCAGATGTCGTAGTTACACATCATGCCAAAGATAGGTGGAACGAACGAATTGCCATTAAGGGCGGCGAAGTAGATGACATCTGTGATTATGTGTGGGACAAGCTCAAAGAATCGAAAATAACTCCCTATTATAAGAATGAAAAAGAAGTGTTTCTAATTGAAGACGATTTAGTCGTGGTCGCTGAATTTAGCGCTATGGAGAATGAAACCGATCTCATTGGAAATCCCTTACATAAGATGATCATTGTAACCTTCTTAGGAAAGCTATCGGAATCGCTTGAACTTAGAGATCTGAGAACTTACTATTCATGGCTCAGACATTCTCGAAGAATGACATTAATCAAAAGTGGTCGCAAACGCAAATAAGATTGCTATATCATAGATTGATAGCTATCAAAGTGAGGGGTACGCTTAAAGCGTGCTCTTCTTTAGTATTATAGAATTTATAACTTTTGTGTTATAACTTTATTCTTGGTTTCAAAGACATTCTGGTATAATATTGTAGATGATAGAAAAAAGTAGAATATATTTACTTATTTAGCAGAAATGGGGTTATGGTATGGGGATAGGGATGGCCGATTTACATACACACACTACAGCATCTGACGGAATGAATTCACCATCCATGAATGTTCAGTTGGCTAAAGAGGCAGGGCTAGCAGCAATAGCAATTACCGATCATGATACAGTCTCTGGAGTAGAGGAAGCGATGAAAGAGGGAGAGCGGATCGGCATAAGAGTCGTTCCGGGCATCGAAATTTCGACCGTTGCTTGTGGACAGGATATTCATGTGCTGGGCTATTTTATCGATATCACAGATGAAGTGCTGCTCAGTCGACTAGCTGAGATCAGAGACACAAGACAGCTGCGAAATACGATGATGATTGAGAAGCTGCAGCAGCTCGGTATGGACATTACACTTGAAGAAGTAACTGAGCTCGTAAGTGATATTAAGCAGGATGGAGATACGATTGGTAGACCTCATATCGCTCAGTTATTGGTGAAGAAAGGTTATGTGGCCTCGGTTAACGAAGCGTTTGAACGATTGCTCGGAACTGGTGGTGCTGCATATGTGAATCCGCCGCGGATATCTCCGCAAACGGCGATTAACTGGATTCATGAAGCCAAAGGGGCAGCCGTATTAGCACATCCTGGGCTCTATAAGAATGATGAGCTTGTTATAGAAATTATCGGACAAGGGGTTGATGGAATTGAAGTATATCATTCCGATCATAGTCCTCGGGACGAAGCACGATATCAACAAATTGCTGCTCAACATAACTTGATTGTTACAGCGGGTTCAGATTTTCACGGTGCAAGAGAAGGAGAAATGTTCCACGGTGAAGTGGGTGCAAGAAGAATTTCCATAACGGTTCTTGATCAACTGATTGGGATATAAATATTACATGTATAGAATGGATGAGGAGGAATAGCTCAATGAAAATTCGTAAAGCGATTATTCCAGCTGCTGGTTTAGGAACAAGGTTCTTGCCAGCTACCAAAGCTCAACCAAAGGAAATGCTGCCGATCGTAGATAAGCCTGCAATTCAATACATTGTGGAAGAAGCGATCCAATCAGGAATCGAAGATATTATTATTGTTACTGGGCGCAGTAAGCGGGCAATTGAGGATCATTTTGACAAGTCGATTGAACTGGAGACTTTGCTGAAGGAGAAAGATTCACTTCAACTGTTAGATCAGGTGCAGATGGTTTCTAATTTAGCTGATATACACTATATCCGCCAAAAAGAACCGCTTGGGCTAGGTCATGCCATCTATTGTGCTCGCAAGTTTATTGGAAATGAGCCATTTGCTGTGCTGCTTGGTGACGATATTATTGAGGCGAATCCACCATGTCTTAGAAGCATGATCGATCTATATGATGAGGTAGAGACATCGGTCATTGCGGTGCAAGAAGTTCCATGGGAAGATGTCAGTAAGTACGGCATTATTTCTCCTGCCCCGCAAGTGGATGCTTATAGACGCATCTCGGATCTTGTGGAGAAGCCTGCGCAAGATAATGCACCTTCTAATCTAGCAGTTATTGGAAGATATATTATTGAGCCCGAAATTTTTGGTATTCTAGAGAAATGTGAACCAGGAAGAGGCGGCGAAATTCAGTTGACGGACGCACTTCGTGTACTGAATAGTCAGCATCAAATGGTTACCTATTCTATTGAAGGACAGCGATATGATGTTGGGGATAAGCTTGGTTACATAGAAGCTACAATTGAGCTTGCACTCAAACGTGATGACCTGAGGCCGCAGCTGCAGGATTATTTATTGCGCTTGTCCGAGCAATGGAAACAGAAAATTTAACCTAAAAGTGAAGATGGTGGGGAATTGTTACGTGTAGTTAAATCATCAAGAAAATGTATGCTCGTAGTCCTATTGATCGCAGTTATTAGTATTGTTGGCGCATGCACATCAGCTCCTAAGGAGAATGGACAGTCTGGTGCAAGGCCTGCACCAGCTGAGACAACTCAGCCTACAGCAGCGCCTATTCCAACACCAAGTCCGGTGCCGATTACATCCAAAATTACGCTAACAGCGGTTGGAGATGTCTTACTTCATAAAGCGGTGTATCGTGATGCGGCGCAGGGTGATGGATATAATTTTGATCCCATGTTTGATGTAGTGAAGCCATACCTGGAGAAAGCAGATATCACATTTGCCAATTCAGAGTCGATTATCGCAGGTAAAGAGATCGGGATTTCAGACTATCCTATGTTTGGTAGTCCAATTGAAATCGGCGAGACCTTGAAATCAGTCGGTGTAGATGTCGTATCAATGGCGAACAACCATGCAATGGATAAGAGGGAGAAAGGCGTTCGAGCAGCGATCAACAATTGGAAACAAATTGGTGTGACGTACACGGGTGCATATGAAAGCCAAGAGGATCGTGATCATATACGAGTGATTGAAAAGAACGGTGTGAAGGTTGCATTCGTATCTTATACGTATGGTACCAATGGCATCCCGATCCCTGAAGACAAACCGTATTTGGTTGCTTTACTGGATAAAGAGACGATGAGTAAGGAAATTCGCAAAGCGAAGGAATTAGCTGATGTCGTCGTCGTAAGTTGTCATTTTGGAGTTGAATATCAGTTAGTTCCAAATGAAGAGCAGAAGGATTGGGCAACATTCGCAGCTAATGAAGGTGCAGATATTATCCTTGGTCATCATCCGCATGTACTTCAGCCAGTTGACTGGATTACGCGTGCTGATGGTAGCAAAGCTTTCGTCATTTACTCGTTAGGTAACTTTATTGCAGCACAGGAGCTTCAGGAGCCATATCGTTATATCGGTGGTATCCTTAACCTTGAGATTGAGAAGGTACAATTGGGGGATAAAGTTACAATCGAGGTCAAGAATCCATCATTCATGCCGACTTATATTGATCATCAGAAGTGGGGTAAATACCAAATTGTCCCTTTATCCTATGTTACAGAGCAGAAGCTGCCTGGTATTGGCAAGTTGAAGCCTGCGATTGAAGAACGAATGAAGCAATGGATGCCAGAACTTCAGATAGAGAATCCAACGAAATCATAAAGATTATAGCGATTATTAGGAAGAAACGTAAAAACCAGCATTAAGAGGGCAATCCTCTGAATGCTGGTTTTGTTATTTCAGTAAGGACGGTGGAACCGTTTCATCTTGTGCTTACTTGCAATGATTTTACGATTGATTCGTCTGGTGTTATGAAAAGTGTTTTTTGATTCGTGTAGATCACATAGCCAGGCTTAGCGCCATTCGGCTTGTGTACATATTTGATTTGCGTGAAATCAACAGGAACACTGCTTGATGCTTTGCCTTGTGAATAATAAGCTGCAAGTATAGCTGCTTCATGGAGCGTAGGCTCGCCATATTCTGCTGCACGTATGACCACATGCGAGCCAGGAATATCTTTTGTATGCAGCCAAGTATCGGATGAACCAGCTAGGCGGCAGGTTAAATATTCATTCTGCTTGTTGTTCTTCCCCACGTAAATCGGAATGCCTTCGCTTGACGTGTAGCAGGCAAGGCTTGGTTTATCATTCTTCTTCTTGCTTCGCGCTTTGGACTTGCCACGCTGACGTACATATCCGCCTTCGCCAAGCTCTTCGCGGATTTCCTCAATATCGCGCAGGCTTGCGGTTTGCAATTGATGGAGCAAATTCTCCAAGTAACGAATTTCTTGATTCGCTTCTTCCATTTGTTCTTGTACGATAACGAGGCTGTTCTTGCTTTTGGTATACCTCTTGAAGTAGCGCTGTGCATTCTCAGATGGCGTAAGCAGCGGATCAAGCTGGATCGTGACTGTTCTCTGCTCTTCATCGTAGTAGTTGATCACTTCAATTGTTGTGTCACCTTTGCTTACGGCATGCAAAGAGGCGGTCAGAAGCTCACCCATAATTCGGTAACGATCCGCGTCCTTTGCTTCTTCCAGCGTTTCTTGGAGCTTAACGATTTTCTTGCGATTTTTCGATATTTCATTTTGCAGTAATCGCATCAAATCACTAGTGCGCTGTTTAACGACATCTCTTTCCGCTTTGTCTCCATAGAAGCTTTCCAGACAAGCAGACACGGTTTCAAATGCTTGGCTAGTCCCTTCTAAATGTGAGAGCTTGTACACGGCATATGATAGCTTGCCAGAAGCTGTCTCCGTGATATTCGGCGTGAATCGATTATGGCGCAGATCATCGATTAATTCGGCAAATGCGTTCCATAACCGATCTATATCAACGTTCTCGGCAGTTGCATTTGCTCGAAATGCGATTTCTTTAGCAGCGAGTGGACTTATTCCGTTAAAATGATTTACCAACTCTTCACTCGGGACGCCATTTGCATCCACTAGCTCATAAAAGCGTTCTTTCGATACGGAGAATGGATTTTCCTTATTTTGCTCAGGAGGAGCGACATAGGCGACGGTCGGCATGACAATCCGATAGGCCGATATCGCAGGTGTTACATGATGAATGCCATCAAGGATCGTTCCTGTATTAGCGTCTGTAAGGATAATATTGCTATGGCGCCCCATCAGTTCAATAATGATCACTTTGAGTGATTCATCTCCAAGCTCGTCTCTCTGTTTCACGTATATGCGGATTATTCGCTCTGCTCCTACCTGTTCAATCGCTTGAATAGTGCCGCTTTCGCAGTGCTTGCGCATAAGCATGCAAAACATGGGAGCATCCGTAGGATTCAGGAATTGCTCTTCTGTTAAATGAATTCTAGGATAAGTTGGGTTTGCCGATATCAATAGTTTTAAATTTAACCCTCTGGAACGAATCTGGAATACGAGATCATGTTCTGATGGTTGATGTATCTTATTTATTCTTCCTCCAACACACATCTGCAGCTCTTGTGTCAGCGCATGGAGTAATAGTCCGTCTAATGCCATTTGATTCCTCACCCCTAATTACTTGCACTTTGTTCACCTACTATCATGCCATATATTGACCGATAAAAGAAACTTTTTCTAAATGCTTTGTTAGGGATATTATGTGGCTTGTCTGAATAGATTGGTACAAGTTGGGCTTGAAAGCTAGGGAAATGCTTTGAGGAGGGAATTGGATGAGTCAGAGGCAGTGGTATCAGATGTCGACGGAGGAGGTTCTGCTAGCTCATGAAGTCGATCCAGTTAGAGGATTGTCATGGGATGAGGCAACAGACAGACTAAAGCAGAATGGTAGCAACGAGTTAATTGAGAAGCGCTCTGTTTCACCTCTTACGTTGCTCTTGAACCAGTTCAAGGATTTTATGGTGCTCGTATTAATGGGTGCAACGCTTATTTCTGGTCTTTTGGGAGAATATCTGGATGCAATTACAATTGTATTGATCATTATGATGAATGGAGTCCTTGGCTTCATACAAGAGTTCCGTGCAGAGCGTTCGCTTAGGGCACTCAAGGAATTGTCTGCACCATTTACGAATGTCGTTCGTGACGGGGAAATGCATCATATTCCTGCAAGAGAGCTTGTTGCAGGAGACATTGTCGTCCTTGAGAGTGGGGACCGAGTGCCAGCAGATGTAAGGTTTATTGAAACGTATGGCATGTACGCAGAGGAGTCTGCACTTACAGGGGAATCTTTGCCGACAAGCAAGTTCACGGATTCTTTGCACACAAACGAGGTGCCATTAGGTGACCAGAAGAATCTAGGTTTCATGGGTACGCTGATTACGCGAGGGACAGCTAAAGCGGTTGTTGTACGCACAGGTATGGCTACCGAAATGGGTAAAATAGCTGATCTCATACAGAATACGGAGAGTCAAGAAACCCCTCTGCAGCACAGATTGGAACAATTAGGAAAAATCTTGATCGCAGTTGCCATCGGCTTAACGATTATGGTGGTTATTGCAGGAATCGTGCATGGACAGCCTCCATATGCCATGTTCATAGCGGGTGTAAGCTTAGCTGTTGCAGCTATTCCAGAAGGATTGCCAGCTATCGTTACGATAGCACTCGCACTAGGCGTGCAGCGTATGATTAAGCGGAAAGCCATTGTACGCAAGCTTCCATCTGTAGAAACATTGGGTTGTGCATCTGTTATATGCTCAGATAAGACAGGAACATTGACACAGAATAAAATGACCGTTACCCATTTATGGGTGGGAGGGCAAAGCTTAGACGTTACAGGTGATGGCTATGATCCTCGTGGACAAATCTATAGTAGCGGGGCATTAATCGATGTTAGTAAAAATACGATGCTTGCCAAATTACTGGAGGTAAGTGTTCTGTGCAATAACGCAACTTTGCATCAGCAGGAACATGATGGCAAGCGGAAGAAGGGCAAGGACGAGGAGTTTGCTTCGGAGTGGCTCGTTAAAGGCGACCCGACCGATGGAGCACTTGTTGTACTTGGAGCTAAAGCGGGTATCTATCAGCAAGCACTCGAAGGACAATACAGTCGGATTCATGAAGTACCATTCGATTCAGATCGTAAACGGATGTCAGTCGTTGTTTCATCTTCACAAGGCAGAATGGTATGTAGTAAAGGCGCGCCAGATGTTTTATTGGAGCAATGCTCCTATGTATTATGGGAAGATAAAATCATTCCGTTCACCGCAACCCTAAAATCCAAGGTGCTGTCGGCAAATGAGGCTATGGCACGCAATGCACTTCGTGTCATCGGTATAGCTTATCGTGATTTAAAGATAACAGATCAATTGACGGATGAAAGTGAATTAGAGGATTGCCTTGTGTTCGTCGGTTTAACAGGAATGATTGATCCTCCTCGTAGAGAAGTGCGTGATGCAATTTCTAAGTGCCGTAAGGCTGGAATTAAGACGGTCATGATTACAGGTGATCATCAGACAACGGCAGAAGCAATTGCCCGCAGCTTAGGCATGCTTCCACAAAATGGCGGTATGATTGTAAGTGGCGCTGAACTAACCGCAGTTACGGATGAAGCACTTGATAAGTTTGTTGAAGATGTATATGTTTTCGCTCGTGTATCCCCGGAGCATAAGCTTCGAATTGTGAAAAGCTTGCAGCGCAAGGGGCATGTAGTAGCGATGACGGGTGATGGGGTTAATGATGCTCCAGCGATCAAGGCTGCCGATATTGGGATTGCAATGGGGATTTCGGGCACGGATGTATCTAAAGAAGCATCCGCACTCGTCCTAAGTGATGATAATTTCTCGACAATAGTCGCTGCCATAGAAGAAGGCAGAGGCATCTACGAGAATATTCGTAAGTTCATCCGCTATTTACTTGCGTCTAATGTAGGCGAGATTCTAACGATGTTTATCGCGATGATGGCTGGGTTGCCGTTACCGCTTGTACCTATTCAAATTCTATGGGTTAACCTTGTGACAGATGGCTTGCCAGCCATGGCACTTGGCGTGGATCAGGCGGAAAAAGACTTGATGCAGCAGAAGCCAAGGGGGGCCAAAGAGAATATTTTTGCAAGACGCTTAGGTTGGAAAATTATCTCAAGAGGCATTCTGATCGGGGTGTGTACGCTAGGAGCCTTCTATCTGTCTCTACATGGTCATGCCGATGATCCGGAAGTGTTAGTCAGAGCGCAAAGCGTTTCTTTTGCCACACTTGTTATGGCACAGCTTATCCATGTATTTGATTGCAGGTCTTCAAGATCGATTTTCCACCGGAACTTGTTCCAGAATCGTTCGCTCGTATTAGCTGTTTTATCATCACTTCTTTTGATGCTGGCAGTTATGTATGTTCCAGATCTGCAGCCTATCTTCAAAACAGTAGCACTTGGATTCCGTGAGTGGTGTCTTGTCATCGTAGCTGCGGGTATACCAACCTTCTTGATGGGTATCGGTTCTGTGACGAGAGGCAACAAGAAGTCAAAAAAATCGTTTAGCAGCCCGAAGGTGAGTTTTAGATAGCGTAAAATCATGTAGACTAAGTGCGCTTACAAACCAAAGAAACCATCCGAACGAAGCTACGGTCATCAAGACGTGCTTCGTTTCTTTATGCTAGACATAGTTTTATGCTGATAAATACTAGTCATTGCGTGCCATTTCGGGTATGATTAACCGCATAGAAGTACTTTAAAGTACGATAGGGGAAATGGGTGGAGCCGCATGAAACTGGATTTGCGTACTGCATTGCAAAGCACTGTTCTGGTTGGAGACGGTGCAATGGGGACATTACTATATCAACAGGGTTTCCCTGTAGGTATTTCATATGAAGAGTTGAATATTCTGCATCCTGAAGTCATAGCGAATGTTCACAAACAATATTATGACGCTGGTGCAAGGGTCATAGAGACGAATACGTTTTCGGCTAATCGGGAGAAATTGTCCAAATTCGGCCTAGAGAATGAAGTGGCTGCGATTAACAAGGCAGGTGTTGAGCTCGCAAGACAAGCGGTTGGCAGCGATGCTTATGTTATCGGCTCAATTGGCTCTATCTGGTCAGCCAGACGGATCAATATTCGAATCGAAACACTTGAAGAAGCATTTAAAGAGCAAATTACAGCTTTATTGGAAGCGGGTCCAGATGGTCTGCTTCTTGAAACTTTCTATCATATGAGTGAAATGGAGCTCGCACTTCGATTAATTCGAGAAGTGAGTGATATTCCAGTTATTTGTCAATTTGCGACAGAAGGAACCATGAACACACTGGATGGTGTTCCTTTGCAGGATGCTTTTGATCGACTTGCTGCCATGGGAGCCGACGTAATTGGTTTTAACTGCCACATCGGTCCATATGGAATTATGCGGACGATCGAGAAAATAACGCCGCCGATAGGTATTCCGTTCTCAGTATTCCCAAATGCGGGGATGCCGGACTATGCTGACGGCGTTGTCACCTTCGGAGCGACGCCTGGCTATTTCGCCGAATGCGCACCGCAATTCGCAGCGCTGGGCGCGAAAATCATCGGCGGCTGCTGCGGCACGACGCCGGAGCATATCGCTGCGATCGCGCAGGCGCTTAGTGGCGTTGATGCGGCAGATACAGCTGCCGCAGCCCGCCCTAAAGCGCCCAGCACTGAAAGCGCAGCGGTAGCGGAGAAGCCTGCTGTTCATGAACAGCAGGGTGAGGTTTCGATAGCGGACGTGATCAAGCCGCCCGCTAAGCCGACGCTGCTGGACATTGTAAAGCAGCGGCATACGGTTATCGTCGAGCTGGATCCTCCGCGAGATCTTGACATTAGCAAGTTCATGCGAGGCGCGCAGGCGCTTAAGGATGCAGGCGCTGACGCAGTGACAATGGCGGATAATTCTTTAGCTGTTACAAGAATGAGCAATATGGCGCTTGGTCAGATGGTCCAGGCGGAATGCGGCGCAAGACCGCTTATTCATATCGCTGGACGCGATCGCAACTTAATCGGCACACAGTCACATCTTATGGGACTGGACGCGCTTGGCATTGATCACGTGCTTGCTGTAACGGGCGATCCTTCACGATTTGGTGATTTGCCTGGCTCAAGCTCCGTATATGATTTATCTTCATTTGATATGATTCGCTTAATTAAGCAGCTCAACGAAGGAATTGCATTCTCAGGCAAGCCGCTTAAGCGCAAAGCGAACTTCCGAATAGGAGCGGCTCTTAATCCGAATGTGAAGC
The DNA here is from genome assembly GCF_004344915.1 of Paenibacillus albiflavus. Classification (GTDB taxonomy): domain Bacteria; phylum Bacillota; class Bacilli; order Paenibacillales; family NBRC-103111; genus Paenibacillus_AM; species Paenibacillus_AM albiflavus. The sequence goes on along the minus strand of NZ_SKFG01000003.1, from coordinate 171,390 downwards.
TGCTTGATAAGGCCATTCAGCGAATGGAGCGCAAAATATCTTTAGGCGCGGATTATATCATGACGCAGCCAATCTATGATCCTGCTCTGATTGAGCGACTATATGAATCGACCAAGCATTTGGATATTCCGATCTTTGTAGGCATTATGCCGCTTGCCTCTGGACGCAATGCAGAATATCTGCATAACGAGGTTCCAGGCATTGTGCTCTCAGATGACATCCGCAAACGAATGACTGGTCTTGAAGGCGCAGAAGGACGCAAAGTAGGCGTCGAAATAGCCAAAGAGCTGCTGGACGTAACGATGCATTATTTTAAAGGGATCTATTTAATTACACCGTTCTTATACTATGAAATGAGCACAGAACTAACAAAATACGTCTGGGAAAAAGCAAGTGCTTGTACCGCCCAGCAAAATGAATTACAATAATCTAATGGATGTGATGATATGATACGAAGCATGACAGGGTTCGGACAAGCTAAAACGATTGTTGCGGACTTTACCGTGTATATGGATGTCAAATCCGTCAATCATCGCTATAGTGAAGTAAATATCCGAATGCCCAAAGAGTGGATGCCTTTCGAAGAAACGCTTCGCAAGACTACAGCGGAATTTATCAATCGTGGTAGAATCGATATTTTCGTCACTGTTGAACGGCAAGCTAGTGCTAGCAAATCGATTGATATCGATTGGTCGTTAGCTGATAATTATATGCATACGGCAAGACAGCTTCAGGAACGCTATGGCTTCAATGAGTCTCTAACTTTACAGAACTTGATTGAGCTGCCAGGGCTAATCGTACAGCGTGAAGAACGGATTGAACCTGACGAGGCTATTGAGCATGCATTTGTAGCGTGTCTTAAAGAAGCGCTCGGCAGCTTGCTTGACATGAGGAATCGAGAAGGTGATCATCTGGCTCGAGATCTGATGGAACGTCTAGAACGGCTTGAGCAGCAGCATCAATGCATAGTAGCGCATGCGCCAAAAGTTGCTGGCGAGTATGCAGCTAGGTTACGTTTGCGCGTACAGGAACTTACTGGAGATTATGTAAGGTATGACGAATCAAGACTAGCAACCGAGATTGCACTTTTCGCAGATCGCTGTAGTATTGATGAGGAATTGACAAGATTGCAGAGTCACTATGGACAATTCGCCGCTTTGCTGCGAACTGCAGAGCCTATTGGCCGCAAGTTGGATTTTCTTATTCAAGAAATGAACAGAGAAGTGAATACGATAGGTTCAAAAGCGAATGATGCCGGGGTAGCCGCCAAAGTAATCGACATGAAGGCTGAACTCGAGAAAATGCGAGAACAAATTCAGAATATCGAGTGAAGCAGCTTGTGCTTCATGAGAAGGAGGCCTTTATGGCAATTAAATTAATCAATATTGGTTTTGGTAACATTGTTTCAGCGAACCGAATCATCTCGATTGTCTCACCTGAATCTGCGCCAATTAAGCGGATTATTCAAGAGGCGAGAGATCGACATATGCTAATTGATGCTACCTATGGCAGAAGAACAAGAGCAGTAATCATTACGGACTCCGATCATGTGATACTATCTGCTGTTCAGCCAGAAACTGTAGCACACCGACTTTCCAATAAGGACGATGATAATGACGAATAATACGAACACTATGGAACGAGAACAGGGAGTACTAATCGTGTTATCTGGTCCATCTGGTGTCGGTAAGGGCACCGTTTGTGCAGCGCTTCGCAAAATGAATTTGGATCTGGTATACTCAGTATCTGCCACGACGAGGGCTCCACGCGAGGGCGAGGTTGATGGCATCAATTATTTCTTCAAGAAGCGTGAGCAGTTCGAGCATATGATCGCCAATGATGAGTTGCTTGAATACGCTGAGTATGATGGGAACTACTATGGAACTCCGCGTAGATTTGTAGAGGATACCTTGAAAGATGGCAAGAATATTATTCTAGAGATAGAAGTTCAAGGTGCTCTTAAGGTCAAGCAGAAGTTTCCGGAGGGTGTATTTATATTCCTGCTTCCGCCGTCGCTTGATGAATTGCATAATCGAATTACTACAAGAGGCACGAATTCCGTTGAAAGCATTCGTAACCGGATGTCTGTTGCGGCAGATGAGATTCGTCTGATTGAACATTATGATTATGCCGTTGTAAACGATGAGGTCGAGAAAGCCTGCGACAAGATCAAGTCGATTGTTGTGGCTGAACGCTGTAAACAAGAACGAATTTACACCAAATTAATGCAATGGATAGGAGAGGTGACTTAAATGTTATACCCTTCAATTGATAAACTATTAAACAAAGTAGACTCCAAATATTCTTTGGTTGTTGCGGCATCCAAACGCGCAAGAACATTACGCGATGGAGCTAAATCAGACTTGCGTACATGGAAATCACATAAGCAGGTTGGATTTGCGCTTGAAGAATTGTATGGGGACTACATCAGCTATGAAAAGATTGAGCCCAAAGAAAGTTCTACGCTGTAACAACCCTCGTGGTTGTTATTTTTTTTAGTGATATAGGGGAGGCGTGTATCATGTCAAAATCGATATTACAAGGGAAGACGATTGTTCTCGGTGTAACAGGTGGCATTGCGGTATTCAAAGCTGCAGGATTATGCTCGAAGCTGTCACAAGCAGGAGCTAATGTAAGAGTTATTATGACAGAGTCTGCTTCCAAATTCGTAACCCCGCTAACATTTCAAGCATTGTCACGAAATCATGTGATGACAGATACATTCGATGAGTTTGATCCAGGGGCAATTGCACACATCGACACGGCTGACCATGCAGATCTATTCATCATCGCTCCAGCTACAGCGAACTCGATTGCTAAGATGGCTGCGGGAATAGCTGATGATATGCTGAGTACCACCCTACTAGCTACGACAGCTCCAATTATCGTAGCTCCAGCTATGAATGTTCATATGTATGAACATCCTGCCGTTCAGCATAATATCGAGCTGCTTCGTTCAAGAGGCGTTATGTTCCTTGATCCAGCAGAGGGACAGCTTGCATGCGGTTATGTGGGCAAAGGACGTCTGCCGGAACCAGAAACGATTGTACAAATTATTGAGCAATTCATGCAGGAACAAACGTACAAGCCTTTGCAGGGGAAAAAGGTGCTTGTCACCGCTGGCGGAACATTGGAACGAATCGACCCTGTTCGATACATCACGAATGATTCTTCTGGCAAAATGGGCTATGCACTCGCAGAGGAAGCACATCGAATGGGTGCAGAGGTCACACTTGTCACTGCGCCAACTGCGCTAAAGTTTCCATCTGGTGTACAAGTGGTTGAGGTTCAGTCTACTGAAGATATGCTGCAGGCTGTAGTTAGTCGTTTAGAGGAGATGGATATTATTTTCAAAGCGGCTGCAGTTGCCGATTATCGTCCTGCAGTGCAAGCTGCCCAGAAAATCAAGAAATCTGGCGATGAGCTGGTCATTAAGCTTGTCAAAAATCCCGATATCCTACAAACGATTGGTGAACGCAAAACGACTCAGTTTATCGTCGGCTTCGCTGCTGAGACGAATGATGTGGATAAATATGCGATGGACAAGCTGATTCGCAAAAATTGCGATTTGCTTGTAGCAAATGATGTAACTGAGGCTGGAGCGGGATTTGGCGTTGACACGAATGTCGTTCGTGTCTTTGATCGTAACGGTTTAGTTGAAGCATTGCCAATGCAAAGCAAATCGAATGTAGCACGCCGATTGCTGCAGCTGGCAGCAGAGCGGATCAAGGGTGACAACTAATGTTTGCACAAATCATTGTCGACGTTCCTGCCAAAGGGACGAATCGTCTTTTTGATTACTTAATACCGCCTTCTCTTATAACGACAGTAGAAATTGGTTCTCGTGTTGAAGTTTCGTTCGGAGGGCGTGTTCTGCAAGGATATGTCGTAGGACTATCGCGAGAATCAAATTATGAAATAAGTAAGCTGAAACCGATAACCCGTGTGTTAGATGTTGAACCTCCCTTAACGGAGGAGCTTGTATCTCTGGCACGCTGGATGAGTGATAAATATTTATGTCATATCGCAGCTGCACTTGGTGTAATGCTGCCTGGAGCGCTGAAGGGCAAGGCGGAGCGTTATGTTGTAGTGAATGAAGCGACAGTAAGCTCGGCAGACTCATCACTTGATGAATCTCTTGTGCAGACAAGTGGTCAAGATACGATGCAAGCGATCATGACATTCCCAATTCAGCAATCCATTCTAAGTTATCTTAGATCCAAGAATAAAGTTACGTTGCCTGAACTATTAGATACATTCGCTGAAGATATAGGCACTGTTAAGCAGATGTTTGAATCAGGCGTTTTGCAAGAAGTGCAGGCTGTACGAGATAGGCTTGCTGTACGTAAAGTTTTGACAGTATTTGCTAAATTTGGCGCAGAACATCTTCGGGAAGTGGCTGAGAAGCTGCCAGCACAAGCACACAAACAAAAGGATACGCTGCTTGCGATTGCCGAGCATGACAAACCTTTGAGGGTGACGGAGCTGAATGAACTTGTTCCAGGTGCAGCAGGCGCAGCACGTACGCTGGCGAATAAAGGATTGATTGAACTCAAGGAAGTTGAAGCATTACGCGATCCTTATGCAGGCCGTAAGTTTGTCCGTACGGATGCATTGCAGTTAACAAGCGATCAGCAAATTGTTTTCCAAGCGATTGAACAAGCAGTTGTTGCTTCTTATCATGAAGTGTTCTTACTGCATGGTATTACAGGCAGCGGGAAGACGGAAGTCTATTTGCAAACCATCCAAAGCTGTCTAGATCTAGGGCGTGAGGCGATCGTGCTCGTCCCCGAAATTTCCTTGACACCGCAAATGGTTGAGCGATTTAAAGGACGTTTTGGAGATCAAGTTGCCGTGCTTCATTCCAGGTTATCGCAAGGTGAACGTTATGATGAGTGGCGGAAAATTAAACGAGGCCTGGTCAAGGTTGCAATCGGTGCAAGATCGGCCATATTTGCTCCATTCAAGCGGGTCGGACTAATTATTATTGATGAAGAGCATGAAAGCTCCTATAAGCAGGAAGAAACGCCGAAGTATCATGCGCGTGATGTTGCGATTCGACGGGCAGAGCTGAATGATGCCGTTGTGGTCCTTGGATCTGCAACGCCTTCGCTTGAAGCGATCCATGAAACCGATTATGAACAAGATGGTACTGGTCGCTTTAAGCTGTTGTCCATGCATAATCGAGCAAGCGGAGGTTTGCTGCCAGAAGTTCATATTATTGATATGCGAGATGAGCTTAAGCAGGGCAATCGCTCGATGTTTAGCAAAGGGTTGTATAAAGCGATCGAAGAGCGGTTACACAAGAAAGAACAGACGATTCTGTTCCTTAACCGCCGTGGCTATGCCACATTCGTCATGTGCAGAACTTGCGGTTATGTCGCGCAGTGCCCGCATTGTGATATTTCGCTTACTTATCATCAGAAATCCCATGCGATGCGCTGTCATTATTGCGGTTATGCAGAGCGGGAATTAAAGCGTTGCCCGAGCTGTGATTCCGAGCATATCAGGCATTTTGGTACAGGTACACAGCGGGTGGAGGAAGAGCTATACAAGCTATTCCCAAGTATACGAGTGATTCGAATGGATGTGGATACAACGTCAGCCAAAGGGTCGCATGAGAAACTGCTCACAGCTTTTCGCAACAAGCAAGGCGATGTGCTGCTGGGAACCCAAATGGTGGCGAAGGGGCTTGATTTTCCAGATGTAACGCTTGTTGGTGTTATCGCTGCGGATACGGTGCTAGGCTTGCCAGACTTTAGAGCAGGCGAGCGAACCTTTCAACTGCTGACACAGGTAGCTGGAAGGGCGGGCAGACATCTGCTGCCGGGGCAAGTGTTCGTGCAGACCTATATGCCGGAGCATTATGCAATTCAAGCTTCGTCTAGACATGATTATGCTGCTTTTGCCGAGCATGAACTTGAAGCTAGAAAAGCACGCGGATATCCTCCTTATCATAAAATGATGCTAATCACGTTCATGCATGAACAAGTGCCGCCGCTGATTCGAGCTGCTAGTAGCTTTGCAGATGAGCTTAGAAAACGCGGGGCAGCACTTTCGATGAGGGGAGATTCACAGCTTCCGTGTTTAGATGTTCTAGGTCCGGTTGCTTCGCCAATTCCACGGATCAAAGATAGATATCGATTCCAATGCGTGGTAAAATATCGAATGGATACATTAGCCTCTCAGCTTGTTGCAGAGACGGCTGAACTGTTCGAGGAGCGTCTGGCCAAAGAGAAGATCGGCTTTTCAGTCGATGTCGATCCGCAGTATTTGATGTAAATGGTGAATATGAAGAACGAATTTTAATATGATGTTTCCATATAATGAAGAATGGGGAAGGTGTTAGGCGATGGCAATTCGTTTAATTGTGAAAGATCCAGATCCAGTATTAAGAGAGAACGCAGTGCAAGTGACTAAATTTAATTCGAATCTGCATAAACTGCTGGATGATATGGCAGATACGATGTATGATGCACCAGGCGTTGGTCTAGCTGCACCACAAGTTGGGATTCTTAAGCGTGTTGTGGTAATGGACTGTGGCGAAGAGTTTGGCGGCTTAATTGAGCTCGTAAATCCTGAAATTCTAGAAACAAGCGGAGAGCAATATGGTCCAGAAGGTTGTTTAAGTATTCCTGGACTTCAAGGTGATGTCGTTCGCCCAATGAACGTGAAGGTCAAAGCGCAGAACCGTAATGGAGAAGAATTCGTTCTCGAAGGAACAGATTTGCTTGCGCGCTGCATCATGCATGAGGTTGATCACCTGAATGGCGTCTTGTTTACCGATATTGCAGTTAAAGTATATCGTGAAGAGATTCAAGGGAACGGTGGTCGTTAATAGTGAGAATATTATTTATGGGGACACCTGATTTTGCAGTACCTGCACTTCAGGTGTTGCTTCATGGTTCCTATGATGTCGTAGGTGTCGTTACACAGCCTGATCGTCCAAAGGGACGCAAGCGCGTATTAACGCCGACACCCGTTAAAGAAGAAGCGCTTAAGCATGACTTGCCAGTCTTGCAGCCTGAGAAGCTGCGTCACCCTGACTCCGTGGAAGCGATTCGACAGTTAGCTCCTGATTTGATCGTAACGGCTGCATATGGCCAAATTTTACCAAAATCAATTCTTGAAATGCCGCAATACGGTTGTATCAATATTCATGCTTCATTATTACCTAAATACCGTGGCGGAGCGCCGATTCACTATGCCGTGATGCGTGGCGACAAGGTGACTGGTGTTACGATCATGTACATGGAAGCTGGTTTGGATACGGGCGATATGATCGCTAAGGTTGAAGTGCCGATTGGAGAAGATGACACTCAAGGTACGATGTTTAGCAAATTAAGCTTTGCTGGAGCGGAGCTGCTTAAGAACACACTGCCTGATCTAATTGCAGGTAATATTGAGGCTGTTAAGCAAAATGATAGCGAAGCGATCTACTCGCCGAATATTTCGCGTGAGGACGAGCAGCTTGATTGGTCAAAATCGGCTCGTGATCTCTTCAATCAGGTGCGCGGCTTGAATCCATTCCCAGGTGCATTTACGAAGTGGAATGGGGAAGTTCTGAAAGTATGGGCAAGTACTGTGGCAACGCATGTGATGGGTAGTGAGGCGGCTCCTGGTACAGTAGTTGGTCAGACGGATACAGGGATTGTCGTACAGACTGGGGATGGACAATTGATCCTGACTGAAATTCAGCCGGCGGGAAAGAAAGCGATGGAGGTTCAGCAATTTTTGCGCGGCAGCAGCATAGAGCGGGGGACATTACTAGGTGAATAAAGACAAGAAGAAAGCGGACAAGCCTCGTAGTCTCTCGGCACGAGAAGTTGCGCTCGATGTATTGACTGCTGTCGATCAAGATCAAGCCTACAGCAATTTGCTGCTCAATCAAGTGCTGCAGAAGCATCCGCTTGAACGAGCTGATGTTGGACTAGCTACAGAGATCGTCTACGGCACCATTCAACGTTTAAATACAATAGATTACTATTTAGGTAAGCTAGTTAGCAAAGGACTCGGAAAGCTGCAGCCATGGGTGAGGAACCTGCTGCGGCTTAGCTTTTATCAGCTTCATTATTTAGACCGCGTGCCCGATCACGCGGTGGTTAGCGAAGCTGTCAACATTGCCAAGCGACGCGGCCATCAAGGCATCTCAGGCATGGTTAATGCCGTGCTGCGCAATGCGATCCGTCGCAAGGAGGAGTGGCAGCTTCCGCAGGAGCTGCCTACGGCACAGCGCATCGCCCTGCAGCATTCTCATCCGCTCTGGCTAGTCGAGCGGTGGATGCGCCAGCTGGGCGCTGAGCGCACGGAGCGGATCTGCGAAGCGAATAACGTGCCACCGCACGTGTCGATTCGCACCAATCCGCTTAAGCAATCGCGCGAGGAGCTATTGCGGCTGCTTGAGGCAAGCGGCAATGCTGCCGCTATGCCTTCACCGCTAGCTCCCGCGGGTGTGATCGTGAATGGGGGCGGCAACATGGCGTTAACGCCATGGTATGCCGAAGGCCTGTTCACGATCCAGGATGAGAGCTCCATGCTCGTGGCGGAGGCACTCGCTCCCGCGCCAGGCATGACGGTGCTCGATTGCTGCGCCGCGCCTGGCGGGAAGACGACGCATATCGCTGAGCTAATGGGCGATAAGGGCGTGATCTACGCTTGTGATATCCATGAGCACAAGGGTGGGTTAATTGAGCAAGCGGCTCATCGCTTGCAGCTAGATACGATCCGCACGATTATCGCGGATGCGCGTGAGCTGAGCAAACGATTCGAGCCAGAATCTTTCGATCGTATTTTGCTGGATGCACCTTGTTCTGGTTTAGGTGTTATTCGTCGTAAGCCTGATCTCAAATGGGCAAAGTCAGTGGCTGAAATTCGTGAGATTGTTGCCATTCAGCGTGAACTGCTTGAAGAAGTTCATGGGCTGCTGCGACCTGGGGGTACACTTATTTATAGTACGTGTACGATTGAAAAAGAGGAAAATGAAAGCAACGTGATGAATTTCATACAGAATCATCCGAATTATGAACTAGAAGCAATCCAGATCGATGGTTTGCCTGCGGAATTGGCGGATTCTGCTAATACAGGAATACTGCAGGTTCATCCTGATCAATTCCTGTCCGATGGCTTCTTTATTGCCAAGCTGCATAAGAAGCAGTAAGAGGATCTGTCTATAAAGCGCGGCATCGTTGATTGCTTGGCCGTATCTTTTTACGACAAACGCTAGTTTATGGTAAAATGGATAGGATTATGGAATTGGTTAAATTAGAAGATTATTCAGCTAAGAAATCGAGGTTATGACAAACGTGAAGCCTTATGTATATGATTTAACGTTAGAAGAATGGCAGAATTGGGTGAAGGAGAATAGCGAGCCTGCTTTCCGAGCAGGGCAAATTTTCGATTGGCTGTATGTGAAGCGTGTTAGCGATTTTGATCAAATGACGAACTTGTCTAAGGGTCTTCGCGATAAGCTGCAAGCACAATTTGAATTTGTTACCCTCACAGAAGTTGCCAAGTATGAGTCCAAGGATGGCACCGTGAAGTTCTTGTTCGAACTGTCGGATAAGAATGCGATTGAGACCGTCGTCATGAAACATGGTTACGGCAATTCCGTCTGCGTGACGACTCAGGTAGGCTGTAGAATCGGTTGTACATTCTGCGCATCCACGCTTGGAGGTCTGATGCGAGATCTGACTGCAGGTGAAATTATTGCGCAGATTGTGAAGGCTCAGCAGCTGCTTGATTCGAAGAATGAGCGCGTTTCCTCCATTGTCGTTATGGGGATTGGCGAGCCATTCGAGAATTATGATGCCTTGATGAAATTTTTGAAGGTGATGATTCATCCGAAGGGGCTTAACATCGGTCAGCGTCATATTACCGTATCCACATCGGGTATTGTGCCAAATATTTATCGATTTGCAGATGAAGATACGCAAATTAATTTGGCGATTTCGATCCATGCACCGAATGATGCGCTGCGCTCGAAGCTGATGCCAGTGAATAAGAGATTCCCATTTGCCGATTTAATTGAAGCTTGTAAGTACTATACAGGCAAAACAGGCCGCAGAATTACGTTTGAATATGCGTTAATGGGAACCGTTAATGATCAAGCGGAGCATGCGGAGGAATTGTCGCAAGTTCTGAAGCAACTGCCGATGAGCCATGTGAATTTAATCCCAGTTAACTATGTACAAGAGCGCAAGTTTGTTCGAACATCTCGTGATGACATTTTTAATTTCCAGCGTATTCTGGAGAAGAACCGAATTAATGCAACGATCAGACGTGAGCAGGGCAGCGATATCGCAGCAGCCTGTGGACAGCTAAGAGCGAAGCATGAGAATCAGAAGAAGCGAAGAAGTAATGAGGTGACGACAATTGAGGATGGTAAGTCGAACTGACGTTGGGCGTATTCGTGTCGTAAATGAGGACAGGGCATATGTCAAGCAAATAGCTAATGGTTACTCGCTTGCAATATTGGCAGATGGAATGGGTGGACATCAAGCGGGAGATGTTGCAGCACAAATGACCATTGATATCATTGGTCAGAAGCTGCAAACAATCTCCCCATCTGCAACAATCGAGGAACGCAAGCAACTTCTTGTGTCAGCGGTTATTTCAGCCAATGAACAGATCTATAAGTATTCATCTGAGCGTGAGCAGTATAAGGGAATGGGCACAACGGTGATCACAGCTCTTGCCTCGACCTCGGAGATGATTATCGCTCATATCGGGGACTCCCGTGCTTACAAGCTAAGCAAGCAATCGATTGTGCAGCTAACGGAAGATCATTCGCTCGTGAATGAGCTTGTCAAAACAGGTCAAATTACACCTGAAGAAGCGAATCATCATCCAAGACGCAATGTGGTCGTTCGCGCACTTGGAACGGACCCTGATGTGGAAATTGATTTAATTGAAGTCGTGCTTGAACCTAATGACCTATTCATCCTGTGTTCAGACGGACTCAGCAATCTGGTTGAAGGTGAAGCAATCGCACAAATCATCCAGCAAAGCCCTGACCTTGAAACAGCAGCAGAACAGCTTGTGCTTCAAGCTCTGCAAGCTGGGGGCGACGATAATATTACAGTTGTGCTGATGCTTCAAGCTGAGGAAGACGCACAGGAACGGGGTGATAGTGCGTGATCGGACAGACGCTTGGTGGAAGATATGAAATTCTAGAGCGTGTTGGCGGCGGGGGCATGGCGCTTGTCTATAAAGGACAAGACTTGCTTTTAAATCGTAAAGTTGCAGTCAAAATTTTACGACAGCAGTATGTGCATGATGAGGAGTTTATTCGTAGGTTCCGCAGGGAAGCTCAGTCTGCTGCGTCTTTGTCACATCCGAATGTCGTTTCAATTTACGATGTAGGTCAACAGGATGAAATCCATTATATTGTAATGGAGTACATAGAGGGCACGACACTGAATGAATTGATTAAAGAACGCTCTCCAATGCAAGTGGAGGAAGCGATTAATATTGCTTCACAGATTTGTGATGCACTTGATCATGCCCATCATAATGGCATTATACATCGTGATATTAAACCTCATAACATCCTTATCGGACGTAACGGCCGTGTGAAAGTGACTGACTTCGGAATTGCTCGCGCAGCAACCTCTTCCTCCATTACACAGACGGGGTCTGTTATTGGTTCTGTACATTATTTTTCACCAGAACATGCGAAGGGTACACAAGCAGGCGAGATGTCTGATCTGTATTCCTTAGGTATTGTTCTTTATCAGATGCTTACAGCTAAACTTCCATTTTCTGGCGAAAGTCCGATTTCGGTTGCGCTAAAGCATTTGCAAGAGAATGTTGAGGCTCCGCGTTCCATCAATCCGCTTATTCCGCAAAGTGTGGAGAATCTAATTCTCAAATCGATGCGTAAACGCCCAGAAGAGCGTTATCAGAAGGCTAGCGATATGATGAAGGATCTGGAGACTTGTTTGCTGCCTGAGAGACGCAATGAAGCGAAGCTGGAGCTATGGGAGCCAGAATATCCAGAGGATATGGATGATCAGAGCACTCGTGTTATTCCGACGATCCGATCCCGTCAGTATACGAATCCGATAGTGCCGAAGAATGAGAGTTATTCAAGGCCTGTCTATACTGACAATGAAGAGGATGACGATGATTATGAGTACGAGTATGAAGAACCGCCAAAGAAGAAAGCTTGGCTGAAACCAACGATTTGGATTGTCGTTCTGCTTGCAATTTTGGGTGGTATGCTCGGACTCTATAAGACGATGGAGAAGATGTTCGTTGTCGAGAATGTCAAAATGCCGAATTTAGTAGGCATCAAGCAATCTGAAGCAGAATATAAACTTCGCGAATTGAAACTTACCGCCAAGATCGAAGTGCAAACGAGCGATAAAGAGGTTCAAGAGGTGATTAAGACGTATCCTGAGGCAGATATGGAAGTCAAGGTCAATAGTGAAGTCATCTTGTTTGTGAGTATAGGGCCTGATTTGCCGAAAATGCTCAGCTTTAAAGGATCGAATTATAAGGATGCGTTAGCTAAATTATCTGCGATGGGTGTAGATACGGAAACGCAGGTCACCATCAATTATATTTATGCGGAAGATACTCCTTCAGATATCGTTCGAGATCAGGAGCCAGGCGTGGATCAGCCATTTGATCCGAAAACAGCTTCAATTAAATTGACTGTATCGCAAGGCAAAGAGACCGTTAAAGTGCCAGATCTCCTAAATATGACGGTCAGTCAAGCGAAGGCGGCACTTGCAAAAAATGACCTTGTTCTGAACGATAAAGTGACTACTGAAAAGAGCGACAAAATTGAAAAAGGTAAAATTATTATGCAAACCCCTTATGATCCGAATATGGAAGTGCCTAGAGGCACCAAAATTTCAGTTATCGTATCGGATGGACCTGACGAAGTGCTGAAAACTCAAATCAGTGTACCGCTCAAGCCTTCTGTTGAAGGCCAAAAGTCTGAATTCAAGGTGCTGCTGACAGACGATAAGTCTAATAATAAACAGGTATTCAAGAAAAAGATCGATACAGCAGAGACAATTGATGTGCCTGTTATTGTTTCACCGAATAAATCCGTAACGATTACGGTTTATGAGAATGATATTGAGGTTGATGTCATTACACACAGGTATGAAGATCTTAAACAATAAGTGGCGAAAGGCCCAAAGAACAGGAGTGAATGCAGAGCATGCCGCATGGATGTATTCTCAAGGCGCTGAGTGGTTATTATTATGTATTACGAGACGGCCAATCGGCATTAGATACAACGTTAGTTCAATGTAGAGCTCGCGGTGTATTTAAGAACAAAGGAATAACACCGCTAGTGGGTGATAAAGTTACCTATGAGCTCGAAGCTACAGGGGAAGGGACGGTTACGGAGATCGCAAGGCGATCCTCAGAGCTGATCCGTCCGCCGATTGCGAATGTGGAGCAGGCTGTGCTTGTATTTTCTGTGACTGAGCCGGAGCTGAATACTTCTTTGCTGGATAAATTCCTTGTTCATATTGAGAAGGAAGGTTTAACAGCTGTTATATGTTTGACAAAGTGGGATTTGATTAAGGGCAATTTGGTAGCTGAGCAAAGGCTTGAAACCATCATCTCCCTGTACCGAGAGATTGGATATGACGTTGTTGTAACGTCTTCAAAGCGTAAGGATGGGATCGAAGCAATTCGATCCCATCTCGTTCATAAGATGTCTGTCTTCGCTGGACAATCTGGTGTAGGGAAGTCATCGCTCTTAAACAGCTTAATGGAGGGGCTTGGGCTGGAGACGAATGCGATATCGCATCGACTGGGCCGAGGCAAGCATACTACGCGTCATGTGGAGCTGATCGCGCTTCCTGAAGGTGGTTATGTAGCCGATACCCCGGGATTCTCGCAGCTGGATTTCATGGAGCTTGAGCCACAAGAGCTGGGTAATTGCTTCATTGAGTTTGCAGCGCTCTCGGAAGGATGCAAGTTCAGAGGCTGCCTGCATCAGCATGAGCCTGGCTGCAAGGTCCAAGAAGCGGTGAAATCCGAGCAGATCGCACAATCACGATATGATCACTATCTAACGTTCTTGAACGAAATGAAAGATCGAAAAAGGAGATACTAATATGCTAAAAATTGCACCTTCGATTTTATCTGCAGACTTCGCTCGTTTAGGTGAGGAGATTAAAGAGGTTGATCAGCATGGAGCGGATCTCATTCATGTTGATGTGATGGATGGTAAATTTGCACCTAATATTACGATCGGCCCGCTCATTGTTGATGCGATCAGGCCGCATACGAAGCTGCCGCTCGACGTTCATCTGATGATAGAGCAGCCAGAGCGTTATATAGCTGACTTTGCCAAAGCAGGAGCGGACATCATTACGGTTCATCAAGAAGCTTGTGTACACCTGCATCGCACGCTTCATTTAATTAAGGAGCATGGCGTTAAGGCGGGAGTGGCGCTTAATCCAGCTACACCACTCGAAACGCTTCAGCACGTACTCGAGGATATAGAAATGGTGCTTATCATGACCGTTAACCCTGGCTTCGGCGGACAACAATTTATCCCAGGGATGCTAAGTAAAATTAGCAGCCTTCGTGAACAGCTAAACTCGTTCGGCTATCAGCATATTGATATTGAGGTAGACGGCGGAATTAATGCACATACAGCTAAGCTAGTAGCTGAAGCGGGTGCAAATGTGCTCGTGGCAGGAAGTGCAGTGTTCGGACAGAAGGATCGAGCAGAGGCGATTCACCTGATTAAGGGTTAACCTGCAAAGCATATCTGAACCCTCCCCAACATATATATGTTACAGAAGTTTGGCTTTCGCGGACGATGCCAACATGTTATTGTAAGCTCTCGAAAATTGCCTATAACAGCATGACGATCAGGAACTATTTGCGAGGCGAGCGAATATAATGGGCGTAACGATATGAACTACTGAACTGGAGCAGGCGAACTTGGGAGCTTTCCATCGGTGGTATAGAATTTATTACATTCGCCTATTAAATTCTATAAATCACCTTAAGAAACGTTAGTCGCCTTTTATTAGACGGTTAGACCGTTTCTTCTTGTGATAAACGTTGTGGAAGAGCGGAAAGCTATGGGGAGGGGTAAAGATGAAATTCTACACGATCAAACTACCGAAGTTTTTGGGTGGGTTTGTCAAAGCGATCCTAAATACCTTTAGTAAAAACTAACACCAGAGAAACGATTGCACCGTCCTAATCCAGGACGGGTGCGTTTCTTAGAATGATGCCTGTTGACCGCTGTTTCGCGCGTTAGACACATGAACAAACAACTGGAACGAATCCCTATCATCCAAGAAGAAACGGAATGACACACATGATACTATACGAAAAAAAGCACCCATAGTAGGTGCTTTTGTCGTTGAAAGCTAGTTAATCGCGATTAAACACGAGTTACTTTGCCAGATTTCAATGCGCGTGCGCTAACGTAAACACGTTTTGGCTTACCATCAACCAAAATGCGAACCTTTTGTACGTTTACACCCCAAGTGCGCTTGTTCTTGTTGTTGGCGTGTGAAACATGATTTCCTGATGCAGGTGATTTACCTGTAATAAAGCATTTGCGAGACATGCGTGACACCTCCTTAAGTATACGAATCTGTCTGCTAGGCAAGTCTAAGCTTAACTGGCATACAGCTTTTTCTTACTGTTACATGGTTGTTAATGATACACAGTAATCGTTATAGTATTCCTTGTAAAACATACTTACACATAATATCATATCTAAAATACTTACGTCAATGAAACTCAATCTTTTTTGAGCGTTTATTTATTAAACGCTTTATAGTACAATGAAGAGTAGTCCATGAAAAGGAGTTGGTCATAGTGCCAATGGAAGTCGTAAATGAACTCGGTAAGATTTACATTACAAACGAAGTGATAGCTACCCTAGCAGGCTCTGCAGCACTCGATTGTTATGGACTTGTTGGTATGGCATCCAGGAAACAATTTAAAGACGGTATTACAGAACTACTCGGTCGCGAAAACTTAAGTCGTGGTGTCGAGGTTCGTCGAGAGAAGGATCAGACAGAAATCGATTTATATATTATTGTCAGTTATGGAACGAAGATATCTGTTGTTGCTGAGAACGTTCAATCTAAAGTGAAATATGTCATGAATGACGTTGTAGGACTTCATGTTGATGAAGTAAATATCTTCGTGCAGGGAGTACGTATAGCCCGCTAATTCAGGAAGGAGACTTACAAATTGAGCAAGCGCTTAATCTCGATCAATGGTAATGATTTTATTGCGATGATGATGTCTGCTTCTAAGCATCTTAGTCGTAATGTCAATAAAGTTAACGGACTTAACGTATTCCCTGTACCCGATGGCGATACAGGAACGAATATGAACCTTACGCTTACATCAGGCGTTGAGGAATTGTCGAGAAGACCTTCTGCACATATCGGTAAGGCGGCAGAAGCACTTTCCAAAGGTCTACTTATGGGGGCAAGAGGAAATTCTGGTGTTATTCTATCACAGTTATTCCGTGGTTTCGCTAAGTCAGTTCATGACTATGAGACCATCAATTGTGTTCAGTTCGCTGCTGCGCTGCAGCAAGGCGTTGAAACTGCTTATAAAGCAGTCGTTAAGCCTGTAGAAGGAACTGTTCTCACGGTGTCTAAGGATGCAGCAAAGGCAGCTATTGCATTTGCTAAACGTGCCCAAACGATAGATGAATTGATGGTAGAAGTGCTCGACAAAGGTAAAGAATCGTTAGCGCATACACCTGATTTGCTGCCAGTTCTGAAGCAAGTAGGTGTAGTTGATGCTGGCGGTCAAGGACTTATTCATGTATATGAAGGCTTCATGGAAGCACTCACAGGAGAAAGCGATTATGACCATGCAAGTGATGCGGTCATTCCAGAAGCGCTTGGTGCTTTCCAAGTCGGCGCATTCGCTCAAAAGCCGCAAGTGAATCCAGGTCACGAGCCAGAACGTGCGCAAGCGAAACTGGCTACAGAAGATATCGTATTTGGCTATTGTACAGAGTTTCTGGTTAATATGATCCCTGGCAAGACCAAAGGACTTGTATTCAATGAAGAAGATTTCCGTACGGAGTTAAGCAAGCATGGGGATTCGCTTCTTGTTGTAGCAGATGATGACCTTGTTAAGGTGCATATTCATGCTGAATATCCTGGAAATGTCATGACGATTGCACAGCAGTATGGAGATCTGGCACGTATCAAAATTGAAAACATGCGCGATCAACATACGCATATTTTGATGGAAGAAGCTATGGAACAGCAGCAAAAGCAAGTTTCCAAGACAGCTGATGCACAGCCAGTAGCCGCGGTTACAGCCGCTCCACAAGAGGATCGCAAGCCTTATGGATTCGTATCTGTTGCAGCAGGTGAAGGGATTACGGAAATTTTCTCTTCGGTTGGTGTTGACGTCGTACTGTCAGGCGGACAGACAATGAATCCGAGTACGCAGGATTTTGTAAATGCAATTGAACGTATTCATGCGGATACGATATATTTATTGCCAAATAACTCCAACATCGTTATGGCAGCTAAACAAGCTGCTGAATTGACAGAGGATAAGGAAATTATCGTAATTCCGAGCAAAACCATTCCACAAGGTATGGCTGCTATTCTAGCATTCCAAGAATCTTCTAATGCGGAGAAGAATACGGATGCAATGATGCAATCCATCCAGCATGTTCGTTCAGGCCAAGTTACACATTCGGTTAGAGATACTTCAATTGATGGGATCGAAATTAAGCTTGGAGACTTTATGGGCATTCAGGATGGCAAAATCATATGCTCAGAAGGTACATTGGCAGCTGCTACAAAGAGTCTGCTTGATCAGATGATTGATGAAGGCAGTGAAATCGTGACAATTCTGACTGGGGAAGAAGCAACTGATGAAGATACTGGTGTAATCCTTGCCTATATTAAGGAAATGTATCCTGAGGTTGAAGTCGAATTGCATGATGGTGGACAACCGGTATATTACTATTTATTCTCGGTTGAATAAGGATCAATAATAGAGAGGTGAAGGGTTTGAGCAAAGTTCGTATTGTAACTGACAGCACAGCAGATATTCCCCTGGAGATTAGGGAGAAGCTAGGTATTGAAATGGTTTCGCTCAAGGTTTCATTTGGCAAGGATACTTATATTGACGGAGTATCACTTACACCCGAGGAATTCTACGATAAGTTGGTTGCAGCACCCGCTTTGCCTATCACATCACAGCCTTCGCCAGTAGATTTTCAACAAAAATATGAATCCCTCGCTTCTGAAGACGGTGAGAAGGTCGAGATTATCTCGATTCATCTTTCGTCTGTGATGAGTGGAACTTATCAGTCAGCGGTACTGGCTAAAGCGATGATCGAAGATGATGGCAATGATCGTATTTCGGTTACTGTCGTAGATTCGATGTCAGCTTCCTATGGTATTGGTGTACAAGTTCTCGCCGCGGCAGAAGCTGCTAATGCAGGGAAGAGCAAGGAAGAGATTCTGGAGCTTATTGAGAAAGCACGCAAGGAATGCGATATTTATTTCTTGGTGGACACACTTGATTATCTGCATAAAGGCGGACGATTAGGCAGGGCTTCTGCCATGATTGGTTCATTACTTAATATTAAGCCGATTCTTACGATTGATAACGATGGCTATGTCGCGCCAATTGATAAAGTTCGTGGTCAAAAGAAGGCAATGGCCAGAATCGTTGAGCTGATGAAAGAGCGTGGGAGTAGCAAGGCGATTCATATAAAACTTGCACATGTTCGCAATCCAGAAGGTGCAGAGACACTGAAGCAGATGATTGCTGCTGAATATGATATTGTGTCTTGTATGGACTGGACCATTGGTGCTGTTATTGGAACCTATACAGGTCCAGGAATTGTTGCGGTATTTATATCGCCAGCGTAATTGTAATGAGATTGAAGGTGCAATCATGGATTTATTTCGCATACCTATCGAACAAATACATGGTGTGGGGGCGGCCAAAAAGGACGACCTCCATGCTTTAGGTGTATATACAGTCGGTCAACTGCTGGAGTATTATCCGTTTCGCTACGAAGATTATTCTCTAAGTGATCTTAGCGGAGTCAAAGATGGCGATAAAATTACGGTTGTAGGTACAATCGTCAGCATACCTGTCCTTCAGCGATACGGACGAGGCAAATCTAGATTAAGCTGCAAAGTGGTCATTGACCACTTTTTTGTTACGTCTGTATGGTTTAACCAGGTTTTTCTGAAGGAGAAATTAGAGCTTCAGTCTGAAGTTGTGCTTACAGGCAAGTGGGATGGAAGGCGTAAGCAAATAACGGTGTCTGAGACGGAGTTTCCCGGCAGAAGTGCTGCAGGGACGTCGAAGGTCGGGACGCTGCAGCCTGTGTACTCGATCAGCGCTGAGATGTCGCAGAAGTGGATGCGCAAAGTAATTGCGCAGGCGCTTAAGCAGTACGGAGCGATGATCCAGGAGGTTTTGCCGCAGGAGCTTGTACGGCGGCATGACTTGATGGTGCGGCGGGAGGCAGTCGCCGCCATTCATCAGCCTGAGCGGATGGACGAAGGCCAACATGCGCGCAGGCGAATGGTCTATGAGGAGCTGCTCTTATTCCAGCTCAAGATGAATGCGCTGCGCGCGATGAACAGGCGTCGTGCAGACGGCTTGGCACAAGCTGTCGATCTGCCTGCCGTTCGCGCGTTCGTACGTGGGCTGCCGTTTGTGCTCACGAAGTCACAAAAGGATGTAATCGCCGAAATACTCGCTGATATGCAGGCGCCTTACGCCATGAACCGATTGCTTCAAGGGGATGTCGGCGCGGGCAAGACTGTTGTTGCCGCTGCGGCACTTTATGCGACGGTGAAGGCGGGCTATCAAGGGGCGCTTATGGCCCCGACGGAAATTCTTGCAGAGCAGCATATGCGCTCGCTGGAGAAGATGTTTGAGCCATTAGGCGTTACCGTAGGGCTGCTCACTGGCTCCACAACAGAGAGACAGCGCCGCGAGATGCTGGGCTCGATGCAGATGGGCATGGTGGACGTAGTCGTCGGCACCCATGCGTTGATCCAGGATGACGTGCATTTTCGTCAGCTCGGGCTTGTCGTAACCGATGAGCAGCATCGGTTCGGGGTTGCGCAGCGGGCGGTGCTGCGTCGCAAAGGGATGAATCCTGACGTGCTTATGATGACGGCAACGCCAATCCCGAGGACGCTAGCGATTACCGCATTCGGCGATTTGGACGTATCGACGCTGCGTGAGCTGCCGAAGGGCAGACAGCCAATTAAGACGTATGCGGTGAAGCACGATATGCTAGATCGGGTGCTCGGCTTCATTAAGCGAGAGGCAGATGGAGGCAGACAATCGTATGTGATCTGCCCATTGATCGAAGAATCGGAGAAGCTCGATGTGCAGAATGCAATCGATGTGTTCGTACAGCTGCAGAGTCATTTTCCAGACCTGCGGATCGGTCTGCTGCACGGCCGCATGTCTGCTGCGGAGAAGGATGAAGCCATGCGCAGCTTCAAGGAAGGTGCTGTGCATGTGCTTGTATCCACGACCGTTGTTGAGGTCGGTGTGGACGTGCCCAATGCTACGCTGATGGTGGTGTACGACGCCGACAGATTCGGCTTGTCGCAGCTGCATCAGCTTCGCGGTCGCGTCGGTCGAGGTAAGCATGCATCTTACTGCATCCTGATTGCCGACCCGAAGACAGAGGTCGGCAAGGAACGGATGCGCGCGATGACGGATACGACCGACGGCTTTGAGATCGCTCGCCGCGATTTGGAGCTTCGCGGCCCTGGCGACTTCTTCGGCACGAAACAGAGCGGACTTCCAGAGTTCCGAATCGCTGATCTGATGGCGGATTTCGAAGTGATGGAAGTCGCTCGCGACGATGCCTCACAGCTTGTATCCTCTTCCGAGTTCTGGACGGATGTCGCTTACTTGTCGCTGCGTGAATATTTGCAGCGAGAAGGCGTGCTTGATGGCAATGTCCTCGATTAATGGTTAATGGTTAATGGTTAATGGTAGGCTTACATAGCGTTTACAGGATAAGCTGTCGTACATCGTACGAATCGATTAGTCAACTTGATCCTCCAAGTCACATATAGTAATAGGGATGTGAAGGAGGCGATTCGTATGAATACCAATTATGCGAAATATGGGTTAGATCCTGCGCTCGTTGAACGAGTGAAGCTTAAGCTAAAGAACAAAGATACCAAAGAGAAGGTCAAAGCGATTCTAGATGGCGTCACGAAGGAGGACTTGCAGAACCGGCCTAAGGTGAACAAGCTGGTTGGGCAAGTTTCGAAAGTGCTTGGGGAGAATCTGACGAGCGAGCAGACGAAGAATGTTGTCGATTTTGTCATCGCTCAGAAAATTGATCCGAACAACACATTCCATTTGCTTAAGCTATGGGGAATGTTTCGATAAAAAGCCATTCTGAGGTAAGCAATTTATTGCTTAGCTTGGAAGGCTTCTTTTTTTGCTTAGAATGCTTAAGAAGTGTAGTTGTAATAGTGTAAATTTTCAAATAAATAATTGACACAGGAATAAAGGTAGTCGTATGATAGATTTACATTAAACCAAGTAAATTCATCGGTTAAGTAAATTATATGGTTTAGGATGAGGGGTGTGCAAATGTCAGACTGGAATAAGCAGCAGCGATTTCAAGCGATACTTGCTGGTGAATTAGCAGATCGTCCGATTGTGTCAGCATGGAAGCATTTTATTGATCAAGAGCAAAGCGCTAAGGCACTTGCAGGGGCGACGCTGAATTTTCAGCAACGTTATGATTGGGATTTCGTCAAAATTAATCCTCGCGCTACGTATTATCAGGAGATATGGGGCAATACCTATAATTACGCTTTGTATGAGAGTGTCTTGCCGAAGCTGACGGAATACGTTGTCCATGGTCCTTCTGATTTGGAACGTATCCGTGAGCAGGCACGGAATGTGGGGCCAATTCTCGAACAATTGGAAGCGACAAGGCTCATCCGAAATGCGCTGGGGAGCGAGACGCCTATTATTCAAACGTTATTCTCCCCTTTAACGGTACTTGCCTTGCTTGCTGGCCATAATCCATATCCTGGTTATGTGGCTCATCCAGAACGTAGCGCCAGCTCGCTGCATGCGCTCATTGCCCAGAATCCTGATGGAGTTCATGCAGCATTAAAGGAAATTGCTGTTACCCTTGCGGAATATGTGACTGAGCTAGCAGGTGCGGGCGCTGATGGTATTTTCTATTCGATCATGGGGCTAGGCAACGAGGAGAGCTTCAGCCGCTCCGATTATGAATCTTATGGTCGTCCCTATGACCTGATTGTTCTAGAAGCATTAGGAGATAAGGCAAGCATCCTCCATACTTGTGGTCCTACGTCGAATCCAGATCGATTTGCGGACTATCCTGTCTCAGCCATCCATTGGGCAGATCGCGCTAAGGGAAATCCATCACTGCAAGCTTCAACTAATTGGATTGGCAAGAAGACAGTTGTCGGTGGAGTCAGTGAGCATTTATTCGGAACGGACCAATCGGAACAAGTCCATGCGGAGGCTGTTGATGCGATTCAAAGCTTGCGGGAGCGTTCGTTTATCCTTGCACCAGGCTGCGGGGTACCACTGGAAACGAGTGATGCAACTTTAAGAGCCTTGAAGGCAGCTATTGGCTAATTAGATACAAGGAAGAGGGCCGTTCCTGAGCAATTGCTAAGGATGGCCCTCTTTTTATGTGGTGGGTAAAAGTGATGTCTACCTTGCAAGCTGATTGGTCGAGTTATCTGAGCTGAGTCTGCATTCTGTATTCTGTATTCTGTGCGTGAAAATTAGCTTCGATAGTCGGCATGTGAGTTTAGCCTGCATTCTATGCAGTCAAAATCAGGGTGGAAGGGAAAAATGTAAGTTTGCCTGCATTCCATACAGCCAAAAACAGCACGATGTGCTGATTTGCTTATTCCGTGGCAATTTGCCTGCACACAATGCAGGCAAACGCTAATTTTGGCAAGAATTCATGGATTTGAATGTATGGAATACATTCAAAGCTCGATGCACAAGCCTTACCAAGTTCAGTCACCCAATCGTAATCCGCCACAAGTCACAGAGTCCATAAAGTAACTAACTATGTCTGCATTCTGCATTCTGTGCGTGGAAATTAGCTCCGATAGTCGGCATGTGAGTTTAGCCTGCATTTTGTGCAGTTAAATTCAGCATGTAAGGGAAAAATGTGAGTTTGCCTGCATTTCATACAGCCAAAAGTAGCTCGATGTGCTGATTTGCTTATTCTGTGGCAATTTGCCTGCACAAACGCAGGCAAACGCTAAATTTAGCAAGAATTCATGGCTTTGAATGTACAGAATACATTCAAAGCTCGATGCACAAGCATTACCAAGTTCAGTCATCCAATCGTAATCCGTCACAAGTCACAGAGTCCCTAAAGTAACTAGCTGAGTCTGCATTCTGAGCACCGAATGATTGAAATTGGTGCAAAGCTAACCTCGTCTTTAAATCAGTACTGCGCCTAGCTTTCCGCAGGATTCTTGACAATTTTGCCAGGGTTGTTGATTTTGTATGGGACGGGGTGCTTCGTAAGTTTCTTAGCTACGATTTTGCCCTCGAAGATGATCTTATCGCCGACCTCGAGCTCAAGTTTCTTCAGTGTTGCGCTATGGCTTGACCAAGCGGTTCCAATCTGAACTTCTTCTGGTTCCGTGATCGCAACAGCTTCATAGATCACCACTTCATCATCATTATCGGAAAAATGATTCGGTACTGTTGTAAATTCTTGTACGATAGCGGTCATTTTGACTTTGTCTTCAGGAAGCTGCAGCTTTGGTGCCTTCTCCTTCTTCGCCTTGGTCTTTGGCGCAGCGGTAATTTCAGGGGCCTCCAGTAAGGACTCTTCGTTAGAAGCTGGCTCAGATTCTAGTATAGTCTCTTGGGGCACTTCGGTCTGTGCGGCCAGCAGCGTCTCATCCTTGGCTGGTTCACTACCTGTTGCTTGTTCTGCTGCCGATGTTAGCTTCTGACTGAAATTTGCGGCCTGCATTTCCTTTAAGTAGGAAGGGTGAATGCAGTGGGTCTGACCGTTGTCCAGCTTGATTACCGCAGTTACTTTATCAACGAAGCCGACAATTTCACAAGGGAGATTTTGACTGCCTCTTTTGTAATAAAATGCTTTGGATTTGGAAGCCTTGTCGGATAGCAAGCCCCATTGCTTGCAATGATCAATCAATTCGGCCTCGCTCTGGAAGGCAATGTATGTATAGGGTTCGATCGTGAACGAATGTTGCATAGGGGATCAACCTTTCTTTTTATCAATTTCGAGTGGCTCTAGAAGTATCTTACCATTTGTTTACTTGTATTGGTCAATAGGGCAAGCGATATACATTGAGCCTTGGTCATACCATTGAAACTAGATTTGAATAGAAACGTATATACTATATATTAAAAATGTTCAACTAGGAGAGATTGGTCATGAACCATCAAGGTCAAGGATGCATCAAATGTGGAAGTAGAGACGCTGAACAGAAGGAAGTTGCCATGACAGGAACGGGCTTATCTAAAATGTTCGATATTCAGCATAATCAATTCATCGTGGTGTACTGCAAAAACTGCGGGTATTCGGAATTCTATAACAAGAAGTCGTCCAGAGCAAGCAATATACTCGATTTATTTTTTGGCTAGTGGGATAAAATGGATTATACTTAATTATAGTTTAAGCAATAGAAACAGGCTTCGGAATCGATTGATTCGTAGCCTGTTTTTGTTTAGTGTTACAAATTTTGTTGGATAGAGCTGAGGGGAGAACTGCGGATGGAAGGCTATCTTCGGGGACAAATTGCGAGTATGGCGAATGTGAATATCGAAACGCTCAGATATTATGAGAATCATGGACTTATCCCATCGCCAATCCGTTCGGAAGCGGGTTATCGGCTGTATTCGGAAGAGGTGCTGGTTAGGCTTGCGTTTATCAAAAATGCCAAGTCGTGCGGATTTACGCTCAAGGAAATTCGCAAGGCACTGACAGCATCTACTGCTAGCAGCGTCAGCATTGCGGATTTTGTAGCATTAATTGATCGGAAGATCGAAGGCATCAATCAGGAAATTGCTCAGAAAGAGAAGACGAAAGCGATGCTGTCTCATCTGAAATCGGATTTGCAGGCTTCTCATAAGGCACCTGAAATACAGGAATTGTTGGACATTCTGCATATGAAATCCTAACTTGACCTTGTATCCGACTACAGGCTTTAGAATAGTTTTATCAAAGCTTGGTAGGAGGAATTATATGGAGAAGACGAGTCAAGAGCAGCTTCAAGCGATTAAACATGTTTTGAAGCAAACAAGTGATTATGCTCATCAGTCGGTCGAGCAAATTCGTCAAGGTATGAATGAGGCTGCAGCGAGATTTCCTATGCTTCCAGACATTGTTGTGGAGGATGCGGTAATCGGGCAATTACATGGCGAATGGGTGAGAGGACAAAAGGATGTAGCTGATCAAAAGGTGATTCTCTACTTTCACGGTGGTGGATTTATTGCGGGAAGCTGCGAATTCTATCGCGACCTTGCAGCACGAATATCGATGGCAAGTGGAGTCAGTGTGCTAACTGTGGATTATCGCCTTGCGCCAGAATATCCTTATCCAGCTGCTAATGAGGATTGCCTCAGCGCTTATCACTGGCTGCTCGATCAGGGATACTCAGCACGCGATATTGTGCTTGGAGGAGATTCGGTAGGCGGCAGTCTAGCCTTAATGACTTTGTTGTCGTTGCGTGATGCTGGGGATGAACTTCCAAGAGGAGCGTTTCTCATGTCGCCTCATACGGATCTTGTACACTTGGATGGGGATTCGTACGTAAGCCGTGCGGCGCTTGATCCAACAGGAAGCTTGCTGACGAGTGGGCGGATTGTAAATGATTATCTCGGCAACTGGTCAGGGGCAGTTCCAGCTCTGTTATCACCATTAAACATGAACTTGCATGGATTGCCTAGTCTGTTCATTCAAGTTGGTGATCATGAAGTTTTACTTAGTGATTCGACGCGGTTTGCTGATCGTGCAAGAGCGGCAGGCGTAGAGGTTACGCTAGAAATATGGGAAGAGATGTGGAGTGTGTTTCACACGTTGGCTTACATGCTTCCTGAAGCCCAGCAGGCAATTCGGAATATAGGACTGTATGTCCAGCGACAATTCAGTAATAACTAAACCCTTGCACTCTACAAGCAGATTGCATATACTAAATGTAAATCTTTAGATAGCGGAGGTACCCATTAGTCTGATGAAGTAAGATACGAAATTCCTCATTTATGTTGCTAAATGAAAATAAGTGACAGATGACGTTCTACGCCATAGTTGTGTAGTGCGAACGGGATTCGTATGTTGATTTGGGCTAATTGGTTGTATATCTGCTCAAGGTTCAAGGGTATATTGTGACACGCAAGAGGTTTGTTTTTTAAATTCTTGGTCCGTGTTGTTACCCCTGTTCTATTCCGTTCGTCCAAATACCTATTATGCCGTAGACATCTGTCTACGGTTTTTTTGCGTATACGAAAGGATGGAACAGACTATGACTATGATCTTGAAAATAAATGGACTCTGCAAAGAATGGGACGGACGCGTTATTTGGGAAAAGGTAGACTTGGAGCTCATGCAGGGGGAGCGTATTGCTTTGTTTGGACGCAATGGTGTCGGCAAGTCGACTTTGCTGTATATCTTAACGAATCGAGCGACAGCCGATGGAGGGGTGATTGAACGGAAATTGCCAATCAGTGAGTGGGGCTGGCTGGATCAGCATATCGATGTAGAGCCTGATCTGCTGACGATTGATTATGTGATGTCAGATAATGGCGAGCAGTGGAAAGTGGAGAAAAGACTGCGTCAGCTCAAGCTCGATCCCGAAACCTGGTATTTGCCATATAGGCAGTTAAGCGGTGGTCAAAAGACGCGAGCGCAGCTTGCAAGGCTGATGGTCAATGAGCCAAAGCTGCTGCTGTTGGACGAACCGACGAATCATTTGGATGCGGAATCACTCATATGGCTCGAAGAATGGGTTCGTTCTTATCCGGGAACGGTTCTGTTCGTGTCGCATGACCGCGCGTTCATCGATGCGGTGGCAGATGGGATATGCGAGATTACGGCGAATGGTAGCCGCAAGTACAAGGGTGGCTATACCGATTACATGGAGCAAAAAGAGCTGGAGAGACGCACACAAGAGGCGCTGTATCGAAAACAGGAACAGGCTCGTAAAGAGCTCGAAGAATGTATTCGGAATTATCAGCAGTGGTTCATGCAGGCTGAGAAATCGGCTACCCATGTAGAGGTTGGCATTACGAAAAGCTTCTACAAAGCTAAAGCGTTGAAAAATATTTCTCGCTTCCATGCGAAGGAGCGGGAGCTTGAACGGCTAGAAGCAGAAAGCGTTGATAAGCCGCGAGATACACCACAGCTGAAGATGCAATTGCAGGAAAGTGAATTTGCCGCGCGAACGTTGCTGCGACTCACGTCTATATCTTTTGCCTACGATCGATTGCTGTTCGATGAGCTTACCACAACGATCGAGCGTGGGGATCGATTGGCGGTCATTGGCCCCAATGGTGCGGGCAAGTCGACTTTGCTGCGCCTTATGCTGGGGGAGCTTACACCGACTTCGGGAGAAGTGAAAATTCATCCGCAGACGAAGATCGGGTACTTTTCACAGGAGCTTGAAGGACTACAAGAAAATGAAACTTTGCTGGATAGCTTGCTGTCCTTGCCTTCGATGACGCAGACATATGCTCGAACGATTCTTGGTTGCTTCTTGTTCTCACGCGATGATGTGTTCAAGCGAATTAAAGATCTCAGCATGGGGGAGAAATGCCGTGTCGCGTTCTTGAAACTCTATTTTAGCGGAGCGAACTTGCTGGTGCTGGATGAACCGACAAATTATTTTGACATCGATACAAGGGAGCGAGTGGAGCAAGCGCTAATGGCTTACTCAGGTGCTCTCGTCGTCGTATCGCATGACCGTTACCTTGTTCGCAAGTTAGCGAATCGGCTGCTGATACTAGATGGATCATCGAAAGGCAAGCTGTTTCAAGGGACGCTATCGGAGTGGGAAGAGCTGGAACGTGATAAGTATGCTAACAAGGGGAGTAAATCAGCGCTTGTCGATGAAGCGCGACTCCTTGAGTTGCAGGTCATCCAGTGGATGAATGTAAGTTCCGATTCTGCAGAAGAGCAAGCTGCAAATTTGGCCCGAATTCAGGATGCACGCAAGCGGCTTGCTGAGATTGGTGCGGAACTGAACGTGGGATCATAAGGTAATTCATCGGCGGACTTTCTTATTTGTAATGTCCGCCGATTTTGTTATGTAGAAGGGATTGCCCTAATTCCCATTGACTTTCACATGATGTTATCCTTTAAGATAGACACACGGCCTTAAGGAGTTGGTACCAACATGCATATTAGTGAATTGTCGAAAACAACCGGTGTAAGCCTCCGCTCGCTGCGCTATTATGAAGAGAAGCAGCTCTTGTCTCCATCCCGGACAGAAAATGGATACCGGAACTATAGTGAGTTGGACATAGAACGCGTTCGCATGATCCAGCTCTATCTTAAGTTGGGCGTGAGCACGGATGAATTGGCACATCTGTTCCAACAATGCGAGGGCTTTCCAGAGCATAGCAATGATGGGCAGGCGGAATGTGCCGTAGCATTTTATGAACAACGTCTGGAAAATGTTAGACAGCAGCTTGAGCTTCTGAGGGAAGCTGAATTTGAGCTGGAGAAGATGGTGGAGCATTGGAAAAAGCGGCAAGTAAACGGAAAGCAATAGAAAGGGGCGCACAAATGCTTTATCTTGATCATATAACAGTTGCAGTTCGGAATTTGCAAGATACGGTAAATAATATTCAGAAAGCAACGGGAATTGTATTTTCAGACCCCGTCATCCCGTTTCCCGGAACGATAGGACAGGTAGCCTACTTGGGAACTGGGTTTATTGAACTCATTTCACTAGTGGATGCGAATGTAGCTCGTACTTCACCACTGGGGGCTGCATTTGCTTCGTACGCCGAGCAACGGGAAGGAATATTCGGAGTAGCTTGGGAAGTAACAGGGGGAATGCAAGCATTCGTAGACGAAGCAAGCAGTCGCGACGTTGCTTATATAGGGCCTACTATACAGCAAGCGCCGCTCAAGGAGGGCTCCTATATTGAATTTAAGACAGCGTTCCTAGGCTTTCATATGCCTTGGCTAATAGAATATGAGCGGTCGCGCACCTGGCCTTCCCCGTATCATTTGACTGGAGTAGAGTTTAATACGAAAGATATGGAGCGAGATGTATCAGCCTATATTGCTGCTTACAATCTGGATGCTCCAGAACTTGCATCGGGCCATGAACGAGTGTTCAAGCTGGAACGCGGATGGTTGTCCCTTCATGAGACAGCTAATCCAGCACAGGTAGGATTCCATACGATCGTGATTGAAAAAGAAGATGCTGCTTACCGACTGCATTGCACGAATGACGGTATCCAGATTCACTAAGCGCATGCAAAAATGACATTAATACGAAGAAAAAGGACGATCCTATCAACGGATTGTCCTTTTTCAAT
Source organism: Paenibacillus albiflavus (assembly GCF_004344915.1). GTDB lineage: Bacteria > Bacillota > Bacilli > Paenibacillales > NBRC-103111 > Paenibacillus_AM > Paenibacillus_AM albiflavus. Next base: position 141,861 of record NZ_SKFG01000003.1, on the reverse strand, counting down.
TTAACGGCCCAACCGTTTCTTCTTGTTTGTCACCTTACACCCTTCATATAATGCTCGATTTTAGGGGCAAGTGCGAAGAGGACCAAGCTAATCAGGAAAGCGACCGCTCCAATGACGCCGAAGTAAATCATTTCAGTTTCTGGTGTGTAGAATTTAACGATTTGTGCATTAATGGCTTGGGCAGCCGCGTTGGATAAGAACCATAAGCTCATCGTTTGCGCGGAGAAAGCAGCAGGGGCTAATTTGGTCGTTGCGGAGAGCCCTACTGGCGATAAACATAATTCTCCAAGCACGACAATGAAATAACTGAGAACGAGCCATAATGGATTAACCAGTGACTGACTACCGCCTAAAATAGCTGGCAGAAGGATCACCAGAAAAGATAAACCGGCTAACAATAAGCCCAACGAGAACTTGGTAGGGATGGAGGGCTGGCGATTGCCGAGTTTCACCCACATTAAGGCGAATACCGGTGCGAAAACAATAATAAATAGCGGATTTAAGGATTGAAACCAAGCAGGTGAGATATGAATGCCTGCAAAGTCTAGCTGCGTACGTTGATCTGCATAATTGGCAAGGATGGTAGAGCCTTGTTCTTGAATCGCCCAAAACATAACAGAAGTTATGAATAGAGGAATATAGGCGATCAATCTGGAACGTTCTGTAGCGGTTGTTTTCTTGCTTCGATACATGACGAAGAAATAGCAAGTCGGAATCACAATTCCGAGGATTCCTATAAGGGCGGTGAAGGTATTGAATGTAAATAAACCTATGGATATGGTAATGGCAAGTACGACAGCAATAACAACAGCGCCTAGACTAAATAAAGTATATACTACCTTCTTTTCCTGGGCAGAGAGAGGATTCGGAACAAAAGTTCCTGCAAGCCCCAGATTTTTTTTGCGGGTAAACATAAAGACGAGAATGCCGAAAAACATACCAACAGCGGCAAGACCAAACCCTAAATGAAAGTTATAGTTCATACCAATGGTTCCGATAACTAATGGAGCTACGAATCCGCCGAGGTTAATCCCCATATAGAAGATACTAAATCCTGCATCACGGCGATTATCTGCTTCACTGTAGATATCACCTACAATATTGGATACATTTGGTTTAAGCATTCCAGTGCCGAGCACGATGAAGGATAAGGAAATAAAAAACAGCGTCAGGTCACCAGGTATTGCCAGAATAATGTGGCCGAGCATGATGAAGATACCGCCATAGAAAACTGCTTTTGAGTTGCCCATTACCCGATCAGCTAGCCATCCGCCAATAATACCAGACATATAGACGAGTGATCCGTAGATCGACATAATGGCAAGAGAGACATTCTTATCAATTCCTAATCCACCTTCGGTTAGTTCGTAGTACATATAGAAAACAAGAATGGCCCGCATGCCGTAATACGAGAAGCGCTCCCAGAACTCCGTGAAGAAGAGTGTGAATAATCCCCTTGGATGTCCAAAAAAGCCTTTCTGAGGGACGCTTGAGACTATTTTTTGCTTATCTATATCTGGCATTAAGTTTCCTCCTTCGATCTATGGAGAAGCGCTGTCTACAGGCTCCAGTGGTACTGTCATTACTGCATCATTTTACCCATTTAGGCCATCTATTATTAGGTTAAAATGCAAAAAAGAGCTGCCCATAAAGTTACTTATGGAACAGCCCCAGTCACATGCATTTCGATATTTTATTTGTAATGCCCGCCGATTTTCACTGCTCTTTCTCCTGCCTGGCCCGCCGTAGTAAACGAAGAGGCCCGCATAATGGCTGAACTGCCGAATCGATCCTTAATTCGATCCGTCACTTTCTCTAAGGCTCTAGACTTTTCCTGATCGTCAAAAAGTGTAAGTTGATAATTCTGATCGCTGGCCAGCATGCTTAGCGACACACCAGCTCTACGAACGGGCATTCCGTCCCAAAATTTGTAAAAGATCGTTTTTACCGATTCAAATACTTTATTCGTATTATTAGTAGGATCTGGCATCTTCATTTGACGAGAGAAACCAGTAGGCGCTTCATATGGACTACACATGCAACTAACTGTAACTACAGAGCCCATATATCCTTTGCGCCGGCAGTCTCGACAAACTTCCTCCGTAAGCTCGAGCAAAATTGTGTCAACTTCCGTTTTATCCATGTAATCTCTAGGTAAAGTCATCATGTGTCCAACGGATTTGGGCGCTGCACTAAAGGTCTCAGGTGTAACCTTACTATTATCTAAACCGTTTGCAGTTCGCCACATGACCTCTGCATGAATATCAGATTGTTTGCCAAAGCGAGCACGAAATTTATCTTTTAGGGCTGGCAGTGGTATTTTCCCTAGATCACCAATGGTAAAGATTCCGAGTTGAGCAAAATGTTTGGTCATCCGATTCCCTACTCCGAACATTTTGTGTATGGGCTGTGACCACAATAACGTCTCTACTTCAGATTTAGGCAAAGTAAAAATGCCACTGTCATTTTTTTTGGCCCATATATCAGTTGCAATTTTGGCAAGGATTTTATTTGAGCTTATGCCGACCCTTATCCGTATTCCCGTTTGATCCAGCACTTTTTGCTGAATCGTTGTTGCGATTGTAACTGGATCTCCGAAAAGAGCGAGGCTACCCGTAACGTCTAAAAACTGCTCATCAATGCTAAATATTTCAACAAGATCGGTGAATTCTTCATAAATCTTGGTGATCATAAGCGAAACATCGATATAGTGCTGCATGCGCGGACGAACAATGACGAGGTCTGGACATTTTCGGATGGCTTCTCCAAGGCGTTCGGCTGTAGTTATACCAAAGCTTTTGGCAATAGGACAAGCAGCCAGAATGATGCCAGATCTGCGTTCAGGATCGCCTGCCACTGCAACAGGTTTGTCTTTCCATTCAGGATGCTCGGCCTTTTCCACACTTGCATAAAAGCTCTGGCAGTCTGCTAAAAAAATCGTTCTTTCAGCTTTTCTATCCATTAAAACCGCCTCCAGGTATTCCTGCCAATTTAATAAATGCGAACATATATTCGTATATATTATATAATAAAAAGCTGATTGTTATGCAAGAGCATTTTATGGAATTATTTTATCCGTTAGCACAATTCATTATTTCCAATGGCTATCATTGTATGTTCATGTGTGTATTTTCAATTGGTCGGGGAATATTACCTTCAGAACAAGGTGGAGGTAAGTCTTGCTAAAATTTTTTCGTTTATTGCTTGTAGTAGGGACAATTAGTCTTTTTCTCCTCAAACAGTTGAGGCAACAGAGGGGGCAGAAGTATTCGATATAGGAAAAGGTGAAGTGGTACTTACAATCCCCAATTCAAACTCATTGCAAAACCAGGTTAAGGGTTGGTTATCATCAGCGAACGGAATTGCGGGTTCATTTAGACTTGAGCCAACCGATGGTATAGCGATTAAAATCTCGCTTACACCTCCTTACAAGGTTCAAAATACATGGATAACGGGAACAGTTACGGAAGTAATCATTTTTGTCGGGAGAATACAAACCTATAACCCAACCCTGCTGGTTTTTACAAAGGAAAATCATTTTGTAGCAGTTCATATTAAAGGCGAAAAATTAGTGACCTTTCTTAAAGAAAACAAACTGTACAGTTCAGAACTAAATTTAGGTAGTTAAATAGATTAAAACCATTCTTAAGAAAACGCCGACGAGAACCCTACCGCCGGTTTTTTTAGCATTTCTGTAATATTGAGTAAAGATGAAATGTAGAAAATTTTCACTCAACTAAAGGGCAGATTAATTCAATAGTGAGTCTAGCATCTCTCCTGGAATTAGGTTATTATTGGAAGAATTAATTGTGAGGAGAGATGCAGATGTCGGACATAAAGGCGATTGTATTAGACTTGGACGGAACATTGCTCGGCAGTGACAAATCCATATCACCTAGAAATTATGAGACTGTTAAAAGATGTTATGATTCTGGAATTCATATTATTGTTGCCACGGCGCGACCGCCTAGAGCGGCTAATCAATTTGTAAAGAATTTTCCTTTTGTAGACTACTTGGTTTATTACAATGGTGCTCTAATAACATGCAAGTCAAAGCAAACTCAGCGGCACATTAGTATCCCAAATGAGATTAGCCAACAGATTAACAAATTCATCGAGTTACATGCTCCTCAATCGTTAATTTCATATGAGGTTAATGATTCATGGTATGCGTGTACACCAATTCCCGACTCGCAGCGTGCTCAATTCGGTCTCCGTCTGAATGATCCGAAACCCCAGGTTATGGATAACGATTTTATTAGTTCACTCTCCCCAACCAAAATATTGGTTCAAGGTTACAGCACATGGAGGGATATAATAGAGCAATTCGGCGACCATGTGAACGTAATCGCAACCGATGGAGGGGTATTGGTTCAAATCATGCAAAAATCAGCATCAAAGGAAGAAGCCGTGCAATGGGTACTTAATGATATCGGGGTGAAGTCAGAACATGTAATGGTATTCGGGGATGACTTTAACGATTTAGGACTATTCCAAATGTGCGGATTTCCGATCGCAATGGAGAACTCGATAATTGAACTAAAAAATTGTGCAGCCCACGTAACCGATTCAAATGATAACGATGGTGTTGCTGTCGCTCTTGAGAGATTAGTGGTGTAATCACTTGCTGATAATGATTCAACTAACGTTTCCCGTTGAATACACACAGCTTTAGAACAAGAACCATTGTATACGAATACAATACTGAATATAATATTGAATATAATTACGTACTATTAAAAAATGGGAGGATTAATAATGTCAGTTGTCATAAGAAATGCTGAACCTGAAGATGTAAACAGTTTGACCGAGTTAATGTATGATTACATAGTTGGTTTTTATCAAAACCCTTGGCCACCTGTCGAAAAAATTCATGATTTAATTCAAACCCTGTTTGAGAAGCAGAATGGTATACAGTTTGTAGCAGAACAAAATGGAAAGTTGGTCGGTTTTGCTACATTATTCTTTACTTATAGTACTATGAAAGCGGATAAAATCACCATTATGAACGACCTTTTTGTTATTGAGCAATTTAGAGATACAGAAGTGGAATCACAACTTTTTTTAGAATGTCATAAATACTCACAAAAACATGGATATGCTAACATGACTTGGATAACGTCTACTGATAATACTCGAGCTCAAATTTTCTTTAAAAAAATGAGTGCTCTCCAAGGGAGAGATTGGGTTCATTTTTCCAAAAACTAGGCAGTTTCAACCCTCTAATATTGAGGGTTTTTATTTTAATATCCTGCCCGTTTTGCACAAAATGGCATCAACCATATAATCTGATATTTTTAGCATCGTCATTAAAACGTTAAATCCTTAGCATTCAACACCTATGCGCCCTTTAGTCTATTCTCCTCCACTAACCATTCAGTCAATCATTTTGATTGTAGCTTCCCATTCGAGAAAGCACCTATATTTCAAGGGGGGTATCCTTAAAAATCGACCCCGCGATAAAACTCGTTATAATAGACAACTGGACTTGCCCCAAATTGAAAAACGATTTGGAAGCTCGTCTTCGTAATCTGAACGGCGCGAAATGCTTCCAAGTTCACTTTGCTTCTAATTAATCGCGACAATAGCTTATTATTTCCAGTCTTATTCGCTTTAACTACTCTTCTAGCGAAAGCCTGATTAGAAGAAATTTCATGGTATAAAGGGAGAATGGCGCCCGCAATTACCTGATGATGGCTGGTTTTGAAGGATGTTTTCGGAGCATTACTGCTCATTGAAATGCCATTGGAGAGTGCAACAATCGGATAAGGTGCTTCGAAATCAACGGAATAGGAATTATAGGTACTACCAAAGGAAAAAATGTCCTTATCGTTAAGGCTCATTCCAATTTTATCCAACAATCGTTGGGATATGTCGCCTTTTCGTAAGGCAGATGTCCAGGCTTCCGCATATTTTCGATTATGCGCAATTCGAGTATACAAGGGGATCATTCGCGCAGCTGCTCGACGTAATATGGCAATTGTTATAAAACGATTCGTTACAGATCTTTGATCCTTTTTCATCTGTCAGAACCTCCTAGCTAAATAACTATTTGGTTTCAGCATATGATGTTTATCCCAGATCGTGTGGACGCCAATTCAGCCAGCTTCTTTATGGGCATCTGCACAATCATATAGTTATTAACCTACATATTGTAAACACAGGTTATTTGACTTACGAATAGTGCAATATCTTTATAAAGCAAAAGGAGATATTATATGATAAATTTTTATTCTTTTCACGGGACTATCACGATGATTAATGATTTTTTTACAGGTCAAAATGACGAAGGATGTAATAAATTAATATCTGTAGACAACGGATTGGGAGCAATAGTAAATTTCGTGGTGTCACCCAAAACTTATTTTGTAGATCATGTAATGGTGTCAGTTGGAGATCAAGTGACTGGATATTATGATGGAAATGCACCTGCTCTTCTAATTTACCCTCCACAATATCAAGCAATTGTCATGGTAAAAAATAGCCCATATCAGAATGTAAAAGTAGATTATTTTAATACTGAGTTGGAGAGTAGTGATGGACAATTACGCTTAAATATTTCTCCTTATACTCAAATAGTATTAACAAATGGACAAAACTTTTCAAGAACCCCTGCAAACCGAGATCTAATTGTTATTTATGGACCTACCACAAAAAGTATCCCTGCCCAAACCACACCCTATAGAATTATAGTTTTGTGTTAGGGGACCAAGCTGCCCATTCCCGATATTCTTATTTGAAGTTGTTTCCTAGATTATCATATTTTCCTTTAGAAAATTTGCGGTTTCTTTAATGGTACTCTTGAATGGTATATTGTCGTGAACACCAAAATTAAAAAAACCGTGACCCAAACCATCAAATGAAATCAAGCTGCTCTTATTGCCGTATAGTATCATCTGGTCCACGAAGTCTCTGACTGAGTCATGAGAGATATTCTTATCAAGAGTACCATGGAAAAAGATACTTGGGGGTAAGTTATTCTTTACAAGTTGCATGGGAGAAGCTTGAGAAAGATCATGAGCTATATCGGGGAATAAAGAGATAAGTAATTGCGAGTCGACGCCGCCGTTAAAGACAACCATTGCGTTAGGAACACAACTTATTGTTAAGTCATCAGACCCATCATTAAATTGATCTACCATTGCACAACAAAGACTTAAATAACCACCTGCAGAGGCGCCTGCTACTACGATTTTGTTAGGATCAATGCCTAATGTACAGGCATTATCACGGACCCATCTAACAGCTGATTTGGCATGGTATAAACATTTAATTGGTGAAAACAAACCTTCAATTGTACTAGGTCGATACTCCACACATATGGTCATGTAGCCTAGCGATGAAAAATGATTGGCGTGATACTGAAACTGAGAGGGATTCTGCTTGTTGTTAGAGAACCCGGCACCATGAAAAAACAAAATTGCAGGTCTAGGAGGTTGTGTGATAGATGTTTCATTGGTGAAAATATACATCTTTAATGCACCGTACTCTTCTGTGACTTTATATATTCGCTCTTCAATAGAAAAATTAAACAATAGATTCACCATCCAAAAGAGATTTTTATTTGATTAACGAACTTACAGAAGAACGAAACCCATTAACTACTAACAATGCGATCTTTTTGGCGATTTCATCTTTATCCAAAGCTGTATTCCCCGTAGCCCATTGAAAAGCACTTTCGTGGATCATTTGCGCAAAGACAGGTGTATAAAGTGCTAGTTCATCCTGTGAACAGAGGGATTCTAACCCCTTTAACAAATAAGCATTCAACTCTTTTATCGCTTTGTCTTTCAATTGCGGTACGACTAAAGCTACATAGCTCCTGCGGCAATTAATGCGGGGGTGCTGATAGAAATCACATAAAGCCAAGACAAGTTGAGCAATGCCCTCTTGATCGAATTTTATTTCCCCTTTCGTTCGATTCACGATAGCAGTCGAGGCAGAGTCCCCCACGATATAATCCAATAATTCGTACTTATCATTAAAGTGCGCATAGAAGGTAGCTCGATTCACTTTAGCCCCTTCTGTTAAATCAGCAATTGTGATTTTTTCGAAATCCTTTTCATTCACTAAATTAACAAAAGCTTTAATCAAAGACTGCTTAGTTTGAGTCATCCGTAGATTCCTTACTTTGGTCCCCACTTCATTCACTCCTTTAATGTCATGTTTGAGCGAAGTTTAAATCTCTCCTAACTTAACAATTGTTCAATACTGTTGCTATAGCAACATTCCCCACCTCATTGTTGGTTGTTCTACTTAGAGAATAGTTGTATTTTTATTAAAGCAACATGTGTTAATTTAATATATCATTTTTCAGGAGTTCATAAAAGATGAATATCGCATTATGGATCAAGAAGGAGGGGATATGAAAAATGAAAACAATACTGGTGACAGGTGGAACAGATGGAATCGGAAAAGGGATTGCTACTCACTACTTAAAAAAAGGTGATCGCGTCATCGTTATAGGCAGTTCAGCTGCTAAAGGCAATCTATTTTTAAGTGAGGCTAAACAATTAGGAGCAGAAGAAAGAGCAATTTTTCTTCAAGCAGATTTGAGTTCGGTTAAAGAGAACAAGCGCATTATTGAAGAAGTAAAAAGCAGGCTTCATTCGCTAGATATGGTTGTTTTCTCTGCGACCAGTCACAAGATTAAAAAAGAATATACGGAAACGCAGGAGGGACTTGAATTTAATTTCGGACTGTCTTATATGAGTAGATTTGTTCTTAGTTTCGGCTTTAAAGAGCTCTTGGAAAAATCGGATATTCCCATTATCGTTAACGTTTGCGCGCCAGGCATGAACGGGACGGTTGATCTAAATGATATCCAAAACAAGAACAATTATAACGGCTCTAAAGCCCGGTATCACGGCAGCCGGTTGAACGATTTGCTCGGCGTTGCTTTTGTCGACATGGATACGGTCAGAAAGATCAAATACGTTCTCTTCAATCCATGGGCTGTACAGACCACGGGTATGCTGGAAACGATTGAAAACCCAGTGAATAAGCTGTTCACGAAGCTCATTTTCAAAATAATCGGTAAACCTGTCGATCAAGCTATCATTCCTATTATTGAGTTGTTGGACAAGCCGCCAGAGCCTAATTTAACGGCTTATATCCAACGAAAAGAAGTAAGTCTGACGAAGAAAACTTTCAACAGAGAAAATGCTCAGCAACTTTACAAAAATACTGTTCAATTATTGGAAGTGGTTATGGAGAAATGAAATCAATTACTAGGCAATCGGTGTGCCATTTGCAATAGGGACATCAGGCTTTAACAGGACAACATCGCCTTCCTCGGGTGTCCCACCGAGCACCAATACTTCAGATTTAAATCCCGCTATACGTCTTGGCGGGAAATTAACGATACCTACCACTTGGACGCCAACCAGTTGTTCTGGATCATATCTGCGTGTTATCTGAGCAGAAGAATGCTTGATCCCAAGTTCGCCAAAATCAATCATAAGTTTAATCGCTGGCTTCCTCGCTTCCGGGAATGGTTTTGCTTCTATAATCGTTCCGATACGTAAGTCTAGTTCTAAAAAATCTTCAATATTTGCCATCTTTGTTTCCTCCATTTTTACTTCTTGTGTAGCAACAGTTTCCATCTATTAGACCTAGCAACCAGTTTATATTTAAGTTTATATGTTTTTATTTCCTAGAATTTATCTAAACGTCAGATTATTTTAACCATATGACAGGTGTTAGCGGCTAGTTCTTGTACTGCTGACGGTATTGACTTGGCGTTTGTTGTTCATGCTTCACAAATAATCTTGTCAATGAAGACTGATGTCCCAGTCCCACTTGAATCGCAATATATAGTATAGGCATATTGCTGTTACGCAGCAGCTTTTTGGCCTCATTCAATCGCACTTCCTGAATATAGGAGGAAGGAGATTTCCCTGTTTCTTTCATAAACCATTCTGAGTAATAAGTGGGATTGTAATGTTCGTATTCAGCTAGTTTCTGAACCGTAATTGGCTCATCATAATGTTCATGAATATAACGAATTGACCTTGGCAAACTCCTCTTCTGTTGCAGACAGCGACTAATATATGGAAATAAATCTCTTAGTGCCGCGTGAGAATACGGCTGCTCCATCTCTTGTAGAATTAGATATCGTATACCTTTCCATTGATTATTTGCAGTGATAGCCTCGCAGCTATTACCTTTACCCGGCATTTCACATGCTGAAACTAACCCACTAGGAATATCTAGAACCAAAAACTCATTGCGTACCGTCGAGTAAAAATTATGCTCTAGGTTGGGCGGTACAAAAAGTAATGTTTGCTCGTTCACCCGATGCTGATTCGTTCCGTTTGCGATCACAAGCTCTCCTTGCAGCGGCATAATTAGATGGGCATGTTTATGGGAATGTGACACATGTGTCGCCGTATATGTACGCAATTCTGCCACTATGTCGTTAAATGTCTCCATTTTTTGTCCCCCCTAAAAAAGCCCGACTTTATAAGGAATTATAGTAGTGTACATAAAATTTAGATAGTCTTGCTCATCAATGCATAGGACAAGCAGCCAAGATTATTCCTGATAATTGGAAGGATAATCCAAAAACTTGGCGAAATTATTATGTAAAAATGCTTAGGAGGATTGTTATGTTCCACACATTAGACAATTTTTTAAAATCTTGGGAGTATGAGGCGGGGGCAACACAGAGATTATTAAATAATCTAACGGATGAGTCACTTAAACAGGAGATCACTTCGGAGAATTGGACTTTAGGACGTATTGCTTGGCATACCGTAGCTGCCATTCATATAATTGCCTCAAATACAAATTTAACGTTTGAGGCCCCAGCCGAAGATTGGCCCGTTCCTACTTCGGCACAGTTTATAGCAGACTCCTATCAGCAAGCCAATGATGCATTTGTACAGGCAATAAAAACGCAATGGAACGACAATACTTTAGAAGAACGTATAGACTTTTTAGGTCAAAAAATGCCTAATGGATCTCTTTTATTGTTTTTGATTCTGCATCAAAGCCACCATCGAGGACAACTGACGGTTCTTATGCGACAAGCAGGATTAACCGTTCCAGGGATTTATGGCCCGTCAAAAGAAGAATGGGCTAATTTTGGTATGGAAGCCCCGAAAATGTAACCTAATCACAACAGAAGAGACTAAAGTGCATGCTGCGGCGTAGTCAGAGAACATTCACAATTGTATTGGGAAAATGATGGCTTTTCATATATAATGATTGAATAAGTTTATTATCTAAGAAATATTATATTCGTCTGCCGTAAAGACGAAGATGTTTCTCAAGGGTAGAGAGGGAGGTTCCTATTGTGTCTGATTTTTCGACAGTTTTGATGCGAGTGCATTCTTCAATTTGGCTTGTTCTCGTTATTTTCTTCGTTCTGAGCTTGGTTTACAAGAAACAGAAGATTACGCCGATGGTTCTTCGGTTATTCTATTTGATCGCGATTGCCACTGGTGTGAGTGGGCTCGTAGCGCTTGATTATCCAACCAGCTTGATTGTTAAGGGTGTGCTGGCGATCGTGATGATGGGTCTTATGGAAATGACGCTTGGCCGCGCGAAAAAAGGCAAAAGCATAACGGGTCCGGTTATCGGAGTTGCTGTTGTTCTCGTTGTCGTTGTTCTGCTTGGCTTTGGCGTAATTCACTTCTAATACGAACATGAACGTTAAGGGGCTTTCTTGGCTGATGGATATGAGCTGGGAAGCCTCTTTGCTTGCGTTAAATCGACCTGCATGAATTCACTTAGCATCCGCTCGATCTCCGGCTTAACTACCGTCCACAGCATCGTAAACTGATGATGATATCCCCTGCATAAATAACGAACATCAAGAGCTTGCTTCGTTCGCTCCTGCTGATACACCTTGATTCCCTTGTTCCGCAACTGTCCTTTAAGCGTCGCCAATTCCGCCATAATGGCATCTTGCGCACTCTGGAGACATGTAATGTAAACAAGAGGCAGCTTAAGATTGACGATCGCTAATGTAGCCATATCCCGTTCCAGCACATCCATTAAAAGGGGCAGAAGTACATACGACTTTACCAGACTCGGCTCATCTACTGTCTGCATGGGTGGAATTTTCAAGGGAAAGCACTTCCTTTTGGACATATAATCGAACACTTGTTCTTATTATACTCATAATACCGAACATAAATTCGTATTTCAAGGGTGTTTTATGGAAATTACAGTAGACTTTTGTGTAAAAATTACCTTACAATATATTGCAGAAGAAAGAGGAGGGGAGCTAGTTGGCACAAACGAAAGCGATTGGACAAGGTCAAGAGAAGTCGAAGGCATTATCATCTCTTGTGTTCACGCAATTTATTAGTTCATTTGCAGATAACGTGAACTTTTTTATCATTATTGGTATTATTACAAGTCAGGGAGTTGTTAATCCCGAAGGCTATGTACTGAATATTCAAATGGGCTTCCTGCTGGCCTACGTCGTGCTTGCGCCGCTCGTCGGTGCATACGCGGACCGGAATGCGAAGTCCAAGGTACTCCTGATGGGAAATTTGCTCAAAAGTATCGGGATTACACTGCTGCTACTCGGCGTACATCCGATTATTTGCTACGCGGTGCTAGGTATTGGGGCGGTCGTCTACTCGCCTGCGAAATACGGGATTCTGACCGAGCTGACGAATTCGGAACAAGGTCTGCTGCGCGCGAACGCCATGGTAGAAGGTACGACGATTCTGGCGATTCTGCTAGGAACCGTGGCAGGGGGCATTCTGGCGGATATTTCGAATACGGTTGGCGTTGTTGCTTGTTTAGTAGCTTATATCATTTCGCTACTGTTCACACTGCTGATTCCACGCAAGGCGGGCAATGCAGATATTCGGTATGGACAGTCATCGCTTCAGTTCTTCAGCGATTTCAAGCGTTTGGTATCGAATCGCAAGGCCAGATTCTCGCTGATCGGTACAGGCGCGTTCTGGCTAACAGCATCGGTGCTGCGAATTGCGCTGATCGCATGGATTCCCGTAAATCTAGGAATTACGGATACGACAACACAGTCGATGATGATCGGGGCAACAGCCGTTGGGGTGGTCGTTAGTTCTTTTATCACGTCCAGAGTGATTCCTGTGGGGAAGCTTTATCGTTCCTACATATATGGTTATATGATGGTTGGGCTTGTAGTCGTGTGTGCCTTCATGACAAGTTTGTGGATTTCGGTGACACTGCTATTCTTGATCGGCGTGGCAGGGGGGATATTCTTAATTCCGCTTAACACGATGCTGCAAGAGATCGGGAAGGATGTTATTGGATCCGGCAAAACGATCGCAATTCAGAATTTTGTGGAGAATAGCTTGACGGTGTCGGGATTGTTGATTTTTAAAGCGCTTGTATCTGAGCTGTCGATCCAAATGTCGGTCGTGTCGATCGGACTTATTCTGTTATGCTTTATCCTATTCCTCAGCTTTCAGGTTGGCAGGGTGAAACGGTCGAGTTAGCAGGAACAAAGGTAGGCAATTCGCGAACATCTGCAGACAAAAGGTAAAATAATGGGAAACGAGTAGAGCGGGGTGTTTCTAAAATGTGTGGAAGATACACCATTACGGTGACGTTCGAGGAGCTTATGCTGAGGTTCTATATTGATGGAGGCAAGGCACCTTATCATGGGCCGCGATATAATGTGGCGCCAGGACAAGCTGTCCCTGCGATCATCAATGATGGGCAGCATAATCGTCTCGGTGAACTTCGCTGGGGACTCGTGCCGTCATGGGCAAAGGATGAACGCAGCGCTTATCAAATGATTAATGCCAGAAGCGAGACGCTACTCGAAAAGCCCGCCTACCGTATTCCGCTGCAGCGCAAGCGCTGCTTAATACCTGCAGATGGATTCTATGAATGGAAAAAAGTCGGCAGCGGCAAGCAGCCTATGCGGATGACCTTGAAGAATGGCGAATTGTTCGCTATGGCAGGTCTATATGACACTTGGATCAATCCGGCAGACGGCAGCAAGCTGAGTACCTGCACGATTATCACAACGACGCCCAACAAGCTGATGGCGGAAATTCATGATCGCATGCCCGTCATTATTCGGCAGGAAGATGAACCGCTCTGGCTAAGCCGAAGCGCGCAGCCTGATGTGAATGCCTTGTTAGGGCTGCTTCGACCTTATCCTGCGGATGAAATGATTGCCTATCCGGTCTCTACAAAGGTAGGCAATGTGCGTAACGACGATCCGTCGCTGATCGAGGAGTTTGGCATGGGAACGTTGTTTTGACCCATTAATTTCATGAACGTGGGACAATCGTCAAAATGACGGTTGTCCTTTATTAAAAAAGGCGACTTTCTAAAAAAATGTTGCTATCTGCGAATTCCTGATTTGCTCTAAATGATGAATATCATGCTTTGAAAATATACCTATGTAACTTTCAATAGTAAATTGCCGTTTACCCGAACCAATAGTGAATCGTATATCGCTTTTGATACTATGGATAGCCTCAAATAATTGATTACGTGTATATACAAACTCATCAATTAAGGCAGCTACATTTTTGAAGCTACTGATATACTGAATCCCTTCATTATTGTGGGAATCATGATCAGGGAATGCAATTAGATTTGCTCCTTGCGCCATGAAAGGGATATGTTGTTCTAAAATAAATTTATCCCAATAGTGTAGGTGTCCAATTATTTCCCTAATTGACCATTTTCCTTCTTTAATAGGGTCAAGCATTTTATACTCTTCAATTTCTTTTAACGTTGCTATCTCTTTAGTTGTATCCTGATAATTAATAATTGCTTTCAAGCTCATATGACTCTCCCTCACTATATTTAAAATTTAGATTTTTGAGATAATTATACTTTAAAGAGATTGAACCTGTAAAGAACATATGTTCCTAATATGAGTTAGGATAGCTATGTATACTTGGCGACCATATTTTAGAAAATAGCCTTTTAAAAATAGGATGGCGTTGAGCGCTTGCACCCTATCTGTCTGATGAACAAGGTGGAACTGTTTCTTCTTGGTTGAATTATGTTAAACTAAATCTATTAAATTTGTTGGCAAGGAGAAACCAGAATGAAGCTAATATCTTGGAATGTGAATGGGCTGCGAGCCTGTGTAAATAAAGGATTCAATGATTATTTCAAAGAATCGAATGCAGATCTATTCTGTGTTCAGGAAACGAAGCTGCAAGAAGGCCAGATTACGATGGAGATAGGCGAAGAGTATGAGCAGTATTGGAATTGTGCGGTCAAGAAGGGATATTCGGGGACAGCTGTTTTTTCTAAAATCAAACCTTTGTCTGTACGCTATGGTATAGAAGAGAACCACGAAGAAGAGGGTCGCATCATTACACTTGAGTTCGAGAACTTCTATCTTGTGAATGTATATACGCCGAATGCAAAGCGCGATCTATCGCGGCTGCCTTATCGACTGGAGTGGGAGGATCGATTCCGTGCCTATCTAGTAGAGCTAGATGCACATAAGCCTGTTATTGCTTGTGGTGACTTGAATGTGGCCCATCAGGAGATTGACATTAAGAATGCCAAGTCGAATGTCGGAAACTCCGGTTTCACTGCAGAGGAACGCGCCAAAATGACCGAGCTGCAAGCAGCAGGCTTCCTCGACAGCTTCCGTCACCTCTACCCCGACCGCGAAGGTGCTTACTCCTGGTGGTCTTACATGCCCAAAATCAGGGAACGGAACGTAGGGTGGCGGATCGACTATTTCCTAGTTTCCGTTAAGCTGAAATCTGCAATAGTTGATGCGCAAATCGATGCCCATGTGATGGGAAGCGATCATTGCCCTGTCGTGTTAGAGATAGGTTTGGACGAGAAATAAGAGATTAATAGAATAGTAAGTAAGGTGTAGAGAAAAGTATTGGGGCAATCATCGGGGGATGATTGTCTTTTTTTAACGGATCAGAATCCGATTAACATATAATTGAGCGATCCGTGCAGAAAATTTTTGATAAAGCATGCCATAAAGAAGGTATACATAAAAAAGTTAGCGTCCATTCACTTAGACATGTATTGCAACTCACATGCTTGAAGCGGGAACGGACATTCGCTATATTCAAGAACTCTTAGGTCACCAAAGTTCCAAGACAACCGAAATCTACACTCATGTCAATATTAAAGATATAACACGTATCCAGAGTCCGTTAGACCGAGTTCAGATGGAGGAGAATGATAGAATTTAAGGTAGAAGGATATAGATACTGATTAATGTGAAAATTTAGTAGAAAAAGGTCGTATAATCATCTATGCTAGACATATATCTGAAATACAGAGAATTGAACAGATGGATTGATTATGTGAAGTTTGTGAATATGTAGTTAGCAAAATTCTCAAAAGGAAAGGGGAAATAAAATGCACCAATTAGCATCCATTGAAGGGAAAAATATTAATATTATTAAAGACTTGAAACCAGAAGATGTTATGACACTAGAGAAACATACTAAAATTGTTAGCATATTCATTAAAAATATTAGTCGTATAAAAATTGCAAATGATTCATTTGTAGCTTATGAGAATTTGATAAAAAAATTTATGAGCAAAGAAATCACTTATCATGATTTATCCAAAAACATTCATACATACATTTTAAACTATCTTGCAGCTTTTAGAGCTTTTTTAGATCATTGGGATACACATTTGAAGAGGTCATACGGCGAAGAATCAGTATCTTATCAGAAGTTTAAAGAAGGAACTGCTGTGGAGTTTGACGCTTACTTTTCGTATAGATTTATATATGAGTTAAGAAATTATACTTTACATCTTGATATGCCTTTATCTTCACTCACTGGTAAAATAGATGATAATGATAACATATCGGTAGAAATAATGGTGAATAGAGATAAGTTACTTAATACTTACAAGTGGCCAAAGAAAGTTAAATTGATAGATATGCCAGTTGAGTTTGATATTAATATACATATATTACAATCATTTGAGTGTCTTAAAAGAATCCAAAATATTGCATTAAATCTTGGTGATATCAATAAGGTGTACAATTCCGCAATTTATTTAGATAATATAAAAATAGCAAATACTGGAAATTGTTCATTTGGACTAGTAGAACACGATGGGCAAACTAAGGAAACCTACAAACCCCAAAAAATTATACCATTACCGATTATGGAAGCAAGTGAGATATTAAAGATGATTCAATGAAGTGTGAACTTTAGCTAACAAATCATTCACGCATCAGGCCTTACGGCCTTCGTCTCCAAGTAGATCTTGGCTAAGAAGTAGATTTAGAGGACAACCCTGCACACCTAATCGCGTCGCGACCACTCACATTCGTTCGTTTAAGGTAGTGGGGGTTCGTGAATCCAACAACGTTAGGTGAAATACCTGATGCAAGCAAACGAAGATGTAATAGTTGACAAATAAGAGAGAATTGGGAGGATTTTATAATGATAGAAGTAAGAACAGTTCTTGGTAATGAAACAAAACAATTATGGATTAAAGGGAATTTAATACAGAGTGATGATATTGAAATTTATGGTAATAATGATTTTTGGGTTTCAATTATCGATGGTGATCTTTCATTAGATATAATGCAGAATAAGGTAGGATCTTTATCTACAGAAATAAGAAAACTATCTTTTTATTATCCTCTGGAGTTTTGGGATCTTATCGAAGGTATAGTAATTAGAAGAGATTATAGGAAAAAACAAATTATTTATTTTGAGTACGAATTTAAATGGGATTTTGAAAAATGGAAAAAATCATACAGTATTGAGGAATTTGCGAAAGTGATGGAACATGTTACGGCTGAGTATAAGGAATATGGGATTTATTGGATAAAGTCAGATGAAGTAATAAGTAATGGTTGTTCACTTAGGTGCAATAATTTCCATGAAGAAAATTCTATTTATGAGATTTATTTGAATAACATAGATATTATTGAAGATATCTATAACAAAGCCTCTGTGTTACTTCTGACAAATTCTGTAGATTCAACTGTTGTTAGTATATTTGATTTCCCCGAGGAGGTTAAGGTTGCTTGCGAGCAATATTTAATTTACTTTGTTCAATTTTTGAAGGAGATAGGTATCGACGCTGAAGTAAACCTAAAGGAAGAATCAGGAAAGGTGCTATTTTCAGTTGTACCATCTTCTAGAGAAACAGCCTTAGAACGTATTCGTGATGCTCTAAATATATATCTACAACTTCCTATTGTGATTAATAATGTACAGTATAACCCTATTCAAACGGATCCGAATGTTCAACAGTTAATGGCAAACGTTCATCATTTAAATAGCCAATTAATGTTATCAAGAGCTATTATCCAAACTAATCAATTAACCATAGGGAATCAACAAAAATTAATTGAACAACAACAAAAAGTAATTGATTCTTCAATCTTACTGCAATCTCTAATTGAAATCAGAACAAATGAAGATGAAGGCGAGAATATATTTGGGGGAACTGTAAAGCTGCAAAAATATGAAGGTAATGGCTTTCAAGTTGATATTCCCAATTTGTATAGATGGGTAAAGGATAAACTAGGTTTCAAGTAGTACGCTTATGTCAGGTACATCACCTAAACCAGTTAATCAAAGTCAAAATTTATTCCATCGAAGGATTCACAGTACTAACGAATGCAGACTTAAATAAGCCTACTCGTAGAAGTAAACTGACGCTAAAATATGCCTAAAAAAATACAAGAGAACTACATCAATTACTTAAAGATAAACTTGGATTTCCAGAATTAATGAAATCTCATAACGAAATTAGAGTAATCTTTAAGATTTACTCGAAGAAGACGCAACATCGTATTCACGCAGTTGGGCTATCACCCCTTGGTTGTCAGTTGTATAATCATGGGAGATGCTCAGACAACAAACGACCCAGCCTAAGATAGGAGCTATCTAAGGCTGGGTCGTTTCGTGAATACAAGAACGTTATACGAAACTTCCAAAAAACACCTCTCGACATAATTATGGTATAATCAACAAATAAAATATGTGAAAAGGGGGTTATACTATGGAGTTATTTCTACCTGATTTAATGTATTGTGATCGAAAAAAAACTATTGATTTATTAAGTATACTTGTCAATGATTTAGTGACAGAATATTCATTAAAACAATCGAATGGAAGTAAGATAGATACTGGAATTGAAGGGGGACTTTCAACGCCTTTAGGTAAGATTGTTTCAAGATACAAGGGTGAAAATTCACGAAGTGTAGAGAAAGAAGGTATTGTGAAGCTTCCAACTGCTGCTTTATTTACGGATTTGCATACTGTTCTCAATTCAGAACAAAAAGTTCAACGACTTATTGGTTTTGATGATGCAATCTGGAAACAATTACAAGTCGGAGAGTTTGTTGAAGTTGACGGGACTTTTTCACAATCACCCGTAGAAACTGCATTTTCTTCACTTGTTGATTTTATCGAACAATTTAAGGGAATGTTTGCTGGACAGGCAGGGACAGAACAAATGACCATGATTGCAAATATACTCCAACCTAAGACAGCAACAATGATAATAAAACCATATAATGAGATACAAACATCGTTTATTACATCAATTAATTTGGATACTGAAAATTTATTAACTGAAAGATACGAGATTGAAGGCGAATTAACTGTTTTTGGACGTGTCAGAAGAATTACACCTGTTGGTGGGAAAGTTGATTTAATAAAATTTTTGCCTGGTAAATTAAAGATGAAAGAACAAGAGATGATGAAAATGTTTTCCCAGTTCACTAAAGCGGAAGAACAAGGAATCTCTTTTAGTAATTTATCTGAAGTTAATGAAAAATCGTTTTATATGGAAGGACCAGTTGTAGAAATAAGTCCAATAGCTATCTATCAAAACTCATAGTAAATAGTAAGGGGCGGCTATAGTCAACCTTTACTATACTTTTTATACTAACAACATTTTAAAAGAGTTTTTGAATAAAAAGCTTAGTATAACAATGTGTTCTCGATTCGTCAGGACTATGTCCCTCCACCGTCGCCGGATGAGAAGCAGAGAAGTCAATTCAGGCGACACATCCATTCACCCAGCTGCATTGCGATCGGCCGTGATCGTGCTGGTCGCACGACACGAGTAGCTTAGGGTGAATGGACGTCGTGAACACGAAAACGTTATGATAAGTCATTGTGAAAGTTGGTACTAATGATGAGATATGTACGATATCCAAATCAAGAAGAATGGACTGATATATTTAATAGAAGTCCATTCAAAGGCTTTAATTTCTCTTCATTGGACTTTATAGATAAGAATGTAGAAACAACTGATATTTTTGACACTCCAATATTGAATTCAAATGGATTACAACTAATACAAAGGGTTAGATCACTTAATGAAAGTTATATATTATTGAATTTTTATTATGAGTTGGGAATTCCTGATGAAACAGAGCAGAGAAAGCATAAAGATCTATTTATTAATTTTGAAGCACATCATTATAGTATCAAAGAAAAATTTGATTATTACACTGATGTATTATACTTTAATATCTTCTCTTGTTGGGAAACGCTTGGTCATATTCTCAATATACAATATGATTTAAAGATGAAAAGAGTGGATTTCAAAGCAATTGTAAGGTCTCTAGAAAAGATAGATACCGAGATGTTTTTAAAACTAAATAAGATCATTAATGATGTAGAATTTAAAGAGGCTAATAAATATAGGCACCAGATTACACATAATCAATTACCAAATATTCCAGGACTAGTAAGAACTCTGCATAAAAGTGGGGTTGAAACGGAAAAGGTGCAGGAATACTTATGTTCTAAGAATGCTTTTAAGAATATCAATTCAATTATTGAACTGCTTAAAAAAAGTATTTTAATTATAAGGAAGTAATTTGAGTTTTTTAACAAAGTTGATGACATCTCATAACATCGCATCTACGCTGCAGGCTTACACCCTTGGTTCGCAAGACGATTAAGCAAAGAAGCGAATTCAGCCCACAACCCTGTGAGGCAAGTCCGTCAGACCCGGCGCTTACGCGCCTTAAGCCTCTCGGGTTCGTGAGACAAGAGACGCTAGCTGAAATTACATATATATTTAAAAGGTGGCCGAGGGGCCACCAGAATAATATTTTTAATTTTTTTCAATACGCAACCCATTTTTAATCGCGAAAGTAACCTTTGGATCGATAATTTTATAAACAACTGTTCCGGATTTCTGTTCATGTTTTTTAACTAAACCTATTTTTTCCATAGCAACTACATAATTGTTTGTTGAACCGCCTGTCTTAGCGTATTCATTTAATTGGTTTTTTGTAAAGAATTCATCAGGCAATTTTTGCAGATGAGCTACATAGGAATAAATATCCATAGTATTTGCGCGAGCATTGAGCTTCCTTGGGTAGTATTCATAGAAATTAAATTTTAGAACGAAATGTTTAAATCCCTCTTTAATAGCTTCATGTGAAATATAAGATGAATCCGAATCAATTTCATATTGAGCTTCAAAAATTCTATTAATTACATGCCAGAGATCTCGAGGATTAGAATTAGCTAATATAAATACTTCATCGAGAAAGTTTTCCTCAATTTTGGGATCAAAGAGTTCTTTGTAATTACTAATTTTATTGTTTGAATAAGTTTTTAATCTCTGGTTCAGTGCCATTACTAAATCAGTCTTATTCCAAGTTATTTCTGGACAGTAATGTTTCTGGGTCCTTACAGCATCTCTTAACATAGAGAATGGGACAGCCCAAACTGAAACAACTAATTGAATATCTTGGTTTAACAACAATTTATTATCTGTTACGACAGGCTTTATGAATTCTGATATACCTTCTGCATCATTCTCGAATCTTGGATCCTCATCAAGCTTATCAAGAGAAATGATAATTTTGGTGAATCCCATTTTCTTGATAATGTAAATAAAACGTTCAATTAAAAAATATGTAGAATCTAGGTTCAAAAATCCATCATCAATTTCAGTGGCTAATTCTGGGAAAAAATCTTTTACCTTTCCTTCCTGGATAACTGGAGGTAGTTTCGAAAAATGCGATGTAATAGTATCCGATATAATATTAGCGGCGGCAGTAGTTCCATAATTTAATGTGAAACGGATGTAGTTGTATCCTTTTTTTAACCCTCGGACTAATCTAGGAGATTGGATCTGCTCAATTTTATCTCTTAAACTTCTCTTAGTGACGTTCTCCAGATAATTCTTAAGAAGATATGAAAGTAGGAGTCTTTCTTCCGGGTTTAGTTTATTTATTCTCTTCTGGTCCTTAGCTAACCTTAAGAAAATTTGAGAAGTCAAATTCTTTAGAATCAACTTATAAAATTCTTTTAAATCACCTGTTGTTTCTAATTCAGAAAAATCATCAATTGAGCATACTAAAGTTGTCTCTTTATTTTCTTTCCGAAGAAGATCAAATAGTAAAGCAGTTTTTCCTGTGCCTCTATTTCCAATTAGCATCATCGTTCGACCATGGTTGAAGCTTTCAATAATGGGAGCATAAACTGAAGTCTGAATAAACAAATCCACAAGTTTATCCTTTTCGTTTTCTGTTGTGTAAACTGTAAAAGGATATTCAATAAGTTTGAATCGTGTGTACAGATCTTTAAAAGTCGATTTTGATGGAGCTATTGTATTTGTTGACATAAAGTTCTATTCTCCTATGATTTGTATCTAATGATATTACTTGTTTTGTTCTTTAAGGATACTACTAATATAGTACAATTAAATTATAGGAAAAGAAATAGCTTTGCAGGATAATTCAAGAAGTAGTGACTTCAGTTAACAAGATATCTAAGCTGCGGGCTAAGCCCTTGGTTCGCCAGAAGAGGTAGTCAGAGAAGTTGTTTCAGCTCACAACCCTGCGAGGCTAAGTCCGTTGGACCCGGTGCTGTCGCACCTTAAGCCTCTCGGGTTCGTGAATACAAGAGACGTTAAGTGAAATTACTGAAACACGATATATTAATGACCAGATCTTTTAGCGGGAATGGGGACTAGAAGCTATGCATCGAGTTCTAGTATGGGTATTATTAATCAAATATGTGTTGTCGATTTTACCAACTTTATTGATGTTTTATATTTTGATAGAGCTATTTCCATACACAGGATTAGGAAGGATAGTAGCTTTACCAATGATTTTTGTTATCAATACAGTAATCATTGCATGTGGATTAGCAATTTCCAAAAAAATCAAAAAGCAATATCGAATAGTAATTTGGACAGGTATAATTATTTTGACTATTTCAATTTCTATATTAAGTTATCCTCAAGAATCAGGACCTCATATTGTGACACAGACAAAGCATGCTGTGATAGCGATTGAAAATTATGAAAATATAACTAAAGATGACTTGGAGATTATTGAAAATAGCAGCACTAAGAAGCTCGTAAATCCGGATGAAAGATATGTGGTAGCTCTCTACAAATATAAACACGAACTTCCATTAGACGGAACATATAAAATGTATCAGAGAGAGCCTGTCTATTTTTATGATAGTCATATTAGAAAGATAGATGATATACCAGCCAAGTTAATTGGGTATCACAAGGTGATATGGTGGTATTTAAAAACATTTAAAGATTAGATTTAGAGTTTCAAAGAAGTTGGCAACATCACTCAATCCAGCTAATCAAGGTCAATAGTTATTTTGAATTTGTTTTCTTAAACCCCAATTAGACATACTTAAACAAGCCTACCTGAGAATCGAAGACTTGTGGTAAAATATACCTGATATTTTATCTTTAATTGATGCGAAATGGCGTTTCACTGCGCCAGACACCAAAAATAATGCGTAGCAACTTGTTTGAAGTGGCAACGATTGCAACCTTAGAAGCCTTGCCTTCAGAGAGCTTTTGCTGGTAATATCGCGATAGAACCTCATTTCTAGGGCCATTTACCTGTTTGGAAATGCCTGCAACTGTAGCCTGATAGAGAGCAGTTCGAAGGTAGGATGATCCTCTTTTTGAAATGTGATTCTGGTTAGACTTGAAGGTTCCTGACTGATAAACAGATGAATCCAGCACTGCAAAAGCGGTTAACTGTTTAACAGAAGGGAACCTTTTTATATCTCCAATTTCTGCGACAATCGTGGCAGCTGTCAGCGGTCCTACGCCAGGAATTGACTTAAGCAAATGGTATGGAGTGAGATTCTAGGCTGCTGATTTCATTTGATTTTGAAGGTCGGTAATGCTTGACTGATATGACTTTAGAAGTTGAATGTAATGGTTTATAGCAATGTTTTGTACCACAGTAGCTTGTGGATCGGGCAGGCTTTGTTGGGCAATCGTCCTGATTTGCTCCAGCTTTTGTTCGTTCCAGCTGAAATATATTATGCGACGAGATCTAGGTCCCGACACTGCATACATTTTTAGCCCGGTCGTGCTGATTTAAGTATATATGAAAAAAGCCTACCCCGATTGATTTGGGTAAGTTTAATATACCAACGTTGTATTCACGCTTTTGGGGTTACGCCCTTGGTCCGATCGAGGATTTTCGAAGATGTGGAGTCAGGTAGACAACCCTGCGAACCTAACCGCGCAGCGGCCGGCACTAAGTACCTTAAGGTTCTCGGGTTCGTGAATATAAAAGACGTTAGATGAAATTTATGCAATGCTATTTGAATGAATCTCATGGAGGTCAGAATATTGATCTTTCTTCGATTTGAGGACATTAAATCAGGCTGGTGTAGGATTACTTTTGGTACAGATGAAATAGAAGCGGAGTTATCGGTTTCTTATCTAACAGATTTTATTAGTGATCTAATAAATAGAACTGCTATTTTACTTGAAGGTTCTGATTACGAAGTTATTAAGTGTTATTATGAGCCAGGGCAATATATACTAAGTTTGAATAGAATGATGGATCAAATATCTATATCTATAGCCGAAACTCAAAGTAGTGGTAGCTTAAATATTTATAATGGAACGGATCAATTAAAGAAATTTGGAAGAGTATTATTAAAGGAACTTGAGAGAGTAAAAAATGAAAAAAGCATTACACAATATAATGAAGAATGGAAATATAAATTTCCTGAAGATACGATTGAGAGACTAAGAAAAGCAGTTAAAGCATGAGTATCGGGGTAGTTCAGGATGATATCAACATCACCTAACACAATGTTTACGCACGGAGCATTTGCCCCTGGTCTGCAAGAAGCAATTACAGAAAAGTAGAATCAGCAGAAAACCCTGCACTGGCTAAGTCCATCGGTCCCGGCCGCAAGCACCCTTAAGCCAGTGAGGGCTCGTGAATACAAAACGTTATCTGCAATTGATGCAAAGAGTTTAAAACCTTAAGTGATCTTAAACCAAGGAGTAATTATATGAAAATCGAAATTGAAATTCCTGAATACTCAGATGACAAAGGAATAACAAGAACGTGGGAAGACGGATATGATATTAATGCAAAGATATTTGGAAATGAAATTGTAATAGAAGCTAATAAAGAAGGATTAATTACTCTTGCCAAGCATCTGTTAGCTTTAGCCCAGGAGAACATTGATTCAGGATTTCATTTTCATTATGAAGATATGCATGGTCTTGAAGATGGTTCAGTTAGTTTTGTAATTGAAAAAAAATAAAGGTATTGGACATCTAAACATCATTTTGAACGTGACTCCTAGAAGGCATCAACAGCATATAACATCGTATAACGCTGCGTTGCGTTACGTCTCCTTGGTCCGGGGCAGCAGCAGGGAAGTAGAATCATGCGGACAACCCTGCGAACCTAACCGCGTCGCGTCCGGCAGCTGAAGCTGCCTTTAGGTTTAAGGCTCTCGGGTTCGTGAATACGGGAACGTTATATGAAAGGAATGTTTAATCTTAAAACCTCTAATAAAAGGAATAATTATGATCATAAAACAAATAGCTTGTTGCCATTTGGAAGGAGTAAATTTCTCACCTAGTAAAGTAATTATGAAAACTAAATTATCTTTGCAAAACATTAAAGAAAGAAATCAACCTCTAAATTTAGGTCCAAACAAGGGTACACCTTCACCAACTGGAAGTGCTTCAATATCGTTTGAAGAAAGCAGTGATGATAATAATAATAGTCTGTATTTACTTGTAGAAACACTAAAAAAGCATCTAACAACAATTAGGAATTGCGGTGCCGAAGAAATTTATATTTATTTAGGAGTATGGTATAAGGATCAATGTAATCTTGCTTTTGATCCAGAGATATTGAGGGAGATTGGCGAATTAAGAATACCACTGTGGGTTAGCTGTTATCAAGATTATTGTTCTGAAGAAAACCAAGACTGATGTAAGTAAACTCGAAGAGGGTTTTTCTGTCATATAACATCATGTTCCCACTGCGCAGGGCATACACCCTTTGGTCTGCCCGAGGCAATTCGGAGAAGAGAATTCAGGCGGACACACCTGCGACCCTCAGAATTACATCTAAGGGTCTCGGTGTTCGGAGGAGCTGAGTCAGGCGGTCGGTCCTACAGGCCTTAAGGTTCTCGGATTCGTGAATGCAAGAAACGTTATCTGAAATACGATTAATTACTATGATGGAGGTACACGATGAAGGATAAATTAGAAATACTAGAAGAGGCGATTTCAGATGTTGGATTCTGGTCATGGTGGACTGAGAAATTACCCGAAGCATTTCAATTAGAATTTGGTGGGACCCACATTTGGTCTCCACCAAGAAGTTCTGATACTGCACCTTCAGGACAGGTTGCTTTGAGATTTGGAAATCCTAGATCTATTTGTTTTTTAAGAAGAAGTTCGAGTAATTTACCTGAGAATTGGGCGGACTTGTTGAAGGCAGATCAACTAGAACCGTTTTCAATAGATTATGGAGATTTTAAGTTTAACAATCCAAATTATTTAAATGAAATTCTTAATTCTAATGTAATTTTAGAGAAGAAGTTTGGGGAAGATCCAAACTTGTATATTAATAATAGTGATATTTTTTCCTTATGTTTCATGGCAGGGGAAGTTGGATTCATTATCATTGCAGAAGAATTAAGGATATTAAATCATACTGGAGATATTAACTTGAATGATATTGATTCTTTAGTTTCGAGATGGTGGGAATATTGGAAAGAATATTGGGAATTAAAGAATACACTTAATGAATTACCTAAGGATTATGCTTGTGAAGTAACAATTCCTTTGAAAGCGGATCAATGAAGATCGGTACTTCAGATAACACTGTATTTACACTACTAGCCTGACGGCCCTTGGTCCGCTCGAGGCATTTTGAGTGCCGGTGCAGGCGGACAATCCTGCGAGGCTAACTGGCGGAGCCACCCTGCGTATACGCGCCTTAAGCCTCTTGGGTTCTTGAATACAAGAGACGTTAGCAGAAATTATTCGAAGGGAAACAGCATATGAAATTCATAAAATTAAATCATAAATGGAATGCTGAGCCGAATTCTCCAGAGCCCAATTTAAAAATTCATAAGCAAAACCTTAAATTAAGATTTTTAATGAATCCTTATCAATTTCCAGAGTTTGATGAAGATGATGTTGGAATCCTAGAATTTTATGACTGTTATATGTATAGAATAGGCCCAACTAATGATGAAGGATTCTATAGAGGATATTGCCGATTTTCTTCTAGCGGAGTAAAGTGGGGAGAATTTTATCAAGTTGAAGAATCAAATTGGAAAGAAGATTTCCCTGAAGATAAAGTAATACTCGAAGATCTACATAATGAAAATGAATTGAAACATTACTTGTTTTACTTTAAAGATGAAACTTTTGAATGTATAGCTAAAGGATATGGATTAAAAGTCATTAAAGCTAATTCGGATGAAGCGAATAACTTCGGCTAACACCATGGTCCCACCACCTAACCGCAGTCGCGGTCGGCCCTAGCAGGCCTTAAGGTGGTGGGATGTCGGGAATACAGAAATATTAGATGAAATGGCTGGCCTAATTACATATAAAGGACGAAGGATCAATGAAAAGATCATTTCTTATTGATGGTGATAACTTCTCTGATTTTCAAGGCTTCACAAGAGAGTTTTCTAAGAATGTGTTATCAAATAAACATATTTGGAATGGTAGCTTAGATGCATTGAATGACATTCTCCGAGGTGGATTCGGAGATATTGAAGAAGACGATGAAATAGAGATCACTTGGAAGAATTCAAATAAGTCAATTAAGGACTTAGGTTACGAAGAGATTATTCAACGACTGCAGAATAAATATGATAATTGTCATCCAACAAATAAGGAACTTGTTTTACAAGAATTACTCAATGCTAGAAACAAAAAAGGGCCAACAGTATTTAATTGGATAGTAGGAATATTTAATGAACACGAAAATAAAAACATTACATTAATACTTGAATAAAACCAATTAACTCATTTTGAGTGAAATCTCAAAGAAGAGGCCGTATCATCTAACATAATATTTACGCATCCGAGCCTGACGGATACTCGGTCCGCGAGAAGCAATCGGTAGGGGTGTTGTTTCAATGGACACATCCGCACCGTGGCCGGACCCTGGTGGGTGCTTAAATCGGTGGGTTCGTGAATACAAGAACGTTATCTGAAGTCAGTGTATTTATGATTGAGAGGGTGATTCAATGAAATATGAAGATCTGATGGATATCAAGAACATATTTTTCTTAGGTCTCAATGAACCTGATTGTAATTCATTAAGCCTCTTTTTTAGCAGAAGCAAAGTATGTGACATTCCTGAACCGCTGTTTATTGGAGATAAGAGTGTTGGTGATAGTTATTCAGTAGATATTGACGAGAAATCTCCTATTATACAAATTGATTTTGAGAGTTATATAGGATATTCAGTTTTAAACGAGTCGTTTACGTCATGGGATGACTATCAAGTGTTTTCAGGGAAATCGTTCAGGGTATATTCAAAGTCAAGATACCAAGATTTTATTTCTGTAGGGACATTTGCATCGGAAGATTACCCTGGACCATTTAAACATTACGGAATTGTTTGTTACCATCACATAATTGATGTTGTAGCTAGCCAGGACCCTTTTGTAAAAGAAGTAGAAAGAAGATAGTGTAAGTTTTTCAATGAAGGCATCGGCATCAGTTAGCTCCGTATGCACGCATTGGGCTGCCGCCCTTGGTCGCCTAGAATCATTATGCAAAGACGTTATTTAAAATTTGTATAAATTAGTAAAAAGTCAAATAAAACTAAAAGGATAAAATCCATGAAGTCATATAGCCTTTATTATTTTGATGATAGTGAACACAGTAATTGGGAAGCTGAAAGTAAAGGATATAGAAATGATGTATTTGTGAAATTTCAAGATGAAGTATTCCGTTTACACGTATATGATCATGTACGCTTGATACAAGACTTTGAAGAAGAAATTAAACAATATGGATACTATCAAATCGAACCAAACTTAATATTGGTTCAAACAGTGAATGAAAAAGAAATAATTAAAACTATAAATAATTTAATAAGGACAGACTATTTTCAAAAGATAAAACCAATGGAAAAAGAAGAAATAGGAACAAAAAATTTAATAAAGATAACAAAGTGAAATTTCTGACGGATTTCAAAGATGAAACAGACTTCAGATAACCATATATTCATGCTGCGGACTGACGGCCATTTGGTTCGCCCGATGGGTATGGAGCCAAGGATATTTTAGGCAGACAACCCTGCGAGGCTAACCGCAGTCGCAGCCGGCGACGTTGTCGCCTTAAGCCCTCTAGGGTTCGTAAATACGGTACGTTAGATGAAATCACCGAGTGCAGAACTATTGATGAAAGGTGTG
Organism: Paenibacillus albiflavus; assembly: GCF_004344915.1. Lineage (GTDB taxonomy): Bacteria > Bacillota > Bacilli > Paenibacillales > NBRC-103111 > Paenibacillus_AM > Paenibacillus_AM albiflavus. The sequence goes on along the minus strand of NZ_SKFG01000003.1, from coordinate 112,246 downwards.
CTCGAAGATGATTCTGAAAGAACAAGTAATGGACATGATTTTAAACGCTTGTCCATCTTATAAAAATAGATATTCAAATTACCTCCAAGATAATTATGAACATGGAGAAGAAAGGCTTCTTTATGTAGATATAATTGATTTTAGAAATCATGAGTCAGGCGGATAACCCTGTGAACCTAGCCGCGTAGCGGCCGGATCCTTCGGAGCCTTAGGCTCTCGGGTTTGTGAATACAAGGGACGTTTGATGAAATGGACGAAACCTAATATATTTTTATAAGATCGGTGAACTGTATGAACGAACGAGTTGATTACATTGAAATCGATTTAAATGCCATAAAGAACGTAAGTGACTTACATAAATTACTTAAAGAAAAATTTGGATTTCCCAGCTTTTATGGCATGAATTGGAATGCATTTTGGGATTCAATAACTGGATTAGTGGAAATGCCAAAGACCCTTAGATTGATAGGATGGAAAAGGCTCTTAGATACCCTACCTAGTGATTCATTAATACTGAAAGAATGTTTAGAGGAATTAAGTAAACAATATCCTAGTTGGAGTTGTAACGTAGAATATCTAGATTAATACACAGATAATCAAATAAAGTTTAGCATAGTGAGGGTGAATCCGAAGAAGACATCTACATCATCTAGCTATTTCTACACTACGTCACATACGCTCCTTGGTCTGTCAGAGTATTGTCGAGGAAGAGTAAGGAGCAGACAACCCTGCAAGGCTAAGTGGCGAAGCCACCCGGCACGTCCGTGCCTTATGCCTTTCGGATTCGCAGATACAAGAATGTTAGATAAAACCATTGCAAATCAATCAATAAAAAAATAAGTTCAAATTATATAAGGAGTTGACCTTAATTGTCTCTTTGTTTTTACGACAATCCAGAAATAAAAGACGAACCAATTCATAGAATCGATAGAGTTTATTGTCTAGACCTTAATCAGTTCGACGATGAAATGTGGAATTTGCCGTCTGAAATTTATACTTCTCTACCATCTCAAATATTTATTAATATATTGGACAATCTGCGTGGTTTGGTGAAGAAGGGAAATCAGATCATTATTTATGGGCTTCTGTAGAGCCTTCAGGGTTGCAAGTTGTAGGTAAATTACAATCAGGAAATTGGAAAGATTGGGAAGGCACGTTTAATGATTTAATAATTAATCTTCCATTTTATGAATGCTAGAACCAAGAGAGTTTTTTAGTGATTCGAAGAAAGCAATGGCATCATCCAACACTATATTCACGCCCCTGGACTGCAAGGAGCGATTACAGAGATGAGGATTCAGCAGACAACTCAGCACTGCTAAGATAAGAGCTATCTAAGCCAGTGAGGGTTGTTCGTGAATACGAAGACGTTAGATGAAAGATAGGCATAGGAAGTAGGTGAATTCAAATGGAGCAAAAGCTGAAAAAATTAGCAGATAAAGTTCTTAAATTTCTTTGCATTGGCTCTAAGCTAGAAGGAATTAATTTCTATGGTCTAAAGATTTTGTTATCAGAATCTGAAGGGAATAGGGATAGAATAGATGGACAGATATATATAAATATCGAAGGTAAGTTTAAAGTATTTGATAATGAAAAGTTTGTACTCCCTAGAGTTGAGGAAGATTTTCCTGATTACAATTGGACGGAAGCTTATGCTGAGATATGTAAGTTAAGATTAAAGGAAATAGTAGACGTTAGGTTAGGCAAAGAAGTGCCGAATCTATTCGTTTATTTTGATTCTGGCGAAGTATTATTTATTTTTGGCCATCATGATAAGTATGAGAGTTGGCAAGTTGGAGCTTGGTATAACAAATATAATAATGAATCTTGGGAAGTTATTGCTTGTCCTGGTGATAATATTTGTATTGGAGCACCAGAAGATTTTTAAAGTGTATTTCGAGGATGGACTATCCATCATCTAACATCGTATTCACGCTGCATGACTAACGTCTTGGTCCGTCCGAGGTTTTTCGGGGAAGTGAAGTCAGGTGGAAAACCCTGCGAACCTAACAGCATCGCAGCCTGCCCTTCGGGTCCTAAGATTCTCGGGTTCGTGAATGCACTGCCGTTATAAGAAATCCCCACAAAATAAATTGTTAAAAGGAAGAAATTAAAAAATGAAAATTAATAAAACTATTATTTGTTTAACACTAATATGTGTTTTTATTATTGGTGGTTCTCTGGGCGCTACAGCAAGTTCATATTATGAAAAAATTAGTGCATATTTAGATAGTGGAATTAATTTAAAAATCCATGGTAGAGATTTTAAACCAATAGATACTAAAGGAAATGTAATAACTCCAATCAATTATCAGGGAAGTACTTATTTACCTCTTAGGGCAGTAGCAGAAGCAGTAGGATTACCTGTTCAATGGGATGATAAAACAAGAACTTCCTCACTTGGTTACTCCAGCATTCAATTAAATAACGAAACATCAACAAGCTTTGTAGATATAGAGATTAGTGGCGGGTGGCATCCTAGCTACATTACTCCTATTAAAAAGACATATAGTAATTGGTTTATGGGGGTTACTTTTGAAATTAGACCTTCTGGGGGATCAACTCTAAACGAATTGGTTAATAAAAATAAGGAAGAAGTCCAAAAGTTTGTTAAGTTTATTGATACCTCCTCAATAGAACTAGATGGATTAAAAGGAATTTTGATTGATTTTGAATCAAATGACGCCCATTCTAAGAGAGCTATAATACCAAGTGACAATTCTGATGAATATTATGTAATTGAAGTCTTTATTGAAAAAAGTAAGTATGAAGAAAATAAATCAGAGATCGAAAAGATTCTAAATACATTTGAAAGACAAAAATGATATATTTTGTATTTCAAGATGGCGGCGACATCTTATAACACAATATTCACGGAAGGGGCTATCGCCCCTAGTCTGAAGAAGCAACTACAAGGAAGAAGATTCAGCAGACAACCCTGCACTGGCTAAGATAAGAGCTATCTAAACCAGTGAGGGTTCGTGAATCAATAAACGTTAGGCGAAAGTAATGCAAAACTAAATACTGAAAGGTGACTCAGCGATGTCTGAAGAACTAATAAAAAACTTAGCTTTAATACAGAATCGAGTCGTTCAATTTATTCGTTTAGCTGGTAATTCCTTGATAATCTATTGTGAGTGTGAACCAGGTAATAAGGATCATGGATATAGTATATGGTTAGAACCGACATGGCATTTTAGAAATAATGAACATGTGATAACTGGTTCGAGGGAAGCACAGACCGAAGATGAACAAGAACATTTTAATATCTCAGAACAATTTAAGATACTCTATTTTAAATCAATAAAGAGGGTAACTATAGAACCAATAACTAATGATCTTGAAATAGAATTTGATGAAGGGTATTTTATACGAACATTTGTATCGGACCCTAATGATGAAGAGTCATGGCATATTCGAGATTATTATAAACAAATTAAAGTAATAGGAAACCCTAAATCGATAGAATATAGAGAATAATTGTCGGTACTTCAGTGAAAGCTTTACCTTTGCCTAACAACGTATTTTCGCTGCGATCGCTTTCGCTCCCTTGGTCCGCCCGAGGAATTACGGGGAGCCAAGTCAGGGGACAACCCTGCGAACCTAACCGTATCGCGGCTGCCCCTTCGGGGCTTAAAGTGGTGGGGGTATCGTGAATACAAGAACGTTAGCTGAAATTCGGCAAGATCATATATAAGAATTCAAAAACCTCTAAAACGTACAAAAGATTACAATAAATGAAATTACATGGTATTATTTATTTAGCCTCCAGTATGAATTATTATTGCTGGAGGTATTTATTTAGCCAATTCAAGGAGCATGAATATTATGAAGAGCAGTTTTAAAGGCATTGATAGACTAGCTATTATTACAGATTTTTCATGGAATAATTGTATATCAATAATAGGCTTTAGATTCTTTAATAATAAGAATGAATTTTTTGGAGATGAAACCATATTTGAAACTACAATAATCTATCAGGGAAACAATAATAATTATAAGATAATTGCAAATTTTATTAATATTGAAAGTTTACAAATATTAGTTGATCATAGAGAAATACAATTAGATTTATTCAGTATAACCGATATTAGGGAAGATGGATGGTGTACATTAAATTACTGGGTAAAGGATATCGAATCTGAGGACATTAGTTTCTATTGTAACGATATTGAAATAATTTCAGTTGAACAAATTTAGATTTAAGTATTTCAAAGAAGTAGCGAAAATCGGCTAACACCATATTCACCTTGCGTCTCCTAGCGGAGCCTTGGTCTTCACGACAATTTAGTGAGTGGGTCAAGCAGACAACCTCTGAGAGGCTAAGTCTTCGACCCAGTCGCTACGCTCCTTTAAGCCTCTAGGGTACGTGACTACAAGAACGTTATTTGCAATCGGGGTAAAGTATTGGGGAAGAACATAATGATAAGGAGACATAAATCTGTGAAACTGAAATTTATCTTTGTTATCATCATGATTTCAATACTATGTTCATGTGAGACTGTATCTAAGTCACTAGATGAAGTTAAAGGACAAGATACAGGAATTCCAGAACTCAACATTGTTATTAATAAGTACTTTCAAAGCTTTAATGACATCAATGAATGGAGTGCGTTTGCATCAGATGATTTCGTCAAACGAGCTTATTCATGGTGTTCAGGTGATACGTCTGAAACAAAAACAATTGAAGAAATGAAATCTATATACTTTGATATCAATAAAGATAACTTAAAATTGATTGGTTATAAGATCGAAGAAGTTGACCATAAAAGTTCAATCAATGTAATGATCTTTGTTACAAGAGAATGGGAAGAAGGTATATCCGATCAAACCACATATTCTATTATTAAAACGGATGAAGAATGGAAAATCGATAATAGATTTTGAGAATAATTCAATGAAGAACAGACAGCAGATATTACCTTATTCACGCATCGGGCGTTTGCCCTCCGGCATAAAGTTAGAAGTGGATTTGGAGAGGCAATTAAGTGTTCGGGGAAGTAGAATCAGCCGAACACACCCGCGCCACCTATCCGCAACGCAGCCGTCCCTTCGGGACTTATGGTGGTGGGGCGTCGTGAATACATAACGTTATTGGAAACCTGCGTAAAAACAGTATTATTAAAGAATGGAGATAAATCATGAACAATTTCAATGAATTTATATCTGACTTTAGAGTTTGGGTATACGAACAGTCTTTAATAATAGGTGTTGCTCTAGTTGGTTCGTATGCACGAGGAGATTATAAGATAGATTCAGATGTTGATATAGTTATAATAACCAAAGATAAGAATTTAACATTAGAAGCAATTGAAAACAATTTTATATACGATAGACCTATACAAACTAAGCGTGAAGAATGGGGAATAGTTACATCTTTGAGAGTATATTATTCTTGTGGTTTGGAAGTCGAATTTGGAGTAGTTGGTGAGGAATGGGTTAAAGAACCATTGGATCAAGGAACGGTTGGTGTTATAACAAACGGATTTAGTATAGTAATTGATAAAGAAAATGTTTTTGAAAGCATTAATAAGAAACTAACCGATATTTGAAGATTGATCAGAGAAGATACGAGCATCTGATAACAATGTATTCACGCATGGGATCGCGAGCGATCCTCGGTCCGCCAGAAGTGGGAAGAAACATAATCACAACGGAGAGTATTCAGTAGTAGAGAAGAAATTTCAGGCGGACACATTCTGCGAGGCTAAGTCTACGACCTAGCAGCAAAGCTGCCTTAAACCTCTCGGTGTCGTGGATACGGAAAACGTTATCGGAAAGGACTTATACAATTTATAACGCCACAATTTAAGCATAGTCAGGATTTATTTTATTACTCTTCGCATCCTTTATAAACAGTGAAGTTAGAAAATTAATATTTTGGGTGGTGTGAATATGGAAATTCTAATACGGGAAATTGAAGTAAATGATTATCCTGAGGTAGTATCTTTATGGATTAATGTGTTAGGAAACCACAAGGTTAATCTTGATAATTTTTCCGTGACAATAGAGAAAATGTATAAAGAAGGGAACTATAAAACATTTGTAGCTTTATTTGAAAATAAAGTGGTTGGCTTTATTACAACGGTACAGGCGTTATCAATTGGAGATGAAATTGGTTACATACACATCCAGGGTCTTGCTGTACAAAAAGAACATCAGAATAATGGAGTAGGCACAAAACTGCTTAGATATGTAGAAGATTATTCCAAAAGGAAAGGAATTTCAAGCATAATCTTATGTAGTGGATTCAAACGCACAGATGCACATGCCTTTTATGAACATAATGGTTATGACAAAGATTCTTACTGCTTTGACAAATGTCTTTGACTACCATTAGCCGTCAATGGCTGAATCTGGCTGGCATTTAGATGAAGAGAATTTGTTAATTGGTTGATTTACCTAATATGAGGTGGTGTTCAGAAGTTGGTTACCACGATTTTATTGAACTTTTCAAGACTAAAATAGTTCAAGCTGAAGTAAATAATCCAAAAGAAATAGAGTCAATATTTAATGAATCGATTGAACAAGCTATTGTAGACAGTTTATTACTGCATATTGAAGATATCAATTCGAGTGTAGTTTCGTTTTCATGGATTTCTGCTACATCTGATGATGTTTTTTGCAGACTTGGTCTAATGTCAAAGAAACACTATGATAATAACCTAATGCTTATTAATAATGATGAATTCAATATATTATACCCAGGAGAATACATAGATAATTTAGAGTTAGTAAGGCAATTCGAGGAAGCATTTAACCTACAATTAAAGATAGCTCCTGATGACCCTGATATTTTGAGTATATTATTAAATCGCATATTATCGATGTTTAATTATATTTCAAATCAAGCAAAGACTGTTAGCAGAACTTGTCATGTTGGAAAACTATTGCTATCTCACCAAGGAGTTTATAAATATCGCTCCATAGTTGACATTGACTCGTTGGAACATCAAAGTAACAGTATTTCACTAGAACAAATAAGTCATATTCCTTTTAACTTTAATGGACATGAATAGAATAGAACATTAGGGTTGGTTCAAAGAAGTCCTCAACATCAGATAACACAGTGTTCCGCATCGGATCGCAAGCGATCCTCGGCCCGCCCGAAGGAGGAAGAAGCGTATTCACAATGGAGCAATTTCTGTGGCAGGGAGGCGGAATCAGGCGGACACATCCTGCGAGGCTAAGTCTTCGACCCGGCAGCTAAGCTGCTTAAGCCTCTCGGCGTCGGGAACACGAAAACATTATCGGAAATCAGCATAGAATAGATAAGTTCAAGTTAAACGACATTGAGTGTTTTGAGAGCCTTTTCTAAATTTTGTATGGAGGTTGAAGTCATGATTAATATATTAAGTGCAATTGGAATTATTGCTAGCATTGCATATCTTTTGATTCTGACATTAGGCCTCTATCTATGTAAGAAGAACAAATTTACCGAAGGCTTTTATTTCTTTTTGTTCTTGATTATATTTCAAATAAGCTCATATTTTTTGCCGAATTTTATAGGTAAGCTAATTGATTATTATCAAGGAAATAAATCTCAAGTACCGATTGGGATGACGATTGGTGAATTTGTAGCGTTCCTTTCTTATATAGGACTAATCATTAAGTCATTACCATTTTTCATCTTAGTCATAGGATTGTACCGGAGATGGAAACCGGAATCTAAGAATAGTAGTCATACCTTTTAAATAAATTAATTGATATTGACTTCAATATATTTAATAAGATGATAGTGTATGTAAATCGAAGAAGATACTGACATCCGATAACAATGTATTCACACATCGGATCGCAAGCGATCCTCGGTCCGCTAGTAGTAGAAGATGCTAATTCACTATGGAGCGATTTCAGGAGAAATGAAGCATATACATGCGGACACATCCTGCGAGGCTAAGTCTACGACCCAGTCGCTGCGTTTCTTTAAGCCTCTCGGGTTCGTAGATACACAAACGTTATGTGCAATTGCCTAAAGTATTATAAGAAAGTTGGATCAAGGATGCAGAATAGAATAATTACCTGTGCTTCCTTTCCGTCTTATCAAGGAAGTAATATTTCTATAATTAATAATTTCATAGAATTTCAAGGCTCATTGCCTCATTCAGATTGCTTCGAGGTTACTTTAAATAATGAATTGCTGAGCATACCGTATAGAATTTATTTTGAGGAGCCGTCTACCAAACAAATTAGCCATTTGAATTCTGAACAAGTAAATATATTGAATTGCTTTTATACTCGACATTACAATGGCTATATCAGGGAAAGGAAACTTAAAGAAATAATTCTAGTAGATAACCCAGTTACCGTACCATTTGTGATTCAATTAGCAGGTGAGTACGTCTACGAAATTCTAGAAATTATTTATGATCATTTAAATGATCTAAATAAAGACAACTATAAAAGCTTTATAGCTGAGAACCCAATTTATTATCAGAAGACAAGGGATAGAATGATAAGTTATTGGAATTGTAATTACAGAAAACAATATAAAGACTTAAGAGATTATAAAGGACTACAAATATTTAAGTATATTGAAAGAAATCTCATGTAGATGCAACATCACCTAACACAGTATCTACACTGCGAGGGGCAAGCCTCCTTGATCTGCCCGATGTTTTTCAAAGAAGTAGAATCAGGCAGATAACCCTGCAAGGCTAAGTGGCAAAGCCACTAGGCAGCAAGCTACCTTAAGCCTCTCGGGTTCGTAAACACACAAACGTTATATGAAATCAGCCAAAGCACAATAAATACCCTAACTGGAACATGGTCTATGAAGCGGATCTACAAACACATTGAAGAATTATCTGAGCAAGAAATAAGAGAAATTCTAGATCGGAGTGAACTTGAAGAGCTTATTTACTTGCCACTTTCAATCGGAATTTATCATCACAATTGGAAATCTGCTCAAGATTTATGTTTGCAATTAGCTCATCATGAGAATGCCAATGTAAGAGCTAATTCAATATTTGGATTAGCGCATATTGCAAGGACGAAAGGACGTTTAGATAAAAGACTAGTAAAACCAATTATATTGAAAGAATTGACATCTAACATCGTATTTGCGCATCGCATCCTTACGGCTGCTCGGTCCGCCCGAGGATTTTCGAGAAGCTGAGACAGGCGAACAACCCTGCGAACCTAACCACGGAGCGGCCGGCGCAAAAGCGCCTTAAGGTTCTCGGATTAGTGAATACAAGAGACGTTATCTGAAACTGCTGAAGTACTAAAAATATGAAATTCAATTACAGGTTATTAGTGTAAAGATATTTGAGTTTGGAAGTGATAAATATGAAGAAGATTTGGATTGACTTTAATGAACCAGATCGGAGCAAATTTAGAATCACTAAAGACGAGATCAATTTTTTTAATTTAGCAGTTAAAGAAGAAATAATCTTTTACTCTGAGGATATTCAAGTAAATGCAATTGTTGGATATGACTCCGAACACGATCAGTGGTTTGGAGAATTAATAACAGATATTATTAGAATTTCTGAAGAGGTTGCTGAAGCCAGAGAAGATGGATTTGAAAATGGAAAGTATTTTGGCCAATGGACTGAAAGAAATAATATTATCAGAATGATGAAGAAGTTCAATTTAACAGGAGATTTAATAATTCAAATAACAAACATAAGCAAAGAAGAATTGAATAGAATTTAAGCTATTCGGCGAAGTCAGCAGCATCAGATAATCCAGCTAATCAAGGTCAATAGTTATTTTGAATTTGTTTTCTTAAACCCCAATTAGGCATACTTAAACAAGCCTACCTGAGAATCGAAGACTTGTGGTAAAATATACCTGATATTTTATTCTTTAATTTATGCGAAATGGTGTTTCACTACGCCAGACGCCAAAAATAATGCGTAACAACTTGTTTGAAGTGGCAACGATTGCAACCTTAGAAGCCTTGCCTTCAGAGAGCTTTTGTTGGTAATATCGCGATAGAACCTCATTTCGAGGGCCATTTACCTGCTTGGAAATGCCTGCAACTGTAGCTTGATACAGAGCAGTTCGAAGGTAGGACGATCCTCTTTTTGAAATGTGATTCTGGTTAGACTTGAAGGTTCCCGACTGATAAACAGATGAATCCAGCCCTGCAAAAGCGGTTAACTGTTTAACAGAAGGGAACCTTTTTATATCACCAATTTCTGCGACAATTGTGGCAGCTGTCAGCGGTCCTACGCCAGGAATTGATTTAAGCAAATGGTATGGAGCAAGACTCTCGGCTGCTGATTTCATTTGATTTTGAAGGTCGGTAATGCTTGACTGGTATGACTTTAGAAGTTGAATGTAATGGTTTATAGCGATGTTTTGTGCCACAGTAGCTTGTGGATCGGGCAGGCTTTGCTGGGCAATCGTCCTAATCTGCACCAGCTTTTGTTCGTTCCAAGATCGTCCTCTACGATTGTGTAACAGTATTTGCATAATGTCTTCCGAGTCTGCATGTAGCAAAGCATTTGGAGTGGGGAATGTCTGTAGAAGCGTGAGTGAAGTTGGGTTACAAATGTTCTGAAAAGCCTTGTCATAGCCCGGAAAGATAAGGTCTAGTACAGCTCGAAAATGTAGCTGAGCATCCGTGTACATCGAACTCCATTGCGTATATTGTCTACATAATAGCTGAAGGTTTGCAATCTGAGCAGAAGGTTGAGCTATAGCTTTCGCTTGCTCTAAATAAAATGTTTGAGCAATGCGCATGGCATCAATGGGATCTGTTTTGATCTTGCGAGTAGATTTTTTCTTCAACTGATGCGTTAACAAAGGATTTAGGACGACGACAGGATAGTTAAGCTCATTGAAGTAAGAAACAATGGGCTTAGAGTAATGACCGGTTGCTTCTAGCACAACGCTTGGGCGCTGGTGGGTCATTTTTTCTAGCTGAACAAGATGAGGGAGCAAAGATGAAATCCCCTCAGGTGAATGTGAAAAAGTGAAAGGTTTACAAACGATGGAGCCATAGGCAGAGAAAGTAGCTGCTACACTTTTGCCTTTAGCAACATCAATACTAAGAACAGGCTGTTGCATAAAACCTCCTTTATTTATACCGGGACCCTACGCAAAGATTCTCCACAGGTTGGCACGGTGATACGGGCTCGAAGGCCCAACCAGCTGAATCGGGGTATGAACATTGCCTGGGCTGAAATACATTATGCGACGAGATCTAGGTCCCAACACAGCATACATTTTTAACCCGGTAGTGCTGATTTAAGTATATATGAAAAAAGCTTACCCCGATTCATTGGGGTAAGCTTAATATACCAACATAGTATTCACGCTGTGGAGCCTAACGTCTCCGTCGTCGCTGACGCTCCTTGGTCGCCAAGAAGAATTCCAGAGAAGAGGAATCAGGCGACACATTCAACCGGCTAAGTCTGGCGCCCCGTTCCCTTTGGTCATTTAAGCCACTCGAACGTCAGAAATGCGGAAACGGTATGTGCAATTGCCGTAAGATCGTAAAACCTGTATTTTAAATTGGAGTTGAATCGATGGACACAATTCAATTCAAGGTTGAATATTCTGAAGACCAAGACGCTCAAGTTCTGGGTATTTATATAAATGGCGAGAATTTAGTTGAGCTGATTAGGAGATATGAAAATCAATTTGATCCTTCAATCGCAGGTGGATATGAGGGTTTGAATATCAAATTTTTAAATAATATAAAAGAGCACTTTACTGGCAAACTCAATGAAGATGATCTTTTCTATTATGAAGGTAAAACATTAATAATGGGATGTAATTGTGGAGAGCCAGGATGTTGGCCTATATTAATTAAGGTAATTGAAGAAGATGAAGTAATTGTTTGGAATGAATTTGAACAGCCCCATAGAAATGAAGAATCTGCTAGTGGGCATTGGGATTATTCAAAATTTAAACCACTTAGATTTAATAGAAAACAATACGAAGAACAATTAAAGATTATCTGTGAGAAGCTCAAGGAAGACGACAACAGCACATAACATCATGTTCATGCGTCGGGGTATCAACCCCTCGGTCCGTGAGAAGTTAGAAGTTGAGTCGATGATGGATTTCAGTAGCAGAGTAATGAATTCATCGGACACATCCGCACCAGCTAACCGCGTCGCGGCCAGTCGCATACGCTCCTTTAAGGTGGTGGGACGTCATGAACACAGAAACGTTATGTGCAATACCCGAGAAAAACAAATAAGAATAAAGTTCAAGAACTGATTTGTTAGAATAATTGAAGAACAAGAACTGAATTAAAGGGGATGATCTATATTCTGGCTACTAGCATGTTATGTATACTGATAGGAATCATTTCGATATTATTAACTGTTGGTGCTACTCAAGTTTCTTTTTTTAGTTCTGAGTTAGATACGATAGTAATCTTCTATTTTTTGTTTCTTGTCATTAATTTGTTTTTGTCGGGATTTGTTATTAATAAATCAATTGTGAGAATTCAAAAAGTATTGGCTTTCATAGGTCTTAGCATTTCATTAATGCCTTTACTAATAACATTTTTTTTAATTCTAATAAACAGTTGAGAATACATAGTGATTGTTTTTCAGGTAGTCGGATACTGCACATAACATTGCATTCACGCTGCGGAACCTGACGGCTCAGTGGTCCGTCCAAGGCATTTCGATGGAGTGGTTGGACAACCCTGTGAGGCTAAGTGGCGGAGCCACCCGACGACTTCGTCGCCTTAAGCCTCTCGGGTTCGTGAATACAAGAGATGTTAGCTGAAATTACATTAAATAATATTAGTGAGGGAAGTACATGGATGATGTAGTTTTTAAGATTAAACGTAGAACAATAAGTCTGTTAGAGGAAGAATTATTGGACATACAGCCACAAATCACGGAGGAAAGTTCATACTTAGCAATTACGAAAAGTAGAAAAATTATTGAAATTAATACTAAACAGGGATTTATTAACACAGAATTTTCGATTGACAGTGAAGATTTAGATTTCGAGCTGGATGTCTCTATTCTTATATCACCTAATAGGAATATTATTGCTGTTTTTAATACATGCGGGAGGCTTGGATTAGTTATAGATCTACTATTAAAGAAGATCATAATGCGATTTGGTAGAGATGATTATTATTATGAGCAAACAATATTCCCAGTTTCTTTTTTCAGACACGATAATCAAATATTATTGATCCATGGAACTAAGTGGAATAGGCTAGACATAACTAATCCATTAACTGGGGAAGTGTTAACCTCCAGAGTGGATCCTGAATTTAAAATGATTAACAAAGAACCAGTATTTTCTGAACATTATTTGGATTACTTTCACGGACATCTTCTAGTCTCTCCAAACAATGAATGGGTTGTGGACAATGGTTGGGAATGGCATCCAGTAGGTTTTGTAACAACATGGAATATTAAAAAATGGATTACTGATAATCGGTGGGAATCCGAGGATGGAGAAAGTAAGAAAACGCTTTGGTGGGGAAAGGAAGATTGGAATGATCCAATGTGTTGGCTTAGTAATACGACGGTAGGAATCTCGGGGAAATTCGATATAGGTTTATATGACGAAGAGGATAGCTTAAACCTGCCTAAAGGATTTCTTTTTAGAATTTTTGATGTTTGTGATGGAAGTATGTTGGGAGAATTTGAAATTTGTAACGGCAAATTATATTTCGATACTTATTTATTTTGTTCTTCTCAAGATAATGGACTTCAGGTCTATGATATTTCTAATGGAAAAGTGATTTTTGAAGAGAAGACAATTAAACCATGGGTCTATAATAGAGCATCAAAGGAATTTCTAGAAATTACGAATAGTGGAATTATAATTTGCAAGTTAATAGAAGAAGAATGCAACTTAAGCTAATACCGTATTCACACTGCGGGCCTTACGGCCATAGGTACGCCCGATGAGATTTCGATGAAGTGTAATCAGGCAGACAACTCCTGCGAGGCTAAGTCTTCAACCCAGTCACTACGCTCCTTTAAGCCACTCGGGTTCGTGATTACAAGAACGTTATCTGAAATACCCTAAATACAATATCAATGGAGGGATACGCATAGAAGTCTTCGTTAAAAAGCTAACGATTAAACAAAAAAATCTAAGCATTATCTATCTGTCCCAAAAAGAAATCGGATTAGAGAACTCAGTATACCCCGATACACAGATGAATCTCTATGGAGACAGTAATTCCTTAATTACTCTTGCTGGCTTATTTAATTTAGTCCAAAGAGAAAAGAGTATGATCGTTTACCTTTTCAGAAATTCTGAAGATGGATCTGATTTTGCTTTCTTTCATGGTACAAGCAATCCATTAAGTTTTAGTGATTTTACAGATATTAGAAAGAGAATATATAAAGCGAATATTGTAGGCAGTTATGACATAATGACATCACAAGAAAGAAAAGACGAGCGTATGCATGAGGCTTGGAAGTTTAAAAATATTTATTCAATTCGATCGTGCGGGCAACTGATCTCATTAAGTACAAATTTTTTAGGGTTTCGACTTGCAGAATTGGTCTGTAAGGAACTAGGTGATACTAAGCAAGGACATACACATTTTGACGAATGGTCTAGTCAGGGAAGCATTGAATTGATAATAAGAAACAAAGACACAGATATGATATTTCGATGAAGAGAGTACTTCCGATAAAAAATATTCCCGTTGCAAAGGCATACGTCCCTTGGTCTGCCAGAAGGATTTCAAGAAGTAGAATCAGGCAGGGGGATGAACGACGGGAATGCGGATACGTTAGATGAAAATTATTACGGATTAAAACCATAAAAAACTAAGGGGCGATGAACTATTTGATCATTGAAATTGATGGATATTTTCTTCGCACAATACTACGATCAGATAAAGAATTTAGTAAAGATGACTTAAAAATTATCTATGATGAATTAATAAACAATGATATATCATGAAGTAACTGCCCGAGACTCTTTGCAAATTATATTACATGGAAAAACAAGAAGAGATTGAAGGTCTTAGAATTGACATAGTGATTGATACAGATATAGATTGTATCTACAACCCTCAATATTAAAGGAACGGAGGAAGATAATATGTATGAATATACCTTTGTTGAAACTTCATTGGGTGGATTTTTCTCAGAAGCAACACATCGACAGACAATTATTGAATATGCAAGAGCGGGATGGCGGTTAGTTCAAGTACTTCCTACTAATTATAATGGACATGGAAAGCCAACTCTTTACGAGATCATATTTGAAAGAAAAATAGAAAACAGCTAAAGATTGAAAAAATGTGAAGTGTGAGCATCTCAAAGAGAGCTAAAACTTCATCTAACAATGTATTCACGAATTGGTGGATAAGCCATCTCGGTCCGGGGAGTAAGGTCGAGGAAGTAGTTACCGGGACACATCCGACATTCGTCGGACGTCATGAACAAAACAACGTTATCGGACATTGACGCAAATCAAATAAAAAACGAAAAGAAAGAAGTGTATAACATGAAGGACTATATTAAGACAAATCTCCCTCTGGCTTATTCAGAAGCAGTGAAAATTGACAACACTATTTATGTAGCAGGGCAAGGGCCTGATAGTTTAGATGTTTCTGCAGAGGAGCAAATTAGACAGACAATAAAGAATATTGAGAAGGTACTCTCAAATGTCGGTGCAGGTCTTGAAGACATTGTAAAGGTCACGGTAATATTAAATTACGATAAGATAACACCACAAATGCTTGAGGAGATTTATAAAGAATATTTCAAAGAACCTTATCCAGCAAGAACTGTATTTAAAAGCGATATTGGGTTCAATATACAAATTGATGCAATAGCAGTGAAGGAGAATTGAAATAAAAGTGATATTTAGAATTCCAAAAAGAGGCGTCAACATCCGATAACACTGTATTCACTTAACGGCCATTCGGCCATCGGTCCACCCGAGGCATTTCGAGGAAGCGGATTCAGGCAGACACACCTGCGAGGCTAACTGCGCATGCGCAGTCGGTCCCTTCGTACCTTAAGCTCTCGGGTTCGTGAATACAAGAGACGTTATGTGAAATAGTACAAAAAATTATACGAGGTGTAAATCAATGAAGCTAAATAAACCCAATTGTTTAGAAAGTAGCGTGAGTAATCTTTCTTCATTTTGTTTTTGCTTATATCACATACTTCCATACATCAATCAGGATAAATATTCATATGAAGAAGTTATGGGATATACCGGTCATGCTTTTCATATAAACCTACGAGTGGAAACGATCAATAAATGGGGGCCTACAATGTATGACTGGGGTGGAGTCATCACACAAGGTCTACATAATCTTGGTTTTAACTTCAAAGCTGTAGGATACTCGGGTTACCACCTTGGTGTTCCAAATGTGCTGGATGATGCAGTTCGTCTTATTCGAGACTCCATTCAAAGAGGAGTACCTTTAATTATGTGGGAGCCTCTAAATTCAGAGTTTGGCATCATATATGGGTACAACGATGAAAGTCAGATGTTAAGTGTCGTCGATGCCACGAAAGAAGGAGAAATCCCTTTTGACAGAATAGGGCGAGGGGCAGATACCCCAGAGTTTTTTGTCCTCTCGATCAGTGAAGTAATAGAAAAAAATGCCCGAGAAAGAATTAAAGGCACCCTTGATCTGATTCTTAAGTATGGTTTACAGGATTCGCATGATTTCTGGGAGTTCACTACTGGCCTACCGGCTTATGAAACTTGGATTAAGGCTTTCAATAATAAATCAGTCGATATACAAGGAAATGCATTCAATATTCAAGTGCTGATGAATGCACGTCACACTGCTGTAAGGTTTATGGATAAGTTCAAAGACGAATTCAAAGAAGATAACTATCATACCGAACTTATTGAGAAATCAAAGAATACATTTAGCGAAGTAGTAAATCTATATAAGAAATTAGAAACACTATTTCCATTCTCAAATGATGGTCATCCAACTGAAAGTAGAGTTAGCAATGAAGCTATAAGTATTTTACAACAAATAAAAGAAGCGGAAGAAAGCGCATTGCTTAATCTTAAACAACTAAGAGAACATCTGGACTAGGTTGACTCAAAGAAGTATGGTACCTCACATAATACAAATTCGCGCTTCATGGCTTTCGCCCCTTAGTTGTCAAATGTATAATCATGGAAGAAGCTCGGATAACACACGACCCAGCCTAAGATAAGAGCTATCTAAGGCTGGGTCGCGTCGTGAATACAATAACGTTATATGAAAGATACGCGAAATTATAATCAAAGGAGAAGATCAAAAAATGGAATTAGGAGCAGCTGCAGGTATGACATTTGGGATTTTCCCAATATTAATATTTCTATTTTATCTTGCATTAGCGGGACTGACAGTATATTGTTTGATTTTGTTTATCATGCTTGCCCGTAGAGGAGTAAAAGCATTAGATCTTTATATTGATGAGAAGACAAATAAAATTCAATAAGAATTTAATTATAGTCAAACACAATAAACGAAGAAATGTACCTATAGAAACCAAACATAAAGATTTATTTAATAAAGATATTTGCATGTAATGCGAAGAAAGCGTATCTATCAGATAACAATGTATTCACGCTTCAGTCGCTAACTCGCCCTTGGTCCGTATGAGGCAATACAGGGAGTTGGCTGAGGCGGATAACCCTACGAACCTAACGCGCAGCGGTCGGCTCCTCCAGAGCCTTAAGGTTCTCGGGTTCGTGAATAAAAGAAACGTTTATCTGAAACCATCGTAAAATCTCAATTTTAAATGAAATGAAGGTGTTATCATGGAAGATCAATGGAAAATTGCCGAATATGATTCGGAATGGAAATCGTTGTTCCAAACGCTAGGTAGTAATTTAAGAAATGTACTTGGAGAAGTGGCAGATCGCATTGACCATGTTGGGTCAACTTCCATAGAAGGAATGGATGCAAAACCTATAGTCGATATTCAGATTTCAGTCACTGATTATGATAATGAGACATTGTACCGGGAACGAATTGAGAGTTTAGGATTTGAATTACGTAGAGAGAACCCGGACAAGACAAAGAAATACTTTCGAGAAATTCCCGGTAGAAGAAGAACTCATATTCACGTAAGACAAACAGGTAGTGTTTCTGAACAAATGACGTTATTGTTCAGAGATTACTTACGTAATCATCCTATTGATTGCTTGAAATATGCAGAAGAAAAACATCGCTTAATGAAACTACATAGGAATGAACGAACCAAGTATGTAGAAGGTAAAGGACCAGTTGTATGGGAGATAATGCAAAGAGCACATACTTGGTCGATGGATATAGGTTGGAAACCTGGAAAGTCAGATGTGTAGGTAATTCAAAGAGGACATGGCACCAGATAACACCATCTCTATGCTATATACGCGCCTTAAGCCTTTCGGGTTCCTAGATACAAAAACGTTAAGTGAAATTCTCGAAAGCAGATTTAAACACTATTCTTTTATCTTATTTCAGTTAAATAAAGAGATCCTATTTATTAGCAATTTCTAAAGGGGAAAATAATTAAATGATAAAAGCTAAGAAGATTCTTTACGCAGTTGCAGTCTTTATTGTTTCATTAATATTAATTCAAGCATTAATTAATGCGGTAGTTTCATCTATGATTTCTGATAATTACTTAAAGAGCTGGATTTCTTTATTGTTATCAGTTGGAATTGCAATTTTTTTTACTATAGTGGCATTAAACAAAAGCAACCAAAAGAAGTTATGAAACAGTGAATAATAAGTTCTTGTTAGCAATTCAATTGGAATTGGTTGTTATAACTTGTGTTTTTAATTGGAGTAAATTACTAGATAGTTTTTTAGTTGCGAGGCTAAATCCGTCGGACCTGGACGCAAGCGCACTTAGCCTCTCGGGTTCGGGAATATATGAGACGTTATTCGAAATTTATGAAGAACAATAAGAGGGAGTACTCTCAATGAAGACAAATATTCAAGAACAGAAAAATGACCATCAACCATTAGGTATATCTGGGCTGGGGGGGTGGTTGATTCTAGTACAAATCGGTCTTTACTTAACAATAATTCTATTAGTGCTGCAATTATTCCAGAATTCATTACCAGTATTTACAACCGATACATGGGAAGTACTAACATCAATAAAATCACAATATTACCACCCTTTATGGGGACCAGTACTTATTTTCGAGTCTATATATAATGTGCTATTTTTATTTTTCAGTATATATATTCTAATTAATTTTTATGGAAAGAAGTCGATATTACCTCGCCTAATGATAATTTTTTATAGTGTTAGTTTAGCCATTGGGGTAATTGATTATCTATTAGTACTTCAAATTCCCTTAGCGAGAGAACTAGAAGATGGAAGTTCATTAAGGGGTATAGTGAGATCTGTAATAACATGTGCAATTTGGATTCCATATTTTATAAAATCAGAACGAGTACATAATACTTTTACCAGGTGAACCAATGAAGACATAAATTACGAATAACAATGTAATCACGATGCGGAGCTTTACGGCTCCTTGGTCCGCCCGAGGGCTTTCGAAGAAGTTGATTTATAACAACCCTGCGAACTTAACCTCGTAGTGGTCGGCCCTTATGGACCTTAAGGTTCTCGGGTTCGTGAATACAAAACGTTATACGAAACCATCTAGAATCTAAAAATTATAATAGAAAGGATAAATCTCTATGATTAGATTATGTAATAGCATGGATACGGAAGAAATCTATCAAATTATCAATGATGCTGCACAGGCATATAGAGGAGTGATACCTGACGATAGATATCATAATCCATATATGACAATTGAAGAGTTGAACCAGGAGATGAACGATGGAGTAGTATTCTGGGGGTTTGAAGAAAATAATAAATTAATTGGAGTTATGGGCATTCAGGATAAGATCGATGTTTCCTTAATCAGACACGCCTATGTACGAACATCTCAGAGAAAAAGTGGAATAGGTACAAAGCTCTTATCTCATCTGATGGATTTAACAACCAAACCGATTTTAATAGGAACTTGGAACTCGGCTGATTGGGCAATAAGATTTTATGTGAAGAATGGCTTTAGACTTGTTTCACCGAGTGAGAAGAATAAATTATTAACTACGTATTGGAATGTTCCTGATAGGCAAATTGAGACTTCTGTAGTCTTATGTGATAGTAAGTGGTCCTCATAGTCAAAACGATATAGGAACACTTGTACGCAAGTGTGGATAAAGGTAAAATATAACTACAATTGAATCTTGGGTGGGCATGGTTTCCCTTCGAAAGGAGGTGAAGCCTTGGAAGTGAAGGATGCAATAATATCAAGAGAAAGTAAAGAACCCACCCCAAGGTTGACCGCCGAAGGTGGGTTTCCGATCGTGATTGACTATGAAGGGATTACCCATCCAAGCCAATTGTATTGACCAAGTGTTAGCGCACTTGGTCTCTTATTAAATATATACTACCATAATTGAAAAAATGTATCAAAGAAATAATGAAAATGAAGAATATAAACATATTGAAAGTGTTTCGAAAAAGTGTAACCAGGCAGATAACCCTGCGAGTCGAAGTCCGTCGGACCCAGTCGCTGCGTTCCTTTAAGCCTCTGGGGTTCGTAGATACCTGAACGTTAGCTGAATCAGTCAAAATCATCTAAACTACTGGATATTTATTGCATCTATTTTTGTAAACAGTTAACATTCAAGTAATAAAGCTAGAAAGAGGATCAAGATATTATGTATAAGGTTGTATTTTTCGATGTTGACGGTACCCTATTAAGTGAGATTGATAGAAGCCTACCGCAAAGTACAAAAGAAGCAATTACTCGGTTGATTAACAAAGGAATAAAAGTTGTGGTCGCGACAGGGAGACCGTACAGTTTGTGCGAAGAGTTTGTGTCAATGGGTATTGACACAATTATTTCCGCAAACGGTGCACTTATTAAGTGTGATGGGAAAATAATATATAAATTAGCGCTTTCTACAGAAACCGTTCGAGACCTCTCGGCATTTGCTGAATTAAATGGACATAGCGTTTCTTATTTTACGGAGGCATTCGCCATGAACGGAACTGGCTCAGGTGATAAGCGAGTCATGGAGGCATTGAAAGAGACGTTAAGTATAACTCAATATCCCGAAAAAATGAGTATGGGAGAGGAAGTTTACTGTATCTGCCTGTATGCAGACAGTAGTGAAGCTCAAAAATATATTGATAATTTCCCCAAGCTCAGGTTCGTGAGGTTTCACAGATATGTTTTGAATGTGCTTGAAGAAACAGAAGTTTCTAAGTCAACAGCGATTAAAAAGGTTCTTGATTATTTAGACATTGACAAATCTGAAGCTATTGCTTTCGGTGACGGCGGAAACGACATAGATATGTTGGAGTATGTTGGCTTGGGAATCGCAATGGGAAATGGTGAGGAACTGTTAAAACTTAAAGCGGATTTTGTTACAAAAAGGGCAAGTGAAGGTGGTATTTTGTACGCATTAAAAAAATTCGGGGTCATTTAAGGAGCGTTAAAATGTTTGTTATTAAATCTATAAAAGATTGTCCTCTACGTCATACTGAGCTTGTTCAATTTGTTGAAGAAAAGTGGCCAAACGTGAAGGGAGTTGTACTTCCGAAAATTGACGAAAGTTTATCATCAGAAGGTGTGCTCCCACTTACATTTCTGCTGTTGAAGAACGAAGAAATAGTTGGATTCTATCAATTAATTGAACAGGAATACATAAAGCGAAAGGATTTATCGCCCTGGATAGCGCCTTTATTCATTGACGAGGTTGAACGAGGACAGGCTTTAGGTTCAGTATTGTTGGAGCATGCTAGACAAATTGCAGGGGGACTAGGATATGATAAAGTATACTTAGCGACTGACCATATCCGTTATTATGAGAAGTACGGATTCAGAGAAATAGGACTGGATAATTTTGAATGGGGACGGCCTACTAAATTATATGAACATGATACCATAAAAAATTTCACATAATCGCTAACATTTATAATTGAAGGAGCATGCATATGATCTCTACATACGTTCGACGCATTCAAGAAGTTTACCCAAATTTACATATTCAAGATGTTAAACAAAATGAGATCGGACAGAACAATGACGTATTTATTCTTAATCAATCTCTTGTCTTTAGGTTTCCTAAATATCAGCAAGGTATAGATAAATTAAAGCGAGAAACGGAGTTATTGGAATCTATCAGTAAAACTGTAGCTATGCCGATTCCCTTTCCTGCCTATAAATCTTTTGATGAGATGGAGGTAGGTAAGGCTTTCATGGGCTATAAGCTAATTGAGGGTTCTCCTTTTTGGAAGGAAGAACTGATTAATATCAAAAGTCAGAACCTAACGAATACAATTGCCTCTCAACTTGTTACTTTTCTTATTGAACTTCACTCAATGGACATACCCATAACAGTTGCTTCTCAAAAACAACATGAAAGTGTTCATAGAATTATAGAAAATCTATTTATTAGAATAAAAGAGAAGCTCTTTCCATTTATGCGAGTAGATGCACAAGAAAAAGTTGTAGATAACTTTAATACATTTTTAAATAATACTCATAATCAGAATTTAGAGAAAACCTTGATTCATGGAGATTTTGGAGCAGGTAATATCATATGGGATCCAAAAGAAAACAGAGTTGCAGGAGTTATTGACTTCGGAGGCGCAGGACTTGGTGACCCAGCATATGATTTTGCGGGAATTCTATCCAGTTACGGAGAAGAGTTTTTTGAAATATGCATTAATCTGTACCCAGGTGGAAGACGAATTTCAGAAAGAGTTCATTTTTATAGAAGCACCTTTGCTTTGCAGGAAGCTCTACATGGGATAGATCATAATGACCAAGAAGCTTTTGAAAATGGAATTAAAGAATTTAGATAGAACAACTTAACAGGAGGATGATTCTTTGTGGATTTGAATCAAAGAAAACAGTGGAATGAGAATCATAAAAAATTAACAAACATTCTCTTGAAGCCAACTGAACATAAGACTGCTGTAGAATTATTTTTGCACCAACACAGTTTGTTACATTCATCAATAATGAGTAATTCACCCATATTTACTCTTGAAGATGAATTAATCAAGGATATTAAAGAAGAAACATTTCGAAAGTATCCTGTTGCAGCTCCGGATACGAAAAACTCAATTGTGTGGCATTTATGGCATATTACTCGAATTGAAGATATGACCATGAATGTACTCGTACATAATAATCAACAAGTGTTTTACTCAGGTGAGTGGAACAAGAAGCTCAGAGTCGATTATTCTCATTCAGGTAATGAAATGACGGAGGATGAAATTACTGATCTAAGCACTAATATTGATATTCCTTCATTAATGGAATATCGAATAGAAGTAGGGCGAAAGACACGTGATATTGTATCTCTTCTTCAACCAGGTGATTTTAGAAGAAAGGTTGAAGCAGTGGGAATAAAAACACTTCAGGATCAAAAAGCAGTTAAGGAAGAAGCGACATGGTTACTTGAATATTGGGGGAATAAGACTATAGCAGGGTTAATACTGATGCCGGCGACAAGACATATTTTTTTACATCTAAACAAATCAATACGGATTAAACAAAGAATTCAGAAAGTCAAAATGTGAAATATCAGTAAATCATTATAAGTTCAAAGGCTATGGAATAGCAGGACTAAAAAACAAATCGATAAATGATTCTTTTGTTAAGATTAAATCAATAAATGATTTATCAATTCAATTTATAATGTCAAATGATACGATAGAAGATAAATTAAAAGACTAGGGGCCAGAATAATGATAGAACTTTCTTTTGATAGTTTTAATATTGCAGAATCCTTTTTTGCTAATAAAAAGAGCTACATACCCGCGTTATCGGTTATATATGGAAACTATCCTGGTAGGGTATTTGTTGATAACGACCAAGTACCTAGTATTGCAATTGTTTGGGCAATTGGTAGATGGATGTATTTAGAAGGTAGTTTATCGTCGCAAGATATCGAGTTAGATGTGAGCAATTTTCTACAGAATGTAGTAATACCGGATTGTAGAGAACGAAGTACAAATTGGTTTGAAATTTATACTTCTGATGATGAACAATGGGAGAATCTCTTTTTAACAAAAACACATTTTTTGGAAGTGGACAAGCATTATGAATCGGTGTATACACTGAACTTGCATATATTTAATCAAGTAAAAGAAACAAAATTTTCAGTAGAAAATGAAATTGAAATAAACAATGTTGATTTTGATATATTACCTGAATCATTTCATGATTTTTCTTATATTAGAGATGAGTTTAAGACTAAAAAAAGCTCAGGAATAGAAATAAAAAAAGATAATCAATTAATAACAATTTGTAAGAGTAATGGATTTATATTTAAAAATGAATATTTTATTGATGTCGATACATTTGTTAAAGAAGAACGAGGAAAAGGTTATGCCACAATTGCTGCAATTAAATTAATTGATAGTTTACTTGCAAACAAAATGTACCCTTTGTGGGAGACTACGCATGACAATATTCCATCGAATAAACTAGCTTTAAGGTTAGGTTTTGAAGTAAAAGAAAGCTACCCCGTTTATGCGTTTGAAATTAAATAAGAAATCCCCGCAACGATAAAACTCTATAACTCAGGAGATCAAAATGATTAAATCAAAGGAATTCAAAAAACTTGAATTGCTTATGAAATTCTATGAAAAACCTTGGTTTGTCGCCGGTGGGTGGACCATAGATTTATTGATTAATGAAATAACCCGGGATCATAAAGACATGGATATTTGTATTTTTAGAGAAGATGCAGAATACGCTCTTCAGTATTTTCACGACTGGGATATTAACGTTGCTATTCCTGGCGAACATCGATTAGAAAAAGTTACACAAATGACAGATATTGAACTTCCAAGATATTGTCTTCATTTATTTAAAGAACAAGAATTTATAGAGTTATTGCTAACAAGCCGAATTGAAGACCAAGTCATATTTAGAAAAAATAATCAAATAAAGATGAGTATGGATGACTTCTGTAATAAATCAGGTGAGATCCCATTCGTAAATCCGGCATGGCAATTGCTATTTAAAAGTCTAAGCACTAGAGAAGAAGATGAACATGATTTTTTAGTATACATGAATAGAGTGTCTGATAATAAATCGAAGTCATGGTTACTACAAAGTATGAAAGTTATGAATGGAAATAAGAGATGGATAGAAGAATTGAGCAAGCAACTCAATGAAGGCGGGGATATATAAAATCATATTCACGCTGCAGGGCTTTCCCCCTTGGTCCGTCGGGGCATTTCGAGGAAGCAGAGTCAGGGACAGACAACATTTCGAAACTAACCGCGCAGCAGCCGGGACTACGTGTCTTAGGTTCTTAGGTTCGTGAATACAATAGACGTTATACGAATTCATCTTATCGAAAGGAGCATACATATAAATGAATTATCAATACAATATTAAATTCGAAAGATTGTGTAATGAATTGAATCTCGGTGAAATACTTAAAGAACCCGAAACAATATCAGGCGGTTTGCTGCACAGGATGTTTTCAGTAGAAACGACTAATGGTAAATATGCTATAAAAGCATTAAATCCACAAATCATGGCAAGACCTACAGCGTTAAATAATTATCATAGGTCGGAAAGAATTGCGAACATTGCAGCCAACGAATTATCTGTTCAACCTGCAAAAATAATTGAAGGAAAGTTCATTCAAAGTATCGACGATCAATATTACCTTATATTTGATTGGATCGAAGGGATCAGCTTGAAGTCTTCAGAAATCAATAATGTTCATTGTGAACGAATAGGTCTAATTCTTGCGGATATTCATAAAACAGATTTTTCGCAAATAATTCTTACTGATAACTATTTGGATAATACGGCTGAAATAGACTGGAATTTCTATTTATCTAAAGGTCGAGAAATTGATTCCGAATGGGTCGATCTACTCCAAGAAAACATTGATCAGATATTTGTCTGGAGTGCCAAAGCAAAGAGATCATCTATAATGCTATCAGCCGAGAAGGTTATTAGTCATAGGGATCTAGAACCTAAAAACGTTATGTGGGTTCAAGAAAACCCAATAATAATTGATTGGGAATCTGCAGACTATATCAATCCGAAGCATGATTTGATTGAAACAGCTATTTATTGGTCTGTGAATGAGCTTGGAAAGATTGACAAAGATAAATTTTTAGCATTCATTTACGGATATCAAAAACAATATGGAGTATTAGAATCTGATTGGAACTTGATACTAGAGCTCGGTTATTTGAGTAAGCTAGATTGGTTGGAATATAGTCTTAAACGATCTTTGTGGATTGAATGTGCAGACGAGAAAGAACAGCAAATGGGAACAATTCAAGTAACAGGAACAATAAATGCTATTAAGCAATATGAAAATATAATCTCTGACCTAGTGAAATGGTTAAATAATGATATAAACAAAGTTGTTAAGTAACTCGAAGATGGCGTTGACTAGGGAGCTACATGTAGCTGATTAAAAAATGACGAATAATCAAATCATAGTTTTTATCTTGACGATGATAATACATTCAGCAGAAACATTATCTTATTCAGTTCGATCGCTGGAGTAAAACTTTAGGGGGTTACTTATGAAGTCTAGAGTTGTGATTTTGATTATTATATTTATGACTATATTATTATCAAGCTGCTCGACTGAAATGAATAACTCTCCGGATCCACAAGCGGGTAGTTCCGATATATGTAAAGAACCACCCACATCATTTACTTGGAATAAGAAAACTTATAATTTAAAAACAATAGGTGATAGAGAACTCGAGCCAGGAATGAAATGGGGTTATTTAATCTGTAGTAAGGAACAAATTATTGTTCAAAAGGAAGGTCCAAATGCTACATTCAATTTATACACATATGGAAACAGCATTGATGAACTACTTTATTTTGGTGAATGGGGCCGTGCATTATATACTTCAAAATAAAAATTTTGTATGGTGACTCAAGGAGACGAGTAGTTTAAGTGTCGCAGCTTTTCAGCAACTAGATCCGCCTGAGGTTTTTCGAAGAACTGGATCAGGTAACAACCTTGTGAGGCTAAGTGGTAGAGCCACACGGCAGTAAGCTGCCTTAATCCACTCGGGTTCGTAAATACAAGAACCTTATAGGATATCAACACAAAGAATAATAGCCAAAAAAGAGTATAGGGAGGGTTAACATTGCCGTACCCTTTTGACTGTATCAGCGATTTCATGTTCTTTGAAACGGAGTTAAAACATTCTGATGTTATATTAATTCCAGGTGCTAGTCATCCTCAATTAATGGAACGAGCAGCGATGTTGTATCATCAAGGATTAGCCCCATTTATCCTACCTTCTGGTGGCTCAACTCCGCATGTGGAAACAACTGAGTGGGAATTCTTGCGAAATGTTGGAATATCATTAGGAGTTCCATCAGAAGCAATTCTAAAGGAAGATAAAGCAACAAATACATTAGAGAACTCACGCTTTTCTTTGGATGTGCTTATGCAAAGAGGAATTTCTACTAAGAGAGTAATATTAGTCTGCAAAAATTACCATGCACGAAGGGCACAGTTAACTTATCAACTTACATTTCCTTTTGATACGATTTTTTATGTTAGTCCAGTGGTTGATAAAACAGGAGTTACAAAAGATAATTGGTTTCAAGATGAAGGTAGAATTGGATATGTAATGAATGAACTAGAAAAGGTAGGCAAGTATTTTAGAAAGGCCATATACGAAATCGGATCAAAGAATCTTAACGATTAATAAATGTATCAATCAAAAAAAGAAGGGGTAAACGTGGCGACTATTGGACTTATTAGACACGGACTAACAGCCTGGAATGAACTGGGTAAAGCTCAAGGGATATCTGATATCTCCTTAAATGAAAAAGGCTTGAGACAGGCTAACGCAATAGCCGAAAGAGTATCGGGGGGACACTGGGATATTGTTTGTTCAAGTACTTTAACGAGAGCACTACAAACTGCAGAAGCTATATGTGATAAATTGGGCATTAATTCGATCATCACTGATGACCGGTTGAGAGAAATAAATTGCGGACTAATTGAAGGTACAACAGAAGATGAGCGAATTTTTAAATGGGGAAAAAACTGGCGTTCACAGAATATCGGAATGGAGCCTTTCGAAGAAGTTGCAAAACGAGGGATGGAATTTATAGAAGAAGTTTGTTCTACGAACCCTGATAAACGAATTCTAATTGTTAGTCACGGAGCATTAATCGGCTTGACTTTACAACATCTGTTACCACAAGTTTTTCCTAAAACACATATAGATAATGCATCTATAACTATGATAAATCTAGATAATAATGGTTGGGAGTGTAGCCTTTATAATTGCACGAGGCATTTAGAATCAATGAACCTGAACTAAATTAACAGAGAAAGATAATGAAGTCTTTTATCTATTATTTTCATAGAAAACTTAATGTCTTATAGGAGGACTGTATGTTACCTTATCCAGTTGCAACAACTCGAACAGAAAAACTTGATTTCATTGATAGAATAAAAAATATGCTTTTGGACAAGTACAGTGAGGATATTGAGGCAATTGGTATTTATGGTTCGATTGCCCAGGAGAAGGATGGACCGTACTCAGATATAGAGTTACATGTAATTAGTCGGGATGGTGTGACCATTCCTGGTCATGAACTGATCTATCATCCTTTTAAATTAGAAATTGCTACCGTACAGAAATCAGATTGGTTTGAGAAAGCAAGTATGGTTGACGATGGCTGGGCCATAAAAGTGGGCAGTTTCCTACATATTATACCCTTGTATGATCCTAATAGTTTATTTGATAAGACAAAAGAAATGGTACTTACGATATCTGATGAAGCTATCGAACAAACGATTAAAGAATTCATGATCTGGGAACCGTATGAAACCATGGGTAAAATTCGAAATAGCTATGTAACAAATAACCTGTCTTATGTGCCTCGTGCTGTTTTTGATTTCACATGGCAAATTGCTAAATTGATTGGTTTGATCAATAAACAACATTACAGTACCAGAGCTGTGACCCTTGAGGAGTCCATAGCTAGATCAATCAAGCCAAAGGGATACACTGAATTAGCAAAAAAAGTTATAAGTGGAGAGTTATCTGATAAGGAAGAGCTTTATCAGCTTTGTGAAAACTTATGGACAGGTATAAATGAATTACTTGAAGATTTGGGTATCGATTATAGAAGTAAATACAACATGGAGGATTCGATATGAAAGAAATAATCTATACGAACTATTTTTGGCAAGACGAAGAAATTCGTCTTCGCGCAATCGAACCTGAAGACTGGGAAGGGCATTATTACAACCGATTTGATACACCGGCACGGCGATTATTAGAGTGTGCAGTTGAATTACCACCGACAATTACAGAAGCGAAGAATTTTGTAGAGAAATGCTCTGGATTTTCCTCTGGAAATGGACGAATAATGTTTACTATTGAGAATTTGAACGGCGAGAACGTAGGAGGAATAAATCTAAATAGTATTGATGAAAGAAACGGAACTTTCAGTATCGGAATCCAGATTGACAGGGATCATCGTGGTAAAGGGTACGGTACAAGAGCTGTTAGAATTCTATTAAAATATGCTTTTTTTGAAAGACGACTAAATAAGTTTAATGATTATGTGCTTGAAGGAAATGAAGCTTCGGCTACTATGATGAAAAAACTTGGATGTGTTCAAGAAGGAGTGCGCAGAAAAGTCATTTACACAAATGGAAAATATTATGATCTAATCCTATTTGGACTGATGAGGGACGAATTTATCGAGAATGAGAAAGAAATACAAGGTGTGTAAATAATTCAGGGATGCCGTTGGCATGGGAAGAGAAATTAATTAGTTTTAAGAATGTTTCGAATTTATTTAAGATCTAGGTAAAGGACTAGGTGTATCATGATAATTTCTATAATTGTGGCTATATCAATTAATCGAGTGATTGGAATGGATGAAGTAATACCTTGGAAAATACGAGGCGAACAAAAACGATTTAAGGATTTAACACTAGGCAATTCAATTATTATGGGTAGAAAGACTTATGAATCGATCGGTAAACCATTACCAAACAGAAAGACTATTATTATCACAAGAAATCAAGAATTAATTATTGATAATTGTAAGACTGTCAGATCACTTGAAGAAGCTTACAGATTACTGAAAGATGAGGAAGAGGTATTCATTGCTGGCGGTGGAGAGGTTTATAAAGAAGCTTTGCCGCATGCGGACAAAATCTATCTAACAGTAATTGATCAACATATTGAAGGAAATATCTTTTTTCCAGAATTTAATGAGGACGATTTTAATATTACCTATCAAGAGAAAGTACAAGCTGAAATTCCTTATACGTATTTCACATTTGAGAGAAAGACATATAAATAGGAGCATAGAAAGAGTTAATTGTAATGATGATTAAAGTGAATCCGTCGTATTAACCAGCTAATTAGAGTCAAGGTTGATCAAAAAACACTAATTTTCTGAAGAAGGATGAGCTTTATGTTTAAGGTTTTTAACCTTGCAATTCGATTTATTTTGGAATTAGTGATTATGTTTTCATTAGGATATTGGGGATTTCATTATGATTCTAACGTGATTGTTCAAATTGCATTAGGTCTTGGAATGCCGTTACTTGCAGCGATAATCTGGGGTAAGACAATATCACCAAAAGCGACAATTAGATTGCCTTTAATTGGGGTATTAATAATTGAATTATTTATTTTTGGAATGGCATTTCTTTGTTTAATAGATTCTGGATTTAAAGTATTTGCAATGATTTTTGGAACTGTAGCAGTAGTAAACAGATTTATAATTATTAAATGGAAACAACAATTGAATTAAATAGAGGAAATGAAAGTTATAAATTCTATATCGCTAAAAAAGCGTATGTTCAGATTTTGAACAAACGCTCTTTTGTATTACTTTTTACGATTAATGATTTCAAATATTAATGCCACGACAGTTCCTAGTATTAAACCGTTGCTAAAAAATGAAGTGACGATTGGCGGTAATCCTGTAAAAGCAGCCGATGGAATGAACATGACACCAATACCAACAAACAGTGAAAATCCAACTGCTTTATAGAAGTAATTCGTATCCTTGCTTTGTTTATATTCTTTAATTGCCATTCCAAGCATCTTAGAGAAAATAAGGAATATTGCCGCGTACCCAACTGCGCTAGGTAATGCTGCAAATACAGCCAAGATTGGCATAAATATGCTTACGAATAGGACTAAACATGAAGCGATAATAAAGGGCAATCGATCCTTGATCCGAGTCGAAGCGATAAACCCGGCTGCCCCCGAAATAGGTACAGATCCCACAGCAGAGAAGATACCGCCAATAATTTGGCTGACGCCTGTAAACAATCCAGTTCGTTTCATGGAAACTTTGCGCTCATATTCTTTATTTCCTTTTAACACATTTTCTACAACGCGTACCGTCGCTACCATATTGGTTATTAGCAGTAAAGTCAATAAAATTACGGTAGGTATCATACTCCATTCCATTCGAGGAGTTCCGAATACAAAAATATCAGGCAGATGGAACCATTCATTTGGCATCGTAATCGGCGGTACCAAATCAAAATAATAAAAGAGCCCCCAACCTATAGCAATAAGTATGATAATGCTGTATTGAGCCAAAGATGCGAATTTATCCAGGATTAACGATAAGAGCACAAGTCCAATCGATATAAGTGCCACCGTTCCGTCAATTTTGACATTTACACCTGAAATACCGAGCATACCTTTTACAAAAGAGCCGCTTAGCTGGGTTACTAACAAGATTAAATATGTACCAATAACCATTGGTGAGAACAAACGGGCTAATTTTTCAATGAATCCCATTAAGCTAAGTATGATACAGATTATACCGCTCACAATTAATGAGAATGAAAGTACACGTAAAGTTTCGGTCTCTGAGCCAAAAAGCGTTACCCCTAAACTCGCATAAAGTGTAAACACTCCCCACCAAAGACCAGCAGGTCCCTCATGGATCGGTAGACGATGCCCGAATAGCACTTGAATGAGACCAGCAACACCTAATACAAATAATGTACGTTGGATGAACAGCAGCGTATCGGCCGGGTCCAAATGGAAAACAGAAGCAATTGCAATCGGAGCGACTAGGTTACCAGCAATAATAAACAATGTCCACTGTAAAGAAGATAATATGGTTTTCATTTAACACACACCTTGAAGGTATAATTTGATAAGCAATTATTTTATGTTAACAAATATTTTATCATAATTATAGTCCCGAGGAAGGAAATAGGGTTGGGGAGGTGTTTGGGTGAAGTCAGTGCTCACTTATATAATATGGGAATTTTTTATCGATCATGACGAATGGACATTGTCCTAATTTATTGGGAAAATTAAGTGGATATGGTTCGCATAATCATCTATTCTAGAAATATATCAGAAATTCAGGAAACTGATTGATTATAGGGATTATATGAAATACGTGGATTTAGTAGTTATATGAAATGACCGAAGGTTGAGAATGAGGTGATTCGATGGAGGAAGATCGAAAGTATCTCCTTGCGGCTTTTGAAGAAGCTGAAAAATCTATGAGAGAAGGAACTTATCCAATTGGAGCAGTATTAGTAAATTCGATCGGTGAGATTGTAAGTAAAGGAAGAAACAAGGTTTTCTCTGAATGTGATACAACAGCACATGCCGAAGTTGATGCGATACGAAAAGCATCAGTAATAATGCTGGATATCGAGAACAAGAAATATAAGAAGAGAGAGTTGACATTATATACAACGTGTGAGCCGTGTCCAATGTGTAGTGGTGCAATATTACTATCTTTCTCAATAAAGAGAGTTGTTTGGGCAGCGAATGATATATCAATGGGAGCGATGAGAAAATTAAAGCAAGAACCATTTTTTATCGATAGATTTTCAGATATATCCATTGAAGCAGCACCAATAAAAGAATTGGAAGATCGTCAGAGAAAGATGATGGCTGAGTTTTTCTCGAATCGAGGCAGACTAAGAACTGAATGGCATGATGGTTGATTTCAAGGAAGTCGATCACTTCATATAACACTATATTCACGCACGGGGCTAACGCCCCTGGTCTGCAAGATGCAATTACGAGGAAGTTGTTCAGCAGACAACCCTGCACTGGCTAAGTCCGTCGGACCCCGGTGCTACGCGCCTTAAGCCAGTGAGGGTTCGTGAATACACAAACGTTATATGCAATTGGGGCAAACAGTAATTTAGAAATTCTAGAGATTAAACATAGTAAAAGTCATTTTAGAATGCAAGACCTATTTCATATAAATTAGGTGATGGAAATGAATGATACTGAATGTAATTTTGTTACGTACAATAAGAGCCACGAAGAAATAATAAATAATGGAATAGAAGCTATTAGTGATTATTTGATTCGAGCGAATGAGTCAGAAAAAAGAAGTTTGTTATTATGCTTAGATAAATTTCTAGATCCCTACTACGGCTATAAGCTAACCTACTTTAACGAGATAATTATTCTTTTACAGAAGAATTTATTTGTTGATCATAGTAAGGTTGTTAAGGAAGATCTTATACAATTAATAACTGATTATTCATTAGAAACTTTAGATTATCTGGCAGACAATATTGATTCAATTGAACCTGAACTACTTTCAGATGCTATAAATGCTTTAGGTTCGACTTATAACATGCTTTATTTGCCAATATTTATCAGATATGAAAATCATGGAAACGGTGTTGTACAAGAATCTGCTAAAGAAGCGTTAATCGAGTTGAAAAATAAGAATAAGTAAGAATATCTCAATGATGGCCCCGACAGCATATAACATCGTATCTACGCGTCGTCGCCGCGCTCCTTGATCCGCCTGAAGCATTTCGAGGAAGAGGAATCAGGCGGACAACCCTGCGAACCTAACCGCAGTCGCGGCCGGCAGCTGAAGCTGCCTTATGGTTCTCGGGTTCGTAGATACAGAAACGTTATCTGAAACATCCGTAAGGTCCGACAAACCCAAAAGCAAAAAATATAAATTGGAGAGAAAATTCATGGATCATAAAGACAAGACTTATTATGAGAGCGTTCTTAATTATTTATGTATAGGTGGACATATAGATGGAATTAGATTTGGTTCAATTCCTCAGTTACTGATTTCTAATTCCGAAGAAAACTCCACTACAATTAGAGGTCAGATATATTTAAATTTAGCTTCCAAATGGTGTGTTTATAAAACCCGCCCACTTTTTTATCCGGAAACAGAACGAGATATTACTTCCATGACAGAAGATGAAGAGATTTTAGAACTATGTAAACTTCGTTTGAAAACTATATCGAATATTTCTCTTTCAGACAATAAACCAAACTTAATAATAGAATTAGACGATGAATCAATATTTTATATGAATGGATATGACGATCAATTTGAAAGTTGGCAATTAGGAGTGGCTTTTAATACTCCAGAAGAATATTGGGATGTTATAGCATTGCCTGGAGGAGAAATTACAGCTTTTATTCCAGAACAATTTATGAAGAACTTTGAAAGATAATTCAAGAAGACGGATGCATCAGATAACACTACATTCACGCTTCGAGCCTTACGGCCCTTGGTCAGCCCGAGGTATTACGGAGAGCTGAATCAGGCGGACAACCCTGCGAACCTAACCACTCAGCGGCCGTCCTTTTTGGCCTTAAGGTTCCCGGATTCGTGAATACAAGAGGCGTTATATGAAAGAAATACAAAGATTAATATTCTAAGAGCAGAGGAAGGTATTCATGGAAGTAAGACAAATGGCAACTGCATTTCTAATTAACCAAAACAAAGTATTGATGATGAAAAAAGCAAGAAGTAAGCTCTTTAATTTTGAATTTTGGGGAGGCATTGGAGGACATCTTGAATATGAAGAACTTAATTTTCCAATGAAAGCCAGCTATAGAGAAATTGAAGAGGAAACGGGATTTATAAAGAGTGATATTGAGAACTTTAGAATTAAATACATACTGATAGAGAATAACAGTGAGGAAATCCGACAGCAGTACGTATATTTTGGAGAAACAAAGCACATGAACTTTATCTCTTCTGATGAGGGGGAATTATATTGGATACATAAGAATGAAATATTAAATTTACATACGTCAAAGATTATTAAATTTACTATAGAACATTATTTAGAGAATCCGAATCAAGATGATATTTTAGTGGGAACAGTAACGGTCAATAATGAATTAAATCCACAAATACAATGGGCAACAATTAATGAAACAGTGACTTTCTAGCAGTTCGAAGATTTATATAGCATCGTGATCTCGCTGCGTATCCTGACGGATCCTTGGTCTGCCAGGGGGCAATTCTGAGAAATGAAGTCAGGCAGACAACCCTGCGAGGCTAAGTCTGACGACCCGGCGCTGAAGCGCCTTAAGTCTCTCGGGTTCGTGAACACAGCAAACGTTATAAGAATCCCCCCTAAGCCAATACACAATAAAAATAAACAATAAAATCGAATAAGAAAGGGACTCATGATGGAGATAACCAGTTTTAGCTTATCAGAAGTAAATTATGAAAAAATTAAATACGTTGTCATGATTGCAGAATATAAAGAAAAACTAGTGATAATAAAAAATAAGAATAAAGTATTGTGGGAGTTGCCAGGAGGGAAAAGAGAAGTAGGAGAACAATTACTAAAAGCAGCAAGTAGAGAGTTATATGAAGAAACGGGTGCAGTTAGTTTTGAACTTATTCCTTATGGAATATATTTAATGAATGGAAGTTATGGAATGAATTTTTATGTAAACATAAAAGAGATCGGACCATTACCAGATTATGAAATTGAAGAGATAAGGTTTTGTGATAAACTACCAAATCAATTGGGCTATGGAGAAATATACTACAAAATGTATGATGAATGGAATGAAATTAAAGATAAGAGAAAATTAAAGAAATACAAGATAAAATATAGTGATTCTAGTACATATGAATTCTGAGGATTAATCGAGGAAGGCGGGGACAACTTATAACATCACATTCACGCGGTAGGCCATACGGCCCTGAGTCTGCCCAAGGCAATTCGAGGATGTGAAATCAGGCAGACAACCCTGCGAACCTAACCGCAGTTGCGGACGTCAGCAAGCTGCCTTAAGGTTCTCGGGTTCGTGAATACAAGAACGTTAGACGAAACTCTTGAAAGCTTGATAATTAACTCATGAAGGGAGGAAAAGACAATTATCAATACAAGACCCAGGATTATTGCTATAGCGGCGGTCTCTGGAGGAGGTAAAACAACAATTACCTCACGATTGAATCTAGAGTTGGACAAGTCCAGAGCTATTTATTTCGATGATTATGATCTTGAAGGTCCTGAGGATATCATAGATTGGGTTGATCGCGGAGCGGATTGTAACGAGTGGAACATCGATCCTATAATAATTGATGTAAAAAACTTGATAGACACCAATGATTTGAATTACATATTATTAGATTATCCTTTTTCAAGATTACATGATAATTTGAAAGCCATTGACTTAACTGTTTTTATAGATACACCTCTAGATATTGCAATGGCAAGAAGGTTATTAAGAGATTTTAGAGACGCGAATACAGAGGTCATAATAAATGAAATAAGTAACTATATATCTCGAGGAAGAATGGGTTACGAGAGAATGTTAAACAAAATAAAACCCAATTCAGATTTAGTTATTGAGGGTTCTTTACCAGTAAATGAGATTATTAGAGTCATAATTGATGAAATAAATAACTGAAGTGAGCGTATATCCAAGGATGCCAAGAGCTTCGTCTAACATTATATTCACGCTGTGGATCGGCTGCGCCGTTCCTTGATCCGCCCAGGGCAACAGCAGGTAAGCAGAACCATACGGACAACCCTGCGAAGCTAACCGCGTCGGGGTCGGCAGCTGAAGCTGCCTTAAGGTTCTCGGGTTCGTGAATACGGGAACGTTAGCTGAAATACCCGATATATAAACCTATATTAATAATAAATCTTTAATTGAAGGATGGGTATGGATGATCTGGATGCAAACCAAACTAATAGTGAATGAAATTCTACCAGACCTAATAAAACAAATTGAATATAAGGTTAAAGAACATAATAGAGAAGACTAAATAGAACAGCTGAATAAATTAACAATATACGCTTTGTGTGAATGTGATGACAATACATGTGGGTCATTTTATACATTAGAACCAACGAGCAATATAGATGAGGAGAAATTGTCAGGTTATAGAACAGATTGGGGATCAGTTGAGGTATACGAAGGTAAAGTGAGTTATGTTGAAGTATTTCCAAGCAAATTTGGGGAAGATACTAGAACTAAAATAAAGAAGCATATAGAAGAGCGTAAATAAATATATGCATGTAAATTCGAAGAAGCTGGGCGCTTTAGCTAACACAATATTCACGCACGAAGCTAAAACTCCTGGTCTGCAAGGAGTAATTACTTAGAAGTAAAATCAGCAGACAACCCGCTTTAGCTAAGATAGGAGCTATCTAAGCCAGTGCGGGTTCGTGAATACAAGAACGTTATACGACATGGGCATAAAGACAAAAAAACTATAAAGGTGGATGCATTTCCATGAAGATTGTAAGTACTCAAGAGCATTATGAAATGCTCATAGATGAGGGTAATGATCCATTACAAGACCCACCACAATTACAAGCATATATGAACAGATGGGATGGTCCCTCTTTTTTTAATGAATTAAAACCTAAGAATTCTATGGTACTAGATATTGGAATTGGAACTGGAAGAATAGCAAAAACGGTATTACATGCAGGGTGTCAATTTC
The DNA here is from genome assembly GCF_004344915.1 of Paenibacillus albiflavus. GTDB lineage: Bacteria > Bacillota > Bacilli > Paenibacillales > NBRC-103111 > Paenibacillus_AM > Paenibacillus_AM albiflavus. The sequence continues at coordinate 74,602 of NZ_SKFG01000003.1, read as the reverse complement.
TTGTTGGAATAGATATATCACCGAAGACTTTAGACAGAGCAAGGACTAATCTAAGTTCTTATCCTAACCTTGAGTTAGTAAATACTGATGTAAACAACTTTATTCGTCCTAATATCTTTGATCTAGCTTACAGTGTATTGACATTTTTACACATAGAGGATAAGGAAAAAGCATTAAATAATATTTACATATCTCTAAAGAATAATGGATCATTTGTCTTATCAGTTAGTAAAGATAATGAGTGGCTTGAGTGTGGTGATAGGAAGATAAAGCTTTACCCTATTGGATTAGAAGATTATATTCGTCTTTTCCAATCAATTGGTTTTCAAATTGAATCAATTCAGGAAACAGAAAGTAAATATGCAACAATTATTAAAGGGAAGAAGTAAACCTAAGTATTTCGATGAATATGCCACGTCGTATAACACCGTTTTTCAGCTGTTGGTCCTGACGAACCCTTGGTCTGCAAGAGGGATTTCGAGGAAGAATAATCAGTAGACACATCTGCAATACCTAACCGCATCGCGGTCGGACCTAACGGTCCTTAAGGTGGTGAGGCATCGGGAACATAACAACGTTTAACTGTGATCTCCGGTAACACTTAAGTTAATAACTCATAAATTATATGAATAGTGAGTGATAATTCATTATTAAGCAAATCATAAGATTGAATGTTGTCAGCATTCTCTATGCCCTTTTTATATTTGTTCCGATTGAGCTTATGGTTAACGTGTATAGGATAAGTAGACTGACTGGTTGGGACATTAACACCGTCAATAAATTATCTGTTATTACTTTTTTTGTAAATATTATTTTGGGTACGATTATTATTTATCTACTAACAGCAAAGTGGTTAGGAAGAAGAAGATTAAACTATATTACTACAATACTCTGGGTGCCTTACTTTATTTTATTTGTATATATCTTTGTCTCACTATTCCCAATTACAAATGGTGGAGATGACCCTAATCCAGTCACAGGCTTAATAGTAATAGGTAGGTTCTTTTTATATCCCATTTATATTCTATTAATAAATTTAATTAGTTCTATTAAAGATGATAAAACGACCTCAAGAAATTAAATTAAAGTCAGTATGAGGGATTATCAAGACAGCTTAACATCGTTATAGTAAGTTAAGAAGTCGGAGACATCAGTTAACACAATATTCACGCACCGGGCATTCGCCCCTGGTCTGTAAGAAGTAATTTCAAAGAAGCGAAATCAGTAGACAACCCTGCACTGGCTTAGGTAGGAGCTATCTAAGCCAGTGCAGGGTTCGTGAACACAGAAACGTTATAAGAAATGTGGCAAGAACATGGAGAATTGATATGATAGGAATAGTAAGACATTTTAAAGTGAATTTTAAAACAAATCGTAAATGGATGACAGCGAAACAATTTAATGATTGGGTAGATCAATATGATCAAGCAGAAATAGACAGTACAAATCATTTTACTAATTTCATTGAATGGGATGTTTGTCTGACGAGTGATTTATCAAGAGCAACAAAAACATCAGAGATAATATTTAAGGGTAAAACTGTAGTATCTAATCAACTTAGAGAAATAGAGATTAAAGCAGTAGTTAATTCAAAGATCAAGCTTCATATTAATTTATGGATGATATTGGGGCGAATAGCTTGGTTTTTCTCACATAAATCACAATCTGAGACTAAGTATCAAACATTACAACGAGCAAAAATAATTATTGATAAAATAGAAGAAGATTATCCTAATTCAAAAGTGTTAGTGGTTAGTCATGGAGCGTTCATGAAAGTACTATCTAAAGAACTCAAATGTAGAGGATATATAGGGGAATTAAAAATAAATCCAAAAAACGGGGAACTATATTTATTTGAAAAACGACACGAGAGTAAACTAGAAGAAGTGGACGCAATTATAAAATCGTAAAATATAGTAAATAAAATGTTTAAATTAAACACATATAAGAACACTTGTACGCAGATATAAATAAAGGTAAAATATAACTACAATTGAATCTTGGGTGGGCATGGTTTCCCTTCGAAAGGAGGTGAAGCCATGGAAGTAAAGGATGCAATAACGATTATGTTCCTATTTGGAATGTTCATTCTTGCTCTATTAACATACATTAATCATAACAACAAGAAAAAGTAAAACCCACCCTAAGATTAGAAGCCGAAGGTGGGTTTTCGTTCCTATTGGACTCAGAAGGGAACAACCATCCAAGCCAATTGTACTGACCAGGTGTTGACGCACTTGGTCTTTATTAAATATATATTACCATATTACAAAAAATGTATCAAAGTATGAATTAACGATTTGAATTAAAGAGTTCGACCCGGCAGCAGAGTTGCCTTAAACCTCTCGGTGTCGTGAATACAGAAAACGTTATATGAAATCAACGCAATTCAAAAGATCCAAAAAATTAATAAAAGAGAGAGTGAACTCAGTGAAAGTAGTTGAACTCAAAGAAATGAAGTTAGTTGGTATAAGAGTAGTATGTCCTGGAGACCAATATATCGATGAAATCCCTAAGGCTACTTTTCTACTTAAAGAAAGGCTTAATGAGATTAATGACGTTTTACAACCAGTGAGACTTATTGGCTCATTTATTGTTGGGGATTTCTCGGAAGAAGAAGATGGTTACTGGGTATGTGTTGAAGTAAATGATATTCGGCAAGTACCAGAATGCATGGTTTCTTTAGTAGTTCCTAAACAAAAGTACGCTGTTATAAAACATAATGGGCCCAATTATGAAATCAGAGATACATATGAAAAACTACATAACTGGATTGAAGAAAATAAATATGAAAGGTTGCAAAGAGCTTGGCATCTAGAAATTTCAGATGTTTGGGGAGAAAGTGAAACAACCAAAATTGAAGTAGACTTATACGACACAATTAAATAGATTCTTAGAGCTGTTCAGTAAAGTCGTTGACATCCTATAACACTGTATCTACGCTGTAGGTCATTCGGCCTTGGTCTGTAAGAAGGTTATCAGAAAGCCATGCAACTAGGAAACCTAGTCCAGGGATGCTGATTCAAGCAGCCAAAAAGCATAAATTAGATTTAACTAAGTGTGTTGTAATTGGTGAAAGGTGGACAGATATTGTTGCTTCAAATCATGTTGAATGTATAAAAATATTAGTTTTAACTGGGGCTTTAAATGGATTATTAATAACTTAACAAAGACTTTTAAGGAACAGTCATAGGGTTCTCAAGCTGTCATTGTCATCACATAACAACATTTTAACGCATCACGGAGGCAGGGCCTGAGGTCCTTAGGATGGTGGGACGTCGTGAACAACGAGACATTATCTGAAACCAGTGAGAAGGTGATTTAACTAAAATGAATAAGAAATATGAAATCAAGATACCTGTATCAATGTATATCCAATTGGTCGGCTCTATTATAATTACGTTGTTGATGCTGAGGTTGGTAATTCAAACAAGTGATTATACATCTGTTTTATTTATCTTAATCGTATTTTGTATCTTATTGCAAGTTGTAACAATGTTTGTACTAATGACTAGGATTTTAAGTGGGAACAGTGATTTAGAAATTACTAAAAATAGTATCAAATTAAATCATATTGAAGTCCGAATACAAGAAATTGAGAAGATAATAATTCAAGGTTACTTTATACAGAGTATTGGTATCAAGCAATTCGGAAAAAGATTAGTTTCAAATAAATTGCATTTTAGGTTTAGGAATAATGAAGAAGTTAATATTAATGAAATTAAACAGTGGGCAAACAAGCATGGAATAGAAGTAACAAATAAAAAAATATATAGATGGATATAAAGCATGATGAAGGAGGTATATATAGCAATGAGGCGTTTTATTTTAGCATTGATGGCTGTTATATCGATACTACTTACTGCTTGCTCTAGTCAACCTAATGAACTAACAAATGAACTAGAGAAATATGCTGTACCCGTAAATCAATTGACGATACCTAAGGGTGTTCAAATTATTGCTTTAGGCGAAGCATCTCATAACAATGCCGAATTTCAATCCGTACGGCTTGATGTAGTTAAGGTACTTGTTGAAAAGTATGGAGTTCGCACATTTATATTGGAAGAGGATTTTTCTAATTCTGAACTAATGAATCGATATATTTCTGGCGAGGACATAGAGTTGCAAGATGCGTGGAAGGATTGGTTTCCCCTCTACCATACGCAAGAGATGGCTGCGTTATTCAATTGGATGCGTGAATATAATCGATCCGCATCTAGTGAAGAACAGTTGCAATATTGGGGCATGGATGTTCAGAATACATACCTAATATTACCTTCACTTGGTAAGTATTTGCAACATGTGGATAGTGATCTATACAAAGAGTTCAGCAGCATACAGGTTAGTGGCGTTGACTTGTTTGCATTACATGGTCGATTAGTCGGTGATGTAATTCTCCCAGATAGAGATAGAGCATTGGCTGCAACTGATTATATACAGGATCAACAACAATGGAGTTCACTGGTACAAAAGGATGTTCGTCTTATTGAACAATTGATACACAAAATGAATATGAATGCGGATCATCTTATTTCCAAGTCTAGCAAACAATCGTATGAGGTCGCCATGCAGAATGCGCGGTCTATATATGTCAACTATTCGATGATAAATGATTTTTTGCTACAAGATTATAAAGAAGGTAATGGTTACTTACACTTTATGTCAGGGATGAATAATCGCGATGCTGCAATGAAAGAAAAAGTAGATTGGATATTAAATCAAGTGAACGGACCGATCCTTATTGCAGGGCATAATGGTCATATCTCTAAAAAAAATAAAACAGCAGGGGACATTTTTGTTAAAGCTGCAATAGATAGAGGAATTAGTGTCGATAGCAATATGCTAGAATTTGTGACTATAGGAGAACGTTTGAAGAAAAGTTATGGCGATGCTTATTATGCAATTGGAACATCCTTTAATGAAGGTGTATTAGCAGCAGCCTCAAGTATTATATCTGTTAATAATCCGCCTACTTTAGCAATTCGTAGTGACAACATATTTCTTAATTCATTTATGCAATTGTCAGAGGATGTTTATTTCTTGGATTTTGATCGTGCTAAGCAAGATAAACAATTAAGGCGACTTATCTCTAAAAATGAGTTGAGAATGCCTCTAATCGGTAGCATTGTTGTTGATAATTTTGATAATCCTAACGATCGTAACATGGACAATTTTTATATTGACATGATTTTAGATGAGACATTTGATGCATTGATTAATTTTCGAAAGGTAAACCTTTATACACCATATATGCGATAATTTAAGGAGTACGGAACTTTGGCAGAAAACACATTTTACAAAAGGAGAAAAAAACAAGTGATTATTACAATTCAAAGAGTTGAATATGAAGAAAAATCAATTTTAAGGAATCTCCTTGAATTATATCAATATGATTTTAGTGAGTATGATCCAGAGGATGTAAACAAAAATGGGTTATATGAATATAAGTTCCTGGATCATTATTGGACAGAAGAGGGGAGACACCCATTCTTTATTCGTGTAAATGCAAATCTAGCTGGCTTTGCTTTTGTAAGAGAACTTGGACTTAATGAAGACAATCAAACGATATACAGTATGGCTGAATTTTTTGTTATGAAAAAGTATAGAAACTTAAAGGTTGGACAATACGTTTCACAAGAGTTATTTAATATGTTTTCTGGCTTTTGGAAAGTAGCTCAAATTGAAGCAAATAAACCATCCCAAGCATTTTGGAGAAAGATAATAGCAAGATATACGAATAACAAGTATAAAGATATCAGAGAAGATGATTGGGAAGGACCAATTCAAACCTTTTCTACAGTGTCTCGATGAAAAATACTTACATAACAACGTAATCACGATGCACGGCTGACGCCCTTGGTCCGCCAGCGGTTTTTCGAGAAGCGGACTAGGAGGACAACCCTACACTGACTAAGATATGAACTATCTAAGGCTGGGTTGTGATCGTGAATAAAAAGCATTAGATGAAACCTGCAGTGGCCGATCACTTCGTGACCTTAAGTCTCTCGGCATCGTGATTTCGAGAGACGTTTGTGAAGGTGCTGAAATATTTTAATGAAAGTAGGTTCAAGGATGCCAATTATAATAAACAAAAAAGGCGATGTGTTCGAAGAGTTTTTGGAAATATCCGAAGAAGATATATTCAGAATTAAATTGGATTATCCATTGACTCATTCATTAGTTGTTGCGAAGTATAAAGATAAATATTTGTTACTCTTTAATCGATGGAGGAAGGAATGGGAAGTACCAGGCGGAATAATTGAGAATGGAGAAACATGTCGCGATTGTGCAATAAGAGAACTTTATGAAGAAACAAATCAAAAAGCAAGTACTCTAACATTTAATGGATTGATGAAATTTAACTTACATAATGGTAAGACGGAATATGGAGCACTTTATAGTAGCAGATTAGAACAAATAAATGAATTTATAAGAAATGATGAAGCAGAACAGATAGTTTTTTGGGATGAAACTCAAGAATTAGATAATATAAATGAAATTGATAAAAAATTACTAGAGTACTACAAGGAATCCTGAGAGTATATTAAAGAAGTCGGCACATATTTTTAAACATTAAAGTTGAAATATATATTTCCAATGATAAAGAACATGCAGGTGGTGCAGAGATGATCAGAAGAGCAGAAGCTACAGATCTCGATTTTTTGATTCAAATTGATTTGAAAGATGAGGGTGTCACTACGTCAGATATTTCAATGACGGAAGAAGATTTAAAAGAGCACTCAAGTAAAATATTGAAATTTGTTACTGAACAAGATAGAGGGGCATTTATTTTTGAAGACGAGAAAATTGGAAAGAGAATCGGATTAATCATGTACTCGATCGTTAACCGAGATTATAAATTTCCTTGGAAAACCATATTTCATGAATTAGATCGAAGTTTGTTTCAAGAAGACGGACGATTCGTGGAAATATTTCAATTATGGGTTGCCCCAGAGAATAGGCGAACTGGCATTGCAACGAAGTTGAAACTAAAACTCGAGGAATTGGCAAAGACAAATAATGTGAACTTAATATATACACATACAGAAGAAAGGAATAAACACGTAATAGAACTTAATGAAAAGCTTGGATATAGAATAGTAAGAAGCGGACCAATATGGGATGAGATAGTGCGAGTAATTCTAATAAAGCAAATACAAAAAGATAACGTCGAGTGGATATAACTGGAGGTAATAAAAAATGGATATTTCTTTAATGAGATGCGGAATTAATGAAGCATCAATAATTCACGAAATGCAAGTAAAAGCATTTTTACCATTGCTAGATAAATACCAAGATTATGAAACGAGTCCTGCTAGTGAACCTGTGGAACGAATAGTAGATCGAATAAATCAAGTATTTACGGATTATTATCTAATAAAAATATCTGACATTTTCGTTGGAGCAATTAGGATTGTGAAAAGAGAATATCATAAATATCGAGTTAGCCCTGTATTTATTTTACCCGAGTACCAAGGTAAAGGTATTACTCAAAAGGTATTTTCAATTATCGAAGATAAATATAACGAAGCGAGAATTTGGGAGTTAGACACCATCCTACAAGAGGAAGGCAACTGTTATCTCTATGAGAAACTGGGCTATCAAAAGACAGGGGAAGTAAAACAAATTAACGATAAGATGACTATAGTATTCTATGAGAAAATCATGAAATAGCTTAGCACCAATTTAACGAATGTAATGGAGGTAAGGTTATGCAAAAAGCAGTTATTGTTTACTTTTTTACAGACAAGAAAAACAATCTTGAAGAACTAAACAATTTATTATCTGAGGGCTGGAAAGTAGTAAGTCAAAGAGCAATGAGCGACGGAGGTAATAATGCTTCTATATCCTTAGTGATCGTAGAAAAGTAATAAACCTTATATGAAAATCCACTAAAATAAAAAAATAAGGGAGAAGATCTATATGAGTTCATTAATTAGTAAACCAATTTCAGGAGCTATGTATTATGTTAAGGACTTAGAGGTAGCTAGTAAGTGGTATACTGATACTCTTGGTTTTAGTCTTGGAGATCATGATTTCAATGATTTTGTTGAACTAACAATAGATAGACAATATGTGATGCACTTATTTAAGTCTAATGATGACGACCGAGTGGCACGTGCTACCTTTAGTTTTGCAACAAATGACATTCAAAACACATACACTGTTTTATGTGATAAAGGAGTCGAAGTATCACCATTACATGAATATAGTGATCACTCAGGTTTTACTTTTAAAGATTGTGACGGGAATCAACTAATGTTTTGTCAGTTTTATAAATAACTTGTCTCGGCGGACAGCCCTGATTAACTTAACCACACTGTGGGCCGCCCTTTTGAGGCTTTAAGGTTCTCGGCTTCGTAAATACAACAACGTCATAAGATTGGTGCAAAGAATAAATTTCAAATCAGAATGAGGTGCACAATGCTCTCAAAGCTAATTAGTTTTATACCAAGAGACTGGCTTGTGTACTTGTATAAAAACATGCCGTTTAATGGATTAAAGAATTGGATTGTTTACCGGGCTCAACATAAGTTTTTAGTTGCTGTATTAGGGGTAATAACAAATGAAAAGGGTCAAGTTTTATTATTTAAACATGAATACCGAAAGCAGCCGTGGGGTATTCCGGGCGGATGGATGGAATTAGAAAAGCCAGAGGATGGATTAGAGAGAGAGATAAATGAGGAAACAGGACTTAAAGTACAAATTACAGGTCTGGCAAGGGCATTATATGGAGATAGACCAAATCGAGTAGAATTAATTTTTACAGGCAGAATTACCGATGGAACATTTAAACCTAGTTCAGAAATATCTGAAATATATTATTGTGATATTGATAAGTGGCCAGATGGTTTGCCAATTAAGCAAAGAATATTGATTAAAGAGATATTAATAGGTGATAGCGGTAAACTTGAAGAAGGCGCCAATATCTTATAACACCACTCGCAGTTGCCTGCACTTCGGGTTAATGAATACAAGAGTCGTTATCTGAAAGGGACGTAGTGACTTTTTTAGGAGTTCAAGTCTATGAAGTTGAATGTAAATAATCAAGAGTACTCATTTCGTGAGATTGTAATTGAGTTTAATTTTTCTATCTACTCAGATGTTTATTCAAGTAAGAATAACAAAACCCTTACGCACCGAAGATACAGTAAATTCAAAATCATTATTGAAAATAAATACTCTAATTTTCTTGATATTGGTTTAGGAACTTATCTGGCAAAGTTAAAAGAAGCGGGTGATCTCTTTTATAAAGAGTTTTTGAATAAGAACGGAGATAAAATTTACTCAACCTTCTATATCACAGACAAATTAGCTCAGAATAGTAAAGGCATCTATATAAATTGCATTGATAATGAAATAAATTATATTGGTAGATGCCGTGATACTTTTGGAAAGCGAATTAATCAAGGTTACGGAAAGATTTATCCAAAGAATTGCTATATTGATGGGCAATCAACAAATTGTCATTTAAATAATCTAGTTACCGAAAATATGGGTAAAGCTAAATTATATATTTTAGATTTGCATGATGAAAAGCAAATTATTGAACTGGAAGAGGCATTGATAAAGAAGTATCAGCCGGAATGGAATGTCAGTTTAAAGGCGTCAAAAGAAATGTTGCCTATTATTAATATTTTAAATAATGAATATTACTTGAAATTATGCCCTATTGAAGAAGTTAGATGTTTATATTGGGAGTGCCTTGACCAATGCTCTAATTTATATAATTCATATATGACAGCTTCACGTTAAGAAAAAGACCTTCTCCGAAACCACTGATAAATAATAAGTGAGGGAATACTCAATGAAGTCATGGGAAGATGCAGTTAACGAATTCCTTGTTAATTGGAAGAGTAGAGATGAAGTTATAGGTGCGATGGTATGCGGCAGTTATGTAACGGGACTTCCAACAGACCGTTCTGATATCGACTTACATATCATCTTATCAGATGAAGTTAATTGGAGGGAACGTGGAAACCGTTATGTAGATAGATTTTTAATAGAGTATTTTGTTAATCCTCCGAGACAAATCAGAAGATATTTTGCTAAAGATTTTGATGATCACAGTACGATGTCGATGGTTCAATTCATTACCGGCAGAGTGGTCTTTGATAAACAAGGAATAATAAATCAATTAAAGAAAGAAGCTTTTGATTGGAAAGCTAAAAAGTATGATGATCTCGAATCATCACTGAAAGAATTAAAAAAATATGGTTTATGGGATGCATTTGATAACTTGTTGGATTGTTATGACAACCAAAGAATGGATTTTGATTTTGTATATCACGAATCATTATTAGGGTTATTTCAGGGGTATTGTACTCTCTTAAATATCGAGCAAATTCCTTTCTATCAAATAACTCGTTATCTTTCAGATCCTTTTTATTTATCTAAATACATGAAGGCTCTTTTCCCTGATAAGGAGTTTTCTAAAATGTTTTTAATGGCTATCGAAGCGTCGGAACGAGATATCAAACTGCAGATATACGGAAGACTTTTCAACCATGTGATCCAAAAGTCAGGAGGATTTAATAATGATGGCTGGAATGTCCGAACACCTGTTAAATGATTATCAAATGAAGATAAATGCAGATTTATGAATGGGATACGATTTAATAATCGTTAGAGGCCTTATGTGGGATGGGATATATGTAAACGAAAAAGCTCAGACAACAAATAACCCGGCCAAAGATAAGAGCTATCTAAGCGGGGTTATTTCGTGGATCCAAGAATTGTTATGTGAAATCCCGAATTACAGAGATAAGGGAGCAGATGCATGAAGAAAGTAATTTATATATTTATATTCGTTTTAATCATAGCAGCTTGTAGTGATAAGCATCGTAAAGAATCAGCGATAGTTAATCTTGATTTTAAACCCTATATAAATTCTGTCGAACTTCAAGTAATTGATTCTGATTATGAATTAATTAAATTTGAATCATTTAGTGAATGCAAAGCAATGTTATTTCAATTGAATTCAGATAGTGAAATTTATGCTGGTATTTTCATCAATAATAAACTTTATTCGATAGGTCCAGTTTCAATGACCTCTACACCAGAGGAATTACTCTCTATTTCAGAAACGGACGTTTTTGGAAAGAAGTTAATTACGTTCTCAGGAATTCTAGGTGCAAATTACGCAAGAACATTATATGTAGAAGTAAAGGAAGATTCTGTTTCCCCAATTGTTAGTATAGACGGCAACATTATAGAGATTGATTTAGATCATGATAATAGCAAAGAAATTGTATCAACCATTGGAACTATTCCTGAAACCTGTATTTATAAGTTAATTGATGACCAAATATACATTGCGAATGTTAACGAATCTTTAGATGCTCAAGCCATTTCATTCAATCAAAAAAATAATAAATTTGAGGTTTATTCAAAACCAAATGAACCACAATTTTATATTTTCAGTAATGGTGGGTTGAAGGTTGATGAATAGAAATACTGGCTACGCCTTTTGTGCGCAAGAACAAAAAAGAATGTTGGTGAATGGTGTTGGATTATTTTTTAATCAAAGGAGAAGAAAAAGAGCAGATCAAAGTTAGTTTAAATGAAGTGTATGGTTTTCCAGATACTACGAGTCCATTTGGTGGTTATGATGTTAGATGGATTGTCGAAATTACGAGTGGAAATTATTATACAACGGGTGAACTTTGGTACACAACGGGTGAAATATCTTTATTTTATGAAGGATTATTAAAAGCATATAAGAATTGTAGTGGAATTCTTCAATATATTACTTATGAAACAAATTTAGAAATTAGTTTGGAATTTATAAAACTTGGAAAGCTTGAAGTTAAAGGACGATATAAAGAAAGATTTGATAAAGACAATGAATTAATATTTTGTTTTGAAACTAATCAGAGCTATTTAATAGAGACCATAGAACAGTTACAACAAATACATAACAAATATGGTGGAATGAGAGGGATTAATAAATAATAAAACTCTTGAAAATCATTAAAACCATGATATTATAATGACAAAGGTGAAGGGGATTCCGTTAATTGGAATTCCCTTCATTTATTTTTCTTTAGGAGATGATTAATTTGAAACCTTTGGTTGTTGGAATTAGTGGATATTCTGGAGTAGGTAAGAGTACTATTATTTACGAGCTAAGTAAGATCTTAGGACCAAGTGTCATTTGTTTGTTTTTTGATGATTATGTATCCAGAAGTGACTTTCCAGTTAATATTAAAGATTGGATTCAAGATGGCGCCAATCCCAATGTAATTAAAACGCCAATTCTTAGAGAGCATTTAAAAGCATTAGTACAGGGACGAAGTGTTATAGCCCCGATTAGTAATGGCTGGGCCAAAGAACATTTAGATCGGGAGTCTATTAGAACAATTAATCCGGGGAAGATCATACTTCTAGAAGAGCCGTTTGGGAGAGAAAGAGAAGAGATTAAAGATCTTATTGATATTGTAATTTATTTAGATGTTCCACTTGAAATTGCGTTAGCAAGAAGAATACTTGATTTAAATAAATCACAAGAACTTAGGAATGATCCGATGGTTTTGATAAACCTTTTGGATCATTTTTTGATTGAATATCTATATAACGGGGTACGAGATATGTATTTTGAAATTGGAAACAAGATTAAAAATAATTGTGATACAGTAATTAATGCGACTCAAGAGCTAGCACAAATTATTGAAGATATTATGAATTATTTGAAGGACTATAAAGTATTTGATTGTATAATCAGGAAATAGTATGCGTTAGCTAATACTCTTATTAACATAAATATATTAAGGAGAGACTTTTATGAACCCACCAAAACATATCGTTTCGGCAGCTGCCATTGTAATAAATGGAAAAAATGAGTTATTACTAATTAAAGGACCAAGAAGAGGCTGGGAGATGCCTGGTGGTCAAGTAGAAGTAGGAGAATCCTTGACTCATGCTGCAATAAGAGAAACAAAAGAAGAATCAGGAATTGACATTGAAATTATCAAATTTTGTGGGATATTTCAGAACGTAGGAAATTCAATTTGTAATACTTTATTTTTAGCGAAGCCAATCGGAGGAGAATTAATACGATCATCAGAAAGCCTGGAATCAGGCTTCTTTCCAATTGATGAAGCACTTGATAAAGTTGATTGGAAAGATTTTAGACAAAGAATAGAATACTGTTTAAAACCTGAAATGCAACCTTTTTGTATTGAGTTTAATGATGAGAAGAATATTTGAGTAAAAGATTCTTTAGCTGCTAGAACTAGGTATAGGGAAATTTAACCGAGCAGTAGCAAATATGGTACTAATGGACATACCGATATTAGCCCATTAGTTACAGCTTTATTTGAACTGTTAAAAGATAATGGAGCGGTCGTTTTTTCATTTCCTCATCTACATCTGCCTATCGATCAGAATCCGTACAGCACTTAGAAAATCCTCCGGATTAAAAACGTGCCTATCTACATAAGAGACCATAATGGCGCCGCTGTATAGCATCCTTAGCTGTGAGGTTAACTCTTCAGGATTTTTAGCCCCTCCTTTTCGTATGATCTCTTCTACCTTCTTCCATTGATTTTGACGGCTTTCGACTGCTTTTTGGTGGCCGGGATGGTCTGAATCTGGAAACTCCACTACAACATTCATGAAGGGACATCCGCGGAAATCGAATTGATTCATCCGTTCGGCCAGACTGTCAATCAGCGAAAGAAGTTGCATTTTAGGAGAATCGGGATGGAGCTGCTCTGCCTCCTCCAACCGGTTCAAGCTCAGCTCTTCTCTTTGTTCCAAGTAATTTACGATCAGATCATCCTTGCTAGCGAAACTACGGTAAAAGCTCGCTTTCGCGACCCCGGATTCCTCAATGACCCGATCGATGCCGACAGCACGCACACCTTCCTTGTAAAATAACTCAGACGCCACTTGTAAAATACGTTCACGTGCTGATTGCTTATTTTTCACGGTATCACCCCGTCTTGAATTTTATGGTAAAATTTTGTTTGACATGAGACAGATCTGTCTGTATCATTGTGTAAAAAACGGTACAGATCTGTCTACCTCTATTTTAAAAAACAACCTGTCTGTTGTCAATCGGCCAGGGATGTAAAGAGAAGGAGTGCGATCCATCATGCCCGATGTAGTTAAATCTGTTGCCCTCGATCGGCAATCGGACAGCAAGACAACCAGTCGCTCTAGGTCGAGCTTAACGCTAACTGTCATGCTTCTCTGCACATTTATGACAGTTGCAAACATTTTTATCGTCAACGTGGGGACACCTACGATTCAGCTTGGTCTAGGCGCTAGCTTCTCAGACGTTCAGTTTATCATCACGGGCTATACCTTATCTTTTGCCGTCGCCCTAATTATTGGCGGTCGCCTTGGCGACAGATACGGGAGGAAAAAGATGCTGATAATCGGAGTAGTCGGCTTTACGATTACCTCGATGCTTTGCGGTTTGGCTACCAGCGTGGTCATTCTGACAGCTGCTCGAATCATTCAGGGACTAAGCGCCGCCTTGATCTCGCCGCAAGTATTATCGATCATACAAGTGAGCTATCCTCCTGAAAAGCGGGGGGCTATATTTGGATGGTATGGCGCTATACAAGGGTTGGCTTCAACAACTGGTCAAATTATTGGAGGGGTGCTGCTGGCGGCAAACCCTTGGGACTTGGGCTGGAGGACGATCTTCTTTTTCAGCATACCGGTCGGTTTATTGATCCTGTTCTTGGCACCGTCTATTTCGGAGTCAAATGCATCAGAGAAGACACGGTTCGATTGGGCGGGAGCTGCCCTCGCAGCAACTGGTCTCATGCTTCTGGTGTATCCGCTTGTGCAGGGCCAGAAGGAAGGGTGGCCGCCTATCCTTATCTCTTGCTTGATCTTGTCAGTCCCAGTACTGGCGGCATTCGTGTGGTTTGAAAAACGAGTCCTACGAAACAATCGCGTTCCTTTTGTGCAAGTGGAGCTATTCCGGCAACGTGTATTTTCGACCGGTATGCTCGTCGCCTTCTTGTTGATGTCTTCGCAAACAGCTTTCTTTCTCATTACGGCTTACCTATTTCAAATCGGTCTAGGTTTTACGGCATTGACAACAGGCTTCTTCATCTTGCCGATGGCACTTGGTTATTTCCTGGCATCGCTATTATCGTCCAGAACAGTCGGTAAGGTCGGTCCTTATGTGCTAACGATTGGTTCTGTTCTGACGGCAAGCGGTTATCTGCTTCTCGCCTTGTCTATCATGATATCTGGAATCTCGCCGACTATTGGCCAGTTGCTTCCCGCTATGGTCGTACTCGGTTTTGGTCAAGGCTTTATTGCTGCTCCTTTAACAAATATCGTTCTCGCTAAAATACGAAGAAGCGATGTTGGATCTGCGTCTGGTATCTTTGTGACGGGTTTCCAGATTGCTTCTGCGATCGGTATTTGTATAATTGGCATCCTATGGTTGAACGGGCTCAGCCATCAAGCCAATAGTAACGATATCCAGCTAGCTAACGCACACAACTATGCGGATACTTTCGTTTATTGCCTTTACTTGCTTGCTGCCTATACAGCCTTCCTTATTCCCCTTACGCTTGTCTTGGCTAAAAATATGCAATCACCTAAGATTGGTGCTGATGCTGTACCGAAGAAGTAAGGGACAAGAAAATGAAATTTCTTATAATATATCTTTCCGATATTTCCGATATTTCCAAAAACATATTAAAATACCAATAAAAATAACCGATAATATAAATGTATGGGGATAAAAGTAAAACATAAGAGAAAAAGGAGAGAGGTAAAATGACACAATCGCAAGTCGTCGAAAAAATATCAACCATTATTTCGGAAGAACTGGAACAAACAAAAAAGGTCAATCCCTTCTTTACTCAGTTCCCTGAAACAGCAAAAGCCGAAGATTTCAAATGGTGTATGCATCTGTACCATTTATCGAAACATTTTGGAGAGTTGCTTAAGCTGCGGTGGGAACGATTCCCTAACGTTGATCATGATGTATTTTCTACACACTACGAGGAAGAAAAAGATCATGCGGAAATGCTTCGTAAATGGATGCTTGATTTAGGATTGGAAGATCCAGAACAATCATACCCGAACTACGAAACCGAGAATTTTATCTCTTTACAATACCGGGCAGTAAGTTCCATGAGTGAAAATTTGTCCTTGTTACTCGTCAATAGTACCGCTGAAGGGTATGCTCACTCGATGTACCTTCATGCTTTTGATATTTTAAAAAGAGCCGGGTTCACAAATCTTGAATATTGGGAAGTGCACTGTGAAGCTGATGAGGAACATAGCGATGTGTATCATCTCATCAAAAATATGAATGATAAGGAACTTAAAGAAGCAGAACATCTTGTAAGATATACATGCTATTCACTAAACACGATGCTGGCATCTTGGTTCAATTAAACGAGGGAGAATAAGTTGATGACTTTCGAAAATAAATTCTTATATCATGTGGATCATGTTAATCATGTGTTATCTTGGCAAGTAAGGGGCGCGCTTACGGTAGACGAGGCTTTAAAAGCGAGTGATCTGGTTAAGCAAAGTCTGGCCTCGATGAAAGATGCAAGTTTACTAGTCGATAATCGTTTTATGATTAATAACGGCAGGGCTATTGTGTTTGCACCTGAGGTGAATACAATTTGGGAGCAATTGCAAGGTGAGATACTGCCGAAAGTATCCAAATGCGCGATTTTATGCAGTGGCGTTATTATGAAAATGCAAATGGATCGGATCGCACGTGCCTCCGGTATGATTGAAGTATTGAAAAGTTTTTGGAATGATAATAGCGATGCAATGAAGGCAGAAGCTTATCAATTTTTGGGAATTGATTCGAATAGCTTAATCGATAAAAATACGGTACAAATCTAATTAATACTTAAGGGGCTGTCCCAGGTGGTCATGAGAATGACAGGGGGACAGCCCTATTCGTTTTTGTTATGGCTAAAGGGATTAGAAAGAAAAAGTCGAAATAACAAACAGGAATATATAGGCTGAGCATTCGTGAATAGGAAAACAGTAATAAAAAGGAGTATAAGAAAGATGAGTGTTTTTAAGAAATTAAGAAATGATTATGTAATTTGGCATGCAAATCGTATTAAAATTCCAAAGTTTTTACCGAGCATTATAGTCAGAAAAAAAGTAGCTTTTTCTGGTAGGGTGCAAAAGGTAGGATTCCGTTTAGAAATATATTGTATTGCTCAAAGGATGAAATTAATTGGATGGGTAAAAAATTTAGAAGATGGAAGTGTGGAAGCAGATTTACAAGGAGAAGAGTCCTATATTGATTTCTTGGTCAATTGCATGCGGTCATTGAAACGAGCGTCCGTAAAGAAAATGACAATAATCGATCTGCCGATTAGAGAGGATGAAGATAGTTTTACAATAGTGGAATAAAATTCAGTCTTTGATAATTTGATATTAGAATTTTATCCGCAACAAAATAAAACAGGAAGGAGATGCTGATATGGGAAATATTTCTAGAGATAAAGTAGAATTACATAATTATTATTTTAGTGGTCTAGAAGCATCTCAGATTGGAGCACTTAAATCCGTTGTAGATTTTTATAAAATACCTGCCTCTTCGGCATGGATATACGGAATGACAGGAATGGCTTTTTTTAATAGTACATGATAAAGATTGTACGAAACCAAATGCAGGACCCCCAGAATCTCAATTATTTAAATTAGCTCGCAATATTGGTTTGAATATTGAAGGAATTCATACCTATGTAGAGAATGAACAGTTTAAAATCCTACAGGAAAAAGTGTGGAATATTGCAAGAGAGGCTATTGATAAAGGGTATCCTGTATTTGCTAAGAATATCGATATTGAAAACCAGACGTCAATTGTCTATGGATATGACTCTGTAGGTTATTACACACACTCGTGGCATAGTGGGGATGAACATGAAAACGCAAGCGATGTAATCCCATGGGAGAATCTAGGCCAATCATTATGTCCATGTGAGTATTGCAGAAGAAATAGAGAAGCACTCAATAAAAAAGTGGATACAAAGGGATTAATATCACTTCATTGGGCTACTCCAATCCCAATTGCAAATCATTTGGCAGCACTGAAAGATGCACTGGGGTTTGTGATTGAATTAAATGAACAAGGAGTTATTCATTGGTGTAAGGATAAGTATTTTGTAGGAAGGCAAGCTTACATAGAATGGATACGCGCTTTAGAACTCAACCAAATAGATAAATTCCACTTCAGTCTCACATTAGAACCATTAGCAGAGGCTAGAAGACATGCGCTTAACTTTTTAAATGAAATAAAAGACATAGCAAGCGGACAATTCCCATCACTAATTGATGAAGCTCTTGAAGTTTATAGTAACATTGCAGAGAGATATAATCTTTTATTGCAAAAATTTCCGTATGAACAGCCTCGTGAATTGATGATCGATACAGATAGAAATGAATGTATAAAGATAATGAAAGAATTAATACATTATGAGGATCATGGATATGAAATTATTAAAAGAATGTATAAGGAAATAGAAACAATTATTTGAGGTAATTTATTGAAGGCGAACGATTGTACGTAGATGTAAATAAAGGTAAAATATAACTACAATAACAACAAGAGAAAGTAGAAACCCACCCCAAGATTGAACGCCGAAGGTGGGTTTAAAAGTTCCTAACTGACCAAGGAGGGAAAATACCACCCAAGCCAATTGTACTGACCAAGTGTTAGAGCACTTGGTCTTTATTAAATATATAATAACATAAGTAAAAACAAGCATCAAAACAATATTGAAAAGATAGAAGTGGAAGATGAAAACAATTTAGAGAAGGTCTAAATGTCATATAACAACATATCTACACTGCTTGGGGGATTGCTGCGAAAGGGGCAAGAAATAAATGAAACCAATTTTTTTAACTGCGAATGGACTAAATCATCAGGAGGTAGTTAATGCCTTTAGTACAATGATTAGTCACTATTTAAATATGAATAAAGCAATAATTATAACAACTGCTGATAAAGAGTATAAAGAGAAAAATTATCATGCAGAAAATACATATAAGCTTCTATTCAGCATGGGATTTAAAGCAGTAGATTTTATAGATATAGAATTCGATGATCCTCAGAAATTGCGACAATATGACTTAATTTATATTAATGGAGGAAATCCATTTTACTTATTACATCATTTAAGAAATTCTAAGACCAATACAATATTAACTGAGCTAAGAGACAAGAGTATCATTGTAGGTCATAGTGCAGGAGCTGCAGTCCTTGGTACTTCTATAAAACATGCCATGATGCTTCATCCTGAGTGGAATGATATTAACATAGAGGATTTCACAGGTCTGAAATTGATAGATAAAGTTATTTTGCCCCATAGTAATCGATATCAAGAATTGGATGAAAGAGTAAAGGATCTAAATCCAATTTTACTCGAAGACAATAATTACATGATATTTTAGTCTTTTTTGAAAAAGTGGAGGGCGTCCAATGTTATATATTTTATTGCTATTAGTTGTATTAGGACTTATAAGTATAGACAATTTATTAAGGAGGAAGCTTAGAAATGACGAGAGAATTATTAATAGATTAGACCAAATATGGAACGAGATTCAAGACACTAGAAATCAAAAAAATTAAACAAAATCTATATAAATTGTGTGGTGATTCTTAGATGCATATTGGAATAGATTTTGATGATACGCTTATGAATACAAGAAATCTATGGTGAAATTATTGAACCAAATCCATGGGCAAGAATTTATATTTGATGATGTTAGCATTTATGGAGTTTCTGAGTTATATGGTTACGATTTTGAACAGTTCTACGCATTTTTTACTTCTAACCAATATGAATTAAACAATATTGCACCTGAAGGAAATTTGACAGAAATCTTAGATCAATTGAGTAGTAAATACAAGATGTCATTAATTACAGGACGACCAAACGAATGGATGAATTCGGCAGTGGATTGGATCACTAAGAATAATTTAGCAATAAGTAATCACTTTTGTGCTTCTGAGTATGCGGATGGTAAAGCAGGATGTGCGAAGAAATTAGGGATAACGGTATTTATCGAAGATCATCCTAAACATGCACTTGAAATTGCTGAAGAAGGTATCCAAGCATTATTAATCGATAAGCCTTACAATCAAGAATGTCGACATCCAAATATTATTAGGGTTAATGAGTGGGAAGAAATTGCTCGAAAATTAGTGATCTCATAAGAAGGTCGTAAGTTAATTAAAGTAGAGATGTAACTATGTGATCTTCGTCTGACCCTTACAGCCCTATTCATTTCGTAGAAGGGAGTGATCGAAATAATAAAGAGATTTATCCACGATGACCAAAAGAATAGTATGAAAGATAGTTTGATTTATTTTTATCTCATTTCATATTACTTATTGTCATTATTAAAACCAAATAATCAAAATTATCAAACCAAATTAATCAAGATAAAAGAACGTATTAGAGAACTAAAGACATTAAGATTACGTAATAGAATTAAGAATGTTTAACTCATTCAACCTTCTGTTCAATGAAATGAATACAATGGAGTGATTCAATTTATGGGATCTAGGATCATGCATTTGATTATTGGCAATAGAATTGCAGATGTATTGAATATCGAAGATCGGACTTCATTTTTACTTGGTAGCGTTGCTCCTGACGCTGTACAAACAAAGGATGAATCTCATTTCTTTAAGGGAGAACATCAGAATTATACAAGACACATTGACTATCATGGATTTCTAGACAAGTATAGAACGTATTCAGATAATTTATATGTGTTGGGTTATTATATACATTTAATTGCTGATGATCAGTGGTTGAAGGGCTTTTATTTGCCATGGTTGAGGAATCGTATGGAGGCAGACGCTGGAGTATATCCTCTGTATCATAATGATTTCAGATTACTAAATGGGAAACTATTAGAAGACTATGGTTGTACTGATGAGATGAGGAAAGCAATCAATGATACACCTGAAGTTATTGATCTGCAGGAGGTAAAGTCTAGTGATGTTGTAGAATTTATTCCCTATGTTCTCGGTGACATGAATTACGAGAAACATGTAATAGATGAACCACTTCATGTCTTTAGTTATATTCAGATTAAAGGCTATATCGAAACTTCGGTAAACTACATTATAAGAACTTTGAAAGAAGGAGAACTGTGGATAAATTAATCTCAATCTTACAAAATAATAAAATAGATTATGAGATAATCAAGCATAGCAAACAAATTCATTCTGCTCAGGAAGGTGCTGATTATTTTGGTATTCATATCGGCCAGACTGCTCCTACTTTGATTTTAAAAATTGAGAAGGGATATTACTCTTTGATTATCTCGGGTGATTATGGACGGGTAGATCTAGAATCGATTAAGAAATTATTAGAGGTTGAGCAGATTAAATTGGCCAAACCAATAGAAGTAGAACAAGTTACTGGCTGCAAGATTGGAAGTATACCATTGATTAATCAAGGTACACCAACCATATTTGATAGACAATTATTTCGATTTTCATATGTATATGGAGGGACTGGTGTACCGCAAACCACCCTGAAAATTCAACCAAAAGATTTAGAGAAACTAAATGATATAATAATGTATTTAAGGGAATAACTCGGGTTTTCAAGAAAAGATTCGTGGGCTTATTAATAAGAATGAGAGGATAGCAGAATGAAAAATATTTTTAGAGTCTTCTTATTAGTTTTATTATCATTATGTTTACTTAGTGCATGCGTAGACAATAAAAGTGAGGCCAAAAGTATCATTTTTGAAAATGCCAAAAACAACTTTACCCTTCAATTACCCCACAATTGGGATGGGAAATATGATGTAAACGAAACGGAAGATAAGATTACTTTTGTGAATAAAGCGAATAAGTCTAGCGGTGGAGTATTATTCGAAATTAGAATATGGACCAAAGAAAAGTGGAGTACCGAAGGTGAAGAATTAGCCAAAATAATACATCTATCCAAGATTGGAGAGAAGGGGGACATCGTTTTCTCGTTTAATACGCCAACAGATATCCAATATATATTGGAAGATGATAACAAGAAACAAGAATATCTTACGATGTCTAACGACATAGAGGCTATAAAAGCTAGTTTTAGCATTAAACAAGATTAATTTAGCAATGCGGTTAATAGAGGAGGGGAAATGTATAGAAAACAGGCATGAAGTTTTGTTTATGCAGTTGAATACATATCGGAGCGAGTTGCTGGAAACAGTTGCAGGTTTAACTCAGGCGGAGGCTGAACATATACCGCAAGGATTTAACAATAACATTCGGTGGAATCTGGGTCATATTTATATTGATCAGTATTTATGGATCCGGGTACTCACGAAAGAAGAAATGCCTTTCCCATCGACATATATGGATTGGTTCGGTTATGGTACAGACCCTTCAAGGTTTACTTCTGAAACACCGACATTATCCGAGCTCATATCGATATTGCAGCAGCAGCCGCTTATCATACAAGAGAAGTATCAGGATCGTATGGATGAAGAGTATGATCAGACCGAAATGGGAATGCATACAATTGAGCAGGTGCTCGTTAGAACTATTTTCCATGAAGGATTGCATATTGGTGCGATTCAGGCTATTAAGAAGCAATTAGTCAGTGCTTTATAAAGCATATACCGAACAATCGTTCTTCATTTTGTTGGTATATCATGGTAGAATAGTACCAGACAATTGAATCTTGGGTGGGCATGGTTTCCTTCGAAAGGAGGTGAGCCATGGAAGTAAAAGATGCAATAACAATAATGTTCCTTTTCGGGATGTTCATTCTTGCACTTTTAACCTACATTAATAATAACAACAAGAAAAAGTAAAAACCCACCCTATGATTTGCGCCACAGGTGGGTTCTGCTTCTTAAAGACTTAGAAGGAAGATCCATCCAAGCCAATTGTTCAGCCGGGTGTTACAGCACTCGGCTTCTTTTAACAATATGATAACACAATTGGAAAAAGAAGTGAACTATAGACCAATCAAAACACATAAAGGATATGATAAATAATGAATACTGTGTATATTATCTCGGGACCAGCAGGTGTCGGGAAATCAACTACATCTAAGAAGCTTGTTAAAAATCTAACTAGAAGTTCTTATATCTCAGGTGATACAGTGAGCCACATTCCTGTTATGGGACGAGGCAAACCGTGGCTTGATAAAGATACGAATGATTTAACCTGGAAGAATATTAGGAGCATTACGGAAAACTTGCTGGACTATGAGTATGATGTAGTCATTGATTATGTTACCTTCCCAAGAGAGGCCCATTGGCTAAAAGAGCAATTAATGAATAGACAAAACATAAAGATCGTCTACGTAGTGCTATTGGTCGATCAAGATACTATTCAGTACAGAGATCAATTAAGACAACCAGAAGTGCGAATGGGAGAGCGAAGTCTTATCCTACTTTCGGAATTTGAGAATGATACAGAATTAGCAGAAAGCAACAAACTTTATACGCAATCATATTCAGTCGAACAATTAGATGAAATTATAGCTACAATACTAGAAGACGATAAATTTATCCTTAGATAAATCATTTTCTAGCATACATGACAACAAAATTGTAGTACTTATACATACAATCAACATCTGAAAATCCAGCATCCTTTAGCCATTTCAATTGTAGTTCCAAAGTAGTCATTTTATCGAGCTTTGTTCTCTCACGTGCGGCTGTGATCTCATTGCGATCTAACCCACTATGCTCGATGTAATTTTCCCAGTCTGATTTGTAGAGAGAATCTAGAAAATCGGTATTTCCAAGTACTTGATCAGCATTGATAAAAATACTGTTATTATTCATGATAGAATAAACCTTGTGATAAAGATCCTTCTTTTCGGAATCTGTTAAGTGATGAATAGAAAGAGAGGATATGACTAAATCATACCTTTCTTGATATTCATACTTGGTGTAATCACTAACGATGTATTTGATATCATCATGATTGTGAAATCTCTTTTTGGCTATTTCGAGCATACCTTCAGATAAATCAATTAGCGTTAATTGTGCTTTGGGATACTTGTTAAGTATGTAACTTGAAAAAAGTCCTGTTCCTGCTCCTAAATCTATCACTTTTGGACAGTCATTCTCTAACTCGGCTAAGGCAGTAGCGATTGTATAAAAATCTTTGAAGCAAGGTATGAGTTTCTCTCTTTGTTTATCATAAACTTGGGCTACATCATTAAATTGCTTCTTTACATCATGTCGAACATTTTCCATATATATCACTCTCCAATCCTCATCTTTTTAATTCCATGTTATATTAAGGATAAGTCGAAAATCCAATACTTGGAATTGATAATACTGATAGGTAAAGACTATAAGTAAATGATTTTTCATTAAAAATAACAATATGCGTGAGATAGAATAACTGCAAAAAAGGAGATCTTGATGGATTGTGTTGAGGGATCTCAATAGGAATACGAGCAATATGGACAAGGATAATAAAAACATATAAAACCATAACACATATGAAACAAAGCACATGGGAGTAAACGTTTATTAAAGTATTTTTCCTTGACGACATATACTTCTTATAACAATGCATAATCGCCAAAGGGATGATCTTAAAAAAATAATAGAGAGGGTGTTTTCCATGGAACTTCAAGAAATCAAGCAACGATTAACTGAAACAAGAAATGAATTACTCGGAGTACTGAATGAATTGAGTGAAGAGCAATTAAAGAATCAGAAAGACTCAAACAGCTGGACTATAAGTCAGATCTGTCAACACCTATGTAAGACTGAGGAATTATATGTTGTAGCGATAAGCAGAGGATTAAAGAGTAATGAAGATTCATTCATCGAAAATAAGCCATTAGAATTTCTTCTTGATAGAAGCAATAAACTAGAAGCTCCTGATATTGCTAAACCAACGGGTGAATTTTGGGGATATGAAGAAATTATCGAAAAACTAAGCCAATCCAGACAGAGATTATTTGAACTTTTAAATACGTTAGACGACCCATCCGTGCTGAGTAGAAGACATTTTAAACATCCTGTCTTTAAAGAAATGTTGTTAATTGAATGGGTTAGGTCACTGTACTTGCATGAACAAAGACATATTAAACAAATTAATGAAATTAAAGATGGATTTAAGTATTAAGTCGAATATGCGATCAGATTTGTTTTCGTGAGAGTTGCACGATCTCGGCTACCAGGACTATTGAGCATATGCCATGCTGTGTACTGTTCGGCATAAGGATTCACAGCCGATATGCAATCAACAGGGATGATAATATCGTATCCCCGGAAAGCAGCGCTAACAGCTGTATGTAAGACAGCACCATTGGCAGCATATCCAGTAACAATTACGGTATGAATTCCATATTTTTGTAATATTTCTTCTAAATTTGTTTGATAGAACTTATCAACGTTCGATTTTACAAGAGGCTCTCCTGGTAAGGGGGCTAACTGCCAAGCAATATCGGAAGGGCTTCCCGTATGCGTAAGGCTATAGACAACAAGCATGCCCATTTCGCGGGCTATATTCAATAGATAATGAATCCTAGAGATGGAGGCTATACAGCGTTGATTTTTGCATATTGTGGTCTCCATGTCCAAAACTAGCAGTGCAGTAGTTTTCGTGTCGACACATACAGGTTGCAGCTCAGGTGCAGGAGGAGTGGGTATGGTATTCCATTCATCGATGATTGTCTGATCCTGGCAGTAATATTCATAACACACTCCGCAAGTGGGACATCGATATATCATCATAATCCTCCAATAGGTATTTATTCTATAACTATATTATGTACCCATATAGAAAAGGTGAAATATCCATTTCGAATATCCTCGATATGATCCTTTAATTCTCGTATTCATTGATCCACTGCTGACGTTCAATCTGCGGATGGAGCAAACAAATCAACCTTCGGGTGGACTTCAATTCTTCCGACATCGACTAAACTGATCATGTACCTGGAAAAAAGGAAGAGGAGAGGAAGCAACATGACCAGTTATCTCATCATTGTGGCTATTGTCATTTTGTTGTCTTTAAGGGAGAAAGAAATTCGTCCGTCCCGATTATGGATTACACCAGCGCTGTTTGTTTATTTAGCCATTTCCAGCATGAAACAGATCGATTTGACGCTGGGTAGTCTTCTGCTTTATTTGATCTGCGTGGTTGTCGGGCTTGCGATTGGCGTATGGAGAGGCAAGCTGGAGAAAGTGCGAATCAACCCAGCTACAGGCAAAGCGACTTCACAAGGCTCTGTTGCCGGTGTTGTCATATTCCTTGTTGTCATGCTGCTGCGCTTGCTTGTGGGTAGTTGGGGGGCGCACCATACTTTGCTTTCATTAAGCACGGCATTGTTGTTCATCCCGCTCGGAAGCGTCATCGCCCGCCGTTATATCATTTACTTGAAATACAAGCAACTGGCGATAGGCAAAGCCCGCAATATAAGTTGAACGAAAGAACCATCGATGAAATAGATTGAAAGCATTTTATATAGGTATATGATGTGCCAGTTGTTATAATAGGAACAACAATATTAAGGCAAGAGGATTGTATATGCAGATCAAATGGCAGCCTACAGCGTTATGGCAATATATGCTCGATCATGTTCGAACCATTATTTTAAGCTTTATTTTGCTGTATATTTTCGTTGGGACGGGCAAAGCAGCTACGTACCTAGAATGGGTGGTGGGGCTGCTTGTTGGCTGCGTTTATTTTGCTCTACTGTGGCTACCCGGATGGCTGAGGGTTACCCGAACTCGCAGTGCTGCAGTTATCGGAACATGGATGTTGACGGCGTTTTATTGGGTGATGTTCGATGCGGAGAGGATAGCTGTCGCGCTTGTCTTTTACCTTGTAGGTTATACGGTGCTGTGGCTACCGATCCAACTGTCCGTCTTGTTGACAGGCGCGATGATCGCAGCGGATGCGGCTATTTTCTTCATGCTCAAAGGACAACTGGACATTATTCTCGTTTATACGATTGCGCATGCGAGCACCTACGTATTGTTCTGGGGAGTGAGAGTGAAGAGGGAAGCGACCGAAGCGAGCAAACGGCACTACCAACAATTGCGGGAAGTACATGCCGAATTGGAGCAAGCCTACAAAGAACTCCAACAGACACACAGGGAATTGGAGGAAGCGACCGTTCGCTTGCTGCGATTTGCCGTTCTGGAAGAAAGAAGCCGAATTTCCCGCGATCTCCATGATAGCATCGGACATGGGTTAACTTCCGTCATCGTTCAGCTTCAGGCGTTGCCTTATATCATGAAGATGGATGCTGGGGAAGCGGACATCTCGCTGAAAACCGCTCTCGAAGTAGCTCGTCGCTGCTTGCAGGACGTACGTACGGTCGTTCACCAGATGGCAGTTGACGAAGAGGGGCTCGGCTTGGTGGCTTTGCAGAGTTTAGTGAAGCAAGCTCGAGAGCAGGGAGACTTGGACATTGCGCTCACAGTTGATGGATCATTCAGCAAGTGGAGTTCAGAAATTTACGAATCGTTATACCGGATTCTTCAGGAGGCTCTCACCAACGTCTTCCGTCATGCTAATGCTTCTCGCGTTGATGTTGAGGTCTCGGAAAGTGATGGAGAACTAACAATGACGGTGACTGACGACGGAATATGGACCGATAGCAATCCAATTTTTCCAGGTTTCGGATTGTCGAGCATGAAGGCGAGAAGCGAGAGAGTAGACGGAGTTTTACGGATTGAGCCAGTAGACCCACATGGCTTGAGGCTTGTAGTGAAGATACCGCTGCATGTTAAGGATGGATTAACGGAAGGTGAAGGAAAATGACTGCGCATTCGATTCGAGTCATCATCGTGGACGATCAGCATTTAGTCCGGCATGGTTTGCGGTTTATAATAAACGCTCAGGAGGACATGGAGGTCGTTGGGGAAGCAGCTGGCGGGCATGAGGCTGTCCGGTTGGCTAATCGCGTCTGTCCCGATGTCGTGCTGATGGACGTTCAAATGCCGGAGGGCGGGGGCATTGCCGCAACCCGCAACATAATAGCTGCTCAACCGGATTGCAAAGTCATTATTCTGACCACATTCGATCAGGAAGATTATGTGTACGAGGGTATTCGTTCAGGAGCGGTAGGTTACTTACTCAAGGACGCAAAGCCAGAAGAACTCGTTGATGCCGTCCGAGCTGCTTGGAAGGGAGAAGCGATTTTCCGTACTGCGGTCGCCGCCAAAGTGATCGGTCATGTCATCCGGTCGTCCCAAGTGCTGCAGCAGGCAACGGAGTTGACTTCCGCCGCACAGCAGTTCGAACAATTTACGGTTCGGGAGCTGGAGGTTTTGCAGCAGATGGCGTACGGTTTGCGCAACGAAGAAATTGCAGGCAAGCTTTATATTGGCGAAAGTACGGTCAAGACACATGTTCATCGCATCCTTCAGAAGCTCGGCGTCGAAGACCGCACGCAGGCAGTCGTAATTGCAATCCGCAATCGTATTGTAAAATAACCGTTACATCGTTATTCATTATTAGAAGAAAAATGGAGACTAGAAAATGAAGGAAACCAGAATCTTTAAGCAAACGGACCAATGCGACATTCAAGCAGATGTTTATTATCAGGGAGCGGGTTCGCCAGTAATTATCTATATCCATGGAGGAGCGCTGATTTTTGGCACTAGAACATGGTTATCGGCTGAGCAAATTGCGTATTTTACGAGTGCTGGATTTAGTTTAGTGAATATCGATTACCGATTAGCGCCGGAAACCAATTTTGAGGAAATTATTGAAGATATACGGGATGTCATTGAATGGGTAAGGACGAAGGCAATTGAGTGGTATGATTTTGACATTCATAATATGGCAGTAATGGGTGGCTCAGCAGGTGGGTACCTTAGTTTGTTAACGGGAACAATGGAAATCAAGCCGAAAGCGATTGTCTCATTTTACGGGTATGGTGACTTATTGGGTGATTGGTATACTGAGCCAAGTGAGTTCTATTGCAAGAAGCCAATGATTAAAAGAAGTGAAGCGCTAGAGGCGATCGACCATAAAGAAGTGACGAATGGTGATTGGAAACGATTTATTTACTACCTTTATTGCCGACAACAGGGTATTTGGGTTCAAGAGGTAACTGGATTGGATCCGAAGGATGACTATGAAAAATTATTAAAATATTGTCCGATCCATAATATTACCGAGAACTACCCGCCAACATTACTACTTCACGGGGATCAAGACACCGATGTCCCATATGAGCAGTCTGTACTTATGTATGAGAAGCTTCAAGAAATCGGCGTATCTTCTGAATTGATTACTATTAAAGGTGCTGACCACGTTTTCGATCAAAAATTCAAAGACGATGCAGTTCAAGAGGCTTTTAAGAAGGTTGTTGATTTTCTAAGAACTCATTTGAGTAGTTAAATTATACTTGAACCATCTTGGGAAGAATAGTTTAGGGAGGCAATGCAATGTTCCATTATATTAGTTTAATCATCCCAGTTGCTGTATTGCTGCCGAATCTATTATTCTTTGGAATGCCGCCTCGAAATACGCCTACAAATGTACATAGAAAAAGTAATCCCATCTTTACGATAGCTGAATCGATTGGAAGATTTGGTGTTTGTGTGCTCCCTATTTTTTCGGTCATTCAAATTGATAAACCAAATGAAATTTTCTCCCTAATGGGAATGATTGCTTTTCTATTATTATATTATTCAGGGTGGGTACGATATTTTATAAGAAATAGAGATTATCCATTACTTTTCTCGCCGTTAATCGGAATTCCTGTGCCTCTAACTATTGCACCAATTCTATATTTCTTATGTGCTTCGGTCGTTTTGCACTCCTTTTTATTCTTCTTGAGCAGCTTGATCTTGGCAGCAGGACATATTCCTACTAGCCTTCATACCTATCATCAAATTCATCATGATAATAAATAGTCAGAGGTTAGATGAGAAAATTTATATAATGAAGGAAGAAACTATCCTCATATATATGGGGAATTAAATCTTGATGCTGTTATCCAAACCGTTGGATTTGAACCTAATGAAGATGGCTAGATCTCCTTGGTCAACGATTTCGCCATCTTTGTTTATGGCTACTTGTCCAGACAATCAAATCATAAATCCCCAACATCACATGTTAGGGATTTAGTGTTATTTAGGGGCATTCACTAAGAGGGGTTATTCGTTTTATTAGCGTTATTGTTATTCTTGGTGCCTTTACTTTTGTAAGGCTTTGGAGCGCTCTTGGCCCGGTTAGCACTGGCTTGCCAGCGGTTCCAGCCCTTCTTGTCGGTACCTCTTCCAGTTCCTTTACCTTTACTCATCTTATCACCTCAATGCTTCATGAAATATACAACATTCGAAGCCATATGTACAGAAGAACAATATACTTCTTCCTTTATTTACAATTTGATGCGACAATAGCT
Organism: Paenibacillus albiflavus; assembly: GCF_004344915.1. Lineage (GTDB taxonomy): Bacteria > Bacillota > Bacilli > Paenibacillales > NBRC-103111 > Paenibacillus_AM > Paenibacillus_AM albiflavus. Next base: position 44,276 of record NZ_SKFG01000003.1, on the reverse strand, counting down.
TAAAAAGACCTGATTAGAAAAAGGAATCTGTTACTCATCATACATACTTTCGGAGGCAGTTATGATTAAATCGATGAAAATTGAAACCAACCGCTTGATAATAAGACCTTATGTTGAAAATGACTTTGAAGCGTCTTTTGCATTGATGCAGAATAAGGACTTGTTTCAATATATGCATATGGATGTTATGTCTATGGATGAGTATAGACATTTATTCAACTGGCTGATTCGCAGCTACGATAAGGGATTGGATGAGAATTTCAAGTATTCTTTTGGGCTTTTCTTAAAGGATTCGAACACGTTTATTGGATGGATTGGTATTGGAGGACTAGACTTCAAGCCTGAAGATAAAGAAATTTATTATTTAATTGGCAAAGAATACTGGGGGAACGGTTATGCTTCTGAGGCTGCTTCACATCTGATACAGTATGGTTTTGAAACAATGAAATTGCAGCGGATTGTAGCAAAAGTTGATCCCCGTAATGTGGCATCCAAAAGAATCATTGAAAAATCAGGTCTCAAGTTTGAATGTATCGTAGATCACTTACCCGAGGAATATAGCGAATGCAATGGAGAACTATTGTACTCAATTTCAGTAGATGAGTGGTGGAGCAAGGGATAGATTTAGAGTTATTGGATATAGGGCTTAGAAAAGGAGAGCATGATGACACAAATCGGATTTGTACGTCATGGTAGTACCAGTTGGAACAAAGAAGGCAGAGCACAGGGATCATCTGATATCCCTTTAGATGAAGAAGGAATGATGCAAGCCAGCAAGTTGGCGGAGCGATTGAGGCATGAGCAGTGGGATTATATATATTCAAGTGATCTTCTTCGAGCTAGACAGACAGCCGAAACGATCGGTGAGCGTCTCGGGATTCACGTTGTAACGGATAGTAGACTGAGAGAAGTTGGAGGAGGATTGATCGAAGGCACGACGGAGCCAGAACGAATTGAGAAGTGGGGTGCAGATTGGCGAGCTCTTGATTTAGGGATCGAGAAGATTGAGGTTGTTGCGTCTCGGGGTAGAGAATGTATCGAAGAAATAGTGGCTCTATATCCTAATGCCAAAATACTAGTCGTTTCGCATGGCGGGTTTATACAATGTATGCTCAAAACGTTGTTATCCGATTACGATGGTACGGGTAAAATTGGTAATACATCCGTAACAACCATTTGCAGTACCGATTCTGGATGGACATGTGAGCTGTTTAATTGTACGAAGCATATATAGGAGAATTTTCTTATGAAATATGAACAGTTCAGAACGTATATTAATGAATTATTCGGTCAATTGCTGATCAATTTTGATGAAGATGATGAGTATGGTTATTGTAACTTTTCTAGTAAAATATATCGAAAAATAGGCTATGCAACGAATATCACGCCAGAAATCATTATGCAAGCTGCAGAGAACAAGGTTGAATTAATTGTAACTCATCATGATGCATGGGATTTTGTTTATGGCATGAAGGAACGATGCATTGAGCTTTTGACAGAAAACAATATCGCTCATTTCTATATTCATTTACCGCTTGATTACGTCAGCTTTGGGACATGCAATTCATTGCTGCATTTACTAGGAGCAGATAAGATTGTTCAGCAATCTCAACATATCGATGGCACCAGCTCGATCGGGATCGGTGAGCTTGAATCGCCTATTTCACTTGATGCTTTGGTAGAGAGAATGACAAATTTACTAGATGAGAAAGTTTATTATCAAAAGTATAACAACCTGCAAATTCGTAGAATCGGCATGGTGACAGGGGCAGGGAATGGGACGAACCAACTAAGGGAAGCTACGAATAGTAATTGCGATGTCTATATAACTGGTGAAAAAAGTCTATACACTGTGCAATACGCCAAGTTTATTCAGATGAATCTAATTGTGGGAAGTCATACGTTCACGGAGATTTTCGGTGTCAGATCGCTGGCGCTCAAGCTTCAAGAGAGATTTCAGGAGATTGAGCTTGTGCAGCTGCACGAAGAGCATATTGAAGTTATGGGTGACTTAAATACTTAACGAAGAGGTGGATACGGTGACAGACTTAGCTAAAGCCATTCAATTAAGAGAAGCGGGACATTTGGAAGAAGCAAGATCCGTATTGCTCAAATTAATAACGTTAGAACCGATCAATCCTTTAGTTTGGTTTCAATGCGCATGGGTTCATGATGCACTCGGAAGTGAGAGTGAGGCAGTCCCTTATTATACGAAAGCGTTAGAACTAGGGTTATTAGGCGAAGAAAGACAAGGAGCCTATTTGGGCTTAGGCAGTACATATCGGGCTTTGGGGTTGTATGATGAGTCGAAATTGTTATTTGAACAAGCGATTCAGGAGTACCCTGACCAAAGAGAATTCCGAATTTTTTATGCAATGGTGCTCTATAATCTAAAAGATTACAGCAAGGCAATGGAGATCGTCTTACAGCAATTATTAGAAACGAGTAATGATACTGGCATCCAATCTTATAGCAGAGCGATCTCATTTTATTCTGATAAGTTGGATCAAACTTGGAAATAAGGAGTAGAACAATATGAAAAGTAAACTAGCTAAACATGTGGATTATACCAAAGATAAGACGTCTGATGAGAGTGCAGAAGAAATAATTGCGATTGTGCAACAATATCGCTTCCAACCGATGACTGAGGAATTTGCGGCGATCATTTGCAAATGGAGGTATCCAGGTGAGTATTCCTTCTATGATATGGAAGAAACCGATGAGGATATAGCTGAATTATTGGAAGGCGACTATTATGCGGCATTAGACTTTAAAGGAGATTTAATCGGTTTTATCTGTAGCGGTAATGCTGCTCGTTTGCCAATTGGACACCAGATTGGCATCTACAATGATCCATCGAAAATAGATATTGGATTGGGTATGAAGCCTGATATTACAGGCAAGGGCAGTGGTCAGCAATTCTTGACACAAGCCATTCATTTTCTCAAAGAACTTTACCCGGCCCACAGCTTCCAGCTTGTCGTTGCCACATTCAATGAGAGAGCGATCAAAGTCTACGAACGTGTTGGATTTGTCAAAGGTATACGCTTTATTAATAAGCGGAATGAACAAGAGATTGAATTTTTGGTGATGAATTTGATGGATTAGGTGTTGCGTAATGAGATTGATTTAAGGAGGATTTGAATGTTGTTCTTTAAAAAATCACCCAAAGAGTCTACTTACGACCAGTTTGATATCATACCTGAGCATATTGCGATTATGATGGATGGGAATGGGCGATGGGCCACAAGAAAAGGAATGCCAAGAACTGCAGGGCATTATGCAGGTATGCAGTCAATGCGAGAAACTATTCGTAATTGTTATACGTTAAAGATCAAATATTTAACTTTATATGCTTTTTCAACGGAAAATTGGGCCAGGCCAATTGAAGAAGTGAATTATCTCGTAAGTTTGCCACAGCTTTTTTTCCAAGATGAGATTCTGAGTGAACTGATCAGCCATAATGTTCAAGTCAAATTTATTGGGAATCTATCGAGATTTCCAGAAAGTATACAGGATATTATGCAAAAGGCTAAAGATTTAACGAGTATGAACACAGGGATGGTATTAAATTTTGCAATGAACTATGGCGGTAAAGCGGAAATTATCCAAGCGATCAAAAGATATGCAGAAGAAAATCAAAATATTGAAGAGCTGGATGAGGATCTATTTGAAAAATATCTATATACAAAAGACTGCCCGTCACCTGATTTAATAATTCGGACCAGCGGGGAACATAGATTGAGTAATTTTTTGTTATGGCAATCTGCCAAATCCGAGCTGTGGTTTACCAAAACATTATGGCCAGATTTTGACTTGTATGCCCTCAAAGAGGCAATAAGTGTGTATCAGAGCAGAAAGTTAGAAGCTATATCCAATTAGATTAAAAAGATCAAATGGAATAAAGGTGAGCATACATAAATGAAATATTATTATGAAGAACATGAACAATCTTACCAGGAAATGAAAGCGAATCAAATAAAAGCATGGGATCAGTATCATGAGCCTGGCAAATATACGTTTGATCATTTTATGATGAGACCGTTTTTGGAAAAAGCGATGGAATTCGTTCAGCTTCAGTCGAAGCAATCTCGCGTGTTTGAATATGGCTGTGGTACAGGGGCTGGAGCATGTTTCTTAGCTGAACGGGGTTTTACGGTTGATGCCATTGATATATCACCAACGGCAATTGAGCTTGCCAAGTCGATGGCAGAAGCACGTCAATTAGCGATTTACTATAAGAATCAAGATTTATTGGAAATGGACCGTTTGGAGCAGGAATATGACCTCATTTTGGATAATTATTGTCTTCAGAGCATTGTAACGGACCAAGATCGCGCCAAGCTATTTGCTGTAATTAGATCAGGGTTAAAGAAGAGTGGTTATTATGTAATTGCAACCGCCATGTTTAATGATGATCGTGTGTATGGTAGAGACTCCTATTATAGTCAAGACACAGGAATGGTATATGATCGAATTGCATCTCCAGAGGATTATCCAGATGCCATGTTTATGGAAAATAGCTGGTGGCTACCAACTCGAAGGCATTTGAAAGCAAATGAATTAAGGGATGAATTGATTCAGGCAGGCTTTTCAATTGTGCTGCAGGACAATGGCAATGTCATATGCAGATTAAATGATTAGGATGTGGGACAATCCGAGTTGTTGAATCAAGTTGTTGGATGCAACCATTCTTTACTATAAGGGGAACGTATGAATTCCAAAAAAATAATTATGCTTATACTAGTTAGCATGATTGTATTAAGTGGTTGCGCTGACAAAGCGAATGTAGCTGCACCAACTCCAAGTAATTCATCTTCAACTTCTGTGAACACCCAACAACCTCAGAGTACGCTAAATGATAAAGAAGCAAACAATGATGCCGTAAAAATAAGTGAAACTCAAGTGGGTAACGATGATAAAACGACGTATTACGGTACATATGGTTTATTTGAAAATTTACCCGTATTAACCCGATCTAATCTAATCGATCAAGATTATAAACAAGAGAGTGATGCTTTTCAGAACTCGACTAATTTCTCCATGGGAGATTGGATTCAACTAGAGGGTAAATATACAGATATCTGGGATAAAGAACTGAATACCATCTACAAGACAGTCCTAGCTAAATTAAATCAGGAACAAAAGGACCTTCTAATTGCTTCACAGAAAGGATGGCTGCAGAACCATTTGAAAGAATCAGAGTTTGTGGAGAGTACTTTTCAAAGTGATAGCGAATACAACATTGGATCGCAGGGGCGCGTAAATGAACAAATCGCAATTAAGAATCGAATAAAGGAGCGAACGCTTCAATTGTTCGAATATGATTACATGTTAGGCGGGACAAGTAAAGTTATTTATAATGGAAAATAGCGAAAGGCACGTGAAGATCAAATTTATGCCGATTGAAGCTGCCTTTGAATCGGAAAATTTTTCGAACCATACTCGAGTTTTGAAAAGGAGAATTGACTATGAATCCCATATTATTAGATTTTCCCACTCAATTCTTTACAGATCGATTATTGATTCGTATGCCTGAAGAAGGCGATGGTAAAGCAGCATATGAAGCAATTCAAGCATCGATTGATGATTTGAAGCCATGGATGCCTTTTGCTAATAAGGAACAGACAGAGGAAACGATTGAATCAAATGCTCGAACCGCTAAGGCGAATTTTATTAAACGTGAGGATTTGAGATTTCATATTTTTCTCAAGGATACACTGCAGTTTATCGGCATATCTGGCTTTCATCATATTAATTGGAATGTTCCCAAGTTCGAAATTGGATACTGGATTGATTCACGTTATAGTGGTAAAGGTTATATAGGCGAAGCTGTGCAAGGAATTACCCAATTTGCATTTACGGAGTTAAAAGCACGTAGGGTCGAAATACGTTGTGATGCGTTGAATCACAAGAGTCGCGCAATTCCTGAGAAAATGGGTTATACATTAGAAGGTATTTTGAAGAATGATGATTTGTCAGCCGATGGTCAAGAAATCAGAGATACTTGCATATACGCCAAAATATAATGATCTATTGATTATGGAGGCTATGATTATGAGATTGTTTAGTTTTGATCAAAGTGCAGGAAATGCAATCGATAAGTACGGCAGCAAAAATTTGGTTATTACACCAATTATGCGTCTGCTAGATAAGCAGTTAGACATCATCCAAATGGCTTGCATGCATTTAGACAAGGATGGTCTTATTGGTGGGCATGAAGCTGTGATCCCCCAGATGTTCATTGTTGTGGATGGCGAAGGTTGGGCAACTGGCGGAGAGGGTATCCGAATTCCGATATCCAAGGGGCAGTTGGTTCTGTGGAATGCAGGAGAGTGGCATGAAGTGTCATCAGAGAACGGGCTATGCGCCATAGTCGTTGAGTCCGATCAACTTGAACCCCTAGAAATAATGAAAGAGATAAGGCTTGAAACAGAATAGGAGATTATAATGACATCGAAGCATTCAGATATTAAAGTCGTTATGTATACCATGTGTATTGTTCAAGATGAAGATCGAATTTTACTTATTAATCGACCCGAGAAACTTGGTATTCCAGGCTGGATTGGACCAGGTGGAAAAGTGGATTTTCCAGAAAGCTTAACAGAAGGAGCTATACGGGAAGTTCGCGAAGAAACAGGACTGATCGTTAAGGATTTAATCTATAAGGGTCTTGATGAATATGTTGATCCACAGAAGAATCACAGATATATGGTGTTTAACTACATAACGAAGACTTTTGAAGGTGAGCTGCTGGAGAATCCGCCCGAAGGAGAGCTTAAGTGGATTCCAATTGATGAAGTAATGGATTACCCGATGCAATCCTGGTTTAAGAGAAGGTTGCCGTTCTTTTTTGAAGAAGGGACTTTTGAAATTTATGAGATTTGGGACGAGGAAGAACAACGAACGATTAAGGAGTCAGTAAAGAGGACTTAACTCATACAATTGATATGCTATGAAATACCCTTTACGAAAGTGAAGTGAATTCAATTGAACATCCAAACAATAAATGAAATTGCGCTCAAAACGATGAGTAAACGCAAATCCCATCTCCGAAGAGAACGTGGATTTATTTATTATCATGGTGAGCGGGTCGGCAAAATCGCCTTGAAATTAAGAGAGAATTTGTTTCCAGATCAGGCATCAATGGATGATATCATCTATGTTGGTTCACTTTTTCATGATGTAACGAAGGGGATTGAGCCGCACAACATAACGGGTGCACATTTAACCACAATCTATTAGGAGAACAATGCTCGAAACAAGAGCTAGAATTAATTTCAGAAGTAATTGAGCAGCATAATCGAAGACAAAGAGATGAACATCCTTTTTATGTAAAAATCGTGCAGGACGCAGATGTACTTGATCACTTCGGCTCATTGGAGATATGGTTAAAGTTCCAAGTTAGCGCACATCGGGAAGAGAACGTGTTCGATGCCATTAATCTGTGGGAGAGCGACGAGACTGCGGAGTACATTCAAAACAACAGAAATGTACTTAATTATGAGTTGTCCAAAGCTATTTTTGATCGAAAAATTTCATTTCAAAAACAATATCAAGAACGCTTCGCCTTAGAGTGCAAGGGTGAGATTTTTTTTGAATAATTAGGGGTTGCTGAAATTATGACTATAGCAAAATCCACCGGTTTGCGACACAGCAACGTCGGGGGATGTGATGGATTGTAAGGGGGGGGTTGGATTTTTTGGAAATTTTATGTTTATTTAAAGTAATTTCTAGGGTATGATTTAAATTAGTTTATGTAGATAATTTATATTTTGGTCAGGGGGATTTTTGTTATGTTAAAAGGCATACAAATTATTAGATTGGGAGTAATTATTACTGCAATTTCATTAATTATCACCCATACTGTAGGTCTTCCTCATGAATTTACAGCGTTTTTTATGGGACTGGGTTGCAGCTTAAGCTTGGTTGGTGCAGGAAAGCGATTTGTTGAGATTCGCGCCTAAGCATTATCTACGATACGGATGATATACCTTTGATTTATGTATGCTTCTAATCACTGACAAAAATAGTGCAAGGCAATTATGAGTTTCGCGACCGTTTGTTGTCGATTACAAATTGAATTAATCTTGTAGTATGAAGAGCTTCAATAATGAGGCTCTTTCATTATCTTTATTGGAGGTTAACATGATAATAGACAAACAAGAGTTTGATGTTAATGGAGTGAATTATATTATAAGATCAGCAGAGGAACAAGATGCCAAAGTGTTATCTGAAATACGTATGCAAATTGATGGAGAGACGGAGAATATGGATCGTGAAAGCGGGGAAGCTTTCATTGATGTGCTTGGGTTTGAACAGCTCATACAGGCGGATTCAGCTAGCCCAAGGAACCTGTTCTTAGTTGCGCAAGTGGATGATCGAATTGTTGGATTCTCAAGATGCCAAGGTAATTCTTTAAAACGATTGGCTCATAAAGTTGAATTTGGAGTCTGTATTTTAAAGGAATTCTGGGGATACGGAATAGGCAAAAATTTGCTAAAAGTATCTATTGATTGGGCTGATACAAATAGCATTACCAAAATCAACTTAAGTGTGTTAGAAACCAATGATAAGGCAATCCGACTGTATCAAAAGCTTGGATTTGAAATAGAAGGCGTATTGAAGAACGACAAAATCCTGTCAGACGGCAAATACTATAACACGATTATGATGGGTAGATTCAATGGACGGAAAGATAGTTAATCCATGAAAGCAAAACTATTTCCTTTAGGAACAATTGATGATTCGTTAATTAAGTTTGTTGTTATTCTAGTTAAGCAAGGTGAGGAGTGGGTTTTATCGAAGCATAAACATCGTGATACATGGGAATTTGCTGGTGGACATCGAGAAGTAGGTGAATCGGTAGACGAATCAGCTGCTAGAGAATTATTCGAAGAAACAGGAGCACTGGAATTTTCTATTACGCCAATCTCAATCTACTCAGTATCGAGAGAAAATGAAAATGAAAGCTTTGGACAGCTATATTTAGCGCAGGTAGATCGATTTGGACCGCTCCCAGAATCTGAGATGGCTGAAATAAAGGCTTTTGAAAAAGTTCCTCACAATTTAACGTATCCTTTCATTTATCCAATTTTAATTCAAGCGGCTTTGGAGCATATGAAATAGGTAAATTTATTGAGATGAGGCAATGACGATGGAAGAAATAAGACGATACACTATACATTACATATATGATTGGTGTTTGCTTGCAGGAACTCCTTTTAAAGAGTGGAGAAGAGAAACAAAAATTGATCGTATAGATGATGGACTAGGTATAGACGAAGTTGAAGAAGAGTATATGGTAAGGATTAATAAGATACTTATATCGTTTTTATAGGGGAAGGGATGTAATTAATGGATAAGTCAGAATTAAGACTTTTACAACTGTTTGATCAGTTCCAAGTAAGAATAACTAGTTTAAACATCGAACAGAAAATCTATACGATAGATAATCTACGAGATATCAAAAGATCTAAACAGGAATGGTGGTACAAAGCAGGAGTATATTATTTTGTACAAGATGGTGTTGTTAAGTATGTTGGAAAAGCTAATCTAGGCACAGGATTGAGGAAGCGAATTTATAATCAAATTGAAGCATTTGGCGAACCGAATAGATGGGATACAGTGATATCTGATCCATCAGTAAAAGTTGGAATGTTTATTTTCCCTGATGATGATTGGCATTGGATCGCTTCGTTGGAATTGATGTTACTGGACAGTATTAGACCAGAAATGTACAAGAGATTACCTTGAAATTGGCATTTGTTAGAAGGAGTCACATATTCTCATGCACCAGCCTGTAATTCTCAATGCGCTGAAGATCATAGATATTCACTTGAATTTTTTGATTTTATGGTGGATTGGTTGAATAGTAATAAGGCATCGTGATCATATAGACCATATTTACATCTATATTCGTTTCTGTTATATTAGTCTGAATATTCTTTTTTGGGTATTTAATTTGAGGTAAAATAGGAGGGGTTACAATGAATCATATTATTAACTATTACAATTCGTTCGACGAATGGGGAAGACTTGATCGGGAGCCACTAGAATACACAGTAAATTTTCATCACATTCAAAGTAATCTCCTGCCTCAAGGCCGCATTTTGGATAATGGAGCGGGACCAGGCAAATATTCTATTAACCTTGCTAAATTAGGCTACCAGATGACATTGACAGATTTAACGCCTAGTCTAGTAGAGATTGCTCGAGATAAAGCAGTTGAAGCAGGTGTTCAGGATCAATTCGATGGATTCCATGCGGCTGATGCCAGAGATCTTAGTCTATTTGGAGACAATCAATTCGATGCGTCCATTATGCTAGGACCACTTTATCATTTGCAGGCGGAAGAAGATCGCACGAAGGCAATTAAGGAATTACATCGTGTTACGAAAAAAGATGGTTACGTTTTTGTAGCCTTTATGTCGAAGACGCGTTTTCTCATAAATTCTTTAACGCGTCCGGAGAATTGGAAGCCTAATCATACTGTTCAAGGGATAACAGAGTTTCTGCGGACTGGGGAATTCAATCATAGTGATGAGGGCAGATTTACGGGAGCTTATTATTTTGATATTCAAGACATTAACCCTCTAATGGAGGCTCATGGATTTGAAACGGTGAAGTTAGTCGGATCTAGCAGCGTAGCAGGAGCTATGGATGATGAACAGTGGAATTATTGGCGCCAAAGAGGAGAAGAGGAATTCCAGGAAATGATGAAGCTGGTGATGAAGGAATCCGAGAATCCTTATATGTTGGGATCATCTTCGCATTTATTGTATATTGGCAAAAAAATTTAATCGTTTAGGAGCATAGATACATGAAGAAAATTCGGGTTGGGATAATTGGAACTGGATTTGGAGCTTCTGTACATGCTCCTATTTTTTCATTACATGAAGGGTTTGAAGTACAAGCTATTACAAGCATTCATCGTGGTCACGCGCATGTGGCAACCCATAATCTAGGGATCCCGAATGTCTATACGGATTGGAAGTCTATGCTGGCACGAGAGCAGCTTGATTTAGTCTGTATTACATCTAGACCACCGCTTCATTATGAAATGGCTCTAGCCTGCTTGCGACAAGGCTTATATATATTGTGCGAGAAACCATTGGGCATGAATGCCGATGAAACTAGAATGCTCTTGAAAGAGCTAGAGGCATCTAATCGACCTGCTTTTGTCAATTTTGAGTGGAGACTCACACCGATCAGACTTAAGATCAAAGAAATGCTAAACAACAAGCAGTTGGGTACCATCCAATCGATAAAATATCAGGGTAGTTTCTCTGGATATAAGAATCTAACTTCGGGGTATAGGGGCTGGGATGGCAGAAGCAGTGACGGAGGGGGACATATATTTGCCGTAGGATCGCATATGCTCGATTCCTTAATGTGGTGGATGAATGAACCTATCGTTGATGTCATCGCTGATCTACGAACGATGGTTCCCTATTATAATGGACAAGATGGAATAGAAGAAAGAGATGCTGAGGATGCGTTTACCATAATCGGACATTTTCGCAGTGGAGCAGCCTTCACGATCGACTTCTTGACCTCTGCAGTACGAGGAGAAGGTTGGAAATTAGAGTTCTATGGGACGGAAGGCACATTAGTTATGGAGAATGATCGAGATTTAAGGGTGAGTTATGGAGGCGATTATCAGCCAATTGCCATAGATACACCAGAACCACCAAGCCAATTATCCTCACCAGCTAATCTTTATTACAGTGCTTTCTACCCAATGGTGGATAATATCTATCAAGCGATTATTCATAAAAAAGTTTCTTCTGACATCCCTACATTTGAAGATGGTCATCGAGTTCAATTGGTCATGGATGCCATATTTCATTCATCGAAAAATCGAGAACAAGTATTAGTGAAAATATAATGGGCATGCGCGTGGCCTTATAAAGCACGCCCTTCAACCTAAATATCATAAGAGAATTCCTCAGGCAATACCCGTTTCAGAAATTGTTGTGTGCGCTCTTCCTTCGGGTGTTCAAAAATTTCTTTCGGTGTGCCTTCCTCGACGATCATACCGCCATCCATGAAAATAACACGGTTAGCTACTTCTTTGGCAAAAGACATTTCATGTGTAACAACTAGCATCGTTGTTCCCTCTCTAGCAATTGTCTTCATGACCGATAAGACTTCACCGACTAATTCGGGGTCTAATGCAGAAGTAGGCTCATCGAATAGAATAATATCGGGGTTCAAAGCTAGAGCACGAGCAATCCCAACTCGCTGCTGCTGCCCACCAGAGAGCTGGCTTGGATAAGCGTCATATTTATCGGAAAGTCCGACCTTATCGAGCTCGGCTTTGGCAATTTGCACAGCCGTTGCTTTGGGTACTTTTCTGCCGATAATGAGTCCTTCTGTTACATTCTCAAGTGCTGTTTTGTTATTGAATAAATTATAGTTTTGAAAAACAAACGCTGTCTTTTGTCTCAGACTGTATATTTGCTTCTTAGATGCGGTACTAAGATTTACCTGTTCATCCCCAAAGCGAGCTTCCCCTTGATCGGCCTGCTCCAGAAAATTAATGCATCTAAGCAGCGTAGTTTTTCCAGAACCGCTCGGTCCAAGAATGACGACTACATCCCCTTTATCAATGGTTAGGTCAACACCCTTCAAAACTTCCTGCTTACCGAAGCATTTATGAATATTGTTAATCGCTAACATATCTGATTCGCCCCCTATTGGCCTCTTATGCAACTGCTGCTTTATATTTGGCAAGACGTTTCTCGTACCATTTGAATCCGTACTCTACGATACTGCAAATAATTAAATAGACGAGGAAAATATCAATGTACGCTTCTAAATAATTGTAACCGACATTGGCTGCTACCTTGGCTTTGAGTGTTATTTCTGGCAAGGACATAGCAAATCCCAGTGATGTCGCCTTAATGAGATTGGTTGTCGTTGTACATAAATTCGGTAGTGCAGAAACTAACGCTTGAGGAAGAATGATTCTGCGGTATGCCTGCACATGGGTAAGACCAGTGGATAGGGCGGCTTCAAGCTGCCCTTTGCTTACCGTATTAAGTGCAGATCGAAAAACTTCGATTAGATTCGCCGTTGTGTACAATGCAAATACGATGAACGCATACCAAATGGGATTCACTTTATACACATCAATGTTGATGCTGTATTTTTCAAAAAAAGATGCTAGCAATAAAGGGACACTGCTGTAAATAATAAAGATTTGAATGATGACAGGCGTACCACGAACGAATGAGACGTACACTCTGGTCAATTGTTTCAATACGGGAACTTGATTAATCCGAGTTAAGGCTCCTAATAATCCAAGTGGAATTGCAACAATTAATGTAACAAGTGTGATTAGTAATGCGGTAGGAGCACCGGATAATGCAATGAAAAATGCTTCTATCAAGAATTCAAAATTGATACCTTCAGACACGGATACTCCTCCTTATACAGTTTTTAAAGATTGTTTGCCTTTACTGAACCATTTCTCCAAGAGGTAGAATAGTCGTTCCAAAATAAAGGAAAGAATCCAATATATAATTGCTAATGCAATGTATATCTCCAGGGCATGTGCATTATAGTTGCTGGCGATGATCAGATTCGCCTTACCAATAACGTCGATTAATCCGATCGTATATGCGAGAGCACCTTCTTTGATTAATGCCAGAAAGCTGTTGCCAAAGTTAGGCAGGGCAATGACCAAAGCCTGCGGGACAATGATTCTCCAATATGCCTGCAATGGGCTTAGCCCTACACTCACAGCGGCTTCAAATTGCCCTTTATCGATAGATTGATAGGAGCTGCGAATCACTTCAGACATAGCGGCTGCGAATTGCAGTGAGAAGGTAATCACAACGAATACGGCTGTACTCCAATCATTCAAATTAATACCGAATGGTTCGAATAGGGCTGGCACACCGTAGAAGATTAAAAAGAGCAGTACGATGGATGGTGTGCATCGGATTAAGGTTGTATAACCATTCGCTAGCTTGCGAGCAAGCCCGTATTTGCTTAGCTTGGCAGCGGCGATTAAGAATCCGAATGCAGTGCCGATGAGTACTGACAGGATTGTCACCCATATCGTTACACTTAAAAAAGGAATGAGTGCTGCGAATGCATCCCCTATATATGCCACATCAAAATATTTGCCCATGATCCCTCAAATCCTTATCGTTTAACTTTATTTAAAACATCAAATAAATCTTTGCCATAGAATTTGACGCTGAGCTCTTCAAGCTTCTTCTCATCTTTCACTTTCTTAATCGCTGTATCATAAGCATCTGCTAGTTCCTGTTCCTTCTTGTTGAATAGCGGCCATGTTTTGATAACGGCAAATTCGTTGTAAACAATATCATTTGCTAGATTATGATAAGGTCCATCTTTATCAACAACTTGCTTCTCAAAAAGCCCCTCAATCATCGCTCCGCCGTCAACACGATTCTCGTTCACCCATTGCACAATATCGATCGAGAAGGTGTCTCCTGCTTTCAGCTTCACTTGATTATTCGGATTTGCTTTATTGTACTCATCAATAATCGCGTACTGCGCATTATTAGCTGCAATTGGAGCAAGCTCTAGGCCAGCCGTGGCAAAATCAGCTAATGTTTTGATATTCTCGTTCTTCTTTTTGACCACAAGTCCCATGCTGCTTAGCCCAAGGAACTCTTTAGGAAAAATAAACTTCTTCGTACGTTCTTCAGTCCAGAAAGCATTCTTAATTCCAATCTGATATTTGCCTTGCTCAACCCCTAGTAGAAGATCATCATTTGATGTTCCAATGAATTCAAATTCATATTGTGGAAGCAATTCATCGACCAAACGCATCGCCTCGACATCGTAGCCAGTCGCTTTGCCATTCTCATCTAACCATGTTATTGGTTTAGATGCTTGATCGTAAGCTACTTTGATTTTACGAACTTCAGAACCTGAACTTGCCTTACTAGTGCCGCAGCCTGCCAACAGAACAAGCAATGATACGCCAATGACAATGTGACTAAACCATTTTTTATTCTTATTCTTTCTCATCTAAATCTCTCCCTGTGTTAAAATTATCCAAATACTAGCACAACTAATCCTACCTGTAAAGTATGAATTTAAATAATATTAAATTTTGCGATAATTTATACCGTATTGAGGAACTAATGTTCTGGTTAGTGTTGGTTTATTATGGTAGAATTAATGTGATAAATGGAGAGTTTAACATTTGGAAACTGGGAGGCTTTATGATATGTCCGGCAACACTGCCTTATTAGTCATTGATGTTCAGGTGGCGATGTTTAACGAGTCTGACCCCGTATTTCAAGGCGAGCTTTTACTGACTAGAATTCAGAAGTTAATCGCGGAGGCTAGGTCAAAGGGAATTCCTATTTTCTACATACAACATAATTCTAGAGCGGGGACACCGCTAGAGCATGGAACAACGGGATGGCATATTCACCAGGCGATTGCTCCCGAACATGATGATATTGTGATTCAGAAGAAAACGCCAGATTCATTTTATCAAACATCACTCCAACAGGAGCTTGATAGCAGAGGGATTCGCAAGCTTGTACTGACTGGAATTCAGACTGAAGTTTGTGTAGATACGACTTGTAGGAATGCTTATAGTCTGGGCTATCATGTTACACTTATTCGAGATGCACATAGTACATGGAATACGGAAGAGCTTACGGCAGCTCAAATTATTAACCATCATAATCGTGTGCTGAGTTGGTTCAGTGACCACAAGAGTAGCGACGAGGATGTATTTGAGTAAGGCGGTATCCTATAAGATTGAGAAAATTAGATATAAAAGGGTGAATCACTTGGGATTACTACATCATATCGAGATTTACGTATCAAACCTTAAACGTTCGGCTGACTTCTGGGGGTGGTTCCTATCAGAGCTTGGTTATTCGCCCTATCAGGAATGGGAAGAAGGTCGTAGTTGGAAATTAGGAGATACTTACCTTGTATTTGTTCAAGCAAAAGAAAAACACTTGGACATGCCATACAATCGTTGTCGTGTAGGACTAAATCACTTGGCATTCCATGCGACTTCGCGAGAACAAGTGGATGAGTTAACTATAAAGGTTCGGTCTATGGGAATGAACGTACTTTACAAAGATAAGCATCCTTTCGCAGGTGGAGAACATTATTATGCTTTGTTTTTCGAAGATCCCGACCGAATAAAAGTCGAGTTAGTGGCACCTTAAAATGACTAGACATGTTTCTCAAACTATCTAATAGAAGGAGATTCTATGTATGCCCCATATTGATAACTCAGATAAATATAAACCAACAATCGTTGAGACGATGCGTGCTGTTGCTTCGTCTCATCAATTTGAATTTTCGTGTACGGATTCAATTGGTAGATTGTTGCGAACGCTAGTAGGTCAGATTACCTCTGGTAGTATTTTGGAGATTGGAACCGGTTATGGTGTAGGTGCAGCTTGGATCATTTCAGCTTTAAGTCAGGATGTATCCTTCTATACAGTGGATATTCTGAAAAAGCGGATTGCAGTTGCTAAGTCCTATCTTGAACAGTCCAATGTTACCTTTATTACAGGAGATTGGAAAGAAGCTGCTTTATATGGTCCGTATAAGTTTATTTTCGCAGATGTGAGTAGCGCAAAGCAGGGAGAGGCTGATCAATTAGTCG
The DNA here is from genome assembly GCF_004344915.1 of Paenibacillus albiflavus. GTDB lineage: Bacteria > Bacillota > Bacilli > Paenibacillales > NBRC-103111 > Paenibacillus_AM > Paenibacillus_AM albiflavus. The sequence goes on along the minus strand of NZ_SKFG01000003.1, from coordinate 27,646 downwards.
AGCTTGTTGAACCTGGCGGGATTGTCTTGATTGATGATCTAACGCCTGAGGAATATTGGCCAGTAGAATGGCAAGGGAAACCAGATGCTCTTCGAGAATACTGGCTGAATCATTCGCACTTTGAAGCCCAAGAACTTCGATTATCTCCAAGAGAAGCTTGTATTATAGCAACTCGAAACAAGTAAATGTCATGAACGAAAGGTGTGTATAAATGAAAATTACTTTAGATATTACCAAGGAAGATTATTGGAAGTTTAATAAGTATACTTTGTTAAAAATGCCGAAATATCGAACCAAAACCTACTTTAGTTTGATCGTTTCCCCTCTCTTCATCGTTATACTATTAAACTTCATAGTTCATAATTGGGCTTATGCAATTGTTGCAGGATTAATATCAGGAGTATTAGCTAACATTTATGTAATTTTTTCTATGAAGAGAAAAATAATGAAATTAGTTGATAACAGCCCTGGAATTATAGGCGAGCATATTGTTGAAGTTAATGCCAGTGGCTTACACGGCTCAACTTCTGTAAACAATTCACAATACCTGTGGGATGGTGTTCAAGAACTAAGACAGAATCAGGAATACATCTATATTTATGTCAATAACATTCAAGGGTTTATCATTCCTAAGAGATCGTTCTCGAACAAAGCAGAAGAGAATGAATTTATTCGAGCGGTCATGGAGAATTGGAAGAATCGAACTTTAGTGCGATAAGGCTTCAAAAATACAAAAAAAATAGGTTATAATGGATACTCAAGAAGAAATGATTTCACCGTCATTATGGACGGATGCGTTTCTTAAGGTATTACTTAGAATTTATGATACCAAATGTTATAAATTCTATAATACGGACAAAAATTATCGAAAGTGGGAACATGGTATGGGCCGCAAGTGGAATAATATTAAAGAAAAAAAAGCCTCCAAAGATGCAAACACAAGTCGAATTTATGCTAAGTTCGGTCTTGAAATTTATGTAGCAGCAAGAAAAGGTGAACCCGACCCGGAAGCTAACCGTGCTCTGAAGGTTGTATTAGAACGTGCCAAGACGTACAATGTGCCTAAAGCAATCATTGATCGTGCAATTGATAAAGCAAAAGGCAGTTCAGATGAAATTTATGAAGAGCTTCGTTATGAAGGCTTTGGACCGAATGGTTCAATGGTGATCGTAGATGCTCTGACGAATAATGTGAACCGTACTGCTTCAAGCGTTAGAGCCGCTTTTAGCAAAAATGGTGGTAATATGGGTGTCAGCGGGTCTGTAGCATACATGTTTGATGCAACAGCCGTTATCGGTGTTGAAGGCAAAACAATAGATGAAGTTATGGAGCTTATGATCGAAGCAGATGTTGACGTTCGTGACATTGTGGAAGAAGAAGATAATGTGTTGGTATACGCTGAACCAGACCAATTCTATGCTGTACAAGAAGCATTCAAGAATGCGGGGGTTACTGAGTTTACCGTTGCTGAGCTAACAATGCTTGCACAGAATTACGTAACACTTTCAGATGGACAAGCTCAATTCGATAAAATGATCGATGCATTAGAAGATTTAGAAGATGTTCAACAAGTTTATCACAACGTAGACGACGAAGAATAATCTTCTTGTGAGAAGCCGCAATACTTTGCGGCTTCTTATTATATACATATGCAATAAAAAAAAGGAGATGAGTCCCTTATGCCGATACGGTATACAGATGAAGCTGCAAACGTAGAACAGCTTTACGAGCTATATGAGGATCTTGGCTGGAACGAATATCTGAAATTATCACCAGAGGTCTTGCATCGAGCCATAATGCAAAGTGGCATAACAATGAATGCCTATAACGGAGATCAATTGGTTGGTACAGGTAGAGTAATAACAGATGGATATATTAATGCTTATTTGTGTGGTGTTGGAGTTCAACCGGACTATCAGCGGCAAGGGATTGGAAGTGAATTAATTAATAGATTAGTTCAGAAATGCAAGGAGACGAATTTGCATGTTCAACTCTTCTGCTCTGAAGATAACATGCCATTTTATCATAAGTTTGACTTTAAGGAATTTGCGATTGGAATGAAGCTATCCTAACAATATGGAGGGTTGAAATGGAAAGTATCGTTCAATATTATGAAATTGTTGATGAAGAGCTTCGCTTCAAGCGAAATTCCAGAAAAATCGAATTTATTACGAGCATCTATGCATTAACAGCGCTGATCCCAGAGAAATCGAAAATACTGGATTTAGGTGCTGGGACTGGGGTGTATTCTTTTCATTTTGCAGAACAAGGTCATAAGGTTACTGCGCTTGATTTAACTCCTAGAAATATTGAAGCTATTCATACCAAAATAATGCATCAAGAAGGAATTCAATTAGAGGCTGTAGTGGGTGACGCGACTGATCTAACCAGATTTGATTCAGGTACTTTTGACGTTGTCCTCTGCTTTGGGCCTTATTACCATATTATTGATTCTGATAGGCAAACCAAGCTGATTGAAGAATCATTGAGAGTTCTGCGTGAGGGAGGAATTCTAGCAATTGCATATATCAATAAATTCTCTGTCGTACCTATGCTAGCTAAGAAGATTCCTGAGTACCTAACGAAAAGCACCATCAATAAAGTGATCTCTGATGGCAATTTGAAAGGTAATGACCCTGATTCTTTCTGGATTGATTCACACTACACCAGTCCTGCTGAGGTAGAATCTCTTATGAATGCATATCCCATACGGATGATCGATCATTTAGGAACAGATGGCTTAAGCCATACGCTCAGTGAGGAGATTGATAAACTTTCTGAGGAGCAGTATCAAACTTGGATGGAATATCATTTATCAACGTGTAGAGAAGCTAGTATACTTGGAATAAGCAGTCATGGATTATATATTTGTTTTAAATTATGAGCATATATTACATAGCTAGTGGAGGAAGATAAAATTAGGATGAAAACTAGATTGATGTCAACTGCTTTTCTAAGTAATCGTACTAATATGCTGATGTTAAAGCGTAATGCAGATCGTAAGCTTGCTCCAGGATTATGGACTGGGGTGGGCGGACATATAGAGCCTGAGGAAATGAATGATCCTGAGCGAGCATGTATTCGAGAAATACTAGAAGAAACAGGAATATCATCCGATGAGTTAATTGATCTAACCTTCAAGTATCAACTCATCCGAATCAAAGAGACTGAAATTAGAGTTCAGTACGTGTACTTTGGCAAGACCTTAAAGAACCATTTAATAACGAATGACGAAGGCGAATTGCACTGGATTGACATTGAAAGTCTACTTTCCTTAGAACTACCTTGGACTATAAGAGCTATGCTGACGCATTATTTGACAACAGGAATGAATACGAATGATCCATATGTGGGTGTCCTAACAATCAATCCAGAAGGTTCGCCTGTTATGGAGTGGTCATCGCTAAAGGACCCAATCGTAGTGTAAAAAGGAGAATTCTCCGCTTTAGAAAGGAAGTAAAGTATATGGATTGTTTGGGCTGTAGAATAGTGAATCAAATCGAAATGGAAGTCAATATTGTTTATGAAAACGACTATGTGGTTTGTTTACTCGACATTGCGCCGTTTAATGATGGTCATATATTGATCATGCCAAAACAGCATTATCTCGATCTGGATGAAATAGATGAAGTGACTCGAAATGAAATAATGAACGCTGCAGTCAAAATGTCGAAGCTGCTTAAGAAAGTTATGCAACCCGATGGCATTACTTGCTGTCAAAATGGCGGAATTTTCAATGATCTTGCGCATTACCATATGCATGTGATACCGAGATTTTCTGGAGATGGATTCAGTTGGTCTGATCCGAAGGATGATTTCAAGACGAGTCGGACTCTTAAAGATATTAAACAGATGTTGATCGCGGGATTAGTATAAGGCATAAGGGAAAGGTGAACAAATGGAAGTTTTTGAGTTAGCGCGGAGACAAGAAATTAGTTATCACGAGAAATTATATACGGAACATAAGCTGTTTGAATCGGGGACATGGCTTGCGAAGCCAGTTAAGGTCGTTGTCGAAACTTTTGACTTATTGGATGCAGGATCTAAGAATGTACTAGATTTAGGTTGTGGTGTGGGGCGAAATAGCATCCCGATAGCTCAGAAGCTGCAAGCTCAGGGTGGTAATATTTATTGTGTGGATTTATTGCAGACGGCAATCGAAGTGCTTAATCAGAATGCACAGAAGTATGATGTCCAAGATCTCATTGTCCCGATAGTTGCAGATGCAGAGCATTATAAAATTCCTGAACTTACGTTTGACTATATTATCTCCTGCTCCTGTTTAGAGCATGTATCGTCTGAGTCGGCTTTTGAGACAGTGGTCAGAAGATTACAAGCTGGTACAAGAGCTAAGGGATTTAATTGTATATTGATGAGCACAGAAGTTATGGAACAGGATCTCGTAACTGGAGAAGAGACTGCTGGTGTAATAGAACTGAATCTTAACACACAGCATGCAATTCGGCTGCTACAGGAACTCTATCAAGACTGGGAGATTCTCATAATGCGCCATTTACCGCAAGAAATGACCGAAATCAAGTACGGTAGAAATATAAAGTTTAAGAGTAATTGGCTGACATTTGTTGCAAACAAATCATAGAATAAATGAGGTTAAATCCATGCGAATTATTGTTACTGGTGGAGCGATCATTCGTGATCAGCACAATCGCATCCTCCTCCAAAGACGTTCAGATTATGGCAATTGGGGACTACCTGGTGGTGGTATGGAAGCAGGAGAAAGTATCGAGCAAACGATGATACGTGAAGTTTTAGAAGAAACGGGTCTTCATGTGATGCAGCATGAGCTTTATGGCATATATAGTGGAGAAAGAATGCAGTATCGTTATCCAGACGGTAATGAAGTCGTGTTCGTGATGTTTATTTTTCATGCACAAGTTTCACTAGTAGGGAAAATAGCTAATGATGGCAACTCCGTAATATTCGCTGATTCTAATCGGGAATCGCTGGAGCTTCGGTTTATGAGTATCGACGAAATCGATATTGCGAATATTAGCTCGGTTCAGCAGCCAGTTTTTGAAGATTTGTTAGCGGGAAGAGTAGGAATACTTAGAAATTAGGGAGATGTTCCGAAAATGATTTCGCTTATACTGAAGTTATTCTTTTATCAATCTCCTATATTGACCTATTCATCCGATGAAATAGCTGTATATGACAAAATCTTTGACGATGCGATTCGTAGCGGTGGAGTCATTCACTATACAAGTACGTATCCGAAACATCGATTTATTGCTTACATTGCTGCTCATAAGGGTGTTCTGCTCCATGGCTCTAACGATCAGTTCATCGAGAAATTTGAAACCAGAAGGCAGACCTTGTTTAACGGTGAGTATGTAGAGGCAGTGTTTGCGACAAAGGATGGAATTTGGCCGCTATTTTATGCTGTTTTCGATAAAAAGAAACTGATAGGAAATATCCGAAACGGTTGTTTAGAAACGAGAAGCGGCGCAAGATTCCACTTTTATTCCTTTAGCCAAGAATCTGGTAATAATACACCTTGGACAAGAGGGATGATCTATTTTTTACCAATGGATTCATTTAAGAGAGCTCATAAGGGGTTAGTTTCGTTTGATGAATGGACTAGCCAAGTTCCTGTAAAACCAATAGCGAAGATCAATGTTGAAGTAGAAGATTTTTATTATCATGACAAAGTAAGTGTACATAAAAGTACTGAATCGGTTCTTATCACATGGTTGAAGTATAAACTGAGAATTCTTTTTAGGAAAACGCCTGACGATTTCGCAATGTAGAAATCATACGGTTCATTTCGGATTCAACTTGACGCAGTAGATTCATGGAAACCATTCCTTCGCCCATCAAGTGTTAGGCACATTGTTCTCCATGGCCCAATCAACGGTTCCGTAACAAGATGCATGCAAAAAAGACACCGAGTTGGTGTCTTTTTTGCGAACGTTGGAAGGTTAACGCGTTATTTTTTGCTGACCGATGATATCGCCTTCGCATATTCTTCCGCGAGGAAACGGTATCCCGCGTCATTGGGGTGTACCCCGTCTCCGGAAACATAAGTGGGGAAGTTATCTTTGTTCCATTGGCCAGACAGATCGATGAAGGTACAATTGGAAACGCTTGAGCATGCATTCTTTATCGCTTGATTAAAGGGCGCATTGCTTTCATCGGACCGGGTGTAGACCGCGATCATGCCGCTTGCGAATAACGACGTATCCGGCAGCGCGTCTCTTATCGTTCGCAGATACTTCGCATAATCCGCCTGGTACTGTTCGGGCTCTATGCGTCCGGCAGCGTTATAACCGTAAACGGAAAGCACATAATCGGGATTTAATTGAATGACGTCCGCTTCAACGCGGTCTAATCCGCTATTATTGACACTGGCTGGGACAGAAACGTCGACGTCCGTCCTGCCGATCCCTTGATTGACGCTCTCGACGCCAAGGATATCGCCAAGCACAGGTACGAGTGAAGTTAACCCATAGTTGCTGGAGCCTGTTCCATCAATGTAGCTATGGCCCATGACGACCAATTTTTTTCGGTTGTCTTCAGGCTTCCTTACATGGGCGTCTGGGCTAACGTACAATCCGCTAATTTCGCTGTTGGAAGAGAAAACAAACTCGATCTGGTGCCACCCCGACTGATCGATGTAAATCGGAATCTCATTGGTCTCGGAGCTTATGCCACCATCGACTGCAAGTTTCCCGTCGACATAGATCCATACCGCCACCCCCCTGCTTTGATGCTTGAGAACTGCAAACGTACTGTCGGTTTCAATCTTGGCGCGTCTTCCGATCTGCGAACGGTCTAAGCTCGTCATCCAACCCTTCATCACCTCGCCCCATCCTTCAATGCTCACTTTCTTCCAAGGGCCGTTCGCATAGAGCCACTCGGGACTGGTCGGTTCAATTAATTTCTTCTCCACCGTTTTAGTTGGGGCAGGGGTGCCGATTTGTGCTTTGGTTGGAGTGGGAGTGTTGGTTTGCGCCCTGGTTTGGGTTGTGTTCTGACATCCCGCAAGGACTGCCATGCAGACGCATAACATGCCAATGAATAATAGCCTCTTTTTGCCGATCTGAATCATATTCATCATCACCTCATCGTTCGATTCCATTTGTTCAATCCCATTGTAACAACGGGAATGGCCGTGATCCTGTCTTTTCATGCTTTTTACATCTAGGATGCGACATGTATAATGGAGATGAGGTGATGCGAATTGGATTGGCGGGAACGGATGGAGGACGCGCTAGCGTTCATCGAAAGTAATCTGGAAGAATCGCTTAACGTCGAGACCATTGCGAAGGCTGCGTATTCTTCCCCTTTTCATTTTCAACGCATGTTTCATATGTGGAGTGGTATAACGCTGGGTGAATACGTGCGAAAGCGGAAATTGACGCTAGCTGCGCAAGAATTGGCCGTATCCTCCGTGAAAGTCGTCGATCTCGCGTTCAAATACGGATACGATTCGCCTGAAGCTTTCAGCAAGGCGTTCCGTAAAATCCACGGTATTGCCCCTTCGGAAGCCCGCCAAGCGGGAGTTTCTTTAAAAGCGTTCCCTCGCGTTTCGTTCCAGTTCGACGCGTTAGGGGAGGATGAAATCGAATACCGAATCGTCCAGAAAGAAGCGTTCACTGTCGTTGGCAAATCTGCCGAGATCAACTGCGGGAATGAGGGCCGCACCCGGCAGTGGTTTTGGGGTGAAAGCCTGGCGGATGGCACGCTGTCCAACCTGAGTGCCCTGGGGACGGATACGCCATTACTTGGTATGACCCTGAATTTCGATGAAGAATTCACCTACATGATCGGTAGGGAAGCAGGGCCTGATTCCTTGATGGATGGGTTGGTTTTGTACACGATCCCAACTTCTACCTGGGCCGTTTTCCCTTGCGACGGATCGATTCCCGATGCCATTCAGAATGGATTCCGAAAAATTTATCAGATGTGGTTTCCAGCCACTGATTTTGAGCACGCAGGTCTGCCGGAAATCGAAGTGTACCTGCCGGGAAACTCCCAGGCGGAAGACTACCGCTGCGAAGCTTGGGTTCCGATTGTGAGAAAGTAACTAAAAGGACACCAAATCGGTATATGGTTGATGTATAAACTGAGAATTCTTTTTAGGAAAACTGGCGTAAGGAGGAATTAATAATCATGATTATTGATCTCACTCATCTCATTCAAGATCGTATTCCTGTGTTTCCAGGAGATGCAGAGACGGATCTGAAACAATCCAAATTTTTAGATAGGGATTATTACAACAATCATCAATTATCTATTAATATGCATGCTGGTACACATATTGATGGTCCGATGCATTTAACTGATTCGAAAACGTACTTGAATGAAGTTCCGATAGAGAATTTTATAGGCGATGCTTGCCTAATTGACGTTTCTGGACACAAGACAATTAATTACAAACCAGAATATGAGCAAATCATCCGAGATGGGCAAATTGTCATTCTTTATACAGGGCATAGTAAGCTTTTTGGGCAAAATGAATATTTTACTGATTATCCTGTTCTAACAGTAGAATTCGGAGAATTACTTGTTAAGAAGCGGGTCAAAATGATCGGACTGGATACACCATCTCCAGATATGTATCCATTTCATGTACATAAACTCTTATTCAATAATAAAATCTTAATCATGGAGAACTTAACGAATCTGGACAAGCTGTTGCACATCAAGTCATTTGAGATTATAGCACTTCCACTTCATATTAAGGCAGACTCATCTATTGCGCGTGTAATTGCGAGAGTTCAATCATGAGATGAATGGATTTGATCCTATGAATAAATTAGTAATTAGAGGCGTGAAGATCGTCGCGATATATAAGGGTAAGCTCGTCATTGTTAAGCAATCTAGGGCAGGGAAGAACCAGCAAACGTACGAATTGCCAGGAGGTAGAGTTGAGCATAGTGAAGAATTGGTTTGCGGTGCTATTCGAGAGCTTAAAGAAGAGACAGGTCTGATCACAGATCATTTAATAGAGTTAGGAACGTATAATGTTCCTGCAAGCCCAATTACCATTACGCTTTATTTTACAAACTCAATTGTCGGTGAGGCCAATCAGATGCTTGATGCTGATGAAGATATTGAGGTTCTTTATGTTGATATTCAAGAAGCTTTTAATAAAATCGCCAACGCCACTTGGAATGATCCACGATTAGGTATAGGACTCATTCTTGCAAGATCTCAAAGGTTAATTTGAGCATTTTGCCAGTAATAATGGTAAAATATTGATTATGCGATAGATGACCATACTTGAGAGGTGGAATCCGAATGAAGCTGTTTCATTTTAGTAGCGAATCCAATATCGAAATTTTCAGGCCTAGAGTCAAGCATAATCGAAAGGACATGCCTCCCGTTGTATGGGCGATTGATCAAGAGCATGAGTTCACGTTTTATTTTCCAAGAGAATGTCCCCGCATTGTGATTACAAGATCGGATGATATGAGCGATGAGGATCTGACGAGATTTTTTGGAGTTAGCTCTGCTAATAAGATTGTGACTGTTGAGACTCATTGGTATAAAGCCATAAATGAAGGAACGATTTATAAATATACTTTACCTGGTGATAGCTTTAAGCTATTTGCTAAGACTGCTGGATATTACATTTCAGAAGAAACCATCATACCCGAAGAAATGCAGCCGCTTGATCATTTACTAGATAGATTAATGGATATGAATATTGAAGTCAGATTCACGCCCAGCTTACACCCACTTAGAGATGCAATCCTGCGATCATCCATTCAAGATTTTGGAATTCATCGATTTGAGAATGCTAGATGATAGCCTAAGCAGATTAATGAGGAGATGATGACGATGAACTGGGCCAATAGAATAACGATGATGAGACTAGGCTTGATACCTGTGTTTTTTCTGTTTCTAACACCAATAGCAACAAATGTGCTGCCAATAAGTCAGGATGTGGCAACGATTATAGCGACGATTATTTTCTTACTCGCAGCTGCGACGGATAAATTAGACGGTTACATAGCTCGCAAATACAATCAAGTAACGAAGCTTGGAAAGCTGCTGGATCCGCTTGTAGATAAACTATTGATCGTGGCGGGACTCATTATCTTAGTTGCGAATCATCAAGTAGCATCTTGGATGGCAATTCTTATTATCGGACGCGAAATTGTCATTACATCATTTAGAACTTTTGCAATTACTAAAAATGTGGTGATGGCTGCAGATCGGTTTGGCAAAATAAAATTGGTTCTACAAGTCGCAGCGATCAGTTTGGTTCTGCTCGATTTAAATTATCAGCTAGATCAGATGATGATGCTAATCGCTACGATACTCACTGTAGGTTCAGGTATTAATTATTTGATTAAGAACAAGCATGTCATTCGCTTAATCCATCAATAGAACAGGTGATATGATGAATCAGTCCATATACGTGAACTGGGGTGGCGGTAACGTCAAATTGACGTGGCTTCCTACTGACCAGCTTCCGAGTGTAGATAAAGTAACAAGTGTGCATGGCATTTGTTTTGACAAGGATCGAATTTTATTAGTGCATGTGAAGGATCGGGGCTTCAGTATTCCTGGAGGTCATGTAGAAGATAATGAATTGTTAGAGCAAGCTTTACATAGGGAAGTACATGAAGAAGGATATGTGAAGGGAAGGATATCTGGCCTGCTTGGGATGATCAAAGTCAATCACCAAGAGAATCCGAACTTCGATCCGAACGGCAAATATCCAATGATCGGTTATCAAGTGTTCTATCGAATGGAAATCACAGAATGTCTGCCATATGCCAGAGAAAATGAAGCAACAGCGCGGGTTTGGGTGGAGGCGAGTGAATTTCCTTATGTCATTAATGATCATGCATTAATGAATTTAATTTTAAAGGAAGCGCTTACGATTTTCGGAATGAATTAATTTTTGGTTTATGAAGGCGGGGGTGTCATTTGAAGCTTGGAATGCCAACATTAATAGAATTCAAGTCTCTAGAGGAAAATTTGAAGCGATGTAAGGAATTGAAGTTGGATTTTATCGAGCTTAATATGAATATTCCTATTTATACGCCTGAGTTTTTACCTGCACAAGAGCTTCTGGACATGAAATTTAAATACGGGATTGATTTTACAATTCATTTACCAGAAGAATTTGATTTATCCTCTTTTCAGCCTTCTATACGACAAGGTCATTTGGATCGCTGTATCGAAACAATTGATTGGGCTGCCAAGGCGCAGATTAAGACAATTAATATGCATCTGAATAAAGGAATTTATTTTACTCTGCCTCATACCAAAGTATGGATTAACGAACAATATGAAGCTGAATTTCAGCAAAGACTATATGAGTCCTATTGTAAACTATACGAATATTCGAATAAATTAGGAGTCGAATTATGCATTGAGAATACAGCGAATTTTCATCTGCCTTGGGTGAGTAGAGCACTTGATCGTTTGTCCGAATTCGATAATTTCTTCTTAACATGGGATGTTGGACATGATGCAGTTGCAGGGTTTCAGGAAGAACCAACGTTCAGAAGATTCTCTAACCGAATTAAACATATGCATTTACATGATTATAATCACAAATCAGATCATCAGCTTGTATACTCAGGAGTTGTTCCAATTAATGAACGCCTTCAATTTGCTGAAGATCATCAGCTTACTGTCGTTGTTGAAGTCAAAACTAGCACAACGCTCGCACAATCGATAGAAGCGATCCGCAACAATTACAAAAGGAGCTAGCTGGACATGAACTCATTTTCAATTAGAAAAGCATCTTCGCAAGATATAGATTTCCTATGGGATATGCTTTATGAATCTCTATTTGTGCAGGAGGGGGAACAGCCTTTTAAGAGAGAAGTTATTCATGAACCTTCCTTATCTAAGTATGTAGAGGCTTGGGGCAGAGAGGGTGACCTTGGACTTATTGCAGTTGATGATGCAGAGAAGCCTGTTGGGGCGATAATCCTTCGTTATTTTGCTGAAAATAACAAAGGATACGGCTATGTCAGTAACGATATTCCCGAAATGTGGATGGCATTATCGCTAGCATACAGGGGTATTGGACTAGGGTCTGCATTGTTGCAAGCATTAATCGATGAGATGAAAGCTAAGGGAATTCAGAAGCTATCGTTAAGCGTAGACCCGAATAATCACGCAGCTATGAAATTATATCAGCGTTACGGCTTTATTAAGGTGGGAAGTGTAGACACGTCCATCACGATGGTTACAGATATCTGTAGTTTGTAGCTAAGAAGGGGTCCATTTTATGAATATTGCATTACGTCCAACTCAAGATCAGATCAGTCGATGGATCGAACAATATGTGCCTGATAAGGATTTATTTTTTGTAACAGAAATGGGCCTGAATAGGTTTCGAGCTTTTCTGGATGAAGTGCTAGTGATGCCAAGACAAGAATTTAAGAATCATGCAGCTTATACTCAGATACAGATAAACAATAGTTATGAAATATGGAATATTTCAACAAATAATCAGTTTGTGATCATAGCTCAGCCAAGCTGGATAATGAGCCTGCCTTCTGAGTTTCGAGATGAATTATTTAGATTACAGATTGCTGCCCGAAGAGGCTTAATTATTCCACTCTCATTGATCACTGACGTTAGCATGTTCCCTGCAGAATTTATAGTAGAGGAACAAAATAAGTCATATGTCATTCTCCAACGTATGATGTGGCAGCAGCTTTTGTATGATTGCAAGGTGCACACAATAGAGGCATATGCACAGAGCTGGGATAACTGGAAGGCGATCGATGCTCCAGAGATGTTACCAGCAAGTCTGCGGAAATATGCTAATTCATTCCCATCTGAGTCAGGTGCGAATTGCTTGGCTGCGACTTTATATGCGATTAGTATGAATCCTGAAGGACAGGAATGGATCATTCATGAGTGGATTCATCCCTTAACTTTTATCCAAAGCTTAAGCTATGCTAACTACTCTGCAACTACGACTGAGGAGTTACAAGTAGGAGATGTAGTTGTTTGGGTTGATGAAGCGGGCAATATTCAGCATGCTTCATACCATATTGGAGATCATCTGTTTTTCAATAAAGATGGGCAAACCTTCTTCAATCCGTGGAAAATCATTCATTTGGACGAACTTAAAACGGAATGGAACATATACCAGATTCGTATTTATCGCAAAGGTTGATGTGAGCTTATGTAAAGCACAAAGCTAACATGAAATTTTTAGTCAAATCATTGTGCAAGCAGATAAAAAAATAATGTTTTACAGAGGAAATTGAAATAAAAAGTAGAATTCTTAAACTAAATAGTGACAAAATTATGACAATACAACCTCTTAATAAGGTGTGATACCAGTTGTCTATTAGAAGTGTCAAGTTGATCTGTGCACCATTTATCTTGCTATTTGTTTTAATTTCCTCTTTGATTCTTCATCATTCTACGAACATCTTCTTCCTGATTATTACTGCCATATTGTTGTATACAGCTATAGTATATGATCATAAGTTTCCTTGGCTTAAAGGCATTCAATTTATTTTCCTAGGGGCATTCCACTTGGCTAGTGAGCTTAATTGGTGTGTTCTACTGTATTACATTCTTATTGTGAATTTGATTGAAAACAAGAAGAGATATCAAGAAACGATTCCGATCGCTTTATTATTAATAATGGAATATTCGGCTATTCGTTTATCCTATATGGAAACCTTGACAACATATACCTTATTAGCTACTGTATTTGATCTGATGACATCTCTTCTCTTGGTTCTTTTGTTTCACATTTTTATTAACATTGAAACCGAGAGGAAGGAATTGACAAAGCAAAATGACTACCTCTCCAATCATGATGCCCTAACAGGGCTATACAATTACTTTGGCTATATGAATAAAGTTCAGCAGACCATCCAAACGAATAAAGAATTCTTATTTGTATTATTCGATATAAATAATTTTAAATCGCATAATGCCAAGGACATAGCGACAGCTAATGAAATACTGGTCAAATTATCTCAAAGCTTAATAGCGCGTTTTCCGAATCATTTGGGTGCGTCTAGATATGCAGGGGACCGCTTCTCGATCTTGCTTCGGCCCTCCGAGCAAATTGATAAACTTCTTAATTTTGAAGAGTTAGGTATTCAGATCACATACAGCACAACGCGATATCCACAGGATGCAATTACTTTCCAGCATCTCATTCATATAGGTGAAGATCGTATTTTTCAAATGAGACGTGAGTTCTGGCTCAAACAACAAGAAGAACAATCGCGTTCAGATAAAATGAAGCTGGTAGGCGAACTGGCTGCCAGTATGGCACATGAAATTCGCAATCCATTAACATCCATTCAAGGCTTTATACAATTATCTAAAAATTCTGGCTATAATATTCTGCCTTGGTATGATGTGATAATGAGTGAAATTACAAGAGTAGGTGAATTGACTGCAGAATTTCTTCAGTTTTCGAAGCCTCATGTGGGAAATATGAAGAATGAGTTGATTGCCAGCTGTATGGCAAGAGTGTATTCCTTATGTGAGCCTGAAGCGACTTCAAGAGGACATACGATTGAATTGATCATTCTAGATCATGCTGCACAAGTACGGATGGATCGCGATAAGATAACGCAGGTATTGATCAATTTGATTCGCAATAGTTTCCAAGCAATGGAACAGCCTGGGCATGTCCAATTTACACTCCATCAAGAAGATAATCAGGCAGTTATTCAAGTTCGTGACAATGGCAAAGGAATTGCAAACGACGAAATTGATAAAATCTTTGATCCTTTCTATACAACCAAGGAAGATGGAACAGGACTTGGATTATCTTTATGCCAAAAAATTATTGAGGATCATAACGGGGAGATTACCGTTTCGAGCGAAGTTGGATTAGACACTGTATTTACAGTGAAATTGCCGATTGCATTGCACAATAAATCAGGCAGGAGAAGTAAAGTAAACCAGCCATGATCGCGATTCACGAGAGAAGTTGTATAAAGGACAAATAGCTTGCTGCATTATCGGCGTGCAGCAAGCTGAATTATAGAAGATCTTTACTTCGCTAATTGATTCAGTGGGCTCGCAAATAAATTTCTTACTGCTTCTAAAACACGATCTTTATTAATTGGTTTGACGATAAAGTCACTTGCTCCATGAAATATAGCATCCAGAACAAACTCCCGCTGCCCGAGTGCTGAGCACATGATGATTTTGGCTGAAGAATCAAATTGTTTAATTCTCTTGACCGCTTGGATACCATCCATTTCTGGCATGGTAATATCCATCGTGACTAGGTCCGGTCGATGCTGTTTATATAATTCAACGGCTTGCTTGCCGTTGCTAGCTTCAGCGATGACTTGATGTCCACTTGCTTCTAATATGTTACGGATCATAAGACGCATAAACGCAGCATCGTCAACGACCATTGCTTTAATGGTACTCATGTCAATCCCTCCTTCGCACTTAAGTTTAGCTTTGCTCTCTGAACATAATCTGAATATCGCTTGTAAAAATACCAAACAAGAGAGGATTATATACTATGACCACTATAAATAAAGCAATTAATTATATTCAGGCTAATGGCAATCCCACGGAACTGGCCAGATTACAGGTAATTACTGACTCGCTTATTCCTACTAATGATGAAATTGTTCAATTACTGAATCATAAACAGAACGATGATGGCGGATGGGTGCCTTTTTGGGGAAAAGATATTAGTTCGCTAGACGCTACCTGCTATAAACTAGCACAGCTCGAACAACTAGGTTTGCAGAAGCATCCACTCATCGACAGTGCGATAGCGTTCATTTTAAGGAAGCAGAATGAGAGTGGTTTTTTTGAGGAAGATCTGCGCATTGCAGAAATATGTCCACCTTGGGTTAAACCAGGAGAACTTGAAGCAAGACTGTATCTCACGGCGAATTGTGCGCTTTGGATACAACATTATGCACCCGATTCAGATGCACTTGCCTCTGCAGCTTCCTATTTAATAGCGAATCGGAATGAAGCGGGGTATCTGAACTCATATCCGCATACGAACTGGATGGCAGCAGGATTACTCTATACATTGGGGTATAAAGATGAAGCTGAACAATTGATGCAATATATTGACAGTATTATAGATGAACTATCTTCGGATAATCTGGCATGGCTCGCGAATACATTCATTCTATGTCAAATGGATGAGAATTATCGATTGCAGCAGATTATTTCTCGATTGAAGCTGCAGCAGCAAGAGGATGGAAGCTGGTCTAGTGACGATGGTGAATGGCAACGAACACATACGACTTTGGAAGCATTACGGGCGATCAAGTTTATGGAAGCAGATTTGGGTACGAGTCAGATGATCCAATCCCGGCCTCAGCTTGTATTAGATGCAGGCGGCGTTATTATTACAAATTTAAAATCAGCCTTCTGGTCTGAACTTGCGGACTCTTCAGGCGTAATGATGGAACAAGTTGTTGCCTCTTTTATGAAGGATATAAAGAAGCCTTTATGGACAGGCCAAATAGGACAAGACGCATTCTGGCAATGGCTCAAGGAGCAGTGTCCGAATGTGGATATTGAAACTGCCCAAAGCTTATTTTTTCAACATATGCGAACTCTACCGACGGTTGGTTATTTATCAGAGTGGAGCCAGTATGCGGATCTTCATCTACTCAGCAATCATTGTGAAGAGTGGCTGCTTCCGGTCCTACAGCCCTATCTGTCTTTTTTCAAAAGTATAACTGTATCAAGTAAAGTAGGTTATTGTAAACCTAATCTAGCAATCTATGAGTATGTTCATTCACAGCTTGATAGCCAATGTAGTATATTATTTGTAGATGATCAAGAAAAAAACTTTATGCCTGCCCAGCAGCTAGGCTGGGATACTCTACTTGCGGACGCTGACGGACAATGGATTGATGCCGTAACAACAAAGATAAAGTCAATAGTAGAGGTGCAGGAATTATGATCATCAGGCGTACAGTAGAAGAGGATGCAGCGGCGTTCGTTCATTTTGCTAATCAACTAGATACAGAAACGAAATTCATGATGTTTGAACCTGGTGAAAGAGACGTGTCAGTGGAAGATCAGGCAAGAATTTTTCGGAGAACACAAGACTCAGCAGAGACGATCTATCTAATTGCAATTGAAGGAGATACAATCGTTGGCTTCATTGCAGGGATTGGTTCTTCAGTAAAAAGAATAAGCCATCGCTTAATGGTCGTAATTGGCATTTTAGAGGAATATCAAGGTCAAGGAATCGGCACACAGCTGTTTACCCAGCTTGAACAGTGGGCTAACGAACAGGGGAAACAAAGATTAGAACTAACTGTAATGACTCATAATGAGCTGGGGCTCAGCTTGTATAAGAAGCGAGGATTTGAGATAGAAGGTACGAAGCGGCATTCCTTAGTCGTTGATGGGAAGTCGATAGATGAATTCTATATGGCCAAAATTATAGGTGTACAATGAATAATGAATCAGAACTGATTCGTATCATGCAGCAGAGTGAATTATTAATGAAAGTATTTGATCGGGTCAAATTACTTGGATTGAAATCCTATTACATAGGAGCGGGTTGTATTGCACAGACAGCATGGAATCATTTAACGAGTCGTCCTCTTCATTATGGAATTTCGGATATCGATATCGTTTATTATGAGGATCAGGATCTGAGCAGCGAAGCAGAAGAGATCATTATCAATAGAGGAAAAAGGCAGTTTGCAGATATTCCTATCGCATTAGATATCAAAAACCAAGCACGTGTACATCTTTGGTATGAGAAGAAGTTTGGGATTCCTCTTCAGCCCTATCGTTCGCTTGAAGAGGCGATTCAATCATGGCCTACAACAGCTACTTCTCTTGGAGTCAGACAGGAACTTAATGGGGAGTGGGTTATATATGCTCCTTATGGGCTAACTGATCTGCTAACAATGAAGTTAAGAGCGAATAAAAAGCTAATTACGGAAGAGATTTATAGAAAAAAAGTGAATAAATGGTTAGTTAATTGGCCTGAGCTTCAAGTGATTGAATGGAATGAATCAACCAGATGAGAAAGAGAGTGAATAGAATGATTAAAGCGATTGTATTTGATTTTGATGGATTGATTATGGACACTGAAACACCATGTTATGATGCATTCAGAGAAGTCTATCGTGAGTATGGCGTTGATTTGCCCTTAGAAACATTCGCACAGTGTATTGGTACAAGTAATGATGTCTTTAACCCAGTTACCTATTTGTCAGAATGTCTTGGTCGATTAATTGAAGAAGAAGTGGTGCAGGAGCAATTCCTTGCCAAATACAATGCTAAAGTCGAATCTATCGAACTGCGGCCTGGTGTGCTAGATTATCTTGAAGCAGCTACACGACTCGGTATCAAAATTGGCTTGGCTTCCAGCTCTCAAATGGATTGGATTATACCAAAGTTGAAGCGATGCGGAATAGCTGACTATTACATTAGTGTTAGAACCAAAGATCATGTAACAAGAGTGAAGCCTGATCCTGAGCTTTATTTACAATCACTTGAAGCTCTTGGTGTGAGTGGCAGTGAAGCAATTGCGTTCGAGGACTCACTTAATGGACTTAGAGCTGCGAAGCAGGCAGGATTACATTGTGTAGTTGTCCCTAATGATGTGACAAGACATCTTCCATTTGCAGAACATGACTTACTTCTGAACTCCATGAAAGAGAAGTCACTTGAAGAAGTCATTACCGAGATTGAGAATAAGAGTTGCTAGAGAGGTAGACGACTGTGCAGTTGATCGCTGAAATATACGAAGAAGATTCTAAGGCTCTATCTACGCAAGGTATTCAATATGATGTAAGAAGAGCGGCAAGAGCTATCGTGATGAATGAGCTTGGAGAGATTGCGCTGATGTATGCCGCAGAAGAGGATTATCACAAATTGCCTGGCGGTGGTATTGAGGCGAACGAGCATGTGACGGATGCTTTGGTCAGAGAGATGACTGAGGAAGTCGGTGCTGACGTTGAAATTCTGGATGGCTTAGGAATTGTGATTGAATATCGTAATAAACGCAAGTTTATGCAAATATCTTACTGTTATATGTGCAAAGTCAGGGGCTGCCTAGAAAATCCTACATTCACAGAAGATGAGCTGAAAGCAGGCTTTGAACTGCAGTGGCTTACTCTTACTGAAGCAATTGCACGCATTGAACAGGAGTTTCCAGTCCATTATGCAACAGAGTTTATGCACCGTAGAGATTTGGCTTTATTAGGAGCAGCTAAGGAATGGATCGTAAGAAATAAGAGATGAATTCAATTGTGGAGGGGACATGGCCGGATTTGGTATCTATTTTATAATATTACTTGTCACTGGGACATTGCTTTTAGCTAAAACGCATATTGATCTCTCTGTTGGCGATCTCATTTTTCAATTCATTGGAATTCCGCCTTGGTCTAACGGACATGAGTTAGGCTTACATTACTCCGTATTACTTGGGATATTGTTAGTCTTACTAGGTATTGTTGGGACAGTCCAATTGTATAAACATCGATATCCCAAAATTCTGAGCAGAATTATCATTTGTGGGATTATTATTTTGTATATTTTTCCGTTTATGACTGAAAAAGCTACATTTTTGCTAAAACATAATTCAACTGGAATTTCCTCTATCGATTATTCCTAAGATAAGACGAAATGTAATTTTACTTATAAAGAAGATCAGATCTTAGCTCAATGCTCGATCTCATTATATAATTATGGAAATTTAGAGGAAATCACAATTAAACCCATTGACCTCTATCATGAGAATGAAGCTGTATTTGAATCAAAGGCGATTGGAATAAGCCCTCACACTCAATTTGGTCTATGGATGCAATTTGAAGGGAAACTTCTTAACGAAACGAGAATGACTGGAACGTCTTCTGGCAACTACTACCTTGAGCTAGAAGTGAATGGAGACAAGAAAACCATGTATTAGATCCATATCAGATTGGAGCATAACGATGAAACGTAAATATGCAAAAAGATCAGATTGGAAACGAATATTAGAACGGGAATATAAGCAATTGTACGTCGAAGATGTCGATTATACAGGTACTATTTCTATGCTCATCTTGACCAAGGTAAGAGAACCGCTATTTGTTAGTGTAGGAGACAAAGATAAATATTGTGTCGCGGATAATGGGTATAAGTGGTTGCAATATTTTCCGAACAATAGCCATTATTCTTTGACTGTCATGTTCAATGCACAGAATGAAGCCGTTCAATGGTATTATGATGTGTCCCATAAAATGGAGGTAACAGACGAAGGTGAGCCTTATTTTGTTGACCTCTATTTGGACGTTGTTGTACTGCCTAACCGTGAAGTTTACTTACTCGATGAAGATGAGCTTCAAGAGGCTTTGGATAGTCAAGAAATTAGTATAGATGAATATCACCTTGCAAAGCAGGAGGCCACGAGGCTTATCCAAAGTATTGAAGATAGTAATAATGTCTTGATGGATAGGTGCTACAAGGATTTAGCAACACTAGAAGCTTTGTAGCTGGTCGTCCATAAGCATTTGAATTTAATACCTAAAGATGGTAAAGTTAGTATAACCGATTATATTAATCGGGATTATTTGACTTTGGAGGTATTAGATGACGTCAAAGATTTATTCAAGTTTAACTGAGCTTATAGGGAATACCCCATTGTTGGAACTATCTAACTATAATGCAACTCATAATCTGAATTCTAGATTAATTGGGAAGTTAGAGTATATGAATCCTGCGGGTAGTGTGAAGGATCGTATCGGATTCGCCATGATCCAAGATGCTGAGAATCGAGGATTAATTAAGAAGGATTCCGTAATTATTGAGCCAACAAGCGGTAATACAGGGATTGGGCTTGCTTTTGCCGCTGCATCATTAGGGTATAGATTAATCATCACACTTCCAGAAAGCTTTAGTATGGAGCGCAGAAAACTGCTGCTTGCCTTAGGTGCAGAGCTTGTTCTGACACCTGCCGAAGAAGGAATGTCGGGTGCGATTCAAAGGGCTGAATCTATAGCTGCAAACACGCCTAATTCCTATATACCTAGACAATTTAGTAATCCTGCGAATCCAGAAGCACATCGATTAACGACAGCGGAAGAGATCTGGAGAGATACGGATGGGCAGATCGATATTTTTGTTGCAGGGGTAGGAACAGGAGGCACAATTTCAGGTGTCGCCGAAGCGTTGAAACAGAAGAACAAGTCTATCCAAATTATTGCGGTTGAACCTTACGATTCCCCTGTATTATCGGGTGGCAAAAGAGGTCCACATAAAATTCAAGGCATTGGCGCTGGATTCATTCCTGATAACTATAATCCAACTCTTGTTGATGAAATTATCAAAGTGAAGAACGAAGACGCTATTGAGACTGCAAGAGAACTCGCAAGAAGCGAAGGCTTGCTAGTTGGCATATCATCAGGAGCTGCAACCTATGCTGCAACACAGATTGCCCTTCATCCGCAGAACCAGGGTAAAACGATTGTCGTTCTACTTCCGGATTCAGGAGAAAGGTATTTATCAACTGAACTTTTCAAAGAAGAATAGAAAAGTCCAAATAAGTGATAAAGTGAGACGGCCGATTACAAATGGCTGTCTTTTTTATTTGGAAACTGTTAGAGCACATTTTAGATTACAGGAGATGCCCCAAATTTAATGCAACGCTATTGACTAAATCTATATTACTTGACATAGAAGTAAAAAAACAGCCAAGGTATGGATACCTTGGCTGTTTCACTGTATTTGAGAATTAGAGAATAATTATACAAATAATTGAAATTACTAACATAATTAATGTCATGTATGCATATTTTAGTTGATTTATATATATCAAAATTATTGTGATAATTACGAAAATATAAGATAAGATTGATGCATATAAATTAATATCCGTGAAATATGCATTGTTGGATATAATTAGTACAAGCAACATAAGAAAAGTCGTAGTACTTGAAAGCCAAGATTGTTTGCGGGAGTATTTTTTAACTTTTCTTTTTCTTAGAATGACAAAGAATATAATGACTGAAATGAAAAGAGCGACTACTAAAATTGATATTAATAAAGATAGCATTTTACACTAATCCTTAATCACATTGAGATGTAATTGACCATGGGATAATTCCAAGCCATCTTTTTATTTTTATACCACAGCCATTTGAAGCAGCAGTAGAAACAACACCAGCAGCGGCAGCAATTAACGCACTTGTGATTCTAGTTACTGCAGCTGCTGGAGGAGCAATCGTTGCTGTAATTTCTGAAGCTATTAAGAGGGCAGCAGAAGCTAAGGCAAGATAACCTACTAATTTGTTTGCTGTGCAAGAATTAAAAAGCGCTTCTTCCCATAAAATGTTATCATTATATGTTTGTTCACCTTCGCATGCTTTAAATAGTTGCTGATTTTGTTTTACAGTATTGAGATCTTGAACAAGTGCGCTAATAACACTTTTCTCAACAACATTTGCATTTTGTGCAGCAACACTATCGAAGATTAGGGAACCGCTATCATCAATGGACATATATGGCGCAAGTTTTTCAGCATCGGAAAATGATTTTCTAACTTCTTCTATACTAATATTTAAAGTAGAAGCCATCTGTTGGTAACTTATTTCATCTAATTGTTCTTGAGTCATAGTGCTCTCTTTTGCCCATAGTTCTTTTAATTTATCAACGGGTAATCCGGACTCTATACTAATTTGATTAAAGTCGATATTAGGACTTGCTGCATTCGTTGGTGTGACTACTGTTAAAAGTAAAGCTAGACTTAAAACAAGAGCATAGACTTTTTTTAACATATCTCATCCTCATTTCAAATATTATGAGTGTCGGCCAACAACTCTAGTATAACCATACACTATTGTCCAAGATTTGACAATATTTATTCAAATATTTACAAATTAATATTATATTTCAAATTAATGTTTCAATTTTTGTCACTAGCGTTGCATTAATTTAATTTGAATAATAGCAATATTAAGCATTTAACAGTAATAAATAAAAAGATCCTTTAAAATGGAATGGCAGGTAGTTCCTGTCCATAATCCACTAAAAAGGACCAATCTCATGGACAAGAATACACTATTTTCGTCATTTGGTAAATGGATTTCTCCCATTTGTATTAAGAAATTTACAAAACGTGTGTATGAGACCGAGCAAGATAAGTACGTAAAAAAACTAACAACACTTTCGTATCTTAAACTGTTCTTGCATGCCCAGCTTCACCAGCGAGATGGTTTACGTGAAATCGCAGATGACCTGCTCACTAAGGGCTTTCAGAAAGAGCTTGGCATCACATCTATCTCCGCTTCTCAATTAAGCCGAAAACATAATCAGGTCGATCCATCCTTACTTGAAGAGGTGTTTAGCGATCTCGTACTTCGGATTCGTGAGCGTACTGCGCCAGTTTCTTCACGACGAGATTTTCGAATAATCGATTCTACGACCATCGGACTTTGTTTGTAGAAGTATAAGTGGGCCGAGTTTCGTAAGACCAAGGCTGGTATCAAATTACAATTCCGGTTAGCCTACATAGACGATGCAGCAACCATTCCAGAGAAAGTCCTAATGACAACGGCGAAGAAGAACGATTGCAGTCAGATGGAACATCTGGTAGATGAGATCGGCCTGACTTATGTCTTTGATCGCGGCTATATCGACTATGAGAAGTTCGACGATTATTGTGAGTGTGGCATATTTTTCGTTACACGCACGAAGAAAAATACCGTCATCCGTGTGGCGCATACGTTCTCGTTGCCAGAGGCAAGTCAGGTTCTCTCCGATCAAATGGTATACATCGGCACCCCACAGAAGCGAATGGAAAACGTCCTACGGCTTATTCATACGCAGGATTCCGAAGGAAATCCCATTGTCATCTTGACCAACCGTTTCGATCTAGAGGCCGATGAAATCAGCCAGATTTATCAAGAACGCTGGGCGATAGAGACTTTCTTCAAATGATGAAACAACATGTACGAATTAAGTCCTTTTATGGAACATGCGAAAAAGCGGTTAAGAATCAGGTATGGATCGCCCTAATAGCCTTCTGTTTGTTGGTTCTGGTGAAGATGGGGACGGGTACAAAGCACAGCCTACTTGCCCTTTATCGTTGGCTAAAGGCATTATGTTGGGATCGGGCAGAAACTTGGCTTGGGCGAATTCACCGAAAGCCAAGTCGTTCATCTACAGGTAGGCGAAAGAAAGCGTAAGTCGTTCAGTCAACCGGCGATATAATAGTATAATTTTACCAAATGGACAGACTGCCTCTAACAGGTAATTGACCTTTTGGTTCAGCAGGAAAAAATGTATTTCTGAATTTTTAATCAATTATTTCCTGTGGGTTTAATGCAACGCTAGTGAATTTTTGTATAAATTAACTGTATAGAACCATGCTTTAAGCAGTTGTAAGCTATTTTTTGTATAAAAGAAAAAGAGAGATAACTATGAAATAAATATCCATAAAATGTATAGTTATTACAAAAAAAGAAAAAAATACCGCAAAACAATACTCTATTCCGCAACATTATTGCGCTCACCGCAAAGCACTTGTCGGTGTCATTTGTGAAATATTGTATTATTATGATGTAGAAAGGCTCAAATCCTTACAAAATATTAGTAGGTTTCGAAATTGAAAAAAATCAAACTTTCTATTATGACATTACTTACAGTATGTTTATTGGCAATCGGCGGTGTTTTGCATACGCTCAAGCTGGGTGGGGAGACTCGTTCAACAGCGCTGTTCCAATAGCTCCAAGTAATCAAGTAAGTAAGTACCTATCTCGATAATAACGATCTTGATGTTTATGTATACAAACATACGAGTAGTGTAGCTCGTCAAATCTCTGCAATACTAGAATCACCAATTGGACATCTCCTCCTGAAAATGGGTATTTAATGTTGATTCAGCAAATCAAGCCAAATGGAACAGTAAATTCCGTTGGTCCAACCTTTGCAGCTAGTCTGTATGCAGAACCTGGAGACAAGATATATTTTACTGTACACAGTCAATCTGGCAATGCAATCCCTGGCCAGTATTACCTCTTAAGTTTAGCATATCAATAAAATATCAAAATATATAACCCCCCACTGACCTATATTGTTTGGTGGGGCTTATTTTGTTTGCTATTAAACGATAGTTGACATATCTAGAATAGTTTTCATAAAATTATGATGAATTACTAGGAGGACATGATATGGCTACTAGCATGATTATAGCTGGGGACTATAAAGGAAATCCATTCAAGCTCAATAGCGTTGCATAAACATTGTTGATCTCACGTTTATTGAATTTTCAGGAAATATGGCGATACCGTGTACCTCATAGCCGCGATCAAACACATACGTTGCGCCTGTTTCATCAGTAAGTGCATCCATTTGAGTACGATCTGATGGCTTGGCTGAAATAAGCACAGCCTTCTCCGGGTATACCGTATTCGGATTACAGAAGGTTACCCGCAAATGGAGCTTTACTCTAGCCTTTGTTTTCCGATAAGTATCCCACTTGTACTTGCTAAGGCATAGACTCATAGTCGTAGAGTCTAGGAGTTCACCGTGCTGATTAGTCCAGTTGCAGGTAGGCTTAAGCGAGAGACTTGAGTAACCAGATCGACAAACATCTTCTGTAGTAGTTCTGGCGAAAGCTTGTTGTTCTTCCTTGACAGCTGTGAAGTACTGATGAAGGTAATGCCAAGTTCTATTGGAAAGCTTCATTACTTTCAACTTCAGTGACAATATCCCGCAAAGCTTTGCGCTGATTGAGTTGAGCATCAATGAAGATCAAGAGAAAAGCCAGTGAATGGAGCTTCTTTACGTATTTATCTTCACCTGTTTCCACGGTCCACTCAGAAATTAATATTGCGTTTAGGTGCGCACCCCATTTACTAAATGACGAAAGTAGTGTGTCCCTGTCCATGCGTGATCTCCAATGATAAGGGAGATGGACAGACTACCTGCTCCCCTAATAATGGAGATTTTTTATTGTAATAATCGACTGACATTTGACATTTTTAGCACATTTTGGGTTTCAGAAGATGCCCCGAATTTAATGCACGCTATTGAGATTATTTAAATAAAAGTTATATACAAAAGGAGCCGAATAAGCGAATTAAGATGAATTCACTAATTATCGTTCTACCTGAAGATGATCGGAATAACATTATTCACATGTATGGCAGTCATAAGATCAAGGAAATCCAATTTATTGATTCTTCTCGAGATCAAGATGATCTTCGATTCGTATATTGCGTTACCTATCAAGATGCGAATATTAAACCTATAGTGATCAAAGTATCTAGGAATTCATTCACAAAGCACGAACGTATCAATGGCTGGGCGCAGCTTACAGTTCGTTATAAGCAATGCGGCTTGTATTGTCCAATGATTCAGGAATGCGCTGCGACTAATTCATATTCGTTCGATTATGTGGACACTCATGGCCGCGAATTCATCGTAAATGCAGAGGAATATAAGAAGTATAAGACAATTGAAGAATATATCGAGGAAAAAACTGCTTCTACCGCTGATAGTAAGGAAATAACTGCTAACCTGAAGCGTTATTTTGCCTCTCATTCATTTCGTTCTCAAGTTTATGATTCGATTGGTTTAATTGCATCCACTTATAAGGATCAGAGTTTAGTAAACTGGCCTTCTCCTTATGTACTCTATGATAAATTTAGTGAGGATGAATATTCGGATGGGAACTATGAATTTGCTGAAAAATTCTATTTTACAGTCAAGCAGCAATCTGGTGATCATCAGCTCATGGAGACGATCTGGTCTCTGTATTTAGATAAAAAGTCTCGATTTGAATCAAAGTATCGCAATTTACCCAAAGCTGTTTTTCAATCTGATTTGAACGATTCTAATCTCTTGCTTGATGACCAGTTAAATCTAGTTGGGATAATCGATTTTAATTTGTCGGGAACTGAAACGATTCTTAATTACATCATTTGTGAATGCTTGTATTTTTTACGGGTAGATGATTTAGATAAATTGGGCGATTGGGCTTTCATGAAGCAATGTGATGAACATCTGGCTAAGGCCATGTCAGCAGTAACCAAGCACTATGAATTATCGCAGCAAGAATTAGATGTCATTAATGACCTGTATAATATCGTAGCTCCGTTCCGATTTCCGACCATGCACTTATTTATCAAGGATTTGAAAGCGAATAATGGTGACAAAATGGACGCTATGCTTGAATGGATCTACTATCAATTAACTCGATCTGATATTCATCAACTTATTCAGGAGGTTGATTTCAGCAGTGCCTCAAGCTAAGAAGCTTATTGCATTATGTCTGACGATCTTATTCATATGCCTTGTTCTGTTTGTTGTACTTGAAAGAAAATCTGCTCCACCCATGATTACAGAAGGAATTATGAACGCAATTGAACAAAGTGAACACGGCCAGAAGCTTGCTCTTCAGGATTATACAGATTTTGAATGGGACTCGGTATATATCTTACGTCCATATATGGATCCAGCTGATCTCACAATGATCAAAGGTGCGGCCGATGTTGACTCTATGATTAAATACCATGATCATATCAATTTGATATTATTTGTTCGCCTAGATATAGCAGTCAAATATCTTGATCTTTCTCGAAAATATGATTTTACCAATGAAGATATAACCATGCTAAAGCGTGATGAAGCTGTGTTTACAATCAATAAATCAGAAGGTCATATTATTCTGCAACCATGAAGGAGATGTAGGAATGAAACAGATTATTGCATTAGGCGGCGG
>NZ_SKFG01000002.1 GCF_004344915.1 Paenibacillus albiflavus | reverse complement strand
ACTTGCTTTGTTGAATTTCACATAAAATAAATAAATTATTCCGATACATAACGCTGCACACAGAAATGTTTCAAAGACGGAATAGGCTAGGCTTCCCCAAGTAAATCCGCCTTTTTGAAAAAAACTCAGTTTGCCAGAATACATTATTAAAACAAGGATAACACCAATAGCAAGCCAACTAAGCCCAAGGGATTTGGGTATATTCCCCATCCATCCTCTTCTCGCAGCTAAAAGCCCAAGGATAAAAAAACTGGCATACTGCGGCACATGCGCAAATTCAGTTTGTATTATTCCAAGAAAGCCTACCCAGTGGTCGATAGGATACCAAATTCGAATTACAAAAGTAACAACGGCAACAAAGAGCGTAAAGAGTAATATAGCAACATGTCCAGGAAACTTATTCTTGGTTTCTGTTGTTAAAGTTTTTTTGATTATCATTCGGAAAATAGCATAGAGTAGAGCATATACCAAAAGATGCTCAATAAACCACAAATAACCGAAATTCATATCAGGCCATGAAGGGCCTGTCCAACCTACAGGTTGATCACCTATTCCAAAATAGATCGAAATATAATATTCCCAGTAAGAAATGGATGGATATCCTCTAAAATTAATGTAATAGGTATACATTAGTAGTGGAATGATGATGAAGAAGCCGATAAGAAGTGGTATGCCAAGTCGTTGAAAACGTTCTTTAAGAAACTTGCTAGCACCTTTTTTATTAAACGTAGCTGGCATAAAATAAGCCGAAATCATAAAGAAAAGACTCATAAAAAATGCGGCATTTACAGCGAAGAAAGAACCTAATCCCGGTGAATCAACAGTTTTAAAATACCACCATCCTTCGGAGCCTCCGTACGGTTGACCTGCATGATGGGCAACCACAAGCATGATTAGTGCAACCTTCAAATTGTCCAAAAAATATATCCGGTTTTCAAGTGTCTTCAAGATATCCAGCCCTTTCTTGTAATCTTTGTTTAATTTTTTGCAAGAATTTCCTATAACTACTTTTCTACGAACTTCGCATAACATCCTAATTTCGAATATTATACGTAATTATTGAATTGATCTATGAACTTCCTCCGCAATATGCATTATGTTACATTTTACCACAACTGCATATAAGATTAATCTCTAGTTAATTTAATTTGCTTACCTAAGGATGTACCCGTACGGCAGTTTTTTGTATCCATTTTGCATTTCTTACGGATCAATATAGACATTTACAGTCTGAGTGCAGATTGAGCAAATCTACGATCAATAGCTTTGAACATAAAAAAACCGATCAATTAGCTGATCGGCTTGTAACTAATTAGTATATTAATTTATAACATGAAAGACAAAATTAACAAGAAATAAACCTGCAATTAAATATAGCGGAAATGAAACTTCTTTGGTTTTTCCTTGGGCCAATTTCATAACAACATAAGCGATAAATCCGAATCCCATTCCATCGACAATACTGTACGTAAGAGGGATCGAAGCTACGATTAGAAAGGCAGGAATTCCTTCTGAAGCATCAGAGAAATTGATTCGTTGAATCCCAGCGATCATTAATCCACCAACAATAATTAGTATTGGGGAAACCGCGCTATCTGGAATCAGCTTAATAATCGGAATGCAAAATATCGAGATCAAAAATAAAATACCCGTTGTTATGGCTGTAAGTCCACCTCTACCACCTGCAGTAATGCCTGCAGCACTCTCCACTGTGGCTACTGTAGGACTAGTACCGAAAATACTCGTCGTTACGACAGATATTGCATTAGCCTGTAAAGAACGGTTAAATTTATCAGGCTTACCTACCATATTCAGATGACCATGAATCAAACCGATATTTTCGAACACAATAACGAGTGTCAACGTAAATGAAGCAATCCAAAACGCAACCGAAGTTATGTTACCGAACGACAAAGCACCGAATACTTCGAGGTAGGATTGCAGCGAAGCATGACTTCCTGATGTTTCGCTCAAACTAACTTGACCGAATCCTATGGCGAGTAATGTACCAACGGCTATTGTGATCAAAAAGTTGCCAGGCACATTCCGAATAAACAAAATCAATGCGATGAGCAACGTTAATAAGGTTAATAGAGTGCTCGTTGACGCAAAATCACCAAGCGCTACGAACGTTTTTTCGCTTGCAACTACAATTCCACCTTTTTGCATCCCAATAAATGCTAGAAATAAACCAATTCCGATCGTTGTTGCTTCCTTTAGCGAATCTGGGATCGCACGCGAAATCGTCTGTGCAAGTGGTGTAAAAGCAATTACTACGAACAATACGCCCGATACAAATACGGCGCCTAATGCTTCTTGCCAGGTAAGTCCCATAGATTGAACGACTGTATACGTAAATAAAGCGTTAATTCCCATTCCTGGAACAACGATAATCGGCGTTTTCGCCCATAAACCCATTAGCAAACAGCCGACAAACGAAGCCAAAGCAGTCGCAATAATGCCTGCCTCAAGAGGAATGCCTGCATCCTCTAAAATGGATGAATTAACGGCTATAATATATACAATTGTAAAAAAGGAAATAATACCTGCTAGTAACTCTCTCTTAACGTTGAACCGCAATCCGCTTTCCTTTAGCCGATTGACTTGTTCACTCATTCATGCTGAACCTTCCTTCTTTTATGTCCCCTCGCCCACCCTTTGCATTAAACTATTATAATTGCATAAATCAAAAAAAGCCATCACCATCTTGTGGGTGTTGGCTGGATAAACTAGCGGAAGTCCCATTCCTTAATAAAAGTGCTTTCGATATCCTTCAACCTTTTCCTCCTTGAATCCTAATTTCTCATAAAAAACATGTGCTTCTTTTCTCTGCTCACCAGATACAAAAATCATGTAATAGCAGTCTCTTTCCCTAGCGATCATTTCAATCTCTTGCATTAGTTTTGCTCCAACTCCTTGTCTACGGACATGTGGAGAGACAATTACATTCTCGATTACCATAAAAGGTTTACATTCTCCTACTAGATCATGGCAAATGATTCCCATAAGAGAACCTACTAGATCTTCACCATTGAATGCTCCGAGGATTATGTAATTATCATTGTACTGTATTGATTTAAATACACCTTCTAATTTCGAGTAGTTGGTGTCTCTACCAATAAGTTCATTATAGAGCTGACATAAATCTGGAAGATCGGCATAAGTAATGCGCTTTATAGTAATCAATGCTACCCTTCTTTCTGATGTTTATAGATGACTTCATCAATTTTACTTGCTATCATTCCAGCACCCTTATTAATATTGCCGATAATATGTGCATGTATATTGCTTTGGGGATACACGGAAGATTGCATAATCACACCTGGGTCACTGCCCATTACATAGAATTTAAAAATGGTGTTATCAAGCATTAAAATCCAAACACCGTAACCATAGTACCTATGATCGTTATCCTTAATATGTGGAGTCAACAAAATATTAGTATACTTTTCAGACAACAATTGATGATTAAACAATGCATCCCAAAACCTGCCTAAATCATGAACGGTCGTAAAAGCTCCCCCATCAGGTCCACCTTTGATAGGAACTGAATAAATATTCGTCTTCCAAGTTGTATCCTCATTATCTATATACCCGATAGCAGTTCGCTCAGGTAGTTGATCCATTCGAAAATAACCTGAATCTAACATCCCACATGGCTGAAATATATTTTTCTCAACATATTCAGTAAAATCGACCCCAGTTACCTGCTCCACAACTAATCCTAGTAGAATATATCCTGCATTGTTGTATGAAAATTTATCTCCAGGGGAAAATTTCATGTGGCCATTCTGAAACAAAGGAAGAAAATCTTTGGGTGATTGTATGGAATACATAGGTAGGGTCCGCCATAGGTCTTCAAAATCATCCATGTACTCCTCATCAAAATAATCCGGTACTCCCGAACTATGGGTTAATAAATGATGAATTGTAATTCCAGAATCGAAATTAGGAAAAGAGATATCTAAACAATCTTTTAAATATGTATCAAAAGACAATGACCCATTTTGAACAAGCTGACATATCGCAACTGAAGTAAAAATTTTGCAGCCTGATGCTATTCCAAATTTGGTATAAGAACTAATATGGATTCGTTCGGAACGGTTTGCATATCCATATACTTGCTCAAAGGTCTTTCCATCACTTTGGACTAAAATTGCTCCTGAAAAAGGTAGTGTTTCATTATGCTGTTCAATAATATTTGCAATTGATTGAAAGTGATTCATTTTATTGCACTTCCTTCCTATCACTAGTTGACAAACCTCGCCAATGAAACATGTTTATATAACTGAGATTACAGCGTTTTCCGCACAAACTCCATCATATACTTTTCCTTAAAGCCAAGGCTCTCATAAAGATTTCTGGCAGAATTCCCGACGACACACCAAAGGTTGACCGTTTCATTGCCTTGTTGATAGATTTCGTTGCATAAGTACATAACGAACTTTTTCCCAATCCCTTGTCCTTGAAAGTCTGTTCGGACGGAAATACTGCTGATTTCATTACCACAAAGGTGACTATAAGCAACGATCTCCCCATTTATTTCGTAGACAAAACGGGTTTCCGCATCTTCTTTCCATGCTATTCGTTCTTTTTCACTAGGCTGGGCGATCACAGAATCAGGAAAGCACCCAGTTCGAACTCGCATCTCGTGAAAAGCTACGGCATACATCGACTGACTGGCAAGATAGTCTTCGTCTGTATATTGCCTAACTGGAAGTTCCTCCAATGGAAAGGGATCACCGGATAGCTGCATATAAGCCGATGCAAAATATGGGTCATAACCTAGCTTGCGCGCAAAAGCTAGAGACGATTGTTGAGCGGCACGAAAGGAGCTCCTAACTTTTTGGGTTCCAACCGTACGCAGTTTGTTTTCTGCATACTTTACCATGGCAGAACCAATTCCTTGCCTGCGAAATTGAGGAGCGACAAACACAGTTAAATAAGATTGCGGTACAGGCTCGTTCACTTGGGCAAGTGCGACAAGTTTATCCTCAATGTATGCGGTAATAAACAATTCGGGTTCTTCAGCAAGCACCCGAAGGATGTCTTCTCCCGCCTCAACGTCTCTGGTTAATAACTCTTTTGCGAGATTATAATCTTTTTCACTGAATTGTTCGTAACGGATACATGCTACATTCATTAGTGATCGGCCCCTCATTCATTTGGTTTATTTGTTGTGCTTTCCTTCATATTCAATAATCCAGCAATCTCTATATTGTCCTTCATGCCATTCATGTTCTTTTAAGTATTTCTTCTTTACGAATCCGCACTTCTCATACACACGTAATGCTCTTTCATTCCAAGCCTGGGGATCCATCACAATCTTTTCTGCTTTTTCATGAGTTAATAAGTAGTTAACCATTGATTTTACTAGATCTGTTCCAATTCCCTTATTCCAATATTCAACTTCTCCTATAAACTGATCCATTCCATGTATATTACCGTTAAAATCTCCATATCCATATTCTTGTCTTTCTTCTTCGCTGATTAAATAAAATTGTATGTAACCGATTGCATGACCTTCAAACTCAATAATACACTGAGTAATATCTCTAGCCCGTTCATAAAAGTGCTTCTCTACCTTTTCAAAGTTATAAGGTTGGTCACGACCTCCATAGTATTCTAATACGTCTTTATCGCTTAACCATTTTAACAGCAGCCCGGCATCGTCTACTGTTAGTGATCTTACAGCAATACTTCCATGACTATATAAATTCATTGTTATCACATCCAAATTCTTTTTTAGATAAGTTTCTCAACAATTTCCTCTAATTTTATTCCTCTTGAACCTTTAATTAGGATCAAATCATTTTCTTCAATAATATTATTAATGTGGTTAATCAGTTCTTGTTTATCCTGAAAGTGTTTTACATGGCTAGATGTGAATTTGCTATATAATTGATTCGAAATGTGTTCGCTTAAGTTCCCAATTGTAAAAACATAATTAATTTCATCATGATTTATTTCATTTCCAATTTCTTGGTGATATACAATTTCATTAGCGCCAAGCTCAAGCATATCTCCAAGTATTAGAATCTTTCTCTTGTATCCTGTTAGTTCAGTAATCGTTTGTATTGCAGCTTTCATAGAAACAGGACTAGCATTCCATGCATCATTAATGATTGTGCACCCTAATTTGGTCTTTATTTGTTGCATTCTCATTTCTGTTACCGTTAAATTTTGAAGCCCGTTTTTAATATCTTTTGAAGCAATTTTCAATTCATTTCCTGCAGCAATAGAAGCAAGCGCATTTAGTATATTATGTGTTCCGAACATCGGAATAAGATAGTCTTGGCTATCATTCGATGTAAAATGGATACCATCATTAGATACATATTGTTTAATAGGATAATAATCGTTAACTGAGGATTCACCAAATTTAATAATACGGAATGTCTTTGGTTCTCCTGATACTCCTTTGCTTAATAATGGTTCATCACCATAATATATTAATGTTCCTGATTGATGGAGTCCTGCTATTATTTCTAGTTTGGCTTTCGCAATAGCCTCTTTTGATCCTAAAGTTGCAATATGAGAAACACCAATCATCGTAATAATTGCAATATCTGGCCGCGCAATTTCTGATAGCAGCTTGATTTCACCTAAATTACTCATTCCCATTTCCAAAACTGCAACTTGTGTATCCTCTTCAAGTTCAAGCAGAGTTAATGGTAATCCATACTCCCCATTATAATTACCAATGGTCTTCTGTGTTTTATATGTAGTTGCTGCTATGGAGTATATCATATCTTTGGTGGTTGTTTTCCCATTACTGCCTGTTACTCCAATAACCTTGATGTTTAACTGATTTCTATATGCCTTAGCCAGATTTTGCAATGCCTCCAGCGTGTTATTAACATAAATAATAGGGATTCCCTTTGGTGGATTTGGTTGATCTTTTTGCCAAAGTGAAGCAACTGCCCCCTTGTTAATTGCATCCTCCACATATTTGTGTCCATTATCTATCCTAATAATCGGTATAAACAAATTTCCATTACAAAGGGTTCTTGTATCGATTGAAACACCAGAGATACTTAATGAATTATAAGTTTGATCTAATCCAAAACCATTCGCCATTTTTTTAATTTCTTTTAATGAACGTTTTATCATCTGTATCCCCCTACTCAGGAAATAAAGTGTTTATATTTCTGAATACATCTTCGATATTCTACGTATATGCCGTGTTATTTGATGACGCCATCCTGTTGAGCTGCTAAAAAATTATCTTTCTCCATAATATCCATTATCTCACTTTCAGAGTACCCACTAAACTCCAGAATTTTAGCTGTTCTTTGTGCTATTTCTTTATTTACAAGTTTTTCAATAAGATACAACGCCATATTCACACCTGAAGAGATGCCTCCTGATGTAATGATATTTCCATCCTTAACTACTTTTTTATCCTTAACGACTTGAATGCCTCTGGATTTGTTATTAAGTAATGATAAAGCCAAATTGTGAGACGTAGCAGTTTTACTATTCAAAAGACCGGTTTCGGCTAGAATAAGTGATCCAGAGCAAACAGAACATATCATTTCTATGTTTTGCGATTTTACGATATAATCGATTACTTTTTTATTCTTTTTCATTTTATTAATAGCTCGTAATGGTCCTCCTGGAATGATCAAAATATCAAATCGTGGGGCATTATCTAAATTATAATCTGGTTGAATCAATGTTCCTGTATGGGTTTTTATTAAATTACCTGTTTCTGATACCGTTTTAACTTGAAAAGGCTTATTTTTGGGCAGAGATCTTTTGTACAGCATGATGCTTTGTTGTAAATTTGAAAATGCAGCTAAAGATAGCACTTCGCATGGACCTGCAAAATCCAAAAGATCCATGAAGTCGTAAACCAAAATTCCAACATTATATTTTGTCATTTTGCTCTCCTTTAAAGCCATCCAGACCATACATCGAATCTATGCCCATTCAGATCATAGAATCTGAAGCAGTTTCTGTTCCATCATACATCTTAATCTCAGAAACGCATACGCCTCTTTGTTTCTTAATGTTTCATATGTTTTTTCGATATTGCTTGATTTGTATGTAAGAATATACATATCGAAATCCTTGTCTTCCCAATGATCTGTTCGATATGTTAGCTTTACATCTTCTTTATCGTTGACAGTTACCAGCATGATGTCTGGTCCAAAACCAAGTTCAAAATAAAATCCATTCCAATGGAATCCAAGTTTCTCTTGATACCATTTAATTGTTTCTTCCTGATCGACTACCGGTAAATAAATACAGTCTACGTGACCACTTCAATTCCTTATATTTTCTTTACATAAAAGAGTTCACCGATATTTCCAGAATTGATCCCATTCAGTATTCCACATTCTTCAAATCCCATTTTTCTGTGCCACTTCTGAGGCTCTGATTCATTAACCTGTGATGAACTATATAATGATTTCAGTCCCTTGCTAGTTAAATAGTCTTGCGAGTACTCCAACATTCTTTTACCAATTCCTCGCCCTCTATATTCTGGATTTACAATAATCAATCCTATATATGGGTACTTAGACCATAAATATTCCAATCTTAAATATCCAACTAATTCTTTATTTTCTTCAGCAAGTATTATTTCTTGATTTTCAAGTTTCCATTTAAGAATATGATCGGCAACCGATTGATCACCATTAATAACATCTTCTAAATCTTCCAATCTTCCAAATCTAACCTCTATACTCATAGACATATCCTACTCCTTTATGATCTCATTAGCCTCGCAAAATGTGTTTTCCTGTTTAAAATTCTCTGTTATTGAAATGGCTACGGTGCAAATTTGCATATCATTTAAGACGAAGACGTATAAATGACAGAATTAATAGAATTAATCCCGCTGTTGACCAATTGATTTGTAAAGAGCCTATATCTATGGGTTCAACTGGTGCATTAAAAAATATAAAATACCAAAATATAGCATTACTAGAATCATTATAATAATTAATATATCAAATATTCTCTTCAAAATAGGTCTTCAATCCTTTCAATCCTTAAGATAAGAAATGAGGATCCTGATCACTAAGATACATATAAAAAATCATTCTATGTCATCGTTTATCAAATGTTTGATTTCATTATCCGTTTTAATGTTATGTATTAAACTCTTTAATGTTCTAGGATATATATTCATTCCACCCAGTTCATTAATGTCAATCCATGTGAACTACACACCACCTAAGAGGTGTGTGCTTCTTGGTCAATAGAGCTACTGCTCCAAGTTTACCCAAGCTTATAGGCTAGTTCCTAGCCCGATAAGTACAAATTACATTGCTAATTTCAGAAGGTTAGCAGCAGCATTTATATCTCTGTCGTGTTGTGTACCACATTCAGGACATGTCCATTCACGAACAACAAGGTTTTTCACTTCTACGTTTTTGTAACCGCAACATGAGCATAGTTGACTGCTAGCGTAATTCTTAGGTGCGATAATCAGATCGCGTCCATACCAATTGCTCTTATATTCAAGCATCGAACGAAACATGCTCCAAGATACTTCCGATATGGCTTTAGCTAATTTGTGATTTTGTATCATATTCTTTACACTCAAGTCTTCCATAGCGATAACTTGGTTATCGTTTATCA
This sequence comes from Paenibacillus albiflavus, assembly GCF_004344915.1. Lineage (GTDB taxonomy): Bacteria > Bacillota > Bacilli > Paenibacillales > NBRC-103111 > Paenibacillus_AM > Paenibacillus_AM albiflavus. The sequence continues at coordinate 387,329 of NZ_SKFG01000002.1, read as the reverse complement.
TTTTGGTTGACGTTTTGTGCAAGAAGTCTTTACGCTGATTAGATATTTTTTCATGCAGCTTGGCTACTTTCAACTTTGCTTTAGATCGGTTATTGCTACCTTTCTTCTTTCTCGACAAAGCCTTTTGCAACTTGGCTAATCGTTTTTCAGATTTATGAAGATGTTTAGGATTTGCGATCACTTCACCATTTGAAGTTATCGCAAAGTTTTTCAGTCCAAGATCAACGCCAATCTTGTTTTCTGTTTTCTCCAACGGTGCTATATCTGTTTCAACCAGTACAGAAGCAAAGTATTTTCCAGATGGTGTTTTGGATATGGTGCATGATTTGATTAACCCCGTGAATTGCCGGTGCAGTTTGATTCTGATTCTTGTCTTTAGCTTGGGAATTTTTATATATCCTTCTTCAATGGACACTGTTCCATTTTGATTGTTCGTTGTGAAACGATGGTTGTTCAACTTTTTGCTTTTGAATTTAGGGAAACCTACGCTCTTATCACGAAAAAAATTCTTATAGGCTTTGTCTAGGTTAAGTTGTGCGTTTGCCAAGGCAAGGCTATCAACTTCTTTAAGCCACAGGAATTCTTTCTTATATTGAGCAGGTGTATTACTCAGCATCGTTTCCGTCTGCTTGTAGTGTTCGATCTTATCGGCAAGCATCTTATTGTAGATGAAGCGAACAGAGCCGAATACTTTCGCAAGATATTGCTGTTGCTCATGGTTTGGATAGATACGGTATTTGTAAGCTCTTAGCACGTCTCCACCTCATTTCTGACCTTGGGTTTCAATACATCAATAGGCGCTCCACCAGTAGTTATAAGACAATAGCTTCACGACCAAAAATATTCCTTCCACAGTTGTTCACGGATATTCCTTGTCATGATTCCATTCTTGCAGCGTGATATTGAAATTGGGCTGAATATACTCGAATATCTCTTTTAGCCTATTAGATATTTCATCACCTATTACTTTTCTACGATACTTTACGACTAGAATAAGATGATAATGAAATCAGAACACTGAATGGTTATTTGAGTCTAATTCCAACACTAGATCACCTCCTAAACTCGCTTACCTCACATAACTTGATATTCCCACAATCTCTTCACTTCTATCAACTGTTCAACGTCAAATTCCATTCTATAGATATCAGGCTTGTCCACTTTTTATTCTAACTGCAAACTGCCTATCATCCTAGACAAAATATCAAGAAGTTAATTCATAGAATTTTTGTATCTTCTAGTTTTATATCGGAGCAAGATGACAATTAAAAAGATGTACGAAAGACTAATCGTTTTTCAGTAAAGTTCCACTCATGTCCATTTCAACCTTTCAACAAAAGACATATGCATAGAGATATATAATCCAAATCTGGTTTATGTGATCTATAAGAGCTTAAATCGTACAATTCACTTTAAAATAAGTTATGGAGTGATGATGGTGGATAATTATCAAATCGTTCCTTGGCAGGATGTCATCTTATCCCCAGGAATCGTTGCTGAACAGTATGTTCCTCCTGAGTTAGAGATGCTGGCACGAGAGGTCATGACCCATTATGACATGCAGGTCAATGAGATGCTCTTGATTACCTCCAAGCCTGACAAAGGTGGTGCTATTTGGAAAATCGGCACAAGCAAGGGCAATCTCAGTCTTAAATGTTTGCACAGGCGGCCCAGAAGAAGTCTTTTCAGTGTAGGAGCTCAAGAATACATGTCCAAGTTAGGTTACCGTGTTCCGTCTTTCATTCCTACGAAGGAAGGCAATCTGTATGTGGAAGCTGGTGGAAAGCTTTGGATCGTTACAGACTGGATCGACCCCCTTGTACCGGTATCGAAAATCGATCTGGAAGGAGCTTCACAGTTGTGTTTTGGCTTAGGGGAATTCCACAAAAACTCCAAAGGCTATATTCCACCTCGCGGATCAGAGAAATCCTCGCGCCTCTATGGCTGGGGCAAATATTATGAAAAAATAATTGCCAAAATTGGCTGGTTCCAGGATCTCGCCCTTGCTTACCCTGAAACAGCAGCAAGCGCAAGCTTACTCGATGTCATCGAGGAATTCAAGCGACAGGCTAACGACATGTATCAACGCTTCCAAAACTCCCCTTACCAACGTATGATTGCCAAAGGTGAAGCCCATTGGGGACTTGTCCATCAGGATTTTGGTTGGTCGAACGGACAGATGGGACCAGGCGGCATCTGGGTCATCGATTTAGACGGCGTTGCCTACGATCTGCCGATTCGTGACTTACGCAAGTTGATTACAAGCACGATGGATGATATGGGAGTCTGGGACTTGACCTGGATCCGTGGCATGATTGATGCTTACCATCAAGCCAATCCTATTGATCAAGAAACTTTTGAAATCTTGTGGATTGATATGGCTTTTCCAAACGAATTCTACAAGCATGTCAAAGAAATTGTGTTCAATCCTCAATTGTTCCTTGAGACTGAGCTAGCAGAGAATCTTCAAAGAGTACTGAAAACAGAAACGAGCAAATGGGAGGCTTTATCTGAACTTGAGAAGGATAAGATGAATTACCCAGCAGGTGACTACTCGGCGGAAACATTCCAACCTTCGATTATCGAGCGCCAAGCTGCTGTTCTTCCAGGTGATTTACAGACTCCTAATTATTCCGATGCCCCAGTAAAAGATGACATTATTTCGGTTCCCTCTATACTAGAGCCTGTTTTATCAGATACGGCTGAGTCTGCACCTACGATACCGATAGAGTCTGTTTATTCAGATACGGTTGAGTCTACGCCTACGATACCGATAGAGCCTGTTTTTTCAGATACGGCTGAGTCTGCGCTTACGATACCGATAGAGCCTGTTTTATCAGATACGGCTGAGTCTGCGCCAACAGTACCGCTAGTGCCTGCTTTCCAATTGCCTATGCCAGAAAATTTTGGACCTGCCCTGATCCAACTTCCAACAGACAGAAGAAAGAAATTTACACTACGAGTACCTAAACGGCGCGCAACCCAGAAAACCAAAATTATTAAAAAAATTCGCTATATAAAACGAAAAACACAAAAGAAACCAACGAATTGGAAACGTGGATCATGTGCCGAAATTATCTTTGTCATCAGAATATGGTGTGCTAAGAGAAAAGTTAAGCCATTACACCATCCAAAGAAGAAACGAATGAAGAAAAGGCTAGGGTTTAAGAAACCTAATAATCGTGTAGCGAAGCCTATTCGAAAAAATACGCAACTAGCACAACGATCTAAGAAAGTGTCACCTCCGTTGTTGAAAATAGGCATATTCACTGTGAAAGGAAGCTGTTACTTGTGAACATTCTGATGATTTGTACAGAAAAGCTGCCTGTTCCCAACATTCGGGGTGGAGCCATCCAAACCTATATTGACGGTGTAGCCCCGCTATTAAGTAAACATAACAGAATTACTATTCTTGGAAGCGCGGATCCTGCTTTACCAAACGATGAAGTTGTAGATGGTATTCGTTATGTGCGCTTTAAATCAGATAATTTACTTGAAGAATACGCTGTGGGAGTCCTCCATTTCCTAGAAAGTAATTCCGAATACTACGATATTATTCATATTTTCAATCGCCCTTTGTTGGTCCTTCCTATTCGAAATGTTGCGCCGACATCTCGCATTATTTTGAGTATGCATAACGATATGTTCAATCCGTCGAAGATTGCGCATAGCGAAGGAAATGCGGTGATTGAGCAAACAGAGCGTATTATTACCATCAGTAATTATATTGGAAATACCATCTGTGAGTTCTATCCTCATGCAGCAGGTAAAATCAAACCGATTTACTCCGGTGTTGATTTAGATTCCTTTGCTTCGTGGATGGAGTCAGAAAGTGCACGCAGAGTCCGTGAGAGCCTCAGAGCGGAATACAACCTCAATTCCAAAAAGGTCATATTGTTCGTTGGGCGGCTGACTCGCAACAAAGGACCTCATGTTTTAGTCCGTGCATTGTCGGACTTAATCCATTCGGATGCTGTCCTTGTCGTTGTAGGTGGCTCTAAGTATAGCGATAACACAGTAAGTGATTATGTCGCTTATTTTAGAGCGCTTGCCGAAAGATCACCATTACCGGTCATTACAACCGGCTATGTCAAGGCGCAGGACGTTCACCGTTGGTTCTGTGCAGCAGATGTATTTGTGTGTACGTCCATCTGGCAGGAACCTTTAGCTAGAGTACACTACGAAGCTATGGCAGCTGGCCTTCCTTTCCTCACAACAGCAAGAGGCGGTAATCCGGAAATTGTCATGAACAATAACGGCTTGCTCATTAATAACCCGGAAGACCCGAAGGAATACGCACAAAAGCTGAATACGATGCTATCTGACCTAGGTCATGCACGTCAGATGGGTCTTAACGGTCGCAGACTGGCAGAAAGAAATTTCACATGGAACCGTGTTGCCCAAGAAATACTTTCTGTCTGGGAACAAAAATAGCGAAACTTATTCATTATTTGCAAAAAGGCTGTCCAGAAGTAGATATATCTCTCTGGACAGCTTCTTTGCATAGCGATCGCATGTTGTCTACTTCTGCTTATACTTCCTCAGTTTTTTCTTCGGTTTTTTCTTCGTCATCGTTATCTTTTTCTGACTCTTCTTCTGACTCTTCTTCTGAGTCTTCTTCTTCTGACTCTTCTTCTTCTTCCTCTTCCTCTTCCTCTTCTGACTCTTCTTCTTCTTCCTCTTCCTCTTCTTTCACTTCACCAAACTCCAATTTTGATCCGTCTGGCAACTCTACCTCAACTTCATCAACTTGATCCCAATCAATGTCTGTCATGATATCTTTGATGTCGGCTAAATCAACTTTGTCTTTGTCTCCGTTTAAATACTCCAACGAAATCTTTTCAACATTTTCATTACTCTTTAAATAGTCGATCAATTTGTCTAAATTTTGCAAAACAACCATTCCTCTCATTCTAAGTTTAGAAGCATATTTGTCTCCATGTATACTATGATTTTTCGTACCCTCTGCTTAGGCTTTTGATAGAGTAGATTCGCGGATTATGATTGTCCTGATCAGCGTGAATCTCAACAAGTAACTACATATCAGCGTATATACCCTGTTAATCGCCCTTCCATTTCATAATTATCATCATAAATTAATAATGTCTTCAGCTAGACAAGGAGGTAAATGCTCAATGAAAGGATTAATTCTCTGTGCAGGCAAAGGTACTAGACTTCAGCCATTTTCCAATATAAAACCTAAAGGTTTGCTTCCTGTGGCAAATAAACTCCTTATTTACTATGGCATTCTGAATCCTCACCACTATCCGATGGCAAACTCGATTATTAATCCGCAGTCGATGTTCATACAAAATGACGGAGGCAACCAAAAATGAACATTTTAATCGTGGGAATGGGTTATGTCGGTGTTACGACTGGATTAGTATTCGCCGAATTAGGATGGAACGTGACAGGGTTAGATACGGATACGATGAAAATACAGGAATTGTCTGAGGGTAAGTTGTCATTCTATGAACCAGGGTTGGACCTCTTATTAGTGAAGCATTTGGCCTCCCAACAAATACGCTTTACTACATCACTCGCAACAGCAATACGTGATAACTCAGTCATCTTCCTATGTGTCGGTACCCCCTCTGATAAAGACGGAAGCGCTGATCTTCAAGCCATACGCGGAGCAGCCAAAAGTATCGGAACTTACATGAATGACTATAAAATCATTACTGTGAAAAGCACAGTTCCTATAGAAACGAACCGTAAAATGGTCGACTGGATCAAAGAATCACAGAATCATCCCTATCCTTTCGATGTTGTCTCCAACCCTGAGTTCCTACGTGAAGGCAGCGCGCTTTATGATTCACTGAATCCAGATCGCATTATTATAGGAAGCGACAATGAGCAAGCTGCAAATGTAATTGCATCCTTATATGCCAAACTGACAGCACCTATTTTCAAAACCACGCCCAAAACAGCAGAAATGATTAAATATGCATCGAACGCTTTCCTGGCTGCGAAAATTTCCTATGTAAATGAATTATCAAGACTATGTGAAACATTGGAGATCAATGTTTCTGACGTCACTACGGCAATGGGCATGGATCACCGGATTGGCCCCCATTTCTTAAGAGCTGGGATAGGATACGGCGGTTCTTGCTTTCCGAAAGACAGTAAGGCACTCTTATTCACTGCGAAAGAGCAGAAGATTGAACTTCGAATCCTCGAAAAGGTCATTGACATTAATGACACGCAGTCCACGCACTTTTTGAACATATGGGAGCAGAAGTTGGGAGGATTTAACCATAAGACCGTTGCCATTCTTGGCATTTCCTTCAAACCAGATACGGATGATTTAAGAGAAGCTCCGTCCATATCCATTATTCAACAATTGCGAACGAAGCAAGCAAATCTCAGAGTACATGATCCAGTAGCTAAACTCCCAGCAGCTCTTCTGTCTAAAAAAGTTCAACAATTCGATACCATTGAAATGACGCTGCAGCAATGTGACGCCATCATCCTCTGTTCGGAATGGAAGGATTATATCGGAGCGGATTGGGCGAAATTACGGGCCAGCTTGAACGATTTTTTTATTTTTGATGGAAGAAATATGCTAAATGGTAAGGAAATGAAAGACCTAGGCTATTATTATTTTGGCATTGGAAATAGATAAACCTTTACTGGAATGGAGGCTCTATGAATGAAAATACTCGTTACAGGGGCTGCTGGCTTTATCGGATCTCATCTTTGTGAAAAGCTTCTTCAAGATCCCAGGCACGAAGTCATTGGCTTAGATGCGTTTGTTCAGCAGTCTCCAACCCCCGTTAAAGTAAGGGAATATAATCTACGTTTCTTACTCCCGCAAGACCGATTTACTTTCATCAATCAAGATTTACTGCAGGTTCCTTGGGATGAGGTTCTTCCTGGTGTTGATATCGTCTACCACTTGGCTGGCATGCCGGGTGTACGCTCGAGCTGGGGGGCAGATTTCAAACTATACATCACCCATAACATTGAAGCCACCCAACGTCTGCTAGAAGACTGTAGCAAGCACCCCGTCACCAAATTCGTTTATGCATCTACATCTTCCGTGTATGGCGAGAAAACGGATCAAGTAAACGAAATTGCTACCACTGAGCCGTTATCCCCCTATGGGGTAAGTAAGCTAACAGGCGAACAGCTATGCAACGTGTATGCGCGCCATGCTGGACTCCCGATCGTTATTATGCGCTTCTTTACCGTTTACGGACCGAGACAGCGCCCTGATATGGCGTTTCATAGGTTTATCAGCCATATCAGGCAAGGTAAGCCGATTCCGATTCATGGCGATGGACTTCAAACACGGGACTTTACGTACGTGGCAGACTGTGTGGAGGCTGTCGCAGCTGCAGTCTATGCGGAGAACATCATTGGCGAAACGATCAATATTGGAGGCAAAGAACGTGCATCCGTACTTGATTGCATTGCCATTCTTGAGGAGCTTTTTGCAAAAAAAATAGACAGGAAATTTATGAGCAAAGCCTCTGGTGAACCACGCCACACATGGGCGGATATTTCCAAGGCACAAAGGCTTCTCGACTATCAACCGAAAACCGATTTACGCAGCGGGCTTCACGCGGAAATGATGGATCTCTTTAAAACTCCTTTTTTGTTTCTCTAACACAGCGATTAACAATCATTTTTCCAGAACCTCTTCACTTCTATCAACTGCTCACCATCGAATTCCATTCTATAGATATCAGGCTTTGAAGTCTTTAACAGAAACTCCAAATCATACTGACTATCAAAGTAGCCCATTATTAACGTCATAATAGCCCCATGAGTTCCAATGGCGATCTTCTGTCCCTTATAAATAGACAGGATTTGTTTAAACACATTAATAGCACGTGCCTGACAATCAACTATAGATTCTCCTTCAGGCAACGAATAATGGCGGTCATTGAACATCTTTGTTACGGTTGGATACAATTCATGTTCAGGTAGAATTTTATCATCATTTAAAAACACGATCTCTTTAAGCTCTTCATAAATCATAATCTCTTTACCCATAGACTGTGCTAATCCTTCTATTGTCACAATCGCTCTGCTATATGGACTCGAAATGAAAGTATCGATTTCCTCATTCTTTAAAATATCTGTAACTAAATGGGCGCCAGACATTCCTTTATCAGTTAAACCACGTGTTCTCTCATTGTCTCCATCTTTAGGTGATTCACCATGTCTAATCATATAGATGTATGTTTTCATATACTCCTCCGCACGCTACCACTGCTGCTTTTCAGCTTTGATCATATAATAAAATTCCGTTTCTTCGCTATTTTTCCACTTGTGAAGTTCTAACGAATTCAGTGCCATTCCATTCGAAAGTATCCTCTACATTCTTGCCGGTTGCATTGTTATAAAAAGATTTCTTGAATGTGGTTTTATTAATTTTCTCTAATTTGGTAGAATACCTGCTCGTTCCACCACTAATGAACAAATCATTGTAATCATGTATTTTGAGTTCTTGAATTTGGTTTTCCTGTGTTAGCGTGAACAATTTATAGAAATTACCATTGCTTGTTCCATACTGTCCTATTGTAAAGTCTATATTTCCATCACCGTTGTAATCGTCGAATTCAATGTCAAACGTAGAATTAAATATTAGCTCATCTTGGAAAAATTCATTCAAATTTAGAGTGCTAATTATTTTCTCATATTCATCTGTTACAATTATTTGAAATTTCCCTTTCCAAGTACGACCCATTAACGGCCCTGGTGACCAATCTTCTGAGTAGCTCCCTTCTATCATCCGAACATTTAGATAATATTCTTTATTGATTATAGGAAACAAACTGTTTCTTGAAATCGTCATTGGTCCAGAGGCTGTTATTGAATTTGGGGGATCTGTCTTTATGGTTGACCCATCCCAATAACCTGATAGGAAAAATAACATTAAAATGAGTTGAATGTACCTCATAAAGTTCCTCCGATTATATATTCAATAATCAAATCCATCCAAATAGAAAAAATATAAATATAATTATGATCGCAATAACAAGTAAGGCTATCAATGAATATTTGAATTTATCTATATAAGGCTCTGGAGATCGTTCGCCACAGTGAGGACACATCTTTGCTGTCGATGATACTTGCTTACCACAAGTTCTACAATTAATTAGGAATCCCATGATTACCTCCAACAAATGATATTGTTAAATTGAACTACTCTTATGAACGCTAAAAGTTTGATACCTTCTACCGTTGTCATGCTTCACCAATATCTTATCATCAGTCAATTCATTTAACACCTTATCCCAGAACTTTTGGGCTGGGATGTTATTCTCAAGTTGATACATCTCCCATTCACCATCGTGAGCATGAATGACTAGTTTGGCAGCTTGCTGCCCAATTCCAGATCTTCTAAATTTACGAAGGATAAAAAAATGAGCCAAATAGTTATAGCATCTCGCTTCAGATTCTATTTGCTTAACCAGAATAAATCCAGCTACTTCTTGATCAGCTTTAATGATGTAGGGATGCTTATGTTCAGTGTCTTCCCAATATGTAGGCAGTTCAGGTAACATCGGATATGATCCATTCTCACGAATCGCTAGATTCGTATACTCCGTAAAGTCGTATACATAGAACTGCATCAGATTCTCGATAATTGGTTTCTCGTGTAAAGCAGCTTTATATATCGATACTTCCATGGGATCGCCTCCTAGTTCTGTTGAACCTTATCTATTTTCAGCTTTAGTAATTCCTCATAGGGATCACCGTTTAGTCCCAGGACTTGGGCAAATGCTGGCTCCGTTTTCATTCCTGCCTTTTTTAAGCGAATGATTTCTTCTCTAATGTCGGGATATAAGTTTAATAAATGATGCTCGATTATCATATGTCTATAGGCATTCTGATGGGCGACTGCCTTTGGTTGTCCGAATAATTCAAACATGAAGCCGCCATAGTTAAAATTAACTTTTATCGTCGGTGTCGAACGGATTAGCTTCTCCTGTAATTTAAACTCATCATAACTGCCAAATAATTCGTTCATTCTGCTCTTGAACGCAGCAAAATCATAAACTTCCATAATAATATCCAAATCCGAGTTCTCATTATCAATAGCGATCGGTATCGTTCCACATAGCACGGGTTTATAGCTAGCTAAATTTTCGAATAGGTGCATTTGGGTAAGCAGTTGATAAACCTGCTGCTGCTTCTCATTCCCATTTCTCAAATATGTTATATCTGTAAAAATGCTTATCACCACTTTTAAATTATTAATGTCATTAATATTTCTTTCTTAAAGATAAAAGGACCTGGGCACAGAACATGATTCTAACCCAGGTCGTTATGATTTTTACACTTGTATTCCCGATTGATTCTGGTAATTCCGCTTCATCATACCCGAGGCTTTGATCAAACCTCTCTTGGTGTAATAAGCTTGAAGCTCCTCGTCACATAGCAAATCGATCATATAATAATCTTGCAACTTCTCTAGCATACGCTCTACAAGAATAGTACCAATGCCTTGATTCTTGTACGCTGGAATAACTTCTAGAAGCGGGATATATGCAGCTAAGACTTGATCAGATAGAGCGTTAATAAAACCAATCACTTTATTCGACTCAACATCTAATGCTAATTGAATATAACTAGAATTCTCAAGTATTTTATAAAAATTTCTGACAGAAGGCGGATTAGGCCACCCATCAAAGAACCCTGAATCGAGCTGATCTTCAGTTATTTGGTCAAGAGAATCTAGGTAAACAATCATTATGCCAATAACTCCCCTTTTAGCGTTGTAACTGCTTGACCTTGGATGATTATCCGTCCCTCTTCAATTCTTAATTTAAGCAAGCCTTCTCTGCTTGATAATTGAAGAGCGACCAAATCTTCTTTATGCAGCTTCGCCTGCCAATAAGGGCCAAGACAGCAATGCGCAGATCCAGTAACTGGATCTTCATCTGCGCCATTTGCTGGATAGAAGCATCTAGAGACAAAATCAACATCTGATCGATCCGACTTGCTCGTTACAATAATACCTCTTGATGGAACGGACTTCCACAACGTAAAATTCGGCTGAAGATTACATAACGTAGTTTCATCAGCAACTTCGATGATGTAATCCATTCTGTTCTTACCGACATATCGATACGCAGTTCCTAACCCCTCAATCAGCTCAGTCGGCGGGGTAACTTCCTGCTCTAGTTCTATTGGAAAGTTCATTTCAATCCAATCTTGATTACGGATAGCAGTCAATAATCCACTGCGTGTATTGAATCTGAGTTCATGATCATTACACAATTGTTCTTCCCAAAGAATATGTGCAGTCGCTAGTGTCGCATGACCGCATAAATCCTCTTCACCAGTTGGCGTAAACCATTTTAAAGCGTATTCATTTCCATTTTTGAGTAAAAAAGCTGTTTCTGACAAATTCATTTCACATGCCACATGCTGCATCCATTGATCAGTTTGTTCTGATTCAAGAATGCATACTGCAGCTGGATTCCCTTTAAAAGCTTTGTTCGTAAAAGAGTCCACTATATACATTTTCATAGATGTTTGCCTCCTATACTTGCTCTGTTCACTCATCTTTTTATTCCGAAATCTGCTGATTCAGTTTCACTTCAAACTGCGGCTTGGTGACATATTCCATGTAATTCACTTGCCCCTTATAATCCAAATACGCCTGAAAGCGAGTTCGAATGGCTGGTGCAGCGATTAATTCTAACACTTGATCCTTCGGGACCCAACCTGTAGCAGTTGTTTCCTCAGAGGTGATTAACTCACCGCCTGCATACTTGCAGACAAAATCGATAATTAGCTTAGTTGGAACATCGGTTATACCGTCAAACCACTTGTAACTGCTTGTGTTGGAATAGACGCCAATCATATGCGAAACTGTGGTGTCAATGCCACTTTCCTCTAGAATCTCTCTACGTAATGCATCAATTAGATTCTCTCCTACCTCCACTTGTCCACCCGGAAATTCCCAGCCGCGAAGCGGAGTTTTCACTAACAGAATCTCACCTTGTTCATTCTCTACGATTCCACCGACTGCAACAATATGTGTTGGCATTAACATGTTCAATTCCCCCAACTGATGTTATTTGTTTTATATTTACTTTCATATTTAAGCCCGCTGATTAAGCACAGCCCTCCTATGAAAACAACTACCGCTGCTCCAATAAGTGCGAGTCTATAACTGCTTGTAAGATTTGCAAGAATCCCTGCTAATGATGGGCCAAGCATTTGACCAAAGGCATATCCCGTAGTGAAGAAGCCAATGATTCGACTGCTATTCATGGGAACCATCTGTCTGATAAGCGTTGTCGTAACTGTCGTAATTCCCATGAATGTAAATCCGAATAAAATTGCACTTGCATATATGAATACTGAACTTTCTGCAATAGCAGGCAGTAGAATTCCAATAGCTTGAACTACCATCGAAACGATTAAGGATTTCACGTAACCGAGCTTTTGCGCAATCTTAGACCAAATGATACATGAAGGTGCTGCAACAATACCGACAATCATCCACACCATCGTAGCATCTCCATGAAAAGAACTCGAGGTTTGTGCAATGAGAACGATGAACGTGCCCGTTACGATATAGCCCAATCCCTCTAGCGAATAAGCGATTGCTAACCATGGAATCCACTTTTTGGGCGGAGTTGGCAAGTTATGTATCACGGGTGTTGATTGTACTTCTGCTCGAAAGCTAGATCGACTAGGTCGAATGAAGAACCATACAAAGATCATCAGAATGAATGCCAGCAAGGCTAAACCAATCCATGTGCCATCCGAAGATGTTAATTGATGTAGTGGAGCAACAATGATGCTGCTTATCATAATGCCAAGCCCAACTCCCGCATACAAGATGCCAGAAAGATGCGACTTACCTTCTCTTGCTAATTGATCTAGAACAATACTTGAAGCTAAAACAAATACAAATGCACTCAGCGCACCAGATATAAACCGCAGAAAATACCAAATCGAAAAAACTCCCGTTAACCCCATCAAGGCAGTTGTTCCAATGCTGAGCAGCAGAACAATACGCAAGTATAAGATTCGCTTTTTCTCCATGTTTAGTTTGGCCGCAACGATGGCTCCTACAAAATAACCCAGATAATTACTTGTTGCTAAATAACCGGCAGTTGCATCAGAGAATTGGTATGCCTCTTGCATGAATGGCAGAACCACGGTATACGCAAATCTACCGATCCCCATCGCAATAAATAATGATAGGATTCCACCAATTAATGTTCGAATTGTCTGTGACCTGATTTTAGGCATCCCCTTGTAGTAATAAATATATTATGTGAATTCATTATAGTCTGAAGTATTCATTCTAGTAAATATAGAAAAAAATAACACCACCCAGAACTAAGTGATGTTACTGTCTATTTAAATAAAGTGGGAGGCTTGTTCAATAAGTATTACTCAACTGGAATCGCTTTAACATAGACACCTGACTCTACTTCTACAGCAAGAGCTTGTTCAACATCAATGGAATTAATTTGATAAATGGATGTTCCTTTTTTATAAAAGTTCGAGCTGCGTTCCTTGTCAGACTTATTTTCATCAGATGAATAATACATTATCGACCCAATCTTTCTTTCGACATTCGTAATCTTCTCATCTGTTCCCACATAGATCTTCCCGTCCCATCTAATCATAGCCTGAAATGCGAAGCTTTCATTACTTGATGAAGAGCATGCACTAATTAATAGGAAGCTACATAAAATGCACAATGTCGTTGTTAACTGCTTATTATATTTCATTTCCGAATCCTCACTTTAATGATTTCAAATAATCTATAACTTGATCGTTCAAGTTTGGAGCGAACTCAAAGGAATAATTAATGTGGTTAAATTTTGTTGAATAAACTTGCTTGTCATTGCTTCTATACCACTCTATGTAATGCCCATCGATTTGAATATTTTCTAATTCCATATCTTTATATGTACCTGATTTTGAAGTCATTTTCAGAGCAATACCATCCTTATACTGAATTTTAACAAATGGAGAAGTAAATCCATCATCATATTTTTCAACTGTAACAATGTCTAGACTATTTGGTATAACAGGCAATTCTGATAAATGCAGAACTTGTGGAATATCTGATTGTGCAATTGGAGATAGAGGTGAATCAAAAAATCCATACAACTTAGCTAAAAAATATATACCGATTCCAACGAATAGCACAATGGCAAGTGCAGCTATTAATACATACCTTTTCAGATTACACACGCTCCTTTTCTTGATATAACGCAAAAAACCAATCCCATGTTGCATGAATTGGTTTATTTACTAAATATCCGTTGTATGAATCTCACTTAGATCGATTTTTATATGCCCACTTTTTTTCCTTTTTGGATGAAATAAATAATGCCTTCAATAATTGCTACTGCGATTAAGGAAATCCCAAATAGCGGCATAACTACTCCCAATATCACCATGAAAACAATGAAACCAATCGATAAACCACTCGAAACTGTTGGAGGAGCTGAGAACTTACCTTCTTTTTTACGAGACAACCACGTTTTAAATCCCCAAAAAATGACGAATAGGAAAGAAAGGCAAAGAGCTAAGTTAATTAATTTATTTGGCCAGCCAAATAAATGACCTTCATGTAATGGAATACCCCATGTAAACCATTTTGCTAAGATGCCGTAATCCTCAAACCCTACCTTAGAAATTAATTTACCGCTATATTGATCAAAATAGGATGTTACTTCTTCATACGGACTAACATCTAGGCCAGTTACACCCGTATTACTACTTTTTGATACTGTGTAAACGCCATCTTCACTCATTGGATAAATGATGGTATACGGCTTGGATATATTCGCATTCCCAACTTCTGTCATCAATTGTTGGACACTAATCCGATTGCTGTTATCAGACATTTCCATATGAGCCATCCCATCATGATGCGCATGAGGCTCGCTTGATTTGGGTGCCTCATTTTTACGAGTGGCCCAAGGAATCTCGCTCATATCCGAAGTAGGCGGCTGCTGCGCTATCATTGGAGTCCCAATAGATGGATACTTTTGAGATGCTGAGTAAATAAAATCACCCATGAAAGCAGACCAAGGTAAACCTGTAAAAATAATGATAATCATTGGAATCGTAATAATGGTTCCAACTAATGCATGCCACTTCTTGCTGGACTGTCGCTTTGTTGGATTCTGTCTCTTCTTCAGTGCCCTTCCCTTGAACGTCATGTATATACCAGTAAACAATAAGAAGATTGCCCAACATGCAGCTAACTCAACTAAATAATTGACAACAGTTCCACCGACAAAGAGCGAACTATGTGTATTTCTCATAACATTGGCAAATGTATATTTCGCATTTTGACTACCAACTAATTCATTATGGTCATCTAAAAATGCATACAATTGGTCACCATCTTGATTGGTCATTGTTAAACGTGCATTATACGGATCATCTAATATAATAACCTTCGAGACAGAATAGTCTTTATATTGCTCGACTGCCTTCCCTATGCCTTCGTCAATCGATAATTGTACGATAGATTCGCTTTTTCCAAATAATAAATGATCATAAACATTGTTTTCTACATCTGTATAAAATAAAAAGCCGATGCCGCTTAGCGTTAACGTGATGAGTAGCGGTGCAATAAACAATGCAGCATAAAAATGCCACCGCCATAAACGATTGTAATTCCCTTTTTTCATGTCTGATTTTCTCCTAACGTGCAACATCTCTTCTTGTTCTAATCAGATTAGTATTTGTTGTTGTCGTCCAACTGGTAACATTTAATCCCACCCACATATTAGTAGATATATATTAGAATCATTCTTCTTATCGATAATGCTTAATAGTATTTTATACACATCATATAGACAAGTCTTTTTTTGTTGAAATTTGTGGAAAAATATCGAAACTAACAGACATGCATTGCGCACAATTCCTAATGAGACATGAGCGAATGTTTTTCTATGTAATCCTATCTAGCATGTGATCACTTTAAAGATCTGATATAGTTTTCAACTTGATCCTTCATATTTGGCAGGAAATCAAAGGCATAAGTGAGGCGGTTAAATTTAGTCACATAAGCATGCTTATCATTGCTTCTATACCACTCTATTTCGTGTCCTTCGATTAGAATATTTTCTATGTCCATATCCTTGTATGCAATAGAGCTTGTATATAAATTCAAAACTATGCCATCCTTGTATTTAATTCTAACAGATGGAAAAAGGAACTTATCATCATATTTTTCGACTGTTATAATATCAAGACTATTCGGTATAACAGGCTGTTCTGATAGATGCAGAACTTGTGGAATATCCGATTGTGCAATTGGAGATAGATTTGAATCAAAAAATCCAATTGACTTAGCAAAAAGATAAATACCGATTCCAACGAATAGCACAATAGCAAATGCAGTTATTAATCCATTCTTTTTCAAATCCAACACACCCCTTTTCTTGATTTTACACAAAAACCAATCCCTTGTTACATGAATTGGTTTTATTTGCTGATTGCACGATGCTTGAAACTCACTTAGATAGATTTATATACTCACTTTATTTTCTTTTTGAATGAAATAAATAAGGTCTTCAATTTTATATAATTTAGCGAACTCATTCAATTGATTCTTTCGATGTTCAGGCAAGAACCAGACAGCATGCAAAGCTTGCATACCCACAGCACGTGCTCCTTCTAACTCCGATGAACCACCATCCCCAATGAAAATAACTTCACTTGGCTGTACTTGCATTCGATCACATGCAAGTTGGTAAATATTAGGGTTAGGCTTAGCGATTCCAACTTCATACGAAAATATAAATTCATCAAAATACGGTTCAAGTTGACTACTCTTCCATGACATTACCTCTTCTACTGCACAATTACTAATGAGACATAAGCGAATGTTGTTCCATCGTAATTTATTAAGCATGTTAATAATTTCAGGATCGATCTGTTCAAAAGGCACAGCTTTTGCCACAATTCGTTCAAGATGAAAGATCTTAAGCAGTTCATCGTCTAACTGTAGTCCATGTTGTTCCAATATCTCTCTAAGAACAGAAGGATAGTCAGCATAATTACCAATCATCCTTTTTTCCGTTCTCTCTAACCATGCCTTATTGAAATCATCTGCTGAAATACCTAATCGATCTGATGAGAAGCTATTGTGATTAGCGATCCTTACACCATCTTGGAACTCTGTAATCAAAGTCTCAAATAAATCGAAGAAAACCGCTTTAATCATTGGTATCTTCCTCTCAATTATTAGTAATCTCTAGTAACAGTTCTATCTTATAAGATCATTTTCACACCATCTGCATTCTTCCTAATCTGCATCGTATCGAATAGTCTGCCTTCCAAATCAATCGCCCTTACTTCCAATTGCTCTAACGTTACAACTACTTGGACAAAATGCGGGACAGCTAGCGATTGCGACGTATGCCAATCTCGCTTCGGAAGCAGCCAATCGGGCATTGCGCCTGCTCCGCCACTGACGATGTAGACAATGCCTTTGTCAAAATCGATCTCACCTGCTCTGATCGGGTGACTGCGTTCATATACGATCGTATGCGAATTGAAGACTAGATCAACCTCGTATTCTTCCAAAATAGGACATAGTTGACGCAGAACTTCAACTTGATAGCCTCCAGACACATAAGGCGGATAGTGAAAATAGACAATTTTCCACTTGGCAGTAGCGGCTTGGAGATCTCGTATCAAAAAATCATATTGCGGATTACCCGGACGAAGCTCGTCTTGGCTGAAAGGATAGCTATCCTTTTTCACAAAATCGGTACTATCCAGGCAAGTGAAATGTACATCACCATAATCGAAAGAATAATAATTTTTAGGCGGAGCAAATCCCATAAACTCATAATACCAAGAAGCATAATTTTCATGATTGCCTAGACAGCTATAGAACGGTGTCGTACGCATAAAGTCACGTCCTGGACCAAAAAAATACTTGTCCCAGTCCGCATACTCCTTCCCATCATTCACCACATCACCAACAAAAAGCGTAAAGTCAGGACGGTAGCGCTGCATTTGAGCAAATAGATCAACATTCAATTGACCATTTGTTTGATCAAATCCACTGTATCCCCCTGTTTCACTTGTAACTGTGAATGAGAACGGAACCCCTCGGCCAACTGCTGTCTTCAATGGATACGGACCAGCCTCAACCTCTGATTTGTCATTTTCGGAGTAGATTTTATAAAAATAAGTCGTACCTGGCAGTAAATGCTCAATTGTAATTGAATGAATATTCCTAAAACTTTCGTCGCATACTGCCGTGACAATATATTCCGGCTTCTTATAATTCCCTTGATAGCCACTATGAATTCTTTCTGCCAGATAGATCTCCACTTTAGAGGAAGACGGAATATCCGTCTCCCACATAATCGTGATGGAGTTTATCGTTGGCCATTGCAAATACGGTCCTTTGATGATCGTAAGCATGGTCTCCTCCTATTATGAATCAAATCTTGTGCTAGGCATTTTGCGCTTATGAGCCGAACGTGTATAGAATCCTTGAATCCTCTCCGCCACTTCTTGATCTACGACTTTACCCTCCAAGTAATCATCGATCTGGTCATAGGTTAAACCAAGAGCAACCTCATCGGGCAATCCAGGTTTATCATCTTCAAGATCTGCAGTTGGAGCTTTCGTATAAAGATGTTCGGGGCAGTTCAGATATTGGAGAATGGATTTTCCTTGTCTCTTCGTTAGCCCTGTTAAAGGTACTACATCCGCAGCACCGTCTCCCCATTTTGTATAAAAGCCTGTTACAGCTTCAGCGGCATGGTCTGTACCGATAACGAGCATATTTTGTTGACCCGCGATAGCATATTGTGCGATCATCCGCTGTCTCGCTTTGACATTCCCGTGATGAAACTTGTTTAACGGAAGCGTTAGCTCATCGGTCATTGCATCAACTGCAGGCTTAATGTTGCATACAATCATCTGGTCTGGCTCTATAAAAGCTAGTGCATCCTCGCAATCCGCCTCATCCATCTGAACACCGTATGGCAGTCTCATTGCGATAAACTGAAGATCCAATCCCGTTTCTGCTCGAAGTTCCGATACGGCAGCTTGTGTAATTTTGCCTGCGAGTGTCGAATCTTGTCCTCCCGAAATGCCGAGCACATATCCTTTGGCTCTCGTATCTACTAAGTATTGTTTGAGGAAATCTACGATAGAGCGATAAGTTTGGGCTGGATCTATTGTTGGTTGAACGTGCAAAGCACGAATTATTTCTTGTTGCATGATCGTCTACACTCCTTACTTTCCGCTATATTTCGCTATAAGCTGCATTCTGGTATCCCATAGCTTCTGACTTATATCAACTGGATATTTCTCAGGGTTTAGATTACGCAAATACTCTTCCCAGAAAATCGATTGCTGCTGCTCGTTATAGTTTTTGATCTCATCTAATGTCAGTGGTTTATGAACTCTATGTCCTTGATCATACACAAGCTCAAGAAGCTCAACGGCTTCAAAATCGGTAACGACCTTCTGTAAATATGTATGAACGGGATCAAATAATTTGAGCGTCTTGTTCACATCGAGGACTTCATCATAATCGGTCAAATAATCCGCTTCTGCTCTTCCCGTACGGCGGTTAACGATGCGATACAATTTCTTTCTGCATGGAGTCGACACTTTCTCGGGATTGCCCGAAATTTTGATCGTTGGCTCCCATTCTCCATTCTCCTGCTTAGCGACTACTTTGTAGACACCACCAAGCGAAGGCGAATCTTCCGCAGTAATCAGCTTCGTGCCAACGCCCCAAATATCGATGCGAGCACCTTGCGATTTTAAGTTGTGAATTGTATATTCATCGAGATCATTCGAGGCAACAATTTTGACATAGTTCAATCCTGCTGCATCAAGCATTTTTCGAGCTTCTTTCGATAGATAAGCAAGGTCACCGCTATCCAGACGAATCCCCTTCAACGTCTTTCCCTGTTCTTCGAGTAGTTTGCCGACAATAATCGCATTAGGGACACCACTTTTGAGTGTATCATATGTATCTACGAGCAGTGTAACATGATCCGGTAATGCCTTAGCATAGGCCTTAAACGCATCAAGCTCATTACTTGAATCCTGCACAAAAGCGTGAGCATGAGTACCTTTGGTTGGAATTCCGAACATTTTGCCAGCTAGCATATTGCTTGTTGCGTGGAACCCGCCAATAATGGCTGCTCTCGCTCCCCACAATGCAGCCGATGCTTCTTGTGCCCGACGAGTACCAAATTCCAGCAAGGTGTCATGCGGTGCTACTTGTTTGATTCGGTTAGCCTTAGTTGCTATTAATGTTTGGTAGTTCGTAAAGTTCAAAATTGCTGTTTCAATCAACTGATTTTCGAAAATACGCGCTTCAATCTGAATGAGTGGCTCATTGGGAAATACGATTGTCCCTTCTCGAACAGCACGAACCGTTCCGTTGAACTTCCAATCCTTCAATTCATCAAGGAAGGCTTCATCATAATTCTCTTCCTGTTCACGTAGGAATGCCAAATCAGATTCGTCAAAATGAAGCTGATCCAAATATTGAAGTACTCTCTCAAGCCCAGCATGGATTGCATACCCGCCGCCAAATGGGTTCTTCCGATAAAACACTTCAAACACACGACGCTTATTGTGAGTTCCGTTCTTCCAATGCGCATACATCATATTGATCTGATACTTATCTGTGTGCAACGTTAAATTCTCATGATTCATAGCATTCACCAATCCTATCCTATCCTATTGTCTAGTTGTAATCGTATATCTCGCTGCCTGTAGTTTAGTCGATGATCTGTGCACCTAGTACGGTTGTAAAATGGTTGAGTGCCCAGCGTTCCGCCTCGGGATTAAAATCAGCTACTGCATTTCGATGAATAATGATGCCATAACCTTTGTTGTAAGCTTCCATTGCGGTATGAAGAACACAGATCGATGTACACACACCAACCAAATGAAGCTCTGTAATCCCACGTTCCCGCAGGATCATATCAAGATTAGTGCCTGCAAAAGCCGAGTATCTTGTTTTGTCCATCCAATGTACATGCGGCTGATTCTGGTTCTGTACATAGAGTTCGCTTAGCTTGCCAAATAATGCACGTCCCTCTGTTCCTTCGATATTATGAGGCGGAAACAACTTGGTCTCCGGATGATACTTGTCACCTTCCGTATGAATATCAACCGCGAATATAACTTCGTCTCCTGCAGTGATAAACTCCTGTGTGATAGCGGTAATGTCATTCTCAATTGCAATCCCTGGTTCTCCACAAGTTAGTGCACCGTTGTCTGCCACAAAATCATTCGTATAGTCGATGACGATTAATGCTTTTGCCATTATGAACAACTCCTTTTTAAATTATTTAAACAATATTATTGATTAATGTATTTTGTTATGGATGAAAAAACTTCGATCATGTCTTGGGTGATGGATCAACATAGATCGAAAGATGCGGAACATAACTATTCGCAAATTGGTATAGCTGTGCTGGTCGCTGAGAGAACTCGGTAGAGAACTCATTCTGGGCAGGAATGACGATTGGCTGCTTCTTCGTTAGAAGCATTTTGCGAATAAAATTCGTTTTCGTAATTTGGTAAGATGGAACGACGGTTTGAATAACCTGAAGAAGCTCTGCAAGTGTAAATTTACTTGGTAAAAATTCTCTGGCAATTGTCGTCTGCAGCATTAGCTTCTGTATGTAAGTAACTGCGTCCGTAATAATTTGCCTATGATCAAAAGCTAGATCAAGCTTCGCTACTTCCTCAATCGTAAATAGCTGAACGTCATCAGCATCATCCGCAGCCTTGCGGTTCGCTAAATACTGTTCATTCACAAGTGCGACATGTGCCGCTGATAGAATCCAGCCACGCTTATCACGTCCAGGTGTGTCATAGAGCTTAAGCAATTCAAGATAAATATTGTCTACTCCTGTTTCTTCATAGAGCTCTCGCTGCGCTGTTTCAAGCAATGTCTCATCCGCAGATGAGAACCCGCCTGGTAACGCCCACTTTCCTTTCTCAGGATGCCCATTACGTTTAATTAGTAATACGCTTAAGCTGCGCTTCGGAAGGCATTTGGTACTGCCGCTTAGCACTTCACTGGTGATCGTGAATATCACAATATCTGCCGTAACGCCTATTGGACGTTCATATTTATTCGGGTCATAGCTCTGGAGAAACTCTTGCTCTGCTTGAAGCTCTGCTGGGTTCATAATGATACCTCGTTCAATTCAGTGATTTCTGATATAGATTTATCTTAAAGGAACAATGAACGAAAGTCAATATTAACGAAACGATAATATTGAAATAATATTATATAATATCTCGATGTCACACAAATAAAGAGCCTGCCCCTATAGGCAAGCTCTTAATAACTATCTTTTATCCAACTACGTCTGTAATGAATTTCTCCAACTTGGCGACATCCGTAATGTGCTTATTACAAGTCGTACTGTCCACACACATATAATTACCAATGGCTTTGTAGTAATCTGATGCAGCATTTGTTGGCTTGAACTTGGTAATCGCGGAATAGAGCGCAACTTCTTGCGGCCTATTGCATAAGAAGCATGTGCTTTTCTTCGTCAGTGGAGTATATCTTCCTTCGATTCCAACCAACTTCCCATTAAGATGATACACGATAAATAATCTATTCGTAGCAATATCGGTCCAGCCGAGATACGTGATATAGCGGTAATCAATGGATTCTAAGTCTAGAACTTTAAGCTTCTTGATCTTCGGAAAAAGCTTCTTGATCTGCTTCTCGGTTACCGTGTCGAATGCAATTAGGTTTGTCTTTAGAGAACTTAAATATTGCAGACAATCATCATTGGAACTTAATGCTGCGGCCTGATCTAATTGTTCGATCTGAAGTTCTGTTGCCTCTGGAAATGCTGCTATTATTCTTGCATGAATGTTATTCTTAACACCATTAATCACTTTCTTGTCTGATACGTTGTCATACGCTTGCTGCAGCAGACCGACCTGCCTAGTTATCAAATTATACTGATGGTTTCTAATAAATGTCATCGTCATTTCGACTCAGCCCCTTATTTTGGATAGTCAATCAATAAGGTGCAAAGCCATTATTAGAAACGATATATGCTCACTTGGGCGACAAGGTTAACGATAATTGTCCAGCCCCATGCAAAGTATCGCCCCAACAATAGGCTTTGCATGAGTCGTTGTGATGCTGGCAAAGTGATTTGCCATCCCCTACCAACCTCCTTTTCAGATAATTATAAAATATAACTCTGTCTTACTGCAACTTCGCGGATTGAATTCACTTCATACCTGTAACCTCAGCAATAATTTCATAAGAACGTAGCCGAGCCGATTGCTCATAAACCATTGAATTGATTATGATTTCATCAGCCTTTGTTTCATCAAGAAATGCTTGAAGCTGAGTACTCACTTCTTCTTTGTTCCCAATTATTGAGGATTTCATCTGATTCATCAAAATGGTTTTCTCATATGCCGTCCAAATACCGTCCATCGAATCCACAGGTGGAGCTAATTGTGCAGGTGTATTACGGATTAAGTTTAAAAAGGACTGTTGATGTGAAGTAGCAATATAGCGTGCTGCCTCTGTTGTATCCGCAGCATAAACATTCACGCCAACCATGACATAAGGCTTCTCCAATACTTCAGAAGGCTGGAAATTGTCGCGGTATAGTCTAAGCGCTGGAAGCGTATTTTCGGCTGAAAAATGGCTTGCAAAAGAAAAAGGTAGACCTAACTTAGCAGCTAAAGCTGCACTGAAACCACTGGAACCAAGCAGCCAGATGGGAATTTCTTGCCCTTCTCCTGGAATAGCTCTTACACGATTATGCCTAGAATCTTTATCTAGGTAATTTCTAAGCTGGTCTACTTGTTCTGGGAAATCTTCTCCATTACTGCGAGAATCACGACGAAGAGCAGCCGCTGTCAGCTGATCACTTCCAGGTGCGCGACCTAATCCGAGATCGATACGACCAGGATACATGGCCTCTAGTGTGCCGAATTGTTCTGCTATAACGAGCGGAGCATGATTTGGCAGCATAATTCCGCCAGAACCAACGCGAATCGTATGTGTTCCTCCAGCTACATAGCCGATCACAACTGATGTCGCTGAGCTGGCAATCCCTGGCATGCTATGGTGTTCAGCAAGCCAATAGCGCTTATAGCCCCATTGTTCAGCATACTGTGCTAATTGCAGCGTGTTCTTAAATGATTCGTTTGGTGAGCCTCCTTCAACAATAGGAGCCAAATCCAATATGGAATAGGCGATTTGATCTAACTTTTTCATATCCTGATTTTGAGTTTCCATTAGTTCCAGCTTCTTTCTTATGAGTTTTTCATGCTTTCTTTTACTCTTATATTTCGAACCTTATGAGGTGTAACATCGTTACCAAGCGTGTCGATTACAGTTAGACCTACAATCGAGTTGAGAACTTGTCCGCGAATTTCACTTAAATACTCTTGCCGCAATAAAGACTGTTCAAACCTTTCTCCAACTGTTAATCCTTCTTCACGTTGTTTTTTTGCTAATTCATTTATACGTGTTAAGCTTTTAATCATGATCTTCCCTCATTTCTTGATAAAATAAATACAACCAAATTAATTAGCTTGCTAACCATTAATTTATAAAGAGCTGAGCTTAAATGATATTCTCAGCCATTTGTTTCATGAGTCTTCTTAACATTAAGCGTTCTTCTGGTAAAATTCCCTCAAGCAATTTTTCTTGTTGCTTTTTCCAAATGAGTTCAACAGGTTCGTATAGTTCCCTGCCTTTGGTCGTTAGATAAACTCTGCTAACTCTGCCATCCGAGTCATCTTTCTTCCGGTAAACCAAGCCATAGCTTTCAAGTGTTCTCAACATATTGGTAATAGTGGGTGGCTCACAATTCAATCGTTCACATAATTGATTCTGTGTCACTCCATCCTCTCTCCATAAACGGCATAACATCTGATCTTGGCCAACATGAAGATTTAGTTCTCGCAGCATATCCGCGTAATTTCGTCGCATCTGTACGGATATTTTGTCCAGAAGCTCCCGAATTTCATCATCAATCACAGATTTTCTCCAATCTCAGAACCATATAGTTAGTAGGCTAACAATAACATGAAATTATAAACAAAGCAAATTAGAGCAAAATTAAAATGATTACGGCAACAGAAGTATTTTGCCCGTACTCTTGCGGCTCTCTAATAGTCTGTGGGCATCTGCCCCTTCTGCAAGTGAGAATTTAGTTGGAATCTCCAAATGCAGATTCCCTTGACGAATCTCAGCAAACAATGCAGAAGCACGCTCTATCCTATCCTGATGTGTTGTAATATGATTCCACAGATCGCCTCCTGTTAGTGTTTTCGACGTATCCATTAGCATCCGTGGATCTATTAGCGGTGGCTCTCCACCTGCCATCCCATAGAAAACGACGATTCCCTTAACCATTACGGATGAAAAGCTATCCATCAGAGTGGAACCAATCGAGTCATAAGCAATATCTACTCCTTGGCCTTGCTTCGACCAATGATGTACCATTTCGGGCCAATCAGAGTCGTATAACAGCACTTCATCGCAACCAACTTGTAGTGCTTTTTCCCGTTTGCCAGGGGAAGATGTTAGACCGAGTACACGAGCTCCCTTCGCTTTGCACAGCTGAACGAGCAACTGTCCTACTCCGCCTGCAGCTGCATGTACTAAAACTTCATCGCCTGCTTGAACATGGTAGCTATCATTGGTAAGATAATGCGCAGTTAATCCTTGCAGCAGCAATGAAGCAGCCTGATCGAAGGAAATATCTGAAGGAAGTGGAATGATCCGATCTGTCGATACAGCGACAAGTTCTGCATTTGCAAACGGGACATCGGCGAATGCGACGCGATCTCCTACTTTCAGCCCTATCACGTCTGGACCAATATGCTCGATAACACCTGCACCTTCATACCCTAGTATGTAAGGAGGCTGCCCAGCCAAATGATAATTGCCCTTGCGCCGATACACATCAGCAAAGTTAAGCCCAATAGCCTTCATTCTGACGATGACAGAATCGGCTAATAGAATTGGGTCAGGAATCTCACGGAGTTCCAGTACCTCTGGACCGCCAAAACGGTCAAATACCAATGCTTTCATGACCTTATCCCTCCACACTATTTCTACGTATTCTCATTAAGTATTCCATAAATTGGATGGTTATACAAATGAAATAAAAATACGCCTAGACGGTATTAGTCTGGGCGTATGTTGATCTTCTTCATGCGTGATTAAACCTGCAATAACAGCAGGATAATCGAAGATAAGCTTAAGCAGCCGCTGATTAAACATAAGAATAACACGACCTGCTTAGGGCTTAGCCCGGTACGCAATAATCGGTAATGCGCTTGAGTTGCATCTGCTTGATAGATTGGTTTCTTATGTAGAATGCGTTTAATCACGACCCATATATTATCGAAGATTGGCACGCCTAATGCCAGAATCGGAATAAACAGCGATAGTACCGTTGCTTGCTTGAATGCGCCGTCAAGTGCAATGACAGCTAGTATAAAACCTAGGAAGGTTGCACCCGCATCACCCATGAATATTTTGGCTGGCGGCTTATTGTAACGCAGGTACGCTAACGTAACCCCTACGAGTATAATAGCCATCATTGCAGAGTCACTCTGCCCCTTTGCTAATGCCACGACAAAGAGCGTCACGGCCGAAATCGTCGACAAACCACCTGCTAACCCATCCATTCCATCCGAGAAGTTGATCACTGTTGTAACACCGAAGATCCACGCAATCGTAAGGATAAATTCAAGTATGGTAGGCAGTTCAACAAATATGCCGTTAAGTGGATTATAGAACCCGCTAAAAGTAATCCCTGACGCATAAACTAGGATTGCTGCTGAGATCTGAACGATAAACTTAGGTAAAGCTGGAAAGTCCTTGCCATTTGTCTTATACCAATCATCTACCGTGCCTATGCTTAATAATAGAATGGATCCGAGCAGGATCGCGCCAGTCTCAATAGTAAATCCTTTGATAAAAATTAAAAGTGCAATTGCGAATCCGATAAAAATGGCGTAACTCGCTGTAAGTGGAATCGGTTCACGGTGAATCTTCCGTTCCTCATTTTGTCGAGGTTTGTCCACAAAATCAATTCGGAAGCCTAATTTTCGAAGTGGAGGAATTAATAAATATACAATCATAAATGAAATCGCAAATGCTGCAGCATATATAATGGCGATCAACTCCCTTTTTTTATCCTAATATATAGACGCGGGCAATTGTCATAAAGTTTCAAAAATTGTTGATTACGATATGTCATTTTACTTCACGAATGGTGCATGCTATAGTTTATTCAATTACGTAATTACATAACGATACCATCGAAATAGAGGTGTAGTCATGAGCAATACGAGAGATTATGGCGCTGAATTAGATGCAATAACCATACAATTGAATGAACTGAAGCAGCTCGTCAATCATCTAGTGCATCCTGCACAATCTTCAGGCAAACCGTTAGTTGCATCTAATACCTTAGGTAATGATCAAATTCGTTCACAGTATAATGACGATATGGGCGCTATTTACTATTCTGGCCAATACCGAGGGACAAGCCTAATCAAATGGTCACCCCAGCTCAGAAGTGTTGCGCATGTGCTCGGGCAAGATAGCGACAAGATTGCTAAAGTTCTAGCTGCTTTAGGAAATAAACAACGATTGGAAATTTTAACTGCTGTGATGCACGAACCCCTTACTGGTCCTGAGATTGTCGAACGTCTAAATATGGGGACAACGGGCCAGTTATATCATCATACAAAAGCATTGTTAGGTGCCGATCTCTTGGTTCAGGAAGACCGCGGTGGCAAGTATTCCTTGCCTATCCATCGTTCACTTCCACTCCTTCTATTGCTTGCTGCTGCCTCAGACTTGCTCGATACGAGCGACTATATGGAGTTAGCAGAAGCTCGGAATCATACTGATGACTACTTGAATACTTCTCAACAGGAATATGATCCCCATCATTTGCTCTGGTCATTAATCGAGAATTCGATCTTAGAATATCAAGCTGGCTATTGTACTGAAATCAATATCATGATGCATAATGATCGCTGTATAACGGTAGCAGATAACGGCAGAGGAATTCCGACTTCAGCATTGCCTGATTCTAACATAACGTCTGTTCAATCTGTTCTTACCCAGCTTGGACAACATAATTCTAGTGCTTCTATAATGGCGAGAGGTACGGCAAAAGGCATTAATCTCCCCATCGTTAACGCCATGTCCGAACAGCTATCAGTCGAAATTCGTCGTGATGATAAGATCTATAAGCAAGATTATAAGCACGGGATTCCTCAAACTAATTTGTACGTCATCGGCGTTACGAAGGAAACGGGAACAAGCCTTACATTCGTGTTGGATCGGGAACTTTTCACTGTCGGATTTAATCAGGGAACCATCGCGGATCATATTGCGCAGCAAGCTATCATTTACCCTAATTTAAAGTTTCAAATCATATAAATTCGCAAACAAAAACACAGTGTGCCAGAATGAATGGCCACTGTGTTTTACTGTATTAGCCAAAAGCTACTCTGCAGTCCCAAATCTCAAAGCATTTCGTTCGCGAGCCTTCTCAGCCTCAATCTCACGATTGCGCGGCTCAGCATTCGTTACAAGGGTACTTAATAGTTTACTAGCAGCAGCCGTCACTTCCTCCACCGCTAATTGAAAGGCTTCCTCATTCACCTTCGATGGTGCATTAAATCCTGACAGCTTTCTCACGAACTGAAGCGAAGCTGCTTGAATCTCCTCTTCGGTGGCTGGTGGATCAAAGTTAAACAAAGTCTTAATGTTACGGCACATATGAACATTCCCTTTCCGCAAGCGATATTTTTCTATATTTTACTATTAATTCACAAAATAATCAGCAAACTTCTAATATGCAGTATCCGGGTAGTGAGCTAGATATTGAATCATTTCATCCGTAATCTCCCATTTGAAAATGGAAGTTAGGACTGGATCTCGAAAAAATGCATGGATTGCTTGACGATTATACGCTGCTGAATAAGCTTCAAACTGACAGCTCCCTTTGTCTGCATGAAGCTTTTGCAAATTTGCAGCTTTCGAAGATGCTTGTTTACTATAATCAAACTTCGATAGACTTATGGAAACTATCGCTTGATTCCGAGAGGTACGAGCATAAATGATCCGTGCATGGATGTCATAGACCAGACTATATACGGTATCCTCTCGTTTGGCAGTTGATAATATTCTGAATGCATCTTCAACACGAACCTCATCCGTATCTGCTTGCAATGCATCCGCAACGATTAGATAACGATCCATCGAATTACATTCATACTCATCACGGTCGAACCAATGTCTTATACCCAGTTGAATATCCTGATTAGCTTTGGAATAAACCGTGTTTGTCATGACAGGCAAAGGCAGTTGTTCATCATGATGGACGATCATTTGTCCATTAATAAATTCGATGATCGCGCAATCGCCGCTAGCATCCGCCAACAAATAATGGAGCTTGGTCGTACTCTGATCAATCCGTACATTTGATGCCGCATGCAAGGCTTCTTCAACGGTGCTGCAAGTATCAAGCAAATATTGAATCCAGTACAATTCATTTAGTGAAGGCCATTCGTCTGCAGTTGGATATTCGGATTGCCAAAGCGTTGTTTGCTCTACAACTAGCCCAGCTTCATTCATGCCGCCATTCGGTTGATCTTTGGCCACTTGCGAAATTGTGATACTTCCATACTTCGAAACCCATGCAGCTGGCGTTCCTGGCGGCATCACCAGTGCTGTTTTATGCAGATCGCGATGGTTCGTAAATAGATGCACCCCCTCATAGATGACATCTTGATTCTTGCATATCCAATTGACTTTATTCCGTTTCAGGTGAAAGACAGTGCTCATCCTTACCCCTCCTTTTCTTGTAGCAACCTGCATAGTTCATTTTCATTTCCATTCTCAATTTGATGAAGGAACGCTTCACATAACTTCGGAATATCGTCGTTAGGCATATGCAAAATAGCTGTGAATCGTGTAATAAGCGCTTGTTTATACTTCTCTACCTGAAGCTTGGCTAACTTGTTTTGATATGCTTCAGTCTCATCGCTCTCTTCACCGCTATTGAGCTTTTGCGTCAAATAGAGGATTTGTACATCTACTTTTGATTCAGGTGTTAAATCACGTAAATAATAGTTGTGATCAATCAGTAGATTGGCCTCTACTTTAAAATAATCTGCTAATACCTGTAGCCTCTCCAGCGGAACAGGACGTCTCTTCTTAACCCAATCATTAAATTGTTGAGGGCTAAGCCCAACAACCTTACATACGCTGGTATATGACACTTGATGAATAAGAGCCAAATATTGCAGGATAGTCATAGTTTGTATGCCTATGGTTGTTTCCATGTTTTATCATCCTTTGACGTATTTTATGTCATTATAACATTGACATATTATATGTCAACGGTATTTATTATGCTCTATGGATTAAATGGATTCCTAGATCGTTTGTTGAATAATTATCATCCGTTGTTTATGATAATCGATGTAGCTAAAGTTAATTAAACTAGGTGATATGAAATGGCGAATATATTTATCATTGAAGACGATTCGAAAATAAGAACAGAATTGCATACGTTATTGACCAAATATGGTCATACTTGTTCATTCTCTGATGAATTTGAGCAGGTAGTTTCCATTGTTCTAACTCAAAATCCAGACCTCGTGCTGCTAGACATTAACTTGCCGATGTTTGATGGTTATCATATATGTCGTGAAATCAGGCTGTCCTCGAATGTACCTATTATCATGGTGACAAGTCGTAACAGTGATATGGATGAGCTTATGAGCATGCATCTAGGTGCTGATGATTTTGTGACCAAGCCCTATAATACGCAAATACTGCTAGCTAGAATTAATTCGCTTCTAAAACGAACTTATAGTAATGACCATACAAATACGTTAACCCACAAAGGGGTTACCCTAGATTTATCCAAGAGCATTGTCAGCTATGATAGCCAAACTGCCGAGTTAACAAAGAACGAATTGCGAATCCTCCATCTACTTATGGCACATACAGGCTCTATTGTTACTCGCGACGAGATAATGAACGATCTTTGGCAATCGGATGAATTTGTCGATGATAATACTTTAACCGTTAATATTAATCGTCTCAGACGCAAGCTCGAGTCCATTGGAGTTATGGATTACCTCGTCACAAGACGTGGACAAGGGTATCTGGTATGAATCTCAGAAGCTACTTGAAAAGCAAGCTCTTGTCTATCTTTATCCAACTATCAGTCGTTGCATTCACTACTCTTTTGCTTACCGTACTTTTAGTAGATCGATATGCTGTTATTTTCATCGCTGGACTCTATATTGTCGCAAGCATCGTTATGCTAACCATCGAATATGTTACTAAACGTGGCTTCTACAATAAACTCATGACTCAGCTGGATACATTGGATCAGAAATATCTCCTATCCTCAATCATGCCAGAACCAAACTTTCTGGAAGGGGAAATTCTACAGGAAGTGCTAGTCACATCGAATAAAGGAATGAATGATCAAATTGCTCGATATAAAATTTCTTCCGAAGAATATAAGGAATACATTGAGACCTGGGTGCATGAAGTAAAGACACCGATTGCGTCCAGCAAGCTGATCATCGAGAATAATGCAAGTCCCGTAACCCGGAGCATCGGTGAGGAACTGAGTAAGATCGAGGACTTTGTCGAACAAGCTCTCTTCTATTCCAAGAGCAGCAGTGTTGAGAAGGATTACATTATCAAGGAAGTTTCCTTAGAAACGCTTGTCAAAGGCATCATTCGCAAGAATGCCAAAGCACTAATCGAAAGTAAGTTTACGATGGAGCTAAAGCAACTATCCTATAACGTCTATACCGATACGAAATGGATCGATTTTATCCTCGGTCAGATTATTGCTAATTCGATAAAATACAAGCGGGATCCTGCCAAAATCAGCTTCTATGCACAGGAAAATGCAAATTCCATTACGCTTTACATCGAAGATTTTGGAGTTGGCATTGACGATAAGGACATTCCGAAGGTGTTTGATAAAGGCTTTACAGGTCAGAATGGTCGTAAATATGCACAATCAACAGGAATCGGGCTTTATTTATGTCGAACTTTATGCGATAAGTTAGGCTTGCAGCTATCGCTTACATCCAAAGGAAATAAGGGCGTAATCGTAGCGATCGTCTTCCCCGTCAATCGAATGATGCTTTTCGAGTCGTAGTCATACGGCTCTTCTCTATTTTATATACCTTACATTAATGTAAGGTTAACGTAAGTATAGCTTATGGTTCGGTATGTTAGCTCTTGTTAAGATGACATCAAGAACTTATTACTGGAGGATAACAATACATGGACACGATCTTAAAAGTGCAAAATATTGAGAAATACTACGGCAACAAAGGCAATGTGATGAAGGCGATCGATAACATAAGTTTTGAAGTTGAGCGTGGTGAATATATCGGCATTATGGGTGCATCAGGAAGCGGTAAGACTACCTTACTTAATTGCATCTCCACGATTGACACAGTGACTTCAGGTCATATCTTTATTAACGACCAAGACATTACTTCGCTTAAAAGCAAGAAGTTATCCAAATTCAGACGTGAGCAGCTCGGCTTCATTTTCCAAGATTTCAACTTATTAGATACGTTAACGGCGTATGAGAACATTGCTCTAGCGCTTACGATAATGAATATACCTGCTGGTGAAATCCATCAACGCGTACATGAAGTTGCGGACAAGCTGATGATTACAAGCGTATTGAACAAGTTTCCTTACCAGATTTCAGGCGGTCAAAAACAACGTGTAGCAAGTGCTAGGGCCATTGTGACGAATCCTTCGCTAATTCTGGCGGATGAGCCAACAGGAGCGCTGGATTCCAAATCAGCCAAAATGCTGCTAGAAAGCATGGAGACGCTGAATCAAGAGATGCAAGCTACGATTCTGATGGTGACGCATGATGCTTTTACGGCAAGCTATTGTAAGAAGATCTTGTTTATCAAAGATGGCAAAATCTTCACTGAGCTAATCCGTGGCAATGACACACGCAAGCAGTTCTTTAATCAGATCATTGAAATTGTTGCCCTTCTAGGAGGAGACAATAGCGATGTTATCTAAACTATCTCTGCGCAATGTCAAACGTAGCCTGAAGGATTATACGATATATTTTGTAACCTTAACTTTTGCGGTGTGCATCTTCTATGTGTTCAATTCCATTGAATCCCAACAGGTTATGCTTGATGTCACGGCTGGACAAGCCTCCATCTTTGATACGTTAACGATGGTAATGGGTTACTTCTCCTTCTTCGTATCGATCATCTTGGGATTTCTCATTATTTATGCCAATAACTTTCTCATTAAGAGAAGGAAGAAAGAATTAGCGATCTACATGATCCTTGGAATGGAAAAAAAGAGCATATCCAAAATTCTCATCGTTGAAACGTTGACCATCGGTATCATTTCGTTAGCAGTCGGATTATCGTTAGGTGTGCTGCTTTCGCAAGGATTAGCTGTTGTTACAGCCAAAATGTTCGCCGTTAACATGAAGTCGTTCCATTTTGTATTCTCGTTACAGGCGCTCCTGAAATCAATCTTGTATTTTGGCGTTATGTTCTTATTTGTCATAGTCTTTAACTCCGTATCCATATCCAAATACAAATTGATTGATCTCCTTCATGCTAGAAGGAAGAATGAAACATCTTCATCTCTAAAACTATGGGTTTCTGTCTTTATTTTCATAGTTTCCGTTGCTTGCCTCGGCGCTGCTTATTATCTGATCCTGAATAACGGCATGATGACGTTCAACAATGAATTCAAGTTATCCGTTCTGTTAGGCGGAGTGGGAACATTCCTGTTCTTCTTCTCACTCTCCGGTTTCCTGCTGAAAATCGCGCAAAGCAACAAGAAGCTGTATCTACGTGAATTAAACATGTTCATTCTTCGACAAATCAATAGCAAGATCCGCACGACCTATATATCGATTACGATCATCTGCTTAATGCTGTTTGTGGCGATCACTACGTTATCAGTTGGAATGGGAATGTCGAGCGTAATGACGAAGGATGTTGAAGCAGTAACCCCTTTTGATGCCACGCTTACTTTCACCAAGTCGGACAAGGTGAAGCAGTTAAATGTGGAAGAAACTTTAAGTAAAGCAAATGTTGATTTAAGTACTATTACGAAGGAATCTTTAAGCGTTAATTACTATCATGTGCACGATATCTCCTATCGCAGTCTGATCATTGGCGGAACGGAGAAGTTTAACAATCCTTATCAACTTGAAAAAATCGAGAATAGTTCACCTGAATTGATCAGTCTATCGGACTACAATAAACTATTGGTTATGCAAGGATTGCAACCCGTTACGCTTAGTGAACATCAATTTGCGATTAATGCAAACTTTGAAGATATGCAGACCGTTTTGAACTTCTTTCTGCACAGTAAGGGGACATTAACAATCGGGCAAGTTGAGCTTAAAGCTGTAACTGCTGAAGTTATGGATCACACGCTGGAAACTACGACGCTTAGAACTGATTATGGTACTATTGTCGTACCCGATCACATTGCTCAAACTCTGGAGCCAGTTAAAATGCAGCTATCACTCAATTATCCAGAATCAAGTGATTTCTATGAGCAAATGTATCAGCAAGAAATGTCCAAGATGTTCGTTGGTCCTAGCTTCTTTAGTATGAGTAAGGCGGAAGCATTCGATAAGAGCCTAGGCGTAAAAACAGTTATCGCTTATCTTGCCATCTATATCGGCATTGTTTTCTTGATTACAAGTGTAGCCATACTCGCTCTCCAACAGTTATCTGAATCAACCGATAATCTTGAGCGCTATCATCTGCTTAAGAAAATCGGTGTCGAACAGCAAATGATACATCGTTCCGTGTTTACACAAATCGAAATTTATTTCTTGATGCCATTGGCACTCGCTATCGTACATTCCATTGTAGCGATTAATGCAGCGAATCAGGTTATCTTCCAATTCGGATCTATGGATATTTCGACCGATACCATCATAACAGCTCTATCGATCCTCGTGATCTACGCGGGCTACTTCTTCGCAACGTATTTGGGAAGCATAAATATGATTAAAGATAAGAAGTAATTGATCACAAGAAGAAACGGTTACACCGTCTTAAAGGACGGATGCGTTTCTTAAGGTATTACTTAGAATTATGACACAAATGTTATAAATTCTATAATACTAAATAGAGTGAGGGTCTTCATGCTTGAAGTCGCCCACTCTTTCTTACATTTCAGCTTGTTACTTATGATTATTTTGTTGGGACTTCTAATGCAGGAAAACCTGCACGACTCCATAACCACAATGGGGTATGAATATCAATTGGTGCTAAACCAGTGCCCTTTAAGGCGGTTTCCCAAGCCTCTGCTACAATCTGCCGATCATCTGCCGTTCCTTCTAGTACCTCTGGTGAACATAGTCCTAGCTTTACAGAAGCTTTCAAAATATGCGTATCAGGAGCTATTGTGATAAGTTCGCGAGACTTCCATTTTACACCTGAATAAGACTCCATCACATACAGCCAGTAATTGAAAATTTTAGGTCCTGACAAGTAAGGAAACTCCGTTTTTCGAGTAAATTGCATGATTTCCTTGAGTGCAGCGATGTCATATTGTACCGCTTCCGATGATAAGAATCCCATTACGGAGCCGCTTGATGAGGATTGGGCAATACCCACTGCTACTCTCTGCCAAATCTCCGGATGTCGATTCGGCTGTAAAGCGACGCGATACTTAAGCAACACTTCTTTTAACTCTTCTAAAGTACTTTTTGATACAGCTGAAGGATTAAACACCCATCTGGAATTCGTATCTAGATACGCATGTTTAATCGATTCCCATAAGGTGTAGGAGTTTCTTTGATAATTAAGCGCCATCCCAAGTGTTAGCACATCTGGCAATTCTTCTTCTGCCACTACGCCAACTAACACATCTTCAGGCATAACCTCTCCACCAAGCTGTCCCTCTACATGCATTTGTCTTAATATATGTATATTTCGCAATAGAGCTTCTCTTGTCATATTCATTCACTTACAATACGCTTCAACCGTTTCATTAAATCTTCACGCCAAATGTCAGCTAATTCATCAACAGCAAGAACACGGTTAGCTCCTTCAAGATCATGGGCTGCACTGTGAAAATAAATCTGATTGCTAAACAAAATCGAGACTTGCTTCGGATGTGCTTGAAGCAGCTTGATGCTTGAATCACTGCGTACCTTGCCTTCTTCCAACACTCGGCATAAATAACCTGTGTAGCCTGTCTCTACCATTCTTTTCATAATTAGTGGTAGATTCGTTCTTTTATTAATCGTGCTACAAGGAACTCTACTCTGGGTCACTTGGATAACAGCGTCACCTAATTGATAGATGTCTCCAATACATACATCACGTTCAAGCATGTTGATTGTCGTCACATTCTCACCAAATGTAGCAGCTGCTAACGGCCCACCAAACTCCTGTTCCCACTGGGCATAATGCTCATAAGGATAAATACATACGGCACGATCCAAGCCACCATGATGCTTGAGATCAGCGACGCCATCTCCTACAAAGCCATTTTTGGTTAATAGTACTTCTTCCACTGCATCTTTACAGATACCTGTAACCATTTCTTTATCCGTATCATACGCCACCGCTCGGGGTAACCCAATGGATAGGTATTTAATCTGTGGATTCGAGATTTCTGTCATGATTAGTCACACTCACTTTCTATAGATGATATTCCCGTAATATTACCACAAGAAGAAACGGTTTTGCCGTCTTTTTTGGACGGATGCGTTTCTTAAGATATTACTTAGAATTTATCACACGAATGTTATAAATTCTATAATACAAAAAAAGCTGCCCCTATATAATAAATTAAGGGCAGCTTATGAAATCTTTTAAAACACTTTAGTTGTCCAGGATTCGCAGTTCCACGTTTCAGTTACAACATCGCGGTAGAATTCAGGTTCATGGGAAATGAGCAAAATGCTTCCTTTATACGCTTTAAGCGCACGCTTCAACTCATCCTTCGCATCCACGTCCAAGTGGTTAGTCGGCTCATCGAGTACGAGCAAGTTAGTCTCATTATTAATGAGTTTACATAGACGAACCTTCGCCTTTTCGCCGCCGCTTAGAACTGTAATTTTACTTTCGATGTGTTTGGTCGTTAGTCCGCATTTTGCCAGAGCAGCACGAACTTCGAATTGCGTAAAGGATGGGAACTCATTCCAGATCTCTTCAATACAAGTATTGTAGTTAGCATCCTTCATCTCTTGCTCGAAGTAACCGATATCCAAGTTCTCACCTAGTTGAACAGAGCCAGAAACAGCTTTAATTTCTCCTAGAATACTACGAAGTAAGGTAGTTTTACCTATACCGTTCGCACCGACCAAAGCGATTTTTTGCCCGCGTTCCATACGTAAGTTAAGCGCACGAGACAATGGCTCATCATAACCGATGACAAGATCCTTCGTTTCAAAAATCAGCTTGCCAGACGTTCTCGCATCTTTGAAGTTGAACTGTGGTTTCGGTTTCTCCTTCGCAAGCTCAATAACATCCATCTTATCGAGCTTCTTCTGTCTGGACATCGCCATGTTACGCGTCGCAACACTTGCCTTGTTACGTGCAACGAAATCTTTCAAATCAGCAATTTCTTGCTGCTGACGCTTATAAGCAGATTCAAGCTGCTGCTTCTTCATATCATAAACTTGTTGGAACTTATCATAGTCCCCAACATAGCGGTTTAATTCTTGATTTTCCATATGGTAAATCAGGTTAATTACGCTATTCAAGAACGGAATATCGTGAGAAATTAGAATGAAGGCATTCTCATATTCCTGCAAGTAACGCTTCAACCACTCAATGTGCTGCTCATCCAGATAGTTTGTCGGCTCATCCAGCAAGAGAATGTCTGGCTTCTCAAGCAGAAGCTTCGCTAACAGGACCTTGGTACGCTGTCCGCCGCTCAGATCATTCACGTCTTTATCTAGACCGATATCGTTAAGACCAAGACCGCGAGCGGTTTCTTCGATCTTCGCATCAATAAGGTAGAAATCCTGATTCGTCAGCGTATCTTGAATCGTCCCAACATCCTCAAGAAGCTGCTCCAATTCTTCAGGCGTTACATCCCCCATTTTTCCATACATATCATTCATTTCTTGCTCCATATCGAACAAGTATTGGAATGCTCCGCGCAAAACATCACGTATTGTCATACCCTTGCTTAGAACGGCATGCTGATCCAAATAGCCGACGCGCATCCGCTTGGACCATTCAACTTTGCCATCATCCGGCTGCAGCTTACCTGTAATAATATTCATAAAAGTAGACTTACCTTCGCCGTTGGCGCCGATCAGTCCAATGTGTTCGCCTTTCAGCAGGCGGAAGGAAACGTCTTTGAAGATCGCCCGATCACCAAATCCGTGGCTTAATCGTTCTACATTTAATATGCTCATTTATGACACCTTTTCTATTAAACTTTATACTCGATTCATTATATACGTTAACGGGTGCATAACTCAATGCGATTCATGAAAATTATTGTCTGAATCCGTCATTATTACAACCAAGCGCACAACTTAGGAAAATAGTAAGACAAATGGGATCTAATAGCATATAATCGTACTGATGGAAAATTTTACTTCAGCTAGTCCATCAATACCTATGTTCAAGGAGATTCAACAACTAATGCAGAGTAAATTACTCTTATTACTCGATTGTAATTTCACCGCACTCCATTCAGAGCTTCAACGAGAAATATATGCTGAATTTTATAAAATGGTATACGGTGCTATCATTTATATGGTTAAAGATCATGCTGCAACTGAGGACATTATTCAAGATTCTTTTCTTAAAGTAATTCGGAATATTCCGAAAGCGGATACAGAAAATCAGTTTCTATCCTGGATTCGAGTTGTTGTGAAGAACACCACATATAATTATTTACGCAAATATAAAAAAATCCGCAACGAAGTGGATGTTGATAGTGTTTTTATTAATGAAAGCACTGATTATACCACAGACACCATTACAGTTGAGAAAGAAGTGGAATTAAAAGCGATGACTGAGGTCATCGATAAATGCTTGTTCGAGCTTAAGCCTGAGTATCGGGCTTTAATGGAATTGCGTTGGAAACAGAAGCTGTCTTATAAAGAGATTGCCGTCCATTTAGAAACTACGGAACAAACGGTTAAATATAAGCTGCATCGCGCAAGAGAAGCCATTAAGAAAAAATTCCTAAAGGTGTGGGGTGATTCGAAGTGAATGATGCAGATTTTGATAAGCTATTCGATCAAGCCTTAGAGCAAGCGACGATACAGCATCAAACAACGCCTGATCCTACAGCATCTTGGAAACGAGTTGAGGGCATGCTGCGCCGGCAAAAGAAAAAATCACATTTGCTAAAAATGTTGCCTTATATCGCAGCTTCATTTGTTCTAGGCGCTGTACTTTTCGGATCTAATGTTGCGACGAATGCCTTCCCACCCTTTTTTCATGGAATTGAATCGATTCAAAAGGATATGTACAGCTTCGTATTTGGGACAACGGATGGGGAAATTAAGAAAGCACTTACGAGTGCACCCACAGATGAACCCATGAATGAACCCATGAATGAACCCATGTATGGACCCAATGTGAATAGTAAAGGCATTCCAGACGGTACGGATATCAGCGTTGGACTGAACACGGAACGGTCATTCAAGTCATGGGAGGAAGCTAGACCATTAGTGTTGTTCTCACAAGTCAACGTCAACTATATACCTAAAGATCTCAACGTTAAAGAAATTCTTTTGTTCTTTCATCCTAACAAGGTTCAAGCGAATCAAGCTGTGCTCATATATACGTCAGATACAAAAAGACTCTTAATTAAGTTTGACCTGCTGGAAGAAAATCAGGTTCTTACGGCGACAGCCAACAAAAATGACGGTACATTAGAAACAATCCAGATCAATAACACTGATGCCTACTTGTACGTATCGAACAACGGTGATGTATCTTTGCAATACATGACGATGAACCTGTATATCTCGATTTCAGGTAATGTAAGCAAAGAAGAAATTATCCAAGTCGCCAATAATATCAAATAAGAGGGAGATCCTATTGGATTTCCCTCTTCTCATCAATTAACTAAAATATTCTTTGAGTAAGATTCACCTTGCTCATAAGTTCCTTTGTTATTCACCCAATGCACTGTGCGAGCACGATAGTAATACCCTTTAGTAACACTCTTCGATACATCTGAAGAAAAGTACATTTTATTCTCACCGCTTACACTCGATCCAGCTCCAATATCGATCCATTCAGTGCCTGTATACTTCTGCAAAAACACGATCGCGCCAATAGAAGCAACTGACGATTTGGCTGTTGTATTAATCGTGATACTAACTGTTTGATTCTTGTTATCTTTGATATCCGATGTACCTGAATCAAGATAAACATTCGAATTATCAAAACTTAATACACTAAATTCAACTGGAGGTGGAGCTGTTAGAGCTTCCGTGCTTGTATCCTCGTCAGTTGCTCCTAATGCGGCAGCTGGCATAATTGCTAGCATTAGGATCATAATAATCACCAAATTAACTGATTGTCTAAATTTTAACATCAACATTCATCCTCTCTTTTATATTGCCTATTCTATAGACAGCAATAAGTAGGATAATGTTGCATATAATTACAATTTTGTCTAATATCACAATATCAATTTAGATTTCAATCATGTCCCTGATAATACAGCGTAACCATCTGCCCCATAACTTCAGTATGGAGAAGCTTAAAGGTACTTGGAACTGTTCCCTCTGGAAACAGCGGTATTCCACTACCTAACACTTTTGGGATAATCGTAATAATAATGTCCTCAAGCAAGCCTTTCGCAAGACATTCTTGAACAACTTGACCTCCACCCACAATCCATACATCACCAGATGATGCTTCTTGGAGCTTGGGAATTAAAGTATCCAAAGATTCATCTGTATATGTAACATGGGGACGATCTGCTTGCTTAGAACGACTCAGCACATAACAAGGCTTTCCCGCGTATAGAAATTCATCAGATAAGGTTAATATCTCATCATATGTTAACCTCCCCATAACTACCGTACCTATGGTGTCATAAAACTTACTGTACCCATTGTCACCGCCATCACCCTCAACATCGAATAACCAATCGACTGAACCATCAGGTCTTGCAATGTAACCGTCTAAACTCATAGCAATGTACAATACTACTTTATTTTTCATCTGCTTACACTCCCTTCTAATTTGATGATACAATATATTTATGACATATTATGACGTAATTAGGTGATGCATATAAATGAACGAAGATTAGCAATTATACAGGTCTTGGATGCGCGCAAGAAATTCACGGCTCGCGAACTTGCTGAAAGATTTGATGTCTCAATACGCACAATCCAACGCGATCTCGATTACTTGCAGCAAATCGGATTCCCGCTATATACCGAGCTTGGACCACATGGCGGTTATCGTGTGCTGCCTAATCGATTATTGCCCCCATTGCAACTAACACAAACGGAGGCGTTCGGCTTATTTCTCATGATCAAATGGTTAGAACAAGTCCATGATTTCCCCTACGATCAAATTCGCTCTCACTTAGCTGAGCAATATTATGCAGAGCTTCCCACAGATATTAAAGAATCAATTGATCGTATGAGGGATCATATTGCCTTCTATCAGCATACAAACCAAGTAGCTTCACCTTTCACAACTACTGTTCTTGAAGCAGCTATGGATAAACGAGAGATCAGCTTCATCTATCATTCCTCTGGGGGCGATAAGCCATTTCAAGTATTTCCGTTCGGTATTTATTATGAAAATGGTAAGTGGTACATGCCCGCGTTGTATCGCGATCGAGTAACTTTATTCCGAGTTGATCGGATGAAAGAAGTCTTAATAACAGAACAAAGCGATCCTTCTATTCCAACTCTCAAAGAATGGCTGAATGCTAAAGATGAGCGTGAAAGTGTAAACGTCGTGCTTCACTTCACAGAATTTGGCATGAGACTAGCTGGCTCAGATAAGCTATTTGGCTCTCTCATCTCAAATGAATGGTCTGGTTCCGTCCCGATAGATGAATTACCCTATGTAGCACGACTCTTATTCAAGTATGGCCCAGAAGTTAAGGTAATCGAACCTGTTCAACTTCAGAAATTGGTGATCCAGATGTTAGAAAGAAGCTTATCTCAATACAGGGAGTAACTACAATGAATAAGGCTCCTAAGATCTGGTGTCTTAGGAGCCAATTATTGTTATTATGCTAATTTAATTTCAAGTAACTCATACTTAATGATCCCCACAGGCGCATCGACACTGATGATGTCACCTACTGATTTGCCAATTAACTCTTTCCCAAGCGGACTTTCGTAAGAAATTTTATTCTCATTCACATCAGCTTCTGCGGAACCTACAATTTGATATTCCAACTTCTCAGCAAACTCAATATCGTTCAAAATCACCTTACATCCAATCTGAACTTTGCTAATGCTTAATTGATCAGCATCCACGACTTTGGCTTTATTGAGCATTCTCTCCAGAATAATAATTCGAGTTTCCATAAAAGCTTGATCATCCTTGGCAGAATGATATTCACTGTTCTCTTTCAAGTCACCATAGCTAATGGCCAGCTTGATACGCGCAGCTAGTTCCTTACGCTTCACATATTTCAAATCATCAAGCTCATCCTGCAGCTTTTGCAAACCTTCTTTAGTCAAAATTACTTCTTCTTCATTCGACATGTCTACAACTCCTATTAGTTCTTTCTCTCTATAATTCTAACCTATATTTAGTTTAAATGGTATCCTTGCACAGTTTTACTTATCTCCTAGTCTAATCTAACGCGATATAATCCATTCGCCCCTCTAATTGGTTCAGCATACTTGGATCCATTAGGTGCAGTCCATTTAACCCATTTATTAAGTTTAGGATCATAATGATAATAAATAGAATCTTTACGTGCAATTAGCTCCTGACCACTGACGAATTCTGTGCTTGATTCTGGTGGCGAGACAATCGGCTGTTCATTCTTGCCAGGCTGCCAGAATGCCCAGCTTGAACTCATAATATTTCGTTCTCCTTTTTTGAACCGCTGCAAATACACACCATTCTCCGTTATGCCACGAACATAACCACTGGTAGTTACAACAGTTCCAGAATGATTAATGAATTCAGTAATAGGAAGGCCATCCTTGATCCGAGTCCAGTATATACCGTCAGTAGTCGGAAGTATCGTCATCGCTAATGTATGATATGTATTAATTAGAACTGTTTCTGTAAAGTTTGATTTTAGTGTAGGTGCTTGTTTCCCCTGACCATAGGTTATTAATCCTAATTTGTTGTCTGTATATCGATCATCATATGCTAGGACATAGAGCTTCTTGTTCACTACATCATAAGTGGCAAAATTAATATTATTCTTCTCATCTTTTGAAACTTCGTGCAGAACTCGCTTCTTTCCTTGATTAATATCATAAGCATAGACGCCAAAATATGTAGCGTACATGATCGTATTCGAATCTATCCATTGTACAGGCAGATCATTGGGCTCAATTGTTGAATAAAATACATTCTCGATTACAATCGGTTCTTGACCTGAACGCTCAAGGATAAAGGAATAGCTCGTACCTGCCCCATCTCCTTGTGAATATCCTAGGAACACAACACCTATATAGCTTTGCCCATCTGAAGACATAATCATCTGATCATAGAATCGATCTCGCGGATGAGTTGCAAGCCGTTTACCTGTTTGGATATTGAACCAATCATACTGCGGTTTTAACTCTATCTTTAGACTTTGCTCGAATGTGCCAAAATAATTACTACTTATAGACCGTAACTTTGACAAATCGAGCACAAGCTCCTTGTCAGCATGATTACCAATACTTAAATCATCTAAGTGAACTAATAAATGTTTAGGGTCTTTCCACTTTGAATGAATATTTTTACCTTCATTCGTTGTAATCGCAGCCTTG
Organism: Paenibacillus albiflavus; assembly: GCF_004344915.1. Classification (GTDB taxonomy): domain Bacteria; phylum Bacillota; class Bacilli; order Paenibacillales; family NBRC-103111; genus Paenibacillus_AM; species Paenibacillus_AM albiflavus. The sequence goes on along the minus strand of NZ_SKFG01000002.1, from coordinate 343,368 downwards.
TTCATTTCCTCGGAGAAGATTAACTCTACTTCCTTCCTATCATCTGGAACAAGCAATCTTGTTCCATATTCTTGTCCCTTTAAGATCAGATAGGGAATGTCGTCTCCAGATGCTGAAGTAACAGCTATACTAAGTGGTGATTGATGTTTAAAGGTCAATGTTGGCAAGTCACCAATCTGAAATTTGAACGATTCTGGTGCATTCTTGAACGTAATTAGAATTCCTTTGGCAAAGGTTGGATTAGGCTTTGCATCCCATTCTACTTGATCTGTCACTTGGATCTGACTGATAATTTGCTGCATCTCTTTCTCGTCCAAGCCTTTGTATGATGCGCTAAAAATAACATCTGTCAGATGAAAGCTGACATCAGTCGGCTCATTTGGAATATCATTTCTTTCCCAATCAAATATCGCGTATCCCCCATTTTCATTACTTTCGCCAAAAGATATGCTCAAAAGTTTACTCCGAAACGGAAGTTGATCAGACTCTGTACTTAATATTGGTTGTACAGATGGTGAAGGAGTATTCATAGTTGGGTTTGAGCTTGAGTTAGGAGCGATTAAACCTGAACTTACTGGGCTCGATTTGCAGGCACTCAAAATAGCAAATAGCATAAATAGCACAACATAGTTTTGAATTTTCAACGTTAATGAACCCCTTTATTGATTCTCTGAACATCTTTACCTAGACTAGCTGAATTCAACCTAATTTAATCTTTCTTTACTCTGTATAATCCATTCGCTCCTCTGATTGGTTCAGCATACTTGGCTCCATTAGGTGCAACCCATTCAACCCATTTATTGTACTCAAGATCATATCTAAAGTAAGTCTCATTCTGAAGTGCGATCAAGTCCTGACCATTAAAAAACATCCTGCTCACATCAGGTAATAAGGTAATTGCGCGTTCTGATTTGCCGGGGGTCCAAATAAACCAGCCGTTAGATTCTAGGTCATACTCACCTTTCTTGAAGCGTTCCAAATACACGCCTTGCCCTGTAATACCACGTATGTATCCCTCTGTAGATAATACATTCCCTGCGTGATCAATGAAATCTGTGTAAGGCAGCCCACCCTGCCCCCGTGTCCAGTAAGTTCCATCGTCTGTAGGAATTATCCTCATGCGTAAATCCGTAAATCGTATGAGGTGAACAGCTTGCGTAAAATCTGGCGTTACGATGGGATTATCCTTCCCTAGCTCATAGGTTAGTAAATCCAACTGATTTGAAGGGGCTTTATGATCCTTGTAAACCAATACTTGAAGCTGCTTACGTGCTGAATCATATTCAGCGTAGTTAATCGTATGCTTCATTTCCTTATCGACATCGTACAGCACAGTCCTCTTGCCTTGTGCAATGTCATATGCATAAACACCACCATAAAATCCATATAAGATCGTGTTCGAATCCAGCCACTGTAGAGGGAGATCATGCCAATCGATTGTTGAAAGGAATGCATCTTCGATTACGATCGGTTCGCAATATGGTTGTTCCAGCACAAAAGAGTAACCCTTTCCATCTCCTTCTTCTAACTGTCCTCCTAATAGTACAACACCAATGTAGCTTTGTCCGTCTGGAGAGCTAATCAACTGATCATAGAAACGATCTCTAGGTTGCTCTTCTAATCGTTCACCTGATCCATTGTACCATTCATACTGCGGTACTAATTGAATACGCAATTTGCTATCAATCGAATCTATGTATTTACCTGCAACAGATTTCAACTGCTTAAAATTTAAAATAAGCTCCTGATTTCCATTACTTGCAGCAGTTGTCTTATCTAATGGAATTAACAGATGATTATCATCACGCCACTTAGCATTAATTGATGTACCTACATTCGTAACTGGCAGAATATTCTCCATTGCTTCTGAGAAAGCAAGCTCAACTGAATGTGCATGATCTGGGATAAGCAATCTTGTATCATATTCCTTCCCTCTTAGCAGTAGAAATGGCATATTATCATTGGCCTTTGATGAAAATGTGTAGCTTAGCCGTTCATTTAGTTTCATATCGTCTGGTTGATCATTGCAAGCACTTATCGTGATAATAAGTACGATTATGATGAGAAGCTTTGTCTTAGCGTACATTCATGAGCCTCCTTATTCTAGTAGGTATGAAATGGATTTTTTGTCCATATTCACATAGACGTTAATAATAGTAATATGTTGCAAAATTTACAGAAATTTCGGATAGTTAGTTACTGACCTGACCTATGCAGATCGAGTAAATCCTTGTTAATTGAATTTCATAGAATGTGTGAGTGCGTTTAACAGGAGAACTGTGCAATTATTTGGTCGCAGGATGTATTTTGTACATTCAAAATTACCCAATAGGTCGATTTCTGAGTTTTGCCTGCATTGCGTGCAGGCAAAAGTGGCAGGTGGGGCTAGATTAGCTAAAACGATGAGTTTTGAATGTACGTTATGCAGGCAAAAGCTAATTCTGAGCAGAAACTGTGACTTTGACTGTATGGTTTACATTCAAATTAGGGTGCGGTTTGAAAATGGTACCAGAATTGCATCAAATTAGTCGAGATGCGGTTCGGAATCACAGAAGTATTCCAATGACAACGCTACACCCGACCCAGACATTCACCAGGGTTTGCTACCAACTGCATATGCCTTGTTTCTAATAACAAAGAAGCCTACACATGGTAGACTTCTTATCCGGCATTTTTCTATACGGATTTTAACTTGCGCATCGGCAAATCCGACATTTCGTTTACTGAAGCTACGGTATCCGTTTTCTTTGTTGGTTTATGCCAATACTGCTCGTTGCCTGGTAAATCATCGAACCATGACGCATCTGGCGGACAATCGAGTACCATAAATCGTCCGTAATCATTGTCACGTGATTGATGATATTTCAAATAGGCTTTACCATTTTCAATAGCCAGAATTTCAATTTTACCAGATGTATGACTCATGGATAACCTTACACGCTTACCTAATCCAGAAGTCCTTGCTTTAGCTTGTTCCACTAAGTTATATACTTCTTGGAGCGGCAGGACAAAAGAACGATTACCAGCAACTGGACGGTTAATGAAAAAATAATACGGTGTCACGCCAGCCCAAGATAATCGGTCTAGCAATTCACCTAACACTTCAGGATTATCATTAATCCCTTTGAGAATTGGGGTTTGATTCACCACGATCGCCCCTGCTTGATGGAGAGCTTCGAAGCCTCGTACGGCTTCAGGCGTAATCTCTCTTGGATGGTTGATATGCGCCATAATGTAGATTCGTTTATTAGCGCTTGAGAATTCACGAATCGTTGCTAAGAGTTCCTCATCCTCATAAATCCTCATTGGATTAAATACCGGAATTTTGGAGCCAAGTCTTATAATTTGAACATGCTCGATAGCTCGTAATCTGCTAAGAATGGCACGTAGTTTAGATGTAGCTAGTATTAAGCTGTCTCCGCCTGTTAATAAGACATTATTAATTTCTGAGTGCTGCTCGATATATTGTAACCCTGCTTCAACATCTAAAGTCGCCTCATGCACATCATTACGGAACAATCGCTTTCGGAAGCAATATCTGCAATATGCGCCACATACCTCTGACACAAGGAGCAATGCTGTTGAACGATACTTATGCTGACAGCCTGGAACGACATAGTTCGTATCTTCATCTGAAGCATCCCACCTGCCATACTCCATAAGCTCTTCTTCATTCGGAATAACTAACTTGCGAATTGGATCATTTGGATCTTCCCAATCAATTAAGTTCAAATAATAATCATTTACTCGAAACACGAATTTCTCTGTGATTTGCTTCAGCTTCTCACGTTCTGACTCCGTTAGATAAGTAATTTTATTAATATCCGTAATGTATTTGGGTTGTGCCATAAACATCCTCCTCTAAGGTTCTTTATTTGCAGAAACAGGACTTACACTCAATTTCTTCACTGGACGATCAAGCTGTAATTTAGCTTGCAGTCTGCCAAGGATAATATCCGCAGCAATTGCTAATACAGCTGCAGGAATTGCTCCTGCGTAAATCTTAAGGTTGTTTCTCATATTAAGGCCTGCATAAATCTCTCTCCCAAGCCCGTCTCCTCCAATTAATGGAGCTAAAGTTGCTACACCAATCGCAATGACAGCAGCTACACGTAAGCCTGCCATCAGGTAATGAAGCGATAGCGGCAATTGGATTTTGAGCAGCAATTGAAAATAGCTCATTCCCATTCCTTTGCCAGCTTGGATTAGGTTAGGATCAACCTGCTTTAGTCCTACATAGGTATTGCGAATGATCGGCAGCAGTGAATATAAGAATAAACTAACGACCATTGTCTTAAAACCAAGTCCAAGGATAAGCATCATGAGCGCTAACAAGGCTAAACTGGGTAGCACCTGAATAATATTCGCTACAGATAAAATCCAAGAGGCAAGCTTTTCGTTACGTGCGCTAATTACACCTAGCGGAATACCTATTATTATCGCAAGACCCAAGCCGCAAAGCACCATAACCAGATGCCCCCATGTCAGACTTAACAAATGCTGTGCATTGGTTTGCATGTATTGGAGGAGCTCGACTACCCCGTTACTCTCTGGGTTCATTCCGATCACTTCCTCTGCTTATTTCAGTAACCCATTGGCTCGTAAAAATTCAACTGCAACTTCATTCGGATTACGTTTATTAACATCTACTTCATAGTTCAAACTTGTCATCGTTGCGGCATCAATTTTACCTATAAGTAAAGGGATTATTTCTTTTAACTCAGGCATCTGTTCCAATGCTTCCTTCTTAATCACAGGCGATGCGTCATACGGTGGGAAGAATTGTTTATCGTCTTCAAGTGTCTGAAGATTGTATTCTTGAATCCCAGGATCTGTTGTATAAGCCAAGACCACATCCACTTTGCTATCTGCAACTGCCTTATACACTAAAGAAATTTCCATTGGGAATGTCTCTTTGAACGATACTTCATACAATTTGGAGAAAGCGCGATAGCCATCAACTTCACGTTCCAGCCAAGTTGTGTCTACACCTAATCTCATCGATCCAGCGTGTTCCTTCAAGTCTGATACAGTTTTAAGGTTATATTGATCCACTAGATCCTTCCGAACTGTAAAAGCATACGTATTCTCGAATCCAAAAGGATCAAACCAAGTAAAACCAAACTTTTTGTCAAAGCCTTCTTTGGCTTGAGCTAATACTTCTTGACGATCCTTAGAGCCAGTAACATCAAAATATCCATTTAAAATCTCACCTGTATACAATGTGGCCATCTGAATTTCATTGCTTTGCATAGCTTTAATGACAATTGGACTTGCAGCTAAATCCGTTACGATTTTTACTTTGATAGATGAACGGTCTTCAATAAGTGCTTTATACATCTCTGCTATAATTTTGGGTTCTGAGTAGGTTTGCGTACCGATTGTGATTTTTTTCCCTCCACTACTCGCATCCTTACTGCTTCCACAAGCTGACAAAAGAAGTAATAATGACAACAATAAACTAGTTATAATGATTTTGTTTTTTTTCATAATTCCTCCTATCGATTTAATGAGAATTTCTTCTCTATCAGACTTAACATGCGATCCGTTAGGAGAGCAAGTAGGATAGCAGCTAACGATCCCGTTATAATAAGCTCTTCCTTGTTTACACCAATACCGGATACAATCATCTGACCAAGACCACCTGCGCCGATTAAGGCAGCGAGCGTTGTCCAGCTTATAATGTATACCATGGTCATTCGAAGACCTGACATCATATATGGAAATGCAAGCGGGAGCTGGATTTGGAGTATGCGTTGTAAGGAACTATATCCCATACCTCGAGCAGCCTGTAATATCGATTGATCCACTGAAGTGAATCCAGCATACGTATTGCGAAGAATTGGCAAAAGAGAATATAAGAATAAAGCGATAATAGCGGGCTTCATTCCGATTCCGAATAGTGGAATCATAATAGCCAGAAGAGCAAGGCTTGGAATCGTTTGAAATAAATTTGCGATGGTAAATACAAAAGAATTCAACCATTTCACGGAATGGTTAGCAAGAAGTATTCCTAGAGGAACTGCGACTAGAACACCTAATAAGATGGATATCAAGGAGATTGTGATATGCTCCATTATGGCTGTAAGGATGTCGGGGTATCTGTTATGCAGGAACTCCATATAGTCTGTTATAGCTTTAGATTGCAGCATAAGAATTCACCTTATCGGTAGGTGGGGCATACACTTCCGCCATCAACCTTACAACAGAACCTCTTGTAATAAGTCCCACAAACTGATGATCTTCACGTACAATAGCCAAATTGGATAAATGGTGTTCACTCATAACATTAAGTGCACTAGCTAGGGGGGTACCACTTGTCACAACATGCTGGACAGTTGTCATCACATCTGCAACGGTTGTGTTCTCTTCCCCATATCGATCAAGCAAATGATAAATAGACACGGTTCCCAGTAATTTATTACTCTTATCAATGATAAGAAGTGAATCAACTCGCCTTCTCTCCATAATTTTTATTGCTTCTGCTAAACCTCTGGATGGATGAATCGTTACTGGGTTCTCCACCATTACCTCATCAACAACTGGTAATTCAGCCTCAGCGCTCTCCGATTGTAGTCTCTTATGACCAATGAAACTTCTGACAAAATCATTAGCAGGATGTCTTAGGATCTGCTCTGGTTTACCGATCTGAACCACTTCTCCATCCTTCATCAAAATGATCGTATCTGCAATTTTAATGGCCTCATCCATATCATGCGTGACGAATATGATGGTCTTCTTCAGTTCCTGCTGCAGCCTGATCAACTCATCCTGCAGCTGTTCACGACTAATTGGATCAAGCGCACTAAAGGGCTCATCCATGAGGATCACTTGCGGATCGGCTGCCAATGCCCGAATGACACCAATCCTCTGTTGCTGTCCACCACTTAGTTCTGACGGGTATCTGTTCCGATAGACTTCTGGATCTAGTCCAACTAAATGCAGTAGTTCATCCACCCTAGTATCAATCCTTGTCTTATCCCATTTCAGCAAACGAGGAACAACTCCCACATTCTTGGCAATCGTCATATGCGGAAATAATCCAATATTCTGAATTACGTACCCGATTGTTCTCCGCAGCCTAACGGGGTCAAGTGTCGATATATCCTGTTGTCCAATGAGAATCTGGCCTGAAGAAGGATTAATGATTCGGTTAATTAGCTTCATTGTTGTTGATTTCCCACAACCACTAGGACCAATTAATACGGTTATTTCACCTTCCTTGAATTCCAAATTCATATCATGAAGGGCTTTAAAACCATCATCATATTGCTTGACGACATCTTTCAACTGAATCATGTCACTCACCACCTCTTTTGAAAATTTCACGAGTTCAATAGCTCATAATTTTGTGATAATTGTAAGTATACCAAACGACGCTCCAACTGACAACCCCGATATTAAATATAAGTTGTTAGTTAAAAATTTACAAATCATGTCCTACATATATAAAAAAGAACTGCTCAGGTTGTCCCCCTAAGCAGTTCTATCGTTATATTAACACGCTATTCTATTTGTACATCATTAATGAATTGTTCCGTTCTCTCTTGTACCCTACCATCCCCTACAACTACGATCACGTCGTTCTCCCTTAAGATCACATGCGGACCAGGTGAGATGGAAACCTGTGTCCCTCTGCGCAATGCCACAATCGTTGCACCTGTATTCTGCCAGAATTGCAATGTGGCAATTGTCTTCCCAACTGTATGGGAATAAGGTTGAACTTGGATTTCCACAGGGTTGTACGGTTTTAATTTTTGTAATTTGTCTGAAGCATTAATAATCCCTGTCAGCAAATGTTCGAATTTATCATCTATTTCTTTCTTCTCGATTAGCAGCTGCTGCAAATCTTGTTTAAGTGAATACGCCGATTTCAAATAGTTATTTCGGGTAATATAGTCATAAGCATTCTGATCCGAAATAATGATAACTCCTTTGCCTTGTGATACAGATACAATATTCTCGTCTTTGAGCAATCCAATTGCTTTACGGATTGTTTCAGGAGAAACATGATATTGACTAGCTAGTAAAGTTCGTCCAGAAATTTGGCTGTTGACTGGCAGATCACCGCTAACTATTCGTTGTGCAATATCAAGTGCAATTGATTTGTACCCTGCTATTTCTTCCATTTGAATATCTGACCCCTTATTATACATGATCTGTCGCTTTACGGACTCATCCAATAGAATACTCTGATTTTCTCGAAACGTAAATCGGATTTTTATTTAACTAGAGAAATTCCACTTCCTAAGCACTTCTGCAGCTATTCCTGATTTTATTCATGTTTAAGCTCCTCTCTTCGCTTCTCTCTAGATAGCCAGTCTTGAATTCGTCTAACTTCAGCTTCTGGCGCGTAGCGAATCGCATATATTGAAGGCCCTTTACCTGATGTAAGCGCAATGGATAAGCTTGCTATTCCCCTTCTAGCTTGAAAAGGCGTCTGTGTCATCCGTTGCCACTGAATACGCCGCCTAGGCACGATTACATGATGGTGTGAGAATGCTCCGTATTGAATTGCGATGTGATCTTGTCCCACCGCCCATGCTGTCTGCTTATAAGCGAGCAGCCCATAAAGGCTCACAAGTACCGGCAATAATAATGCAAACCATCCATAAGGACTCGGAATAAAGGCAATGGCAGGAATCACAACGATTGAGCTGAATAGAAAAGGCATAAAGATGTGATATCTTCTTGCTTTGGTTGTTAGCTTATTCCACTCTTGTGGAATCTCATATGCCTGTACGAATTGATGTAACATATCTTCTACTTTATTCTTGTTTACCATTGGAAAAAGAACTGTTGTTTTATCCTTATTTTCTGTAATCCCTGCAAGAATAGCTCGCACACTGACCCAACCGAATAATCGTTTAAGCGGGTACTTAATCATATGGATTGCTTGGATACGTCTGCTCGTAAGCGTAACTTGTTTCTTCTCTAATAAGCCACGCTCTATAATTAGCTTATGATCATGAAGCCGAAGCGAAAAATTATAATCCGTGAGGTAGGACAAAAAGATAGCTGCGACCCATGCAAACAGCAGGATAAATATCACGATCATTATTTTCCAGCTCTCACCTAACCAAGCTGCAAATATAGAAAAAATATCAGAAGACTTAAACCAATCGTCCCAGACCTGCCATAGTCCAGATATAAGAACAAGTGCAACCCCAAACTTGCTTGATAAAGAAGAATGAAGAAACAGTCGTTTCGATGACAAAGTCATCTTCGGCTCATCCATTGTAGCTACTGCTTGTGCTTCCGTTCTGGATGACTCGGCATCAACTAGGTTTCCAGCATCATATTCCAATACTGCGCTAATACGGGCAGCCTCAGCCAATGAAATCGAGCTTAAAATAGCTTCTGGCTTGGAACCACCAGCTGTTTCCACTTGCAATTGAACTAAACCGAATATACGATCAATGACATGCTCAGATGTATTAATGGACTGTATTCTTTCTTTAGAAATCCATGTTTTTGTTTTTTTCCATACCCCTTGTTTAACCAATAAAGCTCCTGATTCGACCCGATATTGATAGAAGTACCAACTCAGACTTGCAGATAGAATCAGATAAACTACCGCTATCGCAATAACGAGAAATAGGGTTGTGATTTTGCCTATTGCCTTCGAAACATTCACATAGAGAATAGTTAATAAAGGCAACAGAGCATAGAGTTCCTTCACACCTCTGATCATGAAAAATACGATAGATGCTGGATGTAAGCGGAGATAATCTTGCTCTAGTTGTGCATCAGATTTCTTCATCAGACAACCTCGCTAGAACAGCAATTTTCTTACGCATCTCTTCGGCTATATCTTCAGCTAACGACGGAATCTCGATACTGCCAGCCGCTGTTGAGAGCTTAATAGTAGCAAGACCATAACGTTTAAGAATAGGTCCTTGACTTACATCAATATGCTGGATTTTGACCATTGGAATGGTTGTATGTTTACGGAAAATAAAGCCATGCTTCAGCTCAATTTCTTCCTCATGTATCTGATATCTCCACGTTTCGTAATGCATCAATGGGAATATATAAATTTCAAACGGAATTGATAGGACTGTCCATGCAATTGCAATCGGAACAATCCATACAGGCCACTGAAACTTAATCGCAAGAATAAACAGTATGACATTTAGGATGACTTCAATTAATAAAGTAATGAGACCCCCAAATCTTTTAGCCTTATACGCTTTCTTGTCAATCCTCTGCATAGAGGGATCATATTTCATAATCTATCACCTGCTAGTATTCAAATTTTGTATACATCTAGTGTATAACAATCTGTGATAATTGCAAAAAGAAAGGAATTTCATAAGATTATGTCAAAATCAAAGACCTTCAAATGATTGGCTCATCCAAAGGTCTTTTATGCTTAACTATTGATATATTCCATCACCTTATCCATGTACGTAGATATTGGCTCTGATGTGTCTACAACAAGATAAGGAGACTCTAACGGTTTCTGGCTAGCATTAAGCGCCCTTATAAAAGCTTCCTCAGAAGCCACATGCTCGATCTGGCTAATTTTACGATCACGCTGCTTGAGTCGTTGATTAATGACATTGCGATCATTTAAGAAGCATTCTACGTATTTGTAAGTTGCCCGATGCTTTTCTGCGATACTTGTTCCCTTTTCGATGATGATCGGATATAAACAGGGACTGTCTAGTATAACGCTTAGCCCTTGAGATAAATGAGCATCCACAAGTGACCACTCGATATGGTAGGCAATTTGTCCTGCCATCTTAGGATCAATGGTATCCGTAATGGATTCCAGCAGTGCTGTTTTGACAACATCATGATCGATGATTACAGCTTGCGTACGCCCTGCGATTTCCTTGGCTAACGTTGATTTGCCTGAACCAGGGAAACCCGACATTTGTAGAAAAAACATAACTCACCTCGAACAATCTGAATAGTATAACTATTAGTTTAATCGTTTGGACCTACTAGCGCAATTACTTCCTCCAGTGTAAGTACGGATTCGCTCGATTCTTGTAAATCCTTCAATATTACGTTTCCGTTCCTTGCTTCATCTTCACCAAGTAGTATCAAATAACGTATTTCTTGCGCAACAGCCGTAGCAATAGCTTTTTTCAGTTTCCGTCTACTACCATCAAGTCGGCATCGAATGCCTGCTCTTCTTATAGCGTTAGCAGCAACTAAACAATCTGGCAGTGTATCTCCAATCGGCAGGATCAAGACAGGAACTGACTCAAACCTCATCTCTCGTTCTTTTAAAATCGCCATAATCGATTCCATACCAAAAGATAAACCAACTGCCGGATAATTAAGATCCTCACGGTCAATCAGATTGCCTATTATCGCATCATACCTTCCCCCACCGCCAAGACTTGAAGTGTATGCTCCTGTTGCTTCGAAGATTTCATACACTGTACCTGTATAAAACGATAAGCCACGTGACAGAAATGGATCAAACAAACAACTGTGCTCTAACCCTGTTTTCTGAATCAGCCGCTGCAAGGTTTGTACTTCCATGCTTCCTTTGCTTTCCTCTAATCCATAATTGGCAGCAAGCTGCTCATAAGTCGTATCCTTCCGTGTTATTAATTCAAGGATAGCATTCGTAACTTTAGCATACAGTCCTTTGGCTAACAGTTCTTCCTGTACCCCTGCTGCTCCAATTTTAGCTAACTTGTCTAACGTCAACATGATGGAGAGACACTGATCAGCAGCTACCCCGATGCTTGTTAACAATTCACCTAGAAATCTGCGATTATTCCAGCGAATCACAACATCAATCTCCAGCTTCTCGAACGCATTCACGGCTAGCTGCATGAGTTCAGCTTCCGCTTCAATGCCCTCAATCCCCACAACATCGACATCACACTGGATAAACTCTCTTAATCGTCCCCGTTTAACAGGTCCATCACGGAATACTTTGCCCAGCTCATATCGTTTGAATGGAAACCTAAGACTTGGATTAAGTGCAACTACTTTGGCAAAAGGAATCGTCAAGTCATAACGCAGCGCAAGCTCGCGACCTCCTTGATCCGTAAGCTGATAAATCTCCTTAATTATCTCATCACCACCCGCATATTTGGATGTCATTAGTGACAATTCATTTAGCATAGGTGTCTCCATCGCGTCATAATCGTACAGCTCGAACAATTTCCTTAGTTCGCTTTGGACTTTATTGCGCAGCGCTTGCTCTTCTCCCCAAAAATCGAATGTACCTTTAACATTTTGCATCTTCATCCATCCTTTTCGAGTTTATTTGAAAAATAAAAAACGCGCAGGACCTCTTGGTCCCGCGCGCATCGTATGCTGCAGGGAGGCCAACGCGAAATACGTTAGCCCGCCCTGTTATATGAACAGGTGTGCTAACGTTTATCGTGGTGATGTAGTTGTACGAACAAAAGCTTCTTCATATTGTTCGACTCCCTTTAGGTAAATTAACGTTATTATAATGATTTAACATGCAGAATGCAACTACAATTTGGAATATTCGATATCTAAAATGCCACTCATGTAGGGGATGAGATTACAAAGTGAATGAACGATCTGAAATCCACTCTGTTGTTGAACCATCTCCGCTGCGGATACCATGGATAATTGTGCAGCGATGATCAATTTCCCCTGATTCTCCTCAGCAATTTGCTGCAAGCCTGAGGATACGACTGCAAAATAGTCCTCTTTCTTCCCTTGCATAATCAGTTCGAAGGCATGATCAATTGTAATCGATTCAATTGGGACTTCCTTCCCGTTCTTCCTCATAAATCGATTCATTTGCTCTACCGTACCTTGAGCCGTATTCGGATTCGTAAAGACAAGAACGGCTGGAGATTCTGATTGAGTAATTCGATTGAATAATGGCGTATCAATTTTGACAATCGGGATCTGATGAATATGATCTGCCTCAATTGCAGCGGTAAAGAACGTACAAGTTACCAGAATCACGTCCACGTGGCATTTAGCGATCCATTCCAATGTTTCATGAACTTTGTGCCTCACCGTATCGGAACTAAAATCTACATCATTCTTCCTACGATCAAGCCCAGGATCAACAAAATGAATCAGTTCCACTTCTAAGGATTCGAATACTCGCTCGATATGATCAATATTCGAATAATGAGCATGATAACAGCCTATTCGCAGCATACAAGCAGCTCCTTTCAAGGTTTAGCAATGATAGATGCGTCCCTAAGACGTGAGTAGATATTGGCATCATGTGAAGCTCCATTCTGATACAGGTATCCCCTCAGTGTTCCTTCACGTTCAAAGCCCAACTTTATAAGCAACTGATTCGATGCCTCATTATCAGGAAATGTGACTGCACCAATGCGATACAGATCAAGCATTTCATAGCTATAAGTCATCACTTCTCTGACGGCTTCTGACACATAGCCTTGTCTCCAATAATCAGGATGCAATTCATACCCGATCTCTGCACGTTTATTATGCTCCTGCAGATTGTTCAAGCCGAGCGTACCGATAAATTCCTGCGTTTCCTTGATCACAATCCCCCATCTGATCGCTCTTCGCTCCGTATAACTTTTATTAAATAAATCAACCATACCCTGCGCTTGACTAAGCTTCTGCATGGGATCCTTGCCATAGTAACGACATACAAGTTCATTCGAATGTATGCAAAATAGCTCTGGAGCATGCTCTTGTTTGATTTCAATTAAATCAAGCCGTGCTGTTTGTAATTCAGGAAATGTCATATTACCCCTCCATTTATTCAGGAATCAGAATAGATCCGTATGGTACTTTAAGTTGAACAATTTCTTCAACCGTCTGTGATAATTTGCTTGGTGGATAAGGCTTTGTTAAATATTTCTGGATAAAATTATTATTTTCATTCTCATCGGTTTGATCGATGGCGGATGAGATTATAATCGGGATTGCTTCTGTGTGAATGTCAGACTTCAGCTTACGAATAAGGTCCCAGCCATTCAGTTCTTCGCCAAGTATTAAATCAATGACGATACAGACGAACTTCGTCTTAAACGCTGCATCGTATGCTTTATCAGGATGATAATGATGAGTAACTTTGTATCCTTTGGCTTTAAGTTCTTCCGACAATAATAGTGCAAGACTGGAATCATCTTCTACGATCATCACATTCGGCTTATCATCATTGTCTGAATCTATAGTTACGAAAGATTGATCCTTTTCATTATTGGGCAGTTGAAGCGGGAGACTGAACCATACGGTTGTTCCGATTCCCTCCTCTGATTCAATCCCAATTTCACCTTCGTGACTATTCAAGATCTCCTTACAAATGGCAAGACCAAGGCCAGTACCGCCAATTCGCTTGGCTTCACTATTATCGACTCTCCGGAATTTCTGGAACAAGCTCGCAATTTGTTCTTGCGGGATGCCAATCCCCTGATCGCTAATGCGAACCACAACACGCTGCTGCTCGTTATGCATACTAATGTTAATCTCACTAGCTGCATGAGAAAACTTGATCGCATTGCTCAGCAAGTTCGTCAGAACTTGTACTAGCTTATCGTGATCACCTGTGACAGTGGAATGTACTGCATCATCAATTAATAGAATAGGATTCGCATACGTCGTCTTATATTGGTCAATGACCTGCATGACGACATGGTTCAGCCTGATAGACTCCATTTTGTATTGCTGCTTACCCGATTCCATTCGCTGTAGATCCAGAAAATCATTAATAAGCTCAGTCAGGCGCTTTGCTTCTTTATGAATGGTTGCCAAATATTTATGCTGCCGTTCAGGTTTCAGCGTTTTGTGCATGAGCAGTTCAGTGAATCCAAGTACACTAGCTAGTGGTGTCCTTAATTCATGACTGACCGTACTAACCAGCTCGGATTTCATTTGATCAATCTCAAACTCTCTTGTAATATTCCGATGCACAAATAGCGTTCCCATCCGTACATTCCGACGATATACTGGCGTTGCGTATACATCGATATGCTTCACATCATGATGCACAATCGTATATTGAATACTGCTTGATTCGGTACTATTCTCAGATAAAGCATGTAGGAAAAATGTTCGTAACATCTCGGCTTCTTTACAATCAGCAATAAACTCCTCAATCCACTGCTCCTGCTGGATAATTGCCCCTCTTTGCCATTCACCACAATTAAGAATTTCGCTTAAAGCATGATTATAATGACGCATCGAGCCGTCAAAGTAAACAAATTGGATTCCTTCATTCACATTATTTACGATATCTTGATTGAGTTGTCTGGCATTCTCGATTTCTTCATACATGAATAGTCGTTCGACTGCCAATGATACACGATTCATCAGACCTTGGATTTCCTCGATCTCTTCCTGGTCATACGGATAGCCGATTCTTGTTGAGCAGAAAATCGCAAGTAATTCTTGATTTGCATTCATAACGGCTGTATAGAAGTCGTAAGCGTAAACTGCGCCAGACGTTATTCCAAGTTCGGCAGGAGTGGCTTCCCGCTTAACAATATACAATTTCTCCGTCACTAAACGATATAATAGTTCCTCATCTACTTGATCGGTATATCTGGCAATCGTCTTGCTTGATAAGCCTTTAGAGCTAACAATCTGATCCCTTACGAGCATGAACAGACTGGCATCAAATGAGAATAATTGATTCAAGTAATCCACAATTTTGCTCGTAAATTCTTGTTTGTCTAGCGTGTATGTAATTTCGTGATTGAGTTGATTGTAGAGTTCTAGTGTCTTCTTCGTTGCTTCTGTGCGGTTCAGAGAGTCCACAAGCTGCTGCTGAACATTTTTCACGGAAGAAATGTCATTTGCAATTAGAATGTACTGATAAATATGGCCCTGTTCGTTCAGGTAAGGTACGATCGTAAGATGCAACCAGATAGGAGAACTGTCTTTACGGGTGCATTTGATTTCATCACTCCATACTCCGCCATTCCGAATAACAGACATAATTCGTGCCTGATCAATCAAAACGTCTTCCTGACTATTAAAAAGCGTATATAATTTGCCTACAATTTCGGAACGCTTATACTGCATATATTCACAGAGGCGATCATTAACGTAATTAAAGACTCCATATCGATTTAGAATACCAACAGCAGCAGATTGATCGAGGGCTTTCATAATACTTTCGATCTCGGCGAGTGATTGTTGGAGCTGAGTTTGCTGCGAATTAAGTTCTTCCTGCTGTGCTTGCAGTTCTTCGTTCTGCATCGTTAACTCTTCTTCTTTATCCTGAATACTTCTTGCCATATTCATAAATGCATTCGACAATCGATCTAGCTCGTCATTATACTTGCTTACGCTAAGTTCAACCTCTAGCCCTGCCGCAAGCGCATTAGAAGCCTGTTCTAATCGAACGATAGGCGTAATTAAATTTCGAAGAATTCGCCAAATGAATAAGGCAAATATAGCAAGAATAAGAGCGCTAAATATAAACGCAAATACCGTAAATTTATCAGCTTGCTGAATGGATTGTACAACCATTCGATCCAATTCATGATCGGAATTCATTTTGAACGATGAGGTATATGCCAAGAATTCATTTACCGATTTATTCGTTCCACCATTGGAAAGATTTCGAAGCCCAGCGTAA
Source organism: Paenibacillus albiflavus (assembly GCF_004344915.1). Classification (GTDB taxonomy): domain Bacteria; phylum Bacillota; class Bacilli; order Paenibacillales; family NBRC-103111; genus Paenibacillus_AM; species Paenibacillus_AM albiflavus. The sequence continues at coordinate 326,837 of NZ_SKFG01000002.1, read as the reverse complement.
TCGCCAGCCTCTACGTACTTAATCGCTTGAGGCAAAATATTCGTCTTATAGTTGGAGAAAAATTCCCTTAACTCCTTTACAGCACGTTCCTCATCGGTTGTTAATGCAAGACTAGTAAAATCGGTCAGGCTATGATCCAATCGAACAAGCGCCGAATTCAGTAGTTCGAGCTCTGTATGATTCTGGAAAGCATAGTATCCTCTAGCTCTAAAAAATATATCATTCAAGCTCTCAGACAGTTCCACAATCTTGTTTGTCTTATTAGCAAGTGCTTCTCTCTCCATATTCAATGTATTCTGCTTCTGCTGCATGTACACATAAAATAAGCTTCCTGTAAGTAAAACGAAGGCGAATAGGATGTAAATAATACGAAAATATCTCGTCCGTATACTTCTATTCTTGTTTGCTTGGCTCACCATATAAGATCTCCTCCACTAATTCAAGCAGCTTAAGAGGACTAAACGGCTTAGGAATATAATAACTTGCTCCAGCCCCCATCGCCTTCATCCGATCTGTTTCTTGCGCTTTTGCTGTCAGCATAATGATCTTCATTCGAGCTTTCATTTGAGGAGATAAGCGATTAAGCAGCTCTAAGCCTGTTACTTCTGGCATCATATAATCCAATATCATCAGATCATATTCCTGTTTTTCAAGCATAGCTAAGGCCTGAATGCCATCTTCAGCCGCTTCAATCTGGACATCTGCAAGATCTTCCAACGTGTCGGAAATCAGCATCCGTAAGATTTCTTCATCATCAACAATCAGGATTCGGTACATGTTATACCTCCACAATTAAGAGTCAATTAATTTCAATGCAGAATTCGATGGACTAAACGCTCCACTCTCGACAACAGTTCTTCTTGATAGAACGGCTTGATGATATAATCGTCTGCCCCGATCTGCAAGGCGTGTACAATGTCTGCTTGATTATTGCGTGCAGTAAGCATAACGATCAGAATATCTTGTTCAGGATGACTGTTTCGCACCTGTCTTAAGACATCCATTCCATCTAATCCTGGCATTGTACCGTCTAATAGGAGGATAAATTTATCTCCAGGCTTGTACCAATCTGATTGGATAAAGGATGTGCCGTCCGAAAATTCAGTTACATTCACGTTCATATTAGCTGAAGGCTGCCATGATAAGAATGGCTTTGCAATAATTTGTCTCATAATCGCATCATCATCAATAATCATGACATGAAGATCGGGTTCTGATCCAATCCCTAACTCCTCATGGTAGATCACGGTTTGATTTCTGCCCGAACGTTTGGCCTTGTATAGCGCTTGATCTGCTTCTTCAACAAGCTTCTCCGGGTGGTTATTACGAGCATTAATTTCACTAATCCCTGAGGAGAATGTCACATAGAATGATTCAGTCTCCGCCCTGAATAGAACCTGTGAGAACTGTTCTCTCATTAATTGAACGATAGCTTCAGATTCAAGTGCGTTCGTATGCGGCAGAAGCAGCACGAACTCCTCTCCTCCATATCGGCACAGCACATCTCCTTGTCGAATTATATTCTGGAAGGTAACAATACAACGCTTTAATACCTCATCCCCCATGAGATGCCCGTATGTATCATTAATTCGCTTGAAATGATCCAAATCTAGCATAACAACTGAGAAATTCGCACCCGATCGCTCATACTCCGAAATCAAATGATTTAGAACTAGGTTAAAATGCTTACGATTATAAGCACCCGTCAGCTCATCAATAACAATCGAACGTTCCCAATCCAGCTTCATTTGGAGCCTGTTGTCGATGATAGCAAGCAGTATGTCAGGATCAATCGATTTCGACAAATAATCCATCGCCCCTGCCCGATATGCTTCGATGATCTGCTGCTTGGATTGCTTAGAGCTTATGACAATGATCGGAATGTGATCTTGTTTTGCCTTTAACACGATCTGCTTCAGTTCTTCAATTCCGTTAGATTCAGGCAAATAAACATTAAGTAGAATTAACGCTGGCTTGCGATCGTAGAAAAATTTAAGCCCTGTAGCTGCTGAAAGTGCGATACTAACAGGGTATAACCGCTTTTCGAGCACTTCTTTCAAATAAGCTGTAAATTCAATGTCGGAATCGATGATCAGAATTCGCTTGCTCATGACATCACTGACATCCACTACATCTGATATCGTATTACCCTCATTAACTGCTGATTCCTGATTCTCCTCGAAAAATTGAATTAAAGGATAGACATGCTTCGCCCAGTCGTTGTACTGGATGATCGCTGAACTATCCTCTTGAAATAATAATAGTTTGTCTTCAGCGTAATGCTGAATATCAATGAGACCGACAGTTCCGCTTGTTCCTTTCAAATTATGAAAGAACCGGTAGAGCTCCTGCTCCTCCACACCTTTGCGTTCAAACCAACTATCGATTGTTATGCTGATCCGCTGCTGTACAAGCTCTTTATATTTGTTCATGTTTTCTAGTTCCCCATAGCTAAGTTCTATATCGTTTTATTGAATGATACAAGACTTATCTTATCATTATTGTGATGCCTAGGGAACAATGTTTCGACAGATATAAACAAAATGTTCAGGTTAAACATTCATGCTTAGTAACACTTGATGGATACTTGCTCCTGTGTTAGCTCAACTGCCTGTTGGGAAGTTTGATCATGGCTATATAGCTCGTCTAAAGCAGCAATGTCTTTTAGCAGATGCCCTGTAAGAATACAAACCGCATGTTCATCCTTATCGATAACCCCAATTGCACGAAGCTTCTTGATTCCAGCTAGCGTTGCTGCTGATGCAGGCTCACAGCCAATACCGTTCCGATCGATAATTTGCTTCGCCTGCATGATCTCTTCATCTGTTACCGATGCCGTAATTCCATTCGTCAGCTGGATCGCATGACGCGCCTTCTTCCAACTCGGCGGATTCCCAATGTTCATTGCGCTCGCTCTTGTGAAGGGATTACTGTCAGGTAACAGTGACGTGTCATTACTCTGCATCATCCGATGAAAAGGACTAGCTCCTTCCGCTTGAATAAGGGCAATTCGTGGAAGCTTATTGATTAATCCTAATGTGAACAAATCTTCCAGTCCTTTGCCCAATGCAGACACATTGCTAAGCGCACCCCCAGGTATTGCAATCCAATCCGGCATAGACCAATTTAGCTGCTGGGCAAGCTCGAATATGATGCTTTTCTGCCCTTCGATCCGATAAGGGTTCAATGAATTACAGACATACAAATCAAGTGCATCCGCATATTGCTCAAGAAAATGAATCCCATCATCATAAGTTCCGTGGAATCGGACTAAGTGACCTCCATAAGCTGCTGTTTGACTAATTTTGGCAGCCGAAATATGTTCAGCAGGAGCGAATATGTAGGAAGATGTGCCAGACCAAGCGGCATACAGAGATAGTGAAGCAGACGTATTGCCTGTTGAAGAGCATGCAAATCGATGCTTGCCAAGCGACAAACCATGCGAAACAGCGACCACCATCCCATTATCTTTAAAAGAACCACTTGGATTCTCGCTTTGCGCTTTGAACTGAAGCTGTCGAATCCCAGCATAATCCGCTGCGGATTTGCTGCTATATAATCCCGTGTTCCCCTCTCCTCTTGTAATGAGTATGTCTTGTGGCAGTTCTGGAGCAATCAGTTCTCTATACCGCCAAACACCGCTAGCATATAAGGTTCCACGTTCATATAAACGCTCATTGAACAGCTTCAATAAATAATCGCGATCTAAACTAGATAAATCTCGTTTGATTTCTAATATCCCCCCGCATTGACATCTAACTGCCCAATCTTTCATTTGTTCTCCGCAATCTACACATTGAATTCTCATTCTGGACACTCCTTGTAAACTAAAATTGGATAATCTTAGCTTACTGGATAGCGTTGCATAAAAATAATATATATAATTTAAGTATATATAAATAATATTGATATAAGATCGGAGCAAGTAAGATGAATTTACATGGTCTGCGTATTTTTCATGCGATTGCTACTCTAGGTGGTGTATCCAGAGCTTCCGAATATTTAAGAATTAGCCAGCCAGCAGTGACAATGCAGCTTCGCAAACTTGAGAATGAGCTGGGATTTCAATTAACGCGCATGAATGGTCGAGGGATTGTCTTAACGGAAGCTGGTGACTGGCTTGCAGCGCAAGCAGCTCGCTTATTTGCGTTAGAAGCTGAGATCGATCAACAATGCAAACAATATCAACAAGGGTCCAAAGGCAGCCTCACATTAATATCCACCTACTTGCCTGCCAACTATATCCTTCCTGCTAAGCTTGCAGAATATCGGAAGCAGCATCCCGATGTTCAGGTGAGTCTAACCTCTAGCAACACACAGACGGCAATAGACAAGCTCCTTCGTTATGAAGCCGATTTAGCTTTTATCGGAGGTCATCCCTATCGATTCCCAGAAGAGATAGAATCTTTCGTCATCCAAGAAGATGAATTATGGTTCGTTGCCTTGCCTTCTCATCCCCTTGCACATCGTAAAGTACAATTTCATGAGGTAAATGATTATCCTTGCATTGTGAGAGAAACTGGCAGCTTTACACGAGATGCCTGGCTCTCCTTGTGTACGTCTAGTGGCGTTCCTGAACCACAATCCACTATTGAAGTTAGCGGACCTCAGGAAGCGCTAAGAGCGGCACTTTCCGGGCTTGGAATTACACTTGCTTCGCGGTTGGAAGCTATTGAATATGTCGAGAATGGATTATTAATCAGGTTAAATATCACCGAATCGCAAACAATTAACGCCATTAATTGTTGTATGCGTGCAAATGATCCTTTGCCTCCGCAGGTTCGTTCTTTTGCTCAGTTATTTAAGCAAATCTAGCTTTGTCATTCTCACCATTTTACTTATAATAGAGTATGATCAATAAACAAATACATCTAAGTGGAGGTCATACATATGAAACGAGTGGCAGTATACTGTGGTTCAAGCAGTGGAGCATCCCCAGCTTATATAGAAGGTGCAGTTGCATTAGGTCAAGAGTTAGTAAAACGAGGCATCTCACTTGTATACGGTGGCGCAAGCGTCGGTGTAATGGGAGCAGTTGCCGACACTGTTTTGCAAGGGAATGGTCAAGTCATTGGGGTTATGCCGCAATTACTAATCGATCGTGAAATCGCGCATCAAGGCTTATCCGAAATGTATGTGGTGGACAACATGCACGAGCGTAAAGCCAAAATGGCTGAGTTAGCGGACGCGTTCATCGTCCTTCCTGGTGGACCAGGTACGATGGAAGAGTTTTTTGAAGTATTTACATGGGCACAGATTGGAATCCATCAGAAGCCGATTGGACTTTTGAACGTGAATCAATACTATGATCCGTTAACAACATTTTTTAATCATATGATGAAAGAACAGTTCTTACAGGAAAAATATCACGCTATGCTAATCGTTGAACCTTCACCTGAAGAACTCCTTAACCGTTTTGAAATTTATCAAGCCCCATCCGTCAAAAGCTATAATAAGTAATTAACGTGTTCTCTCTATGTCATCAACCATGGCAAGAAGCTTGTTTACCGTTCTCCAATTCCTTACTGTAGCAGGTACTCGAAGCTTCGCGGATGCGGAAAGTACTTTGGAATTTTTCACGCCTTTATGTAACAGCAAGTATAGATCTCGTCCTACTAAATGGCATTTATCTAATTCCTCTTCTATGTTAGATAACAGGGCGGCTCTATCTTGCGGTGGTGTGCTCTGGATAAAAGACACATGAATTCCTGCACCTTCAGGAAGTGTGTTCTCGTCATATGGACACTCGGTAATAATCTGTCTCAGCTCATCTGCTGTACGAATAATGACATCAATCGTGAGTTGGAATGTCAACTTAATCTGGTCCTCGATTTGCAGTCTTAGCGTTTCAGCATCTCCCTTTGCCTCGAATACTACATTCCCACTTTGAATATAAGTCTGGATCTGCTGTAATCCCATCGATTCCAGCATACTCTTCAACTCGGCCATTTTGATCATGTTATGACCGCTTACATTAATCGCTCGTAGCAGTGCGACATAGATTGTCATCCGTGTACCTCTCCTGTTCATATAACAAGGTATGCTTATCAAGCGAAACCGCAAGCTAAGCATACCTTGACTTATTAATTCGCGTATGTACCTTTTAGCGTTGTTTGTTCAATAATGTGACCATCCATTGCTTTGTATAGCTCATTCATATAGAATCCCGGCTTAAGATCAAGCGTAGTGTCTAATGCATATACATGCAGTTCGTACGTATGCGGTGCATCTGGAGGAGCCATACCTCCGTATACGCTTGCTTCCATCCGATCAAGTTCACCAAGATTGCTTGACCAGCTATTCGTACCCTGTACGAAATCAGTTGCAGTAACGCTTTCATTCTCTTTAAGCTCTTGCCTCGTAATGTTGGCTGCTACCCAATGAATCCAGCTGAATCCGCAAACAGGAACGGCATCTTTATCCTCTAGAACGAGCGCAAAGGATACTGTGTCCTTGTGACTATTGCGAATCTTAAAGGGCAAAGAATAGGTAGGCATTCCGCCTGGACTGAATTGGGTCCCTCTTTTGCCGTATTTGTCTTCAATAACACCTTTGATAATTCCTGTACTTGTAATGCGCATGTGATTACCTCCAATAAGTTCAATTTCTCAATATTCACTAATAAGGTAGTACATCGACGGTCTTACAACTAACAGTATTACAGCCCTAAGGCCTTATCACCAGTATAAACGAAATCTTGGCACAGTCCAAATGATTGTTCCATTGACGTTAGGTACTAAATCACGGCAATTTCCTGAAAATGCTGAATAAGATCTCCTTGATAATTCTCGTAGGCGGCTTGTACAGGTTTCGAGATAAAACCGATAAGCTTCCCTTGTCTGAAAAGAAAGTGATGATTAAAGCACCCTTCATCTTCCAATAAAAATGGCAAGTAGTTTGGCAAATGACTGGCTACGCCTATATTTTCCGGATGCATAATCCATTCGATCGGTTTCCAGTCCAGTATACCCTCTTCTATTTTTATTGGTGTATTATAAGAAATACCTGTATCAAGTTCAGCTAAGTACAAGTACATGCCGCCCATGTAACGATCATCTACATCCCATGTGACAAATCCTTTGAAACTCATGGTGGGAGGATTTAGACCCGTTTCCTCAAACACCTCCCGAAAGATAGCTTCTCTTGGTGTTTCGCCTTCTTCCAGTTTGCCGCCTACTCCATTCCAAGCTCCCATCCATGAGGGCTTGTTTCGATTAAGAAGGAGAATCTCGTTATTTCTTCTAACAAAGCATATGTTGTATTTAAGCATGGCTTCATCCTTTTATTTATTATCAGCTGTAAAATCAAGTTCAAAGAAGGGGAATCCCTCTTCTTCTTCAGGTGACGACTTGTATCCTAGCTTATAGTAGAAGCTAGATGATGTTGGGTTCGCATTCCACTGCAACCATGAAGCGCCACTTTGCTTCGCCCAATGAATAATGCTATTAAGTAAGGAAGCAGCGATACCCTTATGACGGTATTGTTCATAAACAAATAAATCATGAAAGCGAAACAGCATCTGTCCCGAACGTAAATGAGGACCATAATTTTGTGCCCATGCATACCCTGCAATTGTATCTTCATATTCTGCGATCAACAAATAATGATCATCACTGGCAATTACCTTTAGAATTCGTTCTTCTGCTAGCTCTTTAGAATCTGTAGCTCCTCTTGTCTTAAGTAGTTGCCATACTTGCTCTAAATCCTGTATTGTAGCTTCTCTAACTATGTCTGTCATTAGCTAGCTTCATCCTCCGTTATTCCAAGTATTAATTTCGATACTAACTCTTCTTACCCGAACCAAAACCAATGGCATAGCCGTCAGGGTCCTCTATAGCAAATTCCTTCCATATGCCCCAGCCTTGATCGATTGCAACAGGCTCTTGAATGAACTTAGCGCCATTGCTCTTCAGCTGTTCGATTAATTGATTTAACTCATCATGAGTATCTACATAAGCATAGGTATCCCAAGGGATAAGCTGCCCCTTACCCGATTTATTCGGCTGTACATCAGCAGGGTCATTTGCTTGCATCAGTTTAAATCCGAGTGCAAACTCATCACGAACTGCCCAAAAATCATTTACTTCACAGCCTAATACATCTCGATAATAGTTTTGGGATCTTGCTAGATCAGATACTAATAATACTTGGACTGAAAATTTAACTTTGCTCATGTGTTTTTTCCCCTATCGCTTTGGATTTTTTTCATTGCCACGTTTAAAGTTCCCTGTCACTTTAGCCATAATAAGTTGCGCGTCTTTAAAATCTGCGGTCTGAATTTTACTCAAGAATTTCTCGCTAACTTTACCAACTAATATCATAACTTGCTTGCCTTGCCAATATATAAAAACCTTATTGTCCTTATTGATTTTATAGGAGAAGACCCCTCCTCAAATCGATTCCGTTTATCAATCGGATTCATGTTATGGCAGCTCCTCACATTATTATCGAAATTTTCATGTAATTCAACTTTCGGATTTGCCTAAAACATCAATGAGAATCGATTCATTATTTCTCAGCTTATCATAATAATTAACTGCATTAATTAATTCATCTGTCTTTGTTAGAATGGACAAGAATCCTCTTAAATTCCATAGTTTGATGTAACTTATAAGCTTAGCGTAATCTACAGTACCATTAAAATGTGTGTACCAATCCAAAAATTTGAGTACCTGAGATTTACACGTCTCTACGGTTTGGACCTTGCCCCATATCGATGTTACAACGGCTGCCAAATCCATATATCTGCTTCCATATCGCACTTCTCCAAAATCGATAACCGTAATTTGATCAGAATGAAACAACATATTCCACTTACCTAGGTCCCCGTGAATTAAATCACCATCATTAGTAGTATCCAGTATTTTTAATTCATGAACTAATTCATCTAAATTCGGGACATAAGTCGTGAAATCAGTTAAATTCCATTTCCTTAGAGCCTTCGTGTATTGAGTCTCTAACTTAAATCGATCCTCTTGATAGTTCTCAAGCTTCACTTGATTCATGAGATAATGCATTGTCCCAATCGTCTGACCAAGCATCTCCGAATTAATCCCTTGCGTAACCTCTGTATCAGTCGCAATAAATTCTTGAAGATTATAATAATTACCCGCAACTACTGCATAAGCTGCCCCATACTTCGTTGGTATAATCCGTGGAGCTATTCTAAATGGTCCTAAATACTCTGAGATTTGATACTCCCATTCTCCCTGCCATCGCGAATGAAGCGTTCTGAGAATATATGCTGTATCTTTGGTAACAACTTTGGCTGCTTTAGACGTATTTCCATGTTTCAGTTGGCATACGTTAACAATATCCCGAATTTCATAGATTAAGAGGATTTGATCGTATTCTGCATACATATGTCTTTAACCACCCTATTATCATTTACTTCATACGCTCTTTCATTAAATTAGCGATTTCTTTAGCATGATCTGTACCAATGAGATTAAGCTGCTCAATAACCATTTCTTTACGCTCAGCAGAGTGATTTTGACTCAGCTTCCACTTGCCTTCGAGCCGATTGATCTTCAATCTGAATCCAACGATTCCTTGTATCAATTTGTCTACATAAGACTGATTCTGCTCATCTATCGTATAGCTGCTGCTCATTTCTTCATATTTGGATACGAGCTCTTTTAAACCATGTAATAACTCCGTCCGATCATCAATACGCTCTACCCTGCCATACACATGTACGGCAACGTAATTCCAAGTTGGAACGGATTCATTCGTTTCATACCAAGAAGACGAAATGTAATGATGAGGACCTTGAAAAATAACCAGAATCTCCTGTTCTTCAATATCCAACCACTGTGTATTCGGTCTTGCAAAATGTCCATACAAATAACCTTGATCACGATCAAGCACAAGTGGCAAATTCGTAGCATAAGGCACGCCATTGTGGCTGGAAACCAGAATGCCAAAACTATTCTTCTCAATAAAATCATAGATCACTTGCTTATCTTCAACTTTAAAATGTTTAGGAATATACATAGAATATCACCCCACTTTACCATGTTAGTTTTCGTCAATATCAGTCGTTTTCCTGCTTCAAGCCCATTTTCCTTCAAAAACACATGTAATGCAGAGCATATGAAAGAAAACATAGGTCTTGGAACCATTAACGCATGGAATTGTGCTACAACCGTCTAATATGTTGCAAGCGGTCATTTGATATTTTTCTTAATAGTTCGTAAAATAAGTTCATATGAACCTAAATTTATAAATAAAAAGGGATGAGACAAAATTATATGGGTATAGGATTTAATCTGTTTATGGTTGCCATACTGATTGTATTAACAGCTTTCTTCGTTGCAACGGAATTTGCGTTTGTGAGGTTACGCTCTAGCCGAGTTGATCAAATGGTGTTAGAAGGACGAAACAATGCATTAGCCGTTCAGCGGGTCACTAGCAACCTGGATGGATATTTATCAGCCTGCCAATTAGGAATTACAATTACATCACTAGGCCTTGGTTGGCTTGGAGAGCCTACTGTTGAAGCCATACTGCATCCATTGTTTGAATATCTTAACGTCAAAACTGAAATAAGTTCCGTTTTATCGTTCTTGATCGCTTTTGCTTCTGTAACGTTCTTGCATGTTGTCGTAGGTGAGCTTGCGCCAAAAACAGTGGCAATCCAAAAGGCTGAAATGATTGGTTTATTTACCGCAAAACCGATTTATTATTTTTATAAAGTGATGTATCCTTTCATTTGGGTATTGAACGGCTCGGCTAACCTTCTGGTTAGAATGTTTGGACTGAAGCCAGCCAATGAGCATGAAGAAGCCCATTCCCAAGAGGAAATTCAAATTATTTTATCCGAGAGCTATCAAAGTGGGAAAATTAACAATGCAGAGTATGGTTATGTAAGTCGGATTTTTGCTTTTGATGAAATGCTTGCAAAAGAAATCATGGTACCACGTATGGACATGGTATGTTTATATACAAATAATACGGTAAAAGAAAACTTCGACATTATCCGTAAAGAGCAGTATACACGTTTCCCAGTTGCGATGAACAGCAAAGATAACATCGTCGGGATGATTAATACGAAGCAGATATTCTTGGAATATGATAAAGATAACTTTAATTTTCAAGATCTCATCCATCCTTTACTTACGGTACCCGAAGTGATTCCTGTTAAATCGTTGCTCAAGCGTATGCAGCAAGAACAAGTTCATATTGCCCTGCTGATTGATGAATATGGCGGGACTTCAGGGATCATTACAATTGAAGATATTTTAGAGGAAATCGTCGGCGAGATTAGGGATGAATTTGACGCTGATGAGCGCAAAGAGATTGAAAAATTGTCGGATGACAGCTATCTCGTTGATGGTAAAGTGTCCTTAAACGAGTTTTGTAACTTAACAGGTCTTGATATAGAGGATGAAGAAGTCGATACTTTTGGTGGCTGGATGTTTACCAAGATTCAGGAGCCTAAACCTGGAAACAAGTTACAAGTTGATCATGTGACAATGATCATTCGAGATATGAGTAAGAACCGTATTCGTAAAGTGGAAGTCATCTTAGAGAATATCGCACCAGAATCAGATTCGGAAGACGAAATGATTGCAGTTCCACAATAGATAAGTATTAACCTCAGCTCGGGCGTGCCCGACTGGGGTTTTTTTGTATAAAATTGAATTTAGGCGCATACCGTCCAATCCATGATATTCACCCCTGCATACGATATGATAGCCTATCATAAGGGAGTGATTCATTTGGGATTCCTGCCACCATTAGGACCTTCTCCTGGATTTCCAGGTATGCCAGGTATGCCTGGACCAGGGGGATTTCCGCCTGGACCACCTGGCGGACCTTCGTCACAAGCACCTACAGCACCTCCGCCGTCATTTACTCCCCAGCAATCTGTTGCAGCTCCATTTGCAGTTGATCCTGGGGCAATCAGACGATGCTTATTTCGCAACACATACGTTTGGTTAAACAATGGTCAGCAATTCTGGTTTTTCCCTATTTTCGTCGGTCGTACATCGATCGCAGGTTTTCGTTGGACTGGATTCTTCTGGACTTACACTGGATTTGATCTTAGATTAATTGATTCATTTACATGCTTCTAGTGTTAGTTATGGCTCAACACGACAAATGGATGAACAGGAAATTTCCTGCTCATCCATTTTGCTTATAAGGCTAGCTAAATTCCATCTACAATTCGCTTGGCACGAACCTTTGCTTGCTCAAGTACCTCTTCCTCGTTGATCGTTAATAATTGCCGATTCTTCATTAGTATTTGGCCGTTCACGATTGTTGTGTCTACATCTGCCCCATTCACGCTATACGCCAGAAGTGACTCAACCTGATGGATGGGTTGTAAATGCGGCTTATTCATATCGATTAGAATCAGATCAGCCTTCATGCCAACGGCAAGTGTGCCTACCTCATGATCAAGCTGGAGAAGATGGGCGCTATTCCTTGTAGCCATTTGGAGTGCTGAACGCGCAGGCAAAATCGTTGGATCACCGTAATCTAATTTTTGCAACCAAGTGGCTGCTTTGATCTCTTCGAACATGTCAAGCGTCGTTGCACTTCCAGCACCATCTGTACCAAGCCCGCAGGTAACCCCTGCTTTCTGCAGCTCATGGATCGGCGCAATACCGCAGCCAAGCTTCAGATTGCTTACTGGATTATGGCTTACCCCGCCTCTCATGCCTCGTAACAATCCAATGTCCATACGATTCAAGTGGACGCTATGCGCTAACAAGACATGAGCCTGCTCAAACAGACCATTGTTGTATAAGTACTGTGTCGGCGTCTGGTTGTAACGGGTTCTGATTTTCACTTCTTCTTCCTTCGTCTCTGCAAGATGAATATGAATCGGCAATCCTCGATTAACGGCAAGCTGTATGATTTCTTGCAACGGCTCTGGCGAACATGTATACGGAGCATGGGGACCGAACATCGTCGTAATTCTTCCATCAGCCTTGCCATGCCATTGATCAATTAGATCAATCGCTTCTGCAAGCCTTTTCCCACCGTCATCTCCTAGAAAGATTAATCCCCTGGTTAAAGAAGCTCGCATGCCTACTTCTTCTACAGCATGTGCGATCTCATTCATATGAATGTACATATCAGCAAATGCTGTGGTCCCCGACTTAATCATCTCTGCCATGGAAAGCTTGGCTCCCCAATAAATATCTTCTGGTGTCATCCTATCTTCAGCAGGAATCATTTTTTGTTCAAGCCAGTCCATCAGCTTCAAATCATCACAGAACCCTCGCAGGAGACTCATCGGGCTATGCTGGTGTGCGTTAACAAGTCCTGGCATCGCCACCATGCCATCAGCTTGAATTACCTCATCTGCCTGTTCAGAGATTTTTGCACCCATTTGGGTAATGCGATCATTCTCGATCAGGATATCCCCAGTAAAAGGCAGCTCTTGATCCTTCATCGTCATAATCATTGCGTTTCGAATTAATATTTTCACTTGTAAAATCCTCCTTCATCATTAACGTTCTAGAAGAAGCATAGAGCTTTACGTTAAGTGAAGGTCAACATGAATTTTTAATTCAATACGAAATCCTAGTCGGAACCGCATAAATAATATGGACAAGCTCGCTAATTTGCTTGAATTTCACTATATATTCATGGGATTCGAACCAATCGATCAAGTTGGAACGATCCGCATAAAATTCATTCTCTACAGCAGCGATGACCGCATGTTTATTTTCCGATCTGAGTCTATTCAAATATATCCGACGTTCATCCTCATTCTCAAACATCAGATCGACGATACAAACTCTGCCATGCGGCTTTAGCACACGAGTTATTTCATCTAGGGCTAATAGCTTCTGTTCTTCCGTCAAATGATGAAACGCGTAGCTCGTTACAGCAAAATCAAAGCCATGGTCCAAATACGGGATTGCTAGGAAATTCCCAAGTTTCGTTTCGTAATCCGGAAATTTACGATGACATTGCCTGAGCATTTCCTTGGATTGATCAATTCCGCACATTTCAATTCCTCTTCCCATGAACAGACCTGCCAAATTGCCTGTGCCTGTTCCTATATCTAGCCCCTTCTCTCCCATGTGGGGATTCACCCAATCTAGGATCATTTGCAAGGCGACCTCATAACTCGGATGTTGATTGAATTCTTGGCTTTTATCATAAACAAGCTCATCATGAAACTCAGCTTGTCTGTCAAAATCCCAGTGATCACGCCAATTCGTGCGCAGATCTCTCAGTTTTTTTAACCCATTCGTAATTTCAAAAATATCCTTCCATGCGATTGCTTGCTTATGTTTAATGTGGTTAATTATTCGATCTGTTGTGGCGATATTATGCTTTAGTTCGACAAACTGCGAGAACATCATCGACCGCTGCAGCTCAAGCGCATAGAGAACATGATCTTGATCTCCCTTATCAAGCTCGACGAGTAAAGCACGAATCTCTTCAATCGGCATTCCGACTTCCCTTAAGGAAATGATGGTTTGCAAACGTCGTGCGTCATCCTCGTTAAACACGCGATAATGATTCGTAGGATGCTTCTCAGGCGAGATCATTCCTTTCTCTTCATAGAAACGAATCGTGCGTGTCGATATACCGAGCAGTTCAGCCAATTCCTTTATCAGCATGGTTCTCATTTACAGTTATCTCCTATCATTCCTGTTGATATTTAGCTCTATTATAAACATTAACGTTACGTCAATGTAAAGAAGCAGCTCTTTAACCTTCATATAATAAAGGCAAAGCGCTGCTTCAATTCATTCTTATTGCAAAAGATGTTTAGCAATCACGACCCGCTGAATCTGGTTCGTTCCTTCATATATCTGAGTAACTTTAGCGTCACGCATATATCGTTCGGTACTAGAGCCTTTCAAATAACCCTCGATGCCTTGAAGCTGAACGGCATCCGCAGTGACGGACATCGCCATATCGGTCGCAAACAATTTGGCCATGGATGCCTCCTTGGTAGAAGACTTGCCCTGCTGTCTCAGCCATGCAGCTCGATAAATAAGCAATCTTGCGGCTTCGATCTTAGTAGACATCGATACGAGCATTTGATTCGATTCATTCAGGCTTGCCAAGTTCTTACTCAATTTCAGTTGGTTAGCGACATGATGTTTGGCTGCATCATATGCGGCTCTGGCAATTCCAAGCGCTTGGGAAGCAATGCTAATTCTTCCGCCAGATAGATTGCCGAGCGCGAGCTTAAAGCCCTCACCTTCTTTACCGAGCAATTGAGTGGCAGGGACGATTGCATTATCGTAGCGTAAGGTTGTCGTTGCGGAGCCATTTAGCCCCATCTTCTTCTCTTTCTTGCCGATCGTGAATCCAGCAGTATCCTTTTCAATAATAAATGCCGATATGCCATTCATCCCTTTATCAGGATCGGTAACTGCGAATGTAACGTATAAATCAGCTTCGCCACCATTCGTAATGAACACCTTGGAACCATTCAAAATATAGTGGTCCCCATCTCTCACAGCCCTTGTTGATATACGCGATGCATCTGAGCCTGCATGTGCCTCTGTCAAAGCAAATGCTCCTAGCAGCTCACCTGTTGCCAGGTTGCGAAGATATTTCTCCTGCTGCCATGCTGAACCGTGCTTCAGAATCGGAAAGGTCCCAACTGAGGTGTGTACGGCCATGATCACGCCAAGTGTTGCGCTCGCATAGGATATTTCTTCTATCGCCAGGATGTACGAAAGAAAATCAGCTCCTGCTCCGCCCCATTCTTGCGCGATTGGAATGCCCATTAGACCATGTTCAGCCAGTTTGTTCAGAATATGTCTCGGGAATTGATCTTCTTCATCTATTTGATTAGCGTAAGGCATAATTTCCATTTTTGCGAACTGCCGAACTTTATCCCTCCACGCCAATTGTTCCTGCGTCAAGGCAAATTCCATCCTGCTCCCTCCAATTACCCATCGTACGAATAAAATCCCTTACCCGATTTCTTACCTAGCCAACCCGCCTTCACATATTTCCGCAATAGCGGGCAAGGGCGGTATTTATCATCTCCCAAACCATCATGGAGAATTTCCATAATCGCCAGACAAGTATCTAATCCAATAAAATCTGCAAGCTGCAAAGGTCCCATTGGATGATTCATCCCGAGCATCATCACTTGATCGATAGCGGCAGGCTTCGCAATTCCTTCGTACACACAGAAGACGGCCTCGTTGATCATCGGCATCAAAATCCGATTCGAGATAAAGCCTGGGAAATCATTCACTTCCACAGGAGTTTTATCAATCTGCTGGGCTAGTGCCTCCACAGCTTCATAGGTTTCATCGCTCGTGGCTAATCCGCGGATCACTTCAATCAGCTTCATAACGGGTACAGGATTCATGAAATGCATGCCGATAACCCGCTCTGCTCTTCCCGTTACCGCTGCAAGCTCTGTAATTGGCAGCGAGGATGTATTCGTAGCTAGAATCACATCAGCAGGCAGGATAGAGTCAAGTTTTCGGAAAATTCCGCATTTAATCTCCATATTCTCCGTCGCAGCTTCAATTACCAGCTGGATGTCACGCGCATCGGTTAGTTGTACGATTGGCTCGATTCTCCCTAGAATCTCGTGCTGCTGTTCTTCCGTAATCCGCCCCTTCTGCACTTCACGTAACAGCCTGTTATCGATATCGGCAATACCTTTGGTGATTCGTTCATCATCAACATCATGTAACAACACTTGCAGACCGCCATGAGCCAGCACCTGGGCGATTCCGCTGCCCATTTGTCCTGCCCCGACGACCAGCACCCTCTGTATTTGCATCTATAATCACTCCTAATCATTCGTGTGCTCCGTTTAACCGTTTACACGAATCAGAATAGCATCCCCTTGCGCTGCACCTGAGCAGATCGCTGCGATTCCAAGACCGCCACCACGACGACGCAGCTCATATATTAAGGTGCTTACAATGCGCGCTCCGCTAGCGCCTAGTGGATGACCTAATGCAATGGCTCCACCATTCACATTCACTTTATTTGCATCCCATTTGACTATTTGTTCACTTACTAAAATGACAGCAGCAAACGCCTCATTAACTTCGAACAAATCGATCTCGGATAACAAATATCCCGTTTGATGCAGAAGCTTCTGGATCGCTAGGCCAGGTGTAGTCGCAATGTATGCGGCTTCGGCTCCGACTTCTGCATGACCAAGTATGGTCGCGAGCGGTTTAATCCCTTGAGCCTGCGCTTCGCTCTCGGACATCAGAACTAACGCTGCTGCTCCATCATTTACGCCAGGTGCATTGCCAGCCGTCACAGTGCCACTAGCATCGTGAACAGGTCGCAAAGTCGAAAGCTTGGCTAAGCTCGTATCTCTACGAGGAGCTTCATCTCTGGATATAACCGTTCGCTCACCCTTCGCATTCTGCACTTCGATCTCCATCAACTCATCTGCAAGACGTCCTTCATCCATAGCCGCAATTGCCCGCATTTGCGAGCGAAGCGCCCATTCATCTTGCGCCTCGCGCATGATCCCATACTCTGCTGCGATGCGTGAGCCTAATACAGCCATTGGCACGTTATGAAAAGCACAACGCAAACCATCATAGGTTAATAAATCAATGACTTGTGAATCGCCCATCCGATGCCCCCATCTAGCATCAGGCAGTGCATACCAGCTGTTAGACATAGACTCCATGCCGCCCGTCACAAGCAATTTAGCATCGCCAGAACGAATAATCTGATCCCCTAGCGTAATTGCCCGCATACTGGAAGCACATACTTTATTCAACGTTTCCGTTGGTGTCGTCCAAGGTAAGCCTGCTTGGACAGCCGCTTGCCTGGAAGGAATTTGACCCGCTCCACCTTGAAGCACCATCCCCATAATGACCTCATCCACAGAATCAGGTGAGACAGCTGCACGCTTAAGCGATTCTTTTATGACAGATGCACCTAAATCGACGGCAGATAAACTTGCAAGACTTCCACCAAAACGACCAAAAGGCGTTCGCACTGCACTTACAACAACTGTTCGATCCATATCTGCCCCCCTTTTTGCATGATTTATACAGTTCTATACTTAGATGTCATTTAAGTCTAATACAAAGATATCAAAGTACTGTTATGCTCTAGCTCATATTTGATTTGTTGCATAAATCGCCCGCATGTCATTCGATCCAGAACCCGATCATCGTACGACAAACAGAGGTTTACCAATGAACGAGCAGCGAACATATCATTAATAATAACTGGACGCTTCGTCACTTGTTCGATACTTAGAGCAGCTAGCTGAGGATACGGAATGCTTGGCTGTGATTCGATCAGGCCGAATTGTCCTGATTGGACGATGCTGAACGTTCCTTCGCTTTGATCTGTATCCGATAACGTGCCTTTAGCTGCCTTTTGCCCTAAATCATAAATAGATTGTGCGATGCCAAATAGGTTCAATCGATCGATGTTTCGGATAACAGGCGTATATAGCTTATCACTCGCTAAAACATCAAAAGCAACATGTACAGACTGTAATGGAATAATCCGATCTTCTCGCCAAATGGAGTTGATTGCCGGATACTGCTTGAGACTAGTAACAACCGCATGAAGGATAAAAGGCAAATAAGTCAGCTTCAGCTGTTGCTTTCGCTCAAACGCCTGTGAAGCTCGTTCACAATGCTTAAGCAAGTCAGTGATATCGACTTCGATCTTCATCCATGCTGAGGTGGGAGTTCTGGTTAAATTAGATGAGTAAGTCACAGGTGTCGTGGATAAAGCTGACATCGAGTAAGTGATTGGAGTTGATACTTGAGATGATTCCGTTGATCCTAGAGGTTCGACAATTGGACTAGCTGCTGTTTTACTGAAGGATGAATGATCGCTTCTATGTTCATCCTCATGTCTATTGTTAATATAGTTAAGTATATCTTTGCGGGTAATTCGTCCTCCCTTGCCTGTACCACTTAATCGGGCAAGGTCAATACTGTGCTCCATTGCTAGATGAAGCACGGCAGGCGAATACGTTTGATTCGCGTGTTTTGAATCAGGTATGACAACGTTGCTAGCTTTAGGCTTCGTATTGTTCGCTGTGCTAGCTTGTGGCGCAAGCTCCATTCCTTGTTCATCTATATAACAAATTAATTTGCCAACTGGGATCGTTTGGCCTTCCGTTGCTACAAGCTTCGTAATGATGCCCGATAAGCTGGAGGGAACCTCTGCGCTTACTTTGTCCGTCATAATTTCGCATATTGGTTGATACTTTATCACAGCAGTTCCTGGTGTAACCAGCCACTTCATAATGGTTCCTTCTGTCACCGATTCCCCTAGCTGTGGCATGACAATTTCCGTTGCCATCGTTTACCTCATCCCCTCTCGTCAATACTCAGCCAAATCTCGAATGGCTTCGGTAATTTGTTCTAAATCGAGCAGGAAGAATTTCTCAAGAGGCGAACTATACCCCATCGCTGGCACATCGGGTCCACATAGCCGAATAATAGGAGCATCGAGCTGGAACAAACATTCTTCTGCGATAATCGCAGATACTTCACCACCAAGTCCGCCTTCTTTATTATCCTCATGGATAATAATCACCTTGCCTGTATGTGAAGCTGCTTCCACAATCGATTGCTTATCAAGTGGATACAATGTTCGCAAATCTAGAACATGTGTTCGAATTCCTTCTTTAGCTAACTGTTCTGCTGCCTGAAGAGTGAGATGAAGCATATAGCCATAAGTAATGACCGTGACATCTTCCCCTTGACGCTTTATTTCGGCTTGACCAATCGGAAGCACATAATCATCTGCAGGCACATCACCTTTAATCGAACGATAACAACGCTTATGCTCAAGGAACAAGACCGGATCATCATCACGAATCGCAGCTTTTAGCAGCCCTTTGACATCATAAGGTGTTGATGGTGCAACAATCTTTAATCCTGGGACATTGGCGAACATGGCCTCAATGCTTTGCGAATGATATAAAGCGCCATGAATACCGCCACCATAAGGCGCACGTATAACAAGAGGACAATTCCAGTCATTATTGGAACGATAACGCATTTTGGCAGCTTCGCTTACGAGCTGATTCACAGCCGGCATAATGAAATCTGCGAACTGCATCTCCGCTACAGGGCGCTTTCCGTAAGCTGCAGCACCAACAGCAACACCGATAATCGCAGACTCCGCCAAAGGGGTATCGATCACTCTTGTTTCCCCAAATGCCTCAAGCAATCCCTTTGTTGCGCGAAAAACGCCTTCCCTCACTCCAACATCCTCTCCGAGAACGAAGACACTGGAATCTCTCTCCATTTCTTCACGTAAGGCAAGTGCAACTGCATCGATATAGGAAATATTCATACAAGGTTAGACTCCTCTCTCAGACTTGAAGATGAGATGGCGTGATGTAGGTGCGTATACATACTTAAGTGCGCTTCTGTCTTCCGGATATGGCGCTGCTTCTGCATAGTCGGTTGCTTCATCGATTTCTTTCTGAATTTCGGCCAGCATTCTCAGCTCCATTTCCTCATGCCATAGTCCTGTCTGCTGCAAATAAGCTTTGAACTTTATGATCGGATCGTTGGCTTTAGCAGCGTCTACTTCTTCTTTTGAGCGATAGCCACGGTCATCATCATCACTTGAATGGGAACCAAAACGATAAGTAGTCGCTTCGATTAAGGTTGCACCTTCGCCACTTCTTGCTCGATCTACAGCTTGCTTCATCGCTTGATAGACGTCTAATGCATCATTTCCATCTACCTTTACGCCTGGGAATCCATAGCCTTGCGCACGTAACGCTACACTCTCGCAAGCTAATTGTTTGTGAACTGGCACCGAGATAGCATACTGATTATTTTCACAAAAGAAGATAACAGGCAGCTTATGCACCCCTGCAAAATTGGCCCCCTCATGAAAATCACCTTGATTGCTCGACCCTTCCCCAAAGCTCGTATATACGACTAAATCTTTGCCATCCATCTGGCCAGCAAGTGCGATCCCTACCGCATGTGGAACCTGTGTTGCAACTGGACTGGAACCTGAGAGCACACCTAGTCGTTTGCATCCAAAATGGCCGGGCATCTGACGCCCCCCACTATTCGGATCTTCCGCTTTGGCATATAAGCTAAGCATGATCTCTCGGACAGTCATTCCGATCACTAACATAAAAGCTGTATCGCGATAATAGGGACAGAAATAATCTTTCCCTTTAATAAATGCGAATGCAGCGCCTACCTGAGCAGCTTCCTGACCTTGACAGGATAAGTAAAAAGCTATCTTGCCTGCCCGATTCAAAATCGACATCCGTTCATCCAGTTTGCGAGTTAATAGCATGTATCGATACATTTCAATCACCTGATCATCCGTTAAACCAAGCTCATGATGTTGATTAAGAGCTAACATTGTACTGAATCACTCCTCATAACATATTCGACAAGGCATCGTTAAATCTCATAAACTGAGCATCACGCATATAGCGCTCCACAGCATATTCCTTCATATAGCCATAACCGCCATGAATCTGGACGGCATTCGTCGCAGCTTCCATAGAAATTCGGCTAGCGAACGTCAAGCAATCTACGCAGTTTATCTCACCGTCTATCTGTACTGCATATCCTTCATCTTGCAGCCACGTCGATTGATAAACAAGCAATCTGGCAGCTTCGATCTGAGTTGCCATATCCGCTAACATAAACTGTATCGCCTGCAGTTCAGCAATCGGTTTACCGAACTGAACCCTCTCCTTGGCATATAAGACGGCTTTTTCCAATGCCCCTTGGGCAATCCCAACTGCCTGTGCCGCTAAGCCATTCCTTGCTAACTCGATTGCTTCCTTGGCAAGCGAATACCCTTCATCGACTGTACCAAGTATATTCCTAGTAGAAACGCGGCAATCCTGAAACTTAACATCTGTGATGGAGGTTGAGCGAATGCCTAGCTTTGAAATTTTTCGACCAATGGTCAATCCAGGGCAGTCGCGTTCCACAACAAATGCAGTTACCCCCTGCTTGCCTGCTCCTTTACTCGTTTGTGCCAGCACGAGATAAACATCTGCACAGCTACCATTAATTACGAATTGTTTCTGTCCATTGATAAGCCATTCGTCACCACATAATCTCGCTGTCGTCTGCAGATCTCCTGATCCATCCTGGGCACCTTCATCTCTTAAGCAAAATGCACCTATGCCTGCACCTTGTGCTAATTTAGGAAGATACAGCTTCTTCAGCTCGGCTGAACCGTATCGCTGTAACGACCTGCATACTAGCGAATGATGAGCAAGCAAAGCAACGCTGATTGAAGCATCCACCTTAGCAAGCTCTTCTAGCGCGATGATATAGCTTATGTCATCTACACCAGCGCCACCATCAACCTCTGGAATTGCCATCCCCGCTGCTCCTAGCTCTGCCAACTGCTGCCATAACTGCATATCCCATTCTTCTGCCTCATCACGACTTGCAGCGGATTGCTCCAATTCATGCTTAGCGAATTCCTGAAACATCTTACGCAGCATTATATGTTCATCTGATAGCTCGAAATTCACTCATTTTTCACCTCTTGTATTACATGTTCCTTCTGTACTGACCACCGACAGCATACAAGGCATTCGTAATCTGACCGAGAGAGCAGTATTTAACCGTCTCCATCAGCTCTGCAAAAATATTTTCTCCTGCCCTAGCAACACGCTGTAATTCTTTAAGCCTGAGTGGAGCTACTGCTTCATGCTCCTTCTTAAAAGCTTCCAAATTCCGAATTTGCAGCTCCTTCATTTCCTTCGTTGCACGTGCTAATTGAATCGGGGGTGCTTCATAAGTTTCTGATGCTGTCATCGGATTCTCGAATGTGTTCACGCCAATGATTGGAAGCTCACCACTATGCTTGAGCTGTTCATAGTACATCGACTCCTCTTGAATTTTACCCCGTTGATACTGTGTTTCCATCGCACCTAACACACCGCCACGCTCATTGATACGCAGGAATTCATTCAGTACGGCTTCCTCAACCAGATCGGTCAATTCTTCCATAATAAAAGATCCTTGCAGCGTATTTTCGTTGTTAGACGTACCAAATTCACGTGTAATAATAAGTTGAATTGCCATCGCACGTCTGACTGATTCTTCCGTTGGCGTCGTAATGGCTTCATCATAAGCATTCGTATGCAGGCTGTTGCAGTTGTCGTTGATCGCGATTAAAGCTTGCAGTGTCGTTCGGATATCATTAAAATCAATTTCCTGCGCATGCAAGGACCGTCCCGAGGTCTGAATATGATACTTCAGCTTTTGCGAACGCTCGTTCCCTCCATACTTCTGCTTAATGGCAATCGCCCATATCCGTCTTGCAACGCGGCCCATCACGGTATATTCAGGGTCCATTCCATTCGAGAAGAAAAAGGACAGGTTCGGTGCAAAAGCATCAATAGGCATCCCCCTATTCAAATAATATTCCACATACGTAAATGCGTTCGATAAAGTAAAAGCGAGTTGAGAAATCGGATTAGCTCCAGCTTCTGCAATATGATAGCCTGAGATCGAAACGGAGTAATAATTGCGAACTTGATGATCGATAAAATATTGCTGAATATCCCCCATCATCCGAAGCGCAAATTCGGTCGAGAAAATACATGTATTCTGACCTTGATCTTCTTTTAAAATATCAGCTTGAACCGTTCCGCGAACGCTCGATAACGTATAGGCTTTAATCGACTCGAACTCGTTCTCGTCTGGCTGGCGGTTATTCGCTGCAATAAACATCTGTACCTGCTGGTCAATCGCAGTGTTCATATACATCGCCAGAATAATTGGAGCGGGACCATTAATCGTCATGGATACGGAAGTTGACGGATGACACAGATCAAAGCCAGCGTACAGCTTGTGCATATCCTCAAGTGAACAGACGGATACGCCTGATTCGCCAATTTTGCCATAAATATCAGGCCGCTCGGCTGGATCATTCCCATAGAGCGTGACAGAATCGAATGCGGTTGATAATCGTTTAGCCTCATCATTCTTAGATAAATAATGGAACCGTTGATTCGTCGTATCAGGCGTTCCTTCACCAGCGAATTGCCGCTTTGGCTCTTCCCCTTCCCTTCGGAATGGGAATACGCCAGCCGTATAAGGGAACTGCCCTGGTACATTTTCAGTCAGACACCATTCGAGGATTTGTCCCCAATCTTCATATTTAGGCAGCGAAATCTTCGGAATGCGCAAACCCGATAAAGATGTTGTATAAAGCTTCGTATGAATAGGTTTATTGCGAACGTAAGTGATGAGTTCGTCCTTCTGATAGGCTTCCTTGATCGATGGCCACTCTTCAAGTAAACGCTTACAATCCGAATGAAGCCTGCTGTTATAATAATCGGCTTGTTCACCAAGCAGTTGGACCAACTCTGCCTGATCTTCGCCATCCTCAACGATTTGCTTAACTCCATTGAGTTGGTATAGCTTTCGAGCCACTTGCGACTGTTCTGCAACGAAAGACTTATAATTGCGGACCGTACGTACAATCTCCGCTAAATACATCGTCCGTTCCCGCGAGATGATCTCTTGACGCTGTGAGTTTGTCCGATCAAACGCGACCCCAGATGCCCAGCTAACCTTGCATTTGTGATTAATGACATGAATTAATTCATCATACAGAACATTTGTTCCTGTATCATTAAATTGACTTGCAATCGTTGCAAATACCGGAATTTCATCATCTTTCGCCTCGAACATCTGGTGAACCCGTTTGTATTGCCGTCTTACCTCTCTGAGCGCATCCTCAGATCCTTGCCGCTCAAATTTATTGATGACAATCAGATCGGCGTAATCCAGCATTTCAATTTTCTCAAGCTGAGATGGTGCCCCAAATTCTGCTGTCATGACATATAATCCGACATCCGCTACCTTCATGATCTCAGCGTCACCCTGACCAATTCCAGCAGTCTCCACGATAATGAGATCGTAGCCTGCTTTCTTCATGATCTGGATAGCATCCTGAATCGCACTCGATAGCTCGGTTCTCGATTGACGCGTCGCAAGTGAACGCATGAACACCCTAGGATGATGAATCGCATTCATTCGGATACGATCGCCGAGCAAAGCACCGCCAGTACGCTGCTTCGATGGATCGACACATAGAATGGCTACCGTCTTCTGCTCAAAATCATGAATAAAGCGTCGAACCAATTCATCTGTAAGCGATGATTTGCCTGCGCCGCCTGTTCCTGTAATGCCAACAACTGGCGTTTGTGCTTTCTGATTCAAAACAATCTCATGCCGAGCTTTATGCTCCTCTCCCGATTCTTCTGCAGCTGTAATAAGCTTCGCAATCGTCAGCATATGCTGGTCCTTCATGCGTTCCATATGATCGATATCATCCATAATATGGAGATTGCGCAGTGTGGAATAATCGCATTCCTGCAGCATGTAATTGATCATGCCTTGCAAACCGAGTTTCCTGCCGTCGTCTGGCGAAAAAATTTTGACAATCCCATACGCTTCAAGCTCTTTAATTTCACTCGGGACGATTACGCCACCGCCACCGCCGAATAATTTGATAGAAGCGCCCTTTGCCTGCAATAAATCATATAAGTACTTAAAGAACTCTACATGACCGCCTTGATAGGAGCTTATCGCAATCCCCTGCACATCCTCTTGAATCGCTGCTGTCACAATTTCCTCGACGGAACG
This sequence comes from Paenibacillus albiflavus, assembly GCF_004344915.1. Lineage (GTDB taxonomy): Bacteria > Bacillota > Bacilli > Paenibacillales > NBRC-103111 > Paenibacillus_AM > Paenibacillus_AM albiflavus. The sequence continues at coordinate 301,269 of NZ_SKFG01000002.1, read as the reverse complement.
ATTATGTCCCAAGTGGATGACTTCCGCGCCTGACGCCTGCAGAATTCTACGCATGATATTAATTGAAGCATCATGTCCGTCGAACAAGCTTGAAGCGGTAACGATCCGGATTTTATTCTTTGGTTGATATTTCGTTGTTTCCATATAACACCCCCTTATTACAAATATATTCTATAGGGGCTTCTTTTTATCCTTCGTCTATTTGAATAGAATTTACTATAGGTCAAATATAGCTAAAGAGCTTCACTTACTGGATGATAATCCATAGAGTGAAGCTCTTGTTATTTAGCAATTGAGTACCCTTATTAGAAAGCAAAACAAGTACAACCAATACCCCATCTAGTTCCATCTTTTCCTATTACGGTATGAGTGTGTTGATGGAGAGGGTTACTGCAACGGTGTGACTTGTGATCATGGGCTTCGTGAGAAAGTATATTGTGGGATAGGTTAGCTCCACCATAACCATATACTCCCGTCGGTGCCCAATCAGGTGATGCTGGCGGCAATTCAGGTGATAAATTTTTAAATTCATTATTTCCATAAACAACTTGCCCACCCATAATGGTGAGTAATGATTCAAGGTCTTTGATTTCTTCTTCTGGCACAGTGAAGTAGTCAGCAGACAATACAGCAATATCAGCAAACTGACCTACTGCAAGCGTTCCCTTCTTACCTTCATCACCAGAGAACCACGCACTTCCTTTGGAATATAGCTCCAAGGCTACTTTTCTATCAAGTTTATTCTTTTCATCGTATATCGAAAGACCACCAATGGTTTTTCCGGCAACCATCCAGTAAAGAGCAACCCAAGGGTTATAGCTGGAAACCCTGGTTGCATCACTACCGGCGCCGACAGGTATACCCAGGTCTAGCATACGATAAATCGGAGGAGTACGCTTTGCAGCTTCCTTCCCGTATAAATCAACAAAGTATTCACCTTGGAAAGCCATGCGGTCCTGAATGGCAATACCGCCATTTAATGCTTTAACACGTTCCATACTACGATCTGAGATTGTTTCTGCATGGTCAAACCACCAGCGTAGACCATTAAAAGGAATTTCTCTGTTGACTTCCTCAAAAACATTTAAGAATCGTGTTATTGACTCTTCATAAGTTGCATGTAAACGGAATGGCCAACGGTTTTCCACTAATAGAGAAATTACTTTCTTTAAGTCAGCTTCCATCACCGTAGTTAGATCGGGCCTCGGCATTTGAAATTTTTCAAAATCGGCAGCCGAGAATACTAACATTTCTCCAGCACCATTCATTTTATACTTATCATTTCCTTGACCCGGAGAAACAATTTTTGCCCATGAAGCAAAGTCTTCATATTCATGATTTGGATTTTGCGTAAATAGATTATACGCAATACGCAAAGTTAATTGATCCTTCTCTGCTAAATGTTCAACAACTTTGTAATCATCAGGATAATTTTGGAATCCACCACCTGCGTCAATGGCACTTGTGATACCTAATCTATTTAATTCACGCATAAAATGGCGAGTTGAATTAATTTGGTCTTCAAAATTAAGTATTGGTGCTCTACCCAAACTTGAATAAAGAAGAGAAGCGTTAGGATAGGCAAGTAATAGACCCGTTGGATTACCACGTTTATCTCGCTCAATTAGACACCCCGGAGGGTCTGGGGTATCTTTTGTGTATCCCAGTGCGCACAGCCCTGCACGATTTACAAGTGCCCTATCGTAAAGATGTAGCACAAAGACAGGAGTGTCTTCAGAAACAGCATTAATCTCTTCCAAAGTTGGCATCCGTCTTTCTTTAAATTGAAATTCAGACCAACCTCCAACTACTCTTACCCACTGAGGAGCAGGTGTACGCCTTGCCTGCTCTCTAAGCATTTCCAGAGCAATAGCTAGTGATGGCACACCTTCCCAGCGCAATTCCATATTATAATGAAGACCACCGCGAATAACGTGTATATGAGAGTCATTCAAGCCCGGAATAGCTCTTTTTCTTTTAAGGTCTATTTTTTTGGTTTTTTCTGTGGCACTCTGAAGAAGCTCATCGCCACCTACGGCAGTGACTAAACCATCCGTTATGGCGATAGCTGATACCTCAGGTTGAGATGGGTTAAGGGTAGTGATTTTTCCGTTATATAAGATCATGTCCGGTAAATTCATGTTCACACCTCGTTTACTTCCTATTATTCTGTAACCATGGATGAAATATTTTAGCGAGAATCGGCATTACTACCCATGATAGCAAGGACACTATACATACAGAAACACAAAAAGCTGACAAAATGGGATTCATATTTTTTATAATAGGTCCTATCACCATAGGAACCAAAATGCTAAGAGGCCATACACCAAGAACGGTAACAATAGACATTTTCCATTTTGGCGGTGGAACTGGCGTTTTCGGAGTAACAAACCAATATGCCAAACTGCTTTCAGTTTTGTAAATTGGATTAGTAGCTTGAAATCGTTCTGCCTTTTTTAACAAATCGCGACGAATATCTGATTCTTGCCAAGCACGTAGATGCTCATACGTATCAAAGCGAAAAATAACAGTATACTCTCTGGATCTGTTATTAGGGACTATTAGATTTACGCCCAAATGCCCGGGAAATTTAGTAGAGGCAGCTTCAATTTCATGTCTCCACGCTTCAAACTGGTTTTCTCTACCTTCTTGAATTTTCCATGTAACAATCGTTGTTACTGGACCGCCAGCGTCCATCGTGTTCCCTGTATGAGTTACTCCGTCAGTTATTCCTTCTTGTTTCATATTTTTCTGCTTGCAGGTGCCCCATGCACCATAGTATAAGCGTATTCCACGCCTTGCCCATAAGCGCCTGTGTGTTCTTTTACAATTTCCATAACAGCATCATAAGTGTCTTTGTGTGCCCAGTCACGTTGGTATTCAAGTAAAACTTGAATTGCAGTCACTGGAATTGCTCCGGCTTGTTCTACACGACGCATAGCAGCGTTATGAGCTGTCAAACTAGTACCACCTGAAGCATCTTCAACTGCATAAACCTCATAGCCAGCTTTAATTGCTTCAAGCACAGGGAATGCGAGGCAAACTTCAGTCCAAAGTGCTGCAAATATCAATTTCTTTCTACCTGTTGCTTTAACTGCCTCAACAAATTTTGAATCTTCCCAAGAGTTCATTGAACTACGTTCTATAAGGTCATGTTCTGGAAATATATCAAGAAATCCTCCTAAATGATACAGCTTCAAGCGGTGTTGTTTATCATTAATTAAATAAGAAAAGGCATAACATATTAGTCAAATAAAATATGTTATGCCTTTTTAATTTTATTAATTTTTTGAAAGCCTGGCAGATTCCATTTTCATCTTATCTTTGTGCAGGACATTTGGTTGATTAAAGAGTTGAACTAGACTTCTACCAAGCAAGAACAAGAGATATCCAATCACTCCACCAGAAGTGTTCAGAATAACATCATCGATATCACAAGCCCCCATTGAAGTTATCAATTGCAGCAGTTCAAAGCCTGCGCTAAGTGCAAGCGAGATGATCAGCACCCGAGTAAAGCCAGCTTTATTTGTACCGAACAGGATCGGAAGCATGAAACCCAGTGGGATAAAGGCAACTATATTACCTACAAAGTTCAAGAATCCCGTCATACTTTGATACTCTATGATACTCCTAATATTCCCGCTAATTTCGCGGAACGGAATCAAATTCATGCGATAATCCAAATAGGTCGTAAACCGATCCAGATGATTTAGATTATACGCTAATGATTTGAACATATAATCAAAATCAAAGCTGCCCATTTTGAACATGATCAACTTCACTAATAGCATTAGATAACTTATAAAAGCAATGGATAGCACACTTCTAAGGAGATAATTCTCACGTAGCTTTGTCATATGATCCTCCCTTTCCTAACTACGAGTATAAACAACATAGTTTAACTTTCAGACAAGAAAACATTAAGTTTTATTTAAGTTAACGCTGTAATTTCCATAAAAAAAACTGCCCCAATTGTAGTCATCTACAACTGGAGCAGTAATATGTTGATCGCAAGATCTGCCTATTTCTTCTCTTCGATTTCTTTACGAATTTGTTCAATAAATGCGGAAGTACTTAGCATTCCTTGATCGCCTTCGCCACGTTTACGGATCGTTACGCTTTCCGAGCTGCGTTCATTCTCACCAAGGACTAGCATGTAAGGAACCTTCTCAAGCTGCGCTTCACGGATCTTATAACCTAGCTTCTCATTACGGATATCCACATCAACTCGAATGCCAGCTTCGCCTAATGCTTCCTTCACTTGCAGCGCATAGTCAATAAAGTTCTCCGATACAGGCAATAGTTTCACTTGGACAGGTGCTAACCAAACTGGGAACGCACCACTATAATGCTCTGTAATGATTCCGATAAAGCGGTCAATGGAACCATAGATCGCACGGTGAATAACGACTGGACGATGCTTCTGATTATCTTCGCCAATATAGCTTAGATCGAATTTCTCAGGGAATTGGAAGTCCAGTTGGATCGTTCCGCACTGCCAGCTGCGCTTAAGTGCATCCAGGATGTGGAAGTCGATCTTCGGACCGTAGAAAGCCCCGTCTCCTTCGTTAAGCACGTACTCCACGCCACGTTTTTCCAATACATTCTTCAATGATTGTTCAGCAATTTCCCATAGTTCTTCTGAACCCATGGAATCTTCCGGACGAGTAGACAGCTCAAGCTTGTATTCGAATCCGAAAATTTGATAAATATGATCAATCAAGTCGATTACGCGACTGATTTCATCTTCAATTTGATCTGGTCGAACGAAAATATGCGCGTCATCCTGACAGAAGGTACGTACACGCATCATGCCGTTAAGCGCTCCTGACATTTCGTGTCTGTGCACTTGTCCAAATTCAGAAATACGAATCGGCAGCTCACGATAAGAATGCAGGCTGTTCTTGTAGACAAGCATGTGACCTGGGCAGTTCATCGGCTTAAGTGCGAATTTAACATCATCCACATCTGTGAAGTACATGTTCTCGTGATAATGATCCCAGTGACCTGATTGTTCCCATAGGCGCTGATTCATCATTAGCGGTGTACGCACTTCCTGGTAGCTTCTGCGATTTTGCTGTTCACGAGAGAAATTCTCAAGCTCGTTGCGAATTGCCATACCCTTGTTCAAGTAGAACGGCATGCCTGGCGCTTCTTCAGAGAACATGAATAGCTCCAATTCTTTACCAAGCTTACGGTGATCGCGTTTCTTCGCTTCTTCCAACACATGCAAGTGATGCTCTAGATCAGCTTTCTTAGGGAAAGCTGTACCATAGATACGCTGCAGCATTTGGTTGTTTGAATCGCCGCGCCAGTACGCACCTGCAACGCTCATCAGCTTAAATGCTTTGATGCGTCCTGTGCTTGGCAAATGCGGTCCACGGCAAAGATCAAAGAATTCACCTTGATCATAGATTGTAATAATGGAATCTGCAGGCAGATCGTTAATCAGATCAAGCTTAAGCGGATCTTCCAATTCGCCAAAAATTTTCAACGCTTCTTCTCTGCTAACGACACGACGAGAAATTGGCAGGTTCTCTTTAACGATACGCTCCATTTCCTTCTCGATCGCGCCTAGATCTTCAACAGATAGTGGCTTCTCAATATCGATATCGTAATAGAAACCATCCTCGATCACGGGACCAATACCTAGCTTAACAGCCTTTTGACCATAGATACGCTTGATCGCTTGCGCCATAAGATGGGCAGTACTATGACGGTAAACTTCAAGCCCTTCCTTGCTGTCTAAAGTTACGATTTCAACCTGACAATCTTCTTCAATCGGTGTATACAAGTCAACGACTTTGCCATTGATTTTACCCGCGATGGCATTCTTCTTAAGACCCATGCTAATGGATTCAGCAACTTGTTCAATTGTAGTACCTTGATCGTATGTTCTTACGTCTCCACCAAGTAATGTCACTTTAACTTCCATGTTTATTCCTCCACTCACTTTATAATTGAACGCAAAAAAACGCATCTCGCCCAAGGGACGAGTGCGTTCAGCTCGTGGTTCCACCCTAATTCAACCTCGTTCTCTACATGCATTAGCTAAGCTAGTGCTATCAAGAACTAAGTCCTTATTACTGGCATCCGATAACGAGGATGAGACGGTTTCGTATACTATCGATACAGGTTAAGCATCGGTTTCCACGTCACAGCTACTAAGGGGTAATTTCAATCCGAATACTGAAGAAGCTTGCAGCTAACACTTCTCTCTCTGAACAGCTCTTGAAGGAAATCATGTCTTAGATCTTCGCATAATGTAATATTATAAATTCGACAACGTGAATCGTCAAGTCATCCATTAGTCTCTTTCATAAATCGAACCCGAACGACTAGCAAACAGCTCGGTATAAACCTTCTCGGCATAAGCATCTGTCATCCCTGAAATGTAATCGGCTACGAGCCGTTCCCATGCCCAATCTTCTTTGTGCTGCTCATAGCTTTCCATCCAATCCGTCGGGATAATCAATCGACCTGTATCATACTGAATAAAGCTTTCCCACAATCGATGCAGCATGATTTCACTTCGCTTCTGTAACCGTTGAACCCTAAAGTCCTTAATCATCGTTACCCAAGCTAATTTTTTCAAAATCTCCATCGTGCGCAGCAGCTCCATATCTTCCTGTCCTTCGAGTACAAAAGTGACGCGTTTCCACCCCAGATCAGGATCATCAATGATTCCGACATGGTTCGCAAAACGGCTTACCCAGCGCGCCTTAAGCTCACGTCTTGTACGCGATGGCTCCCGATTGCACTCCTTATAGATCTCTTCCCATTGCGCGACAAAATCCTCAAGCACCTTGCAAACCATTGCCGATATATCAACCTGATCCCAGTGAAATTTATCACAGCCTTGATCTTCGGTAATTTCCTGAACAATATGAGCGACTAATCGATCATCCTCAATAAAGCTGCGATTCATCTGGATCTTACCTGCACGAATCCCGTCTTCTATATCATGTGTAGAATATGCAATATCGTCACTTAAATCCATAAGCTGGGCTTCTAACGTTGCGCAGCCTTCAGGCATGCCCCACGCCTCTCTTAAATGCTGAATCCCAGCCCATTCTTTCTTATAAACACCTTTTAGCCTTCCTTTTTCCTCAAGACAGAAAGGGTATTTATTGATCGATAAAAGTACAGCCGCACATAAATCAAGCCCACTGTCACTTCCAGCACGCTTCTCAAGAAACATGAGAATGCGGAAATTTTGTGCATTGCCCTCATATGGAATACCATACGTCTTCATCAATAGCTCATTCAGCACTTCTTCACCTTTATGACCAAACGGTGGATGACCCAAGTCATGAGCGAGCGCGGCACACTCCACAACCTCTGGCTGCAGAACTAATCCAGGATGCTCATTACCCAGTAGGAAAGGATAGGTCTTACCCAGCCTCCGTGCCACTTCTCTGCCAATCTGTGATACCTCTAAGGAATGGGTTAATCTCGTCCGATAGTAATCACCTGTTCCTGCGCCAAATACTTGGGATTTCCCCTGCAGTCGTCTGAACGAAGGTGATTGAATGAGCCGCGCATAATCCTTCTCGATCTCTGCCCGATCTTCACTTGAATGTATATTGGCTGTATCAAATAATCGAAGCTTACGTACGTTCATCATGTACCTCTATTGTTGGGATTATTCCTCTTCATTACCCGAGTCAAGCAATCTTAATAATGCATCTGGCACTTGAAATTGCTGATTGCTGATATGGATCAATTTAGCGTTAACTTCCTCTGCTTCTACTGTACGCCGTTCCTTGATTTCGGTTACTTCTCTATGCAGTCTCTCCATCTGACGATCAAGAGCTGCTGCTGAGTCTGCCGCTTCCTTCAGTTCAATTAACAAATGTGCCGGAATCGACTGATTATACTTATAGTAAATCTTGTGCTCTAAGCTTGCCCAGAAGTCCATCGCAATAGTACGGATTTGAATTTCCACACTTACATCCTCTTTGCGATCTGACATATAGACCGGGATTTCAATGAGTAGATGCAAGCTTTGATAGCCATTCTTTTTGGGATTCTTGATATAATCCTTAACCTCTACAAATTTGATGTCCTCTTGGCTTTGAAGCATGTCACTAATGCGATAAATATCGTTAATAAAAGAACAAGTGATACGAATTCCTGCGATATCCTTTATATGCTCCTTCATGCCGTCAAAGGATAATTCTCCACCTTTTTTGTAAAGCTTTTTCATAATACTTTCTGGTGACTTCAAACGTGAACTCGTATGCTCAATCGGATTATAATCGTGCAGGAACTGAAATTCTTCTTTCAAAATCTCAATCTTCGTCTCCATCGCATCAAGTGCGAACTTGTATGTCATCATAAACCTAGTAATATCATCTTTAAATTTGCGAATATGCCCCACCTGCAAAGAATTCATCATATTGCCCCTTCCACTCTTCTATCTATCATTTTTTTTACAAGCATATTACATCTGCAATACTGAAATCAACTTTGGGCTAGACTCTCGTCCATCCATGATAATCATTAACAGAGGGTGTCTCGCAAGCCATTGACTTTCGTGACACCCTCATTACTGCAGAACTATTTGTTTGATCCATTATTCGGACTTGGTGAAACTAGATTGTTTGTCTGATTATCATTCTTTGGGTTTGCATTATTTTCAGTACCTGGATTAGGGGATGCCGTTGCTTCTGGCTTTTTATCCCCTTGTTGCTGACCTGTCTGATCGTCTGGTTTAGCCTCAGGCTTAGTCTCTGTATTGTTGTCCGGCTCCAAGTCAGCGTCTTCATCAGGTTTGCTCGTATTGTTATTCGTTCCTTTATCAGGTTTCTGAGCTGGCTTATCCTCATTCTTGGACGGTTTCTGCGCTGGCTTCTTATCCTCTGCAATATTATCATTGCGATGCTTGTTCAGATTCGCAAGCGTTGTTGGAGCAAGACCAATATGTGCTCTTAATTCGTTCGTAATCTTTAAAACATTCTCCATATCAGGCTGGTAATAGTAAATATGATCAATATACTTATCTTCGCCTTCAATTTGCAGCTTCTCCATTTGAATAGAGGTGTTCATCATGTTCTTCGCTATCGTAAGCATTTGATCGAACGTTAAGTTTGTTTTGAAATTATTGTTAATCGCATCCAGCATACTGCTAAGTTTAGTAACAGACTGGAAAGAAACAGCTTTCTTCATGACAGCTTCAAGCACAAGCTGCTGACGTTGGCCGCGCATCATGTCGCTGTCTATATGGCGAGTACGTGCTAATGCAAGAGCCTGTTCACCATTCAAATGCTGATAGCCCTTCTCGATCTTGATAGCACCTTGTTTATCGTTACTATCTTGCTCTGTGAAAGACACAGGTACATCTACATCGATTCCACCAAGTGAATTTACAATCTCCATGAATGAGTCAAAATTAAATTTCACATAGAAATCAACTGGAATATCTAGAAATTCCTCTACAGTTTTAATTGTGCTATCTACGCCACCAAATACGTGCGCATGAGTAATCTTATCCATTTTTTTTCGAGATTCAATGTACACTCGTGTATCGCGCGGAATACTTAACAACTTAATTGACTTATCATCTTTATTCAACGTAAGAAGCATCAATGCGTCGGTACGAATGGCATCTCCGTATGCGTCAGCTCGCTTCTCACTCTCATCCACACCCATGATTAGAATAGAAACATGATCCTTGAGCGGCTCAACTACATCATCACGTTTATCGGACTTACCAACCGATTCGTATGCATTATCCACAACGTCTTTAGCCTTATTGACAAGGTATACAGCGGATGCCGTCCCGATCAGAAGAAAAATAATAAGCGGGATGGCGACATACCAAGTAACTCTTTTCCTCGTCCAATACTTCTTAGTTTTATATTCTTGTTTGGTTTCTATTTTATTCTCCATGTTAATTCTCCTTTGGTAACGCAAGAGGTCTCTTCATCTGCTCTAAAATGTATTCCATACGATCATCTCATCTGTTGGAATTCGATCACTTGGTCTACCTTCTTGCGCTGCTTTGCCTACTGCAATAAGCATGCTAGGAACATATCGTGTTGGGATATGGAAGGTTTCTACCAAGCTAGCAGAGTTAAATCCACCCATTGCTACCGTATCATAGCCCATCGCTTTAGCTGCAAGCATGAGCTGCATTGCTGCGAGAGAAGAATTGGAGAAAGCAAGATCTCGTGCATGCCGTGGATCTTGGTACGCTTGCTCAATCTGTCCAGTTATACGCTCTGCTATTTCAGCAGGAAGCTTTCCATCCTTAACTTTAGTCTCGTATACGCTTGGTATATTCTTATTCGCTTCTAAATCTGCTAAGACCGCAACAACGATCGAAGCTTCAACAACTTGCTGCTGTCCGTACGCAATAGACAATAATTGTTCCTTAGCCGCTTGATCGTCAAATACAAGAAATTTCCAGTGCTGAAGGTTCCAAGAAGATGGCGCCTTTTGAGCTAGTTCTATTAATTGGTTAATTTCTTGTTTACTCATCTTATGCGAAGAATCATATTGTCTGACAGAATGACGACTATTGATGACCGATACTAAATCCTGTTCTAATGTTGAATTCATGGTTGTATACCTCCATATATTTATGTCTTCACCAAGCTGTCGGTTGAAGGCAGTGATGATCTGATCGTAACTTATCCTTATTAAATCTATTAGATCAAAAACAGAATGTCAAATGTTTGCGGCGGTAAAAATACATGAGATCGTTAAGGATTTCCATTCTACCGATTCTACCTAATTTTCTAAAATCAGTGTTTCTATTAGTCAGCGCTAACGTTCTTTTCGCAACTGTTTTCTTCAATACGATGATTATTCTTCATAAATTTACTTTTTGGCCTAAACAAAAAAAAAAGCACTGCCGCAAAGGATGCAATGCCTTCTTCATCTATATATTAAGAACGAATATATAATCCGCCATGATAACAAATCATCTGTTTATAATCGTATTCCTGAATCTTCTTGACGGATTCCTCTGCCGCTTCCATATCGATCGTCGTCTTCGGATCTGGTAGAGCAAGCTTCCCGTCTACGATGAACATAGCATCGCCTGCAATTAGAGTCTGACTCGCTTGATGATAGAGACTAATATGTCCTGGCGTATGCCCAGGTGTATTTATGACTGTAAGTCCACCGCAGTATGGCAATACTTCCCCGTCCTGTAAGGTACGATCCACTCTTCCCTTAGGAGGATTCTCGAATACGGGCTTCAACTTCGTACGCTGTTCTTCAGGCCATGAATCGATTTGGCTTAACGCATGGGCAAATTTAATCAACAGCTTGTCACCTTGAATATACGGTCGTTCAATTTCATTAGCTAGCACTTCTATACGATTATGAGGGAATTCATTCATAATAGCAGGCAGGCATCCAATGTGATCAATATCTTGATGCGTTAAAATAATCGTGGTTAGCCGCTCTATCGGGATTCCAGCTTGCGCCATCGCCTTTCGTATAATATCTAATTGACCCGGATACCCAGTGTCAACTAACACGACATGCTGCTCATCCCATATTATAGTTGGATGAATAACCGTTGTTTCTCCCATAATGTTAGCCGAAATTTCTAGCATTTCAACTCCACTTGCCACTTGCATACAATCTCCTCCATAACCGATAAGTATTCGCTATCTGATTTCTCAGTAATGATAGTTATACCACGGTTATCTAGAGTATTCAATCAAAATATTATATTATAACATAAAAATATAAATTTGTCAAGTATTATTTTTGTAGGTATGGGTAACAATAAAAAAATGCTTCTGATTAGCCCTATCTATTAGGTAAAGGCATCATCAAAAGCATGTATTCCTTTAAATAGTTGAGTCAGCTTTAACTGGACCCTTCTGTGCTTTCACATCATACATAGCATGTGCAACATTTATAATGTGCTCTGGCTTTGGCTTTCCTCTACTTTCTCTGTGGCCTGCGATATGTACCTCGCTCTTCTCCCAACCCTTCCAAGCCTCTTCTGATTCCCAGCGAATCATGACGATTACTTCTTCCTCACCTCGACGAACTCGTTTGACGAGGACACTTAAATCTATGAATCCAGGAAATGTCTCAATAGCTCCATCTCGGTTAAAGTTATTTACAACTAAATCAGATGTTCCTTCTTTAACCGTAATTGTTTTCGTTTCAATTAACATGCATCTATACAACTCCTTATGTAATCTAGTATTAACTTCTACAATAATTGATAATGATTATCATTGTCAATGAAAATTTATAGAATATCAATACTATTACTGATTACAGTGGATCAAGTTGTACAGCCGCTTGTTTACCACTGAGTTGAATTCCTGTCTTCTTCTTCCCAGCATCACTTAGCTCTTTGATTAAATCCTCAAGTAATTCCTTCGCTCTAGCACCTTCTTTGCCAGTAATCTTGACCACGAATTGCACCGAGTCGCCAGCTTTCAAGATGCGCTCCGCTTGGTTCTTCTTCGTATCATAATCATGGTCTTCAATCTGTGGCGTCAAACGAATCTCTTTCAACTTAGGTGCTTGCTCACGCTTACGCTGCTGCTGTGCCTGTTCTTTGGCTGCCCCGGCACCAATCAGCTTACATGGCGGCGGACTGCTCATCAGTGATGTACAGACTAAATCAACTTTTAATTGCTTAGCCATCGCTAAAGCTTCCTTCGTGCTGATAATGCCAAGGTCCTCGCCATGAATACCTGTTACGTGTACTTCAGCGGCTTTAATTTTCTCGTTCTTGATCATCTCTATTTCATCCTCCCATTTGAACAATAAATAAACTCAAACCGAAGTTTGAGTTCTGTGTATGACTGATTCTAGTTTAGTTAAGAACAAACTTGATTTCTTCATTTTGACAATCCAATGTCAGATCTTTACCGTCCAGATACCATAGATCATTCGCCTCGATGAAAAAGGTAATATTCTGATGTTGTACGGACACTGCAGGATATACCGGAGCAGCTTTCATAATGCCGAATGCAAAAGCATCCTCTCCGCCACCACTATACCTTACAAATATGCGGATCTGATCTCCTTCATTAAATCCCCATTCTTTCGTAAAACAAGCGATTGCTGGTTGGGTCACATTGAAGTTCATGTTTTACACCTCGTTTAGAATTTTATCTTAATGAATTATTGTTGATCCAAGAAGAAATGTTTAACCTCTATTCTACCATAATCCGTACTTGCTAGCATATATTATGAATTTATCCCTAAAGTAGTGGAACCTTGATCTCAAACTTCGTCCCTTTGCCAAGTTGACTCTCCACCCGAATATTCCCTCCATGGAGCTCCACCCATTTATGTACGATAGCTAGACCCAGCCCTGATCCTCCATATACTCTGGATCGTGACTTCTCTACTCGGTAGAACCGGTCAAAGATATAAGGAAGATCCTCCTCTGGTATACCGCTTCCTGTATCTGAAATCGACAGGCTCATATTCTCTTCATCTTGTGTAACATGCACGGATATTTCGCCTTCCTTTGTATATCGAATGGCATTATACAAAAGATTAAGTATGACCTGCTCCATCCGTGCAGCGTCTGCATTCACCACGACTTCAGCAAGGTCACTACGGAAGCTGATTGCTAATCCTTGCTCCTTTGCTTTCATTGCTACCTTCAATATCGCATTCTCCGTAAGTGAGCAAATTTCAACTGCTTCCATGTAAAGCTGTTCTTTCCCTTCCTGAAGCTTGGCTAGCTCGAACAGATCATTGATGAGCAAATTGATTCTTCTCGCTTCAGCACGTATGACCTGCAAATACTGCTGCCGCTCTTCTTCCGTATCATACAGTTCATTTAGCACAATATCCGTATATCCCTCGAGATAAGTGATCGGGGTTTTTAACTCATGTGAAATATTTGCGATAAATTCATTGCGTGAATCTTGATAATGCTGTAGATCTCTCGCCATTTCATTAATGGCAATCGCAAGCGTACCGATCTCATCCTGGGATTGAACTTCGATCCGTGTATCCAGCTTTCCTTTCGCAATTTGGCGTGTCGCTCTTTCCATCTGCATAAGTGGTCTCGACATCTTTCTGGCGAAGATCGTGGAGAAGCCAATTGCAAGCAGAAAGCCTCCGATTCCCGCGATAGTGAGCATTCTACGGATAGAAGATATCGATTGCTGAACTTCTGACATTGAAGACGCTACGAAAACGCCTCCTTGATGCTGTCCATTCACAATGATCGATTTACCCGAAACATAATAATCTTGTCGATGCGAGTCCGTCACCTCTTTATCAATCGATCCCTCTCGTTCCAATTGCACCAAATCTTCCTTCGTAATAAGCAAGCTAAGATCCTGATTGCTGTGCCGCGAAGTTCCAGCTAGTTCACCATCAGCGTTCATAATATATACCGCAGATTTAGAAAATTCCTCCATCGTCGGAAGCAGATCAGGGCTTAAGCCATGCTCGGCTTCGGACATTTTGACATAGTGAGCTGCCAGCTCGTTCACTTGCTGATGCGCTTTGTTATAGAAGAAAGTAACAAATAGTCGATCGACAACAAATCCTAACGGCAGAAGAACGAGCAAAAAAATAAGCAAAATCGCTAATCCCAGCTTAATATCGATCCGACGTCGCATCACTTGCTCGCACCCTTATCGTTAAATTTGTACCCTACACCCCATACGGTAAGAATGGGATTATAGTCAAGATCGGCGTTGGTCGATTTTTCACGGATATTTTTGACATGCGTATCGACAGAGCGAACATCGCCTTCATAATCATAACTCCATAAGCGATGGATGATGATATCTCTAGCGAATACACGATGTGGATTGCTAGCTAATAGTAGCAGGAGATCGAACTCCTTCGGTGTAAAATCAATCGTTTGATGATCGATAATGATTTCGCGACTTAGAGGGTTAATTTTCAACTGTCCGAATTCCAACATCTGTTGTTCCATAGCCTGCTGCTGCAATACAGACCTGCGCAATAATGCACCAACCCTTGCTATAAGTTCTTCTGAATCAAAAGGTTTCGTCAAATAATCATCCGCGCCAATCGTTAAACCGCGTACTTTATCCTTGATATCAACTCTTGCAGTGAGCATTAAGATCGGAATTTGATATATGCTTCGAATCTGCTCACATACGGTGAATCCATCAAGTCCTGGCATCATGACGTCTAGTATCACTAAATCATATGTATAGTTAGCAAGCTGATCAAATGCTGCTTGTCCGCTGCTGGCCTCTGTAATTTCATACCCCTGCTTCGTTAAATAAATGCGCAGTAAATTGCGCATCTGTGCTTCGTCATCTACGATGAGGATACGGCCTTGATTCACTCCAATCCCTCCATCCGTCCATTTACACCTATTATACATTTCAATTGTGTAATTTCTATAAGGATATTGGACTAAATGATACCAAACACATGATTTCCACACATTTACTGGATAGAATGATTCTCAAATCACAATAATTTTACCTATTAGGAGTGTATACATGTTGAACAAATTTAAACGCAGATACGGGTTTATCCTACTCGCAGGGTTAACTGCGATCATAACGGCATGCAGTTCAAACATTAGAGCTATGGATCATAGCAATATGGCGGGAATGGATCACTCGTCAATAAATATGAGTAATACGGCTCCGCCTGTCTCTGCTTCAACCCAGACTAGCGATTCGAACATTGTGGATGGCAAGAATTTAACGCTTGTTGCCACAGAAAGTTCACTTGAAGTGAAGCCGGGTACTACTTTACCTGTGTGGACATTCAACAACTCGGTTCCAGGGCCGCAAATTCGCGTTAAAGTAGGTGAAACCGTTCGCGTAACGCTAAAGAATGAATTACCTGAACCTGTATCCATTCACTGGCATGGCTACCCTGTACCTAATGCAATGGATGGCATACCTGGTGTGACACAAGACGCCGTTGTACCAGGTAAAACCTTCACTTATGAGTTCAAGGCAACAGTTCCTGGCACCTACTGGTATCATTCGCATCAGGATAGTGTCAACCAACTGGACCGTGGCCTTTACGGATCACTTATTGTGGAAGATCCTAAGGAGCAATACGACCGTGACTATACCCTCGTACTTGATGAATGGATGAGCATGGGCCTAATGGATATGAGCAACATGGGCAATATGAACGGAATGGATCACAGCAGCATGCCAGGAATGGATCATGGCAATATGAACAGCAATCATGGAACAAACACGTCTAGTGATTCTCCTGCTGCAGGTAGCCATGACATGAGCATGTACGACATCTACACGATTAACGGTAAAACTGGTGATGCGATCAATTCCCTACCTGTGAAAAAAGGAGATAAAGTGCGTCTGCGCTTCATTAATGCTGGATATCTTACTCACAAGCTTCATATTCACGGCCATGATTACCGCATAATTGCAACAGACGGTCAGCCTGTGAACAGTCCAGCATTAATCAGCAATCAGTTGATCGCAATTGCTCCAGGTGAGCGCTATGATATTGAGTTTACGGCTGATAATCCTGGCAAATGGTTAATTGAAGAGCATGGTGACGAGGATCGTATGAAAAATATGCGTACCGTAATTGCTTATGAAGGATCTAACAGTAGCGTAACTTCAGACTGGAAAGAAGATCAGCCTCTATTCGACTTAACGAAATACGGCGCTGCAACCAATATGAAATTTACGCTCAATCAACCATATGATCACGAAGAAACGCTTAACTTAAATACATCCGTTTTGAATGGCGAGACGGTGTATACCATCAATGACAAGGTTTTTCCGAATACCGATAAGATCCATGTACAAAAAGGCGACATTGTCAAAGTCAAATTCATCAATAAATCACCAAAGGATGATCATCCGATGCATCTGCATGGTCACTTCTTTCAAATCCTAAGTAAAAATGGAAAGCCTATCGAAGGATCGCCGATCATCAAGGATACACTGAACGTTAAGCCTGGCGAGGAATATGTAGTAGCCTTTGAAGCAGATAACCCGGGAGATTGGATGTTTCACTGCCATGACCTCCATCATGCCTCCGCTGGAATGGTAACCGATGTGCATTATTCCGATTACAATAGCAATTACACACCAGATCCAACCGTAGGGAATAAGCCTGAATAATGAAGAAAGGGTGCCTTTAGTCGGAAGACTAAATAGCACCCTTGTTTTTTACTCGGTAGGTTCTTTCGGAAGAACGATACCGCGATAAAGTTGAACTGTCACGAAATAATACACGGCATAGATGGCTACGAACATCGTAATTGGCAGCCAAATTTTAAAATAAGGATTTACGAGAATAAATGAGAAAATATTCATGCCCACGACCACATGGATCAATCCTACAATTGCTGGGAATAGGAACAGCATGCCCAGCTCCTTGTAGATCGATTTCGTCAGCAATTGTTTACGAACACCGATTTTACGGAGCATTTGATAACGACTTGTATCTCTTGAAGCACCTGACAATATTTTGAACATGAGACAACTAGCCATCATCGCAAGGAAAGCAATACCCAGGAAGAAGCCCATGAACATTGTCCCGCTGGACATCGTATGCAAGCTTTGATACATCGAGTATTTTGTACCCAAATCCTCACTATTTTGTGCAACTAGTGATTTCTTGACTTGTCGTTCGTTAATATCCTTAAATATCGCTTTGTTAGCTACGAAATCATCGGATTTGACGACTCTCACGACATGTTCATTGCCTTCGATTGCACGATAGGTGTTCTGATCCGCAATATAAATCGTCTTGTCGAACATGCGGTATCCCGCATTGAATTCATATTCAAGCGTACTTCTCCAAATCTCTGGTATCTGAGAAGCTGTCTTTTTGTCCACATCATCTCTAGTGTCACTATACAATTGATCAGGCAGTTCCTGATTCAATCGAATGATCTGTGGTTCACGTTTCTTGTCTGCCTTCTTGGAAGTACTGTCAACTCCAAGCGGCGGATCTTGAAGCAGCTCATCCTTGGCAAAATAAATCCCTGTATCCGTCAACTTGTAATGATACTGCTTATCTTCGACGACCTTCATTTTCCCAATGGCTTGCACATCCGCATCTACCGGATCATGAATTGCCGCATCATATGCATAAAATAGATCAGACATCAGACTAGTATTATGATTAAAAGCCATACCGCCTGTAATTGCACCCACGCCAAGTGCGATAAGCATGGCAATTGTAGCGAGCAGCTTCGTAAGGCTATTCACACGAAACTTCAATTGAGAAAATGTAAAAGAATTCAGACCCGTGCTGTTTAGTTTCTCATTATTTTTTAGAAGATTAACAATAAATGGAAGTACAGCAATAAAGAATAAATACGTACCAATTGTCGTAGCAAAAGTACCTATAAGTAAACCCATTTCCGCCAATTGCTCCATATGCACAATCGCATAGTACCCTGCACTTAGGAAAATCAATGCCAAAATAGCAATTAAGAAGGTAAAGCGACGCTTTTTCTCAATGCGATCTTGCTGCGAATCGGCATGAACAAGATTCAAGATCGTGGTACGAGCAAGCTTAAATGCATTTAGTAGCGCCGTTATGAAGAATATGATAATAAAAAATGCAACGGTAAGTCCTACAGCTGGCATATAGAATGGATGATAATCAGACGAAGCAAAGTCTAACTGATTCATCAGCAAGTTTCCTACAATTTGCGCCATTCCTGTGCCAAGCACAATGCCTATAATTAAAGCTATAATCCCTACTGCCATCGTTTCGATGAACATAAGCTTAATGATTTTACCCTTCTTGGCACCAAGCGTCATATACATGCCGAATTCCTTCCTTCTAAGCGATAGAAGAAATGAGTTCGCGTAAATAATATAGAAAAAAGTAATGATCGATAGCAGCACAGAACCGACAATAAATACGAGTGCAATTGAATTGATCATGGAATTCGATTTAATAAAGGTTTCATTTACCGCTAACGTCTGAAACATATAGAAAATCGAAATAGAGATGACCAAACCAACGAGCAGTACGATGTAGTCCTTCATCATTTTACGCATACTAGATAGAGAAATTTTGAACAGCATATCGTTTTCCCCCTATTCCATTTCGTGGGATGCCCCAAGATCAGCTAGCACATCCAGTATTTGTTGGAAGAAGGATTGGCGATTGCCAGTACGCTTAATTTCCTTGAATAACTTGCCATCTTGGATGAACAAAATTCTTTTGCAATAACTCGCACTAAACGCATCATGCGTAACCATCATAATGGTAACTTGCTGCGCTTCATTTAATTCAGTCATCGTTTCAAGCAAGCTCTTGGCACTCTTAGAATCCAAAGCACCTGTAGGTTCGTCTGCAAGAATTAGCGCTGGATCATGTACAAGTGCACGAGCAGCAGCAGCACGCTGCTTCTGTCCGCCAGAGATTTCAGCGGGATATTTGGTAAGAATGGTGCTAATTCCAAGCCTATTCGCCCCAAGCTTCACACTTTCGCGAATTTTCTTAGCAGATACGCCTTGTAAGGACAGCGGCAAAGCAATATTCTCATAAACCGTCAAATTCTCTAGCAAGTTAAAATCTTGAAATATAAATCCGAGCTTCTGCGCTCTAAAATCTGCTAGGAATTTCTCGCTCATTCGCGTAATGTCCGTATTCGCGATACGGATCTGACCATTCGTAGGACGGTCAAGCGTTGAGATAACGTTGAGCAGTGTTGTTTTACCAGAACCAGACGGTCCCATAATGCCAACAAATTCGCCCTCTTCAATATTAAGAGAAATATGATCCAACGCGATCGATTGATTCTGACCTTTGCTGCCATAAATCTTCTGTACATTACTTACTTCAACTACTGAGTTCGTCATTTGGTTATCCTCCACTCACTTTCTTTTATCTACAAGGAGTGTAACGCCAATCGCCCTCTAGCAACCATCTGATTCGGTGATGTAAGAATGACAATCTTGTAAGATAGAAGTTCAAACACAAAAAAAGCGACCATTTAAAATGATCGCTAATCAAGCACATGATTCAAGCATTTGACTTTATCATATTTTTTTTCCGATACACGCTAAGCATCATGCCGACTAAACCTAAATGGAAAATAAAATAGATTCCGCCAAAGCTGATAAATGGAAATTCATAATCGAGGTAAGGTAATAATCCGACAGACATAAAAATCGACCATATGAATTGAACGGCAAATATAACAAGTATTCCTGCGACGATCAATTTTCCATATGGATTCTTTATTGCCATTGCCATCCTAGCTGTTTGATATAGAAATAGTAGAATAATAGCACAAATCACAATTCCTATGACCCAACCAAAACAGTATATGAGATAAGTGAAAATCGCCTGATTTGGGATATTAGGCATATTTATTGAAACTGAATTTAAACCTTTCCCCCATAAACCAGCGTCCTGAACCGCCTTAATTGATTGTATCGAAATAAAATTATTATCTGTCATACCTGTATAGTGACTAATGTACATCGATAAACGATCAAAAGTATAATCTCGATCACAAATTATCATAAGAATACCAAATCCAAGCACAGTGCCTGATAAATAGAGAAATTCCTTCTTATTCGAACGGGTGATATAGGCAATTAGCATAGCACCTGCTAAATAGAGTAGTAAATTACTATACGAATGATTGAGTAGGTACATAATGCCAGGAAACACAATCAGGATTAAGACCTTTGTATAACAACGATATGCTTTCCACTTGGGCATCGTTGCTATACCTGCCAGACTTATAATGAAAAGAAAGGTAGATATAACTGTAAAATTAATTCTTGTAAATCCAATGACAAACCAGATCTGTCCATTCACTTGATTACCGTAGATCGATGAATACAGCATCGTAAATAATGTAAAGCCATAGATGAACCAAGAAAATGTATGTAATTTGCGAAAATCAAAATAATAGCATAATACCATCAATCCGATACCAAGAATGGTATATATACTCTTTGTAATCAAAAGATGTGGTTGATATATCGGCATCCCACTTAATTCAGTTGCATACATCGCAATCAAACCAATGACTAGCAGTATCCCAATCAGTCCGATTATTCGCCACTCAACCTTTGGCCGATGAACATGATGAAACTGCTTACCTAGCTTATCGGGGTCTCCCATTTGATCTATAGCCTGCTCAATAGCTTGTTCTAATTCTATTTGATTATCTAAACGATCTTCTACGATCTCCTGTAAATGATTCGTGAGTTCCAGTCTAATTTCATTATGCATTTCCTTCACCTTGATCGGTTCGCATACCTTATCTAAGAAAGCAATAACCTTCGGATGCCGCTTCATTTCCATCAAGCATGCTCCCCTCCAATCACTCGATCAACTGCTGTACGGAACAAGACCCATTCCTGTTTTTTCTCCTTGAGAAGTCCCTTCCCTTCTGCCGTAATTCGATAATACTTCCGCTTGCGACCTTGTTGCTCATTCCAATACGCTTCTACATAATTCTCTGTTTCGAGTGTATGAAGGATCGGATACAAGGTCCCTTCTTTTAACGTAAAAATGCTCCCTGAGCTCATCTCAAGTTCCTTCACCATTTCATATCCATACATATCTTTATGATCTAGCATCGTTAGTATTAGTGTGACAGTACTGCCTTTCATCAATTCCTTATTGATTGTCATATAACCTCCGTTAGGATTTATATATTGTAATTCTATGCATCGAATATCTATGTATTATGATAATATATGATACCAATCTTTGACAATCATTTTTTTACTATAAATAGAACACCCTCCATACCTCGTCCAACTGCTTAATCCCCTGCTCGATTTGCTCCATCGATAGCCCACCAAAACCTAATAGAATCAAAATTTGCTCCTTCGGCGGCAACTGATGCCAAGTATGCGACGTACTGTAGACCTGAACACCAGCACGTGCTGCAATCTCTACTAGTTCATCTGCAGGAATTGTGCTTTTGACATCTATTACAATATGCAGCCCTGCGTCCTGCCCCATGATGTTGACATGCTCGCCCATCACAGTCTTTATCGTATGCAAAAGAAATGCATGCTTCTTATGATACAAGGTGCGCATTCTTCGGATATGACGATCCCACTCTCCATTATCCATAAATAGCTGTAAGGTGCGCTGATGTAATCTGGATACGGTATGGTCAAAGGAATTAAATCTCTGTTGATAGATAGTAAGCAAATGCGTTGGCAATACCATATAGCTGATTCGAATTGCTGGCATTAACGACTTGGAAAATGTACCCACGTAGACAACCAAACCATGTGTGTCTAGCCCTTGCAATGACGGAATAGGCTTGCCGCGGTATCTAAATTCTCCATCGTAATCATCTTCGATGATGATCCCTTGATTCTCTTCCGCCCAGCGAAGCAGCTTAAGACGCTTCTGAACTGGCATAACCATTCCGATTGGATATTGGTGTGAAGGTGTGATATAGACGAGTTTCGCGTCACTTCGTGATAGCTCATGCACACTAATTCCATCCTCTTCCAGAGAGATCGGAACCAGCTTATACCCAAACAATTGAAATACCTGACGTGCACCACGATAACCTGGCTCCTCAATTGCGACACGTCTACCATCTAACCCGATCAGTTGACATAAAATTTGCAGCACGGTTTGTGTGCCAGATCCCAGAACGATTTGGTCTGGTGTACAATTCACACCACGTGATTGGCGCAGGTAATGACTAATCGAGTTACGCAGCTCAAACTCACCTTGCCGATCTCCATAAGCTAATAGTTCCTTCTGTTCAAAGGTTGTCGCCATATTCGTATATTTACGCCAAGTATCAAAAGGAAAATGATGCACATCTACGCTAGACATATAGAAATCAATATCAATCGGATGAGATTTCATGGATCGATCAATAGCCGCCAAGTTTTTCTGATGATTTGGGCGAATCGAACCAAATGCCTCATCCTCTAACTTAACAGCATAATAGCCGCTTCTCTCTCTACTCTCAACATACCCTTCTGCAAGCAACTGATCATACGCCATTTGAATCGTTGTTTTACTTACTTGCAAAAACTCCGATAACTGGCGTATCGATGGTAATCTCGTGGCAGGTGCAATTCTGAGCGTTGTAATTTCTTCTCTAAAATATTGATAAAGCTGAATATACAGCGGTTCATGCCTGTTATCATCTAAATGTAGACTAATATCCATCCGGACAGCCCCAATCTGTACTGGTTAAATAACTCATAATTGTATCTATTGAAGTGGTCAATTATTCCCTATAATAACCAATATAGAATTTGAATGCAAAGGAGATTTGTGAAAATGAATACCATTCGATATAGCCGTAGAGAATGCTTGGACCAAGACAAGATCAATCATTTCCTATCCACTTCAGAGGTTGGCTTTCTCGGTCTAGCTAATGACGATCAACCTTACGTCGTGCCTCTTAATTATGTGTGGTGGAATGAGAGAATTTATTTTCATGGAGCAGATACAGGACGTAAGGTTACGATGATGGATAACAATCCGAATGTCTGTTTTACGGTGAGTCAGGCATATGGGACAATCACAGATCCTGTTCCTGCTCATACGGATACAGCGTATATGAGTGTCATGTTGTTCGGTAGAGGGGAACGCGTAACTGATCTGGATGAAGCGACTGCTGCCCTGCAACAAATGCTAAATAAATATGTACCAGGATATTATGATCGACCTTTATCTAAAAATCACGTGGATAAGTATCGCTCTTCCTATGGAAGCGGAGCCCTCATCTATCGAATTCTGCCTGAAACAATTTCAGCCAAAGATAATCCAGTTAAACCTGATCATATGTTTGAGGAGAAAAATAAGTGAAGAAACAATAAAACAAACCATGATACTTCAACATTTGTTGAAACATCATGGTTTGATAACCCGCTCCTACGAGCCTTACATCATTCAGATTACTTAGACTTCCTCACAAACCATCCAATCACATACCCAACTGCATAAACAATTAAGTACAAGATCAGGTAGCTTATATCTGAGGTTTCAAGACTCAAGTATAATAAGCCGAAATAAGCAAGACAGGATACGATTAACGTTACGAAAATATTTGTCTTCGTTATTACGCTAGCGATCCCTTGGATCAAGAAAGCTGCTGGCAAAATCGTTAGCAACCAACCCTTCCGATTTAAACCTGAAATACCCAGCAAATCATAATTAAATATCAATAAGTATACAACCATGACAAGTGCAGGGAGTAATATCGTAATCATCTTAGATATCTTCACTCAATTTTCTCCTTTGCAATTCAACATAATTACCTTTAATCATCTATTATGTAATTATATGACAATCAAATTCATTAGAAAAGGGCTACCCTCAGTAAAATTTACTAAGAATAGCCCTTGATTATCTAATTAGAAAATTTGCGATTGCTTAACTCGATCGTTCAGGAATGTAAAGTCTTTGTCCTGCAAAGGTTCAACTTTACCCTTCTGATAACCATTACCTTTTGTGGAGAAGAAATCATGCGTGCTTGTCTCGGTACGAATACCGTTCAAGACAACAGGATTCACTTCTTCCTCTGGGAATACAGGCTCAAGTCCTAAGTTCATCATTGCTTTGTTCCCATTGTAACGAATGTATTTCTTTACTTCATGAGTCAAGCCGATTTCATCGTACAGCTTCTCGGAGTATTCAAGCTCATTATGGTATAGATCATCAAGCAGCGCTGGTACGAATTCATTAGCCGACTGCTTCTCTACAATGCTTAAGCTATTGTATACTTCCTGCGCAAGCAAGCCTACGAATACACCGTGTACACTTTCATCACGAATGATCAGCTTGATGATTTCTCCACTTGCAACCATTTTACCCTGACCTGCCAGGTATAATGGATAGAAGAAACCTGAATAGAACAAGAAGCTCTCAAGGAATACAGAAGCAACCATCGCTTTGTACAAGCTTAATCCATCACCTGGCTTAATATCACGGTATAGGCCGTCAATGATCGAAGTCTTATACTGTAATTGCTTATTATCTTTAACCCATTCGAACGTTTCATTAATCATCTCAGCGCTAGCTACCGTTGTGAAAATCGTACTATAGCTCTTCGCATGAATTTCCTCCATTGCCGCTTGGAAAATCAAGATCGCTTTCTTCTGCTTCTCCTGTACGAATTGCGCGATCATCGGCATGCCTACATTACCTTGCTCTGTATCAAGTAGAGTTAAGCCACCTAATACACGCATGTAGGTTAATTGTTCGTTGATATTCATTTTGGACCAAGTTTTTAAATCCTTAGAGATCGGAATTTCCGTATCTAACCAGAATTGCGTCGTATTCTGCGTCCACAAGAGCTCCGTATAATCCGTTTCAGGTGCGTTCCAGTTAACTGCTTCAAATCTATTCATCGGTTATATCCCCCTTAGATGACGCAGCTTACGCATTCATCGATAGTCTTCTTGCGCGTTCTTGTATAATAGAGCGTCTTAAGCCCCTTCTTCTGTGCATAAATGTAGTACTTGGCAAGATCTCGAGTCGTCAAATCGTCTTTGACAAACAGAATCGTTGAAATCGCTTGGTCAATATGCACTTGAACTTCTGCTACGAGATCAATCAGGTTGAACATGTCCATATCATAAGCTTCTTTATAATAGAAATAGTTCTCTTCGCTTAGGAATGGCATTGGATAGATCGTCTTCGAATCTCCATATTCGCGTTCCTCAATCTTCTGCGTAATCGGTGCAATGGATGCAGTCGAAGATTGTAGGTACGAAATAGACCCAGTTGGCGCAATCGCCAAACGATAGGCATGATACAGACCATGCTCGGCTACTAGCTCTTTCAGACGTTTCCAGTCTTCTAACGTTGGAATCTCGTGTCCTTCAAACAATTGCTTCACTTTGTCCGTAACTGGTGAATAATCTGTCTCTAAATATCGATCAAAATAATTGCCATTCGCATATTCACTCTGTTCAAAGTCTTTGAACGTCTCTTGACGTTCCTTGGCAATAAGCATCGAACGCTCCAAGGAATAGAAGTTCAGCATCATAAAGAATGTTCTTGCAAAATCTTTTGCTTCCTTCGATTCATAGGCTACTCTATTCTTCGCCAAGTACCCATGAAGGTTCATCGCTCCAAGACCTACGGAGTGAAGCTCACGATTCGCCTTAGCAACAGATGGTACGATGCGAATATTCGAACGGTCACTCACTTCCGTTAGTGCATCCATCGAGTGATGAACGGTAGCTCTCATCCGTTTATTCTGCATGACATTCACAATATTAAGTGAGCCTAGGTTACAGGAAATATCCCGATTGATGATATCTTCTTCATCGTAATCATTGATCGTAGAAACTTCACTTAACTGCGCAATTTCACTGCACAGATTCGAGAATTTAACACGGCCAAGCTCTTTGAGTGCATGATATTCATTCGTATTATCGACGAACATAATGTATGGATAACCAGATTCCATTTGCGTCTGGGCTATTTTCAAAATCAGATCTCTTGCCACAATCTTCTTCTTACGTACATTTGGATTATTCACAAGCTCATCGTACATTTCAGTAATATCCATATCATCTAGATGCTTACCGTACTCTTTGAACACTGTAAGTGGATAGAATAAGTACATATCCTTATCATTCTCTACTAGTTCAAAGAATTTGTTCGGTGCAACGACGCCTAATGATAGTGTCTTAATCCGCGTTTTCTCATCACTATTAATCTTCTTCGTATCCAAAAATTCTTGAATATCCGCATGGAAAATATTCAAATATACGACACCACTGCCATCGCGTTGTCCAAGCTGATTCGCATATGAGAATGCATCCTCAAACAACTTCATAACAGGCAAAACTCCGCTTGCCTTACCGTCAAGCCCTTTAATTTGCTCGTCTGCACCGCGAATTTTACTAAGGTTCAAGCTCACACCGCCACCAATTTTACTTAGCTGCAAGGCGGAATTGATCGCAAAGCCGATCGAGTTCATCGAATCATTCACTTCAAGCAAGAAGCAGCTTACTAACTCGCCACGTCTCTTTTTACCCGCATTCAGGAATGTTGGCGTTGCTGGCTGATACTCTTGGGAAATTAGGATGTCCGCATAGTTCATCGCCTTTTGCATATCCCCTCTAGCTAGAAACAAGGAAACGACTGCAATACGATCCTCATAACGTTCCAGGACCTTCGTTCCGTCATCTGTCATCAAGGCATAGTTGTTATAAAACTTGAATGCGCTCATGAAAGACGGGAATCTGAACTTCTTGGAATAGAGATATTCATATAAACGCTTCACATCTGCAAACTCATATTGATCGAAAATAGCTTTCTCATAGTATTCATTATCTAGCAGATAACCGATTTTCTCTTCCAGGTTATGGAAGAATACGGTATTCTGATTTACATAATCTACAAAATAACTTCTAGCTGCTTCACGATCCTTATCGAATTGGAAGCTTCCGTTCTTTTGCACCATAATTTCGTTATTAAGCTGAATCCACTTTGCGATTGTAGACAATTTGACTAACCTCCTGTTTGAACTTCATCACATCTTTGTTTGTTCCGCTTAACTCAAACTTCATCAGTATCGGAACTTCATACTGCCTAGCAATATGGTCTGCTGCCAGTCCGTATCTCGTTCCCCAATTCATATTTCCGCTGGAGACGACCGCTTGCAATAAATGCCCTTGCGTCGCAAGGAAATTCTGTGTCGCCTGAGGAGCTTGTCCGAATCCAGTCGTATATGTAACTAAAACATAAGGTTCATCAATCTCTAAGTCTGGGGTGATTTGAACACATTTCATGTCAAGCTTCTGTATGAATCGCTTCACATTCCCTGTCTTCGAATCATAAACGATGAGCATGTTACCACTCCTTATTCTTGATGCCTGTGTAATGACCGCTACTAGGAAGGATCATCACAGCAAAAAACCCATCTCGCATAAGATGGGTTGTCCAAAACGACGCAGCAAAATAAAGCAACCGATCAAGGATCGATCTGCTACATCGTTTCAACTTCTCATGCCCCGAAGATTTTGAAACTTAAGGAGAATAGGCAGGTCTACTGACTCGTGCTTCATCCTACATGAACCCTTCCCATATAAGCTGCCATCAGACGAGCATATACAGTGGTTATGTTCAATTCATCCGCACTTACAGTTGCGGGGACAGCTCTGGTTTCACACCAGATTCCCTATCAAGTCGCGAGCGACACCTTATACCCCTTGGTTATTCCATTCGTCTATATCTAGTAGTCCATCACTAGTCTCTATACTAGATATCGCGTTAATTTGTAGCATACCGATTTTTTGGACGAAAAGCAAGTAATTTTTTATTTGATTAAAATTCAGTTAATAAGATCTTTTTCACGCTGGGTTAGACGTCTTCCACTCACGTTAACGACAATTTTGCCGTCAGAAAGCCCGAGAATGCGATTAGCATACTTCTCTGCCAAATTAATCTGATTCAAGGTGCAAATAACCGTAATATTTTGCGTCTCGCATAAATTTTTCAAGTCATCCAGGACTCTAGTCGCAGATTCGGGTTCAAGTCCAGTAATCGGTTCATCCATCACTAACACTTTGGCACCTTGAACAAGTGCCTTGGCGATTGCTACACGCTGCTTTTCCCCACCGCTAAGCTTGTCCAGTACTAGATGCGCCTTGTTCTGCAAGCCTACCTTATCTAACATATCAAGGGCATCAAACTTCTCTTCTACCCCGAGCAGTTTCCAGATCGATGTCATTAGGAATCGTCCACTGATGACATTCTTTAATGCCGTGCGATTCTTGTTTAGATTCGGCTTTTCCTCTAGATAAGCCCATTCTTTGCGTAATTTTAGCTTTTCTTTCCAGGATGACTTATCGACATTTGCACCATTATAGATTAATTCGCCCTCATCCCAGCTCTCACGAAGCGTCATACAACGAAATACCGTACTCTTGCCGCTGCCGCTAGTTCCCAGAAGCACGATAAAATCACCAGCATATGCTGCAAAATCAACACCTGATAATATTTGATTATTTCCGTACTTTTTCTTTAAGCCTTTAACAATAATCATACGACGCTATATTCTCCTTTTACGGCGTTTATCCGATCGTTGGTAGCTGCTCTTCTAAATGCATACAACCAATTATATAATAAAATTGACTAAAAAAGCTTACTTCTTTTGTACTAGGTATAAATTGTTAGGTTTCAGCAGCAAAATTCTGGGGTTAAACAATAAGAGGAGGTTCATTGTTTATGGAGTTAAATGTCGGAGACATCTTTGAATGGACTCGTAAATTCACTTTGCATGACACGATAATGTTTGCTGAATTAACAGGCGATCGCGGCAAGCATCATATTGAGCCAGATGAGCAAGGCAGATTGATGGTTCATGGCTTGCATACGGCAAGTATAGGAACCAAAATCGGTGGCGATCTCAATTACATAGGCAAAGAAATGATCAGCGATTATATAAGACCCGTCTTTACTGGTGATACGATCACTTGCAAAGTAACCATTACGAGTGTCGAGCAGTGCGACGGCTATCGTAAAGTAGCGCTTCAATCCATTTATCATAATCAAAATGGCAAAGAAGTACTAATCGGCTCTAGCCATGGCATCATTCGAGATCAGGTAGAAACATCATCGTCTTGACACAAGAAGAAACGAATACACCCTCCTTAAAGGCGGGTGCGTTTCTTAAGGTATTACTTAGAATTTATGATACGTAAGTTATAAATTCTATAATACGCAAAAGATCAAAGCCCCTATCGCAATTAAGCTCTAGAGGCTCTTGATTAATACTTCGCATCCTTACACTTCTATATGTTTAATAATGCGTGCGGGATTGCCTCCTACGACGACATTGGCTGGCACATCTTTCGTTACAACTGCTCCAGAAGCTACCACCACATTATCACCAATTGTGACGCCAGGATTAACAATGGCTCTTCCGCCAATCCAAACATTATTTCCAATCGTAATCGGGTAACCAAATTCTAATCCACTGCTTCTTGTCACAGGGTCAAGCGGATGACCTGCCGTGTACAAGTGAACGCCAGGTGCGAATAAGCAATTATCACCAATCCTAACTTCCGCTACATCCAGAATGACACAATCGAAATTCGCGTAGAAGTTTTCCCCAACATGAATATTAGATCCGTAATCACATCGAAACGTTGGCTCTATATAAAGTTTGTCGCCGGTCGAGCCAAATAATTGTTTGAGTATGCTTAGGCGCTCAGCATGTTCTGTTTCATTGGTTTGATTAAAGAGCCTGGTTAACTTCCTAGCATGCTCTCTTTCAAGTACAAGCTGTTCATCTGCACCATTATAGAGCTCCCCAGCTAACATTTTTTCTTTTTCTGACTTCATCTTGACACCTTCCTTACTTCAGCTCAATTACTTTGCCTTCACTAACACTACGTTTTACATCAATTATTCGTTGATTACGGCTGCCTCTGAACGGCAATGTCAAATCCTTCTGTTCCAAGATAAACCGTCCATCAATCAGCACATCACATAGCATTAGCAATGGTTTCATTGCCTTATCTTGCATAATTTCATCAAACATATAACCACTATATGCCCATACGGTAAGGTCTGGACATGCAGCACGAAAGTGCTGCACG
The DNA here is from genome assembly GCF_004344915.1 of Paenibacillus albiflavus. Taxonomy (GTDB): domain Bacteria; phylum Bacillota; class Bacilli; order Paenibacillales; family NBRC-103111; genus Paenibacillus_AM; species Paenibacillus_AM albiflavus. Next base: position 270,787 of record NZ_SKFG01000002.1, on the reverse strand, counting down.
AACGGTATTAACTCGGGTGCAGAGAAGAACGGATCTCCTCCACATATTGTCAGTCCATCTATTAAAGGATTACTTTGGATATCAGATATTATACGCTGCTGCTCGGCTTCATCAAAGGGCTTCCCACACTCAAAATTCCATGTTTTAGGACTGAAGCAGCCTGGGCAGTAATGCCTACACCCGCTAATAAAGACGACAGCTCGAATACCTGAACCTTCATTGATGCTTTCTGGATAGAAACCACATATATTCATAGATGCTTAACTCGGTCTCGTACTTCTGCTTGCTTGGCAGGATTGAATCTCTCCGTATACGAGCCTGTCAAGTAGCCAGTGACGCGTCGCAAGCGACTAAAGCTTTGTTCAGATTCATTTGCATGACAGTTCGGGCATGTATCTCCAATAACCCCCTCATATCCACAAGCATGGCAACGATCAATCGGATGATTAACGGAGAAATAACTAATATCCTTATTTAAGGCATATTGAACAATTTTACGGAATGCCTCCAGATTGTTGCGTGCATTCCCATCCAGCTCAATATAGGAAATTGCTCCTGCATTACATAGCTCATGGAATGGGGCTTCCAGCTCAATTTTACGTGCAGCTGAGAGATGGTAATATACCGGTACATGGAAGGAATTCGTGTAATACGCACGATCTGTAATTCCTTCCAAGCTGCCATATATCTGCTTATCCTTCTTCACAAATTTGCCTGATAGTCCTTCAGCAGGCGTTGCGAATAGCGAAATATTCAGGTCATGCTCTTCTGACCATCGATCACAATTGCTGCGCATTCTCTGGATCACTTCAAGTGCACGCTTATAAACGGCATCATCTTCAGCATGATGCTTCCCATACATCGCCTTCATACATTCGGCTAGTCCGATAAAGCCAATCGATAATGAACCATGCTTGATCAGTTCCCGCACGGAATCAGATTCCCTGATCGTCTTGCCGTTCTTCCAGACCCCTTCACGCATCATAAAATCAGATGCCTTCGCCTTCTGCACAGCTTGAATCTCGAATCGATGCAGCAGTGCATCTAGGGCTTTCTGCATAGCATGATCGAGCGCAGAGTTGAACTTCTCCTCATCCGCTTCTGTACGCTCCCCTAACGCTATTCCATGCTCTAATCCTATGTGTACAAGGTTAATCGTGTTAAACGATAAATTCCCTTTGCCTGATAAATGATTCCACCCGAATCGATCGCTGATATTACGTGTTCTACAACCCATCGTGGCAAATTCCGTATCTGGATTGCCCTCCACATAATATTGCAAGTTAAACGGCGCATCGATATTGGCAAAATTCGGATACAAACGTTTCGCCGAGCACTCTACTGCCAGAAGAAAGAGATCATAGTTCGGATCTTCTGGGCGCTGGTTAATGCCTTTTTTACACTTGAAAATTTGTTGCGGAAAGATCGGAGTCTCTCCATTACCGAGTCCGCTGATCGTTGATTCCAGTATCGCCTGAATAAGCAATCTGCCTTCTGGTGATGTGCAAGTTCCATAATTCACAGAGCTGAATGGGATCTGACCACCCGCCCTGCTGCTCATCGTATTCAAGTTATGAATCATACTCTCAGCCGCTTGATACGTTTCATTAACGGTCTCATTCAGAGCATAATTATACGTAATCGGGTATTGTTCCTGCAGCCATTCATTCTCCATACAAATACAATCTTCAGCGATCAGTTCTCTGCTTGCTGTATTTTCGTGTAAATACTGAAGTCCCTTGGCAAAATGTTTACGAAATGACTTACCGACATACGGCGCTAAGTCATGATCAATCATGTTCGCACTAACGCCTCCGTATTGCGCATTTTGTTGATTCTGGAAAATGATCGTTACGAGCGCTGCAGCCGTCATAATAGATTGCGGTGGTCTGATTGACCCGTTGCTCGTACTAAAACCTTCTCTCAGCAATTGACCGAATGGAATGAAAATGCAATTCGTCGTTCCAATCAAATATTGATCAAGGTCATGGATATAAAGATAATTTGACTCTACTGCATCAGCTATATGCTGTGGCAAGGAGAAATTTACACACCACTTAGCAAACTCTGATCCGAACTTGGACATTTTGCCAGAGAACGATTCTCCATTCAAATTCGCATTCTCCCTAATCAAATCCATATCTAGCGTGTGTACAATGTTCTGGCCTACCTGATACAACTGTGTGCGTTTGAATCTTTCTTCGGTTCTCTTATCGCGATACAAAATATATTTCTTAGCGACATCCTTGCGCTTGCTCTTCATAAGCTCTTCTTCTACCAGATCTTGAATTTGTTCGACTGTTAAATCAATCTGAGCATCTCTCGCATACGCTTCAATCGATTGGGCGACCGAAAGGCACAACTCAGAATGAATAATCCCTGTCTCACACATTGCTTTTTCAATTGCCTGGTAAATTCTTGTCGGATCAAACGCTACACGCTTGCCATCTCGCTTAATTACGTACATCCATAAGCCTTCTTTCTCTGAATGATGGGTATTGCAGATCCAATAACTTATGTGTGAAAAATATCACAATATCTCGCAAACAAATAGGCAAATCTCCTTTTGCACATAAAGAAGAAATGCCTACTATATGTAGTTGATATTCAACAAGAGTATATCAATATCTAGTGAATTGTCAATAAGACCTTAGGCATTGTTCTTACCTAATCGCTCCTGCACTTTCGGAAAAACACGGAATGCATTGTTATAGAACACATCCTCATAATGCTGCTCAGGCACTAGCATTTTTACAAAGTTAATGTACACATCTATTGGGGCAAGCGGCCAATCTGTACCAAACAGAATTTTATCATAACGATCGGCAAAAACAAGACTTCTCCGCAAATGATCCATGTACAAAGGCTCATTTTGAAATTTGTTGAACAACACCTGATTACCTACTTGTAATCCAGAAATATCCCCGAATACATTATCATTCTTCGAAATAACCTCTGCTCCATCCATTACCCACGGGTCACCGATATGGCAGATCATAAAGTTAACATTTCGATTCGCCACTGCTAGTTCATCAACTGTAAGCGGATGAGAATACTTTAGCAAGCCACGAGGTGAATACGTATCGCCGGTATGAATAACGACAGGTACCTTGTATTGTGCTGCAAGCTCGTAAATCGGGCCATAAACTTTGTCATACACATAATAAGGATAATAGCCTGCATATAGCTTAATGCCCGCTGTTGTTGGCTTTTGTAATGCCAGTTCTATCGCTTGTATTTCACGCTCTGCGCGATCATTTATGAGAAGATTCGGATTAATTCCGACACACTCCAGCAAAAAATCTGGAAGTTCATCTTCTAAATCAAGCGGCATCGGATTCGGCGAAGTATAATCGGGGAATGCGCCATCAGTCTGCTCGGTTACGCCCATCCCAATTCCAAGTACAACGCCGCATTCATCAAATTCTCGCTTCAGCCCTTCACTCGTATAGGTGACGAATGATTTATGATCAGCCGTATGCTGAAAGCTGGCAATTCGCGATAAATGGATATGTGCGTCAATTATTTTCATCTTCATGCTTAAATATCACCTGCTATTTGCTTAATTTACCGATGTAGGTCAACTCCTTGATGTCATAATGATCGGCGACTCCATCCATTATACCTTGTACGTTCTCGATTGTCTCTTGTAGAGATACCGAAACACCCGCTTTACCTGTATATGGCTCGGCAATATAGAATGGCTGTGTAAAATAAGCTTCTAAACGCTCTCCGCGCTCATACATCATCTTATCTTCACCTGTTAAGCTTTCAATCCCCTTAGCCATAACCAGCGGTCTTAACTCGCGATAACGACGCATTAGTTTACGAGCGCGTCCTTGTACAGCAAGATGATTTGCCTCTAATTGCGCACCTTCGAGAATAATAGAGGTCGATGCAATCGGATTAACCGCAGGAAAGAAGTGCCGCGTTGACAAATCCATATCGAATTTCCATAACGTATCAAGTGGTCCGTAAGGAGCATCTTCATCCACTGATTCACCAGCACAATCAACTAAAGCGATCGTTACAGGCATGACACCAGGCATTTGAATACGCTCGCGAAGAGCTGCTAATTCACCAGATAATACAGTGCTCCGATCTGCCCCTATAAAAACATCATGCTGAGCTCTCAAATCCATAACCAAGCTAGCAAGCTCGTCTATGGATGAACATGTATGCTCGGCTTCATTAACACAATCCTCAATGCCTGGCACTAGCTCCTTCGGCAGCCACAGGATCGTTACATAACTACGCTGCTTCACTCGGCGGAATAATTCTCCAAGCATCACGAGCTGCCCCATTCCTGGTCTTGCGATAATCCCCATCGTTCCCCCTCTTACAAGCGGAGCGAATAAATCCAGCACCTTAATTCCTGTTTCAATCATACTCAACCTTCCCCCTCTTAAGATAAGTTCATCCAAAGTACAACCCGCAAGGTTAGCCAGTGTTACTAATGTACGGACCTCTGCCCGACCAATTGGAATTTTGCCTGTACAGAGATTCGATACGGTAGCTGGTCGTAATCCAACATTCTTGGCTGCTGTCGTCAAATTCGGCACTCGTTTACGGAGTAGTGCAACGTTAAGCTGAAGATCTTCGATGATCATAACCTCCTTATATAAAATAGAAAAATGCTTGCGATTACTTAATTGTGATGGCGTTATGCGGCAAGCAGGCATGCACACCTTTAACGCCATTAACAATTTGCGTGATTCTTAAATCGATTACCGAGCTTCCGATTGCAATGGCTTGCACTCGGTCTAATCCATACAATTCTCCTATTAAATCTAGCATTCCATCCAATGCTTGAACAGTCGCCTCATTCAATTCTTCATGTAAGCCGAATGTAATCCAGCCTGATGGCTTATTCGCTCTTGGATTTTTTAGCTTTAGCTCTTTATTCAGCTTCACCGTTACGTCAACAAGCTCCATCGGGCATTCAATCGCCTGGCAGCTTACTTCTCCATCCCCTTGTGCAGCATGACCGTCACCAAGCGCGAGATAAGCTCCATCAACGGATATCGGGAGATATAATGTGCTTCCCGCTACTAGTTCCTTACAGTCCAGATTGCCGCCACAATATCGTGGAGGGAACGTCGAATGGATTCCCGTCTCTTCTGGAGGCATTCCGATCACACCAAGAAAGGGATTGAGATCAACGGCAAACACCTTCTCTTTCAACACACAAGTTCCTTTCATCGAATCTGGATCCAACTGCCACTCCAAAATAATTTCTGGGAATTCGGTGAGCTTAAGCTGCTTATTCTGCCAATTCGGGTAAAATCCTGCTGCAGTAAATCCATATCGTCCAATCTGGATTTCGTTCAACTGAATCTCTAGCGTCATTCCCTTCTTTGCTCCCTCGACATAGATCGGACCTACTAACGAGTGACCCCTATCAATTTTCTCCCTTAAAGTAAATGGCTTTTAACGTTCTTGGTAGCTGACACCTGTCCCCCAACTGGCATCAAGCAATGCAAACTGCAGACGATCGCCTGATTGAATCGTTAACATGGAACCTGCTTCTTGTGTGAAAGAACCAATCAAGTTGTCTTGGCATAATGAAATGACATGAGTACTCATAATGCTGCCTCCTTACGTAATCGACTTACTTTATATAGTAAATGTAATTACGCCAAAGAGCAACTAGTTTTCAGAAATTTCACATTTTAAACACAAAAAAATGAATCAGTTTCATTTCCTGATTCATCTTGCTAATCAAACATGTTTGGTATGCTGTAAAGTCTGATTAAAGATCTCTTCAATGTGGGTATCGTCCAAGGAATAGAATACCGTCTTCCCCACTTTACGCCGCTTAACGATTCGCATATTCCGAAGATAGCGAAGCTGATGCGATACAGCGGACTGCCCCATATCCAGCAGGACAGTTAAATCATGGACACATAATTCTTTTTGCAATAAAGCATAAATCAATTTAACACGAGTCGGATCACTGAATGCTTTGAACCAATCGGCTAACTGAACTGCATAGTGCTCTTCAATCATTCCCGCTTTTATTTGCTCTAAATCCGTATTCGTTCCCTCACAAGTTGAATCACAATCATCAGTAACTACGATAGGTTGTTCCATCCATTTCACCTTCTTCAATCGATCTTAATTCAATTCTCTTGTCACATATTATAGCAAAAGAATGCCTTATACGGAATGATTACTATTGGGCAACCTAATTTGGAAAATAGTCTATTTTAATATTGACAAAATTTATGACAAGGAATATCATATGAGCAAGTATTCATATATTATATCTCCTACTTAATTGAAAAGAGGTTGGCACAATGAATGAGTTCAAAGTCAAAGGCCTATCTTGTGGAAATTGCGCAGCAAAGATAGAACGAGAAATTCAAAAGCTTGAACACGGGGATACGGCTACTCTAAGCTACAATACGGGTAGACTAATGTTAAACCCTGAAATATCAATGACGAAGGTTGAGCAAATTTTAAAAACCGATGGTGCTTATCTTGTAAAAGAAGAAATGGAGTCTCATCATCATGAGCATGATGATCACCACGATCACAGTCACTCACACGGACATGATCACAGCCACGGTAGTAATTCAACGATGCTGCGATTGCTGATCGGATCTGCTGCTATTTATATCGCGGCATTCTTCTTAGACGGCAATATTTCAAGCTATATTACCATCCCGATGTACTTATTAGCTATTATTATCAGCGGTTATACAACGTTCATACGTGGGATCAAAAACTTGTTCCGCTTGGAATTCAATATTGATACGCTAATGTCTATCGCATTAATCGGCGCAGTTGCTATCGGTGAATGGAAAGAAGCAACTTTAGTCGCCATACTTTTTGGACTTAATGAATTGCTTGAAGGCCTTGGAATGGAGAAGGCTCGCCGCTCGATGGAAACTCTACTTCAGGTTGCTCCCAAAGAAGCGATTAAGCTGGTGAATGGTGAAGAAATCATTGTTCCAATTAAATCACTTGCTGTTGGCGATATCGTCATTGTTAAACCAGGCGGCAAAATACCATCTGATGGTACCGTAAGCGCTGGCAGAAGTTCAGTGAATGAAGCAGCGATTACTGGCGAATCACTCCCTGTTGAGAAAGCTGTAGGCGAGAATGTATATGGTGGAAGTATTAATAATGAAGGACTTCTACAAATTCAAATTAATAAAGCATATAAAGATTCTTCTCTAGCCAAAATTCTTCACTTAGTTCAAGAAGCGCAAGAAACGAAGACGCCAACTGAACTATTCATTAACAAATTTGCAAAATACTATACACCGATCATTATGATCATCGCTGCCATTGTAATGCTCGTCCCTCCACTACTCCTTGGTGGTGATTGGACTCACTGGTTATATCAAGGCTTGGCTGTTCTTATTGTAGGTTGTCCTTGTGCGTTAATTCTTGCATCACCAATCGCAATCGTTTCAGGTATCACACGCAATGCACGCAATGGCGTTCTCGTTAAAGGCGGTGTATATCTTGAGCAATTAGGGAAAATTACAACACTGGCATTTGACAAAACAGGTACTTTGACTAAAGGTGAACCGCATGTAGAGCAAGCTATCGTATATGATGAGGACCGCTTCTATTCAATTGCAGCGGCCATCGAGAATGCTTCTTCTCACCCACTTGCTAAAGCCGTTATGAAGAAAATTGCAGATCATGAAGTTACGCCTTACAAACTTCAAGATATTCAAACCGTGACAGGTCGTGGCATTCAAGCAACAATTAACGGCGTTAAATATTCATTAGGGAATGAACAAACGGTATTGCATTTGAACGTACCCGCTTCGATTCAGAGTGAGATTAATTCACTGAAGGATCAAGGATTAACGCTAGTGATCGTTGCAGATCATGAGCAGATTCTAGGTATTTTCGGTATCGCGGATGAGATCCGCGCTGAGAGTAAAGCCGTCATTGCCGCCTTACACCAATCGGGTATCAACAAAACAGTAATGCTAACAGGAGATCATGCCAAAACGGCTGAGAAAGTAGCCAAAGCGGTTGGTGTGACGGACTATTACGGCGGATTACTTCCTGAGGATAAGGTCAATAAGGTCAAAGCACTTGCCAAAGAAGGCAAAGTTGCTATGATCGGGGATGGAATTAACGACGCCCCTGCTCTTGCTTCGGCTGATCTAGGGATTGCAATGGGCAAGGGAACAGACAGTGCGATTGAAACCGCTGATATTGTCTTAATGCAAGATCATCTTGGAAGGCTGCCAGAAGCAGTATCGATTGCCAAGAAAGTCAATCGGATTATTAAATTTAACATAGGTGTAGCACTCGGGCTCAAAATATTCGCGCTTCTGCTTACCATTCCTGGTCTTCTCACCCTATGGATAGCGATACTATCCGATATGGGCGCAACAATTTTCGTTAGCTTGGTTAGCTTAACTGTATTAATCCAATCGAAAAAACATCACATCGAGAGTTAAGACTCTTCACAACAAGAGAAACGGCTTCGCTGTCTTTAAAGACGGCAGCGTTTCTTAAGGTGATACTTAGAATTTATTAGACGAATGTTATAAATTCTATATCACTTACAAAGGGCGTCACTTCAGTCAATAAATGACTTAGGTGACGCCCCTTTTCTATCTCAGTTACTTTTCCAACAATAGATTGAACTCCGCGAGTGGCATTGGACGCGCGAACAAATAGCCTTGAGCAAGATCGCATCCGAATTCTCGTAAGAAATCAGCTTGCTCCTTCGTTTCTACACCTTCAGATAAGACGAGAATATCGAGATCTTTGCCGAGCCGTATAATGTTCGATAAGACTGCTTTTTCCTTCGGTGTGATTTTGGTAATATTAGCTGCATCAAAGAAGCATTTATCGAGCTTCATAATATCGATCGGCAAATGTCTGAGCAGATTAAGCGATGAATAGCCGCTTCCAAAATCATCAATCGAGAAAATAAAGCCCGCATCTTTTAGCTTATTCAGCGTTTTTATCAGTTCATCCAGTGCGCCGATAAAAATACTTTCGGTTAGCTCAAGCTCAATCATTCGAGGTGGAATCTGATATTGATTGAGCAGATCAGTTAAATTGGGTACAAATTGCTCATCATTGATATGGACACCAGAGACGTTAACCGATATCGGTACAACTGACTTTCCCTCATCCATTCTCTTCCTTAAATAGCCAAAGACCTGTTCATAAATGTAGAAATCCAGCTGTTTAATAAACCCATTTTTCTCGAATAACGGGATAAAATCATTTGGTGTAATCATCTTCCCGTTAGGACGCTGCCAGCGGACAAGCGCCTCTGCTCCAATGATCTGCTCTGTCATGAGATTTACCTTCGGCTGCAAATATACGATAAACTCTTGATTAGCTAAAGCATCTTCCATTAGCAGCTCAATCCGCTCTTCCTTGATGATTTGCTCATGAAGCTTGTCGTCATAGAAGGCATATGGACGATTATGGGAGCCTTTGATCGACTTCCTCGCCATATTCGCTTTATCCAGAATCGTTGATATATCGCGATCTTCCGGTTGAACAAGATAGATTCCACTAATTACTGAGATTGTAAAACCGCTAAAATGACTTTTTTTCCATTCATCAATTTTACGATATACGTTGATAAGCCGTTCATTCAGTCCATCAAGATCCTGGTATTTAATTAGCGTGATAAATATATCAGAAGAATATCGACAGATGTATTCCTGCTCAGTAAGTAGTGAGGAACACAATTTAGCAAATGATATCAGCACACGATTTCCAATATTATAGCCTTGCTCCTCATTTATATATTTAAATTTATCAAAATCTGTAAACATCAATGCATAATGCTCATCATTATTTTCCTCAAATAAAGAATTTATGTCCTCGCCAAACTTTGTGAATGAAGACACTCCTGTTAACGCATCGGTTGAAACCATCCGCTCCCTAAAATCAGTTATATCGGTCATTGAGATCACTCGAGCCTTCTGTCCATTCTTAAATTCGATTTCGCTAGCGCTAGAGCTTAGCCACCAGCCAACCTTATCATTGAATACCTCGACAACATCCCCGCTTTCCATCCGAATCGGACAAATTTGACAAGAACCGTCTTTTGAAGCAAACGCTTGGTAACAGGATTCTCCAGCTCTTGCATTCGGAAATATCTGCTTTAGATTAGGACTCATATAGATCAAATTATGCGACTTCGGTTCAAAGACGAATGTAAGCACATTCTGATCTTGAGGCATGGCTTCTGTTATCCGCCTTTCATTTTCTAGCTGCTGCACCGTCCGCATGTTCAGCAAATATTCTCCGATTATATCGGATAAGGTGGTGATCACTTCAATCTCCTGCTGTGTCCATGCATGCATTTCCTTGCAAGAATCAAAGCTTATGCACCCCTTCGTCACGCCCTTAACGACGATTAAGCTTGATATTTGCGACTTAATTCCTAAGCAATCATACAATTCTCTAAATGCTTCAGGTAAACCTGCATCTGTACAATCCGAGCATATAAATATACCGTTCTCATAGTATTTCCGTATATATTGCTTCCAAGTGTATGTATTTATATCGAAACTAGTAATAGATGGAACAAGTTGTTTGTGCCAATCATACGAAATTTCCATATGATCACATTCATGAATGAATTCCCCTATATAAACCCTACTTAAATCTAGCTCAGTTCCAATTTTACCTAGCAATTGCTTGATCGCATCATCTGCATCTTTTGTCTCTCCCATTAGATCAAACGCATACTTTACCAACTGATTTTCGTAATTTCTCAAATTTGGTTTATTGCTCTTTCGATCGCCTTCCTTCCCCTTCCGCTTATCTTCATATAGAGAAATATTCGCTTTTTCAAACAAAGTTTCATACATAACTCCATCAAACGGATAAAATGCAATCCCCATACTGGATGAAAGTTGAATCGTATGCTCATTAATTTCATGCGCTTCACCAATGATCCGCCCGATCTCTTCCGCCTTCTGGGCTGCTGTTTCAGGCGATTTAATATCCTTGAGGAGAATAACGAATTCATCTCCGCCAATACGTCCGACAATATCACTGTTTCGGAGTATCGTCTGTAATCTCTTAGCCGTATTCGCTAACACTTGATCACCAAATTGATTCCCAAGATCATCATTAATTGTCCTGAAATTATCCAAATCCAGCACAATCATAGCATGCAAAGCATCAGGTCCTTCTGTCTCTATCACTTTACAAATCAAGTATTCAGTCGTGCCTCTGTTATAGAGACCTGTCAACGCATCAAAATGCAACATTTCCTTTAAGCTACCCCTTTTGAATTGATAGTTGGAGTATCGTTCAATGTCATCCATATGATCGTTCCATCCTTTCGAATGATTCGATATCTAGCAAATGAATTAATTCACATACTATCATTCTACCCTTAAACAATTTATATTGCACAGAAAATTAGGACATGGACTACCGAAGTAATCCATGTCCTATCCTATATTCAATAAATATACAAAGTAAATACGCTTACGGGTTAAGTACGGGGGTGTACTGGTTTGAAATATAAGTAATGGCTGTGGGATTCGATATGACAGTTAAGTAATTCGAACCCTTCGTAGGAAACTGCAGGTCATATGTGATTATCGCTTCATTTTTACTAGTAAATTCAATGCCTTTGATCACAATGCCATACCCTGAGTTCGGACGATCATGCCATGTAATGGTTACTTTGTTCACATTGCTCGATTCCTTCTCAATTTTCATGGTGATGTCTTTTGTATACTCAGGACGCTCTCCAGACACGATTATTGGCTTCATCTTACCGACAAATTCTCTGGCTGCGTCAACCCACCCTGCAACTTGACCACGAGTGATCGCTTCCTTCGGATAGAATTTCTGCTTGTCGTCTAATTGGGCAATTTTAAGAATCGTTATCGCTTGGACACTTGCTGCATAGTCTTGCTGAACCTCATCCATGTCGGCAATCTCCAAGTAAATCTGGATCAAGGGATAGCTTCCCTTCTCATCGATCGCATGTTTAAGCAGATTCGCAAACTGCTCCCTCGTCATCGCTTGGTTTGGATCCACATCTCGGTCAATCGGCAGACCATTCAGATGCGCGTTGATAAATGCCGATGCATACCAAGCGTCGTTAGGTACGGATGAAAAATAATCACTGGCCATAGGTGCTTTTACAAATTTAATGTGATTAATGTTTAAATCCATCCCCTTCGTAATCAAAGAAACGCCTTGTGCAAATGAAACTTTACCTTGGGGATTATAATGCTTTGCATCTTCTCCACTCACGATACCAGCTTCCTTCAGCTTCATAATGCTAGCTTCAGCAGGATCACCCTTAATATCCTCGAAGGCATATGCAGATGTTGATAACATCATGATAAATACAAGTGCTAGCATCATGATGCGATTGATTTTTAACTTCATTATTATCCTCTCCTTTCATCTATATAGACGGAGGAATAATGAGATAAGTTACAATAGTCAAAATATATGTTTGTCTACACCATTATAAGCCTAAATTATGCAAACTATGCGCAGTATCAGCTCTTTTTGAGATTCGTGATCATTAACAGCAAGAATGAAATGATCATAATTGCGATTGTCCATAACCAAGCAAGCTGCATATTGCCCGTATCAACAGCCACATAAATTGCCGTCGGCAGTGTCTGCGTTCTTGTCGGAATATTCCCTGCTACCATCAGTGTCGCTCCAAATTCTCCAAGTCCTCTTGCAAAACCAAGTATAAAAGCAACAAATAGCGATCTTGAAGCTAAAGGCAGTGTAACATGCCATAGAACCTGCCATTCATTAGCACCGTTGGATCTTGCTGCATCCTCCAAACTAGGATCAACCGACTGGAATCCAACTTTCATTGTCTGATATACGAGCGGGAAAGCAACAACAACAGCAGCAACTACAGCAGCAATCCATGTAAAGATAATCGGCTGCCTAAATAAATATTCAATTGTTTCTCCTATGAAGCCTCTTCTACCAAGCAAAACTAGCAGAATGAAACCTACTACAGTAGGTGGCAGGACAAGCGGCAGCATGAAAAAAGTTTCAATCCAGATTCTGCCCCTTACCTTCCGCCGAGTCATCATTCTTGCGACAATAATGCCTAGTATAAAGACGATCACGCTGGATACGATGGATACTCGCAGCGATAACCATATCGGTGACATAAATTCATTCCAATGAATAATGGGCGTCATAGGCTTGACTCGCTCGTTGCGATTTCATTATACAATTCAATTACCTCTTTCAAGTGTCTCGCCGTTAACACCACTAATTATTGTTTTAAGCTTCTTTGTCTAAGTATAATGAAAAGGCTACCCCATAAGCAATGGATTGCCTATGGAATAGCCTTTCTAATGAATATCTTGTTATGCTTGATCAGGAATTATCTCTGGTTTGTCATACACTTTATCGAACAATTCAACAATAACTGATGTCATTTGCTGCGCCTCTAGCGGTTTGTCTTTTTCATCCTTCTCGACGTTCGCAATACGCTCAACTTCATCATAACCCTCGATCACTTTGCCAAATGCCGCATATTTGCCATCTAGTCTAGCTGCTGGCTTGTGCATAATGAAGAACTGTGAACCTGCGGAGTTCGGGTCATCGGTTCTTGCCATTGAGATAACGCCTTCCGTATGCTTCAGATCATTTAGATGGCCATTCTCGGTAAACTCTCCAACGATGGAATAGCCAGGTCCTCCTTCACAGCATGCTAGTGGATCGCCACCTTGAATCATAAAGCCTGAAATCGTTCTGTGAAAAGTTAAACCATCGAAGAAGCCACTCGTTGTCAGTTGTATAAAGTTCCTCACTGTATTCGGTGCAAGGTCTGGATAAAGCTCGACTTTGATCTGCTTCCCATTGGCCATGTTAATGGTAACGATTGGATTATTCTGCATCTTATAACTCTCCTCCAGTTTACTTGCCTCTGCCTTCTACATATGCATCTTTAAAGTAAATATTACCAAGAATATTTCGATTCCAGCCTTTAACATATTCTGCCATCATCATGACATTCGTACTGTGATATACAGGAAGAATTCTCATTTCATTCATCAGAATATCTTCCGCTTTATGCATCGCCTCTAGTTGCTTAGCAGGGTCTAGCTCTTTCTTAGCTGAATCAACTTGCTGATCATAATCGCTACTACCCCAGTTCGTCATATTATTCGGACTCTTTGAATTGAATACATCTAGGAATGTCATTGGATGTGCATAGTCGCCACCCCAACCCATCGATGCAATGCCGTAATCATAATCTTGAATTTCTTTGTAGTATACCTTCCATTCGGAAGATTTCAATTCCAAATCGATATTTAAGTTCTTCTTCCACATTTGCTGTAGAGCTTCTGTTACTTTCTTCGGAATATCGCCGGAGTAATATTTTAGGGATAGTTTTGGGAAGCCTTTGCCATCTGGATAACCAGCTTCTGCAAGCAGCTTCTTAGCTGCTTCGACGTCACCTGTTTCTGTTAAGCCATAGCTGCCACCCGCTTCTCTGAAGTCTTTGCCTTCAAGCGTCATTCCATTTGGAATCAGTGCAAAAGCAGGCTGCTGACCGCCTTGTGTAACGTTCTCAACGATTTCTTTGCGATTAATGGCTAGAGCAAGCGCTTTTCTAACCTTCTCATCGTCTAAAGGCTTGACTTTGTTGTTAAGCAAGTAATAGGTTGTTCCTAGTGCTGGCAGCACGATGAAGCGATCATCGCCTGCTTTTAATCTAGCGATTTCAGCTGTTGGAACGCCATTGATTCCATCTACTTTCTTGGATTCCATTGCCGTAAGACCTGTTGCCATTTCTGGCACGATACTGAATTTAACTTCTTCTAGCCTTACATTGTCTTTACCCCAATAATTCTCGTTCTTTACAAGCGTATATGACTCACCAAACTTCAATTCCTTCACTTTAAAAGGACCATTGCTGATGAATGTTTCCGCTTTGCGATGCCATGCATCTTTATCCTTCTCTACGGCTGCCTGCTGCACAGGCATATAGCAAGAGAAAGCAAATAATTGCATTATATACGGTGATGGTGCTTCTAATGTAACTTCTAGCGTTGTATCATTGATGACTTTGATTCCAAGCTCATCTTCTTTCACTTCGCCTTTGAAGAACTTCTCCCCATTCTTAATGTAAGGATACATCATAAATGAGTAATCAGATGCTGTTTCGGCAGTCATTACCCGCTTCCAAGAATAGAAGAAGTCTTTGGCAGTCAACTTGCTGCCGTCAGACCACTTCGCATCATCTCTCAATGTAAAAGTGTATACAAGACCATCCGGACTTACTTTCCATTCCTTGGCAACACCAGGCAATGGCTCATATTTATCATTCATTTGGACTAAACCTTCGAACACATTTGAAATAATAGGTGTTGCAAAAGTTTCGGCCGTAAGACCTGGATCAAGCTTATCCGCTTCATTATTGAGTACATAAACAATCTTTTGTGTGTCTCCACTTGCTGTAGGAGCGTTAGTCGCTTCGGGTGCTGGAGTTGCATTGCCTGCATCCTTTACTTCTGTCTTTGGTGAACTGCTGCAACCAACAACAAGTGTCAGAATCATAAGTGCAAGTAGCATAAACTTCCCATTCTTCTTTAACACAGATATTCCCCCTTAATTAATTTAAAATGATGTATGGCATAAATGATTTCCCCCACTGAGACCCTATCCTTGTCAGTAAAACGGTTATAAGCTGCTGGCACTCCAATCTGTCTCATGGGTTACAATCATGATATTCGCGTTACAACAAGTGACAAGCAGCCAAGTGGTTCAGCCCAATCTGCTTTAGTTCGGGCTCCTCCGATTTGCAGCGCTCATCAGCATATTTACATCGTGAAGCAAATCGGCAGCCCTGTGGTGGATTAATGGGACTTGGAATATCCCCTTCTAGCATGACATCCTCTTCGGCTTGAACGGCTCTCGGATCTGGAGCAGGGACAGATGCTAACAATGCTTGCGTGTAAGGATGTGCTGGATGCTTGTAAACCTCTTCACTGCTTCCGATTTCGACCAGTTTACCTAAATACATCACGCCCATCTGATTCGAAATATACTTCACCATCGACAGATCATGCGCAATAAATAGATACGTTAGCCCTAGTTCCTCTTGCAGATCCTGCAGCATATTCACTACTTGTGCCTGAATTGATACATCGAGCGCAGAGATCGGCTCATCACAAATCACGAACTCCGGATTAACGGCTAGCGCTCTTGCTATGCCGATCCGCTGACGCTGACCACCACTGAATTCATGCGGATATCTCATGGCATGCTCTTTTTTTAAGCCCACTTTGTGTAAAAGATTCTCAACAATCTCGTTTCTTTCACTCTTCGTTCCTATACGATGAACATGGAGTGGTTCCGAAATGATATCTTTAACTGTCATCCTTGCATTCAATGATGCGTAGGGGTCTTGGAAAATCATCTGCATCTTGCGTCGATGCGGCAGCAGCTGCTTCTCATTCATACGGCTGATGTCCACACCGTCCAGAATAATCTCTCCTGCTGTTAGATCATGCAGCCGAATAATCGTCCGAGCCGTTGAAGACTTCCCGCAGCCAGATTCCCCTACAAGACCTAACGTCTCCCCTTTCTTGATCGTAAAGCTGACATCATCTACAGCCTTGAGCACTGTCTTTTCTTTGGAGAATAGCTTCTGCTCAATTGGAAAATATTTGGTAATATTGCGAACCTCTAACATGTTCTCATTTGCCATGAATACCACCTCCAATGCCTTGCAGGAATGGATTTCCTTCTACTGGCGCGTCTTTATGCAGCAGCCAGCACATCGAACGATGTCCATTGCTTAATTCCGTATAGTCTGGACAAGCCTCAGCGCAAATACCCATTGCATAGTCACATCTTGGCGCGAAAGGACAACCTTTGGGTGGATTCACGAGATTAGGTGGAGATCCTTTTATTGGTGTGAGACGCTTTTGTTGATCCATCTCAGATCTAGGTACAGACTGAAGAAGTCCCAACGTATAGGGATGCTTTGGTTGATAGAAAATATCTTCCGCCGACCCTTCCTCCATCACCATACCGCCATACATGACGACGATGCGCGTGCAGATATCTGCCACAACGCCTAAGTCGTGCGTAATCAACATGATCGACATATTGAATTCCGACTTTAAGCTTTTCATCAATTTCAGAATTTGAGATTGAGTGGTTACGTCAAGTGCTGTTGTAGGCTCATCCGCAATTAACAGATCGGGCTCGCAGCATAGAGCAATGGCAATCATCACACGCTGCCTCATCCCACCACTAAATTCGAAGGGATAGTTTGACATCCGTTTCTCTGCGTCTGGGATTTTGACCAATTTAAGAAGCTTGATCGCTTTCTCTCTTGCTTCTTTCCTGCTTAAACCCTGATGCTCTCTAATCGTCTCTATGATCTGCTCCCCTACGGTAATGACGGGATTAAGGGAGGTCATGGGGTCTTGGAAAATCATCGAAATCTCGTTTCCTCGAATACGTCTCATTTCCTTCTCTGACTTATTCGCAAGATCCTCACCTTTGAATAGAATCTGACCGCCTACTATCTTGCCTGTATTCTGAAGCAGCTTGAGGATGGACATCGCCGTCACACTCTTGCCACTGCCCGATTCCCCAACAACTCCGATCACTTCACCTTTATTCAGTTTCATATCCACATGTCGGACAGCCTTTACTTCTCCAAAATGGGAAAAGAACGAAGTTTGCA
This sequence comes from Paenibacillus albiflavus, assembly GCF_004344915.1. Lineage (GTDB taxonomy): Bacteria > Bacillota > Bacilli > Paenibacillales > NBRC-103111 > Paenibacillus_AM > Paenibacillus_AM albiflavus. The sequence continues at coordinate 253,116 of NZ_SKFG01000002.1, read as the reverse complement.
GATGATTTACTTCCAGCAGCACCGTATCATCGTTATTTGGACCTCTCATCGTTATACCCCTTCCGTTCACCTATTTACGAAGTCTTGGGTCCAAAGCATCTCTTAACCCATCACCGATAAAATTAAAAGCGATCATCGTTATACAAATCGCAATCGCTGGAAAGAATAGCTGATACGAAAAAGAACGTATAGACTCAAGTGCCTCATTGCAGAGCGTTCCCCATGATGCCATAGGAGCTGTAACACCAAGACCGATAAAGCTCATGAAAGCTTCAATAAATATCGCGCTTGGAATGAGCATCGTCATCGTCACGATGATGGAGCCCATCGCATTCGGCAGCAAGTGTCTTGTAATAATTTGGAGCGGTTTCGTACCGATTGTTTTGGCTGCATAAACAAACTCTTCTTCTTTCAAAGACAGCATCTGACCCCGTACAATCCGAGCCATATCGACCCAATAGACAGAACCTAGCGCAATAATGATGCTGAGCAGCCCTGAATTTAACACGACCATAATAAGAATCACATAGAGCGTTAGCGGAATTATACTGACTACATCCACAATCCGCATCATGATGTTATCTACCTTACCGCCAAAATAACCTGCAATCCCTCCGTACATCATCCCGATTACGAGATTAACAAGTGCTGCGATTACAGCAACCAGCAAGGATATTCTTGCGCCATACATAATTCTTGTCAGTAGATCTCTCCCTAAATGATCTGTACCGAGCAAGTAAGTCTGATTGGATACATTCTTAACGGTTTCTAATGTGTTACCTTTGGCATCCTTAAGAATTAACGTATTCTTCTTGCTATAATCGACGATCACATCACCGCTAATTGTTGTATAAACGAGTTGCTTCTTCACCATATCCTCTTTATTCTTGGACATGAGCTCTAGCAGCGTACCGTCTGCGGTTGTTTCATAGAGTTTAATATTTTTATGTAGATACAAATATTGATCTCCAACCTGATAGAGATCGAATCTCGGCGGCATATTCGCAAATGATAGATTCTGCTCTTCATAGGAATGCTTGGACAATAGAGGTCCAATTAGAGCAAATAAGATGAGCAGTACAATGATGATTGCTCCCAGCATTGCTGCTTTGTTCTTGCGAAACCTTCTCGATACATCTTGCCAATAAGTAAGACTGACGCTTGCTACACTTGCCTCATCCTTATCTTCATCACGCAATTTATTCCAAAGAGAAGGATCGATAGCTGTACCTTGGTTAACACTTGTAACGTGATTAATAGGGTCTCTCATCATATCATTCCTTCTATTTACTAAGTTTAATTCTCGGATCTATGAGTCCGTAGATTAGGTCTACAATAAATACGATCACCACAAGAATGACAGCGTAAAACACCGTTATTCCCATTATTGTCGTGTAATCGCGGTTCGTGATGCTCTGGACAAAATGCCTGCCGATACCAGGAAGCGCAAATATTTTCTCAATGACAAACGATCCTGTTAACATGGACGCAACAAGCGGTCCAACAACTGTCACTACTGGAATCATGCCATTGCGAAGCCCATGCTTGAATATAACCTTCGATGGTCTAAGTCCCTTGCCTCTTGCTGTTCGCATATAATCCTGCTGGAAGACTTCGATCATGCTCGATCTAGTCAACCTGGAGATGAAGGATAGAGAATAACCTGCTAGTGCTAACACAGGCAAGATATATCCCTGCCACTCCTCCACCCCATAAGCAGGTGTCCACCCAAGTTTTAATGAGAATACGTATAGCAGCATCGTTCCAATAACAAAGGATGGGATTGTCACCCCAAGTGTCGCCATCAGCATGACAACCGTATCTGGCCACTTATGCTGATTAATTGCGGCAAAAATCCCAATAGGTATCCCGATCAATAAAATGACAATTACCGTGAATAGTCCTACTTTGGCGGTCACTGGAAAGCCTGAGCTGATTAATTCATTGACGGTCATCCCTTCATATTTAAAGGATGGGCCTAGATCAAATTGAATGATGCCTTTCAGATAATCTAAGTACTGCTTCCACAGGGGATCATCCAAATGGTATTTCTCATTCAAAGCCTTAGCGACGATTTCTGGTACATTCTTCTCGCCTGTGAACGGACCGCCAGGGATGGCGTGCATCAGAAAGAAAGTTAAAGTAATAATCATAAATAAGGTTATTAGGATTGCGATAAGCCTTTTGAGAATGTACCTCCCCATACTTCACCTGCTTCCTCCATGTTTTAAGAATTTTCGGTATACACATAATTTTCAAAAATTATGATTCACAATAACACAACTTGTTTGAAACCACAATAAGTATTTAACAATGCGAATCTTTATAGTTGGACAAAAAAAATCCCGTTATAGATTAAATTCTATAAAGGAATTTTTTTATCGAATATCTAATCAACTGACATAAGCCATACATACCTAAATACGCCCCGCTGATTAAGAAAATGTAGTTATCAAACAAACGATGGATATTGGTCATAAAGATCGTTCCGTCGCGGCGGATTTGATATACCGCAACTGTTGAAACGATAGCAAATGACATGGCTGCTACAGCTGCGACTACATCGATAATGAACCTCCATTTGCCAAGCAACCTGTATAGGAATAACACAATGAATGGTAAGATCACAACGCTGATTCCGACAATGATTTCCATTACGATCACCTCTTCTACAGCATACCCATTGCGCTAGGAATCAAACTCATCTATCCTATAGCTGCAAAAGTATTTAGAGGTTGAGTTATCTCAACAATAGATCTATACTAAGTCTAAATCTACTTAAGATCTAAAGGAGCTTGCCACATGACTAGAAAAGGAATTCTAACCCCACAACGTAAAATTATTTATGAGATCGTTTCCACATCTCATGATCATCCGACTGCCGCAGATATTATCGAACGGTTACGTGTTCAGGGACACCAATTGGCCTATGCGACTGTGTATAATTCGCTCAAATATTTGATTGAAGAAGGTCTAATTCGTGAATTGAAGCTTGAGGGTGATGCCAGTCGTTATGATGGGCAGGTTGAAGATCATCAGCATATTATCTGCAGAGTCTGTGGCAAAGTGGATGAAGTATTCATTAAAATACCTGAAGAATGGATCAAGGCGATCGGGGTTGAAACGGGCTATCAAATTGAAGAGGAGCATATTGTATTTAAAGGAGTGTGTCCGAATTGTCAGTCAAGCTAACGAATGAATCAAGTCATCATGGTGCCGCCTGCAATACAACGAAGCGAATCATCCTACTCAGTCCATATCCTTCCTCCCTTCACGAGCTTGTTGGTGAACTCACAGCCAAATGTTATGACGTTCTGGTGATGCATCATTTAGATTCCGATTTGTTCTCACAGCTAAATCCTGATCTTTTAATACTTGATCAACGTCATGAGCCGTTAAATCAATCTGCATTAATGCCCCTTCTCGATTCCAATATCTCAACCCTGAATCTCCTAGCCAAGCCATCTGATGATTCGGATCAATTATCTAATCAATGCATCGTATGGCCTGCTGACATACAAGAAATAACTGCCCAAATTGTACAGCTTATGGAATCAAGCTGTACTTCAAATATAGGAATGTCTACTCTCGTAGCTTTCAAGGATTTGACAGTTGATTACAAGCGAATCGTTGTGACTCAGAATAACGAACGCATTGACCTGACACGGACAGAGTTTGATTTGCTTAAAGTGCTGCTCGCTGCCGATGGTGCCGCACTTAGCCGCCAAGAGCTGCTTGATGCTGTGTGGGGTGCTGAATATTATGGTGGCAGTAATACGGTAGATGCGCATATTAAGGGTCTTCGTAATAAACTTAAGGATGATCCTAAATCACCGACATACATTGCGACTATTAGAGGAATTGGATATCGGTTAGCAGATTAATATAAATAATGGATAGCAAGATGAGAACCTGATCTCTCCCGCTATCCATTTTGTTTGTTTATTGCTGCTTCTTCCACGTATCCTTAAGCGATACGATACGGTTAAATACCTTTTTATCAGCTGTCGTATATCTGGAGTCCACACAAAAATATCCATGTCGGATGAACTGAAATTTATCCTCTACCTCCGCACCAGCAAGAGAAGGTTCAGCCATGCAATTCTCAAGCCGGATGAACGAGTCCGGATTAATCAGTGTCTCCCAAGATTGATTATCCTCTTTCACTAACTCTGGATTCAGAATTAACTTATCGTATAGGTGGATTTCAACAGGTACGCAATGCTCGGCAGATACCCAATGAATCGTACTCTTCACCTTTCGACCTGTAAAGCCAGTTCCACTCTTTGTCAGCGGATCATAAGTACAATGAAGCTCGATAATCTCACCTGTTTGTTCATCTTTGATGACCTCATTACATCTAATGTAATAAGCACCCTTAAGCCTTACTTCTGAGTCAATTGATAGCCGATGAAATCCGGGTATTGGTTCTTCCATAAAATCTTCTTTTTCAATAAATATGTTCCTGCCAAAAGGAATCTCTCGATGCCCAAGCTCCTTATTCTCTCCACTATTTTCAACGTTCACAAATTCTGCTGCGTCTTCCGGATAATTAGTGATGACGACTTTAAGAGGATCAATTACAACCATCGTGCTATGAACCTTAGGTTTCAAATCTTGCCTGAGCGCATGCTCTAACATCGCAATATCTACTGTGCTTTGTTGTCTAATCAGTCCAATTTCATCAATAAAATTTTTGATACTCTCTGGCGTAAAGCCTCTTCTCCGCAGACCACGAATCGTGGGCATTCTTGGATCGTCCCAACCATCTACATGCTGTCCTTCAACCAGTTGTCTTAAATATCGTTTACTCGTCACGACACCTGTAATATTCAGCCTTCCGAACTCTCTTTGCTTAGGAGCCCGGGCCGTATCAAGTTCATTCAGCACCCATTCATACAAAGGACGATGATCCTTAAATTCGATAGAACATAAGGAATGCGTGATGCATTCTATCGCGTCTTGAATCGGATGCGCAAAGTCATACATGGGATAAATACACCATTTATCACCTGTCCTGTAGTGCTCCTTATGAATAATTCGATAAATGACAGGATCTCTGAGATTCATATTAGGCGAGCTCATATCGATCTTGGCCCGTACAACTCTTGAACCAGTCGGATGAACACCTTCTCTCATCTCTTGGAATAAGCGCAAATTGTCTTCCACCGTTCGGCCTCTGTAAGGACTATTCTTACCTGGTTCCGTAAGTGTGCCTCTATACTCCGTTACTTCTGCTGGAGATAGATCGCAGACATAGGCTTTACCTTTAAGAATCAGCCTGATTGCCGCTTCATATATTTGTTCCGAATAGTCTGATCCATAATAGATACGGTCACCAGGACTGCATCCTAGCCAGTTGATATCTTCCTTAATCGCGTTCACAAATTCCATATCTTCTTTGAGCGGATTCGTATCATCGAAGCGCAAATTGAACTTTCCATTAAAATGCTTAGCGACATTGTAATTCGTATAGATCGCATAAGCGCTGCCGATATGCAGATATCCATTCGGTTCAGGTGGGAATCTTGTGCATATTTCCCTATTAAGTGCCCCCGTTTCCAGATCTTCTTGAATCAGCTTATAAATAAAATTATCTGGGACTCTTCCCATTTCATCGCTCATATTTCATACCCTCCTTGATTAAGATAAAAATTTCTCTAAATAAAAAAAATCCCACCCCCAAGACATTGTCTTGGGGGCGAGATCATTCGCGTGCCACCCCAGTTTCGCTAATATGTCGCCATATTAACCTCATCGAGTACGGCATTCCATGCTAAGGACTGCTTATACTCTAGCTCTGTAACAGGAGCACCTGTCATGCCATCCCCTAATCGGTTCCGACATGCTGTTCGGAGGCTTGGTTCAATAAAGCATTCTTGCTCCTTTGCACCACCTGGAGCTCTCTGTTAAAGAATGGATTTATTTACTCTTCTCTTCATCACGTTTAATTTTATTACAGGTATTATACATGATTAGCAGAACCATTATCCACTACTTCTTCAGTTTTATCCTTCTTGCTGCCGAGCACATTAAATAATAAATTCAGCAGAATCGCAGTAAAGCTTCCTGCTACGATTCCATTATCTGTTAAGATTCGAATGGCATCTGGGAATTGATCAAATAGACCAGGAACAACCGTAACCCCTAGTCCCATCGCAACTGAACATGCAATAATCAGGAGATTCTCATGACGATTAAGATCAACTTGTGTTCCGATCATTTTGATGCCTGAAGATACAACCATACCGAACATCGCGATCATCGCACCACCTAGGACTGACTTCGGGATCAGAATAGTGAAAGCTGCAATTTTGGGAACAAAGCCGATAATGATAAGAATAATACCTGCAGCAACGATTACATTGCGTGTTTTCACCTTGCTCATTTGAATTAAACCGACATTTTGGGAATACGTCGTGTATGGGAATGAGTTGAATATACCGCCAAGCATAATTGCCAGACCCTCAGCACGATAGCCGCGCGCTAGATCCTTTGATGTTAATTCCTGATCGCAAATTTTGCCAAGCGCCATGAATACACCTGTTGATTCTGCAACGCTGACGATTGATACAATAATCATCGTTAGAATTCCTGAAATCGCAAAAGTTGGTGTTCCAAAATAGAATGGCGTAACGCCATGCACCCAATCCGCGGTTTGAATTGGATTGTAATCCAATTTGCCCATCAATCCAGCCACTACCGTTCCAGCAACTAATCCGCATAAGATCGAGATCGCACGCCAGAAGCCTTTGGCAAATCGATTCAACAGAATAATAAATAGCAGTACACCAAAGCCTAAGCCAATATTCTCCAAGCTGCCAAAATCAGGCTGTCCTTGACCGCCACCTAGGTCACCTAAAGCGACTGGAATCAGAGTAACACCGATTACGGTAACAACGGAGCCTGTAACGACAGGCGGAAAGAAACGAATCAACTTGCCAAAAAATCCAGCAAAAATCACTACAAATAAACCTGATGCAATAATCGAGCCATAGATCGCGCTCATTCCATACTCATGACCAATGGCAATCATCGGTGCAACCGCTTGGAAGGCACATCCGAGTACAACTGGTAATCCGATGCCAAAAAATTTGTTCTTCCATGACTGAAGCAAAGTAGCAATCCCGCACGTTAGCAAATCAATAGCGATCAGATATGTCAGCTGTTCCTCGTTTAAACCTAACTGACGTCCTACAATAAGCGGTACAATGACAGCTCCTGCGTACATCGCCAGCACATGCTGAAGACCAAGCGCATATGTCTGAAAAATATTCTTCGGTTGCATCGCGCTAACTACTCTCCCTTTTCTACAAAGCTAATGTTATCTTTAGCTAAAGCTTTGATCCGTGCCAAGGATTCGACTTGATAACCCGCTTCGATCAGCTTGTCTCTACCAGGTTGGAACGATTTCTCAATCACGATTCCGATGCCTACAACGCTAGCACCAGTCTTCTCTACAATTTTGCCAAGTCCTAACGCAGCTTCACCATTTGCCAAGAAGTCATCAATAATCAGAATGCGATCTTCGCTATTCAAAAATTTACGCGATACAGCTACGTGACTTGTCATCTGCTTTGTAAACGAATAAACAGGCTCAACAATTAGCTCATCTGTTAACGTGATGGATTTTTGCTTCTTTGCAAAAATCAACGGCACGTCCAGCTCCAGCGCTGCAAAAATGGCTGGTGCGATACCTGAGCTTTCAATAGTTAGCACCTTAGTTGCGCCATTATCACGGAACCGTCTAGCAAATTCTTGGCCAATATCTTGCATAAGCTTCGGATCTACCTGATGGTTCAGGAATGAATCCACCTTAAGTACTTGTTCATTTAACGCAATGCCTTCACTTAGAATTTTGTCTTCAAGCCGTTTCATTTCTTAATCCCCCTTGTATTCGATCATACATAAAAAAACTCGAACCCCTTGTCTCTCCATAAAATCAGAAACAAGAAGCTCGAGTTACATATTAGACATAACCAAATAACAACCTATTTGTTGCAAAGGTATGCAAATGCATGCAGAAAAGAAGATCGCTCTTCTTCGTACACTACTCTATCTTCTCGTAGTCCGATCATTTCCGGTGATCAGGTAGAAACTTAACGGGCCAATTCCCGCAATTATACGAGTTTGTTCAAACATATGTAGTAGTATACATGCCTTCAATAATTTAAGCTAGAGATAATTTATTACAATCCTGACTATTCAAATAAGGCTTCTAATTCCTCAACAAGTGACCCTACATAAGCTACAGCATTCTTGATCGGCTGTGGATCACTCATATCAACACCAGCAAGCTTCATTAGTTCAAGCGGATTCATAGAACCACCAGCTTTAAGTACTTGCAGCCAACGCTCAACTGCAGGAGCGCCTTCTTCGATAATAAGGCGTGATACAGCGGTTGAAGCTGTTAATCCAGCCGAATACGTGTATGGATACAGCCCCATATAGTAATGAGGTTGACGCATCCAAGTTAATTTCGCACCTTCATCGATCTCTACTTCATCACCCCAGAAGGATTCGAGGATAGCCCCCTTCTCATTCGATAGGAAATCTGCTGTAATCGTCTTATTCTCCATAGCTGCAGCATATACCCTGCGCTGCAATTCACCTTCAAGCAAATGAGTAACAAAGTTGTGATAGTAAGTATTCAGAAGCTGCATAATGACCCAGCGTTTCATTCTAACATCCGTAGATTGCTTTAGAATGTGCTCAGCAAGCAGCATCTCGTTCATCGTCGATGGCGCTTCGATAAAATACATAGAAGGTCTTACGTTCGCATGACGTTGGTAACGTCCTGCAAGCATGAAATGTCCTGCGTGACCTAGCTCATGTGCTAAAGTAAAAGCGCCTCTCATGTTATTTGCCCATGAAATCAGGATATACGAATGTGCTCCGTATGGACTTGAGCAGAATGCGCCTGTTGATTTACCTACGTTATCTGCATAATCGATCCAGCGCTCGGTAAGTGCTCTCGACATAAATTCACTATATTCTGGTCCAAGCACCTGCAGTGAATCCAGAACCAGCTTGCCTGCTTCTTCATAGCTAATCGAAGGGCTGAACTCGGGATCAAGCGGCACTTTCAAGTCGCAGAATGTCATGCGATCAAGACCAAGCACACGTTTCTTCAAACGAGCGAGGCGGCGCATATGCGGGGCAAGCTCTTTTTGGATAATATCCAGAATATTGTTGTACATCTCATGCGTTACTTTATGGGATTCAAGCAGCATATCCGTAACAGAATCATATTTGCGAAGACGGGACATGATAACCTGCTTCTTCACTTCTGTCGCATAGGTTTCGGCAATGGTCTGCTTATATTTCTGCAAAGTATTGCTAAAAGACTGGAACGCTGCACGGCGAATCTGTGTATCAGGCAATTGTTCATACTTATTCTCGTACAATGCGAACGATACAGGCAATTTCTTACCATTCTCATCTTCTATCGAATCAAAAGTCATATCCGATAGTTTGCTGCGTTGATAAATTTTATAAGGAGAACCCATTAGTCCACCTAATGAAGCGAGCACTTGCTCTGTTTCAGCAGATAACTTGTGTGGCTTGGAATCTAACAAATCCTGAATATGATTGCGGAACACTTCAAGCTCTGGCTCTAATGCGTAAAATTGTGCCACTGCATCTTCTGATAGTTCAGATATTTCTGAATCAACAAAAGATAATTCAGCTGCGATTTCCGCATATACCCCATTCATATGACCCATTAATTGTACATTCGCACTATCTGTCGCATCGCCAGACATATGTAGACTCGCATATGCATAAGCCCTGATTAGGCGGCCTTGAAGTTCTTCTTGCGCATTCAGGCATGCCAGCAAGGTTGCAGCATTAAGTGTTAATTGGCCTTTGTATTGTGTAATACCTGACACACTTGCTTGAATGGACTGAACTTCTGCTTCCCATGCTTCTTTTGTTTCGAATAAATCTTTCAGATTCCAAGTTGCTTCTACTGGTACTTCTGATCGCTTCAGTCTTTCTTCCATGGCAATCGCTCCTCGTCAAATAATATGATGAACCTCATTATCATACCATAGAATCTTGGCTGCATTCCTTATAATTTTCAGTAGAATCAATTCACGGACCTTGATAACTCAATGATTTCTTGATTAATCTGCCCTTCTACTGAAACGGATGGCAAGCACCCATAATGTTAGGATATGAACAAGCAAACCGATGATGGCGTAGATCATACTGTTCGTTATGTTACCTTGCATGCCAGAGATAAGCGTCTGCGCTGCCCAATAGGTCGGAATGAAACTTGCGACTAAATGCCATGGAAATGGGACGAAATAAACAATCGCAGGTACAAAAACAACTATACCGATTCCTTTGGACAAAGCGAGCCCCTCGATTTTATTATTTGCAAATCCAACCAGCAGCAGCGTGATCAGTGGTGCTTCTAATGCGAGCATGAACAGCACAGGAATGATGCATACGAGCGGCGGTAATTGAGTCTGTACTGAGCAAAGCAACAAAGCATTATAGAACAAAGATAAAGCAACAGGCATTGTCAATCGGTACAGAAAGTACCCCATTTTACGCAAAGGTGTTATCGCATAATATTGAATCAAATTTTCATCCCGTTCATCCAACATCATGAATCCTGTGAGCATGCCGAGCATTAGTGGAATAAGGACAAGCACGAAGCTTAGAATCAAGTCACTGTAAGTCATAATATCCAAGGTGAATTGCTGGTATAACCATTCCCTGATGAATGGAATGCCATAACGAACAACCAGAATTAATAATAACGGACCAATTAAAGCGATAGCTAACATGGAATCACGCATAACTTGTTTTAGATCCAGTCGGATCAGATGTAGAATTCGGTTCATTTTATTTAACCCCATTAATGTTTAATATAATAAATTTTCTAAATGAGCTTTTTGCCCATCTATATGCAAGCACCGTCCAAACAATCAAAATGCAATAGGCATATACGATCTCTAATAAAGGAATTGGCTTGAAAGAACTGCTGAGCAATAATAATGAACCTTTGGACGGCAGCAAGCTTAGTAAAGGACTATGCCACAATCCAACAACCTCGACTAACGGAACGATAAACACAAAAGAGTAAACGGATGCTAACATGAAGAACGAGTTGAGTGTTTGGCATCGAACGGCAACACCGATTCCTATCAACGTAAAGAACATCGAAGTAATCATTACTCCACTAATAAAATAAAACGCATGTGACATTCCGCCAAATACACTTAAATGGATGATGGTACTCGTTAAAACGGATAACAAAGACAAAGAGAGAGTTTTGGACCAAATGTACTCTTCGGGCTTGTATGGCGTTACGAATAAATTATCATAAATGCCCTGCCCCTTCTCGAGCAGTACCAGTCCCCCGATAAAGAAGAACCCCAGTACACTCGGATCTGAAAAGGTCAGCACAATATCAACCGTTTCTCTCACGTCAAGCGGCAGCAGTCTCAAGAAGATGATATAGACCATTGTGATGAGCCCATAGGCGATATAGAATCCATGTCTCTGCTGCAGCTTAACATCATATAACAAAGCAGAAGTGAATCTCATGCCAGCTTCCTCCCTGTAACTTGGATGAAAATTTCCTCTAACGACGCTTCCTGGGTATGAATGGTTTCGATCTGCTTATCTTGCAGGAGTTTAATGAAACTTGCATTCTGCCCTAAATTTTCTAATGCAAAATCCTGCTGGATGAGTTCTCGTGCCTGTCTGTATTCCACGCGAATTTGTCTGGAATTATGACTAAGCATTAATTCCTTCGGTGAAGAGATCAGCTTAACCTGACCATCGACGATAAATGCCACTTGATCGCATAATTCCGCCGCGATATTCATATTGTGTGTGGTTATTAAGACTGTTTTCCCTTCTGCCTTCTTTTCCAGAATGATATCCTTTACGAGCTTCGTATTCACAGGATCAAGACCTGATGTCGGTTCATCAAGGAATAACACCTCTGGTTGATTCAGCAATGCTCTGCACAGGTTCAGCCGCATTTTCATCCCTTTGGAGAATTCGGAAACTTTAGCATTCGCATGCTTCTCAAGATCGAGTCTTGCCAATAACTGACGCGGTTCAACGGTGTTAGACTGATACAGTGAACGGAACAGAGAAAGGTTCTCGAGCGCTGTGAAACGACTATAGAAATTTGGAAACTCAAAGGCAACACCTATTTGCTCAAAATAAGCTGAACCTGCTTCCCTTAACTCCTGTCCCAGCACTTGAACACTACCCTCATAACGTTTCAGGATACCGATCAGTATTTTCTGAATCGTGCTCTTGCCAGCGCCTGATGGACCTAAGAATCCGAATATTTCACCTGCTTTAATTTGAAAATTTATTCCGTGAATGGCTCGTGCAATCTGACCTGGATATGTAAATCCTACATTCTTAACGGTAATCATCTGTTTCTCTCCTTTTATATGCAGTGTCCAATAATGAACTATAATTCATTATTAGTTCAAAAAAATTATGCCAAGCTCTGCAGCCCCATAAACCACAGCGTAATATATTGTCTGGTCGCCTCGTGAATCTGACTGCGATCCGTATACAAACGGATAATTTCAAAATACCCTTCAAGAAACGCAACAGCAATTGGCTTTGCGATCTGGGAAGTGAAGATGGATCTCTCCGCTCTACTTCCTTGATTCGATGTATGATCAGTTATCAAGTGTGTCTCTATATGGGCTGCGAACATTTGACATAGCTCTTCCTTCGCTCCTGCCCTACTTGTTCCTTCACTTCCATAAATCAGAATAAGCAAGCCTTCGCGATTATCTACCAATAATTCCGATAATAGGGCAGCTAACTGATCAACAATCCCAATGCCAAGCGGTATGCTTAAGTCATCATTCTGATCATGCGCTTCAATCAGGTACTGCAAGCTCTGATACGCTGGTAAAGTAACAGCATCGAATAAAGCTTCCTTATTCGCAAAATAACGATATAGGTTGCCAGTCGATACTTGGACTTGTTTGGAGATCTCCTTCATCGAGGCTTTCTCGTAGCCTTGTTCAAGGAACGTCTGCTCGGCTGTCTTTAATATCAGTTCTTTGATCTCATCTTTCAAAACTTGCACAATAATAAACCCCCGTTCACTATTAATATAGATCTGTTGATCTATTCTGTCAATAAGCAAAAATAGCGGATTGGAATATCCGCTATTTTTGCTGCTGATGCTTATTCACTTATTAATCAGAGCTGAGAATTCTTTGCCGCCGATCAAATTGTCATTGCTGCGCGATTTCAGTTACTTCAAATGCCTTGTACTTGAGACGCGCTTCTTCCGCTGCCTCACCTAGTAAATCAGCCACTTTGGCAGTATCGCGGACATTGCGAAGAACATACTTGGGACTGCTCGTATCTGACGAGAAAACAGTGATATCCCCCATACCAAAAATACGCTTAATTAAACTTCTAGTGACTGAGATATCCCTCACTCGATATAATCTAATTTCTTCCCTGCGTTTGGTAAAAACACCTTTTTCCACAAGTAATCGAGAATCACTAATCGTATAGTTAGTAAAACTCGGGAAACCAAATTGAAATGGCTTCCCTTGCCAGATTATCGTTTCCATCCCCAAAGTCCTCCCCCAAATCATAAGCTAATAGCTCAACATCCGATCATGCACCTTTGCCTATTAGCGTCCGCGTCTGCCAGATCTTTGGTTGTTGTCGCGTGATGTTGTTCTACGCTCATTACGCGCTGGTTTAGCCGAAGCACCTCTTCGATCTTGCTCTCCTTTGCCTCTAGAGCGATCAGATGTGCCTGCGCCTCCCTTAACTCTTGCTGTCGCTCCGTCACGAGCTCCTTTGCGCTTATTCTTGTCTTGTGCACCACGAGTTGATCTCTCAGAGCTGAATCCAGCAATACTCAGATCACCTTCACCTCTTGCCGCATTGAATCCACGCTCATTACGTCCTTTGGGCGCATTAGATGCACGATCGCTGCGACCTCTTCGAGCTTCCGCACTTTCTCTACCGGCACCCGGCTTCACATCGTTCCAAGTATTCCTTGAACTTTGCTCACCTCTACTTGGTTTGGCAGCACGATCATTTCTGGATTCTTTTCTTGGTGCTTTTCTTCCCTCGCTACGCGCTCCGCCTCTACGACTGCCAGCCGTTCTGTCATTTCGATCAGTTCTGTCATTTCGACCACCGCCAGCACCACCTCGTGCTATGCGGCTGCCCGTTGCAGCATCGATCTGTTCGAGAGTAGAATTCGTACCGCGCTCGATTTCAAGCAGATGCGCTCTGTCACGTGGAGCTGCAAAAGTAACAGCAATCCCCGTCTGCCCTGCTCGACCCGTACGACCGATTCGGTGGATATAGCTTTCAACATCATGCGGGATGTCATAGTTGTACACATGAGATACACCTTCAACATCCAAGCCGCGAGCTGCTACATCTGTTGCAACTAAAATTTGCAACCTAGCATCACGGAACCGTTTCATTACATTCTCCCGCTTCGCCTGCGTTAAATCGCCATGCAGTTCATCTGCGTCATAGCCTTTATCTTGCAGCGCTGCTGTCAAGTTCTTGGCACGAATCTTGGTCCGACAGAAGATTACGGCTAGAAAAGGCTGCTGAACCTCAATCAAACTAAGCAGTTTATTCTGCTTGTCACGATCCGTCGTCTCAACGATAAATTGCTTGGTACCCTCTAATGTAACTTTTTTCCCCTGAATATGAATGTCAATTGGACTACGCATGTAATCCGATGCCAATCTGCGAACGGGATCGGACATCGTTGCCGAGAATAGCATCGTTTGTCGCTTATAAGGCGTATGTCTGATAATCTCTTCAACTTCAGTTAGGAAGCCGATATGCAGCATTTGGTCTGCCTCATCAAGAACAAGCTTAGATACTCGAGACAAATCGATCGTCTCTCTGCGCAAGTGATCTAGAATCCGTCCTGGTGTTCCCACAACGATATGCGGAGCACCTGATTGCTTATTCAATTTATGAATTTGCGCTTCCACGTCTTGCCCGCCATAAGCCGCAAGTACAGTTGCACCTACTGCAGGAGCCAGCTTTTTCACTTCTGCTGTAATCTGGATCGCAAGCTCACGAGTTGGCGTTACGATTAAAGCTTGAACAGCTGGCAATTCTGGGTCAATTTTCTCTAATATAGGTAGAACAAATGCAAGGGTCTTACCCGTTCCGGTCTGCGCCTGAGCAATGACGTCCTTGCCTGCAAGCAATTCAGGAATCGCTTGAGCTTGAACAGGCGTTGGTGTTGTTAAACCCGAGCGTTTTAATTTTAAGGATAGAACCGATCCGATACCGATATCGGCAAATGATTTAGTCATAAGATGCCTCTCTTTTTTAGATCATATTTTGTGCTTACTTTACCTTTACTACGCTTCATCTCTCACAGTTTCCTATTGTAACATAGCTCTATTGTAACTTATATAGCTTATATTTCGTATCAAGAACTTAAATAACGCAATAATCCAGCATTTTCATTCTGAATTCCTCCATTTAGACGGAATAGTTATTCGTTACTCGCTCTACGATCTCATCAAGTGTCATCAGAATAGTATCTTGTGATAGGCGTTCTCTATACTCAATTCTTCCTTGTTCCGCTTGTTTACCAACAATCAATCGAATCGGAATGCCAATTAAATCAGCATCATTGAATTTAACGCCTGGTCGTTCCATTCGATTATCCCATAGTACTTCTACACCGCTCTCCGTTAACTGTCTGTATAACTGCTCGGATAAATCAAGCTGAACTTGATCTTGCATCGATACAGTGATCAAATGCACATCAGCAGGTGCTACATGAGCTGGCCAGACGATTCCTTGTTGATCATGGTTCTGCTCTATAATCGCAGCTAGAAGCCGTGAGATGCCTATCCCATAACAGCCCATGATAGGATGCTGCTGTGTCCCTTCATTTGTGAGCAAATTAATTTGCATCGCCTCTGTATACTTTGTTCCTAATTTGAAAATATGTCCGAGTTCAATTCCACGAATTATTGTAAGGCTTCCTTCGCATTTTAAACAATGATCTCCTTCCTTTACTTGACCATAAACACCCTTACCTTCTCGTGATTCAGCACGTTCCATATTTGCTGCATATCCACATTGATCACATGAAACAATCGTATCTTCACCAATCTCTGCTAAAGCCATAAATTCAAATGTCTCACCATCGCCGCCAATTGCACCAGAATCGGCCTCTACTGCACGGAATTGTAAACCGCAGCGCTTAAATATGCTGTGGTAGGCATGATACATCGACGTAAAAGTATGATCTAAGCCTTCCTGATCCATGTGAAAAGAATAGGCATCCTTCATTAGAAACTCTCTGCCGCGCAATAGCCCATATCTTGGTCTTGACTCATCGCGGTATTTTGTCTGTATTTGATACAATACAAGCGGCAGCTCCCGATAGGAGCTTACTTCCTCTCCGATTAAAGCAGTTATGACTTCTTCATGTGTTGGACCTAATGCGAACTCTCGTTTGTGTCGATCCTCGAATCGAATTAATTCTGCCTCATAAACCTCATATCTTCCTGACAATTTCCACAATTCTGTCGGTTGCATCGCTGGCATATGGAGCTCATGTGCTCCTATAGCATTCATCTCTTGACGAATGATTCGCTTTATTTTCTCCATAACTCGCCAGCCAAGCGGTAAATACGTATATATTCCGGCAGCTACTTGCCTAATGAACCCGCTCCGAAGCAGCAGTTGATGGCTTGCAGCTTCAGCTTCTGCTGGCACCTCTCGTAGTGTTGGAATAAGCATCATACTCTGTTTCATCGTTCAATTCCTCCCTTAAATATTCTTTTATAAAAACACAAAAACACATTCGTCAGGGACGAATGTGTTCGTGGTACCACCCTATATTGAATTGCATCATGAAATAGAAGCAATCATCTCAATTTCGTTAACGAGGTGTTTCCCCGGCAATGGATAGTCAAGACAAGTTCCCCATTGCAGCTACAAGGTGGGAAGCGATATAGCGGTTCGGGGTGCCTTACAGAACAAGGGCTCCCTCTCTGAACAAACCATCCATAAGCTTATATCCTTGATAATCGCATTATTTGTGTTTAAATTATCCATACTCTACACGAAAGGAACGAAAATAGCAACTATTTTTTTCCAACCGAGAGCTTCTTTACCTGGCAGGCAAGCTCTTAACGTAATCGTCCGACATTTGAAGCAGTTTAAGGGCTTTTGCATAATCTACTTCCATCTTTTGATTCGATGGAATCGTGGAGTCCGGTTTTAATTTCGTATTTTCTCCATCTGCAAAATCTTTCCCTGGAACAAACATCGATCCGGTTGTAAGGAACGAACCTGTAGGCAGATAATACCGCTCTGGCAATAAATTATCTTGATTATTGAACAAGTCTTGACCAAAGTAAATGTGATCTTTCAGTGAGATCCCCATCAAATTAGCAATTGTAGGCATTACGTCAACCTGACCGCCAAGCTGTTCATATACAGTGCCATCTGTAACACCAGGAATCGAAATAATCAGTGGAATGTTAAACATGTCGGCTTTACTGTATTCCTTGCCAACTCGATCGCTCAACATCTCTTTCTCATGATCGGATAAGGAGTTTAGCGGTAAACCAAAATGATCGCCATAAATGACAACAATACTATCATCCCAGACTCCTGACTCCTTAAGCTGATCGATAAATAACCCTAATGCATAGTCCGTATAATGCGCGGTACGATAATAATTACCGACTAGCGTGTTATCATATTCCGCTGGCAGCTGAATTGGATTCTTAGAAGCTGGCAGTTCAAACGGATGATGATTCGTCAGTGAAATGACATGCGCGTAGAATTTCTGATCCTCATCATGCAGACGCTTGAGCTCTTCGGCCGTTTTCTTATAAAGAACTTCATCAGAAGCAGCAAAGCTAATAACATCCTCATCTCCGAAAAATGATTTATCATAATAATGATCAAACCCAAGCGCTGGATATAGCTGATTACGATTCCAGAACGATACGTCATTTGCATGGAACGTTAAGGATTGGTAGTTATTATCATGCATGATTTTTGGTAGACTCGGAAGCGCCTTATCACTGTATGTCTGCGATGCGGCCCCATCAGGAGATGGATATAAAGATGTGTTAATCAGGTACTCAGCATCCGATGTATTCCCCTGACCAATCTGCTGATAGAAATTTGGGAAATAATAAGATTGCTTCATTAGATCATTGAGCACAGGCGTGATTTCCTGGTCACCTACCTTCTCATTCAACAGTAAATTCTGGAATGATTCAAGCTGGATAATAATCAAATTCTTACCCGCCGCTACTCCATATTTTTCTGGTGAATCAGGCAACTGCACATTTTTGACATCCAAAATATCTTGCTGTGTTATCGTTTCAGATTTGCCTTGTGGCAAAATGGTATCTTTAACGATTCGATACACCTGATAGTTCAGCGTGCCCATTTCTTCTGCTTTTTTGAACTCATTTACAATATCTTTGTGCATAACCATATTAGTTACAAGCAAAGCTATGGCTGCAACAAAACCAATCAATGTAATGCTGCGTTTAAACTGCAATCGCGGCAGACCCCATTTACGTAATTTGCTGCTGAACAGCAATACAAGGACAAGCACGATCAAATCTGCGAAAACAAAAAAATACATGGGATCGAGCACATCCATAATACTCGATTTGACTTCACCAACCTGCCCCATCTGTTGAAGCGCGTGGTGAGTTACGATCACACCATAATACTTGTTATACATCATCGTAATGAAAAGGATACAGGATATTACGAGATTCACAAGCATATAACCTAGCAATTTATGTTTGCGCATCAATAGCTCTAACAATAATAAAATTGCCATAATGATAGGCAATGCAGTAAAAACAACTTTGAAATCAGTTACGGTTTTAAAAATAATAGAATGGCTGACAGACATCTTAATGAACAATAAAATAGTAAAGACAATAAAAGGTCTGCTCCACCACTTTATTTGTGATTTAGACATAATAAAAAAACCTCCCGTAGACCATACTAACGTATGAACCTTAAGAGAGGCTTAAAATTTATCGACAAAATTTGACCTTAACTGACATAATTCTCTATTTTCCAAGTATGCGTTAACCAAGAGTTTATATATTCCAAATCATGTGTAATCATCAGAATACTATGACCTTGCTTCTTATAATCAGTACACCACTCCATCAAGCGCGTCATGCTTGCATAATCCAGCCCTGCTGTCGGTTCATCTAATAGAATCAGCTCTGGCTGTAACAAAATCGCAGACGCAACGCTTAGCAAACGCTGTTCACCTTTACTTAAGACAAAGGGATGCTTATGTTTATAAGCCAGCAGTCCAAATTCAGCCAGAACCCGTTCACCTTCAGCAAGTATGGAAGCAGGCGTTAACTGCCATGGCTTATATCCTTGTGCTATTTTCAAACCAAAGACACATTCTTCTAACAGTGTATCTGCGATAAATTGATGCTCAGGATTCTGGAATACATACCCGATTTTCCGTGCAAATTCATGCGTCGAGTAAGTTGATTTTTCTTGACCATGAAGCCAAATGCTGTCTTGTGGTGCAGGAAGCAGACCAGCGATCAGCTTGCCGAGCGTCGTTTTGCCTGATCCGTTCGCCCCTACTAAAGCGACAAGTTCACCTGCATACAGCTGATAGTTAATGCCATTAAGCAATGGCTTTTGATGCAGATCTTGCTTTCCTTTTACAGGATACTGATAAGTTAAATTCTTGATTTCTAGCAATGGCAATCGATCATCAGCTTTCATCTGCTCTGAAATAACTTGCGTATTCTCTGCTAGATTGTCAGGGATACAGCCGAATCGAATCAATTTCTCCTTAAACGATATCATTACCGACGGAGTGGGGCCATTCGCAATAATTCGCCCCTGTTCAAGTACAATAAGTCGATCTCCATGTTCCTGATCTAACGGATCTAATCGGGTTGAAGCGTTAATAATCGTTAGCCCTTGTCTCTTAAGCTTCAACAAAGTCTCTCGAAACTGTTCGATTGCTGGACGATCTAGGCTTGCAATCGCATCATCCAATATGAGAATGTTGGGATTCATTGTAAGGACAGAGGCAATAGCGATTCGCTGCTTTTGACCACCAGATAGTTCATTCGTTGAATGCAGGCGATATTCGGACAAGCCGACTTCCGATAAGGCTGATTCAATGCGGTTTAGAATCTCATTTCGCTCAACACGCAAATTTTCTGGACCAAAAGCAAGTTCATCTTCCACTAAGGATTGAATGATCTGCGCATCAGGGTCTTGCATAACCATGCCAATCGCATGTTCTCGCTCTGTCTCCATCTCTGTCCTCTGCTTGCCATTGATCCATATCCCACCATCTTGACTCGTATCCGCTGGCTTCGTTCCAGCTATGAGCTGACAAAGTGTCGACTTGCCCGAGCCGCTCTCCCCTACAACAGATACCCATTCTCCTTGCTTAATCTGAAAGTTAAGATCGCACATAAACGGACTCTGCTCTTCTTCAAAAGTATAATTGACGTGATGAAACTGGATGATAGCAGTCTCCTCCACAAATTACACCTCTCTTCGCTTACCGATAGCAAAACGCTTCAGCATACCTGTTTTCGCCATCGCATCTCCAATCCACTTACTTAACCAGCCACAAAGAATGACCCCACTAATACATCTAACAATAAAAGCAATGATCAGAATTTCGATATCCCATTTATAATAACCGTACATATTAGCCGCAAATACAAACCATAGCGGAACTGCAAACAAGCTTGCGAGCGATATGCTTAGATAACCCCAATTTTTGTAACGGAACAATAAATAGATGAGCTCAACCATGACTGCATAGCACCCTGCTGCGATAAATGCAGAAGCCATACCGTAACTAATGCCAAGCAAGCTCTGTATAATAGCTCCAATCAAGTACGTTATTGCGGCAGCTCCAGGCTTACGAATAATATACATCGCAAGTACACCGTAGATCATGTACAAACCAACAATTGTAGAAGTTGCAATAGGTCCCCCTAATGTAGTCAAAGACTTATTAACAAAAGCTAAATAATTCGTCAAAATCCCGTTCCCTACTGCGAGTAATGCCATTAATACGATATCAAGCGTTGTAAAAAATTTCTTATTATTCATTCTGATTTACTCCCTTACTTCCTTAATATAAAATCCAAACGATGATTGCCATTAAAGTGATGAGTCCGCTTATTGCAACGAACACAATTCCTTTCTTTGTCACTTCAAGCATGTGTACATATGTACGATCCGGATAAGCTCCAAACCCCTTCATATCCATCCCATCTGCGATTTGGCCAACACGTCTTACTGCATGGATAAAGATCGCAATCACAAAGCTCTTCCACCAATAGAACTTATCGATCCATCCTGTTGGCATGCTAAGCCCTCTCATCCGCTGAGCTGACTGTATCGTAGCTGCTTCCGCTTCTAGAATGGGCAAGAATCGAAGCGCAATACTGATCGCAAAAGCAAAACGATAGGGAACCTTAAGCTTCTGAGCCAAGGCTAGCACGACATGTCTTGGGTCTGTAGAGATAATATACAGCAACGATGCGAGTACAAGCGTCACGAATCGAAGTGTGATTGCAGCCGCATAATCGATTGCTTCAATTGTTAAGTGGAATGAACCTATTTGATACAGAACAGAATCCCCAGGTAGGAATAACAATTGTAACAAGAAATATGGCAATCCAAACCAAAAAGGAATCCGCATCCCCCTCCACATTTCATGCCAAGTTAAACCTGCTAGCGTTCTTCCCATGATCATAATAACCGCCAATAGAATAAGCTGCGTTAAGCCGGTATCAAATAGCAAGGCTAATAGGGAAACGCCTATTAACCATCCAAACTTGGTGATTGGATCGAGCCCATGAAAGAACGATTGACCAGCTTTATATTGATAGATCATATCCCGTTTTTCTCCCATCTCATTTGTGCCTTTTTTAGTATCGTTGAAAACAAATTAATTGTCAACCATAAATATTTATATTAGGTTAACAATTAAATAATGCTTAGGTTAACAATACAAAATCGAGCAAAAAGGTTCAATTTATGAAATTAACATGTTAGAATATTTAGATATCAATAATTTTAAGTCATAATTGTGGAAGTGAAGAGATGGAATTATTATGGAAAAGAAACTTATTTGTACTATGGACAGGTGTTTTCTTCTGTAGTATGGCGTTCTCGATGTCGGTCCCGTTCCTCTCGCTCTTTATCAGCAATGACCTTCATGTAGAGTCACATTTGACCCTATGGTCAGGCCTTTCCTTCGGTATTACGTTCCTGGCAAGCGCTTTGATTGCTCCCTTCTGGGGTTCATTGGCTGACAAGTATGGTCGTAAACCGATGCTGCTGCGTTCTGGCTTCGCTTTATGTGCGATCTATATT
Organism: Paenibacillus albiflavus; assembly: GCF_004344915.1. Taxonomy (GTDB): domain Bacteria; phylum Bacillota; class Bacilli; order Paenibacillales; family NBRC-103111; genus Paenibacillus_AM; species Paenibacillus_AM albiflavus. The sequence continues at coordinate 230,715 of NZ_SKFG01000002.1, read as the reverse complement.
CTCACTTCGTTTGTGCAGAATCCTTACGAATTGATTGCAGTAAGGATTCTATCTGGCTTGCTTGCAGGCTATGTTCCTGCAGCAATTGCACTTGTGGGAACGAATACACCTGAGAATAAAGTCGGCTACGCCCTTGGCATCATGGCAACAGCAAGCGCATCAGGCAATATTATTGGCCCAATGGTTGGCGGGATTATGAGTGGTTATTTTGGATATCGGACAACATTCATGCTATCTGGTGCAGTCGTTCTCATCTCAGCCTTCATCGCTTTATTCGGTATTAAAGAAGAGAAGTTTGACCGCAATCGTGTTCGCTCACATGTCATCGATGATCTGAAGCAGGCATCCAGGAATCGTCCACTTTTCAATCAATTGATCACGGTAATGGTTATTAGCGCGTCGATCATGCTGATAGAGCCGCTGCTCAGTCTCTATGTACTCGATATGGGCGTGTCCCATGAGGATGCTTCACTCAGCTCAGGGATTATCTTCTCGGCTGTCGGGATTGCCACGGTACTAGCTGCACCACAGTGGGGTAAGATTGGAGCCAAAATTGGCTTTCGCAAAACACTTATGATCGGCTTGCTTGGCGGTGGTATCGGTAATGTATTGCAATTCTTCTTCCATAATCTCATTGCTTTTGGTGTTCTGAGATTCGTCTATGGTCTGTTCTTTGCAGCCGTATATCCGTCGCTCAACGCCTTGATCGTACGCGCGACTACTCCTGATTTTAGAGGTCGAGCGTTCAGCTTGAATCAATCCTTCACTCAGTTAGGTACATTGACTGGCCCCATCGTTGGTGGTGGATTAGCGGGATTTGTATCGATTCCAGTCGTATTTATCCTAAACGGGATATTGCTGCTTATAACCGCCGGCACAATACGATTGCAGGACCTAAGAAACAACAGATCCAAGAGTACAACTGTTGGTCACTAAATTAGCATTGATCGATAATAAAAAAAGTGAAGGGCTGCTATTTAAGCTTTCCTTCACTTTTTTTGTTAGCTATTTCATTACTAATTACTGATATTCCACAACCGAGCTTCGCCCATTCGCATGACCGAAATCCACTGTAAATCCTTTAATTTCAATATTTCTTTGGTTGGACCTGTGACCACAACACCATACAGTTTAACACCGTTTTTCTCTAGATATTGGATGTTATCATCGATGTTTCGCAAGTCACTATGCGACACGTTATTCGCAATTCGCTTATATTGCTGCAATAATCGAAGGGTATTCATGAAATGCTGGTCGCGTATATCGCCACTGCCGTATGCTTGTAGTGTCGGGGATTGACGAGAACTTGAGGTCATTGAAGTAAACAGCCCCGTCTTCGTCGTTGTCGATTCTAATAACGTCCATTCATTACTTAGCCATTGAGGAAAGTAAGGAAATCCAATCGACTCATCAATGTATCCACCTTCTCGTTCCAATGCACCGACATCTGCTGCGAACCATAGCGGTGTTATATCATTTACTGGCTCAAGCTTAGACAATAATTCATCGGTTGTATATAACTGATCAAGTGATAAATACACTTCAGATACCGTCCCTTCAGGCAATTTTTCCAGAATGGACCAGTCTCCCGAGTTTTTGTTATTTGATGTATTAGGCATTTGAAATGGAACAATGTTAGACGTTTTTTTCTCATTATAATAGGTTGCTTCAAAGAGTCCAGGCAGGCCAAATAAGAAAGATTGCGAATACTGTCCAATCGTCAAATTAGAATTCCCAATTTGCTTAACGATCTCCCCATGTAAGTTCATTCGATAGAATATGCCACTATTAATACCTACACCATTTACTCTCACATTTGGCTGTGTCACTGAAATCGCAGATTTAACGACTTCTGCATAGATCTCACTACGATCCCCCCATTGGTAGAAGACCGTTGTGACAATACCACTGAACACCGAGAATATGATTAATAGTGAAATGACCGTCATGGCGCTATGTAGACGCGCTTTCCACTTTCCTTTTCGAATAATTGCACTTTCCTTCTTATTACTTGACGAGCTTGTCTGCTGTTGTTCTCCACCTAATTGCGTATCAATATATTGCTGATAAATTTCCAGCTTCTCCAGCTCTTGCTCCATTGCCAGCTTCTCTTCATCTGACATCTGGCCTTCCGTATAACGATTGAGCTTGTTTTTGAAATCTTCACTCATCTTTATCCACCTTCTCTCTATACTGCCTTAATTGTTGTCTTGCACGAAACAGCAGTATTTTGTAATGAGCAAGACTAATCCCCATAATATCCGACGCTTCCTGATATGATAATTCATGATCCTCATATAATAAGAGCGCATGCTGCTGACTCTCTGGCAGTTTTGCGACAACTTGACGCAATTCCGCCCAGAATTCTTGTTTGATCAGCGATTCCTCTGTGTTATGCTCATCAGCGAGCCTCATAAAGAACTCCTGATTTACAACGGATTGTCTACGTCCCTTCCGCTTATCATCAACAAACACATGATAGGCAACCTTGAAAAGCCACGGCTTAATTCGATCCTCTTTACAATCTTCAAGGTATAAATAAGCTCGATAGAACGTTTCCTGCATCAAATCCTCTGCTGTATGATGATCATGACTCAAGAAGAGTAAATAACGGTAGATATCTTGAATGTACGATCGATAAATCGCATCAATAGTGTCTCGTTTCATCTACTCCCCCCTTCATCCTATCCACGTATGAGAAAAGCAAAAGTTACAACATATTTATTCCGAGTTTAATTTAATTTTGGGTAACTTAATCGCTTGCATCGCTGCTTCTTTCTGATTATCGCTAACATGCGTATAAATCATTGTGGTTTCAATTGACTCATGTCCCATTAATTCCTTTACAACCCGAATATCCGTACCTTGTTTGAGCAGTAAAGTTGCAAAAGAATGTCTTAATTTATGGCAAGACAGCTTCAAATCACGCAAAGATTCGTCCTCTGCTTGCAGCTTTTCGAACGTTTGCTGTGCAATCGTCTGAATTTGTCTGATCGATAATCGATACCCTTTTTGCGAGATAAAAAGCGCGGTTTCCACACTCCGATTCGGGTCACGGCGTTCCTCTAATACTTGCTGAAGCATGTCCGATAATGCCTCTGGCAAAGGGACTGCACGCCATTTGCGGCCTTTACCACTGACATGAAGACTATTGCGACTTGCAAAAAAATCACTCACATTCAAGCGATGAACCTCACCCACCCGCAGCCCTGCATACGCCATCAATAAGAAGATCGCAATATTGCGAGAGCTATAAGCGCCACTAACCTGCTGGAGAAAGGTTTTCAGGCTCTTCTCTTCCAAATAAACAGGCAGATGATTGCACTCTGTCTTGGATAGCTTAACCTCTGCTGCAGGGTTCTCTTTCAGCACTTCCATATCCTTAAGTCCCTTATAAAAGGAACGGATCGCGAACAGTTTTCGATTCCTTGTTGTATCGTTACATCCATTTTTACGTGCATCTGTAAGATATGACATAATATCTAACTTTGTAACATTTATAACCGACTTATCCATTTGTTCTAAAAAATGATTAATCGTATGTAAATAGGCTTTTTGTGTAGAATTCGTATACCCTGCATCTTCCATCCATATATGGAATGTATGTACATATCGCTCGTTATCCTCAATATAACCCATATTCATCTCGTATTCTCCTACCTCCTGGCTGTAATCACGGTTGATTCGAGTTGATTTCGTCGTTCTGAGATTAAACAGCGTGAAATATGTATTTCACGCTGTTTTTATACCTCAAATTATAGCATAATCGATGCAAATTAACATCAAATCCGCCTATTTATTCGATCGATTCTGCCCAAACCACGTTTTGGTAGCTTCATGATACCTCTTCTTCCCTCTTTTTCAACTCTAGGATCTAATATTTTAGTCCTCACCCTATTGATCACTAACATCAAACTGCTGAAATTTTCCTCAATTCATTTTTTACATTTTTTTGATATAGTTCAAAAAATACAAAATATACTTTATAAGTTAAAATTTATATATTATTATAATTTTTATTTAAATTTAGATTAATATTCTATTAAATATATAATATACAAATTAAGCTATAAATATATATTTAAAGATTAATTTTACTAAAAATATATTAATTTACATTTTGTAAAAAACAGGAATGAAAATGGACTCAGTTTTATTTTCATAAAAGAGGAAGAAAGGAAACATTTATTACCAAGTGGCAAAAAAGAGGAAGTAAGCATTAAAAATCGGTCGAAACATAAAAAAACGAGCCTAGAAAAAGTTCTAGACTCGTTGAACGTATATTTACGCTAGATTCATCCAAATGAGGAAGATGATCGAGACCCAACAAAGGAGATGGATGACATTGATAAGCTGATCTGATAAACGATTGCGTAGTCTTTCGACTGCGAAGATCATTATCGCTGCAAAAAGAGGGAGCAAATAGTTTGGAATCGTCGTACCAAAACCTTCCATTCCTTGATTGAGCTTGGTATATATGTTCGGTTTAGTTAAGAATATGCCAACAATTGAGGTTACGATATTCAATAACCAAAGCCAATGATGTAATCTTAGCTTCTGAAATTACCTCTCCCCCTCTATCTCAGGTTACTCTTGAACGGATGGTTTTTTGACTTTAAGTGGCGCTTTAACACGTTCATTGCCCATCATTAGGACAAAGATGAATGCCAATACTGCCGGAACGATAGCCCAGAAGAAGGTTTGAGCAATTGAAGAAGATAATGCATTGATGATTTTCGTCAAAATTTCTGGTGGCATCTTGGCTCGATTCGCTTGAGATAAAATTTCACGTGCATTACCTGAATCACCAGCGAATGAGGCACCACTACCCGCAAATGCATCTGTCATCTTCCCTGAGAAACTGTTTCTTTGCAGTATACCGAAGATGGTAATCCCCAGTGTCATACCGATCGTTCTGACGAATGACATCGTTGAGTTAGCAGATCCGCGCTGTCTCATCTCCATATTGTGAATTGCAGACATACTAAGCACGGAGAATGAGAAGCCAACACCAAAGCCTGTAATTAACATATACATCGTTAGTGTTGTTCGACTTGTTTCAGGTGTTATCATACTGAGCAAGCTGATTCCCGAAATAAAAATGATTGCAGAGATAATCATAATATTGCGGAAGCTGAGCTTTGTTGTAAGGAAGCCACCTGTTTGACTCGCTACAACGGAAGCCAGAGTCATTGGCAGCAAAATAAGTCCCGAGTTTGTCGCTGAACCACCCAATACACCTTGAACATAAATCGGAATGTAGACTGCCGCAGTGATGAATGCCGCGCCATAACATAGTCCAGCTAAAGTACTGGATGCAAACAATCTTCTGGCGAACATTTCGAACGATATAATCGGTTCTGCAACCTTGCGCTCAATCAGAATAAACAAGGTTGTGCATACCACAAACAATACAAATAGACCGATGATAACCCATGAATCCCATGCAAAGGTTGTTCCGCCAAATTCTAATGCAAACATTAGGGATACAACCGCAGTGACCAGCGTTCCCGCTCCCCACCAATCGATTCGTTGCTTGGAGTGCTCCATCGACTCATGATAATACAACGAAATGAGTACGAGAACAACGATTCCAATTGGTACGTTTACATAGAATATTCCACTCCAGTGATAGTATTCTGTTATGTAGGCACCAAGCAATGGACCAAAGAGGTTCGATGTGCCGAATACAGCCCCGAATAAACCTGCTACTTTCCCACGTTTTTCTGGCGGAAAGATATCGAATACAATCGTAAAAGCGATTGGCATAAGCGCTCCACCGCCAATACCTTGGATCGCACGGTAAATACTTAACTGAACGATCGTTTCTGCTGTACCGCATAGGATGGAGCCTATGAGGAAAACGATAACTCCAAAGATGAAAAACCGTTTACGACCGTACATATCAGATAGCTTGCCGAAGATCGGCATACCAGCAGCACTTGCAATCAAATATGCAGAGGTCACCCATACGAATTTGTCCAACCCGCCTAACTCAGATACGATGGTTCCCATCGCGGCAGCAACAATTGTATTGTCCATTGCGGACATTAGAATACCTAACAATAGCGCTGTAATTACGAAACCCAATTTACTTTTTCCTTTATCCATATAGAGGTTCCCTCCCTTCGAAACAAATCATAACAGAATTGCCAATTAATATTCAAATAAAACCCATAAGTTCTTTTACTTTGTTCGTGTTAGATGAAGACGTTAGCTTTTCTAATAGAAGAAACGCAACTTGGAATGCTGTTGCTGGGTTCGCAGAAGTCACAATACGCCCATCTTCCACGACTAGTTCATTCTGCACTAGCGCACCGTATTGTTGCAGTTGTGCTCTACGTATACTTGTCGGGTGATCGTAAGTAGTCGCTTTTTTACCTTTTAATATTCCACTTTTGCCAAGAGAAAGTGCAGCCACGCATACACTTGCTATCGGTTTATGGTTATCATCAAAATGTCGGATGACATTCAAGAATCGTTCATCATATGCATCCACATAGAAACCAGCTTCCTCAAAACCACCCGGTATTGCAAGTGCATCGAATTCAGTTAAATCCAGTTCATCAACCAGCTTCTCAGGCAGGACTGTGAAGTTCCAAGTACATGTTAGTTGAGGATGTATCCCAGCAGTCACAACTTCTGTCGTTCCGTCACCTTCCAGCTTGTTCCACCCGAGAACATCCGTAAACACGCTTGCTTCCACTGCTTCGAACCCATTTGCCAAAAGTAATAAGATCTTCTTCATCTCATCATCTCCTTTTTAGCAAATTATAAATAACACAATGTCTGAAATGCATATGGTTACTTAGGTATTTCTTCTTTTTCTCTTTACTTCATAAGGTAATTGATCAATAATTATTAATTATCAAAGGAGAGTGATCGCATGGACGCAATCGATTATCAAATTATGCGTGAATTACAGCTCAATGCCAAAATATCCATGAAGGAGCTTGCGAGCAAAGTATTCTTATCTTCTCCAGCAGTGATTGAACGAGTGAAGAAACTCGAAGAGAACGGGACCATCAAAGGCTATCAGACCCTCATTGATCCCGAGAAATTAGATAAAGCGATAACAGCTATCGTTTTATTTGAGACGACAAAGTGCAAAGAATTGTATGCATTCTGTGAAAACCATCCTGATGTTCTGGAATGTTATCGTGTTGCAGGTCAAATCAGCTACATCGCCAAGGTATGCACGGAATCTGTCCATACGTTGGAGAAATTTATCGATGAATCCATGAAATATGGCAGTCCATCAACAAACATCGTGCTCTCTTCACAAGAAAACATGCAAATTAAACTTACAGACAAGCTCTTAAATCAAGGCTGACTTAATTTGTTCGACAACTCTAGCTTGTTTCTCAGCTTCAATCTGTGGCCATATCGGAAGTGAATGCCTAGCCCTTCCGTTTCCTGCGGAGAATAAGCAATAAGCCGATAGCGATGACCACCACAATAGCAGTTATTATGTAACGAGTATCGAATGATACACCTTCATTAAGTTGGTCATCATGCAATTTAGTATCCAACAACGGATTATCTTGCAGTTGCTCATTACCCACTCCTAGTAATGCTAAATCAGAGGATGCATTCAGGAGTTTATTATTTCCTGCACATAATCCTGTTGTAAACTTGTCACCATCACTACTTGCATAGATCAGATACTCCGTGTTCAGGCGAAACTCATATCCACAGCTAATTTCGCTTTCCGCTGTTGTGATGACCATATGTTTGTAGGCAGGTCCTTTCCACACCTTAGAAACGTCGAAGGTTACTTCGACAGGATCATTACTATTGCGGATAGTGGAAGTGTTTAAGTTCTCGATCTTCACTACTTTGCCCGCGAAGATAGCCGATTTCATCTTCAAATTGCTCTCTACAGAAGGAGGTGCGGCACATGAACAGGCATAAACAGGAGTCGCAGGTGCAAAGGCCAAAAATAATAAACTAAATATTGCGATAATAACTCCTATACTGATGCAACGGACAAATCTGAGACATCCCTTCAATTCTACCATCTCCTTGGCAATAATCTGCTACAGACTATAACGTGAAGAGAATGAATAAAGTTACAGTTAATTTTCAAGCACAAAAAAGCCCATAAATTTGGGCTTAATTTCATGAGTCATGCTTTTTGATATATGCATCCATGATGAAACCTAAACTTAGGCATCTCGTTTACGGTAAAATACAATAGCTACTGTAATAAAGATCAGTGTCCATAATATTGAAATACCTGTCCCTTGCATTGATGTAAGGACATTTATTTCATTAGAGGAAGGCGGCATATACATATAAGATCCTGCCGTATCCGGAAAATAATTTTTAATACTAGGTAGATAAATTCTCGTCAATGGACTGACAATGAAATAATGACCAAGTAGTACCACTAAAGCAGGAGTGGTTCGTCTTAACAAAGCACCTATAGCTGCGCTGAGAAGTGTGGTTAATGTTAAATAGCCTGTTGCACCTACTAAGGTTTTTATCATTGTGTCTATTTCAATCACTACTGCTGTGTCTCTCATCAAAATAAAAGCATATAGTACACCTGATGCAGCAATAATAAACGCCACAGGAATGGTTATAATCGCCAATGCCAAATGCTTCGTGGATAATTGAAACCCACGCCAAGGTATCGTAGTTAAAGTAGTTCGAATCTGTCCACCGGTATACTCCGAACAAGTAGCTAAGATACCAAGAATAATGAACCCTGCTTGAAGATATCCCATAGAAGCAAGTCCTATATTCAGTATACTTTGCGTCCCTGCTGACCCTTGTAGACCAGCAGAAGTAAAAGCTGCGGCTAAAACGAAATTAAGAATGAATGTACCAATAAGAGTAAGCCATATCAATGGTAATGTAACTAATTTATCCAGTTCAGCACCAAGGATTTGTGTTATCTTTCTACTAGATGAGACACTCATGATGCAACGTCCCTCCTATGGAATACAATAGCTGCAACAATGAAAAGGACGACTACCCAGGCAAACATGACTATACCGCCTATGAACGGGGTGTGAAATTTGTCGCTCGTTAACATAAACATATCAACGCCAGCCCTGTCTGGTAAGTAAAACGCCAACTTTGTAACCCTAGAAAGCAGGAAACTAAATGATACAAAGGATGAATTTATGATGAGCACAGTAAGCGGGATGATGCCATTCTTAGTTAGAACAGTAATCCCAAATGCTAAAAGAGCAGTAAAAGTCCAGTAACAAACTGCACCGATAAGTCTAGACCATTCAAATGCAGGGGCATATTCACCAAGAATAAGATGCGTTGCTGTCACAGTTGTCATAATAGCAACAATACAGAGCAGTATGCTGATCACTGTCACAGCGCATGCTTTTGCCAGTAAAAAATGAAGTCGAGATGAAACAGCGGTTAAACTCGTTGTAATCTGATTCCCGCCACCAGATTCACTGCTCTCTGTCAAATACTCACTGCTGACAGCAAGCACACCAAGAATAATTACACCTTGCACACCAAAACCTAATCCAATATAGCCAACTTCCGATAGCCGTGTACTAACTCCAGCTATAATATCCTCTTTTACTGCTATACAGTCCAAGGCAGTAACGACCGCTGGGGCAATTGCTCCAATAAAAAAGGCAAGCCAAATGCCCGGTAGGGAGAACAATTTAGATAGTTCCGCGTTGAATGCTCTCATACAACATTACCAGCATTTTCAGATGTCAGGGCAAAAAAGGCTTCCTCCAGCGTGAAATGGTTACCAATTACTTCTTCTAATGTTCCATCTGCAACGATTTTTCCATGCTTAATAATCACCACATCATCAACAGTCTCTGCAAGCTCTCCCATTAGATGACTGGATAGTAACACCGTGTTTCCCGACTCAGCACGTTCACGTAAAAATGTCCGTATAAAGCGGATTCCTTCTGGGTCGAGCCCGTTTACAGGTTCATCTAAAATTAATATTTTTGGATCACCAAGTAGTGCAGCTGCCATTCCGAGTCTTCTCCCCATACCAAGGGAATACTTCCCAACTCTTTTCCCAGCTGCACTCGTAAGACCTACTATTTCCAGAACTTCCTCGACACGCGAGCTAGACAATCCTGCGGCACGAGCAATCCAACGCAAGTGTGCCCGTCCTGTTCGCATACGATGAGCTCCAAATCCATCAAGTGCGGCTCCTACTGTTGCTAGAGGATTATGTAATTCTGCGAATGGCTTTCCATTAATTAGTGCACTCCCTGAGGTGGCACGATCCAACCCAAGCAGGATGCGAAGTGTAGAACTTTTACCTACCCCATTGGGACCTAAAAAACCAGTTACTCTACCGGGTCTAGCTTTAAAACTGATACCTGATAAGATTTCCCCAGTTCCGCGATGTTTGACTAAGTTATTAATTGTAATCAACCATAACACTCCCTTTCTGTTATGGTCCTAATTATAATGAAGCAAAGTTACATCTCGATTATCATGCTGTTTACTTCTGGGTTAACTTTAGGTTAAGCTCTACCAATAGCTACTCTCGTGCCATTTTCACTTGATGTAAAGTCAGCTTTCAGCTTCATTTTTTTCAACATATAATTTGAAGTCGATAAACCAATCCCCGCCCCACCCTCATAGGATGAGTTATCCATGCCTGGACCTCTGTCTGCAACAATGATCTGTTCTTTTTCTACATCAACCACGATGTTTGCATATTTTCCCTCTGCTGCATGTCGAAGAATATTCTGAAATAAATTATCCAGAACCCGTGTCATCCATTTAGGATCTACTTCCCAATAAAAAGTCTCCTCTGTCGGTAAATCAACATCGAGCTGAATTTCTTTTTCTTCAAATGCAGGATACCACGCAGCAACAGATGCTCTTACTAAACGAACAATATCTGTTGAAGTAGGCCCAAAAGGATGTTTCCCTGATGTAAGCAATGTATAGGAAAGTAAATCATCCATTAGATCTCCAACTCTTGTAATCGTCTGGTTCATCTCTGTTAATGAGTTTTGTCCTTCTAAACTTATTGATTCTTTATGTAATCTAGTGATATGTCCTCTCAAAATGGTAAGTGGCGTTCGTAAGTCGTGAGATAAATTCGCAATAAGTCGATGTCGTAATAATTCCTCTTCATATTCTCGCCTGCGACTGTCTTCAAGCTGCTGAATCATCCAATTAAAAGAACTTCCTAACTGGTCTATTTCATCCATACGATCCGTTAGAACAGATATTGGTTTAGGAAATGAGTTGTGATTAGCTGAAAATGACATGGCTTCCTGTAAGTGGATAAGACGTTTACGAAGTCTCAAGAAGAACAGCCAAGATATGATTACAAATGCGACAATAATAAAGCCAAACAAAAGTATCATAACGTAAAATAGATTTAACGTATTTAGATCTTTTTCATGGATATCAGAAAACCCAGCAAACGCACTGAAGAAAATAAGCACAATGGGAGGAAGAAAGATAAATAGAAAATGTCCTTTTAGAAAACGACGAAATAATGATCTATTCTGCTTCATATTTTCACCCGATAGCCTATTCCCTTCAACGTTTCAATAATCTGTGGGGAATCGGGATGACATTCCAGCTTTTGACGCAGTCGATGGATATGTACCATTATAGTTTTATCACCAGTGATATAAGTTTCTTGCCAAATTGCTTCATAGATTTGTTCTTTTGGTAGAACTTGATTGGGGTGGCGTAAGAAGTACATTAAAATTTGATGTTGTTTCCCAGTCAATATAATTTCTTCTCCTGTGTGTTTGTCATATACCATTTGGACTTCCGGATCTACTTCAATATGATCTCCTAATGAAATGCGTTCGGAATGTGTTCCACCTCTTCGACGGATTAATACTTCTAATCTTGCAACCAATTCATCCGTATGGAATGGTTTCGTTAAATAGTCATCAGCAAATTGTAAACCATCTACCTTGTCATCTATCGATGTTCGAGCAGATAACAGCAAAATAGGAACAGCAGGAGCTGCTTTTTTTAATCGTTTTCCCACAGTAAATCCGTCTAAACCGGGTAACATGATATCCAAAATAACGATTTCATGCTGATTTACTTCTTTTTCGGCTCCTTCACCAGAAAGCAGCCACTGAACTGAAAATCCGCGCTGTTCCAATTCTTCTTTTACCCAACTGCCTATTTTCTCATTATCTTCAATATATAATACGTTTCTTTTCAAGTAACATCCCTCTCTCTCTATTGGGTTCACTATTAGATAGATTATCATAATCTATGTTATTGTCCATAATCGGCAAAGGGATCAAGTTCTTGTCTCGAGCAAAGGACAAGAACTTGATCCCTTAAATTAGAAGAACCGCGCGGGGTAGAATAATGTTACAGTTAATCCTCAGGAATTCCTTGCTTAAGCTTCTTGATCCGCTCTAAACTAATCGATACATATGTGAGTAGAAGAAAAATAAATGCAAATGTCCCATACAAATAAGCCTTATCCTCTACAATAATATGTTTATATCGTTCATAAAGCTTATCGGACTGCATTTCCACCTCAAGTAAAAATTCGTACCAGACATCATTGTCGAATTTCTGATTGGTTGCAGCTAAATAGGATTTGATGTATTTATCGGGTACCCTAATAAAAGTCCCATAGTGAACCAACATATCGATTGCAATCATTTCAGACACAGGTAATTCTTTATAATTTGCATACACTTCTCCAATTGATTGATCCACATGCTTATCCTTATAGTCGAAATAATTAATGTAATCCCGCTTTAGCTTCGGGAAGATCAAGTACATAGATTCAGATTTCATTCCGGAAAGATTCCACAGGAAGAATAACGAACTAAAAATCAAAATAACAACGAACCAGACCGTATATGGATTAATAATTTTCCTGCGCAACTAATCGATCACTCCTTCTGGTTCGCCTAATGTTCGACCTATTGGCGTAACGATCCCATCCATACTTGTGCTATTTTTCTCGCGATGATAATTGACCAAGCCTTGCTCACCTTTGACAACAGCCCACTTCTTAAGCGTATCTCGCTCCCCTTCATATTGAAAGAATGGCACACTGAATCCGCAGGACGTTTTCACAGCATGAAGCTCGGCATAGATGATTTGGCGAGCACCAGGTATTGGATCGAACTTTCCAATTAACTCTTCCCACCTTGTCGTGCCTGGAAGAATGACTTGCCCTTTGCCATATAAACGAAGAACCATTGGCTGTCCTTCCAGCGCAATAAACATGATGGTGATTCTTCCGTTCTCATCTAGATGCGCACTCGTTTCATTCCCGCTTCCCGTTAAATCCAAATACGCAACTTCAGTAGGGGATATTATCCGAAAAACATCATAGCCTTTAGGCGATAAATTGACATGTCCTTCTGCATCCAAGGGTGCAGATCCAACAAAAAACATCTTTTGCATGTTTATAAATTCTTCGTGATCTGGCTCGATTGCGGTAAATAATTTCCCCATTTTACTTCTCCCCCATCAAATACTTTACGACGCTATCCTCTTCATTCGTTCCTATCACACTTGTGGCAGCTTCCTTCAAACCTTCCACTGCATTGCCAACGGCTACCGCATGAGCTGCTAGCTTGAACATGGGATAATCGTTCATTTCATCGCCAAAAACCGTTAGCTCCTCAGGCTTAAAGCCATACTGATCCATAATTTGCTTAATCGCTTGATCTTTCGTCGCCTTCTTCTGATGAAGCGTTAACCAATACCAATCCTTCGTATAATAATTTTCATACAAGTAGATTTCGATTTCATTGGCATAACGCTGATGTAATTCATGATAGACGTCTTGCAACGCTTCTTGACGATCTATAATTGTAAAACTTACGATTTCCTCATTTATGATACTGCGTAAATTGCGGCGATACGTTAATCGCTTATCCCCAGCTCGAATTCTGTCTTGGTAGTACCAATCCAAACCTTCATTTAATATCTCCGAATAATACAATCGATCTTGTTGTCCATCAAAGCTAGATACGGTGTAGCCTAAGTGATGCCGATCAAGCAATAGAAATAATTCGATGACAAGTGAAGGATCAATCGAATTAATCACTTGATGCTCTCCCGTATGGTAATCCGTTATGAATGAACCATTGAACTCAATAACCGGCAGTCGAAAGTTCACCTGCCCAAGTATTCGCTGTATGGCCACTATGCTTCTAGCACTAGCAACCGTAAAATGCATGCCGTTATCAATTAATAGATTTAAATTTTCTCGAGTAAATTCAGATAAACTCGCGTTATTGCGTAATAACGTACCATCCAAATCAGAGACATAAAGCTTCATCATCCCTACCCCCAATTACCTGAATTTTCCTTTATTATATCTTGTATGCATGCAGGTGCCAATCGTTTCATAGATTTAAGATAAGGTTCTTATTTGTCCTAAGTACGGCACAAGAATAAGAACCTTATTACCATTACCTTCGGGGGATAAATGAATGAAGAAAAAAGAAATTGTCGCGATGCTACTCGCTGGAGGCCAAGGAACAAGGCTGCAAGCTTTGACGAAGAAGGTCGCTAAGCCTGCTGTATATTTTGGAGGGAACTATCGGATTATTGATTTCACGCTAAGCAATTGTTCGAACTCGGGAATTGAGACGATCGGTGTCCTCACCCAATATGAACCCCTGGTGCTTCACTCTTATATTGGTATTGGCAGCGACTGGGGTTTAGACCGTAAGAATGGTGGAATCTATGTACTGCCTCCTCATGAGAAGGCAGACGGCAGCAATTGGTATCACGGCACTGCCGATGCCATATATCGCAATATGACCTTCATCGAGCAATTTGATCCAGATCATGTGCTCATTTTATCGGGTGATCACATCTATAAGATGGATTATGCTTTAATGCTTGAAGAACACAAAGCCAGAGATGCCGATTGTACAATCTCGGTAATCGAAGTACCACTCCATGAAGCAAGCCGGTTCGGCATTATGAATACGGATGATGATATGCGCATATACGAGTTCGAAGAGAAACCCGCTCAGCCCAAAAATAACTTAGCCTCAATGGGTATCTATATTTTTAAATGGCATGTTCTTAAACAATATTTGATGCTGGATCAGCTTTACCCTTCTTCCGCCAAGGACTTTGGCAAGAACATTATTCCGATGATGGTAAATGACGAGCGTCGCGTGTATGCATATGCTTTTGAAGGATACTGGAAGGATGTCGGTACGATCGACAGCTTATGGGAGGCAAATATGGATTTATTGTCCGATGATCCACCTCTCAATTTGAATGATCCCAAGTGGCGCATATACACCCGCAACCCAAATCAAGCTCCACACTACATAAGCCCAACCGCATCCGTGCAGAACTCGATCATTAATGAAGGCTGTTCAATCTACGGCGAAGTATCCAGTTCTGTCTTATTCTATGGGGTCGAGATTGGCGAAGGTAGTACGGTAACAGAATCGATCCTAATGCCTAAAGTTAAGATCGGTCGCAATGTTCACATTCACAAAGCCATTATTAGCGAAAAAGTTGTCATTTCAGATGATGCCATGATCCACCCCGATCAAATAAGTTCAAACGGAATATCGTTGATCAGTGATCATGTAAAGACGACAGAAAGATGGTGATGAGATGCAACAATTAATGGGGATTATTAATCTAGACCATGAACTGGACCAATTGGGTGAATTAACTTATTTTAGATGCGGAGCAGCCGTGCCGTTCGCAGGGCGCTACCGTTTAATCGATTTTGTTCTATCCAACATGGTTCATGCACAGATTCAGGATATCGCCTTATTCGTAAGGCGCAAATATCGTTCGCTGCTTGATCATTTAGGCGAAGGCAAGCCCTGGGATCTAGGTCATAAGCGAGGTGGCTTATTTATCCTTCCGCCAGATTGGCATGATCCAACCGATAAATCACGTGGGGATTTGCAGCATTTTCACAATAACATGGATTTCATTCACCGAGGGACGGCTAATTACATTGTACATACGGGAAGCCAGCATATTAGTACGGTTGATTTTCAAGATGTATTCCGCTATCACAAGCAGCAAAATGCAGATGTAACGCTTGTCTACACGAAGGTGCCTCAATTAGAAGAACATCATACAACCTGCGTCCGATTGGAAATTGATGAAAAAGCAGGCAAGGTCCTGAACATTCATCATGAACTGAATCATCCAAATGTGTATATGGAAATGTTTATTATTGAGAAGAGCTTATTCGTGGAGCTAGTTCAGCACTGTATCGCGCATGGTCAAAGCTTCTTTTTCCGTGACGCCATCCAGCGTAATCGGCACAACCTCAAAATCTCGGCATATGAATACAAAGGTTATCATGCCGTCATTAATTCCGTACAGAGCTACTACCGCACAAGCTTAGATTTACTAAATCAAGAGAACTATGCGCAGCTATTCAAACCAAAGATGGTATACACCAAAATAAAATACGAACCTCCCGCTCGTTATCTGAACAACGCACAAGTGACGAATTCGCTTATTTCGAATGGCTGCGTGATTGAAGGAACGGTGGAAAACAGTATTCTTTTTCGCGGTGTTAAAGTTCATAAGGGAGCACACATCAAGAACGCAATCATCATGCAAAAATGTGAAATTGACCCCAATACGCTGCTAGAGAATGTCATTATCGATAAAGAGGTTCATATCACCTCAAATCGTATGTTGATTGGTGATGTGAAGAAACCATTCATGATTGCGAAGCGACATGCCTTATGAAAGTATTATTCATCGCGACGGAATGTACACCTTTTATAAAAACTGGCGGATTAGCGGATGTCATCGGCGCGCTGCCTCAGGCGCTTATGAAAGAAGATGTTGAAGCACATGTCATCTTGCCTAAATATGTTGATATCCCGATGATCTACAAGGATCAAATGACCTTGCTCCAGGTTATCACCGTGTCACTTGGCTGGCGCAATCAGTATTGCGGCTTGTGGAAGCTCCAGCATGAGCAGATTACCTACTATTTTATCGATAATGAGTATTACTTCGTAAGATCCAGCCTCTACGGTCATGGCGACGATGCAGAACGCTTCGCATTTTTCAATCGCGCCGTTATGGAGCTATTGCCCTATCTGGACTTCAAGCCTGATATTCTGCATGCAAACGATTGGCATTCAGGACTTATCAGTCTGTATTTACAAGACTTTTATCGGTATCATCCCTTCTATCAAAACATGCGAACGGTATTTACGATCCATAATTTAAAGTATCAAGGTGTATATCCGCCTAGCATTCTTGGCGATTTATTAGGACTTGGCCCCGAATATTTCGCTACTGATAAGATGGAGTTTTATGGTCAAGTGAATTTCATGAAAGCTGCGCTTGTTTATGCGGATCGAATTACTACCGTCAGTCCAACTTATGCGAGGGAAATTCAAACGCCCTATTACGGAGAACAGTTAGATCAGCTTTTACACAATCGACGCCATGATCTTAACGGGATTATTAATGGAATTAATGATGTCCAATATAACCCTTCGACAGATCCATCTATTTTTGAAAATTACACAACTCAGGATGTGCAAATGCATAAACAGGCGAATAAAATCAAGCTTCAAGAGCTTCTGCGTCTGCCAATAAATGCAGATATCCCCATGATTGCTATCGTATCTAGACTCGTCGAGCAAAAAGGGTTTGATCTTCTAGCACACATAATAGATGAGATAGCCGCACTCGACATTCAGCTAGTTGTCATGGGTACAGGTGAATATAAATACGAACAGCTTTTCCGAGAAGCTGCTCGCAATTATCCGCAACAAATAGCTGCGCTAATTACATTTAATGAAGAACTTAGCCGTAAAGTCTATGCCAGCAGCGATTTGTTCCTAATGCCGTCCAGATTTGAACCTTGTGGAATTGGACAGTTGATCGCCCTTCGCTATGGCTCAGCCCCCATCGTTCGCGAAACAGGCGGGCTATATGATACGGTCACTCCATTTAATGCAAACACAGGCACTGGCAACGGGTTTACGTTTACGAACTATAATGCGCATGACCTGCTGCACACGATTCGGTACGCACTCCTCCAGTATCATGATTCTGCTAATTGGAATACGATAAAGAACAACATCCAGAATAGCTGCTATAGCTGGCAGCAATCCGCCAAAGCTTATAAAGCACTGTATCTTTCTTTAGCGTGAATCATGAGTTGTAGGAGGTACATCTTGTTTACTAACAAAACCACCTTTAAACAGGCTTTTGTCGATAGTATCGAAAATAAGCTTGGCAAGACACTTCAAGAAGCTTCTGGGCTTGATATTTATAACGTGTTAGGTCATCTCATTAGAGAATACATCGGTAAAGATTGGATGCATACAAACAAAGAGTATGAAGCTCAGCAAGAGAAGCAAATCTATTATTTCTCGATGGAGTTTCTGATCGGTCGATTGCTGGGGAATAACCTACTAAATCTAGGGACGCTGCAGCTTGTCCGTGAAGCGCTTCAAGAATTAGGTTTGAATCTCGAAGAAATCGAGGAACAAGAGCATGACGCGGGATTAGGCAACGGTGGATTAGGCAGGCTTGCCGCCTGTTTTCTCGATTCCTTAGCTACATTACAATATCCGGGACATGGCTGCGGCATTCGTTATCAATATGGCTTATTCGAGCAGAAGATCATCAATGGCTATCAGGTTGAACTTCCCGATTATTGGCTTCAAAAAGAATATGTATGGGATATCAGACGTTCAGATAAAAAAGTTGGCGTGCGATTCGGTGGTCATGTTATTTCTCGTGAGCTAAACGGAAGAATGGTCTATGAACATCGCGATTACGAGCATGTCTGGGCAGTTCCATACGATGTGCCTGTTGTCGGATATCATTATCATAATGTAAACACGCTTCGGTTATGGAGTGCGGAATCCAGCCAAGAACTGGGAAGTTACAGCAACCCAGCCGATCAGAATTATTATAAATTCTTAGCCTATAGCCGCTCTGTACAATCGATTTCCGAATTTCTATATCCGGATGATTCCAGCTATGAAGGTAAGCAGCTTCGGCTCAAGCAGCAATATTTTCTCTGTTCTGCAGGTTTGCAGAGCATTCTTCGAACTTTTGACAAAAGCGGTCTTAGTTATTACCACTTGCCTAGCAAAGTTGCCATCCATATTAACGATACCCACCCTACTCTGCTCATACCCGAATTAATGCGTATTCTGATAGACGACAAGAACTTAGGTTGGGAAGACGCGTGGGACATCACAACTCAAACGATCTCCTACACCAATCATACAACCTTAAGCGAAGGTCTGGAAAAATGGCCCGTCCACATGGTCAAAGAGCTGCTCCCACGGATCTATATGATTATCGAAGAAATCAATGAGCGATTCTGCCATTTATTATGGAATCTATATCCTGGACAGTTTAACCGAATTGCCCAGATGGCCATAATCGCAGATGATCAAGTAAAAATGGCGCATCTCGCCATCGTCGGCAGCTACAGCATAAATGGTGTTGCAGAGTTGCACACACAAATTCTCAAAGAACGCGAAATGAAGCTTTTTTACGAGGTTTTCCCACAGCGATTCAATAATAAAACGAATGGCATTACCCATCGCAGATGGCTGATGCATGCAAATCCCAAATTATCGAATCTGATAACGGAAACAATTGGTCATCAATGGATCGCAGAACCCGAGCAGCTTATTCGATTGGCACCCCATGCTCAAGATAGTTCCTTACAAGAAGAAGTAGCACGCATCAAACAGCAGAATAAGCGCAAGCTGGCAACGTATATTGAGCGCAATTATCCGATTTCAATCGATCCTACTTCCCTATTCGATGTCCTTGCTAAACGTTTGCATGGTTATAAAAGACAGCTATTAAGCGTCCTGCATATTATGCATCTCTATAATCAGATAACCGATAACCCATCGATTGATATGCTTCCGCGGACATTCATTTTCGGCGCTAAAGCAGCCCCAAACTATCATCTAGCTAAGAAAGTAATCAAGCTTATTCACTCCGTTGCAGATACAATCAATCGTGATCCGATTGCAAGCAAGCTTATCAAGGTCGTTTTCTTAGAGAATTATGGTGTTTCCCTGGCAGAGAAGATTATGCCTGCTGCTGAAATCAGCGAACAGATTTCTACCGCTGGCAAGGAAGCATCAGGTACTAGCAATATGAAATTCATGATGAACGGCGCACTTACAATCGCAACCTTAGATGGAGCCAATATCGAGATGCAGAACCTTGTAGGCCAAGAGGCAATGTTTATATTCGGATTACGTTCCGAAGAAATTGCCCATTACAATCAATTTGGCGACTATCAAGCTAAACTATTGTATGAAAGCACGCCTTCAATCAAACGAGTCATGGATCAATTGATTTTGAATAGTCCCTATACTAGGGCAAATAATGATTTTCAAGACATCTACAATTCGATCCTCAAAACGAACGATGAGTTCTTTGTGCTCAAAGATTTTGACAGCTATGCGGCTGCACAACAACGAATAGATGCCGAGTATCGTCAGTCTCGATCATGGCTCGAGAAAAGTATTATCAATATTGCCCATTCAGGCAAATTCGCCAGTGACCGAACAATTGCAGAATATGCTTCCGAAATATGGGATACGCATCCTGTTCCTGTCCATTTAGCACGTGTGCATTCTTAATTAAGTTGGTTCTGTGAAAGGAATTTATCATTATGTCGATGATCTCTAGCCCGCTTCAATCTCCAGACCCTTATGTAAGTGAATATGATCTTTATTTATTCCATCAAGGCAAGCTGCAGCATGCCTATCGGATGCTTGGGGCTCATATAACAGAGCAAAAAGGTGTAATCGGTGTGCAATTTGCCACCTGGGCTCCTCATGCACATGAGGTTTCTGTTGTGGGTGATTTTAATGAGTGGGATGTTCGTCAGCATCCCCTCAAGCGAATCAATGAAGCAGGTGTATGGGCAAGCTTTATACCTAATATCGAAAAAGGTGCAACCTATAAATTTCACATTACGACTCAGGATGGCAGAACCTTACTAAAAGCTGACCCTTATGCTTTCTTTGCTGAACGAAGACCCCTGACTGCATCCATTGTATATCCGCTAGATCAGTATGAATGGCAGGATGAAGCATGGTTGGAAGTACGCAAGGACCGGCAAGTCTATCAAGAGCCGATTAATATTTATGAAGTTCATCTCGGCTCATGGAAGCAACATTTAGATCAATCCTTGTATACTTATCGTGAGTTGGCAGATCAATTAGTTGATTATGTTGTCCAAATGGGCTATACCCATATTGAAACGATGCCGATCAGTGAACATCCTTATGACCGTTCATGGGGATATCAACTCACAGGTTATTACGCCGTCACGAGCCGATATGGAACACCAGATGATTTCAAATTCTTAATCGATCGTTGCCATCAAGCAGGGATCGGGGTCATTCTCGACTGGGTGCCGGGACATTTCTGCAAGGATGATCATGGGCTTCGTCAATTCGATGGCTCTCCCTTATATGAATACGCAGACCCTTGCAAAGCGGACAAGCAGGATTGGGGAACGCTCAGCTTTGATTTTGGCAGATCAGAGGTACAAAGCTTCCTTATTTCAAATGTAATTTTCTGGATGGAACAATACCATGTCGATGGGATTCGCGCGGATGCCGTAGCCAGTATGCTCTATTTGGATTTTGGTAAAAAACCGGGTGAATGGACACCGAATTCGGACGGTGGGCGGGAAAATTTAGAAGCTATTTCTCTGTGGAAGCAAATAAATGAAACGGTGTTTCAGCTCTATCCTAACGCACTGATGATGGCAGAAGATTCTTCAGAATTCCCACATGTAACCGCACCTACTAATTTAAATGGACTAGGCTTCAATTATAAATGGAATATGGGTTGGATGAATGATATGCTGCGATATATGAGCATTGATCCGCTCTATCGCAAGTGGCATCATAACCAAATAACGTTTTCTATCCTATATACATATACTGAGAATTTTGTTCTCCCCTTCTCGCATGATGAAGTCGTACATGGCAAACGCTCTTTGCTTGGACGCATGCCAGGCGATTATTGGCATAAATTTGCTAACCTACGGCTGCTTCTCGGTTACATGATGGTACATCCAGGGAAAAAGCTGTTATTCATGGGAGGCGAGTTCGGACAATTCGATGAATGGAAAGACTTAGAGGATTTGGACTGGGAGCTGCTTCGATATGATTTGCACCGTTCGATGCATCAATATGTACAAGATTTAAATCATTATTATTTACAAAATAAAGCTATGTGGGAGCTTGACCATGACCCAAATGGTTTTACTTGGATTGATGCGGATAATAACGAGCAAAGCATCCTTATTTTTACTCGTAATGGCGTTCGATCAAGCGACCGTTTAATCATCCTCTGCAATTTTACCCCCGCATACTACACGGATTATAAAATTGGTGTTCCTACCAAAGGAACTTACCATGAAGTATTTAACAGCGATTGGCTACGTTATGGCGGATCAGGCAAACGAACGAGAGGCAAACGTCAGGCAAGAGCGATTCCTTATCACAATCAGCCTTATTATATCCGTATTACTGTGCCTCCGCTTGCTATTGTTATACTAAAACAAATCTTGTAAATTTCAAAAATGATCATCAATCTCACAAATGCAATGATTAATTGCTTTGTGGGATTTTTACGTTTTATGTGGATTAATTCCCTTTATATTAGTGCCTCATTAAGCACAACTTAAGGGGACCGATATTTTAAATCTCGATAAGGAGGAATGCCATTTCTCTTCATATTTCCCATAAGTCTTTGAATTTATTATGAAGTCATTCCAATCAGGAGGACAATCTCATGATAAATTTCTTTAAACGTAAAATTGTATATGTCATAATCGCAGTGGTAATCGCCTTTATTTTGTTTTTTAAATCAAATCCCAGCAATTATTCCGAATCACCACCATTAGCAGCACCTCCTGCGCCTGCAGAACCCCAAACTGTAACTCCAATTAGTAATGTTGAACATACCGATGCAGGCGGAAGCATAATTACAGATGTTCCACTTATTAAACAAAAGCCTGAATTGCCAAGAGGCTGTGAGGTAACTAGCCTTACCATGCTGCTGCAATACGCTGGGGTTCAAGTGGATAAAATGGAGCTTGCTAACAACATTCACAAAGTACCATTTGAACGACATGGCTTGAGAGGAGATCTGAACGAGGGGTTTGTAGGTGATATGTATTCTTTTAGCAATCCAGGCTTAGGCGTATATATTCCACCACTAATGGATTTAGGCAATCAATATTTACCAGATCAAATGATCAATCTGACTGGTTCGCCAATGGAAGAACTATACCATCAGATCGATCAAGGCAGACCTGTACTCATCATTATTAATGCATTATTTAGGCCGCTGGATGAAGACCAATTCCAATACTGGGATACAGAAAATGGTCAAATAAGAGTTACTTATCAGGAGCATTCCGTTCTTATTGTTGGTTATGATGATAACTATGTGTATATTAATGATCCTCTTGTAAGATATACAAAGCTTGATCGGTACAATTTTGAGCAAGCATGGAAACAAATGGGTAGTCAGGCATTAACAATTGATTTATAATATCATTATATGAAATTAAGTTTCATTTAATGAAACATTATGAAGGGTTGTTGATGTAAATGACGGATCCTAAAGTTAATGTTAATGAGATTAAGCAAGCGGTTAAAGATCAGTTTTCCAAGAACGCCAATAAGTATGTAACGAGTGAATCTCATGCCAAAAGCGATGATCTTCCCCTGCTAACGACATGGTTAGATCCTCAAAGTAACTGGATTGTGCTTGATGTCGCAACTGGCGGCGGCCATGTCACGAAGCAGCTTGCACCTTATGTTGATTATGTCCTTGCAACGGATTTGACCCATGAAATGCTCCATGCAGCCCGCCAGTTCATAAGTCAATCTGCTGATAATGTTAACTATGTCGTAGCTGATGCAGAGAGCCTTCCTTTTCTCGACCAATCATTTGATGCGATTACATGTCGAATTGCTGCCCATCATTTTCCAAATCCTAATCGATTTATTTTAGAAGCTGTAAGAGTGCTTAAACCGAATGGCAAATTATTATTAATCGATAATATCGCTTCTGAGAATAAATCATTTGACCATTTTGTCAATAAACTTGAACATTTAAGAGATCGAAGTCATGTGCGCTGTTATACCTTATCAGAATGGTCTACATGGATAAATGCAGCAGGTTTCGAGGAAATGAACAGCAGAATTCGTAAGAAAACCTTACTCTTCCCTAGCTGGGTAGAACGAACCACAGAATCGGATGAACAAATTGATGAAGTTAAACAGCATCTCCTTCAAGCATCACCAGAAATTCACAACTATATCAAGTTAGTGAAGGTGGCGGATGAAATTGTTTCTTTCGCCATTGATGAATGGATGGTCCTACTGAAGAAAACAAGTTAATCAATTGTTGACTAAGTAAAA
This sequence comes from Paenibacillus albiflavus, assembly GCF_004344915.1. Classification (GTDB taxonomy): domain Bacteria; phylum Bacillota; class Bacilli; order Paenibacillales; family NBRC-103111; genus Paenibacillus_AM; species Paenibacillus_AM albiflavus. Next base: position 206,332 of record NZ_SKFG01000002.1, on the reverse strand, counting down.
ACCGCCCCTTTGATAAGGCGGGGGCGGTTACATAGTAAGTTGGATATCTTCGAATGGAACATATTTGTTTTGTTCAATTTCTTTATACACCCGGACGTACGTTACATGAAAGGTCGGGAAAGGTGCTAATGCATTTCTCGATGTAAAACTCATTTCTTCAATTTCCGATTCTTTCATCCCCCAATGGGTCTGACCCAAAGTCAAATGAGGATGAAAGTTGTCCAATTCGAAATAATGTTTGATAACCTCGGGCGAGGGTGATACTGCATCCACCAGTCGCTTGTGCAAATCATATATTCCTTTCGATTGAACCCCAAGGAATATAACCGTAGTTCCGAACGTTGCTGGCTCTGTAAGCGTTAATTGGAAACCTTGCACAGATGAACAAACTTCTCTTACTTTTTTAAGCCATCTCATATCTTTAGTAAGTCCACCTTGAGCTTTAACAGTAATATGAGGCTCGACAACATCCCTAAGACGATTGCTGTCCCAACGATTACGGAATGACGCGATTTGTTCTTTGTACTCATCGGGGGGAACGATACCTATAAAATATTGCACTTTGCACCCTCCTTTCATGTAACTTATTTATTGGGATTTACAGCAAATTCAATATTTGTTCAATGACTTGTTTATCCAGAACGATGTTATGTCCAGACAGACATGTGTCAAAATCCATCGCTTGATATTGAAGCAGTGTCTTCCTATAATCTTCTTTGCTTACCGCGAGGCTTGGGAGAAGTTCATCTAGCGTATCGCCGATATTATCCCCTACATGAATAATTTTCTCGAGTTCATCGATAACACTGATCGAATCAATCGTATGCCCTGGCGTATACACGAGACGAATCTGATCTTCTGGAAAATACAATTCGGAATCGAATGTTATTGTAGGTAGAACAAGCTCTGCTTCACCTACCATATGTTTGGAATACTTTTGAATCATTTCATCCCAATTCGACTCCATCATCTCTCTACATAGCTTGTGAGAAATGATCGTGCAGTCGCGAAATGATCCATTCCCCCAAATATGATCCCAATGATAATGCGTATTGATCACGATAAGCGGCTTCGTTTCATTTTTGATGTATTCTTTGACAGGCTCTATGAATGAGGAGCCAAGCCCTGTATCGATTAAGTAATTATACTTATTCCCCATAATCAGTTGGACGCTTAAGTCCCATCCGGCAGGTTGCGTCTTGGTGAATAACACGCTTCTATTCTTTATCTTTTGAATTTTCATGATATTTTACCTTCCATTCCATTCTTCACGGAGTAAGCCCATTCTGATTGAATCGTAATATTCATCTTTATAAATCCGGCATTTACGCATACGACCTTCCATTTGCATGCCTAGCTTCTCTGCTGTACGAACCATTCTTTCGTTGCCTGACCATGTGGTTAATCCAACTCTAGCTAGCGGCATGCTTGCAAACAGATGACTAATCCATAGACGTAAAGCTTCAGTGCCATAGCCTGAGCTCCAGTACATTGGCTTATAGATAACGATACCCATTTCTAACCATTTGGAAGGTTTATGCTCCCAATAATAGCTAATCGTACCGATAATCTCCCCATCTACTTCAATCACTAACTGTGACTCCGGACTAGATTCAGCGGCATCCCATCTATGGAACCATTCTTTCATGTTGCTTGCATAATCAGCATATTCTTCTCTCTCTAGTGGAAAATAAGGCGCATCCCATAACTTCCATTCTGGATTCGGATCACCATAAATCAAGTTCCATAGTGTCGGCAAATCTGCCTCTTGTATGCTGCGAAGCGTAATTCTATCTCCCGTAATAACTGTATTGCGAATTCGTTCACTCATTGCAAAATTCCTCTTTTCATTCTAGTTGTTGAATACGTTCATACACAAACTTTACATTATCATGATAAAACTTACTGCTCCCCCATTCTGCAAACTCAGTTGGTACGGACACTTCACTCAAAGATTCAATCGAACGCTTCTCTTGTATAAATTGTTTTGCATCAGCAGTGATCCCTCGTATATAAGCTTGTATTCGATTGATATGTCCCCAATCACCTAATGGACCATGACCTGGTACAAGAGTTTTGATCGGCAGCTCTCTCAATTGATCTAATGCAACGAGCCAATGTGCAGGGTCGCCATGCAGCATCATCGGATGGGTATCGACAAGAACGATATCTGCAGCGAATACGATTTGCTCTTCTGGCAAATAAAGAATCATATCATTTGCTGTATGCGCTGCTCCTACGGAAATAAGCTCAACCTTGCGCTTAGAGCCGTATAGCGATAGCTTTGTATCAAATAATAGATTAGGCAATGTAAGCCGAAGTGTTTGAAGAGATAGAGCGACTTCTTCAATACTTGATATTTCTTGTGCAATCCCAAGCTTGATTTGATCATCTGCGGTAGACTCTAATCTTTCCCTTAGAGAAGTCAAATAGTTCTCAATATTTGGCAAGCCTTCAATCTGCTGACGAATGCGATCAGGATGCATACGATTCATTAGCTCGAACGTCTCATGAGTTGCGATTATCGCTGCATCTTCAAAAACTTGATTTCCGCGAATATGATCGCCATGCCAGTGACTATTCACCACATACGCAGGTTTCTTACCTGTCAGTTCTTCAGCTGCCACACGCAAATCATAGGCTGCTTGCTGTGAATTAAACGTATCAAATACTAAAGCAGCATCGCCTAAATCAATTATTCCTGCATTGCTCACCGAACCTGTTCCACTTATAGCAATCGCTGCATAAACGCCATCTGTAATCTGTTCTATTTCAAAATGCTTGGAACGGGTATATTTTAGATTATTCATACAATTACCCCCTTAAATCTCCTATTTGAGCGGTATACATACCAGAGAGCTCTATTTAATTTTCCCACAAAAAACCTGAAGAAGCTAGATTAATTTGGGAGATTCATTCATCGGAAATAGCTGCTCTATTGTGAATCGAGCTAAATTATTGTATTTTTAGAATTAATGAAGGAGATGTAATTATGACGAATCATGTGGATTTTCAAGCTGATTGCGAGCAGTGCTTCGGTTTATGTTGTACAGCGTTAGCATTTGCCGCATCCACCCAATTTGCCTTAGATAAGGACTCAGGTGTTCCATGCTCTAATCTTAGGACAGATTATTTATGTGGTATTCATAAGAATTTACGACAGCAAGGCTATAAAGGCTGTACCATATATGACTGTAATGGTGCAGGGCAAAAAGTTTCGCAAATAACATTCAAAGGAACAAGCTGGCGAGATGCTCCAGCATCTGCAGAACTAATGTTCCATGTTTTTCCAATAGTGGAACAGTTGCAGGAAATGCTCTTATATTTGCATCAATCTATTGCATTAGAAACGACCAAGTCCATCCATCAGGAGATTCAAGCCGCAATTGAAGAAACAGAAAGACTTACATTACTTGAGCCTAAAGCCATTGTGGAGATAGACGTACCCGCATACCGAGCAAATATTAATGAATTACTGCTGCAAACAAGCGAGCTTGTTCGAAATGCAGCCTATATGAAGCACACCATTTCACCTAAAAAGCAAAAATCATACAAAAGAGGAGCGAACCTCATCGGAGCACAATTGAGCCATGCCGATCTGAGAGGAGCAAATTTACGAGGAGCCTATCTGATTGCTGCAGATCTACGTAATGCAGATTTAAGAGATTCCGATCTCATTGGGGCAGACCTGCGTGATGCCGATCTTCGTGGTGCAGACCTAACCGGAGCTATATTCCTAACACAATCGCAAATAAATGCAGCAAAGGGAGATGCTCGTACGAAGCTTCCCCCTTCTTTAACACCACCATCCTATTGGATCACATCATAAGTTCATTATGAGTTAGTTCAAGATTCCTGCATATGCATCACTTCTTCAAGTGATGGAAGTGCTGCGATTGCGCCTACTTTCGTGCACACAATCGCTCCGACAAGATTAGCAAATCGAACAATAGCTTCCCATTTACTAAAGGAAAGCTTAGCATCATTTAAACGGTCAATTTGAGCAAGTTGATAAAGTATTGCACCGACAAATGCATCTCCCGCACCTGTAGAATCAATCGCAACAATCCGTATACTCGGTATGACAGCGGTTTGATTCTTACAGGAGAGGAATGTTCCCTGTTTGCCTAGCGTAACTGCAATGACCTTCGCACCCAAGCGGTGAAGCTCTTGAACACCCTTGTTTATATCCGCACAACCGCTAATTAATCTTAACTCTTCTTCGCTAACCTTCACGAAATCTGCCCTAGCAATCCCTTTACGTGCTAGCTGATTGAACTTCTCTGTTCGTTCTGCCCATAAACTACTCCTATAATTCGGATCGAAAGAGATAAACCTTTTTTCTTTTCTAGCCTTCTCCATAAGATCAAAGTAAGCATCCAAATAGGCTCCACCTAACATGGCAGTAGCTGAGCCAAAATGCACAATTGCAGCTTCTCGAAGCTTCTCCATAGGTAAATCGCTTGCGGTGAAATTGCCATCAGCTCCACGATTAAACAAGAAATCTCGCTCCCCATCGGTTTGCAGCGATACGAATGCCATCGTTGTTCTAGCGGAACTATCTCTTGCGATCAGTTCTGTGTTCACGGATACATCTTGTAATGTCTGAATGAGAAAATCACCGAAAGGATCATCCCCTACCTTACCTGCAAAAGCCGATTTTCCGCCAAGCCTAGAAACAGCCGATGCTACATTAGCTGGAGCACCACCCGCTTGCTTCATGAAATTCATGCCTTGCGCCAAGTTCACGCCGATATCGCGACAATAGAAGTCTATTAATAGTTCTCCAATACAAAGCACCTGTTGATGATTGCTTGTACGTTCCTGTTCCAATCTCTTCAACTTCCCATCCATTATTCTGAAATCAATGCATCGAGTACAGCCCCTACACGATCATGAATCACAAAATTAGCATGTCCATCGTATGGGGTTGTATCTTGATTAATAAGCACAAGTTTATCCCCACGATAATACCGAATCATCCCGGCAGCAGGTTGAACGGTAAGCGATGTACCGCCGATGATCAGCATATCTGCTTCTGAAATATATTGTAAGGCTTGCTCAATTACCGCTGAATCCAGCGCTTCTTCATACAAAACAACATCAGGCTTAACGATTCCTCCACACTTATTACAATGCGGAACTACAGCTCCCTTGTCTATAACAAATGCCAAATCGTACTTTTCCCCGCAGTCCATGCAATAATTGCGATGAACAGAGCCATGTAACTCAATAACCCGCTTGCTACCCGCTTGCTGATGAAGTCCATCAATATTTTGCGTAATAACCGCTTTAAGCTGCTGTCTGCGTTCCAATTCAGCAAGCGCAAGATGCGCTTTATTCGGCATGGCATCCGGATAAATCATTTTACTTCGATAAAAATCATAAAATTCTTCCGTTCTATTCATAAAAAAACGATGGCTTAACATAACTTCTGGCGGATAAGCATACGCCTTCTCCTTATATAACCCGGAAGCAGATCTGAAATCTGGTATATTGCTTTCAGTCGATGTTCCCGCTCCACCGAAGAAGACGATATTCCGGCTTTTGTTTAGCAAATCTTTAAGTTCATTCCAATTCATATAGTCAATCGCCCCTCCTATTCGTTCATTACTTGATTATGTTCAAGATTGGTTTAAAATGCTCCGACTTTGCACTCTGCACGAGCTCATACAAAAGCATTTCAACACCTGTTAATTTTACACCCTCTGATTGCATTCTTTGCAAGCCAAGCTGTTTATTCTCAACTGTTCTTGATGAAACCGCATCTGTAACAACCTGCACTTCATAACCGTGCTTCATTAAACTAACGGCTGTTTGATAAACACAAATATGCGTTTCGATTCCAACGAGTGCAATCCGCTTGCACCCGCTTTCTTTCAATTGAAGCATGAACTCCTTTGTTCCACAAGCATCGAATGTAACTTTAGGTATCGCCTGCTTGCCTTCAAGCAATGAAGACACCTCTTCAATAGATGGACCTAAGCCTTGCGGATATTGTTCAAGCCAAATAATTGGCGCTCCCAGCACCTGCATGCCTTTGATCATCGCCGTAATCTTTGCAATCGTCTGCTCTGACTCATGCACCATGCGTGCTAATTTACCTTGTACGTCTACGACAACTAATGCGATATCTTGTTTCATCATCAATATTATCCCTCCGCTACCTACGTAACTGTTCGAGTAATTTCCGTTCTTTCTCTCTATTTAAGCCTGCTCTAGGCTCTATGGACGGGTCGCGTGTCAGATGCCAGTCAATTGTAGCCTGAATTGTTTCATCCAGGGGTCTGAATTTAAGCCCTGCTGCAATTGCCTTACTTACATTCACCTGCTGAAAGTAAGCCATACCCGCATTTTCCTGCGTAGCAGGAATCCAGAGTGGAAGCTCAATCCAAGCACCAACCTCATTCTCTACCAAATAAGCATCATCAACCCAGATAAACTCCGCATTCGATTCGCTTACCTGCTTACATGACGTCAACAATTGTTCCATTGTAAGCGTATAATCAGGACCTGTCGCATGATAAGTTCCTGTCTGCTTTATTTCCACTAACTGTACAATCCATTCCGCTAGATCACGTACATCAATGATTTGAATAGGCTTAGAAGGTTTACCTGGCGCAAGTACCTGCCCACCTTCCTTAACGCGTACAGGCCAATAAGTGAACCGATCAGAGGTATCTCTAGGTCCTACAATTAATCCAGGTCGAATGATAAGCGACTGCTCCGGCATTCCCTCTATTACAACTTGCTCACAGGCTGCTTTAAGCGCACCATAGGATTCTGCGATATTCTCTGTTAATGGGTCGGATAACTGTGCTAAACTCGCGGTCTCATCTTTACCAGGATCCAAGAAATGATCATATACCGAAATACTAGATACAAATGTATAATGGTCCACAGCATCCCGAAGCAAGGTTACAGAGTCCCTAACAATCCGAGGAATGTAGCCTGACGTATCAATGACCGCATCCCACTTCTTACCGCGGAGCGCCCCTAAATCCCCATCTCGATTACCTATTAAATGCTCCGCTTCCGGATGTACAGTAGAATGACTTACACCCCGAGTAAAAATGCTAACTTCATGCCCTTTGGCTAAAGCTGCTGCAACAAGATGATAGCCCAAAAATACAGTGCCGCCCAATATTAGTATCCGCATATCCTATTCACTCTCCTTTATATAAACAGTGTAGTATATGAAAGGATTCATGAGCAAATTAGACTATACCTTCACATGAAAAAAAGGAAGCGAAATCGACCATACCTGATCGGTTTCGCCTCCCTATTGATTTTACTTAGACTTAACTGCTTCATCCGCTTTGTTCAAGTAAGCCAATTTATAAATACCCGCTACAAAAATAGAACCACCCACTAAGTTGCCAAGGAATACGGGTACGAAGTTCTGTAAATAGTCCAGCCATGTAATATCTCCACCCGCAAATATCGCGGCAGGAATGACAAACATGTTAGCAACAACGTGTTGAAATCCAATGGCTACGAACGCCATCGTAGGGAACCAAATGCCTAGGATTTTGCCACTTAGATCCTTTGCCCCGTAAGATAGCCAAACAGCAAGAGCTACGAGCCAGTTACAACCGATTCCTGAGACGAAAGCTTGCAGGAAGGAATCGTCAATTTTGTGTTCAGCAATACTGATCGTTTTGGCCAAATAAGGCCCTGTTTCCGTTAATCCAACGATATGCCCAAAGAAATAAGCAACAAATATTGCACCTGCAAAATTACTGATCGTAATCAGACAAATATTCTTAATCATACGTGATGTTGTTATTTGTCGCTGCATACGTGCGAGCGGAACTGCCATCATATTACCCGTTAACAATTCGCCGCCTGCGATAAGAACAAGGATAAGACCAACTGGGAACACGGATGCTCCAATGAAGGTCGTTATGCTTCCCCACTCCGCAGGTGTGTTTGCAATAACTCGAATATAGAGTAAATAACCGAGCGCAATAAAAGCACCCGCAACAAATCCTAAGATTAAGGCACTTCTATTCAATTGCGTTGCCTTCTTGACACCCGTTTCGACTGTGGCTGCTGCAATTTCATGAGGCTTTAGGTATCCCATATAACGAACCTCCAAGTTTAATCATTTGTAAGACAGCTCATCTATTATATTACAAGTTATCTTATAAATAAGTGAAATAAATTACATATCTAGTATAATTCAATGTTGCCATTCCAAGTCGCTACAAAACAAAGAGCCCGCTTAACAAGCAGGCCTTAAGGAAATACGATTTATAAGTTTATGAATTAAACCCAACCACGTGCAGTCATTGCTTCGGAAATACGTTTTAGTGAAATCATGAATGCAGCTGTACGAAGATCTGTGTTGTATTCTTTGGAAAGTGCACGAACTGCAGTATAGGCGTTCTTCATGTTCACTTCAAGCTTCGCGTTTACTTCTTCTTCACTCCAGTAGTTGTTCATTAAGTTCTGTACCCACTCGAAGTAAGAAACTGTTACACCACCTGCATTAGCAAGAATATCAGGAATCACGATGATGCCTTTTTTGTTCAATACTTTGTCAGCCTCTGGTGTTGTAGGGCCATTAGCTGCTTCAGCGATAATTCTAGCTTTAACATGATCTGCATTTGCAGAAGTAATGACATTTTCAAGTGCAGCTGGGATTAAGATATCTACGTTCAGTTCAAGAATTTGATCTGCTTTCATTTCAAATTCCTTGCCATAATCGATAAGAGCGCCATTGTCTTTGCAAGCAGCTAGTTTCTTCACATCAAGACCATCTTTGTTGTAAAGAGCTGTTCTGGAATCACATACGGCTACAATTTTGCATCCAAGCGCTGACAACAATTCTGCTGCGATGCGGCCTGCATTACCAAAGCCTTGAATAGCTACTGTTGCGTCGCTAGGAGCAAGACCAATCTCTTGAAGCGCTTCTTGAATCGTGAATACACAACCACGTGCAGTTGCTTCGTTACGTCCTTTGGAACCACCAAGGATTAGCGGCTTACCTGTAATCACACCCGGTTGGAAAGAACCTTTTAAACGGCTATACGTATCTGTCATCCAAGCCATTACTTGTGCATTCGTATAAACGTCTGGTGCTGGAATGTCGCGATCAGGACCTACGATATCTGCAATCGCTTCGATATAAGCACGGCTTACACGCTCAAGCTCACCCTTGCTCATTTTGGTCGGATCACAAATTACGCCGCCTTTACCGCCACCGTATGGTAGACCAACTACACCACACTTGAAACTCATCCACATGGATAATGCTTTCACTTCATCAAGGGATACTTGCGGGTGGAAACGAATACCGCCCTTTGTAGGACCAATCGCATCATTGTGCTGGGAACGATAACCCTCGAACACTTTCGTTGTTCCATCGTCCATTTTCACAGGGAAGTTCACAGTAAGTACGCGTTTTGGTTTCTTAAGTACTTCAACGATATTCTCTGCTAAGCCTAATTTAGCCGCTGCAAGCTCAATTTGTGTTTGTGCAATCTCATACGGGTTTAGGGATTCTTGTGTTGATACATTAACAGTACTCATAGTTTCATCATCCTTCTCTCTCATTTGTTAAGTATTCTAACATAATTTATTTTAAAAAAAAATATGATTCTGATTAGTCTTTTTTATCGGTGTGAAAAATACATATTTTACACTAAAGCGTTGATACGTCATAACGTTATCTCTTCGCTTGTTTATCATAAATCCGTGTTAAATAATTTGTCTGTGTTATAATTTACAGCAGCATACAAATAACATCACGTTACTGCATAAAGGGAGAACCATGAAACAAACATTTACGACATCACAGAAAATTAGGCAAATGCTAGTTATTCTGCTGCCTATTCTCATTACACAAATCGCGCTCTTTTCAATGAGTTTCTTCGATACCACCATGTCTGGACATGCAAGTCCTGTCGATTTGGCAGGAGTCGCAATCGGTGTAAGTATATGGACGCCGATTAATACCGGTGTTACAGGAATTCTGCTTGCGGTCACGCCGATTATCGCTCAACTACTTGGATCTAAACGAAAAGAACAAATTCCTGAAAAAATCGTGCAAGCGATCTACTTAGGTGTTATCATCGCAATTAGCATTATCATCATTGGCATTTTTACTCTGGGTCCCATACTTAATCTCATGAGCTTAGATCCTGATGTACATGATATCGCCCATAGATTCTTAGTAGCGATTTCCATAGGTATAGTTCCGCTATTTATTTATACCGTCCTTCGATGCTTCATCGACGCGCATGGCTATACGCGGATCACGATGTTCATTACACTTATGACACTGCCAATCAATATTATCCTGAATTATTTGCTTATCTTCGGTAAGTTCGGATTTCCTAAGTTAGGCGGTGTTGGCTCAGGTTATGCGTCCGCAGTAACCTATTGGATCATCCTGCTTATAACCGTATTTTTCATTTGGCGCAAACAGCCTTTCGCAGAGCTTCGTATTTTCAGCCGTTTATATCGAATATCCCTCCGTGCATGGAAAGAAATTCTGAAAATCGGCGTTCCAATCGGATTTGCGATCTTCTTCGAAACTGCCGTCTTCGCAACGGTCACTTTATTAATGAGTCAGTTCAATACAACGACGATTGCCGCTCATCAAGCTGCAAATAACTTCGCCTCCTTCCTGTACATGGTTCCAATGAGTATTTCAATGGGACTTACCATCCTGGTCGGATATGAAGTTGGCGCAAAGCGATTAAAGGACGCCAAAATATACAGCTATCTTGGCATTTGCCTTGCTATATTCTTATCCTTGCTATGTGCAATAGGATTACTGGTCTTCACGAAAGAAATTGCGGGCTTCTATACGACGGATGCCGCTGTCCTTGCACTCGCGCAGCAATTCCTAATCTATGCCTTGTTCTTCCAGCTATCGGATGCAATTGCAGCACCGATTCAAGGTGCCCTACGGGGATACAAAGATGTAAATTCAAGCTTGATTATGGCTTTTGTATCCTATTGGATCATTAGCCTTCCACTTGGCTATTACTTAGCCAACTACACAGACTTGCAGGCATTTGGCTATTGGATCGGTCTTAATTCGGGGCTTGCCGCCGGTGCGATCTTTTTGTTAATCCGCCTTATTACGCTGCAACGCAAGCATGAACGAATGAATGCGGATCGTGCTTCAAGCTAAATGCATATCAGATTATAAACAGCAAAAGGCGCTTTATCTTCCCCATGTACAAAGAACGTACATACGAGAAGTAAAGCGCCTTTTCGATATGAAACACATTGCAGCATCATCTTCGCCTTTTAATTGAACCGGTCTTGCCAAAACCAGTCTTAGGTGAACTGACTTTGGGTGGCTTCTTCGTTACCGAGGATGATTTGCTGCTGCTTGAGCTGCCTGAACTGCCAGAGCTGCTTGAGTCTCCACTGTTACGAGTAATTTTGCCAAAAATACCGCCTGAATCATTCGACTTATTATCTGAAGAACTCGATTTGCTTGAAGTCCCGCTGCTGTTTCGTTTCGTAATCGAGCCTGTTTTGTTAACCGTTATCGGCGGTTTTGCCTTCTTATCCTGCTCAGTCGGTTTTGTATAGTCCGTTTTAGGCTTATAAGTATCTTTGGTGCCGTAGCCCCGATAATTACCGGAACCCCAAGAGCCTACTGAATCAAATAGGGAACCGAGAATGGATGCCGTAATATAACCTCTAAGAAAATCTGATGCATAATTATTTCTAACATATTCTTTGGAGCTTACTTCAATTAAGGTATCCTCAGGTTTGTTAGGATCTTTCTGAATATGATAAATTTCATCGCTATAAACAAGGAACATACGTTCCATGTCTTCCTTGGATATTTCCTTCGGTTTCTTCTCGTCAGCAATCTCCTGCGCTACCTCAGGTACGGTTTGATTCTCCGCTCTATAGACGTAGGAAGTTTCTTTCCCATTCTTATTAACTGATTCCAGAGGGAAAGATTCACTGACCGTATACGTACATGCTGCAAGTAACGGAACAATTAGGGCAACGACAAGCAACCATTTTAAACCGTATAACAGCCGTTTAGCCATGTGATCACCCCATTCTTAAGATCCGCGAATCACTTTAACGTCAGCATTCAGAATCCATTCACCTTCATAGAGCATGAACCGTCCATCCTGCCACTCTATGCGAAGCAGCTTAGAGGAATCCGATTGATATTGCCATACGTATTGTTCTCCGCCTTGATGAAAGGGTGTTCTGCCGCTAACTTGTACAAAACCTGAATATTGCTCATCCAAATGATAGAATTCATCATCAAGCTCCATCGTTGTCGGAACCTCATCTGGTGAATCCAATCTACCATCGATCGGTGAATAGAGGGAATAAACCAACTTCTCCCGCTCCTCAATACTCAAGTAACGTATCGTATTGCCGTCTTGCAAAGTCAACACAACCGCATTCCTTTGTCGATTCTGTACACGGCCCGTTACTTCATAAGTTACAAGGGATACTTCACATATATCTCCCGCTTTAAGCTGAAGCATACTTTTCTCTACTATTGGCGCTTCAGGCTTTGCTACAATATTTTTAATGCGCTTAAACAAGCTCATTGTTTCGTCTCCTTAGCATTTAGATGAAATATTCTTACGGTGCGATATATGCTGCAATGATTAGAGCACCAACAACATGTAATGATCCAGCGATAAGTCCATGCGTCACTTTACCTGCTTGGGTACCATCCGCCAATTTAAGACCTGTGGTCAAGCTAAGTACGATTCGAACAACAAATTCCAAAATAAGTAAAATCACAAAGGAAACGATTGAAACAAACAACCCTTCCAATAAATCATTAGACACGCGAATAGATTGTGACAGAATATAACCTTGTGCAAACAGCTTCATCACAAATCGTAAAGTTACCGCCATATTACCTTTTTTGATCTCATCAAAATCTTTATAGCGCGTTAATAGTGTGTCAATCGTCATTAATACATACAAAAGAGCCGCGCCAGCACCTGCCCATACGAGTGCGCCAGCTATGACATTCCATGTCATCTATGTTCCTCCTTAATTCAAAAAGAGAAACGTCTTACGACGTTCTCTTTGGTGATGTGGACATCCACAGCAATATTAGTTTTGCTCGTATTTTTTCATCAGGGCTGCAAGCTCATCATCAACCTCTTTGTTTGAGCCTAGCTTAGCAATCTCGTCATCGAGATTTGAATTCTTAGAAGCCATTTCATTGCTAGCTTCAGCTTGCGCTTCCATTTGCATCATTTTCTCTTCCATGCGTTTAAGTCCAGCAGATGCTGTGTCAGAGCCAAGTCCGCTCATCGCTTTATTAATTTCATTCTGTGCTTTAGCTGCGTTGTAACGAGCAACTAATGTTTCACGTTTATTTTTCATTTCTGTCAATTGCTTACGCATTTCGTCCAGCTTACCACGTAGATTATCAGCAGCTGCTTTGTTCTGATCGTAAGCTGCCTTATATTCAGCCATCTTAGCTTCTGCTGCTTTCTTCTCTTCAAGTGCACGGCGTGCTAGATCAATATTTTGTGCTTGAGCAGCGATATGCGCTTGCTCTTCACGTTTCTGTACTAATGCTTCCTGCTCTTCGTATAGCGCCTTGAATTTCTTCTCAATTGCGATCTGTGCAGCAACTGCTTTCTCTGCATCCTCTAAATCCTCTTGCATATCTCGTAAATATTGATCTGTCATTTTGATAGGATCTTCTGCTTTTTCAATAAGGGCATAAATATTAGACATCGTTAGATCTCTTAAACGTTTAAAGATAGACATGTAGATTTCCTCCTCAGAACACTGGTTTATTGTATTTATAAACAGTAATACGTTAACCCCATATCGAGGTTTCAAATAAATTGCAAAAATTTTCTACATCCTTATTTTATCATTTATAGCCAAGCTTGAGAACTTCTTCTAGTATTAATTTGCAATAATTTCAAACATTCAGCATAACCAGTCTTTATTATAAATAAGTCCATCATCTGCCTATTTATATCCACCAAAAGCATGTTTGTACGCACATCGTTCCCATAACAACATAAATTAGAGTGATAGCCGAAGACAACCATTTCAGAAGGGAGCCATGATTGTGCCACGTCGTAAATTCAATAGTTACATTCCAAGTAAATGGGCAAAAACGAAGGTGCTGAATAAACATTCTCATATACAAAAATATATACCCACAACCTCTTTGTTCAGCAAAGACGAACTAAGAAAATACTTGAATCGTTATCGTGTAGTCTTTATTAAACCAGATACTGGCTCCAAAGGAAAAGGTATACTTCAGGCCGAAATTGACTCCAAGTACCATCTCAAATGGAATACACAGCACAAATCGTTTCGTACGTACAACGGATTGTTTAGCAAATTAAAAGAGCGAATGACGAATCGCAAATACGTTATACAAAAAGGGATTCATTTACTTACTAGCGATGGCAGACCCTTCGATTTTCGTGTCATGATTCAGCGGAATAAAGATGGGGTATGGGAAGAAAGCGGAATTATCGGCAGACTAGCTTCGAAAAATAAAATTGTAACCAATGGCGCCCAAGGCGCAACTCTTCATCCTATTCACACTTTACTCGAGCCTTATTTATCGGAGAGTGAGATTGATGGTTATGTCAGCCTTCTATATGATCTTGGGAAGCAGACGGCCAAGAAACTTCGCAAGAAATTTCCTGATGTTTGGGAAATCGGCATGGATGTCGGAATTGATAACGAATTAAGGCCGTGGATTATTGAAGTGAATACAAGACCCGAATATGAGCCTCTATCCAAGCTAGAGGATAAAACAATCTATCGTAAGTTAGTGAAGAATTGGAAGTATAAACAAAAACTTGGATATAAGCGATATAAATAACACAAAAGAACGATCCCTTCACTTATGAACTAAGCATCAGGATCGTTCCCTTGTCTACAAGTTAACCGCAATTGGAAGTTGAAGGTGAATCTTTACCTTCTTCAACCGTAATTTTCTCAGAGATGGTATCTCGAATGACACCCATTACAAGCTGAAGCAAATAGTTGATATCTTCTTGTGATTGTCTGAATTCGTTTACGATTGGCACTTGATCCAGCTCATCTTGCAATTGATCGATCTCATTTTCAATCTTTTGCACCATTGCTGGATTATCAAATGATTTAAATGCAACAATCTCTTTTTGCTTCTTCTTGATCTGATTAATCAGATTCTGGATTCCTTCATTACCAGAAATTTGTTTATCAGCTTGCTGAAAGAACTGCACCTCTGATGATGTCGTGATTAATTCTGCAAGCTCTTTTGTTTTGACCATAATATCTTCGCGGACAACAAATTCTTTATTCGTGTAATGCTCGATTGGACACGGTTCTAGTTCATGGTGGTTAGACATCTTTTTTACACTCTCCCAATATGATCTTATAGATCATCAACATTTTTGATAGAGATTTGCATTGCCTCTTGAACTAATTCCCCTTTAAGGAAAAAGGTTTTTACTTCTGTGATTCGGACATGAACGAATGTTCCGATCAGTTCTTTGTCACCTGTAAAATGCACAAGCTTGCTCGTACGCGTTCTGCCTGATAGCACATGCGCATCATATTTGCTTTCGCCTTCAACAAGTACTTCTACTACTTCACCTAACAATTTATCATTGCTCTGCTTGCTATATTCACCAATAGCATCATTCAGACGATAGAGTCGCTGCTTCTTCGTTTCCATTGGCACATCATCAATCATTGATGCAGCAGGTGTTCCTTCTCTTGGCGAATAAATGAAGGTATATGCAGTATCAAACCCTACTTCTCTCACAAGTGACATCGTATCTTCGAATTGCTCATCCGTTTCTCCAGGAAAGCCAACAATAATATCCGTTGTTAATACTGCATCAGGAATGGCAGCACGAATTTGAGCGACAAGCTCAAGATAACGTTCACGTGTATATTTACGTCCCATTTTCTTAAGGACATCTGTGCTGCCAGATTGAACAGGTAAATGAATATGCTCCATTAAATTACCTTTTTTAGCTAGCACTTCAACTAGACGTTCATCAAAGTCACGCGGATGCGAGGTCATAAAGCGAACTCGCGGCACATTGATCTTATGAATATCATCCATCAGATCACCGAATGTGTAATCCAGATCTTCAAAATCCTTCCCGTACGCATTGACGTTCTGACCTAGCAATGTAATTTCCTTGAACCCTTGTCTTGCAAGATCTCGGACTTCCGCAAGGACATCCTGAGGCCTACGACTGCGTTCTTTACCACGCGTATAAGGAACAATACAATACGTACAGAACTTGTCACAACCATACATAATGTTCACCCAAGCACGCATGCCTTCGCGTTTATGAGGCAAGTTCTCTACAATGTCGCCTTCCTTAGACCATACTTCTACGACCATTTCCTTCGAGAAATAAGCTTCCTGCAATAGTCTTGGCAGGCGATGAATATTATGTGTTCCAAAAATAATGTCTACGAATGCATGCTTCTGCAAGATTCGACTAACTACGCCTTCCTCTTGGGACATACAGCCACATACACCTAGAACAAGATCAGGCTTTTGTGTTTTGAGTGTCTTGAGATGGCCTAATTCACCGAATACGCGATCTTCTGCATTCTCACGAATGGCGCATGTATTGAGTAGAATAACATCCGCCTGCTTACGATCCTCAGTGGACTGATACCCCATCTGCTCCAGCAAGCCCTTCATCGTTTCCGAATCATGCTCATTCATTTGACAGCCGAATGTATAGATTAAATAGTATTTACCTTTACCCAGCTCCTGAAGCTCTTCTGGAACTGCGTTCTCGTAAAATACTTGAACTTCTTCGCGACCTCTGCGCTTCTCATCTTGATGCGATGGTCCACTCTTAATCTGAACCTCTCGACCACTAATTCTATACTTCTTGCCATTCTCATCTTCTGACAATAATTTGGCACTAGAGAAATCAAAGTATTTGGAGTAGTCCTTAGCACCTTTGACAGCTTTTAAGTCCGCCTGGTTACTAGCCTCCTTGCTCATTCTACACTCACACCCCTCTATATTAACAAGCTTTTATCTATTAGAGTTATTACAAAATTATATCATACTAACCTGTCCGATTACTATCTGATGAAAAAGGCAAAATACGCACAAAAAGAAACGGTTTCATCGTCTTCATAAGACGGATGCGTTTCTTAAGGTATTACTTAGAATTTATGACACAAATGTTATAAATTCTATAATACAAAAACTCCCCAATCGAATTGAGGAGTTCTTGATCCCGAACTATAATAGGCGAATTAGCCGATAATTTCAGCCATTTGACCTGTTTTGACACCCGCTGCATTACCTTCATCTGTATCAATGTGCATATCAAGCGCAAATGAATCCGATACACGTGCAATGACATCATCAAATGTTAAAGGACGAAGTCCATTTAATTTCACTTTAAGAACTTGCTTGTCCGCAATACCCCATTTAGCAGCATCCGATGTGTGGAAATGAATGTGACGAGCAGCTACAATAACGCCTTTGTCCATTTCAACTTCACCTTTAGGTCCTACAACCCTAACACCTGGTGTACCTTCGATATTGCCTGATTCACGAACTGGAGCTTGAATACCAAGCTTTAGCGTATCTGTCATAGCAACCTCAAGTTGTGATTCTTTACGTGCAGGTCCAAGAATACGAACCTTCTCAAATCCACCCTTTGGACCGAATACGCCTACTGTTTCATTCGCTGCATATTGTCCTGGTTGTGTAAGATCCTTAAATACAGTCAGCTGATAACCTTCACCGAATAAAATATCAATATGTGCCTGTGATAAATGAATATGTCTAGCTGAGATGCCAATTGGTACTAATTTGCTGTCTTGATTCGTCATAATCTTGTCCCATCCTTTGTTCTATGCTGTATTTGTATGCGAGTACAGTGTGATGTTTCACTATTATTTTATAAAATATGCACCCCAAAGTAAACCCTAGCAGGAGAAAAGAAAAGGCATATGGTTGCGAACAACCATATGCCTTGGATTGATAAGCAATTATTTGAATTCTGCAACAAGCTTCTCAAAGTCTTCTTTGGAGATTTTGATATCTTGGTTTGCAAGACCTTCAGCCTTGAAGCCTGGAACAAGATCTTCATAGCTCTTCCTCGAAGTATCTTGATAAATGATACCCGTGATCAGTCCACTCGTTTCCATAAGTTTGGACATAGCAGCCATACGATTAGATGAATCGTAACCAGGTGTTTCATCCAGATCCGTTACATGTTCTCTGAACCAGTCGTATGTGTTCACTTTGTTGAAAGTTACACATGGACTGAATACGTTAACCATGGAGAAGCCTTTGTGCTGAACAGCGGCTTCGATAATGGATGTTAATTGCTTAACGTTCGAGGAGAACGCTTGAGCAACGAATGTTGCACCTACTGCAAGTGCCATTTCTAATGGTGCAAGTGGTGTTTCGATTGAACCTGAAGGCGTGCTCTTCGTTTTGAAGCCTTCGCCGCTTCGCGGAGAAGTTTGACCTTTTGTCAATCCATAGATTTGGTTATCCATTACGATATAAGTAATGTCGATGTTACGGCGGATCGCATGTACAGTATGACCCATACCAATTGCGAAACCATCGCCGTCACCGCCAGATGCGATCACTGTAAGCTCTCTGTTAGCCATTTTAAGGCCTTGGGCGATTGGTAATGCTCTACCATGTACGCCGTGCAAGCCATATGCATTAATATATCCTGAGATACGACCCGAACATCCGATACCTGAGATAACAGCTAGCTGCTCAGGCTCTAACCCTAAGTTAACAGCTGCTCTTTGAATCGATGCTTGAACGGAAAAGTCGCCACAGCCAGGACACCAGTTAGGTTTAACGTTATTGCGGAAGTCTTTTAATGTTGCCATTAGAGTGCCATCCCCTTACATTCTTCATGAATTTCTGCTGGTAAGAACGGATTACCATTATACTTAAGCAGGTTCTCGATTTTATCGTGGTTACCTAGGTTAAGCTTAATCAGATTAGCTAACTGACCAGTTGCGTTATTCTCAACAACAACAACCTTCTTAGCTTTCTCGATGAAAGGCTTAAGCTCATCTGCTGGGAACGGATGCATAAGGCGCATTTGCAAGTGATTCGTAGTAATACCATCTGCACTTAAACGTCCTCTAGCTTCGTCAATTGTACCACCAGTTGAACCCATACCAATAATCAGTAAATCTGGATTCTCTTCAGGAGCATCAATTAGGAAAGGATTGGTCACTTTCACGTGCTTCATTTTTTCCATACGTTTATCCATCATTTTCTTACGATTAACTGGGCTCTCTGATGGACGACCAGCTTGATCGTGCTCAACACCAGTTACGTGGTGAATACCGTTCTTCACACCAGGAAGAATACGAGGTGAAATTCCATCCTCTGTAAATTCATAGCGCTTAAATAGTTCGTTTTCTCCAAGCTGTGGAGCCTCTGTAACTAATCTACCGCGATCGATTACAATTTTGTCATAATCAAGCAGTGCGGAAGATTGTTTACCTAATGATAATTGTAAGTCTGTTAATAGAATAACAGGACATTGATATTGTTCAGCTAGATTGAATGCTTCGATAGTATCGTAGAAACACTCTTCAATTGTACTTGGTGCAAGCACGATTTTGGGAATCTCACCATGCGTGCTATAGATCATTGCATTCAAGTCACTTTGCTCTTGCTTTGTTGGAAGACCTGTACTTGGGCCACCGCGTTGCGTATCAACGATAACAACAGGCGTTTCCGTAATACCCGCCAGACCAATAGCTTCAGTCATTAGTGATAGACCAGGGCCAGCGGATGCAGTCATAGCACGCGCCCCACCATAGCCAGCACCAATTGCCATCGTTACAGCAGCGATCTCATCTTCTGTTTGGATAACAGAGCCGCCGTGTTTTGGAAGCGTTTTAGTTAAATACTCCATAATTTCAGAAGCAGGTGTGATTGGATATGCAGGCATGAAGCGGCAACCAGCAGCTACTGCACCTAGTGCGATTGCATCATTACCGATAATAAATAGTTTTTCTTCACCGTCTGCAGGTTCTAATTGTAATTCTGGAATTGGACCGCCAGCTAGCTCTAATACGAACTCAGCACCTTTGCGAACTGCCTCAATGTTTTTCTCTACGACAGCAGCGCCTTTACGACCATATTCCTCTTCTACTGCTTTATTGAATACTTCTAGTGGTAAACCGAGCAATGCCCATGAAGCACCCGAAGCTGCCATATTCTTAAATAATGATGTACCTAAATCTTCAGCGATTGCTGTAATAGGTACAGGGAACAATCTAGCTTTAACCCCCTCAGGTAAAGTCGGATTGAATTTTGCATCAGCAACAATAACACCTGTGCTGCCGAGCTCGTGCGCATTAAGATCGATCGTTTCTTGGTCAAATGCAACCAAGATGTCTAAATCATCGGATATCGAGCGAATTGGCTTTGTCGAAATACGAATCTTGTTGTTTGTGTGACCACCTTTAATTCTTGAAGAAAAATGACGATAGCCATACAAATAGTAGCCAAGCCGATTAAGGGCAGTTGAGAAAATGCGGTCTGTACTTTCGACCCCTTCTCCCTGCTGACCTCCGATTTTCCAAGACAACTGACTAATCACTTGCGTCCTCTCCTTTTGTTTTGCAGCTTTTTAGATAGCGCATAAATTGAGTAGATTAGATATGAATATGAAAACATGAGAAAACAGCTTAATTGCCATAAAGCGACAATTACGTTTCTTCATATCGTGTGTGAATCAATGATTTATGGTAGACAATTGCACCACTAATTCACAAATAAAAATTTTCTAATATATCTATAAATAAAATTTTATGCCTTCTTCACAGAAAATACAAGTAGTTGAGCTAATTTAGTAACATTCTATTTTTAGATTAAATCTATCTAATATTTAGATGGATTTTAAGTCTTAATCTGGCAAATTATGACTTAAAAAACGATGCCAATTTCCAAATAAGAAGCCTTCTACTTCTTCCGGCTTATACCGCTTATACAGTTCATTCGCTAAGTTCACGAAATGGCCAGCATGCTCAAGTCCAGGAATCATTTGAGAAAATCCATCAAAATCCGAACCAAATGCCAGCTTATCCGCGCCGCCAAGCGCACACACATAATCGACATGTCTTAAGAAATCATCGATCGTTGCATCCTTATCCTGTTTTACAAAATAAGGAACAAATGTAAGCCCGACAAGACCATCACGATCGAGGATCGCTTGAAGCTGGTCACGCCGCAAATTGCGATTATGCGGACAAATATCATAAACATTTGAATGGGATGCAAAAAATGGCTTTTTGGTTTCTTTTTCCAAATCCCAAAAAGCGCGTTCTGATAAATGAGAAACGTCCAGGATAATGCCAATTCGTTCGCACTCTCGAATGAATTTTCTGCCCTTCGTTGTCAGACCGCCTTGTCTTGGCTCTACGGCTCCATCCGCCGCCCAATTGCTATAATTCCAAGTGAGCCCCATCGTCCGAACACCTAATCGGTAAACCATACGAAGCAGCATGAGATCGCCTTCTAAAGCATCAGCACCCTCGATATGTAATAAGGTTCCGAGTTTACCATCTTCATTCATCACAGATAGGTCAGCTTTGCTAAGTACAGGATGAATCATCGGCTGACTTAACAGCTGCTTATCGTATATGTCTACATATTCGAGTACATGTCTGAATGTAGGCGTTCCAACCTCATCCTCATCTATAAAAATGGCACAGAACTGCAGCTTAACGCCGCCTTCAATAAGTCTAGGCAGGCCTGCTTGAAGGATGATATCCTGACCATGCGCATCAAACTGCAATTGCTTGTTGCTGAATAACTTATACAAGACATCGCAATGTCCATCGATTACCATTTCTTCACACACCTCCGTAAATTATGTTTTATCATTTATTCATAAAGAAAAGCCCTTATTCAGGGCTCTCTTTGGATTATACCACTATCGAGGCTCTACGATCAGCTTAATTGCTGTACGATCTTCTCCGTCTATGACAATGTCTGTGAAAGCTGGTACACAAATTAAGTCTACTCCACTAGGCGCTACGAATCCTCGAGCAATTGCAACTGCCTTGATTGCTTGATTTAGCGCACCCGCTCCAATCGCTTGAAGCTCTGCGGCACCACGTTCCCGTAGCACGCCAGCAAGTGCACCTGCTACGGAGTTTGGATTGGATTTTGCTGAAACTTTTAATACTTCCATGAATAAGTTCCTCCCTAGGAATAGCTAATAAATTCCATTATCATGTCTATTCGCGAAGGGAACCCTAAATTCCTTCTTCTTCCAACTCAGGATTAAAAAAGATTATGCAAAAATAAAACTATCTTCGTCATAACGAATCAATTTAATTGATTCTGCTAGTCCAGTTGAGTCGTTAAATTCGATAAATACTGCATGGAAATGCCATTTGCCCTCATCTACATTAAAGCGAACAGGCAGCTGCGTGACAAATTTTTGAATCACTGCATTCCGTTCCATTCCCAGAATACCATCTCTTGGCCCAACCATCCCAATATCAGTTAAACAAGCCGTTCCGTGCGGCAGAATACGCTCATCATGTGTTTGTACATGTGTGTGCGTGCCGACGACAGCAGATACTCTTCCATCCAAATACCAGCCCATGGCTATCTTCTCAGACGTCGCTTCCGCATGGAAATCAACGATAATGTATTTATAACGGCCCTGTGCTTCCTCTAGGATCTCATCCACCTTACGGAATGGGCAATCAATCGGCGGAAGAAAAGTACGTCCCTGCAGATTGATTAAGAGCACTTCCCCTTCTTTGGCCTTAACTACTGTTGAACCAAGACCAGGTGTTCCTTCAGGGAAATTGGCGGGTCTGATCATTCGGCTCTCATCATCAATGAAATCGAAGATTTCCTTCTGATCCCATGTGTGATTACCGAGTGTGATCGCGCTAATTCCTTGCTCATAGAATTCTCTTGCAATCTGCTGCGTAATTCCGCGTCCACCAGCTGCATTCTCCCCATTCGCAATTAACAAAGCGCGAGGATACTGCGTCTTAATGGCAGGCAATACCGCACGAAGTGCCTTACGACCGACTGAACCGACGATATCTCCAATAAATATAACTTGAATGACCATCCACTCCCAACTTGCACAATTTTGCGTCTATCTATTTAAGGTTATTCTAGACTCTAGACAAAATGAAAAGTGGCTATGTCAGCCACTTTTCTAGTGTAAACTATTTACTTCGCGTATTCAACAGCACGTGTTTCACGGATTACGGTTACTTTAATGTGACCCGGATAATCGAGCTCTTCTTCAATTTTCTTCGTGATATCGCGCGCTAAGCGGAATGATTCCGTATCGTCAATTTTCTCAGGCTGTACCATGACACGCACTTCACGTCCTGCTTGAATTGCGTATGATTTCTCAACACCTTCGAATGACTCCGTAATTTCTTCGAGCTTCTCAAGTCGTCTGATGTACGTCTCAAGTGTCTCACGTCTTGCTCCTGGTCTAGCTGCTGATAAAGCATCAGCTGCACCAACCAGCATCGCAATGATCGAAGTTGCTTCACAGTCTCCATGGTGGGATGCAATCGCGTTGATAACAACAGGATGTTCCTTGTATTTCTTCCCGATTTCAACACCAATCTCAACATGTGATCCTTCAACCTCGTGATCAAGCGCCTTACCAATGTCATGTAAAAGCCCGGCACGTTTCGCCAAAGTTACGTCTTCACCGAGTTCTCCAGCCATCAATCCGGATAAATAAGCTACTTCCATCGAGTGTTTCAATACATTCTGACCATAACTTGTTCTGAAACGAAGTCTACCCAGAATCTTGATAAGGTCAGGATGCAAGCCGTGTACGCCAACCTCGAAAGTTGCTTGCTCCCCGTATTCACGGATGCGCTCGTCAACCTCTTTACGAGATTTCTCAACCATCTCTTCGATACGAGCTGGATGAATACGTCCATCCGCTACTAATTTCTCAAGAGAATTGCGGGCAATTTCACGACGAATTGGATCAAAACCTGAGAGAATAACTGCTTCAGGTGTATCATCAATGATGAGATCGATACCTGTTAGCGTCTCAAGAGCACGAATATTACGTCCTTCACGACCAATGATTCGGCCTTTCATCTCTTCATTCGGAAGGGATACAACAGATACCGTAGTTTCGGCTACGTGATCTGCAGCGCAGCGCTGGATCGCAAGAGTAATTACTTCTTTTGCTTTCTTGTCGCCTTCTTCTTTAGCATGTGTTTCGATTTCTTTAATCATTTGAGCTGCTTCGTGGCGAACTTCTTGTTCTACATTGGTCAGAATGATATTCTTCGCTTCCTCCATCGTTAGACCAGAAATTCGTTCCAGTTCAGCTACTTGTGCTTTATACAGTTCACTAATCTGTGTTTGTGTTTCTTCAATTCGTTTCTCTTTGTTGGCGACTTGTTCCTCTTTTCGTTCAAGAGATTCTATTTTCTTATCCAGCGATTCCTCTTTTTGCAACAGTCGTCTTTCTTGTCGTCCCATTTCATTGCGACGCTCACGAATGTCTTTTTCAGCTTCAGTTCTGAGCTTATACACTTCATCTTTAGCTTCCAGAACCGTTTCTTTCTTCAGTGCTTCAGCATCTTTCATGGCTGACTCTTTAATTTGAACGGCTGCAACTTCGGCACTAGAAATTTTTGCTTCTGCAAGAGATTTGCGGATAAAATAACCAATCCATAAGAAAACGAAGCCAACAACGAGAACGATGATGATCCATACCCAGGCTTCCATAGGCGTTAAGTTCACCTCCCCGTCGATTCTCCAAGTGTTATCTTGGGATGTTCGGTTTTTTAATCCGATTTTAAATTGTTTTGTCAGCATAAGTCTTTTCCATTGCCGTAAATGAATCAGACAAGTTGAAGCGCCTTTCGATCGTCTTATTCCTAATGATAAAACCTAAGACAAGCAAAGCTTATCCCGTTTTTCGTCAGAAGTAACGATTATGCCGTCCTTACAAGTACGGGGCGTTTCTTAAAGTGATTTATAGAATTTATGACATCAAAGTTATAAATTCTAGATCACGAACGATTATCGCACAGCATCCTCTGTGCTTGTTGGTTCAATTACCCATAAGTAAAAATTGGCGTTTTTTACGATGAGTCCATCAAAATCATAATACAATATGAAATTGATATAGAAAATATACAATTTTATTTTAGCTTTTGTCGAAGAGGATTGTCAAGGTAACGTGAACAAGATAACTGGATTAAGTAAGAAGAAACGGTCTCACTTTCCTGATGGGCGGATGCGTTTCTGCGAAAAATATCCATGTATGGTGTAAAACTTATACATTCTTATATTTCGAGAATTACCTTCAGCTTGCTTAATCAAATAGATCTTCATCGAATTCTGTCGTTTGCTGCACATGTTCCATGACACGTCTGACAAGTGATTGCGTATAGCCTCTGCGCAGCAATAGCCCCATTGTTTTACGCTTTTTATCGACCTGTGTACCAGATGTACTATTCCATTTACGCTGTGCAAGTGTCAGAGCTGCTTCAAATTCGGCATCATCGTCCAGTGCTTCAAGCGCCTGCGCAATTTCATCCTTACTGATCCCCTTGGCTTTGAGCTCATAGCGAACATAATTACGCCCTTTATGATTGAAAGCTATCCGCTGATCCGCAAGCTGCTGTGCGAACATCGCATCATTCAAATACCCCTGCTCAAGCAATCGTTCAATTGCGTATTCGCACACCCTAGCATCGTAGCCAGATTGCCCTAGCTTCTGTTTCATTTCCAGTCTCGAATGCGGTCTCCTACCTAATATTCTTAGACCCTTCAAGTAAGCAGCATGACGTTCTTCATCCTGCATGACCTTTTCCAATAAGGTGCGATCTATTAAATCCCCCTTCATCAGGCGATGCTTGATCAGCATATCCTCATGAAGCGAGAAAGCATATTCTTCATTAATATAGATGTTATATCGATTCTTCTTGCGCGCTTGTAGTTCCACCTTGGTAATAATGGCATGTGTGGATTGGTTATGATCGTTATCTTCCATCCAGATCACCCCTCCTCGTTCTGTACATAGCATAGTGCGTACTGTGATGATGGACCATTCTTGATGTTGTCATCCTATATGAAAGTAACAGCACTTCTACATACATTCGATGTAAAAGTGCTGTTCATCTAACCTACCGTTTCTAATTATAAAATTGCATATAACATCGAAGCATCACGTTCATCTGATCGTTTATAGATCTTCCAGCTCGAAGTCTTCTTCCTCTTCTACTTCATCTGTATGGTTTACAGTTGGCACTAGATTGCTGTTGTCGCGAATTTTCTTCTCGATCTCGTCAGCCATCTGAGGATTCTCCTTCAAGAACTGCTTCGCATTCTCACGACCTTGGCCAAGACGCTCATTATTGTAGGAATACCATGCACCACTCTTGTTCACGATATCCATCTCAGTTCCGATGTCAATGATACTGCCTTCCTTGGAAATACCTTCACCATACATAATATCGATATCCGCTTGCTTGAACGGAGGAGCTACTTTATTCTTCACTACTTTAATTCTAGTTCTATTCCCTACCATATCATTGCCTTGCTTCAATGTCTCAATACGACGCACATCAAGACGAATGGAAGAATAGAATTTAAGCGCGCGTCCACCTGGTGTTGTCTCAGGATTACCGAACATGACGCCAATCTTCTCACGAAGCTGGTTAATAAAGATCGCGATAACGTTCGATTTATTAATTGCGCCTGATAGCTTACGTAGTGCTTGTGACATTAAACGAGCTTGCAAGCCAACATGAGAATCACCCATATCGCCTTCAATCTCTGCCTTCGGTACAAGTGCAGCAACGGAATCGACTACGATAATATCCACAGCACCACTGCGTACTAGAGCTTCTGCAATTTCAAGCGCCTGCTCACCTGTATCTGGCTGCGATAATAACAATTCATCAATATTAATGCCTAATGCGCTAGCATATTTGGGGTCCAAAGCATGCTCAGCATCGATGAAAGCAGCTTGTCCACCAGTTCTCTGCACTTCTGCAATCGCGTGCAAAGCAACCGTTGTTTTACCTGAAGATTCAGGTCCATATACCTCAATAATACGTCCGCGCGGGAAGCCGCCTACGCCTAATGCGATATCTAATGCAATGGAACCACTTGGTACAGTTTCTATTATTGAATGTGCAGATTCTCCAAGTTTCATGATGGAGCCTTTACCGAATTGCTTTTCTATCTGGCGCAGTGCCATTTCTAATGCAGCTTTACGATCCGTCAAAACCGTCACTTCCTTTTTTCATTATAGATATATAATAACTGCTTTTTACATTGTTGCCAAGTGTTTTTTCGAACATATATTCGGTTTTTTTGTGTCATATAAATAAAAAACCGTAACAAAGGGCTGCTTTGTTACGGTTCTTCCGTTAACGGTAATTGAATTATAGCTTAACTGTGGCAGCTTTGCAAGCGGTTTATGACTGCTTCAGCATGCTCCACAGTAAATAAAGCGCGCTTTTGGATGAGCGCAGTTTAATCGACTCGCGGTTGCCATAAGTCTGCCTCTTCTGCACATGCGTGCGTCCATGTACGTCCGCGTAGCCGATGTACACGAGCCCCACCGGCTTCCCTTCGGAAGAAGCCGGTCCCGCTACGCCGGTGATTGATACGGCGTAGTTAGCGCCAGTAGCTTGCAGCGCACCGCGTGCAAGCAGCTCCGCTGTCTCAGCTGACACCGCGCCTGGCGCGTCAGCGCCTTCAAGCACTTCCATCGGCACGCCAAGCAGCCGATGCTTCACATCGTTCGTGTAACAAACGATGCCGCCCTTGAACACCGCGGAGCTGCAAGGCAGCGCAGTGATCAGATCGCTCAGCCTGCCGCCTGAGCAGCTCTCTGCCACTGCGTACGTCTCTCCGCGAGCGATAAGCAGCTCTTGTATAGCTGCTTCCAATGACATCTCCTTATCGGCGTACAGATGGTCGCCGATCCGACTGCGAATCTCTGCTTCAACTGAGGAGAATTTGAGATTCGCCTCTTCTTCCGTCGCTGCGCGTGTCGTCAGACGGATGGCCACCTCGCCTTCCTTCGCATAAGGCGCGATCGTAGGATCTGATTGTGCCCCAATCAGATCAATCAGCCGCTCTTCAAGCATTGACTCGCCAATTCCGCCGAACATGAGCATTTTGGAGCGAAGCGGCGTTTCTTCCTGCATGACGCCTCGCAGCCACGGTTTCGCATAATTGGTGAACATAGGACGCATCTCGCTTGGCGGTCCCGGTAGAACGATGTAGTGATTATTGTTTGCGGAAAGACCATTCCCGACAGCCATTCCGGTCTCATTCATTAAAGGCTCACTACCTTCAATCATGAGCGCTTGGCGCTTATTGCTTTCCACCATATGTGTGCCTCTCGCTTCATAGAACGAAGTAATCTTCGTAAGCGATGGTTCATGCATCACTAATTGGTGATTCAAGAAGGAGGCGAGCACATCCTTCGTCAAATCATCCTGCGTAGGGCCGATTCCACCTGTGCACACGATGAGATCTGCACGGGACGAAGCAAGACGCAGTGCTTCACGCAATCTATTTTCGTTATCCCCTACAACGGTTTGAAAATATACGCCTATCCCCATTAGCGCTAACTCTTGCGACAAAAACTGCGCATTCGTATTCACAATTTGGCCCAAGAGCAGCTCTGTTCCAACCGCGATAATTTCCGCCTTCATCCTCCATGCCCCCATAACTTATCAATAATAATAAAGCAGCCTTACCATCCAGATTAGGATGACAAGACCGCTCCATAAGGTGGATCATAATCCTTTATTATGCTTTATCCGAAAAATCAAGAACATGCTTATTCTTAACGAAATAATCTATACCGGAGTATACAGTAATAATCGCTGCTACCCAAGATGCAATTAGATCAAATGGAACATCGATAAATGCAAATGGGAAATTGTTAATTAATAGAGCGATAATCGCTGTAATTTGAGCCGCCGTTTTGAGTTTGCCCCATTTGCTTGCCGCAATCACTTTGCCTTCCAACAAAGCAATTTGACGCAGGCCTGTGACCGCAAATTCACGTGAAATAATAACAACAGCTATCCAGGCATAGAGCTTGTTCATCTCGACTAAGGAAACTAGCACAGCCGTCACCAAAAGCTTATCTGCGAGCGGATCAAGCAGCTTGCCTAAATTCGTGACAAGCTTATTTTTCCTAGCGATATACCCATCAAGTGAATCCGTACTTGCTGCAATGATGAAAATAAGCGCAGCAATAATTTGGTTGTACGTAATGCTGAAATTTTGAACCACAATCTCAGGAAATTGCACTTGAATTAGTAAGAAGAACATAATAATCGGGACAAGGAAAATTCTTGTGATTGTTATCTTATTCGCCAGGTTCATTTGATTCATTCTACTACCACCCCAGATAAGTCAAATTCAAAAGAATGTGTCACACGTACTTTTGCTATTTCACCGATCTGAATATTTTTACCCGTTACAAATACTTCTCCGTCAATTTCAGGGGCATCGTACTGTGATCTTCCGATGTACACGTCGCTTCTACCATCATAACGCTCGATAAGCACATCAAGCTCTTCACCGAGTCGTCTGCCGCCACGTTTATCTGAAATGCTGCGTTGCAATTCCATGAGTGTATTCGCACGGAATTCCTTCACCTCTTCAGGTAAATGACCTGGCAAGCGTGCAGCAGGTGTATCTTCTTCAAATGAATACGTAAATACGCCAAGACGATCTAATTCCACTTCAGCGATGAATTCCTTCAGACGCTCGAAGTCATCCTCTGTTTCGCCAGGGAAGCCAACAATAATCGAAGTACGAATTGCCACATTCGGCATACGCTCGCGAATTTTGCGGATCAATTCACGCGCATCCTTCTGTCTGCCTGGTCTTCTCATCCGCTTCAGAATCGAATCCTCACTGTGCTGCAACGGAACGTCGACGTATTTACAAATCTTCGGATTCGATGCGATCGTCTCAATCAACTCATCTGTGAAGAATCCTGGATAAGTATAATGCAATCGTACCCATTCAATGCCTGGTACTTCGCTTACCTTATTAAGCAAAGCAGGCAATTGGAACCCTTCATATAAATCCGTTCCATAATTCGTAGAATCTTGTGCGATCAGACTAACTTCCTTAACCCCTTGAGAAGCTAAGCTAGTCACCTCAGCAAGAATAGATTCCATCGATCTGCTGCGGAATTTACCACGCATGATCGGAATGGAGCAGAACGTACACGCATTATCGCAGCCCTCAGCAATTTTGACAAAAGCCGTATAGCGAGGTGTTGTCACCCTTCTAGGCAATATCTGCTCATAGTTAAAAATCGGATTGCCCACATAAATCGGCTTCTTACCCGCAAGTGCAGCATCCACGATTTCATTGATATTGTGAAAATCACCTGTTCCTACGATACCATCAATCTCAGGCATTTCTTCCATGAGCTGCTCTTTGTATCTTTGTGTCAAGCAGCCTGAAACGATTAATGCTTTTAGGTTCGCAGTTTGCTTCAGATCGGCAAGCTCTAGGATCGTATTAACCGACTCTTCCTTGGCAGCGTCAATGAAACCGCAAGTGTTCACAATAATAATAGTTGCTTCTTCTTTATCTTCCACTAGGCCATATCCGCGCTGATGAATTAATCCAGCCATAATTTCTGAATCGACTAGATTCTTCTCGCATCCTAGCGTAACTACTTTCACCTTCTCTGACATGATGAAAAACCCTCCAGTTTCATTACAACAGCCGTTCGTAGTAACAAGTATAATATATGGTCAAAATGGTGTCAAAAAAAGAACACCCTTAAGTATAATCAAGCAATACCTAAGGGAATTCCTATCTAATAATCACTTCTATTTGAAGTTCATAAATGCCAATTCAAGCGGCAAATCAGCGGATCTAAGCATTTGCATCACTTGCTGCAAATCATCCTTGCTTTTGCCAGTTACACGAATCTGGTCGCCTTGAATCTGGCTTTTCACTTTAAGCTTTGAATCGCGAATCATGACATTGATTTTCTTGGCATTCGTTTGATCGATTCCAGAACGCAGCTTAATGCGTTGCTTCACCGTTTGGGAAGCCGCAGGCTCAACTTTTCCATGGTCTAAATTTTTGAGAGAAATCCCTCTTTTGGACATTTTGGAATATAAAATATCCAGGACGTTTTGAAGCTTAAATTCATCATCCGAAACGATGACAAGCTCCTCTTTCTCTAACGTAATTGAGCTTTTGCTATTCTTAAAATCAAATCGTGTTTCGATTTCACGAAGTGCTTGCGTTACTGCGTTGTTCATCTCTTGCATATCGAGCTTGGAAACAATATCAAATGAACTCTCTGAACTCATAACGGCACACCCTCCTATTCCCATTTCAAAAAAACTTAAGATTTTGGAAGTACTAGCTTAATATTTTTGACATTCAGTGCTTCTCCAACGGGTACAATCATGTCGTTTACTTTCAATTCAACAGCACCCGCAGCACCTAGAATGATCTCAACTGGTTGAGTTGATTCCCAGTTCTTGCTATCGCCTTGTTTAAGCGAACCAGCTGGAAGATCAATCTTCTTGTTATTTTCATCTAGCGTTTTGGCACTTACCCAACATTCTTTGCCAGTTACATTAAGTGAAATGGATAATTTATCAGCACCCGCAATCTCATAGACCTCGTACTTACCCTCTTTGCCAACTGATTTCAATTCTACTGCAGGCGGAGTCGGAGTAGGCGTTGGTGTAGGAGTCGGCGTTGGAGTAATCGTTGGTGTTGGCGATACATCCGTTGGCGGTGAATTCTTCTCTGTAATTTTGTTTGATTCAGCTGTACTTTCAGGACTGCGGTCACTGTTATTATAGTTAAAATAATAGATAACAATAATAATAAGCACAATAAATGAAACAACGAGCACCGTAGATGCAACGCGACTCCATTTTTCCGTATTCCTACCGCTTCTACGGCGTTTGCGAATCGTCGGTTCTACTGCTACTTCTTCTTCTTTCTCAGGAGCTGCTTCCATTTTATACATATTAAGTGCCTCTACCGGATCGATGCCAAGTGCCTCTGCATATGTCCGTATAAACGCCTTTACATAAAAACTCCCTGGCAGGATGCGATAATTGCCATCTTCAATCGCTTCTAAATAGCCTTTACGTATTTTGGTTGTTTCTTGAAGTTCATCAAGTGATACCTTATTCTTGAGTCTAGTCTCTCTTAGTAATTGACCAAGTTGTGACACAAGCTCACCTCCTCATAGACAGTTACATGTTGTTCGTAAAATCATCATAATGAATCACTTCATCTGGTGTATTGCGCAATTCAATCATACAGGTAAAATCATCATACGTATAGCGAGATTCACGCACAAAAATATCAGGGTGTTCGATTACTTTCGCGGCAGGCATCGCCATAATTTCCTGGAGAAGCTCTTTATGCTGCTCTGTTGCACGAAGAGTAGATACGATCCCATCAATAATAAACACATTGCTAGTCAACATTTCATCTGCTGACATTTGGTTGCGGACCGTCTGACGAAGCAAAGTCGAAGACACGAACGTCCAGCGCTTACTGGCACAAACGCTACCCGCAATAATCGACTCTGTCTTTCCCACTCTTGGCATACCGCGAAGTCCAATAAGCTGATGACCATCACGCTTACATAGCTCTCCAAGAAAATCGACAAGTAATCCAAGTTCATCGCGGATAAATCGGAATGTCTTATGATCATCTGTATCGCGTTCGATGTATCTGCCATGTCTTACTGCTAGACGATCAACTAATTTAGGAGGACGAAGGGCGTTGATAGTAATATTATTTACTTTTTTCAACATTTTACCCATCATTTCCACTATTTCATGATCAGCCGCATGAATAATCATCCCACGTGTACGATCATCCATCCCGTTAATCGCAACAATGTTAATATCGAGCATACCCATCAGGGAAGTAATATCTCCAAGCAAACCCGGTCTATTCTTATGTATGACGTATTCCAAATACCATTCGCAACACTCATTTAGTTCACAACTGTTCTTTATCTCATTATCCTTCAATTAGTTCACCCTTGCAAATATTAGTTATTGGAAATTATATTCAATTGGTTCAATAAGATATTTGTTGATTCAATCATTATTCATCATCAATAAAATTCGATAATTAGGTCCAAAATCCCTCTTTTTTATTTTACTTTATTCTCTGTTTTGTGCAAGCAAGAAGAACGAAAAAAAAGCCTCAATTAATGAGGCTCTATTCTCACTGCTAAATTATTTATCAACCATTTTAACCATTAATCGAGCCAGTGTACGCTGCTCATCCTCACTGCCTGCATCCCATAAATCTTTTAGTACTTTTTCTTCGCTATTCTTGGGTTCAACCTTGTCTGAGAGAAAATCCCCAATGTGATAAGCAGCTTTATTGATCATCTCATCGCCCATCCCTGATCTCTCCGCTTGATCGATTTTATCACCCAAAAAATCTTTCCATTTGTCAAATACATTCATTACGCTCATATTTCTATTGCCTCCTTCATTGGAACATTGCTGTATTCATCCAAATATAAGATGTACAAACAGGAGAAGAAATATGCACATTATGTAAGCCAACCGCCATTGGGAGAAATAATCTGTCCCGTAATATAGCTTGACTCTGGCAATGCTAGAAAATATACAAGTGAGGCAATTTCATCTGGCATCGCGAATCTGCCCATCGGAATATCATTCTCAATGTCATTTTTCTCAGACGCATCAAACATCTGCATCATTTCCGTGTCAACAGCACCTGGAGCAACCGCATTGACGGTTACTCCCGATGGTGCTAACTCTTTGGCAAGCGCCTTCGTAAATGCATTAATGCCACCTTTAGCGGTTGAATAGATGACCTCACACGATGCCCCCGCGATTCCCCAGATCGACGAGACATTGATAATCCGTCCGTATTTTTGCGAAATCATATGCGGCAAGAACGCTTGACTGCATAAGAATGGCGCTTTGAGATTAATCGACATGACCCGATCCCAATCTTCCTCCGTCACATCGCTTAGAAGCCCGTAATGGGATATTCCAGCATTATTAATCAAGATATCAGGTAGCATCCCGTAGCTTTGCAGCTTCTCATACATTTTGTCAATTTGATCTTTGCTCTGTAAATCGGCTGTAACGGTCATCACTTTCGATCCGTATTGCATACAAGAACGAGCAACCTCATTCGCTAATTCATGTGATTGCAAATAGTGAATGACAACATTCATTCCGATTGAGGCAAATCTGTGTGCAATCGCAGCGCCGATCCCCCTCGACGCCCCCGTAATTAGCACGGTCTGTTCATTAAACGGCTTCATTCGTTTTTTCCTCTTCCCTATTTCCCCATTATTTATTTTCTTACTTAGATTTAACGATGTTAACTGCAGAACGGCTCCAATCAAAATGTTCACGTAATCGCGAATTCACTTCTTCTACTGTCATCTGTTCATATATAGGCAAGATGTCAAACATATTCATGCCATTAAATAAATACTTCGTAAAGTCATTCGCAATTGCCTCAGGCGAATTGAGCATACGCAGGAAGCTGCCGATTCTCTTTTTGCGAATTCGCTCAAAACTAGCTGCATCAATACCTGAGTCCATAACAGCCCCAATTTCTTGTTTTAATCTTGCGATGAGCTGTTCAGGGTCTTTCGTATCCCCGCCAATCATCGAAAAGGCATAGTTCAATGCACAATTATATTCATAGCCGAACCCATCTGAAATCAGTCCTTCATCATATAAACGCTGATAGATCGGTGATGATCCAGAGAACAGCATATCCATCATTAGCTTAGTCGTTAATTCCTGCTTAAGCAATTCCTTGCCTTTAACGCGGGGCGCATCCTCTTTGAAGCCCATCAAGCATTTGGGTAAAGAAATCTCAAATTCACTCACCCTCTGCTTCTCATTGATTTCGGATGGTTCAGGCTCGAAGAAACGATTAATCTCCCCTTGTTTAGGGAATGTTTTGCTCGCCTGATTATCGGTTACGAATTGGATAATCTCATTAGGCTCTACCCCACCTACAATGAATAAGACCATATTGCTTGGGTGATAGAACGTATGATAACAATCGAGCAGCGTTTGTTTCGTAATTTTACTGATAGACTCAATCGTTCCTGCGATATCAATATGGATCGGATGCACCTTATACATCGCTTCGATCAAACCATAATAGGCGCGCCAATCAGGGTTATCTTGATACATCTTGATCTCTTGCCCGATAATCCCCTTCTCCTTCTCGACACTCTCTTCGGTCCAATAAGGTCTTTGCACGAAATCCAGCAACGTCTCCAAATTATGGGTCACATGCTCCGTTGCAGAGAACAGATAAACGGTTCGATCAAAGCTCGTAAATGCATTGGCAGATGCGCCAAGGGTGGAAAATTTATTGAACACATCTCCTTCTGGCTCTTCAAACATCTTGTGCTCTAGAAAATGTGCGATTCCATCCGGTACCCGCATCTCTTCGGCACCCTGGGCTTGGAAATGATTATCAATCGAACCATATTTGGTTGCGAATGTGGCATAAGTTTTCTGGAATCCTTGTTTCGGAAGAACATATACCGTTAATCCATTCGGCAGCCTATCGACATATAAGGTTTCATTAAGTCTCTTATACGGAATGATTTGAATAGCCATCACTATACTCCCCCTTTATCTCGTAAGAAATAAATGGTATCTAACTGTACTTGCTCTGCTACTTGGCGAATGGCGGATAAATCAATTTCATCAATCTCCTGCAATAACGACTGAATTGTCCGTTCTTTGCCTGACAGCACCGCATTAAAATCAAGTGAGATCAACTCATATGCCGAATCCTGCAGCTCTCTCAAATGATTGCCTAACATGGCACGAGTTTGTTCTATCTCTGCCTCTGAGATTACACCCTGCTTCATCGCTTCAATCTGTTCGCGAATTATGGTGACTGCCTTCTCGTAGTTCTGAATCTCGATTCCAGATTGAATCGCAATAATCCCTTTATGTCCGTCAAATCGTGATGCTGCGTAATATGCTAAAGATGCTTTTTCACGAACGTTCGTAAATAGTTTTGAATGCGTATAACCGCCTAGAATTCCGTTATACATTAAAGCAGCTGCGTATCCTTCATCGGCATAAGTTACATTCGACCATAATCCAAGATTCAGCTTGCCTTGACCCACATCCATCTTCTCAACCACCGTCTTCGTATCACGAGTAACAGGCTTGGATGATAAAGAAGAATAGGACGAGCAAGCTTGACGATCGATTTGAAAAGCTTCTTCCACTAAAGTTTTTACCTCATCAAGTGTTGTCTCTCCTACGACGTAAATATCAATGGGTGCTTCTTGCAGCCATTTGCGATAGCCCTCATAAAGACTGACTGATGTTATCGAAGCTATATCAGCAATTTTACCTAGTTGATGCAAACGATAAGGAGTTCCATCATTCATAATCTCCATACAGCGTTCAGCCGCATAGCGCATTTTATCATTAACAATTGCTTCAATTTTTTTCTGCAGTGTCATTTTTTCGGCTGAAACATATTTATCTCGAAAATGGTTATTTTCAATTGCTGGCTTCGTAATAACATCACTCATAAAATCGATTGCTCTTCGAAGCAGCGAATCGGATGAAGAAACAAACCGCTCATTAATCATATCCATTCGGAACTGCACTAGCTGATTATCGCCCCGTTTATAAATATCGAATCCGAATCCTGCACCGTATAGTTCATCAAGATACTCTCTAAATTGCTGTGTTTCTGGCAAACGCTTCGTACCTCTGCGAAGAACGAATGGCGTTAATGCTGTTGGTGTCACAACCTGTTCACCCAGTGATTGCCCTATATATACTGAAATCGCAAAGGTTTTAAATCGATCTGTAGGCAGGACGTGAATACGCATATTTCCTGTAATGGCTCGCTCGAAATTTAACGTCATTAATCAATTTTCTCCCTTCCCATACATGGTATTTCCATTATATTCATATAGAAACAGAAGAAGCAACCAAAGCGGTTACTTCTTCATCTTTCCTAACACATAGATCCATTTATCTACAGAAAATATGCTGCCCAATTGTCTTGTATTGAGGTCTGGTCCAAATCCATGGAGAAGTAGCTGTCTTCGGGTTAAAATAATATTCGCACCCATCTGTAGGATCGACACCGCTTATTGCATCATGTACAGCTCGAGTAGCCGTTTCGTTCGGAGTGAGATAAATCTGACCATCCGAAACGGCCGTAAATGCCCTTGGTTGAAAAATGACGCCATGCACTGTGTTTGGGAAGCTCGATGACTTCACTCGATTCAGAATAACAGCTGCAACTGCAACCTGACCTTCATAGGGCTCACCACGAGCCTCTCCATACACAGCGTTTGCCATAATCTGGATATCCTCTTTAGAATAACCTTTATGACCCGATGGGCTTATATTGGGCTTAGTGGCTGTTGCCTGAGGTGTCTGAGGTTGCACTTCTTCAGCAGTAGGCTTCCAGTGCTTAGTGGCTTCCCACAGCTTTAACTTGGATTTGGGACCTAGAAGTCCATCTACCTTCATCCCAAAAGCTTTCTGGAAGCTCTTGAGCCCCGCTAGTGACTTATCCCCAAAAATCCCGTCCACTTTGCCATGAAAATACCCTAGAAATTTCAATCTGCCCTGCATTTCCCTTACATCAGAACCAGTAGAGCCATACTTGACCAAGTTCTTGGAAAATGTTTCTCTGGTCATTAAATCAGCCTTCAATTGTACCCCGGCAAATAATAACAGGATGGCGCATAAAGTAATTACTATCAATCGCTTGTTCATAGCCTTATTCAACCTTTCCTTCCATTAGCCTTTTGATATGGCTTATTATGAGAAAGGATGAAGTATCTTATGCACAAACTAAAAACGGTTTTGCCGACTGTAGAAGACGGCAAAACCGTTACTGCTAATATTTAGGAAGGGATGCGACTATGGTTAAACTGTTCCATCGACATCAATACTTCACGTGGCTTACTACCCTCGTATGGTCCGATAATACCCTTAGATTCCATATAGTCAATTAATCTAGCTGCCCGTGTATAGCCGATTCGCATACGACGCTGCAGCAGAGATACGGAGGCTTGTTTGGCTTCTAACACAATTTGGACGGCTTGGTCGAACAATTCATCTTCATGCTCATCCACATTGTCTGGTGTATCTTCAATTTCAGGTACCATCTCTTCTTGATACTCGGCCTTCTCCTGAGAGCTGACGAAGCTGACAACCGCTTCCACCTCATGATCAGATAAGAAAGCACCTTGAACTCGAATCGGCTTAGATGCGCCAACTGGCAGATACAGCATATCCCCGCGGCCAAGAAGCTTCTCGGCACCAACCATATCCAGAATCGTACGAGAGTCAACTTGTGAGGAGACGCCGAAAGCGATCCGCGAAGGAATATTAGCTTTAATAACTCCTGTAATGACATCGACAGATGGACGCTGCGTAGCAATAATGAGGTGGATACCTGCAGCACGTGCCATCTGAGCAAGCCGGCAGATCGCATCCTCCACATCATGTGCTGCGACCATCATCAGGTCAGCAAGCTCGTCCACGATGACAACGATATACGGCAACGGTTCCTCTGTGCCATTCTCCGTTAATAAGGCATTATACCCTTCAATGTTACGAGTCGAGCTCTTGGAGAATAATTCATAGCGTCTCTCCATCTCCGATACGATCTTCTTCAGCGCTAATGATGCGCGTCTTGGATCCGTCACAACAGGTGCAAGCAAATGCGGAATTCCATTATATACATTCAATTCGACCATTTTGGGGTCGATCATCATGAATTTCACTTCATTTGGCTTCGCTTTATAGAGGATACTTGTGATAATCCCGTTGATACAAACGGACTTACCTGAGCCTGTAGCACCTGCCACGAGCAAATGCGGCATTTTCGCTAAATTTCCTACAATTGGCTGTCCTGAAATATCACGACCTAATGTAACTGTAAGCCGCGAAGAGGCATCCTGGAATGCAGACGTTTCCATCACTTCGCGCAATGTAACGATGGAAACCTCCATGTTCGGCACCTCGATACCAATCGCTGATTTCCCAGGAATTGGCGCCTCCATCCGAATATCCTTAGCCGCAAGCGCTAGAGCAATATCATCCGTAAGGGATACAATACGGCTGACCTTTACCCCGACATCAGGCTGAATTTCATATCTTGTAACTGCAGGTCCATGAACAACTTCAAGTACCTTGGCACGTACACCGAAACTTTCTAATGTAGCCTCCAGCTTCTTCGCGTTAGCCTTGGAATCAGCCTGTTCTCCTGGTCTTGAGCCTTGTGGCTTAGCAAGCAAGCTAAATGATGGTATCACATATGGAACGGTATTGACTTGTTTCTCGAGACCCGCCAACGTTAAATCGCCTGTCTCATCAGTATCGGATTCTTGCTGACTTCGACTGTTATTGGCAATAGGAGTTGGCTGAATCTGATCATTCGAATCCTCTGAATCATCACTATTCAGTACGTGATCTTGGAAACTTCTGATTAGCGGCGTCTCTTCCTCTTGCTGCATTTCAAGCTCTTCGAGCCCTTCTTCCTCATCATCCTCAGCTTCTTGAACATAACTGGAACGTGCAGGTGCAGGTGCTGCTGATTTACTTGATTTATCCGCTTGGAGACGCTGTAACCAGCTTGGTTTCTTGGCTGGAGGTGTATATTCCTCTACGAATTCTTCTTCTTCGTCTTCCTCTATGTATGTACTAACTTTGCTTTCTTGAGCAAGTGCCGGCTTAGCCGATTTGGGCTTTACTAACATTGAGCGCAGCCAAGCGGCGAATTTCTCTTTGGATCTACCTTTGCCCTTGATTTTGCCATTAAAGCGCTCAATTGCATTTACAACCGAGAAGCCTGTAATCATAATGACCGAAATAATCGTCATGACGACTAGCACAAGCTTGGAACCTGCAACATCGAATAGAAAATAAGTAATCGTGAATAAAGTTGCTCCAACAACTCCGCCGCCAATTCCCGTAATTAATCCATTGCTTGTACCTGAATTTGTGAAAGCATTCATAATTTCATCCCATGTAATCGACCAGATCATGCCTGATGAAGTGAATACTTCTTTAGGGAATTCATTATAGAACGAAACATGACTAAAGCCTGCCAAACAAAGAATGAACAGGAATACCCCAACATTCCGCATCGTTACGATCTGTGGCGAGGTGCGTCTAATCATGATATATAATCCAATACCTATGGCTACAAGTGGCAGTACATAACCAATTGGATTACCAAAAAAAACAAAGCATAAATTGATAAGTGTACGTCCGACATGTCCTTGCCCAGCGAGAGCGATGACTGAGAACGTCAGGATCAGAATCCCGTAAAGTTCATACATTAAGTTTTTCTTTATGGCATTTTTTTTACCTCGTTTGCTTTTCCTTGCCATACCCTCACCTCCAATGTCTCATTATACCATAGTTTACCCGGAGGAGAATACTAGTATGGGAACAAATTTTCGTATTTAGAAGCGATCAAGACTTACCCAAATAAACAATCGAACCTGGTGCCCATGCTGGATTTAAATAATCCGCAGGATCAGGACTATATAATCGAATAATTCGTGCTTTGCCAGCCTCAAGAGCTTCTACTTGCATTTGTACCCCACTGATCTCAACATTGATATAATTCGGCACAAAGCTGTCCATCCCTTCAAAAACAAGCTCAAGAGGAATTAACGAATCATGAATCATATTACGACACTCCCTTATCACCTGAACGTTGGGCAGCGATTCGACGACTAAGCTCTTTCATCGCATCTCCAATCCCGCCAACAGCATCAATTAGACCAAACTTCACGGCGTCTGTTCCGATAACTGTAGTGCCAATATCTCTAGCTAACTCACCTGTTTTATACAAAAGCTCTTTGAATTTTGCCTCTGTTACTTTTGAATGTCCTGTTACAAACCGATTGATCCGGTCTTGCATTTTATCCAGATACTCAAAAGATTGCGGTACACCGATCACAAGTCCAGTCAATCGAATAGGATGAATCGTCATCGTTGCGGTATCCGCTATGAAAGAATAATCTGCACTTACCGCAATTGGCACACCGATTGAGTGTCCTCCACCTAAGACTAAGGTAACCGTCGGCTTAGATAAAGTAGCTATCATCTCTGCAATAGCAAGACCCGCTTCCACATCTCCACCAACCGTATTTAATACAATTAGTACACCTTCGATTTTAGGATTCTGTTCGACCGCGACTAATTGCGGAATGAGATGTTCATATTTTGTCGTTTTATTCTGTGGAGGCAGTACCATATGCCCTTCAACTTGACCAATAATCGTCAGACAAAAAATATTACTCTCAGGTGGTGTTTCTGCTACCTGCGTTTGTCCTAATGTCTCAATGTTCTGAAGCGATGGATTCTTGTCTTTATTCGTTTCATTCGGCTCCGGGTTAGTGGGCTCGTTAGCTGCCTCACCATTCGGCTCTTTACTGTACGCATCATTTACTAAATTGTTGGATAATTGATCCTTAAAGCCTTCATCGTGAAACCTGTTCATCTCATTACGCATAGATTCCATCCTTTCCCTTTCAAGAAATATCTCAACTAGTATGGGATAGGATAACTGATTTTAAACTGAATTCCCTCATAAAAAAAGCAAGCTTCCTCATAAGCACATCGTGCATATAGAAAGCTTGCATAGTTTCGGTTCTTGTTTCAAGTGACTTGTGGCTAGACTTCCATAATGATTGGTAAAATCATTGGTCTTCTCTTGGTTTGTTCATATAAAAATCGTCCTAATGCGTCTCTTACATGTGTTTTGAGTGATGCCCATTCATTCACATTATCACTCATTAATTTCGTTAATGTATTCGTTACAATC
Organism: Paenibacillus albiflavus; assembly: GCF_004344915.1. GTDB lineage: Bacteria > Bacillota > Bacilli > Paenibacillales > NBRC-103111 > Paenibacillus_AM > Paenibacillus_AM albiflavus. Next base: position 164,481 of record NZ_SKFG01000002.1, on the reverse strand, counting down.
CGATTTGCTTCATCTAGCAAGCCTTCCGACTCACGAACATAAACGAAGCCCCTGGAAATAATATCAGGACCCGACATGATTTTGCCATCCTGCTTGCTAAGTGTAACGACAACAACTAAGATCCCGTCTTGGGATAGTAATTTACGGTCACGCAGAACGATATTACCTACATCGCCTACGCCAAGTCCGTCAATTAAGATGTTGCCAGCCTGCACTTTGCCTGCTTTTCGAGCAGCTCCATTCTGAATCTCGACAGTATCCCCATTATCAAGGATGAAAATATTGCTTTTATCAATCCCAACGGATTCAGCAAGCAAACCATGTTGACGTAACATACGGTATTCACCGTGAACTGGGATAAAGAACTTAGGCTTCATTAAATTAAGCATCAGCTTTAATTCTTCTTGGGAACCATGTCCAGATACATGCACACCTGTTTGTGAGCCTGAGCCATAAATAACATTAGCGCCAATACGGTATAACTCGTCAACTGTTCGTCCAACATCTCGCTCATTTCCAGGAATTGTAGTAGCGGAAATAACAACAGTATCACCAGGCAGAATATCTACCTTCCGATGTGTAGAACGCGCCATTCTTGTAAGCGCCGACATCGGTTCTCCTTGTGAACCTGTTGACAGAATAGCTACGCGATCCGCTGAAAGCCGATTAATTTCTTCCGGTTCAATTAACATCCCGTCAGGGACATTCAAATATCCAAGCTCCGAAGCAATCGACACCACATTCACCATTGAACGACCTATTACGGTCAGCTTTCTTCCCGTTACTTCACAAGCATCAATAACTTGCTGAACACGGTGAATATTCGATGCGAATGTCGCCACGATGACTCTTTGCTTTGCTTTACGGAATATATCTTCAATTACAACCCCGACACTTTTCTCGGATCCTGTTTGACCAGGTCTCTCCGCATTGGTCGAGTCTGATAATAATGCTAATACGCCTTTACTTCCGATTTCTGCCATGCGGTGCAAATCAGCATATTCGTCATTAACTGGTGTCTGGTCAAATTTAAAGTCACCTGTATGCACAATTACACCCTCTGGTGTATCAAGCGCGATTCCGACGGAATCTGGAATACTGTGATTTGTTTTGAAGAACGAAGCTGTAATAGATCCAAGCTTGATCACTGAATCCGCATTGATCAAATGCCGCTTTGTTTCTCCTAACAAATTCGCTTCCCTAAGCTTGTTCTCGATAAGACCGAGTGTTAACTTCGTTGCATACAATGGAACATTCAGATGTTTCAGCACATATGGCAAACCACCAATATGATCCTCATGTCCATGCGTAATTAAAATACCGCGAACTTTATCTTTGTTCTCCAGAAGATATGTAATATCCGGGATTACCACATCGATCCCCAGCATATCAACGTCTGGAAATTTCAGACCACTATCAACAACTACAATATCATTCGCATATTGCACCACATACATATTCTTTCCGATCTCGCCTACGCCGCCTAAGGCAAAAATCGTAACTTTATCAATATTCTTTTTAGACAAACCTAATACCTCCTCAAATTATTTGACGACGATTTATATGATGAAACCGAACCTAGTCACTTGCCACCATTATACAGGATAAGTTGAAGCAATTACAAGTTAACTGAACAATGAAAATTACATACCTCAAACATACCGTTATTCTAGGTTCTCCAAACAAGGCAAACAAATTCCTATTGCATCACATAAAGCGGGATACACCTATAAACAAAAAAACCGATACCCTTCACCAGGGCATCGATTTATATAATCCTTTTTTTACGATAATAAAGATTGAACAAAAGCAGCTTCATCTTCCGTTAATGGAATTAACGGCATCCGAACACCGCCTACAGATAAACCTTTATAATTAAGTGCATGCTTGATTGGACCTGGACTTGGGTATTGGAATATACCTTTGAAGATCGGCAACAGCTGCGCATGCAGCTTAGCGGCACCTATGACATCTCCATTCAAGAAGCGATGTACCATGACTTGCATTTCCTTACCAACAATATGACTTGAAACTGATACGATGCCGTAAGCGCCAACAGCTAATGCTGTAATGGCAGAGGAGTCATCCCCACTATACACACGAAAGCCTTCAGCAGCTCCCGCTACGATACGTGTCAATTGGTTTGCGTCTGCACAATCCTTGGTTGCAACGATATTAGGGATTTGTGACAGGCGAATAGTCGTATCTGCATCAATATTCACTGATGTTCTACTTGGTACATTATAAATCATGCAGGGAATCTCTACAGCATCAGCTACAGCTTTAAAATGCTGATACATCCCTTCCTGTGAAGGACGATTGTAATAAGGCGCAACAAGCAATAATCCGTCAACACCAAGCTTCTCTGCTTCTTTGGATAAGTGAATTGTATGTGCTGTTGAATTGGATCCTGTTCCGGCAATAATTTTGCAGCGACCGCGTACTGCTGTCTTCACAGCTGCAAAAAGACGTAATTTCTCGTCATCTGTTAACGTTGGTGATTCGCCTGTTGTACCACATACAACTAAAGTATCACTTTGCTGTTCCTCGATCAAATAATTAACGAGCCTTTCAACTTGATTCCAATTAACTTGTAAATTGTCATCGAATGGAGTCACCATCGCGGTGACTACTCTTCCGAAATCCATGTAAATTCCCTCCGTATAAGCAAGCATGATACTTAGATTATTTGTTTAGTTCAAACTTACGATGCAACGCGCGTACTGCTTCAATCATATTATCATGACTGACAAGCACCCAGATGGTTGTATTCGAATCAGCGGATTGCAAAATTTGAATATCTTCTTCAGTTAATGCTTCTACAATATGTGCCATTATTCCTGGTACGCCGTTAATTCCCCCACCAATTACAGCAACTTTCGCACAGCCTGATAACCACTTAGGTTCAAATCCTGCCTCTCTAAGAAGCTGGATTGCACGCTCTGCTTCTGAGTCATATACCGTGTAAACTACACCCGATGGATTTACGTTAATAAAGTCAACTGAAATATGATGCTGTGCCATCGTTTTAAACACTTTTAATTGAAGATCATATTGCTGTTCGGCAGCGCCCACTTGAATTTGCGTAACGCCACTAGTGTGTGCAATTCCCGTAACAAATCGGTCTGCTACATGACCCCAATCGGCTTTGATCGCTTCCGTAGAGGTAACTAGTGTTCCTGTATCCTTCGAGAATGTAGAACGGACACGTACAGGAATATTAGCCTGCATCGCAACCTCAACAGCACGTGGATGAATAACTTTGGCCCCATTTTGCGCCATATTGCAGATTTCAACAAAGCTAACTTGTGTTAGCGGCTTTGCATCCTCAACAATGCGAGGGTCCGCAGTTAAAATGCCATTGACATCTGTAAATATATCAACAATTTCAGCACGAAGTGCAGCACCAAGTGCGGTAGCAGAAGTATCGCTGCCACCGCGCCCAAGTGTTGTATATTCATGTGAAGCAGTCATTCCCTGGAATCCAGTAACGATTACAACTTGATCCTGATTCAAGTATTCGATAATAGCAGATGTGTCAATCGAAACGATCTGTGCGTTGCCAAATACATTGTTCGTCTGAATGCCGGCTTGCCCGCCTGTCATAACGACAGATGAGATTCCCTCAGCTTGCAATTGAGAACAAAGATTCGTTGCTGATATAATTTCACCGCAGCATAATAGCATGTCTTTCTCTCTAGCAGGTAAAGACTTGCCATTACCGGAGACTAATCCTAATAAAGTATCCGTAGCGTATGGATCGCCTAATCTCCCCATTGCAGAAACGACAATGACAAGTTTGTATTCCCGCTCCAAAGCATCCTTAATATGTCCAATAACATGCTGTCTAGCTTCGATAGTAGAAAGCGATGTTCCTCCAAATTTCTGTACTAATATACGCATAGCTAGCCCCTCTATTCCTGTTCTATTGCAATGTATTCAGCAATCTGCACAGCGTTCCATGCTGCGCCCTTAAGCAGATTGTCAGACACAATCCACATGTTAAGTGCACGTGGATTGCTTAAATCTCTGCGAACACGCCCTACGAACGTCTCGTTCTTGCCAGCAGATTCTGACGCTAATGGATATACCTGCTCAGCAGGATTGTCTTGAAGGACAATACCAGGCGCATCAGCTAGCAAGCTACGCACTTCACTCAGATCAAAATCACTTTTCAGCTCCACATACACTGATTCGGAATGTCCATATACGACAGGGATGCGAACACAGGTTGCTGTAACTTCAATAGAGTCGTCACCCATGATCTTTTTCGTTTCGTTGATCATTTTAAGCTCTTCATATGTGAAGCCACTCTCATGAAATTTATCGATTTGCGGAATTGCGTTGAATGCGATTTGATGCTTCACCGGAAGTGAGGATACAGGCAGAATATCTGGCTTGGTGCTGCCAGTCTCAAGAATGTCCTTGGATTGACGCAGCATCTCATTGATCGCCGATACTCCTGCACCAGATACGGCTTGATAAGTAGAAACGATAATGCGAGATATACCGTAACGATCATAGAGTGGTTTTAATGCATGAACCATTTGGATCGTCGAACAGTTGGGATTTGCAATAACCCCTTTATGTTCATTAATTTTATCGACGTTAACTTCTGGTACAACAAGTGGCGTTTCTGGATCCATACGGAAAGCACTCGTATTATCGATACAGATTACACCGCGATCAATCGCTGCTGGTACGAGTTCACGAGAAACATCGCCACCTGCTGAGAATAGGGCAATTTCAACACCATCAAAACTTTCAGGTTTAGCTTCTTGGATGATAACATCTTGACCCTTAAACTTAATCACTTTGCCAGCTGATCGAGCTGAAGATAATACCTTAAGTTCTGCGATCGGGAAATTTCTTTCTTCCAAGAGACGAAGAATTTGTACGCCTACTGCTCCTGTTGCGCCAACTACCGCTACGTTGAAAAGTTTGTGTTTCGCCATGATCATCTCTCCCTTAAAACGAACCTTTTAATTCAGTAATTCACTAAAGCATTCTAGTAATTATATCTTTCTATCAGCATGGGTTGGAGCTGTTTGCCGCTAAGTGCCATCTCACAAGTCTCCATAACAAGATCCATGCGTGCTACTAACGAATTGCTTTTTACAGTAGGTGCATCCTGCCCAAACGGGACAAAATATATATTTTTGGTAATCAACAATTTAGCGATATTCATAGAGTTAAGACCAAGTCCATCATTGGTAGAAATCGCGAGTACAAGTGGACGCTGATTGCGCATCTGCGCTTTTGCAGCCATCAGTACTGGCCCTTCCGTCATGGCATTGGCGAGCTTGCTAGTTGTATTGCCCGTGCAAGGTGCTATTACCATAACATCTAGTAATTTAGACGGACCAAGTGGCTCCGCCTCAACAATTGAGCTTATAATCTCATTGCCCGTAATTTCTCGAATCTGTTGCAGCCAATCCGCAGACTTGCCAAATCTAGTATCTGTCGTCATCACCGAGTGTGACGCGATAGGCACTACGTTAGCACCATGATCAGCAAATCGCTTGATTTGAGGCATAATTTCTTCGAGCGTGCAATGTGAACCTGTTAATGCAAAGCCAACTGTTATCCCATTCCAATCCATTACGCATCATTCCCCTTCTTGAAGTCTTCCTCAATGAGCTGACTTAATGTGCTCGCTATGATTCGTCCAGCTGTTTTGGGGGCGACTAATCCAGGTAATCCAGGCGCCAATATTGCCTTCACGCCACGCTTCTCGGCGAACCGAAAATCCGTGCCGCCAGGCTTGGAAGCAAGGTCAATAATGACCGCCCGATGCGGGATATTCATGATAACTTGCGCTGTGACTATCATAGTAGGAATTGTATTAAAAAGCAAGTCAATATTAGCCACTTGCTCGAATAAATCCTTGATGTAGAAAGGCTGAAAGCCCATCTCCCACACACGTGCATAATGTTCCGGACGTCTTACACCTATCTTAACCGATGCCCCTAGACCCTTGAGCGTACGTGCCATTGTAAAACCCGTGCGACCAAACCCAAGCACCATCGATTGCGAGCCATGAATTGTAATATCCGTATTCTGAATGGCGAGCATAATCGCTCCTTCAGCGGTCGGTATCGAATTGTAGATCGCAACGTCATCTCGTTCAAACAGTTCAATAACTTGAATGCCATGAGCCGCGCATAAATCATTGAGATATTTTTTGGACATGCCTGTATAAATTTTCGCATGATTCGGCAACCCAGCAAGTATCTGGTCGGTCAATATTAACTCCTTCGTTGAAAAGATGGAGTCAACACGACCTGCGTCATCTGTCCCTACTGGTGGTAATATAATGACATCCTTCCTAACGAATGCATCTTTGGTTAAATCAACCATCTTATGGATGCCACTAAAGGATTGCTGCAAATTGTCGAATCCGATCAATGTGATCGACGCATCCAGCTGACTCAGCTTATCAATCACCTCAAGCTGCCTTGCATCCCCGCCAACAAAGGCAACTTCTATTCCTGTTAACAAGAGACTTCCGCCTCCCTTCGCGTTTGGTCCAAATCAAACTATATATGAACTAAAATATACTATGCTTAAGCCTATAGCATGGTGCAAAGCGAAGTGAGGCCCCTCTACAGTAAAAAACGCTCTGCAGCTAGTAGCTGCGAGAGCGTATAATCGATTGTTTTATTTACCTGTATGTCCGAATCCACCAGCGCCGCGAACCGTCTCACTTAAGCTAGTTACCTCTTGAAGACGGATACCTGGCACCTCTTGAAATACCATTTGGGCGATACGTTCACCGCGATTAATCACGAACGGTTCTTGTCCGTGGTTGATAAGCAGCACCTTTACTTCTCCACGATAATCTGCATCAATGGTTCCCGGAGAATTTAACGTTGTAATTCCGTGCTTATACGCAAGACCGCTGCGCGGACGGATCTGAGCTTCAAGCTCTATTGGCATCGCAAGCGCAAACCCAGTCGGGACCAGCGCGCGCTGTCCTGGAGCCAGCGTCACGGGCTCAGCTATTGCAGCACATAAATCGAAGCCGCTTGCCGCTTCAGACATTTTGGCAGGAAGTGCAATATCCTCATTGCCGCTCAATCTCATTATTTCAACATCATATAATACACTAGCCAATGATTTCACCTCTATTAAATGAGTGTAACACTTGATCGTTACTGCCGACCATAGCTACAGCAAATGGTTGTGAGAATAAACGTTTAATTAGTTCGTCGATCTGCTCCATGTTCACAGTCTCAATACGTTTAATCATCTCATCTAACGTAAAATGACGACCCGTCATTAATTCATTCTTCCCAAGTCGATTCATTCGTGAACTGGTGCTCTCCAGGCTTAGAATTAACGAACCTTTCAGCTGCTCTTTGCCTTTATTCAGTTCGGTTTCAGTCATACCTGTACGAGCAAGCTCATTCAACATTTCTAATGTAACATCGAGCACTTCTTGCGTTTGCTTAGGGGCTGTACCCGCGTAAATAGTGAACAGACCTGTATCTGCATGTGCCGTATGATAAGAAAATACGGAATAAGCAAGTCCCCGCTTCTCTCTAATTTCCTGGAACATGCGAGAGCTCATACCTCCGCCAATCATATTGTTGAGGAGTACGATTGGATAGAGATTATTTTCACGCAGCGATAATCCTGGCAACGAGAGACAAATATGGTTCTGCTCTGTTTTTTTCGAATGGAATACAACTTCACTTTGAAACTCTGGCGCTATGTAGTCTGTCTTCTTCCCACTGTTCTTAAAGCTGCCAAAGTGTTTCTCAAGCAATTCTTTCGTCGAATCATCGATATTGCCTGCAATCGCAAGAACGGTATTCTCGATATTATAGAATTCATTCATATAATTGCGAAGATCTTGCGAATTCATGCTCGATAGAACATCCTGCGTTCCTAAAATCGTATAGCCAAGTGGATGTGTCCCGTAAGCAGCCTTTGCAATCAAATCATGTACGAGATCATCAGGTGTATCTTCATACATCGAAATCTCTTCAAAAATAACATTCTTCTCCTTCTGAAGTTCGGACTCATCAAACTCTGAATGGAAGAACATCTCTGCAAGCACATCAACCGCAATCGGTAAATGCTCATCGAGCACCTTGGCATAGAAGCAAGTGTACTCCTTGGAAGTAAAAGCATTCACGTTACCGCCAATCCCGTCGAAAATTTCAGCGATATCTTTGGCAGAATAGCGTGAAGTGCCCTTGAACAGCATATGCTCGATAAAATGAGAAATCCCATTGTTCAGCTTCGTTTCGTTACGCGAGCCTGTCTTCACCCAAATACCAAATGCCACGGAGCGGCAGGTTGAAATTTGCTCAGCAACTACACGAATACCGTTGGATAACGTATATTTATTCAAAAGTGTTACCTCCTAAGATTTGCATAGTAAGCAATTAACATCAGTAATATATGACACAAAAGTTATAAATTCTATAATACCAAAAAACAGGCTTAACCTCAATGGACGTTCAAGCTGGAAGGCGTTTTGTTTGAAAGTTTTTGCTCTGGAACGCGTTTTGGCGAGAGTAATTCAGACACTGTATCCAGCACTAGTCCCTTGCCCTTAATAATTTGAATCATACTTTCCAAGCTTCCTGAAGAAGACTCTGTTGGATGCATTAGAATCATAGAGCCTGCAGTAACTTTTGCTCGAATTTTATTTAATATCTGCTCTTTGCTCGGATTCTTCCAGTCAATCGTATCCACTGTCCACAGAATAGTGCGCATTCCGAGTTCGGCAGCCTGATTCACGGTATCTTGATTAAATGCCCCAGACGGTGGTGCAAATAACGTATTGTTCACTCCTAGTCCAGTCGATAGTAATTCTTGTGTCTTCGACATCTCTTGTATGGCGTTATAGCGACTTAGCTTATCCATATCCTTATGGGTATAAGCGTGATTCGCCAGCTCATGTCCTGCTGCTTGAATTTGCTTCGCTATTTCCAGATGCTTCTTTAGCCATGTCCCATCAAAAAAGAACGTCGCCCTCACATCCTCTCGCTTTAAGACATCCAGCATGATGGGCAAATATTCATCTCCCCAAGCGACATTAATCATAAGTGCAACCATCGGTTTATTAGGATTACCTTTGTAGATTTCCCTAGGCTTGAGCTCATCAAGTCCAACGGCAGGTGGCACCTCATAGGATACAATCGTGGAGTCATCGAGCTTACCTTCTTTGATTGCAAGCTTATATGTTTTCTCTTCGTCGATCTCAAGACCATTGTAGCCAGGAATAAGCCCCCATACCCGATCCGATTTAGCATCGATTGGTGCTTGTCTTCGCTTCTCCGCTTCCAGGTGTATTTGCTTGCGCAGTTCTTCATCATGAGGCGAATATACGATCTGACTGAAGGTTGCTTGTGCAGGCTCACTCTTCAAGCTCATAATGTAAGCATCCATTTCCTTGGATTGTCCAAGCAAATAATAAGTAATGACCAAACAACCACTTAAGACGAGCAATCTTCTCCACTTCATTATACGGCACCTCAAATCAACCTTAGTGTTTGTCCTAGGCATATGCGAAAATCAGGACATTTATACTTTGGTTGTCCGAATATCTTTTGAAAACAAGAAGAAACTGTTTCACCGTCTTTTAAGACGGATGCGTTTCTTATGGTATTACTCAGAATTTATGACACAAATGTTATAAATTCTGTAATAAAACAAAAACACCCCAAATGCCGCACAATCACAGCAATTTAGGGTGTGAATTTTATAAACGTGTATTAAGCTTGTGTTTCTACTTGAAGTGTAGCTTTACGTGATAAGTTGATACGTCCTTGTGCATCAATTTCAGTAACCTTCACTGTAATTTGATCGCCCACAGACACGACATCCTCTGTCTTAGCAACACGTTCAGTCGATAATTGCGAAATATGAACTAGCCCTTCTTTGCCAGGCAAGATTTCAACGAATGCACCAAACTTCTCTACACGCTTCACTGTACCGAGATAAGTCTCACCTACAACAGCTTCACGAACGATGCCTTCGATAATCGTTTGTGCTCTTTCATTCATTGCTTGGTTAGAAGAAGCAATAAACACGCGTCCATCTTGCTCGATGTCAATCTTAACGCCAGTTTCTTCAATAATTTTATTAATAATCTTACCACCTGCACCAATAACATCGCGAATCTTGTCTGGATTGATGTTCATCACGATAATTTTTGGAGCATACTGGGATAGAGATGTCTTCGGCTGCTGGATACGATCCATGATCTTGCCAAGAATGAACATACGCCCTTCTTTAGCTTGCTCAAGCGCTTGCTGAAGGATCTCACGATTAATACCTTCAATTTTGATATCCATTTGAAGAGCAGTTACACCCTTAGAGGTACCTGCTACCTTAAAGTCCATATCTCCTAGATGGTCTTCCATCCCTTGAATGTCTGATAAAATCGAGAAATGTTCTCCATCTTTAATCAATCCCATCGCAATACCTGTAACAGGTGCTTTAATCGGTACGCCTGCATCCATCATCGCTAATGTTGATGCACAAATACTAGCTTGGGATGATGAACCATTGGATTCAAGCACTTCAGAAACGAGACGAATCGTATATGGGAATTCTGTCTCGGAAGGAATAACATAAGATAATGCTCTCTCGCCAAGAGCACCGTGACCAATCTCACGACGACCAGGAGGACGAAGCGGTCTCGCCTCACCTACTGAGAATGGCGGGAAGTTATAGTGATGCATGAATCGCTTAGTTGTTTCTTCCAAATCAAGACCATCCAGAATCTGCACATCACCTAGTGCACCAAGCGTACAAACAGAAAGTGCCTGAGTTTGACCACGAGTAAAGAGTCCAGAGCCATGTGTACGAGGCAGAAGCTCAATATCACATTCAATTGGACGAATCTCATTTAGTCCACGACCATCAGGTCTTACTTTATCATGTGTGATTAAGCGGCGCACTTCATCTTTAACGATATCATGAAGAACTTCATGAACATCATCCATTAGGTCAGATGTCTCTGCATATACCGTTTCAAAATGAGCGACTGCTTCCGTATTAACCGCATCAATTGCATCTTGTCTTGCATGCTTCTCTTGTACTTTAATTGCTTCCACTAATTTAGCTTCGGCAAATTCACGAACTGCTGATTTAACATCAGCATCAACAGCATGGAGCTTCACTTCCATCTTCGGTTTGCCAGCATCCTGTACGAACTGCTCTTGAATCGCAACAATTTTGCGAATCTCATCATGGCCAAACATAATGGCTTCGAGCATAACTTCCTCAGGAACTTCCGCAGCGCCTGCTTCAACCATCATAATAGCGTCTTTTGTACCTGCTACGACAAGATCAATATCGCTCCGCAGTGCTTGTTCTGACGTTGGATTAATCACGAATTGTCCATCTACACGACCAACAATTACACCGCCAACAGGACCGTTAAACGGTACATCCGAAATACTAAGTGCAGCTGAAGTACCGATCATAGCTGCAATTTCAGGTGCACATTCTTGATCCACACTCATGACCATTGAAACGATTTGCACATCATTACGGAAGCCTTCAGGGAATAGCGGGCGAATCGGACGGTCAGTAAGACGACTGGAAAGAATCGCTTTCTCACTTGGTCTGCCCTCTCTCTTAATAAAGCCACCAGGAATTTTACCTACCGCATATAGTCTCTCTTCATAGTTAACAGTCAGCGGGAAGAAGTCTAGATCCTTCGGCTCCTTTGAAGCTGTTACTGTACATAATACAACCGTATCTCCATAACGTACGGTTACTGATCCATTAGCTTGCTTAGCTAGTTGACCTGTCTCAAGAATAAGCGGTCGTCCACCTAAGTCCATTTGAACTTTTTTGATCATAATTAACCTCCTGTGAGTATACCATGTGAATATATTAATAAATTCCATACAACCAGACTGCTTGTCCTGGGGCAACCCAAATTACGATTCACTATTGCGCTTCAGGTCATAAATAGAATTTAATGTTATATGATAAAATTGAATCCATAATAAATTCAAGAGTAATCCAACCTATGTATTCTGCATATTACTTAGTATTTCCTTCTTTTTCACTTTTAAAATAGAGAAAAGAAGAAAAGCAACCTGCTAAGCACACGCGGCTCGCATAAGGAGCTTGAGGTGCGCTAAGCGCGGTTGCTTTTGGGCAACTTTGATTATCTGCGGATACCTAGCTTCTCGATCAAAGCACTGTAACGACGTACGTCTTTGTTCTTTAGGTAAGCTAGAAGCTTACGGCGTTGACCTACCATTTTAAGCAATCCACGACGGGAATGGTGATCCTTCTTGTGTGTGCGCAAATGATCCGTTAAGTTAACGATGTTTTCCGTAAGGATAGCGATCTGCACTTCAGGAGATCCAGTATCGGACTCATGAGTTTTGTGTTCTTGAATTAATTGCGTTTTACGTTCTTGAGTTAATGCCATCCTTTTCACCTCCTATTCAAAATTCATAATCGCCTGCAGCCCAGTAAACGTCGGTGAAAACGATAACCGCGCTGAGGTTCTTTTGTCACATTCAGACTAACAGACTATGATAGCCTAATCTTGCAACGTTCATCAGTATAACATTAAACAAATGCATAAGCAAGCGTAAATGAACTTATTCCATGCAAACCCGACGCTTATTTGGAAATGCTTGATAATATCGAGCGTGCTGTATTGGCATTAGCTTGAATTTCTTTGATAAGCTCTTCTATTGAAGAGAATTTCTGCTCTCCACGAATAAAATCAATCAATTCCACCTTAAGCTGCTGCCCATAGATGTCTTCGGAGAAGTCAAGAATATGCACTTCCAGGGAAAGCTTCAGCTCACCTGTCTGGAAGGTAGGTTTAACCCCAATATTCATAACTCCATTATAGATGTTTCCATTCAATTCCACACGTACGGCATATACACCATAGCGTGGGATCAAATAGGGAGATTGAAGCTGCAGATTAGCGGTTCTGAACCCGATCGTTCTTCCACGCGCATCGCCGTGAATTACTTCACCTTGGATGCTGTATGCCCGCCCTAGCAATTGATTGGCCGTCTTGACATCACCTTCAGAGAGCGCAGTACGAATAGCGGAAGAACTTATTTTAACTTCAGCACCTTCTATTAAATAGGGTCGAACGACTTGAACCGCGAATCGTCCCTTGCTAAGCTCGCATAACGTATCTACATTTCCTTCCGCACGATGTCCAAATCGAAAATCAAATCCGACGATGATCGTTTCAGGCTCTAGTGGAATAAGAATACGCTCTACGAATTCTGAAGCACTTAATCGCATAAGGTTGTCATTAAACGTAACTAAATAAGTTCGATCAACCCCTAGCTTATCAAACAACTCCAGCTTGAGCGGAACAGGCGCTAGCAATTGATCGTAGCCTTCGATCCCGATTACTTTACGAGGATGTGGGTCAAAGGTCATAAGCGCAAGCTCGCACCCTGCTGCTTTAGCAGAACTGCACGCTTTAGCAATGACTTCTTGATGTCCACGATGTACCCCATCAAATTCACCAATCGCAATAACTTGCTTGCCTGATGGTCCTTGGGGCTTATCTGCAAAAGGATGAGTAAGAGAAATTACGTCCATAAGTGATCACCTACCATATGTTAAACGGATGAAGTGGGAGGCTCGCTAAAAATTTTGTGCGGAGCAAGGATCCGGTTCCCTTCATTCCATTGGAATAGTCCAACGAAATTCTCTTGCCTGTCATACACCCGAACAATCGCCTGGTCAGCTACTTCATTCAGTTCAGCTTCAGCTTGCAATCGTATTCTTTGTCCTTGAGCAGCTTGTACGGCTTGCTTCTCAGATAAATGAAGAATTGGCAAATGACCAATTGCCTGATCCGCTGGTATTAACCGTTCTGCCAGTGTACCATTTGCTGACAGCTCAGCAATTTGTTCTAGGGTTAAGCAGTCATCAAGAGATAGATTCCCTGTGCGAGTTCGGATAAGCTCCTTCATCGCTGCAGGAAATCCCAGCTTACGGCCAATGTCTACACATAATGTCCGAATATAAGTTCCTTTGGAGCATGTGACCCGAAAAGAGAATTCAGGTAAGGATTCATCTAATCGCATATCCAACAGCTCAAACTCATGAATCGTGACTTTACGTGCCTTCCGTTCCACCTGTTCGCCCTTACGAGCTAGTTCGTACAATCTTTTGCCATCAACTTTAACAGCTGAGTACATCGGAGGTACTTGTTCAATTTCTCCCAGAAAGGAAGAAATCGCTGAGCGTATATCAGCCTCAGAGATTGTGACTTCATTCACACGCTCAAGTACAGTACCAGATAAATCTTCTGTATCTGTCGCAAGTCCAATTACGACAGTTGCTTCATATTGCTTAGGCAGTTCCTGAATATACTCAACCATTCTTGTAGCTCGACCGATACATAACGGTAATACACCTGTCACCTGCGGATCAAGTGTACCCGTATGTCCAATTCGTCTAACACCAACAAGTCTGCGAACTTTGGCTACAACATCATGTGATGTCCAGCCTGCAGGCTTCATTACAGCCAGGACGCCTTCTAGCTGCTGTTTCGTCATTGTAGCTGTTTCCCTACTTCCTGAATCAATTGCTTGATTATGTCTTCCACTTGTCCTTGAATCGTACAACCCGACGCTCGCACATGTCCGCCACCGCCAAAGCCTTTGGCAATTAACGCAACATCAACTAAGCCAGCTGAGCGAAAGGAAACTTTGTATTCCATATCGCCTCTCTGCTTAATAAGCAAGCCTACCTCTACCCCTTCCACATTGCGCGGATAATTGATTAGCCCGTCCAAATCTTCATTGGAAGCTCCTGCTCCTTCAATTAATTCAGAGGTTACAACGATCCATGCGATCCTGCGGTCAGGTGTAAATTGAAGTGTCGGTAGCGTTTGCTGAAGCAATGATACCTGCTCGTACGTCATCCGTTCAAGTAGCAGATTAGCGAGCTCGGGCCCTTTGGCCCCAAGCTCCAATAATCTGGCTGCCATTTTTAGCACCTTGGATGTTGTGGATGCGTACCTAAAACCACCCGTATCCGTCAGCAATCCCGCATAAATCAAGTTAGCAAAATCACGATCCAGCTTAAGCTCCAACAAACAGGCTAAATCGTATAAAATTTCGACGGTTGCCGCGGCATCAGCTTTAATCACTTGGCATTTTCCATAATAATCATTCGTTGGATGATGATCAATGTTCAGAATATGCGCATCTTCAGCAATTAACCCTTGAATAGAACCAACTCTCGAGTAATCCGCACAGTCTAATGCAATTACGCTCGAGAATTTTCTTTCCATACTGCTAGTCCCACTAATTATATCCACAACACCAGGCAAAAAGAGAAACTTCTCAGGCATGCTGTTCTCGTTAACCATTGTGTAATGCTTGCCTAGCTGTTTCAGAATCCAACCCATTGCGGCTGTGGAAGCGACTGCGTCGCCATCAGGCTGAATATGAGCCACGACCAAGAAATGATCATGATCTAAAATAAATTTTCCTACTTTCAAAAGCGATGGCTCATATTCTTTTCCGTCATAGGTTATCATTCTGGCGGATTCTCCTCTTTAATTTGATGAAGAAGATTCTCAATCCTTGAGCTATAGTCAATCGAAGTATCGATTTTGAAAATCAATTCAGGCACTTTACGCAAACGAATTCGTTTACCAAGCTCTGATCGAATATAACCTGTAGCCTTGGTTAAAGCTTTAACGGCATTATTCTTGTCTTCTTCAGAACCTAGAATACTTAAGAACACTTTAGCTTGTGACAAATCATTCGTCACATCTACGCCAGTAACGGTCAAAAACCCAACACGCGGGTCTTTGATTTCCGTTTGAATAATATGAGAGAGCTCTTTTTTGATCTGTTCGCCTACTCGGCCAACACGCACTCTAGCCATATGATCACCTCTCTACTGTTTCCATGATGAAGGCTTCAATAATGTCTCCTTCTTTAATATCATTAAATTTCTCTAAAGATATACCGCACTCATAGCCTTGCGCCACTTCTTTCACATCATCCTTGAAGCGCTTGAGTGAATCAATTTTACCTTCAAGAATAACAATGCCGTTACGGATTAAACGAACTTCTGCATTACGCGAGATCTTGCCTTGTGTGATCATGCAACCTGCAATTGTTCCTGATCCTGTAACTTTAAACACGTTACGAACTTCTGCATGACCAATAACATTCTCTTTATAGACTGGATCAAGCATACCTTTCATCGCTTGCTCAATCTCTTCAATTACTGTATAGATGATACGGTGCAGACGAATGTCAACTTTCTCAAGCTCAGCTGTATTCTTCGCTTGCGGCTCAGGACGAACGTTAAAGCCGATTACGATTGCATTGGATGCGGAAGCCAAGATGATATCCGATTCCGTAATCGCACCTACACCATTAAGAATAATTTTGACACGTACGCCTGCGACCTCGATCTTTTCAAGTGAACCTTTAAGTGCTTCTACTGAACCTTGTACGTCACCTTTGATGATCACGTTAAGGTCTTTCACTTCACCCTCTTGGATATGCTTGTAAAGCTCCTCAAGTGTAACTCTGGAATTCGCGCGAACTTCGGATTGTTTAAGAGCAATTGCACGCTTTTCAGCGATGTCACGAGCTTTACGCTCATCCTCGAACACGATGAACGGATCACCGGCTTGCGGAACTTCGGTTAGACCCGTAATCTCGACTGGCGTAGATGGACCCGCTTCTTTTAAACGTTTGCCCTTATCATTCACCATCGCACGAACACGGCCGAAGCAAACCCCTGCTACGAAAGAGTCACCAACTGCAAGTGTACCATGCTGAATTAGAAGACGAGCTACTGGACCACGGCCCTTATCAAGCTCTGCTTCAATAATCGTACCACGCGCACGCTTATTTGGATTTGCTTTATATTCTTGAACTTCTGCAACGAGAAGAATCATTTCAAGCAAGTTCTCTAAACCGATGCGTTGCTTAGCAGAAACTTCACAGAATATCGTATCTCCGCCCCACTCTTCGGGAACAAGCTCATACTCTGTTAAAGATTGCTTAATTTTATCTACGTCTGCAGCAGGTTTATCAATTTTGTTAACGGCAACGATAATTGGCACTTGCGCAGCTTTGGCGTGAGCAATTGCTTCTTTTGTTTGCGGCATGACACCGTCATCGGCTGCAACTACGATAATCGTAATATCGGTTACTTGCGCACCACGTGCACGCATCGTTGTAAATGCTTCGTGACCAGGTGTATCAAGGAACGTAATTTTCTTACCGTTAACATCAACTTGATACGCACCAATATGCTGCGTGATACCGCCTGCTTCGCCTTCCGTTACGCTTGTATGACGAATTGCATCAAGAAGTGTTGTTTTACCATGGTCAACGTGACCCATAATCGTAACAACTGGAGGACGCTCCTTCAAATCTGCTTCATCGTCTTTCTCTTCCACTAGCTCGAATTTATCTTCCTCTACAGGAATTTTCAATTCAACCTCTACACCAAATTCCGTTGCAATTAATTGAATTGTATCCAAGTCAAGCTCTTGATTGATTGTAGCCATTACACCTAAGAATAACAGCTTCTTAATAACTTCGGATGCATCCTTATGAAGTAATTTAGCTGTTTCCCCTACTGTCATTGTACCGCGAACAATAATTTTCTTCGGCGTGTTGTCAATTTTTTCCTTTTTAGGTTCAGGGGAACGATGACCCTTACCAAATTTATTGTTGCCTTTAGCGCCGCCCTTGAAGGAGCCTTTTTTATTATCATCGAACCGGTTAGGAGCAGCTTTACCTTTTTTATTGCCATTTGCATCTTCAAAGTTGGAACGCTTGGAATCAAAGCTATCCTTGTCTTTGACTAGACGACGTTGTCCTTGGTCTGCTGCTGATCTAGATGAAGCAGCCGGCGCACTTTGGCTTGAACGCTGTTGTTGATCGCGCTGTCCACCTTGTTGAGGTCTGTTCGCGCTTTGACCACCTTGATTATTGCCATAGCTTGGTCTATTCGATCCTTGACCGCTTTGACCTTGTGGACGGCTAGAGCCTTGACCACCTTGACCTTGACCTTGACCGTATGGTCTATTCTGACCGCCTTGACCACGTTGCGCGCCATCGCGGTTTCCAGCATAGTTGCCTTGACCTTGTGGACGTCCGTCACGTCTTGGATAGTTACCACCACGATCATTGGAACGTTGTCCACTGCCTTGTTGATTGTTTGATGCAGAATGGTTCGGTCTAGCATTCGATGTTTGCTGCTGAGATTGAACTTGCGCTGCAGGTTGTGATTGTACAGCTGTAGGCTTGGCAGCTTGTTCGCTGACAGATTTGTCAGTTGATCCAGCTGCAGGCGCAGTCTGCTTAACAGGTGTTGTTGCCGTAGCAGGTGCTGCAGCTTTAGGTGTTTCCGAAGCACGCTTAGCCGCTGCATTGGATTTTAAATCGTTAAAAAATTTCTCCACACTTGTTACCGCGTCATTCTCCATCACGCTCATATGATTATTAACAGGGATATCTAGTCGTTTCATGATCGTGATAATTTCCTTCGAACTCATATTTAAAGATTTGGCATACTCATATACGCGAAGTTTGTCTTTATTATTGTCGCTTTTGTTTGTCAATACCTTTCACCTCCGAGATTTATAGCAAGCTCTTGCGCAGCATTTTAACGAACCCTTCATCCACGATGGCAATTGAAACTCGTGCTTCCTTGCCAATGCTTGCTCCGAGCGATTCCCTGGTTCCATATACAATGATAGGAACGTTATAGAAAGTACATTTATCGTGAAATTTCTTATGCGTACCTTCTGATGCATCCTCAGCCAGAATAACCAGCTTAGCTTCACCAGAACGAATCGCTTTAAGAACCGTTTCCTCACCAGTTACTAGCTTACGAGCTCTTGTCGCTAGTCCGAGACCAGAATAGAATTTATCACTCATCTAAGTCATCCGTCATTGCCTGTTGATTTTGAATAAATTCATCTTCCACTTTCACAAAATCGCTTTCCAGACGATCATAGATCTCTGAACTTACCGAAGACTTGAGAGCTCGATCAAGTGCTTTGGATTTCTTAGCTAATTTGAAGCATGACAGCTTTCCGCATAAATAAGCACCACGTCCAGATTGCTTCCCCTTCAGATCAATCAAGATTTCCTCTTCGGGTGTTCTAACGATGCGGATCAGTTCGCGCTTAGGCATCATTTCTTGACATGCCACACATTTGCGCAAAGGGACTTTACGCTGTTTCATCGCTTATCACCTCTCCATTTGAAATCTACTGTTAATCCTGTGGCAAAGTATTAAGGCCCTCATCTTCGTTATAAGAGCGCGGGCGTCCAAATTCTTGCTCAGCTTGCGCTTCACTCTTGATATCAATTTTCCAGCCTGTAAGCTTAGCAGCCAGCCTAGCATTCTGACCTTTAATTCCGATCGCAAGTGATAGTTGATAATCAGGCACAATCACACGTGCCATCTTCTCGTTCTCGAATACAGTAACTTCCAGTACTTTTGATGGGGAAAGACTGTTTGCAACGTATTCTTTAATATCATCCATATAACGAACAATATCGATTTTCTCACCGCGAAGCTCATTCACGATTGTCTGTACACGTAGTCCTTTAGGACCAACACATGAACCTACTGGATCTACCTCAGGATTACGAGAATAAACCGCGATTTTGGAACGGAAACCCGCTTCACGAGCCACAGAACGAATTTCAACTACACCTTGGAAAATTTCAGGCACTTCAAGCTCGAATAGACGTTTAAGTAGTCCTGGGTGCGTACGTGAAAGAATAATTTGTGGACCCTTGGTCGTATTCTCTACTTTGGTAATATAAGCTTTAACACGATCACCGTGCTTGAATGATTCATTCGGCATCATTTCGTTAAGCGGCAGGACAGCTTCCACTTTACCAAGGTCAATATAAACATTGCGTGTATCCTGGCGTTGTACAATACCAGTAACGATGTCCTCTTCCTTCTCGATGAACGCATTGTAGATCAGACCGCGTTCAGCTTCACGAATACGCTGAGTAACAACCTGCTTGGCTGTTTGCGCTGCAATTCGTCCAAAATCGCGAGGCGTCACTTCAATTTCGACGATGTCGTTCAATTGATAATTGGAATTCAATTCACGTGCAGCATGCAGTGAAATTTCAGTTCTCATATCCAGAACTTCTTCTGTGACTGTTTTGCGAGCATATACTTTAACAACACCTGTTTGTCTGTTAATGTCCACTCGTACATTTTGTGCCGAACTAAAATTACGTTTATAGCTAGAAATCATCGCAGCTTCGATTGCGTCAATTAATAGTTCTTTGGAAATCCCTTTCTCACGCTCAATGTCAGAAAGTGCCTCAATAAAATCAATACTCATTAGAAAACAGTTCCCCCTTTCAAATTAAACGCCTACGTGTTTCTTAGAACACGATTGCCAGACGTGCGCTTGCAACCTTGGCATATGGAATAGTGCTTTTGGCTTTGCCAGTTTGGATAACTAACTGTTCACCGTCAAAAGATAACAGCTTGCCTTCGATTTCCTTGGAACCGTCGATATTCTCATATGTAGTCATAAATACATGTTTGCCCACAGCTTTGTGTATATCTTCTGGTTTTCTTAGCGGTCTTTCAGCTCCAGGTGAAGATACTTCCAAGAAGTATGCAGTTGGAATTGGGTCTTTCTCGTCTAGCTTTGCAGATGCGTATTCCGATATTCGAGAGCAATCTTCAATATCAATCCCACCATCTTTGTCCACATAAATACGGAGAAACCAATTGCTGCCCTCTTTAACGTATTCCACATCAACGAGTTCGTAACCATTTTCTGTTAAAAAATCCGTCAGCATTTCATCGATGATTGTTTGAATTCCAGTGCTCAATCGTCCTACCCTCCTAAATGTTATTGCGATGTTAATTCGCGTCAATTACATATACCAAAAAAGTCTATAGCAAAATGTAAAGAGTGGGTTTCCCCACTCTTTGTTCACGAGACGTTATCTTCATTATTGCCAATATCAAGTATAGCATAACCGTCAAGAGGTTGACAATACAATTTCCAGAGGTATCCTATTCGAATTCCCTTGTAGATCAAGCCTATTTCCTAGAATAAAGACAGTTGATTAGACTCAGGCAAACCACGGAAGCAACCCATTTCGCCAAGAAGCTCGACAATCGTTTTGGATGCCTTGGATCGAATTTGGAAGTCCTCAATGGACAAGTAGTCTCCATCTTCACGAGCAGCAGCGATATTCTTCGCCGCACTTTCCCCGATCCCTGACATGGCTGCAAATGGAGGTATTAAAGAATCGCCATCAATAATAAACTTGGTTGCATCCGAACGATATAAATCAATTGGTTTAAACGACAATCCACGCGAAGTCATCTCGAGCGCCATTTCCAGAATCGAGATCATCGCTTTCTCCTTAGGAGATGCGGCAAACCCCTTCTCCTCAATCTCGAGCAATCGCTTCATAATTGCGTTATAACCCTGACATAGCAGATCAAGCTCAAAGTCTTCTGCACGTACAGAGAAATACGTTGCATAATATTGAATCGGATGATTAACCTTGAAGTAAGCACAGCGAACAGCAGAAATAACATAAGCAGCGGCATGCGCTTTAGGGAACATATATTCGATGCGTTCACAGGATTCGATATACCAATCAGGTACATTATGATCTTTCATATTCTGCTTCCACTCATCTGTAAGACCCTTACCTTTACGTACACTCTCAGTAATTTTAAAGGCAAGACCTGCATCCATTCCAGCTTTATAGATCAAAAATAGCATAATATCGTCACGACAACCAATAACGGTCTTAATATTACAAATCCCTCTACGAATGAGTTCTTGTGCATTACCTAGCCACACGCCAGTACCATGGGATAGACCAGAGATCTGGAGTAAGTCGGCAAATGAGCTTGGCATCGTTTCCTGCAGCATCTGCCTAACGAACTTTGTACCCATCTCAGGAATGCCATAAGTTGCAACTGGCGTCCGAATCTGTTCGGGCGTTACTCCTAACGCTGCGGTTGAGTTAAAAATACTCATAACTTTCGCATCGTTCATCGGTATTGTTGTTGGATCAATGCCCGTTAAATCCTGCAGCATCCGCATCATGGTCGGATCATCATGCCCTAGAATATCGAGCTTCAGCAAGTTCGCATCGAAGGCATGATAATCGAAGTGCGTTGTTTTCCATTCTGCCGTAATATCGTCAGCAGGAAATTGAACAGGTGTAATCTCTTCAACATCCATATAGTCAGGTACGACAACGATACCGCCTGGATGCTGACCTGTTGATCTTTTTACACCTGTAAAGCCTGAGGCAAGTCTGTTGATCTCAGCACTACGCCAATTTTTTCCGTATTCTTCAGCATATTTCTTCACATAACCAAATGCTGTTTTCTCAGCAATCGTACCAATCGTTCCCGCGCGGAATACACTTTTTTCTCCAAACATGATTTTCGTAAAGTTATGTGCGACAGGCTGATATTCACCCGAGAAGTTAAGGTCAATATCGGGAACCTTATCCCCTTTAAATCCAAGGAAGGTTTCGAACGGAATATCTTGTCCCTCGCCCTTCAGCTTATGTCCACAATTCGGACAATCCTTGTCCTTCAGGTCAAAGCCACTTGGTACACTTCCATCCAAGAACCATTCGCTTAGCTGGCAGGATGGACAAATATAATGCGGCGGCAATGGATTAACTTCGGAAATACCTAGGAATGTCGCTACTACGGATGAACCAACAGAACCCCGCGAGCCAACGAGATAGCCATCTTCATTCGATTTTTTAACGAGACGCTCTGAGATCAAATAGTTCGCAGAGAATCCGTATTTAATGATTGGAACAAGTTCTTTCTCTAACCGTGCTACAACAACCTCAGGCAGCTCTTCGCCATAAATGCTCTTCGCCGTTGAATAGCAGGTGCTTCGAATCTCATCGTCCGCACCATCAATAATCGGTGTATACAGCTTATCTGTGAACAAGTCATAGGAATCGAATTCATCCGCAAGTGAGCTCGTATTCGTCACAACGACTTCAAGTGCCTTCTCTTCGCCTAAGAAATCAAACTCATTCAGCATCTCCTGTGTCGTACGGAAATGAGCATCTGGCTTCTCCATCCCCTTAAGTGGAGAGAAACCCGTTATTCCATTAATCGTAATATCTCGGCATAGCTTATCTTTCGGATTCAAATAATGGACATTGCCTGTAGCCACTACTTTTTTACCCAGCTTATAACCAATTTGACAAATTCGCTTAACGGCATCTTGAAGCTCGGCTCTTGATCCGACAAAGCCTTTGTCCACCAAATGCTGATTATAGCTGACAGGCTGTATTTCAAGAACATCATAGAACTCTGCTACCGATTCCGCTTCTTCAACGGATTTATTAAGAACGGCTTCAAAGAATTCACCCTTCTCACAGCCCGATAGAATAATGAGCCCTTCTCTTAGTTCAACTAGCTTACTCTTTGGTATACAAGCGACTCGATGAAAGTATTCCGTATGAGAAAGTGAGATCAGCTTGTACAGATTCTTCTTGCCAAGCTCATTCTTCGCATAAATACAGCAGTGGAAAGGTCTGGCTGTCTTCAAATTAGATCCGACAAAATCATTTAAACGCTGAAGCTTATGAATCCCGCGTTCACCCGCTTCATTGATCAAATGAAACAGAATATAGCCTAACGCAATCGAATCATCGATCGCTCTATGATGATTTTCCAGTGACACTTTAAATTTATCAGCAAGCGTATTTAACCGATGATTCTTCATGTCTGGGAAAAGCAATCTTGCGAACTCCAATGTATCAAGCGCAGCATTCGTCAGCTCGGGAAGTCCAAGCTGCTTCAGGTTTGCCTGAATAAAATCAACGTCAAATCGCGCGTTATGCGCGACAAGAATGGAATCTTCACAGAATGCTGCGAACTTCGGAAGCATCTCTTCCAGTTCAGGTGCATCCACGACCATATCATCTGTAATATTCGTTAGCTGCTGAATGTTATAAGGGATTTTTTCGTGCGGATTAATGAAAGTCGAGAAGCGATCGATTTCTTTGCCGTCTTGCATTTTGACACCGGCGATCTCGATGATCTTATTGTTCACAATCGATAAACCTGTGGTCTCGATGTCGAATACAATATAAGTAGCATCCTTCAAGTCCGCTTCAATCGGCTTCATCACAATTGGGACTGAATCGTTGATCACATTGGCTTCCACGCCATAAATGACTTTGATCCCATGCTTCTTCGCGTTCTTATTCGCATCCGGGTAGCATTGTACCCCACTATGATCCGTGATCGCAATTGCTTTATGTCCCCACTTGGCAGCTTGCTTGATATACTGATCGACTGATGTTATGCCATCCATCGCACTCATCGATGTATGCAAGTGGAACTCAACACGCTTCTCGGGTGCCTCATCCTTGCGTGAAATTTCTAGAGAAGCAATCTCATTAATATCCGTCGGTATCATAACTAGCTCTGGTGTTTGCATAAATCTGTCATACTCTACACGCCCACGAACCTTAATCCAAGTACCATTGGAAATTAAGCTATAAATCTTCACATCTTCCTTCGTCTTGGCAAAACATTTGATCATTAAGGAATCCGTGTAATCCGTTATATTAAACGTAAACAAAGTAGAACCATTGCGCAACTCTTTGGATTCTAATCCGAATACGGTTCCTTGCAATGTGATTTTCTTTTCTTCATCCTGGACATTCATGATTGGAACAGCTGCATCACGAATATCATAACCAACCATCAGCTTAACGTCCGCTTCAGGTCCTGAGCTGCTTTCCTTCTCTAATACGGAAGCAACCATCATTTCTTGTGTTACATTGCGCTCTTCTTCTTCTATCAGCTTGGCGAATTCTTCAAACTTCTCTTCAGAAGCCTCATTTACTTGATACTTTACACTAAGTTCCACACCAAAGAAATCGCGGAAAAACGAAACAATATACTGATCAACGTTGCGTTTCTTCGCCAGTTCCATGCCAATCGCGTCGAGCATGTGCAGTGTTAACTGATTGCCAACAACTTCAACCTTTGCAGTTGTCATCCATCCGTTAATGCTTATCGCTTCACGTTGTACCCAAGTGATGAACATCGACCAATATTCATTCACTACATCTGCTGCAGCTACGTCTTCATATCGCGTCACAAATCGAATTTTGGCAATATGGGAATGCTTGTCCGCAATCAGTTGGCAGAATGGACGAAACACATCCTGCGGGACGAGCTTAGGAACAACCATATAGAACTTCCATTCCGCCGTATTGCGGCTTACTTCCACTTGATCCAAATACGCATCGGCAAAATAGTTCTGCTGGGCGTCAACTGGTATCCCGGATTGTTGCATCAACAGCTCAAAACGCTTACGTTTATCCCCCATTTGGCTCATGCGTTGTATCCCCCTTATCAAGAAGAAACGGTTTCATCGTCTTTAAGGACGGATGCGTTTCTTAAGATATTACTCAGAATTTATGACACGAATGTTATAAATTCTGTAATATGAACAGTAAAGGGCAAAGGAATAATGCATCGCTTTGCCCTAACTTTAAATTGCTTATTTATACTAAGAATTAATAGGAACGTCCGTAAACAACCGTATGCTTAGCTGGTTCTCCACAAACTAAACATGTTTTCTTCTCCTCAAGCGGTTCAAACGGAATGTTACGTGATGTTGCGCCTGTTACTTCCTTAACATGTGCTTCACACGCATCTGATCCGCACCAGCCAGCAGTTGCAAATCCACGCTTCTCTTCCAAGAATGCAGCGAATTCATCTACTGTATCCACAACTACCATGTTCTCATCACGGAAACTCTTCGCGCGTTCAAACATTTGATCATGAATATCAGCAAGCATTTGTTGCACCTCTGCAACGAAGTCTGATTGCTGAACGACACGCTTCTCTCCCGTAATTCGGGATACGAGGACAACAACACCGTTCTCCATATCACGTGGTCCTAACTCTACACGAAGCGGAATTCCACGCATTTCATATTCGTTGAACTTCCAACCAGGGCTTTGGTCTGGACGATCATCTACTCTTACGCGAACGCCAGCAGCTTTCAGTTCTGCATACAATTCATCTGTGCGGGCAATCACTTGGTCTCTCGTCTTCGCAGGGCCAATTGGAATCATGATTACCTGTGTAGGTGCAACCTTCGGTGGCATTGCAAGACCGCGATCATCACCATGCACCATAATAAGTGCTCCAATCAAACGTGTGGACACACCCCATGATGTTGTATGTACATAGGTATGCTGATTTTCACGATCCAAATATTTAATATCAAAAGCGACAGCGAAGTTTGTTCCTAAATAATGGGAAGTACCTGCTTGTACAGCTTTACCATCACGCATCATAGCTTCGATGGAGTACGTATCAACCGCACCTGCAAACTTCTCAGAAGGCGTCTTCTGACCAACGATTACCGGAATTGCAAGGTAGTTCTCCACAAAATCACGGTAAACCTCAAGAATTTGCATCGTTTCTTTGCGCGCATCAGCTTCATCTTCATGAGCTGTATGTCCTTCTTGCCATAGGAATTCACTCGTACGAAGGAATGGCATTGTACGCTTCTCCCAACGAACAACATTCGCCCATTGATTGATAAGAAGAGGTAGATCGCGATAAGAGTTAATCCACTCTGCATACATATGACCAATCATCGTCTCAGATGTTGGACGAATAGCAAGACGTTCTTCCAATTTATCTCCGCCTGCTTCCGTTACCCAAGGAAGCTCAGGGTTAAAGCCTTCAACATGCTCTTTTTCCTTCTGGAAAAAGCTCTCCGGAATGAATAATGGGAAATAGGCATTGCGATGACCTGTTTCTTTGAAACGACGATCTAGTTCACGTTGAATATTCTCCCATAGCTCATAGCTATCAGGCTTGAATACGATACAACCACGAACAGGTGAATAGCTCATTAGATCAGCTTTCTTGATCGTATCTAAGTACCAGCGAGAGAAGTCTTCGCTTTGCGGTGTAATTTCTTTAACAAATTGTTTATCCTGTTTATCGTTCGACATAATATCCCCCTAAAAGCTTTCCAAAGGAAAGCTGCATCGTAAGCATTGGCTAAAATCTTTTCAAAGGAAAGCTGCATTGTAAGCATTAGCTACAAGCTTTCCGAAGGAAAGCTGCATCGTAAGCATTAGCTATAAACATGCTTCAACCATTATAACCGAATATGCAGTCGTTTGACTATCATCTTCCTAAAACGATTTATTACATCGATCTAGCTTGTAAATAAACGAACGATATCGTTATATGTCACCACAACCATTAATAGCATCATCAGTGCAAATCCGACAAAATGAACGAGACTTTCACGGCTAGGATCTATCGGCTTGCCTCTTACGGCTTCAATACCTAAGAAAACAAGTCTAGAGCCATCCAGCGCCGGGAATGGCAGTAAATTAAATAAGCCTAGATATAAACTGAATATTGCAGTCCACAGAAGATAATACGATAATCCGTGCGATGCAAATTCAGACGTCATTTGAACAATTCGAACAGGACCACCGAGGTCGTCCATCTTCACTTCACCAAAGACGAGCTTTTTAAAACCATCCAGGATATTGACTGTCCAGCTGGTGATGTTATTCCAAGTACCTTCAAGCACTTCTCCCGCAGTTGCGGAACGTTTATCGCTGCCCAGTACAACACCAATTAGAACGCTGCCCTGCTGCTTATCCAGCTTAGGTGTTACCTTCAAATCTAAAGTCTGTCCACCGCGTTCTACAGTCCAGTCCATCGGCTTATCGGCTGATTGCTGAATCATTTGCTTTAGGCTAGTCGTATCTGCACCAACCTGCAGACCGTTTACATGTGTGATAACGTCACCTGCTTGAAGTCCTGCTACTTGTGCAGGCGTTGAAGCATTCACTTGATCGAGCTTAATATTGGCAGGTATACCTTGCATAATCACGACAACACAAAAGAGAACAACAGCCAGCAAAAAATTCATGACTGGACCCATTACGATGGATAATGCGCGTTTGCCAACGCTCTTGGAACCGAATTGACGATCGTAAGGAGCAATTTGGGTTTCCGTTCCTCTTGCCACCATCATTGCTTGTGGATGAACTGAGAATGTAACCATTTCACCATCAACATTCATCGTCATTTGGAGATCATGGGTCAGATCGATTTCCGTAACCTCACCTTGAATAACACTTGGACGTTGATCCAATTGGTCCATATATAAATAAGAAACCTGCTCTTCCTTATTCAATTTAACGACGATGGTCTGCCCAGGCTTAATTTCGATCTGCTCAGGATCTTCACCAGCCATCCGTACAAATCCACCGATCGGCAATAATCGAAGCGTATATCTGGTCTCACCTTTTTTGTGAGAGAACAGCTTAGGTCCAAATCCTATTGCAAATTCACGTACGAGGATACCTGCACGCTTTGCAAAGTAAAAATGTCCAAATTCATGTATCGTTACCAAAACAAAAAACAACAAGATAACTTTTAGTGCCAATTCAATTGATGACAAAACGTACCTTCCTCCTTTTATACAAATGCTCAAGTGTACAAGCATGTGCAAGAAGTCACTGCAAATTTCACTTGGGTTCATTTATTCATGTTAATAGCTTACATGATTCGAAATGGCAAAACAAGCAAACGGCTATGTCTATAGGAATAATGTTAGAATTTATGAGCTTGATCGATTATTCATTCTTGCTAATTATAAAAATAGAGAGTAAAGCAGCATCGCTCCACTCTCTTTCATTTATAACCAATTCTATATAATTTTAGCAGCCACTGTACGTGCCCACTGATCTGCTTCAACGATTGCCTCTAAATCTGGGCTCGCAATCGATTGATGTTGATG
Source organism: Paenibacillus albiflavus (assembly GCF_004344915.1). Classification (GTDB taxonomy): domain Bacteria; phylum Bacillota; class Bacilli; order Paenibacillales; family NBRC-103111; genus Paenibacillus_AM; species Paenibacillus_AM albiflavus. The sequence continues at coordinate 135,659 of NZ_SKFG01000002.1, read as the reverse complement.
AAGTGTGCGTATAATGACTTCTTCAATATCCAAAAATGATATCGCTCCGTCTAGGAAACGAGCAACTGCAACTTCATTGGCTGCATTATACACAGTTGGTGTTGTGCCACCTGCTCGGCCGCTATCGTATGCCATCTGCATACAAGGATATCGCTTCATATCCATCTGTCTAAAATGCAGCTTGCCAACCTGTACCAGGTCAAGAGGTGCCGACAAGTTTGGCATTCGGTTCGGATACATAAGTGCATACTGAATCGGTACGCGCATATCCGGGCTCCCAAGCTGGGCAATGATACTATGATCAACAAATTCAACATAAGAATGGATGATGCTCTCCGGATGAATTACGACATCAATATGATCATAATCCATATTAAAGAGCCAGTGTGCTTCAATCACTTCTAGCCCCTTATTCATCATCGTAGCCGAATCAATCGTAATTTTGGCGCCCATCGACCAATTTGGATGCTGAAGCGCTTCATGGACCGAAACACCAACTAACTGATCCCTTGTCCGATCACGGAATGAACCGCCAGATGCCGTTACTACTATTTTGTGAACATCAGTCCTTCGCTCACCATTTAAGCATTGAAATATTGCTGAGTGTTCACTGTCAATAGGCACAAGTGCAACACCATGCTTACGAGCAGCTTCCGTTACGATATGCCCCCCACTCACAAGTGTTTCCTTGTTGGCAAGGCCGATTGTTTTGCCTGCTTCAATCGCATCAAGCGTCGGACGCAAGCCTTTGCTTCCTACAACAGCCGTGACGACAAAATCTGCATCCGTACCTGCAGCAACCTCACGCAAGCCTTCATCACCATACAACACCTCAATACCTGCAGGAACACTTAGCTTTAATTCTTCAGCAAGTTCCTTTGTTGATATCGATACCTTCTTAGGCCTAAACTGATGTATTTGCTCTAGCAATAATTGTATATTATTTCCTCCGGCTAGTGCCTCTACCTGAAACTGCTCTTTATGCTGTGCAATAACATCAAGAGTCTGTGTTCCAACAGAGCCTGTTGACCCGAGGATCGCAATTGATTTCGATTTATTCATGCTTGTCCTCCAACGAGAAAAGATGATTTAGACGCTTATAAGTTAAGAGTCAGTAAGCCGAATAGGTGAATGATTGGAAATACGATTAGCCAAGAATCAACACGATCCAGCACGCCGCCATGCCCTGGAAGAATCGTACCTGTATCCTTAATTCCTTTAATACGTTTATACGCAGACTGTATCAAATCCCCAAACTGTCCAAATACAGCAACAATCAAACCAATCAGCAGTGCTTGCGGCACGCTAAGAAGCTCTGGCTTTATGATTGCAAAAATGATGGCAGCGATAATCGCGACCACAACTCCGCCAATTGAACCTTCAATCGACTTCTTCGGAGAAATCGTCGGCCAAAGCGGATGCTTGCCGAATTTAACGCCAACAAAATACGCACCAGCATCTGATAACCAGACGCAGACAAATATAAGCAGCGTATAGAATAATCCCGAATCCAACAAACGGGTTGAGATCATGTAATGAAAGCCATACCCTATGTAGACAGATCCAAGGAACAAGGCTGCCGCTTGATCGATCACAAAGCGATTCTTGCTAACAACATTAACGGCCAATAGCAGGAACATGGCAAGCCAGATTACATTATTATTCATTGGCATACCGATATTAAACTGATCTATATCCCATGGAATCGCAATCCATAGCATCAAGAGATAGCCTACGAAAGATGCAAATTTATGGTTTAATAAACCGAACATACGAATGTATTCATAATAACCGATAATGGCCATGATCAGAATTAAACCTGAGTACCAATAACCACCTAACACTAATAAAGCTAAAAATGCAACTGCTGCAATAACACCTGTAATTATGCGCTGCTTCAACGCAAATTCCTCCAATCGCTAGTACGATTGTTACTAGATTCCCCCATATCTCCTACTGCGATGCTGATATTCAGCAATCGCTTGTAAGAAATGCTCATTAGTAAATTCAGGCCAATAAGCATTCGTGAACCAGAGTTCAGAATAAGCTATTTGCCATAGTAGAAAGTTGCTTAATCGCTGCTCTCCACTTGTCCGAATGAGCAGGTCGGGATCAGGCAGTCCAGCTGTAAGCATATAGCTAGAGAATCGCTCTTCACAGATATCCTCTGGCGTCAGCTTGCCTTCCTGCACATCATTCAGCATTTGCTGAATACCGTCAAGTAATTCCTTACGACCACCATAATTAAGCGCAAAATTGAGAATAAGCCCTGTATTATTCTTGGTTCGTTCGATTGCATCCTCTACAGCCTTTAAGGTGTGTGTGGGCAATCCTTCCTTCCAGCCTGTCATTCGAATCTGAACATTATTCTCCATCAGCTCTTCAATCTCAAGTGGAAAGAATTCTTGTGGCAGCTTCATTAAGAAGTCCACTTCCTCTTTAGGTCTTTTCCAATTTTCCGTTGAAAAAGCATACATAGTCAGCACCTTGACTCCAAGTGCATTCGCCATGAGCGTGATGTTCTTAATATTCTTCATTCCAGAATGATGGCCCGCAATTCGCGGTAAACCACGTTGCTTAGCCCATCTTCCATTACCATCCATAATAATCGCTACATGCGCAGGTATATTGTCTTTTTTTAGCAACTCTTGATCTATTACACGGCTCGTATCCGAATGTGTATGAGAAGATGAAGGGTTGAACCAATGTTTCAAGCGCTTCCACATATGCATTTTCCCCCATTAAAGGAAAGACTAAAACCCCCGCTTAAACAGGGGTTAAGTTAGTGATATAGAATTTATATCTTTCGTATCATAAATTCTAAGTATCACCTTAAGAAACGCGCCTTCTCTAAGGAAGGCGAATTCGTTTCTTCTTGACTTATACTTCCATGATTTCTTTTTCTTTAGAAGCAAGTACTTTATCGACTTCCGCGATAAACTTATCGGTAAATTTTTGAATGTCCTCTTGATGACCGCGAGACTCATCCTCAGAAATACCAGATTTCTCAAGCTTCTTAATATCATCGTTCGCATCGCGACGAATGTTACGGATAGCAACTTTTGATTCTTCGCCTGTTTTACGAGTAAGCTTCACAAGCTCAGCACGTCTTTCTTCCGTAAGTGCTGGTATAACAAGTCGAATAACAGATCCATCATTCGCAGGAGTAAGACCCAGTTCTGATTTCAGAATGGCTTTTTCAATTGCGCCGATTGAGGATTTATCCCATGGCTGAATCGTTAAAGTTCTGGAATCTGGTGTCGAAATATTTGCTAGTTGGTTTACTGGAGTCATAGCTCCATAATACTCTACTTGAATACGATCAAGCAACGAAGCCGAAGCACGTCCTGCTCTAAGCGAAGCTAATTCTCTTTTGAGAGAACCGATGGCTTTTTCCATACGCTCTTCCGCATTTTTCTTAACGGATTGTGGCATTACGATACACTCCCTTTAACTATCGTTCCAATTTTTTCTCCAAGCACAACTCGTTTAATATTACCACTCTCTGTAATTGAGAATACAATAAGAGGCAAATTGTTGTCCATACAAAGTGAAGAAGCTGTCGCATCCATAACGCCAAGGTTTTTGTTTAGAACGTCTAAATAGGTCAGTTCTTCAAATTTAACCGCGTTAGCATCTTTAAACGGATCTGCTGAATATACGCCATCCACTTTGTTCTTAGCCATAAGAATAACCTCGGCTTCGATTTCCGCAGCTCGAAGGGCAGCAGTCGTATCTGTTGAGAAATACGGATTGCCTGTTCCTGCAGCGAATATCACAACTCGACCTTTCTCCAAATGACGGATTGCACGTCTACGAATATAAGGTTCTGCAACCTGTTGCATATTAATCGATGATTGTACACGTGTTGGTACACCGCTAGTCTCAAGCGCATCCTGCAAAGCAAGTGCGTTCATCACTGTCGCTAGCATGCCCATATAATCAGCAGTCGCACGATCGATTCCTTTTGCAGAACCTGCGATACCTCTCCATATGTTGCCGCCACCGACAACGATTGCCACCTCTACACCAAGATCAACAACTTCTTTTACCTGCTCGGCAACTGAAGTCATCATTTCGGATTCAATCCCGTAACCTTGTGAACCTGCTAATGCTTCTCCGCTCAATTTTAACACAACACGCTTATATTTAGGTTGCTTTAACACTTAGTACCCTCCGTTTCCAGACACAACATTTTTTAAAAAAGAAGGAACACAAGATGTGTTCCAGCTTTTTCTTGTTAAACTTTTGATTATAGTTTAGCTTGGGACATTACTTCTTCAGCGAAGTTATCCACTTTCTTCTCTAGACCTTCACCTAGCTCGAAACGTACGAAACGACGGATGGAAATGTTCTCACCAATAACGGAGATTTTCTCATTAACCAAAGTAGAGATCGTTTTGTCTGGGTCTTTAACGAAAGATTGCTCCATCAAGCAGTTTTCTTCGTAGTACTTGTTGATGCGACCTTCAACCATTTTATCAACGATTTTCTCTGGCTTGCCTTCGTTAAGTGCTTGATTGCGAAGAATTTCTTTTTCTTTTTCAAGCTCTTCAGTTGGCACCTCTTCGCGACGAACATATAGCGGGCTAACAGCAGCGATTTGCATTGCGATATCTTTTACGAATGATTTGAACTGATCAGTCTTCGCAACGAAGTCTGTTTCACAGTTTACTTCAACAAGCACGCCTACGCGTCCGCCTGCATGAATGTAAGATTCAACAACACCTTCAGTAGCAATACGGCCTGCTTTGTTAGCTGCTGCCGCTAAACCTTTTTCACGAAGGATTTCGGATGCTTTTTGAATATCACCTTGTGCTTCTTCAAGTGCTTTTTTGCAATCAAGCATACCTGCACCTGTTTTTTCACGTAATTCTTTAACCATGCTAGCTGTAACTGCCATTAATAAAACCTCCCAATATTTAGTTTCATTTAAAAAAAAGGGCGGCGAGAGGCTCTTACACCTTCAGACCACCCTTCTTCTGAATTTCTATTTAATTACGCGTTAGCTTCTTCACCTTGGTGAGCTTCAACAATTGCATCAGCAATTTTAGCTGTTAGAAGCTTAACTGCACGAATCGCATCGTCATTACCAGGAATAACATAATCGATTTCGTCTGGATCGCAGTTTGTATCAACGATACCTACGATTGGGATACCAAGTTTACGAGCTTCTGCAACTGCAATACGCTCTTTACGCGGATCGATAACGAATAGCGCGCTTGGCAAACCTTTCATATGCTTGATACCGCCTAAGAACTTCTCAAGGCGATCTTTTTCTTTGTTAAGAATAATAACTTCTTTTTTAGGAAGAAGATCGAATGTACCGTCTTGTTCCATTCTCTCAAGTGTGTGTAAACGATCGATACGCATTTTGATTGTTTTGAAGTTAGTTAACGTACCACCCAACCAACGTTGGTTGATGTAGTACATGCCGCAACGTTCAGCTTCTTCTTTAACTGAATCTTGCGCTTGTTTTTTAGTACCAACGAACATAATAGTACCGTTTTCTTCTGCAACAGATTTAATAAAGTTGTAAGCTTCCTCAACTTTCTTAACTGTTTTTTGAAGATCGATAATGTAAATGCCGTTTCTTTCGGTGAAGATGTATTTGTCCATTTTTGGGTTCCAACGACGAGTTTGGTGACCGAAGTGTACCCCAGCTTCTAGCAACTGTTTCATGGAAATTACTGCCATCCTCACACACCTCCTCTATAATGGTTTTATTTTTTCTTAGGAAACGTGCATGTCTAGTACAGACAGCAAAACTGTTTCCCTGGGCTCCTCCGCTATTCGCATCTTTAGACAAAACTTATCATCCGATAAGCACCGTTGCCTAAATTGAATGAGCGTGCGTTTTAACACCGCTAATAACTATAACATAGATGGGCAATATAATGCAATAGGATTCAGCCATTTTTTCATTCCCGTAGTCCTTTGCAAGAAATAGATAAAACCCCATGTGCAATCCATAGGGTTCTAGCATCAATTATTTGGTTTAACAAGATTATCAATGATTTCGTCGATAGTTGGACTACCATTAAAGGTATGGACACCTGTACGGATCTTATTCGTCAATTTACGCTTCACCAGTTCTTTCATAAAGGCATCCGAATCATTAATCAGCTCTGTACTAGCTAGCATCTTGACTACGTCATCTGAAGTAGCTCGGTACGCTACAAAAATAACCGTCTGCTTACTAATCTCAGGAGCAGGCGTAGGTGTAGGATTGACGGATGGCTCAGGAGTAGGTTTAGGCTGCTTGTCCAGTTCTTCTTGAAGGCGAGTTTGCAGCTTCTGATTAAACTCCTCTTCAGAATATACTTTATTTGAATTGGACGAGGCTTGATTCTCGGAATTCATGGCTTCGGAATCACGAGGTACAAGCAGCATCAATTGCAGCAATAGCGCCCCAATAATCATACCTACCCCAATTCCAATCCATAGCTGTTTGCGATTCATTTCGCTGCCTCCTCTTGCTGAGAAAGCATTAGAATAAGCGATACCTCACCTTTATTCTTACCAAGCTTCTTTGCGATGTATTCGATTGATTTGCCATTCTCATATAAATCGAAAACCTCAGGATAGCGATCTTTAACAGTTGGAAATGTCTTTTCTGATTCAACAGCAGGTTCAACTTCCATTGGATCAAGAATCGCTTGTTCCACAATTACAGCTTGTGTGCTTACTAATGCCGACATAGGACTTGTCTCCATTGCTGCAAGCTTCTCTGAACTCTGAATTTGCTGTACAGCAGCTTGTTCGCTTTCCTTCGCATGGATACCAAGCCGAATTTCACTTAGCATATGTCTTAGTTCAGCCATCTCATGAGCCATCTCTGAAGATTGCTTCTCCAGGAACTCGATCTTACCTGTCTGCTTCGCCAGATGCAATTCATAATCACGCTTTGTATCTTGAAACAACTGGACGATTGCCTCATTCTGTTCCTCAAGATCAGAAGCAAAAAGCTCAACGGTTTGTTCAAATTCTTCAAAAGCTTGCGTGTTAGGTTTAGAACTTGTCTTGTTGCTCTTAATTAATATCTGAGCAAAAACAATAATAACGAGTCCGATTAAAACAATATAAAATACGGGTTGATCTGTCATGCCTTCACCTAGTTTCACAATGTAAAATCAATATGTTTCCCCTTATAAGGATGCATATTGGATTCACTTGAGTGTTCTTGTTCGCTTTGACCGCGCTTTGAATGCTGTCTAGCCTTCTGGTCGCGGTCCCCTGATTGTCTTGACTCTTGTTCTTCTTTAATCGTTTTCCCGTTGCTTGATGCCGTTTTCATAGTTTGTGTTCTTGACTTCTGCAGTTCACGTTCCGCATCATGACTAATCATTGCTTGATCAGCCATAGGTCTTTGAACATGCTTCATTTGCTTATTACCAGCTTCATCATTCTTATGAATGACAAATTGCATGTCTGCTCCATTAACGTGCATCAGAAGAACCCCCTACTCTTGGCAATTTTATACGGGATTATTTATACAGAATTACGCATAAGGAATAATGGCTATTTCACCGTTGGATAAATAGAAGGTGCAGTGTGAAATTGGGTCTTTAATAAACTTGGTATAACGCCCAATTACGATTTTGACACCACCATATATATTAGAAAGCACATTCACTCTTGCATTTTCGGTATCTTCCAGTTTCTTTTCCAGTTCCAAGATTCGCTCACGCAATTCACTCTGTTGCGCATCTAACAACTTCTTGGAATGACCGAGCTTGACCTTCATTTGAACTTTATCAGAAGTAATTTGGCCACTCATTGCTAATTGATCCAATAAAGATAAGGCTTTATTCGATTTATCTATATTTTCCATAACCACTTTAAGTTGACCGCGTAAGCTAATGAGTTCATTGCGAAGCTCAGGTAACACACCTACTTCAATCGTTGTAGCTGTTGACATGGAGTTACCAATTGTTCGGCACATAACACGTTCGCCTGCTTGAATCGTTCCGCCTACAATAAGCCCTCGTGCACCTGTACAATTGACTGAATTCTGAGCGCGGATCGTGGAATGCATAATACTTTGCGATACATTAATATTATTCCCGGCTTCGACTAAGGCATCTTGAATAAATGAGCTTTTGACATCATATCCTGCCTTCACTCTCGCCTTATTCTGACCTAGAATTCCTGCTGAAATGTCAATCGAACCACTTGCCTCAAGCTCAGCAGCTTCCACACTGCCTGTAATACGGATATCACCATCGGCTTTAATTTTGAAGCCTGGTTGTACATTCCCTCGAATGACGACTGTTCCTACAAATTCGATATTCCCAATCGAATAATCCAAGTCTCCATTAACTTCGTAAACTGGAAATACGTTGATCTTATCGCGATCCGTCATCGAAACCATGCCGCTTATTGCTGCATATACCGATAATCCATCTTGATCAAGATAGACATTTTTGCCTATTTTGAATCTAGCATCCTTACCACGAGTAGGCACTAAAATATCACCTGTAACGGACTTGCCTGGCGTACCTTCTGTTGCTATGTAGCGTTGACCTATTAATTCATCCTTTTTTACATTATTTATTGTAACTAACTCTTTAAGATTAACCGTTCCATCATCACGTTCGAGCGGCTTCTTCGCTGCGACCTTCATATCAAATACATATTTGATGCTGCCATCACGGCCATTAATAGGCTTTGTTCCATTGGCGATTACCGTTCGCGCATACATATATGATCTGGGATCCTTGGCAATTTCGATTAAATGAGGAAAATTAACACCGTAAACGACATTGTTACTACGAATCACATCGCTAAGTTGTTCCACAGTAATAGAAAAAGAATCTGGTACCGACATAAATTGTAAATAAGCATACAGCTTATCTTCAGATACTGTGACCTGAATGATTTTGTCTAACGGCATATTCTGGTTTGACATAACCGATTCCACCTCCGCTAAAAACTATACTTAGAAGTTGTGATACGAAAGCTATGATTCCATATCACTCAAAAAGCTGTACTTTATATCGACTTAATGCTCCACGCATTCGAATAATAGCTTTTGAATGTAATTGCGATATACGGGAAGGTGATAAGTTCATGACCTCTGCAATCTCACTAAGAGATAACTCTTCAAAGTAGAACAGAGAGACGACGGTACGTTCTTTCTCAGTTAATTTATCAATTGCACGTGCTAATGTTTCCTTCAGAAAAAATTCATTTACTTTGTATTCCGGGTTCTTCGCTCTCTCATCGATCAATAATGACAATCTTGTCTCTGATTCTTCTTCGCGAATTGGATCATCAATCGAGCAGACGGTTGTCACGGCAAGCTCTTGTACCATGTGAGAAAATTCTTGGGTACTTACTTCTAGGTACTCACTCATCTCAGCATCAGTAACGGAACGCATATGCTGCTGTTCCAGCTTCTGATAAGCATCTTCGATTTTCTTTGCTTTTTCTCTAACAGACCTTGGGACCCAATCCCCTTGACGCAAGCCATCGATAATGGCTCCGCGAATCCGCCATGTTGCATAGGTTTCAAATTGCAAACCACGCTCATAGTCAAATTTATCAACCGCGTCAATTAACCCCATAGCTCCAAAGCTTTGTAAATCTTCACGAGATACTGTTTTGGGAAGTCCAATGGCAAGTCTGCTGGCTACATAATCAACTAATGGCAGATGAGATTCGATAATCTGCTGTTTAGCTTGGATGGATCCAGCTTCCTTCCACTTCTTCCAAAGGTCGATATTTGCAAGATGTGACTCCTTTTTATCGATCATACTCATTCACCGCCTTTATTCTTCTGACAGGTGACGAATCGCTTGAACAACACTCTCGGGAGTCGGATCAGGCTTCGTCTCTAACTTAGGTGGGCTTAACGGAGTAAATCCACCCTCTGAACCCCCGGAAGATGCAGGCTCATCTTCTGGTGTCACCATATCAAATCGCTGACCAACATGTGATTGCTCCTCTTCTTGAGAGGCACCCTCAGCAGATTGCACCTTCGATGCAGGTGAAGGTAACAACAGAATAGCAATCACCCATCGAGCAACAAATATGAGAACAAACATAATGATAAAGCTATATAGCCCTCTGAGTAATGAAGTTGTTAGTAAATTAGATTGTATCGATAGGAGAAAAGTCCCTACAAAAGCGATTCCGCCGCCAATTATATTCCAAAGTAAAGTACCAATCATCATCACATTTCCTTTACACCGTGCTGAATACTCCGGATGAGTAATATTCCTGTTTCAGCACTAAATTCAATCGTTCTACCGTAGTTGGCACCTGTGTCTTCACCAATGATTGGAATCTTGTAGTTCTGAAGCATTTGCTTACATGACTCCACATTACGTGGTCCAATTCTCATCGTGTCTTGACCAGAAGTAAAGGCAAACATCTGGGCTCCCCCTGCCATTTTGGCCTTTATCCGATGGACAGAAGCACCTAACTTTGTCATACGGTCAATTAACTCAGGGATCGCTGTATCTGCATATTTAGCGATATTGAAATTCTCTTCTCTTGCAATGTCAGAAGTAGGCAGCATCACATGTGCCATTCCGGCAATTTTATATTGAGGATCATAGAGAGTTAAACCAACACAGGAACCAAGTCCTGTTGTTTTGAGCACGCCGGTCGTGTGCGCAACATTCAAATCAGCCATTCCTACTTTAATTACATTATCTTGAATCATGCATGCTCGACTCCCAAGGAGGCAAAAATTTTCGAAAAAGAATCGGGATCAGGAATAAAGAAAAAATGCCCTTTTACCTCTTGACTTCCTTCCAAAAATCTCGTATTAATCAGCAAAGCTTGATCCCCCATATGACCGGATTGAATGAGGCCAAAGCTTAGAATCGCACCTGCCATATCAATCGCTAAGGCTGGAACGGAAGGTACCATCGTTAATCTAGTAAAATCAGCTAAAGAAGATAAATAGGAGCCTGCTAGAATGTTGCCAATTTCATTTAGAGCAGACAGCTCCATATCGGAGAACCAAGTATCATCTGCAATGTCTATACCAACCATTTCTTTCAGCAATTTCTTAGCAGATTCTACATTCATGATAAAAAACAGATTACCAGGCGCTTCACCAATAACGCGCAGGTAAATGACAAGTACAAGTGCTTCAGGTCCACCAACAACCGAAGCGATCTCTTCAAATGGAAGAATATTGACAATGGGAACAAGCATGTCTACAGGCTTATTGAGAAGAACGGATAGTGCAGTCGCTGCATGCCCTGCACCAATGTTTCCGATCTCTTTCAGCACGTCCATCTGGAATTCAGCTAATTGCTCCACGGAATTATACCCCAAGCTCTAATTCTTCTAGCTGCATAAGTTCTTGTTTGTTTAGCACTTCTTCAAGGTTTAACAATACAAGTAAGCGATCTCCGATCTTCGCGATTCCATCCAAATATTTGGCACGAATGCCACCAACGATTTCAGGCGGATTCTCAACAAGATCACCATCGATATCCGTTACATCATTCGCTGAATCAACAATCATACCAACCTCGATATCGCCTTGAGATACGATGATCATCCGTGAATTATCCGTGTACTCTTTTTCAGGCAATCCGAAACGGGAACGTAAATCAATTACTGGAATAACAACGCCTCTTAAATTAATTACCCCTTTGATAAATACAGGAGTTTTAGGAACGCGTGTAAGCTTCTGCATTCTCTCAATTGTTTTGACCTTCTCAACTTCTACACCGTATTCTTCTTGACCTAGTGAAAACACGATAATTTTCTTCTCATCTGCCATTATAGGAAACCTCCTTATGATTACTTAACCTTATTATTTAAGTAAAGCATTCGTATCGATAATTAACGCAACATGTCCATCACCAAGGATGGTAGCACCTGAAACGGCAAATAGATTTGTCAAATACTTGCCAAGCGGCTTGAGAACAATTTCTTGCTGTCCGACCAATTCGTCTACGAGCACTGCAGCAAGCTTGTCCCCCTTACGAATAATGACAAGATCGCTTTCTGTCTTATCTTGGAGTGAATAGCCAGGAACTTGAAGCATCGTTCCAAGTGTAAGAATCGGAATAACCGTATCACGGTATTCCAGCATCGCATTACCATGAACATAGCGAATCTTGCTAATTTCAATAGCAGCCGTCTCGACGATTGATGATAGCGGGAACGCATATTTCTCATCACCTAAACGAATTAGCATCGCAGAAATAATCGATAACGTTAATGGAAGCTGAACGGAGAACTTCGTGCCAACGCCTAATGTTGATTCAACCTGTACCGAGCCGCCTAAGGATTGAATCTTGGTTTTCACCACATCAAGCCCGACTCCTCGTCCAGATACATCTGAAATTTTCTCAGCAGTTGAGAATCCCGATGCAAATAACAATTGGTATACTTCCTGGTCGGTCATCTTAGCGCCTTGCTCTTCGGTTATGCTGCCTTTCTTAATCGCTGACTTAAGAACCTTCTCGCGACTAATCCCTTTACCATCGTCCACGATCTCAATAAAGACATGGTTTCCACTGTGAAAAGCACTTAAATGTACAGTTCCAGTCTCAATCTTACCAGCTTGAATTCGCTCCTCAACTGTTTCCACGCCATGATCAAGTGAATTTCTTAATAAATGCACAAGCGGATCACCGATTTCTTCAATAACCGTACGATCCAGCTCGGTTTCAGCACCTGTAATAACAAAATCAATTTTCTTGTTCAAGGTTTTCGCTAAATCACGAACCATTCGAGGGAAACGGTTAAATACAGAATCGATTGGAACCATGCGCAGCTTAAGTACCATATTCTGAAGATCGGTACTTACTCTTGCCATATGCTCAACAGTTTCAGTCAGCTCATTCTTGCGAATTTCGGATGCCAATTGCTCAAGACGTACACGGTCAATCAGAAGCTCTGAGAATAAATTAATCAGCTTGTCTAATCGATCAATATCCACACGAATTGTACGTGTAGCTACTGCTGCATGAGGCGCAGACGCAGCTTTCGGCTTTACATTTTGAACTTTCTCTTCTGACTTCTTCGCTACAGGCGTTACTGTTGCTGTAGCCGCTGCTGTTTCTTCTGCTGCACGATTGGTGGCTGCTAGCTCGAGTGCTTCTTGGTATAACATTTCATCCAGTGTTGTACGATCGAGTGGAAGAATATTAACAGACTCAACTTCTGAAATGTTAATCAATTCTTTCTCTAGCGATTCGCGATCAATCTGTGAAATGTAGAAAAGTGAAAATGATAAGTCAAATTTCTCCTGCTCGAGATCTTGAACAGAAGGATTTGATTTAACAACTTCACCTCGATTTTCGAGCACATTAAATACCATATAAGCTCTTGCAGCTTTAAGGACACATTGACTGCTTAAAGTTACTTCTACAAAAAATACGTGAAATTTAGATTCAATCGATTGAAGAATAATCGAATATTGATATTCGTCAAGAATTTGATCTGTATTCACGTCGTCCAGAATCGAACTTACATTGTTGTTAGAAGTTTGGGCAGCAGCAACCTCCTGTTTAGCAAGATACTCGCCAGAAACAATGGACTTCAAATCCTTAACAATTTGTGAAACATCGGCTTTGCCAGTTCCACCTTGAATAATATCGTCTACCATAGTTTCTAGTGAATCTAGACTTTTGAAAATGCAATCAAAAATAAAGGAGTCCATTTGGAGCTTATGATTACGCACCATATCTAGCACGTTTTCCATTTCGTGCGTAAGCGACGCTAAGTCCTCAAACCCCATAGTAGCTGACATCCCTTTGAGGGTGTGAGCGGAACGAAAGATATCCTGCACGATCGAGATATCTTCTGGATTGTTCTCAAGAGTAAGCATATTATCATTGAGTGCTTGCAAATGCTCTCTCGATTCATCGATGAAAATGGATAAGTACTGGTTTAATTCCAAAATACATACACCCCCGATATTAACTATTTGCTCTTCGCCCTAGGATATAGTCAATCTGTCTGAATAGCTTGGATAATTTGTTGCGGTATCTTGTCTTGCGGTAACACAATTGTGGCTGCATTCAGTAGAACAGCGGATCTAGGCATACCGTATACGACACATGTTTCTTCAGCTTCTGCTATTGTTGTCTTGGCACCTGCTTCAAGCAGGGCTAACATCCCCTTAGCTCCATCACTGCCCATGCCTGTCATCAGGACGGCGTGTCGTTTAAGTTCTTTAAGCGGTACCAATGAATTGAACAGAACATCAACGGAAGGCCTATGGCCAGATACGGGATCTGACTTGGATAGAGTGATTCGGTACCCTTGCATAGCATCCTTGACCATCTCCATATGCCAGCCGCCTGGTGCTATATAAGCTGTACCTCTTTGTACCTTCATTCCATCCTCTGCCTCCACAACCTGTATCTGGCAAATATCATTGAGACGATTTGCAAGAGACTTCGTGAAATTAGGAGGCATATGCTGCACAACCAGAATAGGTGCCATAATAGAAGCAGGAATCTGAGATAGAACAGCGGTTAATGCCCTTGGACCTCCAGTAGAGGTTCCAATTGCAACAATATGCTTATAATATTGCAAATTCCCTGGAACTGCAGACGGATCATCCTTAGCCTCGGGTTTAACAATCGCTTTGCGAATTGCAGTAGGAACCTTAGGTGTTGTCACAGGAGCCTTAGGTGTAAGAACATTAGGCTTAGGTGTTTCTGTATTCTCAGGTAGCGAATTTGATTTCCTGAAGCTGGATTGCACTGCAATTAGTAATTTTTCCTGTAGTTGCTTTTTGACCTTAAATAAATCTAGTGAAACAGAGCCTGAGGGCTTGCGGATAAAATCAACCGCTCCATACTCTAGTGCCCGAATGGTTTCATTCGTTCCTGACTGTGTCAATGAACTAAGCATAACGACTGGAGTAGGCTGCTCTGCCATAATCTGCTTCAGAGCGTCTAAGCCATTCATTTCTGGCATTTCAATGTCCATCGTTACAACATCAGGCTTATGAAGCTTCACTTTCTCAACAGCTTCTTTGCCATTCTTGGCTGTATCAATAACTTGAAATTGCGAATTCTCCGTTATGAGGTCAGTTATAATTCGGCGCATAAAAACGGAATCATCAACAACTAATACCCGATATGAAGCCATAATTTTCACCCTAAATTTAGTAAGTTTATGTAGTTCTTGACGATTAAATCATTTGTTCATTAGCCGCAGCATTCTGATAAGAAAGCCTTTAACACCATTAGAGCCTGTAACCTTGCTAAGAGCTTTGTGCTCGTTCGATAGAAAGTCATCAGCAAGTCTACGAATACTCTTAGATGCGTTACTATTCGGATAGGCTATATGAAATGGTATTTGTCTTTTGACAGCTTTCGACACATTCAAATCACTTTCTATGTAACCTAATACTGCGATATCAAGGCTTAAAAACTGCTGTGCAACAAGTTGTATTTTGTTGGCTGTTTGTTTACCTTCCTTCATATCTGTAACTTGATTAATCACGAGCCTGAATGAAACCTGATGACCCATTGTATGCACCATCTTGATAAGCGCATATGCGTCAGTAATTGCAGTAGGTTCGGGAGTCGTGACGATAATTGTCTCATTTGCTGCTAAAATAAACTTCAACGTTTCTTTCGATAAACCTGCTCCCGTGTCAAAAATAATATAATCAAAATGACCTGCGAGCTCGCCTACCTGTTCGTTGAAATAACTTAAGTCTTCTTCCGTAAGGGAAATAAGATCGTTAAAGCCAGAACCGCCTGCGATAAAGCTAATGCCATAT
This sequence comes from Paenibacillus albiflavus, assembly GCF_004344915.1. Taxonomy (GTDB): domain Bacteria; phylum Bacillota; class Bacilli; order Paenibacillales; family NBRC-103111; genus Paenibacillus_AM; species Paenibacillus_AM albiflavus. Next base: position 119,938 of record NZ_SKFG01000002.1, on the reverse strand, counting down.
TGCGTCGTCTGCACAATCTCCCAAATCGTTTTCTGTTTCTTTAATAAATGATATAAGTTAAATTGAGGCGAGATTCCCATCAGAACGTCAATATTCGCCATTCCGATATCTGCATCAAATATCAAAACCTTATGTCCTCTAGCTTGCAAGGAAAGTCCAAAATTAAGTGCAAAATTCGACTTTCCGACTCCACCCTTGCCGCTAGAGATTGTGATGATTTTGGTTTCACCTGTGCGACTATCCCATCCACCCTGCACAAGGTCGCGTAATCCTTGTGCCTGATCATTCATTGAAGCTATCCCCCATAATAAGATCAATGATTCGCTCTGCTTTAAATAGCTCAATATCATCTGGCACATTCTGCCCATTAGCGATATAGGAGAATGTTAAGCCAAAGTCATGAACTAGATTAAGAATACAGCCATACGAATCTGTCTCATCGAATTTGGTTAAGATTACCTTGTCCAAATTGAATTTTTGGAAATTAGCTGTGATAGCTTTCATATCTCGATATTTGGTTGTCATGCTTAGAACTAAATAAGTCTCACTCTGTCCTTCAGATTGCAGAAGTGTATGCAACTCTGACACGTACATTTCATTACGATAGTTGCGTCCTGCTGTATCCATAAAGATGATATCGACTTCACGAAGCTGATCGAATGCTCTGCTTAAATCCTTTGGTGAGAAGACGACCTCAGTTGGGATGTTGAGAATATTAGCATATGTATTTAACTGTTCGACTGCAGCAATTCGATACGTATCGGATGTGATGAAGCCAACGCGATGACGATATTTTAAGACCTGTTCAGCTGCAAGTTTCGCAATTGTAGTCGTCTTACCGACACCTGTTGGTCCAACAAAATGAACGATACGCGTATTTTCAGAAATCGATCGATATTGTTCGGAAGGGAAGTAACTCATAAGCTGAGTTCGAAGTGATTTGCGTACAGCTTCTTCTGAGAAATCTCCGTCAACACTCAGCTCTTCCAAACACCTATCTATCAACTGCTTAATGATCTCTTGGCTTACCTCTTGATCAATAAAACGCGCTTCGTATTTGAGCAGCATATCTGGCAGACTCTGGCTATCTGACGAACCCATTGATGCTGTGGAGAGCTTCTGAATCATCTCTCGCATACTCTTCATTTCAGCCAGAATGGCATCTTCATTCAATGTACTCTTTGTTTCTGGTACACGAGAGCGTTCAGCTTGCGTTTGCACTTTAACTTCAGGTTTGATTTGGAAAATATTAGTATCTTGCGGTCTCGTTTCATCAGTCGACGTTGATCCACCCAAGGTTGATCCACCCATAAACGGTTTAATCAGATCCAAAGGTATTGTCGGGACTGGTCTTGGAGCAGGTTGGACGGGCGCTTTATTAGCAGCAGCCGTGTCAATCGCTGCAACGACTTCAATCTTCTTCTTGCCGAACATACCTAGAAATCCACCTTGCTTGACATCCTTGGTGCTTACAATAATCGCATCATTACCTAATTCACTACGAATTTTCTGCAACGCATCAGGCATCGAATCGACTAAGTAACGTTTAACCCTCATAAATTGACAACTCCCACGCTTTGAATTTCAACGCTAGGCTCTAACTCGCTATAAGATAATACTGGAATCTCCTGCATTGTGCGTTCCAATAGTTGTCTTAGATACATGCGAATTGTCGGTGAAGTAAGGATAAGCGGTTGTTGACCTGATTGAAGCATTTTCGTTACTTGCTCACTTAGTTTATGGTAAATCAATTGAGAGGAAGATGGATCTAAAGCGAGATAAGAACCATGCTCTGATTGCTGAACAGATTCAGCAATTTTCTTCTCAAGTGAAGGACCAACTGTAATAACCCGAAGCGCATCATTGCTAGATGCAAACTGGTTTGTAATTTGTCTGGATAGCGATTGTCTCACATATTCGGCTAGAATTTCAGGGTCCTTGGAATAAGTCCCGTAGTCAGCCAATGTTTCAAGAATCGTTACCAAGTCTCGAACAGACACTTTTTCTCTAAGTAGTTTAGCCAATACCTTCTGTACTTCACCTATCGTAAGTACATTCGGTATTAATTCATCAACAAGTGCTGGGTATGCTTCTTTCGTATTGTCAATCAATGCTTTCGTTTCTTGACGTCCTAGCAATTCATGTGCATGCTTCTTAATAATCTCTGTTAAATGCGTAGCTACAACTGATGGCGGATCTACTACGGTATAACCAGACAACTCTGCACGTTCCTTCGTTGCTTCATCAATCCACAAAGCAGGGAATCCAAATGCAGGTTCTTTGGTTTCAATCCCGTTAACGGAATCATCATCGATTCCAGGACTCATTGCCAAATAGTGATTAAGTAATAATTCACCAGTAGCTACTGTATTTCCTTTAATTTTGATAATATATTCATTCGGTCTAAGTTGAATATTGTCGCGAATTCGGATAACTGGCACAACTATGCCTAATTCTAGCGCACATTGTCGTCTGATCAGGATGATTCGATCAAGCAAATCGCCACCCTGCTGTGTATCAGCAAGCGGGATCAAGCCATACCCAAATTCAAATTCGATCGGATCAACTTGCAATAAGGAGATAACACTTTCCGGCGAACGAACTTCCTCGATCTGCTGTTCTTCTTCCAGCTGCTCCTCCTGTACTTGTTTACGATCCAGATCCTTCTGCATTCGATATGCGCCAATGGCAAGAACGGCTGCAAGAGACATCGGTACATACCAAGTGATTGGTGTAAAGATTCCTAGAAAAACAAGCGTACCTGCTACGATATACATCATTTTTGGCTGAGCTGTAATTTGTTTAATAATATCTTCGCTGAGATTGCCTTCTGAGGCTGCTCGCGTAACAATCAGACCAGCAGATGTCGAAATAAGCAGCGCAGGAATTTGTGATACGAGTCCATCCCCAATGGTAAGAATCGCATACTTCTGAAGTGCTTCCGCAATTGGAAGATTCTCCATGAACATTCCAATGGCCAGACCACCAATTAAGTTAATGAGCAACATAATGATGCCCGCAATGGCATCCCCTTTAACGAACTTGGATGCACCATCCATGGCTCCATAGAAATCCGCTTCTCGCTCAATCTTCTGCCTGCGTTCTCTCGCTTGAATTTCATTGATGAGTCCAGCATTTAAATCAGCATCAATACTCATTTGCTTACCAGGCATTGCGTCGAGTGTGAACCTGGCTGATACTTCAGCAACACGCTCTGAACCCTTCGTGATAACAATAAAATTCACAAGCACAAGAATAAGAAAGATGACGAATCCAACAACTAGCTTGCCGCCAGCCACGAAATTACCAAACGTGCTTACGACTGAACCTGCTTCCCCTTCAGCTAGAATATTACGTGTTGTTGATACGTTAAGCGCAAGTCGAAATAATGTTGTAATTAACAATAGTGCAGGAAAAATTGAGAACTGCAGCGCATCGCGTGTATTCATGCCTACTAGTAAAATCATAAGCGCGAGTGCGATATTAATCATTAATAAAAAATCAAGGAGGTGAATATTGACAGGGATAACCATCATGAGTACGATGCCGATAATCCCCAATAGCACTGTTACATCTCTTAATTTCATGATTCCTGCCTCCTTTCACAATTATCTCTTTTTGCCTTTTGTCTTATAGACAAAAGCAAGTACTTCCGCAACAGCTTGGAATAGGTCCGCAGGAATTGATTTTCCAATTTCGACTTGAGCATAAAGCGCTCTAGCTAATGGCCTATTCTCCATAACTGCGATTCCATGTTCCTTGGCTTTTTCTCTTATTTTGAGTGCGACAAAATCAGTTCCCTTGGCAATCACCGTAGGTGCTTCCATCTGCTTGTCATCATACTTTAACGCAACCGCGTAATGAGTTGGGTTCGTAATGATAACATCGGCCTTCGGAATATCCTGCATCATGCGCATCATCGCCATTCGGCGTTGTTTTTCCTTAATTTTCCCTTTGATTAAAGGGTCACCTTCTGATTTCTTATATTCATCCTTAATATCTTGCTTGGACATTCGCAGATTTTTGTTGTATTCATACTTCTGATACATAAAATCGATAAATGCGATGACGATCAGCATACCGCCAATTTTGATTCCAAGCGATAAAGTAATGTCTGCTACAACAGAAAACACATCTGTGAGAGGCACTCTGCCAAGCTTGACAATCTCGTCAATTTGGCCCCAAATTGTGGAGTAAACGACAAGCCCGATAATCAGAATCTTAATGATGGATTTCAAACATTCCACTAATGAACGCATGGAGAAAATACGTTTAAAGCCTTTGAGTGGACTTAAATTGCTCAGCTTCATTTTGAGAGGCTCTGTAGTGAATAAGAAGCCAAATTGCATGATATTGCCAACAATTCCGATCACCATCGCCATTAACATGATTGGAGCTAAGATAATCGCTGCCTGAAATATCAAGTTTGTAAAAAATGGCCTTACATTGCCTTCTGTTAAATCCATCAATAAGTTATTTTCAAATATCCCACTGATAAGAGACATGAATCTTTCTTTCATGAAGCCGCCAAACAGAATAAAAAACAAAAAAGTAAAAAATAAAATAAAGGCGGCAGGCAGTTCCATACTTTTGGCAACTTGCCCTTTTTCACGAGATTCCTGTTTCTTCTTCGGTGTAGCTTCTTCCGTCTTCTCCTGGGAAAATAGCTGTAGATCAACCTTCACAAAATAACGAGACATGGATGGTCAACCTCCTACTGTACTTCCCCTGCTATAATGTGCATCAGCTTCTCCATAGCCCTTAGCATTTGAATAAATACATCCTGGAATAAAGAAGACATGCTGGATAACAATACAAGAATCATAATGAGTCCGACTAGAAGTTTGACCGGAATCCCTACTACGAACACGTTAAACTGCGGTGCAACACGTGTTAATAGCCCAAGTCCCAAATCCGTTAAGAATAAGGAAACTAACACAGGTGCTGCCAACTGAAATGCAAGTGCAAAAACATTAACAAATGAGTCCGCGATAAAGGTAGAGACTTGTCCATCATATATTTTTGCAAATAATTCATTCGTTAGGGGGATCCAGTTGAAACTCTCTAGCATTCCCTTGATGAACAGATGATGCCCATCCAGCGCTAAGAATAGCAAAGTCGCTAACATGAATTTAAAATTACCGATTACGGGTGCAGCAGTGCCAGACATAGGGTCAATTACATTTGAAATACCAAACCCGATCTGAAAATCAATTAAGGAACCTGCGATTTGTACGACAGTAAAGAACATGTATGCCAAGAATCCTAACATTAGACCTACTAGCACTTCTCGGATGACATACATGATATACATCGCGTTCATCTCAATTTGGAGCTCTGTTCCGACGGTAGCAAAAGCAATAAATGAAATGAGAGCAGCGAGTCCAATTTTGAGCATCACTGGCACATTTCGAGCAGAAAATATCGGAGCTACGACAAAGAAAGCGCTAATCCGACATAAAATCAACAAAAAAATAGAAACGTACGGTATGTATTGATCCATTTCAATCACTGCCTAACCGACAAACGTCGGTAAGTTATTAAATAAGTTCGTCGTGAAGTCTACTAACGTCGTCATGATCCAAGGACCAAATAGTAAGATAGATAGAAGCACTGCAACGATTTTAGGAACGAATGCAAGTGTCTGCTCTTGTATCTGTGTTGTTGCCTGAAAAATACTTATCGTTAAACCAACAACTAGTGCTACGATGAGCATTGGAGCAGAGGCTTTAAGCACAGTATATAGCGCTTCGCCCGCAAGACGAATAACAAATTCCTGACTCACTTGATGTCCTCCCCCCAATAATTTAGTTCATATGTCATTTATTAAAGGCTATCAGTAAATTCTTCACTACCAGATGCCAGCCGTCTACTAAAATAAACAATAAAATTTTGAAAGGCAGCGATATCATAACAGGCGGTAGCATCATCATCCCCATCGACATTAACGTTGAGGCAACGATCATATCGATGATAAGGAATGGAATAAAAATGATAAAGCCCATAATAAAAGCTTTTTTCAATTCAGAGATGGCAAAAGCAGGTACTAGAGCTGTCAATGGAGCTTCCTCCACCTTTGTCGGATACTCTGCTTTAGCATAGTCTAAGAACAGCTTAAGATCTTTCTCATATGTATGCTTCCACATGAATTGTTTCATGGGAACTGCCGCTTTCTCCAAAGCCTCTGTCTGCTGAATTTCACCTTTCAAATAAGGCTGCAAGGCAACTTGATTCACCTCACCAAGTGTAGGTGCCATAATAAAGAATGTAAGAAATAAAGCAAGTCCTATGAGCACTTGGTTCGGCGGCATTGATTGTGTACCTAGTGAATTTCGAACAAATCCCAGTACGATAATAATTCGTGTAAAGCTTGTCATCAAGATCAATATGGCAGGTGCCAAGCTTAGAATTGTTAGAACGAGTATTAGTGTAATTGTGCTTGAAGCTCCTCCAGCACCTGTGGATGATCCAATGTTCAAATTGATGCCTGGAAGATCTGGAATTGGACTAGCCTCTACAGTGCTGATTTGAAAACCAAATGTCATTGCGAAAACAAACACTAGGATATAAATTAACTTTTTACTCTTCATTCGTCATTCAACCGTTCTGTTTGTTTTTCCTGCAAAATATCTTCAAACCGCTTCTTTCGATTCATTGAATTTTGCATTTTGTCATAAAACACCTGTTGATAAGAGGCTGTTACATCTTCTCCATCAACTTTATTTGGTTTGCTACGTACCTTTTTGAACCATTCCCCGAATGTAACAAACTGGGCGTTAGACGATTTATTCGTTAGCATCTCTGTCAAGAAAGCGACTTCATCAGGGTCGTCGATTTTCTCCAATAGCTGAATATTCTCTCCGACACCGACTAGATACAAACAATGACCGATTTCAACAATTTGTATGGATTTGTTAGGGCCAAGTGGTACACCACCAATTGAACGTATGGACTGGCCTGATCCGAGCATCCGATTTCGTTTGGCAAGTATCTTTATAATCATGTAAAACAAGATAATAACGATAGCGAGCACAAAACAAACCTTGACGATCAAGACAAACGACTCCCACACTCCTCCTGACTCGTTCATATAGTATCACTTTCCTTCCAGCTAGCTAATGATGTGAGATTATCCAAGTGTTTTCTTGATAGCTTCAATTACGCGATCCGCTTGAAACGGTTTAACGATAAAGTCTTTTGCACCTGCTTGAATCGCATCGATAACCATCGCTTGTTGACCCATCGCTGAGCACATAATGACTTTAGCATTAGGATCAAGCTTTTTAATTTCTTTAAGTGCAATAATACCGTCCATTTCTGGCATCGTAATATCCATTGTTACTAAGTCAGGGCGAAGATCTTTGAATTTCTCGATCGCTTGAGCACCATCATTCGCTTCTCCACATACCTCGTACCCATTTTTTGTAAGAATATCTCTAATCATCATTCTCATAAATGCTGCATCATCCACAACTAAAATTCTGTTCGCCATAACCCAAAATCCTCCTCAACAAAGTGCATTATTTAATCTTCTGGATACGATCCCATTGGCTTACGATATCAGTTACACGTACACCAAAGTTCTCATCAATAACAACAACTTCCCCTTTAGCAATCAGCTTGTTATTGACCATAATATCTACAGGCTCACCTGCTAATTTATCTAATTCAATAATTGATCCTTGAGACAGCTCTAGAATCTCTTTGATCTCCTTATTTGTTCTTCCAAGTTCAACCGTAACCTTAAGTGGAATATCAAGTAGCAGATTTAAGTTTGTATCATCCACATTCGGATATCCGCCTGGCGGTAGGTTAGAGAATTGAACAGGTTGAACATTTACATTACGATTATGTACGCCTCCATAAGCAACTGGCTGTTGCGGTGGTAGCTGAGCAGGCTGTTGGTACATCGGTTGCTGATACATAGGCTGTTGATACATCGGCTGTTGTCCATAGTTTGGCTGCATTCCCATTTGTGAATAGTCAGGTACTTGAGGGATCTGCTGCTGACTGTGCATTCCATAAGGTGCTGCTTGTTGTGTCATAGGAACCTCCGGCGTGTGCTGTGCCGCAGCCGTATATGGCGCTGGCTGATCAACAACAGGTGCGCTAGGACTTTCAGCAACTGCTGCTGTTTCACTCGAACTATCTCCTAATAAGGTTGAAATCATTTCTTTAGCAAATTCTAAAGGCAATAATTGCATGATATTGGAGTCAATTAAATCACCAATTGTAAGTCTAAAGGATACTTTAATTAATACATCATCTTCAGGAACATTTCCATCCCCATTTGGCAAATCCAAGATGTCGATTCCTGGAGGTGAGATATTAATGAAACGATTGAAGATCGTTGACATCGACGTCGCAGATGATCCCATCATTTGATTCATTGCTTCTTGAACTGCGCTAACATGTAATTCAGATAGCTCCGTCTCAGTTGGACGGCCATCTCCACCCATCATGAGGTCAGCAATAACTTGAGCATCTTTACTCTTGATTACAAGCAAATTCATGCCGTTAAAGCCTTCAACATAATTAACGTGAACAGCCACATGAGGCTGAGGGAATTCATTGATCAAAGCCTCTCTCATAATGATCGAAACCTGAGGTGTAGTGATCTCAACTTTCATGCCTAGAAGCGTAGATAGTGCAGTTGCTGCAGACCCAAACGTGATGTTACCAATTTCTCCAAGAGCATCCTGTTCCAAAGGTGTTAAGTAGTCATCAACATTCGACTTGTTCAGTGCGGAATGATCAGGCAACTCATCGCTTGTCTGTTTTAGTAAAGCATCAATTTCTTCCTGCGATAGATAGTCCTTACTCGTCATAGTCCTCAGCTCCTTCGTTTACAATTTCAGTAATTTGTACTGCCAGTTTCCCTTTGACGGTACCTGGACTCCCAAAATATTTCAGACGATCGCCAACCATCATATGCAGTGGCTCTCCTGACTCTCGATTAAGCTTAATCACATCACCAACAGCTAGATTTAAAAACTCATGAATCGTAATCTGTGAATTGCCGAGCTCGGCAATTACAGGAAGCTCAGCTTTCGTAAGACGCGACTGAAGTGCATCGATTTCTTCTTGCGCACGTGTCTTTTTCTGTGAAACGAACCAGTGGTGCACAGATAATCTAGGCATGATCGGTTCAATCACAACATGAGGAATACATAAATTGATCATTCCTGTCGTGTCTCCGATTTTCGTGCTAAGCGAAATGAGTGCTATCGTTTCGTTCGGTGATACGATTTGCATAAATTGTGGATTGGTTTCAAGAGCTTCCAGACGAGGTTGAATATCAATGACCGTCTTCCAAGCTTCTTGTAAACTATCAAAAGCTCTAGCAAATATTTTCTCCATTACAATCGTCTCTATTTCAGTTAGAGCGTTGATTTTGGAAGGAGAAGTGCCTACGCCGCCAAGCATACGATCCAACATAGCATAAGCTACGTTAGGGTGAACCTCCATTACCATCCTACCTTCTAATGGACTTGCTTCAAAGATGTTCAGAATCGTCATCTTAGGAATGGAACGAATAAATTCATCATAAGGCAGTTGTTCAACTTGTACAACGTTAATTTGTACGAAAGTACGCAATTGAGCTGAAAAGAACGTTGTTAAATACCTAGCAAAATTCTCATGAATACGAGTCAAGCTGCGAATATGATCTTTGGAGAAGCGTACAGCTCGTTTAAAGTCATATGTCCTGACTCTTTTCTCAGACTCTTCCTTTTTCAGTTCTTCTGCATCCATCTCTCCGGATGAAAGAGCAGCCAGCAGGGCGTCGATCTCATTTTGCGATAACACGTCTACCACGGAAGTCACCCCCTTATAAAGAGACTAATATGTGATCAAAAGCGATTAGTTAATCACCTTGTCTGTGACATCAATTCGCTTGATTTTTCCATTTTGAAATAACGGGTTCAGTTGATTCATTAAAGATGCCGCTAGGTCATCAGATCCTTGCTTGCCTTTAATTTGATCAACTTTCAAATCATTCAATGTTTGTATGATCGTTCCCTTCACATAGGATTCTAGTAAATTCTCAAAATCCTTCTTCGTTTTCTCATTCTCAAGCTGGAATGCTAGAGAGACGCGAATCACAGTTGTACTCGAAGCATTCAGATTTGTAACAATTTCTTTCACAATTACCGTATTATCCTTCACCTGTTGGGAAGAGATTGGCTTCGCTGTATCCTCTGAGCCAATTGCTGAGTTTGAATTCTTATCCATTGTGTTCCAAACGAGTACTGCTGCTGTCAAAATGAGTGTAATTGCAATCAATATAATGATTACCATAGTTAGTACTCGGTTCTTCATCTAAGAGTCCTCCTCCGTATCCTTTGACATTATCGCTGCTCTAACAGCACCAATTTCCTGCATGTATTTCTGCACCAAACTGACGACGACAGTTGCTTTTTCAAGTACTGTAACCTTCCTGCCAGTTGTCAGCGTAATCATCGTATCGGGAGTCTCTTCTACGATTTCAACTAAAAGAGCATTAATAATGATCGGTTTGCCATTTAGGCGAGTAAGAGAAATCATGTTCTCCTCCATCGGTATGTATTAGGGGGGAGATGACTCCCCCGCTAACTAACTATTCGTATGAATTAACGTTTTAGGTTAACAACCTCTTGCAGAATTTCATCGGATGTTGTGATGATTCTTGCGTTGGATTGGAATCCACGTTGAGCTACGATCATTTCGGTAAACTCTGAAGTCAAATCAACGTTAGACATTTCAAGCGCCCCTGTAATGATAGAGCCTAAGCCGCCAGTTCCTGGAACACCGTCTAATTTTAGCTCTGGATCTTCTGGATCCGATGCATTTAGCGTATTACGGTATAGATTTCCACCGATTTTCTCAAGACCAGCTGGATTAACGACTCTTGTTACCGCAATTCCTGCATCGGTTGTCGTTGTGTTGCCATCTGCTTCAACGATTGTGATTTTGCCATTGGCACCAACTGAAAATGCTTGAGCATCTGTTGGAATCGTAATAATCCCGCCATCATTATCGCATACGAACAATCCGTCTGCATTGACCAATTGTCCCTTAGAGTCAAGTGAGAAATTACCTGCTCGAGTCAAGTATGGTTCATCTTGATCAGAAGCAGCCTTGACTGCAAAAAAACCATCGCCATCAATACGCATATCAAGCGGATAATTCGTTGTCATCGCACTACCAGGTGTATGTATAACATCGATACCAGCAATCGCAACACCAAGACCGATTTGCTTACCGTTAACCCCTCCGGATTCTCCTTCAACAGGAGCTGTAACGCCTGAAGTTGTCTGACTTAATAAATCTTTGAAAGCAATTCGGCTGCCTTTGAATCCAAAGGTATTCACGTTGGCAATATTGTTACCAATTACATCTAGTTTAGCTTGGAAGCCTCTCATTCCGGATACACCGGAATACATTGATCTCAACATTGGGAATCCTCCATATCTCTTTCAAATTGAGTTACATTACAATCCAGCTTGCATCAGTCGGTCCGCAAGCCTCGAACTTCCCCGTAGGGGTCCAGTTCGTTTCATAAGATTAAACCTATGAAATAATGACGGCACTATCAATTTGTGTAAAAACATTGTCTTTAAGCGAGCTGCTGTCCATCGCCGTTATCACCGTTCGATTCGGGACGTTCACGATGAGCGCTGTGCCATTTAACATCATCAGAGTGTCTTTGGCACCTTTTGATGCAGCACTTTCAATTGCATTCTCCAATTGCGCCAGCTGCTCAGGCTTAAAGTGAATACCTCTCTCTCTCAAACGCTGCTCAGCATGATGACTAAATTTAACAAACTGCTGTTCCAGTATCGATTGAAAGCTGGTCTTGCCATTAATCGATGGATTTGCACCATTTGCAGCAGGCTTACGAACCTGCACATGCGAAACAGCATTAGGATACAATTGTCCAATCGTTATTTTGTCATTCATGCTCCAAGTCCCTCAGGCTGTGGATCCTGCTGAGTTTCTGGCTGTTCAGGGTTAGTTGCTGGAGTTGATTGATCTGCTTCTGGTGTAGATGATTCTGGTTCTTGCTGTTCCATCTCCGGCATATTCTCGATCTTGGTTAACAGATCAAGCGATATTTCCTCGCCATTTACTGTTGCAAACTGTGAACCGGCACGAATAATGATAGAATCTACCATTCCAGATTTCACAACGTCTTCTCCATTCATGCCTTTGCCTACCCAACTAACCATTTTGCCAATCAAGGAAGATGACATCCCTAATGATTGCCGCATTAGCTTTAACTCATTAGACATATTGGTCAATTGTTCAACAGATGTAAATTGCGCCATTTGGGCAATAAACTCTTTGTCCTGCATTGGCTGCATAGGATCTTGGTTCTGCAATTGCGTGATGAGAATTTTGAGAAAGTCATCTTTGCCAAGAGTAGATTTAGGATCTTTCTTCTCCGCTCCTGTAGCAGGTTTGCCCATGACGTCCGATGGTCTAACCATCATATTGTCTGCCATTTGTTCTCACCTCTTTTTTACCACTTATCTTTTCTAATTTACACAGATGCTTGGAATGACGAGTCGCTGCTCGCGCTTCTTATCTTTTCCTTCGCTTCTGCAATATTGTGCAAGAGCTCCACATCTTCAATTCCTAGTTGATCTGAGCTAGTACGGGATTTAGATGATTGCTCTTGATTAAACGATTGCTGACGCTGACCTTGTTGCTGGAACATCATTGAGCTAGCGTTTGTGTTCTGCGTAACCTCTAAGCGTTCAACCTGCAAGCCTTGATTCTGCAGCATCTGTCTTAATTGAGGCAACTGACTCTCGATCAATTCCTTCGCTCCAAGTGAGTTAGTAGCAATCTGTGCAACTAATGTACCGTTATGCATCGTTAGCTTCACATCAATATGACCTAGATTCTGAGGTTGAAGCGCAAACTTCGCCTCTGATAACCCGTCACCGAGCAAGGATACCTTCATTGTCTTCACAACAAACTGACTCATATCATCCGCAAAATTAGCAGCATTCATTGTTGGAAGCACTGTTTGGGTCATATCCGATAACGGATTGCGAAGTACGGTTTGCAGTGGCATACCCGCATTCAAGTTTGACGTCATATCAGTTGCTTGAGCTTCCTTTGGAAGTGGCTGCAATGGATCAGATGATGATAGATTTGCATATGGATGCGAATTCTTTACAGCTAATAATTCAAGCTTAGATAAAGCTGGTTGTACTTGAATCTTACTGGTAAGAGATTCTGTTGCAATAAGATCATCTTCGTTTGCTTGCCCTGTTACTATTCCTCCGGCCAACTTAGGAATGCTGCGATCCTGTTGTACACTATTGCTTGAAGCCGCTGTCAAAGTTTGAGCCAAAAGCTCAGATCCGCTTGATTTAACATCTGCTTGATTCGTTAATGCGGCAGTATAAGGCTCCATAACTTGCTTCAACTGAGTTAGCAGATGCTGCAAGATTGGATGATCAGGCTGCTGGTCATTAAGCGTAGCAATTGTCATAAGTACACGCTGCATTTCCAGTACATTCGATTGATCAGTCAAACTTTGATTACCGAAGGCTTGTTGGTTAAGCAATGTGCTGTTGAAACCAGATGATTGTGCAGCCCATGCATTAAGAAGTGAGGTTGCATCTTGTAACCACGAGCGAACATCTGTATCATTCAGCAACGTTTGTGCCATTTGAGGATCACGATTCATCGCTTCAAGCATATCTGAGATGAGCGATTGTTCTCCTTCATTATTCCCTTCAAGTCCAGTAAGCAACTGCTGAATCGTTTGCGGCAATCCACTCATTGCAGCTAATAACTCACTGTTAATAACAGAATTGGTATCTGTGCTTTGTGGATTAGCCTCAGCTTGCAGCAAATTGGCAAAACTACCTGAACTTGAATTGCTTGCTTGTGATGCAGCTTGTCCACCTTTGCTTACTGCAGCACCTGTACTGCTCACTGCTGAGCTTAGTGATGGAAGAATTGCTTGCATATCCATTCTTTTATTCACCTCCTTTCACGCATCATCATATAGAGTGTGTAGTGCGAACTTGACTATTTGCTCAATTTATTCGCAATTCCTGCCGTTTGTTCTTTATCCAGCTCGCCTAAAGCGGACATCACTTGTGAACGTGCGTTTGAATCCATTTCAGATAAAATCGAAATTACCTTGGAAGGTGCGATCTTATACATTTCTAGCAGCACTGTAGCAGCACTCTTTGGCGTCATGTTCGCAAATGTTTGTCCTAAGTCAGCATTATTAAGCTGTTTGCCATTCCCCGACAGCTTCTCTTCTTCATTAACCTTGAGACGTTCTCTTAAGGCTTCCATTTCAAGATTTTGCACGGGGGAAGAGTCCTTCATTGCGATCGAGACTTCAGCTGCTTTCTTCGGGTTCATTTTCTCAAGCACTTTCACGCGATTATCCGTCTTCATCATCGACATAACTAGAACCGACTCTTTAAGCGTCAAATTCTCCATAATCGGCGCTGCTTTACTAGGATTCATTTTGGCATATACATTTGCAAGATCCTGAACTTGCTTACTGTACTCTTCATCCGTCTTTCCTTTAAGCCTATTTTGATCTTCTACAGCAGCCAGCTTATCCTTTAACGTCTGAACCTCTTGCTCTTTGGAAGCGGTAGATTGACCCGATTGTTCAATTTTACCTTGAAGTTCTGTAATCTGTGCTTTAAGTGAGGCAATTTCCTTATCTTTTTCTTCTGCAACCTTTTCAGGAGTAACTACGTCTTCTGTTGTAACAGGATCAGCTTCCTCACCTTTGGGAGCAGGAATCATATACCCAATCACAGGGATGTTATGCAGTGTACTCTGCACCTTTTTGGTAACGTCAATGTCTAGGATATAAAATAGAACAAACAATAAAACGATTGTAAAAACAATGGGAATGAGAAACCAAATCAGAAATCGTTCAAACACACTATATGAAGGAGTTTCTGTTGTATTAACATTCGACATTTCACTTCATTCCCCCTACTTATTTTGACAATTTACTTTACGTATTTACTGAACACGTTTGAAGCGGTTCGTAGCCATCTCATCGAGCGCATTCTGCTCCTTATGCAGCAGAAGAGCTGTATAGTTCTGAAACGCTTTCTCACGAGCCTTGCTCCATACTTTCTCATCCACCATACGTTCAGTTAGAATTTCTTGTTTCTCTGTTACAACCTGTTGTGCTGCTTGCACATCTTGCCGCTTATTCGTAATCTGCTGATCCAGATGCTCAGAATATTCCTGCAGCAAAACCATGTGAGAAATACTTACCGTTTCCGTCACAACGTTCGTGATCATTTCGCTTAACTCGATTTTCAGATGATAGAGATCGTTTAATGTGTGCTCTTCACTCCGCAAGCGGCCAATCGAATCAACTAAATGCCACTCGGCTTGTGTTTTTTGCGAGCTCTTTAAATTAACGATTTGTTGAAAAGCATAATTAAAGGCCACGTTAGTTATCCTCACTTCATCGTGAATTCATTTAACAATCGCTGCTCAGCTTCGGCAAAATTGAGTTTATCACTCGTCTTCTGCTTCGTATAGTCCCATATAGCTTGAATATATTGAATCGATAAATCAATATCTGGATTCGAGCCTACTTGGTAAGCACCGAGGTTAATGAGATCCTCAGAACCTTTGTAAATCGATAACAATCGTTTAAGCTGCTCGGCTGCTTCTTGATGTTCCGGAGATACAATTTCATTCATGACACGAGATACGCTAGATAGTACGTCAATCGCTGGATAATGTCCTTTATTGGCTAATGTACGATTGAGAACAATATGACCGTCAAGAATACCTCGCACTGCGTCAGCAATTGGTTCATTCATATCGTCACCATCAACGAGTACCGTATAGAAAGCGGTAATCGACCCTTTTGGCCCCGTGCCTGATCGTTCGAGTAATCTTGGCAGCATAGCGAACACGGAAGGTGTATAACCTCTTGTAGCCGGCGGCTCACCAATTGCTAGTCCCACTTCCCGCTGAGCCATTGCAAATCGAGTCACAGAATCCATCATCATCATGACATTTAATCCACGATCCCGAAAATACTCTGCAATAGAAGTGGCGATCATTGCACCTTTGATTCGGATGAGAGCAGGCTGATCAGAAGTAGCAACGATTACGACAGATCTTGCAAGCCCTTCTGGACCCAGATCGCGTTCTATGAAATCCAGCACCTCTCGACCACGCTCTCCGATTAACGCAATTACGTTAACATCTGCTTCCGTATTACGTGCAATCATCCCCATCAAGGTACTCTTACCGACACCAGAACCTGCAAAAATGCCGACCCTTTGTCCTCTGCCAATCGTCAAAAGTCCATCAATACAACGTATCCCAACACTGATCGGCTGAAGTACACGCGGTCTTTGCAGCGGATTTCCTGGTACATTATTCGTAGAATATGTACTCATTCTTGATGGTAAGTACGAGCCATCTAGCGGCTGTCCAAGACCATCGAGAACTTTACCTAATAGCTCATGTCCAACCTGAACAGTTAATGGCTTGCCGCTTGCTACGACATCACAGCCAGGTCCGATAGAGTCTAAATCGCCTAGTGGCATCAGAATAACTTTATTCCCTTTGAATCCGACAACCTCAGCCTTCAGAGGCTTATCTGATTTGTGAGGATAGATGTAACAGAGCTCACCGATCTTAACATCCGGTCCTTCTGACTCAACCGTTAAACCGATAACCTGAGTTACCTTGCCATTCACTCGCATTGGATCAATATCATGAAGGACTTCGCGATATTTAGTCGCATCTGGCATTGGCACCGCACTCATGCTCCCACACCCTCGTCACTAACTGCCATATGCAGCAGAGCGGATTTAATTTCATTTAGTTGTGTATCAATTCTCGCATCAATTGAGCCATAATCTGAGCGTACAACACATCCATCATCACCAACTGTATTGTCTGGCAGTATTTGTAGTTCAGCTTGTGAGTCAATTGATGTTGCTAATTCTTCACGTGCGCTAAATATGTAATCAAAGTGCTTAGGCGAAACACAAAGCGTAATAATTCCCTTCTCCTTACGCCTTGCAAGCACCTTATGTACTAAATCGAGAATCCATTCTGGCTTAACCGTTAACTGATGACCAATGATCCGTTCTGCAATAGAACTGCTTAGATCAATTAAGAATGGCTCAGATTCATGGATGATTTGGTCTTTAACCGCATGTGCACCTGTCAGGGTCGCTCTCGCATCCTCAAGGAGGCTTTCATATTTAGCAAGCAATTCAGCTTCCGCCTTGGCCAATCCTTCTTCATAGCCCTGATTAAAACCAGCTTGCTTCATTTCTTCATGCGTCGTTTCATCCATACTGCGGCGTTCTGTCCACCAGGCCTCAATATCCGACTCTGCCTGTTCTCGCATAGCCGTTGTTTCCTCGAGAGCCTTGCGAATCTCATCTTCTGCAACCATCTCTGCATCACGAAGGATTTGGCTTTCCATCCGCTTCGCATCTTGCACTAACTTATGGGTAGCTAAGTCTTCAACGCTTTCAGCATCTTCAATATGCTCCAGAGGCAGTTGCATGACCTTGAATTCGATAATCTTCTTATTATCTAAAGGTTGATAACCTGATGGTTTAATCAGATTAGACAATAATATCATCTCCTCCACCGCGTGCAATGATGATTTCCCCAGCTTCTTCCAGACGACGAATTGTGGCTACAATGCGAGTCTGAGCTTCCTCAACATCACGCAGACGAACAGGACCCATGAACTCCATATCTTCCCTGAAAGTATCTGCCATACGTTTGGACATGTTGCTGAAAATCGCTTCTCGAACTTCTTCGCTTGCCACTTTGAGCGCGAGCTGCAAATCATTATTCTCAACATCACGGATAATGCGTTGAATAGAACGATTGTCCACATTGACAATATCCTCGAATACAAACATCCGCTTCTTAATTTCTTCAGCAAGCTCTGGATCCTGAATTTCGAGTGAATCCAGAATCGTACGTTCTGTTCCACGGTCTACGCCATTTAGAATTTGAACGATTGCCGCAATACCACCTGCAGATGTATAGTCCTGCGTTACTGTAGCAGAGAGCTTCTGCTCGAGAATACGCTCGACTTGCGTAATAACCTCTGGAGACGTGGAATCCATCAAGGCAATACGTTTTGCAACATCAGCTTGTTTCTCTTGTGGAAGAGAAGATAATATGATCGATGCTTGATCTGGCTGTAAATAAGCGAGTACTAGAGCGATTGTTTGTGAATTCTCATTTTGAATGAAGTTCAAGATTTGACCAGGATCAGCTTTTCGAGCAAAATCAAACGGTCTAACCTGCAACGTCGCTGTTAAGCGATTGATAATGTCGACTGCCTTCTGCGAGCCAAGTGCTTTCTCCAGAATTTCCTTCGCGTAAGCAATACCGCCTTGCGTAAGATATTCTTGGGCTAAGCAGATCTCATAGAACTCCGACATGATCGCTTCTTTATCAATGGTGTCCACTTTGCGTACATTCGCAATTTCAAGTGTCAATTGCTCAATCTCTTCTTCTCGCAAATGCTTAAATACTTGAGCAGATACCTCAGGTCCTAAGCTAATTAGAAGAATCGCAGCTTTCTGACGTCCTGATAATCCCTGTTGTGTAGTTCTGGCCAATGAAGCACCTCTATTCTTCTACTAACCAAGTACGAAGCAAGTTCACGAAGTCCTCAGGCTTCTTGCGAGCCAATGATTCCAACTGTTTACGTACTTGATTTTCATTTGATTCAAAATTAATACTTGGATGTTCAACCGCAAGCGGCATATCCATAATCTCTTCTTGTTCCTGAGCGTTCTTCTTGCGACGAACAAGCGCGAAAATACCAAGCCCAAGAAGCAGAGCTGCAAGTCCGCCCAATCCTGCATATACCCAGTTCGAGTCAAAAATCCCTTTAGCATTTGCTGCAGCTGTCGTACGAGCAAACGGTTGCGGAATAACAACTACACGCTTAGCTAATTGCTCATCCGTTAAATCCTGACCTGTATCTGCAAGAGCAATTCTAACGATCGAAACAAGCGCATTCTGAACATAATCTTTGGTTTCTTGTGATAATGAAGTCGGATCATTAGGTACAGCAGGCTCAATCCCTACCGTGATACTTAAATCCTTAACTGCATATGGCGATTGAACGATGTTGTTCGTAATGCGGTTAATCTCATAATTAATCGTCTTAGAGTTCTCTTCACTATTCGTTTTGCCTGTAGAACCTTGTCCAACATAGTTAGGAACATCTTGTTGTCCAGTACCCGGTGTTCCGCCAGCAGCGCCTGAACCATCGCTTGTATAGGACTTCGCTGCCTCTTGCAAGGAGATTTCGAGTCCTTTCTGTTCTTCTTGGTTAGGAGCTGTCACTAATTGTTCAACTTTTTTCACTTGATCGAAGTTCATATTTGCTGTCACATTGACGATAACTTTATCAGGACCGAATAAAACGCCTAGAATAGAAGTGACATTCTGCTTAATATCCAGCTCATAATCCCGCTTAATGACAAGATGACTCTCGACATCACTTAATCCAGTCTGACCAGGTTCTCCTTCTTTGGTTGCAATCAACGGTTTGCCGTATTGATCGGATACCGTGATATTGCTTAGAGGTAGATCCTTGACGCTATGTGACACCAGATTATATACCGTATCAATCTGTGCTTGATCAAATTTAGCACCCGGCTTAACCGTCAATATAACGCCAGCACTTGCGAGGTTTCGGCTATCTTGCATAAACAAAGATTGTTCTGGGTAGTTAATCATAACGGATGCATCTGATACAGCGTTGATCTTGAGAATCAACTTTCTCAGCTCGCCTTGTAATGCATCAACATATTTAACGTTAAACTCTTTATCTGTGGAGCCTAATGTCCCACCTTCACGGAAAACAGCAAAACCACCTGTACCACCATTTACTAATCCTTTGGAAGCAACGTCTACGATTACGGATGCTGCTTTATTCTCGGGAACTGAGATCATTTTGCCATCAGCGCTGATCTCGTATGGAATGGAAGCCCCTTCTAAGTAATTCTTAATCTCTGATGCTGCTTCCGGCTGTAAATCTGTGAATGCAGGTTTATATACTGTCTTAGCCATGTTATACGATAATAAAATAATGGCTAAAATCAAGATCACGACTGTCGCAATAAATGTCGACTTCTGCTTAACGGTAAATTGATTCCAATATTGTTTGGTGTTATTCCAATATCGGAGAACTGTCTCGTTCACTGTGCCACCTCTCCCAAGTCAATTAATCCAAGAATTAAATTTGCATTCGCATGATTTCTTGGTACGCTTCGATTGCTTTATTTCTTATTTGAACAGTCGTCTCGATTGCAATCAGCGCTTGCTCGGCAGCGATCGTTAACTGGTGGGCATCTGTGATTGGCAGATCACCCTTTACAAAAGCTTCCTCTAAGCCCTCTACATTCTTCTGTTGGTTACTCAAGGAATTCATCGCTTCATTCAAAAAGTCACCGAACTTCTCACCTAAGTCAGCAGCACCCATTTTATTTGCTTTACTAGATAGAGAAATTGGCGATCCAGCAACCTGGTTAATTGATATTTGATCGATCAATGTCAGTTCTCCTCCGCTTCATTCCAATAGGATGTATAAATCATTATGTATATGTACTACTTACCTATTTCTAACGCTTTCATAATCATAGACTTCGATGCATTGAGCGCAGTCACGTTCGCTTCATAAGAACGTGTGGCTGATATCATATCAACCATCTCTTTGAGAACGTCTACATTCGGCATGTACACATATCCATCTGCATCAGCGTCAGGATGACTAGGATTATACACAGGCTTAAGAGGCGAGCTATCTTCATATATGCGGGATACCTTTACCCCTTGCGAAGCTCCGCCGCCTGCCATTGCCCCTTGCAAGGTTTGGGCAAAAGAACTTTGATTGTTTGGTTCGAAAGTAACTAACTTACGCTTATAAGGCTGCCATTTTCCATTTACAAACTCAGCACGAGTTACTTCAGCATTGCTTATGTTAGAAGAGATGATATCCATTCTTAATCTTTGAGCGGTAAGCGCTGATGCACTTATGTCAAAAGAATTGGTTATGCGCATTTAAGATTACCTCCTTCCATCGATTGCTGTTCGGACACTGCGGAATTCGTGATTCAATTGATTAACTAGAACGTTATACTTTAGTTGGTTTTTAGCTAGCAGAGCACTCTCATAATCAATGTCGACATTATTCTGATTGTTGTTCATTGTCGTATTCTCATCGACTCTTATCTCTGGATTCGGAATCGCAGATCCATTCCCTCCGATTGGGATATGCCTAGAATTAGTTCTTCTTCCTTCAAGTGCAGGTGTTCCACCGTTCATTTGCTCCTGTAATAACTCTTCAAATACGACATCTGAACGTTTGAAGTTTGGCGTGTCATTATTTGCAATGTTGTTCGTTATCACTTTATGTCGAAGTGAAGTGGAATCTAACGCCTGTTGAAACAATTGAAAATTAGAGCCGCCTAATGGAAACATTCAATTCCCCTCTTTACTTCAAAATACTTGTGTTTTACCCATCTTTCGCACATTAACTGTTATTCAACAAAGGCTCTGCATATCCTTCTTGTCGAAATAAATAGTTATGTCAAAAAAATGATCGAAAAAACATTTAAAATATATAATTCTTACATATATCTATAATCCATAAAACAACATTATTCCACAATAAGAAAAAAGCCCTATCTTTTCACAAAGATAAGGCTTTAGAACGTTTTTTAGCCTATTTTTACGACCTAACTTTCATTTGTTCGATCGCGGGCAAAAGATTGGAATTTAGGATACGAATATACGTTCCTTTCATCCCTAGAGAACGAGTTTCGATAACCCCTGCACTTTCGAGTTTACGAAGCGCATTGACGATAACGGAACGGGTAATTCCTGCACGATCCGCAATTTTACTTGCGACGAGCAATCCTTCTTTACCTTCAAGCTCTTGGAAAATATTTTCTACTGCTTCAAGCTCACTGAAGGATAACGAGCCGATTGCTACTTGAACGACAGCACGATTTCTGGATTCAACTTCAATCTCTTCTGTACGTTCACGCAAAATTTCCATACCTACGATTGTTGAACCATATTCAGCTAGTACAAAATCATCATCGATAAATGTATTATCTACGCGAGTTAGGAGAATTGTACCTAGTCTTTCTCTACCGCCAACAATAGGAACGATGGACATATATTTAAAATCTGATTCAGCCGCAAGATGAGTAGCAATCCCGCTAGATGCATCATCAGGCGTAATATTTGGTGCTGTTTCACCATAACGCAGCAATGCATCATTGAAATCCTCCGGAATTCTTTTCTCTTCGAGAATCAGTCTGCTAAGCTCAGTAAATGGTAATTGGTTAATGATTGAGAACCCTAACACCTTTCCCTTACGGCTCACCACATAAATGTTAGCCTTCAGCACGTCTCGAAGCATTTCTGCCATATCCATAAAGGATACGGTACGATCAGCCTCTTGTTGTAAAAGTCGATTCAATTTGCGCGTTTTTGTTAGTAAAGTCATTGGTCTGCCTCCATTCAATACGTTCATGTCATGTTGTTATACTTAGTCGCTATAGAATGTACTGACTTAAGTCGCGATTTTGTGCGATATCGGAAAGCTTATCTTTTACATATTCAGGAGTAATTACAATTTTCTCTAAATTGATGTCTGGAGCTTCAAATGATAAATCTTCAAGTAATTTTTCCAGAATTGTATGCAATCTTCTCGCGCCGATATTCTCAGTATTCTGATTTACTTCTACAGCGATTCTTGCTATTTCTTGAACTGCCTCTTCCGAAAACTCCACTTCAATGCCTTCGGTCTTAATTAACTCGGTGTACTGTTTGGTCAATGCGTTCTTAGGCTCGGTTAAAATCAATACAAACTCCTGCAATGTCAAATTGCTTAATTCAACACGAATCGGGAACCGTCCTTGCAACTCTGGTATCAAGTCGGATGGCTTCGCGATATGAAATGCACCCGCGGCCATAAACAGCACATAATCTGTTTGGACAGGTCCATATTTGGTCACAACCGTAGAACCTTCTACAATTGGCAAAATGTCCCGTTGTACACCTTCACGAGACACATCTGGACCATTGCCCCTGCTTGATGAAGCAATTTTATCAATCTCATCGATAAAGATGATTCCAGATTGCTCGGCACGTGTAATTCCTTCTTGTGTAACATCATCCATATCTAGCAGTTTATACGCTTCTTCCTGAGTTAATACCTTTCGTGCTTCTTTTACCGGAAGTTTACGTTTTTTGGTGCGTTTAGGCATAAATGATCCGAACATCTCCTGGATATTCGTACCTAGACCTTCGTTACCTTGAGCACCTAACATATCAAGCATATTCGGTGAAGTATCCTCGACTTCAACTTCAACGACTACATCTTCGAGTTCACCATTTGCCAGCTTCTGCTGCATCTCAGATCTGCGCGCAACAAGCGTTTGATCCTTCTGAACATTCTCTTCTTCAGCAGCTTCATCTTGATTGCCGCCAAACATCATCTCAAAAGGATTGCGATTCGATTTATTGCTTTTAGGATTTGGTACAAGCAAAGCAACAAGACGTTCGTTCGCAAGAACCTCTGCCTTTTCCTTTACTTTATCCATTCGCTCGGATTTTACCATTCGAATTGAAGTTTCAACCAAGTCTCTGATCATCGATTCTACATCTCGACCAACATAACCAACCTCTGTGAATTTGGTCGCTTCCACCTTAATAAACGGTGCCCCTACGAGCTTGGCTAGCCTTCTGGCTATCTCGGTTTTGCCAACACCAGTTGGCCCAATCATCAGAATGTTCTTAGGAACAATTTCATCACGGATCGCTTCATCAAGGAGCGAGCGTCTATAACGATTGCGTAAAGCAACGGCTACTGATTTTTTAGCTTTCTTCTGACCGACGATATACCGATCTAGCTCTGCCACAATCTCTCTAGGAGTTAATCCTTGTTTACTCATACAAATCGCCTCTTTCTACATTTAATCCAGGAGGAACCGGCTACGCCGTCCTTTGGGGACGGGTACGTTTCCTTAGGTTAATCAGAGGAAGTATGGTGAAAACTTATACTTTCTGATTAACTGTAAAAAACCTGAAATAAGAAACGGTTTCACCGTCCTTACAGGAGGGTGCGTTTCTTAAGGTATTACTTAAGAAAACTTACAGTTCCTCTACGACGATTTGATGATTAGTGTAAACGCAAATGTCTGCAGCCATTTGCAATGAAGCTTCAGCAATTTCTTTGACTGACATATGCGGTGCATAGCGATGAAGTGCTCTCCCGGCTGCTAGTGCAAAACTTCCACCTGAACCGATTGCCACAATACCGTCGTCTGGCTCAATGATTTCGCCATTGCCAGATAGAAGTAAGACACCTGTAGAATCCATGACAAGCATCATAGCCTCTAGCTTGCGTAGAACCTTATCTTGACGCCATTCCTTCGCTAGCTCAACAGCAGCACGCTGCAAATTGCCATGATGTTCTTCTAATTTGCCTTCAAATTTCTCAAACAGCGTGATCGCGTCCGCTACCGACCCAGCATAGCCTGCAATTACTTTGCCGCGGTATAAACGTCGAACCTTCTTGGCTGTTTGCTTCATAATCATGGAATTACCGAATGTAACTTGACCATCTCCGGCAATCGCTCCACGGCCTTGACTGTGAATCGCAAAGATTGTAGTCGCATGAAATGTCATCTCCATAGAAAATCACCTCATTAGCTTTTCTAGAAATTTTCTTATAATCCCAAATACTCTGTGAAATATAAAGCCTATTCAGACTAGATATAATTCATTCATGGAATATGACCAAAAATGCAACAAGCAAAAAGGATTATCGCCCTTACTGTTACACGTTAGCGCGAAGATTGTTAAATACTTCACAATCCAAGACGTAATCATTAGGAAAGCACAAGCTATTATAGCATATCTCGTGCCAAATGTCATAATCTTTGAAGCATTTTTAAATGTTTTTTTTGAGTGATACTGAATTTATGATGATTTTCTCATAAATTCTAAGTATCACTTCAGAAAAACACCCAAAATTTACAGGTATTCAGGTTGAGAAACCTTCAATGTTTCAAGTGCTCGATTAGCAAGTGCCTCATTTTTTTCCTTTTTATTGCGAATCTTCTTACCCAAAGCTGGCAGCAAACCGAAGTTTGCATTCATCGGCTGAAAATGGGATGAATCTGCCTCTGTAATATAATACGCCATTGAGCCTATAACGGTTTCAACTGGTAATGTAATTAATTGTTCACCTTTCGCCAGCTTAGCTGCATTCATGCCTGCAATCAGCCCAGCAGCTGCGGATTCAACATATCCTTCTACACCCGTCATTTGACCAGCAAAGAATAAATTATCTCTTCCCTTGAATTGATAAGTTGGTTTAAGCAGCTTCGGCGAATTAATGAATGTATTGCGATGCATGACACCGTAACGTACAAATTCAGCATTCTCGAGTCCTGGGATCAGGGAAAGTACTCTTTTTTGCTCTCCCCACTTCAAGTGTGTCTGGAAACCTACTAGGTTAAACAGGGTACCTGCTGCATTATCTTGTCTAAGCTGGACGACAGCATGCGGCAATTTACCTGTATGTGGATTAACTAATCCTACAGGCTTCATCGGTCCGAACAAAGCCGTCTGCTTGCCGCGCTTCATCATGACTTCTATCGGCATGCAGCCTTCAAAATAAATTTCCTTCTCGAATTCCTTAATCGGAGCAACTTCGGCATTAATTAGCGCATCGTAGAAAATATCGAATTCTTCTTCCGTCATCGGGCAATTCAAGTAAGCAGCCTCACCTTTGTCGTAGCGTGAAGCTAAATAAACCTTATCCATATCAATGGATTCTTTCTCTACAATCGGAGCCGCAGCATCATAGAAATATAAATATTCCTCACCCATCAGCTTTTTGAGATGATTGGAAAGCGCGGGAGAAGTCAGTGGTCCTGTCGCAACGACTACGATTCCCTCAGGCAGCGCTTCAAGCTCTTCATTGCATACCTCAACAAGAGGATGATTACGTAACGTATTCGTTATTTCTCCTGAGAAGTCGTCGCGATCGACAGCTAGCGCACCACCAGCAGGAACAGCATGCTGATCAGCTGCACGCATGATCAACGAATCCAGCATTCTCATTTCTTCTTTGAGAACGCCTACGGCATTCGTGAGTCCGCCAGCACGCAAAGAATTTGAACAGACTAATTCTGCGAATTTATCCGTTATATGTGCAGGTGTCTTACGAACAGGGCGCATTTCATATAGTTTGACGGGAACGCCGCGTGAAGCGATCTGATAAGCCGCTTCACTGCCAGCTAAGCCCGCACCAATAACCGTAACGGTTGGTATAGTTGTCACAAAAAACACCTCTAATTATTTTTTAAGCTTAAGTTTAATCTAGGTCTGACAGATCATCCTGCTCTTGTACTTCTTCTTTATACGAACATTCGGAACAATGCAGGTGAGCACCATTTTTAGTCCGTTTTTCAACCATGTAAGCGCCGCAGTCTGGACAAGGCTTAGCAACAGGTTTATCCCACGAAATAAAATCACACTCAGGGTAGTGGTCACAGCCATAGAAGATACGGCCCTTCTTCGAGCGTCTTTCTACAACAGCGCCTTCCTTGCATTTCGGACAGGTAACGCCAGTATCTTTGACAATTGGTTTTGCATTGCGACAATCCGGGAATCCCGAACAAGCAAGGAATTTACCGAAACGTCCCATTTTATAGACGAGTGGCTTCCCACATTTTTCACAAATTTCATCGGAAACTTCATCCTGAATTTCAATTTCCTTCATTTCCTCTTCGGCAAATGCTAATCTTTCACCGAATGTTTTGTAGAAAGTATCCAGTACGCGTACCCAATCCTCTTTGCCCTCTTCTACATGGTCAAGTTCACCCTCCATATGAGCCGTAAACTCAACATCTAGGATTTCAGGGAAAAATTCTACCATTAGCTGAATAACTAAATCACCTAATTCAGTAGGTACAAATTTCTTTTCATCAATTGCTACATAACCACGCTTTTGAATGGTTTCTAGCGTAGGTGCGTAAGTACTCGGACGGCCTATTCCAAGCTCTTCCATCGTACGGACGAGCCTAGCTTCCGAGTAACGCGGCGGAGGCTGTGTAAAATGCTGTTTAGGCGTTACAGCCTGCATCTGTATCTCATCGCCCTTAGCTAACGGAGGCAGCAGCTTCTCTTCATCTGTCGTACCGTCATCGTTGCCTTCAACGTAGACCTTCATGAAGCCAGCAAATTTAAGCTTAGAACCATTAGCACGGAAGCTTGCTTCTCCAGCAGCAATCGTTACAGTCATCGTATCAAGGATTGCAGACGACATTTGGGAAGCTACGAATCTTTCCCAGATCAACTTATAGAGACGATACTGATCTCGGCTTAGGAACGATTTTACAGCGTCTGGTTCACGTAAAACAGATGATGGACGGATACCTTCATGCGCATCTTGTGCATTCGAATTCTTCTTGGCGTAAACACGAGGCGTTTCGGTATTATAGTTATCCCCATATTTACCCTTAATAAAATCCCTCGTTTCTTCTTGAGCAACAGGTGATATACGAGTCGAATCCGTACGCATATAAGTGATCAAACCGACTGTTCCTTCTTTGCCCAGCTCGATTCCTTCATATAATTGTTGCGCAACTGACATCGTTTTCGAAGCTCTAAAATTTAGTTTGCGCGCAGCCTCTTGCTGCATAGATGAAGTAATAAATGGAGGAGCAGGATGACGTTGACGCTCCTTCTCTTTTACCTCTTGAACAATATATGGCTTACCCTGAATAGAAGCGAGAATTTCATTTACTTCTGCTTGATTCGTGAGCTCAACCTTTTCCCCACGCATACCATAGAATTTGGCTTCAACAGGTGATTTGCCAGCGAGCAGGTCAGCTGTGATCGTCCAATACTCTTCTGGAACGAACGATTTAATCTCATTCTCCCTATCGATGACGATCTTGACCGCAACGGATTGCACACGACCTGCAGAAAGTCCTTTTTTGACTTTCTTCCATAGTAATGGTGAAATTTGATAACCCACGAGTCGATCAAGGATACGTCTTGCTTGCTGTGCGTTCACTAGATCGGTATTAATGGTGCGCGGTGTTTTGAAAGCATCCTTTACCGCTTGTTTCGTAATCTCATTAAAGACAACTCGACACGGAGCATCTTCCTTAAGCTCCAAGTAATGAGCGAGATGCCAAGCAATAGCTTCCCCTTCGCGATCGGGATCGGCTGCGAGATAGACGTTTTTCACTTTTTTGGCAGCATCTTTTAATTCCTTCAGTATTGAGCCTTTTCCCCTGATCGTTATGTACTTAGGCTCAAAATTATGTTCAATATCGACGCCGGTTTGACTTTTTGGAAGGTCTCTAATATGACCCATCGATGCTTTGACAATATATTTGCTGCCGAGATATTTACCAATGGTCTTGGCTTTTGCTGGTGATTCCACAATGACTAAAGAATCTGCCATAGGCCGCCCTCCCCCTTCGAATTAGTTTATATATTTTAGAAAGAAATGTATGTTGAACCCGGAAGCGAAGCAATCCGTTTTTTCATAAGCAAGGATAACAGAACTGAATGCAAAAGTCCAAAATTATAATGACTAAGTTCTAACAACCTGTCAAATGTTTTCGGCTCGCCCATCAAAAGTTCGACGATTTTACGTTCTTCATCGGTTAACTTCTGGTCTGTATCAGAGCAGCTCTGCTCAAGATTTCTACGGTTTGAAGCCAGTATCGGCAGATGCTGATACTCTTCTGCAATATCCTGGGTTGTACAGACTAGTTTGGCGCCTTGCTTAATCAACTCATGACAGCCCTTGCTCTTCGGAGATGTAATAGGACCTGGCACCGCAAACACATCCCGTGAAGCCTCAAGTGCCAAATCTGCTGTGATAAGTGATCCGCTACGCTCAGCAGCTTCAATTACAACGATTCCAAGCGATAAACCTGCAATGATCCGATTGCGCTGCGGGAACATGCCAGGATGCTGCTTCGTACCCATCGGATATTCGGATATGACAAGTCCTCTCGCTGTAATATCACGATAGAAGCCCGTATTTTCGGGCGGGTACACATCTCCAATTGCATTGCCCAGAACAGCCACGGTCATTCCCTGATCAGCTCGAAGTGCACCACGATGTGCAACGGTATCAATTCCTCGAGCTAGACCACTAACAACACCGAATCCAAGTGACGCTAATTCATATGCCAAATCATCGGCAACTTTCTTTCCATAAACGGTTGGCGTTCGCGTACCTACAATACCAATAAAAGGCAGTTGTAGCAAGGATAATTCTCCTGCAGCATACAGGACCTTAGGTGGTTGCGCGATGGTACGAAGTAATTCTGGATACGAATCGTCCAATATTGTTACAATCTGTATAGCTGCTTGTTCATATATACGAAGCTTATTTTCAATTAGTTCCATGCTGCGTTGCTGAATAATAGCATCCGCTTGTTTAGGACCAAGTCCTAGAAATAATAACTCTTTTTTCGACAAATTCCACATTTCCATTAGACTGCTTAATCCTTGCTGTAATCGATTGATTGTCGTCCAGCCAACACTCTCCATTTCATGCAATGCGATCAACGTTATTCTCTCACTTATCATCATGATCCCCCTTTATATGGAAAATAAAAAACCTTTCAATTCCCCTAAGGGAAATGAAAGGTTGCTTACCTTAACAGTTCTATCAAGAGGAAACGGCTACGCCGTCCTTTGGGGACAGGAGCGTTTCCTAAGGTTAATCAGAGGAAGTATGGTGAAAACTTATACTTTCTGATTAACTCAATTAAGCTTTAACAGTCTTGCACTTCTCAAGCATGCCTTTTTCTTCAAGCATTGCTACAAGCGTTGAGCCCATCTCGGAAGGAGTTGGCGCTACGCGAATTCCGCAACGTTCCAAAACGGCTACTTTCTCAGCAGCTGTACCTTTACCGCCTGAGATAATCGCACCAGCATGTCCCATACGCTTGCCTGGAGGCGCTGTTTGGCCGCCAATAAAGCCAACGACAGGCTTTGTCATGTTAGCAGCGATCCATTCTGCAGCTTCCTCCTCAGCAGTACCGCCGATTTCTCCGATCATGATCACAGCATAAGTGTCCGGATCTTCATTGAACATACGAAGAATGTCGATAAATTCAGAACCTTTCACAGGGTCTCCGCCAATACCTACAGCTGAAGATTGTCCGATACCACGAGCTGTTAGCTGATGAACCGCTTCATAGGTCAATGTACCTGAACGGGAAATAACGCCTACATGTCCTGGTGTATGAATATAACCTGGCATAATACCGATTTTGCACTCGCCTGGTGTAATAACGCCTGGACAGTTAGGTCCGATTAGAACGGTTCTCTTACCTTCCATGTAGCGTTTCACTTTAACCATATCAAGTACTGGAATGCCTTCTGTAATACAAATAACAAGATCAAGATCCGCATCAACTGCTTCCATAATGGAATCTGCTGCGAATGCTGGTGGTACATAAATAACGGACGCTGTTGCACCAGTTGCTGCTTTCGCTTCTACAACCGTGTTATACACTGGAAGTTGAACAGTTGTTCCATTCTCAAGCGCAAAATCAACTAATGTGCCGCCTTTACCTGGCGTAACACCCGCTACCATTTGTGTACCGTAGTCTAAACCGCCTTTTGTATGAAACATGCCTGTTTTACCAGTCATATTTTGTGTAATTACTTTCGTATGTTTATTCACCAAAATACTCATTAGAATAGTCCCCTCCTTGGTCTTAGGTTTAGCGAACTAGCGCTACAATTTTTTGTGCGCCATCTGCCATGGAATCTGCTGATACAATGTTAAGACCTGATTCATTCAGAATCTTCTTACCAAGGTCAACGTTAGTACCTTCTAAACGCACAACAAGCGGACGATCAAGACTCACTTGCTTAGCTGCTTCAACTACGCCGTCAGCAATAACGTCACAACGCATAATGCCGCCGAAAATATTAACGAAGATACCTTTAACATTTTTGTCAGAAAGGATAATTTTGAAAGCTTCCGTAACTTTCTCAGCAGTGGCACCGCCCCCAACGTCAAGGAAGTTAGCAGGGTCTCCGCCATAGTATTTAATGATATCCATCGTTGCCATCGCAAGACCTGCACCGTTAACCATACAACCGATGTTGCCATCTAGCGCGATATAGCTAAGGTCAAATTTGGAAGCTTCGATTTCTTTCTCGTCTTCTTCAGCCAAGTCACGAAGTGCTTGAATATCTGCATGACGGTATAGAGCGTTTGAATCAAAATTAAGCTTCGCATCAAGCGCCATTACATCGCCATCACCCGTTACAACCAGCGGGTTGATTTCTGCAATGGAGCAATCTTTATCAACGAAAGCAGAATAAAGTGCGACCATGAATTTGACTGCTTTGTTCACAAGCTCAGCTGGAATATTAATAGCAAATGCTAGCTTACGCGCTTGGAAAGCCTGCAAGCCGATTGCTGGATCGATTACTTCTTTGAAAATTTTCTCAGGGGAGTGTTCAGCCACTTCCTCGATTTCAGTACCACCTTCTTCTGACGCCATCATAACGACGCGACCAGTGGCACGGTCAACGACTACACCAACATAATATTCTTTCTTAATATCGCAGCCTTGCTCAATAAGTAAACGCTTAACTTCTTTGCCTTCAGGACCTGTTTGGTGTGTTACAAGCACTTTACCTAGAATTTCGCTCGCGTATGTGCGAACTTCATCCAAATTCTTGGCAACTTTAACGCCGCCTGCTTTACCGCGACCACCTGCGTGAATTTGCGCTTTAACGACAACAACTGACGTTCCAAGCTCTTTTGCCGCTTCTACAGCTTCATCCACTGTGAATGCAACTTTACCCTGCGGTACTTTTACACCGTACTGACGCAGAACTTCTTTGCCTTGGTACTCATGGATATTCATCTGCTTACAATCCTCCTACAATTTGCATATTGAACTATTTAAGATCTTTCAGGAAACACAGATCTGAATATCCAGACAAGAATTTCCTATCATCTTAAAGTTTACAAGAAGAAACATCTATTCCGTCTACTTAAGACGGCTACGTCCCTTAAGGTAATACTTGGAATTTACGAGCTTATGACTAGCTCCAAACCTAGACTATTGTAACATATTTCATAGTTTATTTACTCATTTTTTTAAAAATATTATTATTTTCATACTACTAGCAGCTTTTGGATCTAACATTTTGTTTTATTAGGAGGAATTTGGAAGGTTATGTCGAATATACCTCTAAAATCAATAATGTCGATAAGGAAGCACCTTTCGTCTATCAAGCACTAAGATAGGAAGGTGTTTTTGTATATGTACGGAAAAGTTCGAAGCGCATGCCTAAATGGCATTGAAGGCAAAGAAATCGAAGTTGAGATTGATCTAGCGAATGGACTACCGCAAGTCAATTTAGTCGGTTTAGGAGATTTGGCAATCAAAGAATCTGTCGAGCGTGTACGAGCCGCTATGAAAAATTGTGGATTTACTTTTCCAATGGAGCGAATCACCATCAATCTAGCACCAGCCGATTTAAGGAAAGAAGGTACTTCCTTCGATCTGGCCATAGCTGCAGGCATACTAATTACGAGCAAGCAAATTACGTTTGCTCATATTGAGCATACTTTGCTCCTTGGTGAACTCGCATTGGATGGCTCAATTCGCAGATTACCTGGCATTCTGTCTATGGTGCATACAGCCAAACAAAGAGGCGTCACTCACATTATTGTTCCGTTTCAGAATGTTCAAGAGGCGCTGCTTATTCAAGGAATTCAAGTATATGGAATTAAGAATTTACGAGAGCTTAAACAGTTGGACCAGATTTATTTCCAAACTGGAGAGGAACGATCAAATGAGAATCGTACGGATTCTGAGATCGAGACTATTGAAGATTTTGCCGATGTCAAAGGTCAATACCAAGCGAAGCGAGCGCTCATGATCGCAGCGGCTGGCATGCATAATATTATTCTCATCGGACCTCCGGGGACAGGCAAAACAATGCTAATCCGCAGATTGCCTACCATTATGTCAAAGATGGCTGAGGATGAGGCGTTAGAAGTGACCAAAATTTACTCCGCCGCAGGCATGCTGAATGATCAATCTCGACTCATTGAACAGCGCCCCTTCCGTTCTCCGCATCATACCGTATCGGCTGGCGGACTCGTAGGTGGAGGTTCGATACCTAAACCTGGCGAAGTTAGTTTAGCCCATCGTGGCGTGTTATTTCTGGATGAACTGCCAGAGTTTTCTCGCCATGTTCTTGAGGTACTGCGTCAACCATTAGAGGATCGAATCGTAACGATCGGTAGAGCGAGGGCGGTATATTCTTTTCCGGCAAATTTCATTCTGGCCTGCTCGATGAATCCATGTCCTTGTGGATTTCTTTCAGCTGATCCAAGTACACAGCCATGTATTTGCTCCCCACTTAAAGTCCATCATTATCGTTCCAAACTATCTGGTCCACTGCTGGATCGAATTGATCTTCATATCGAGGTTGTGAAGCCTGATTTTGCAGCATTATCTAATGAAGAGAAGCCTCTCTCCTCTGCTGAAATGCGTGATCGAGTAAATCAAGCAATCGCCATACAGCAGCAGCGATACATGGGCCTGAATATTCGATTTAATGGGGATCTCACAGGTAAATACCTGCGTTCTTTCTGTAAATTAGATTCGGATGCGAATAAGGTGCTCGAAAATGCATTTGATGTTCTCGGATTAAGCGCTAGAGCACATGATCGGATCTTGCGAATCTCTCGAACAATTGCTGACTTAGAAGGAAGCCCTGAGATCCATTTAGCTCATTTAGCCGAGGCTTTACAATATCGAAGCTTAGATAAGAAAATCGCATAAATATGTAAAATGGTCGAACTCAAAAGTTAAGGCTACCTGCATCGTAGATCTATCTACAGATACGGGTAGCCTATTAGAATGCGGATATTATGTGTTCAATTTGAATTAATTCATTTGCTTTCGTAAGCTCAACAGACATCACATCAAATCTGATAGAGTGATGATATTGTTTATGCTGATGAATGTATACTTGCGCTGTTTCGCGCACTTGTTTTTGCTTGCGATAATCAATCGATTCTTTGGCTAAGCCAAATCTACCTGATGCTTTTCTAGTTCGAACCTCAATGATTGCGATTACGTTATTATACTCAGCTACTATATCAAGCTCACCCGTTCGGCAACGCCAGTTACGTGCAATAATCCGATAACCCTGAGCCTCTAACTGAACAGCAGCTAGCTCTTCGCCTAATCGACCAGTAGCCTTCCTTTGATCCGTTCGCTTTTGTTCATCCATTAATCGATCCTATCCCTTAATTTAGCATCTGAACGATAGATAAAACTCAGTATTTCAGCAACCAATTGATAGAGTTCAGCTGGGATTTCTTGATTCAAATCCAGCTTGGATAACACTTCTACAAGTGATTTATCCTCTTGAATCGGAACCCCATGCTCTTTCGCCTTCTCTAGAATTGCTTCTGCCAGCGCCCCTGTGCCTTTGGCAATTAGCGTAGGGGCTGAATTCTGATTCTCCGGGGAATAGCGCAGTGCTACTGCCTTCTTAATGACAGGTTTATCAGGTGTACTCATGCCAGGTAATCAACCCCTTTGTATGGCTTGGGTTGATAATAAGATTGTGGTGCTTTGTTCACATCATGAACTGCCTTCGATGTTATTGTTTCCTTCTGTTTAGACAAATCTGGGAATGGCTTACACTGAAGTGACATGAATTGATAGCCCATTTCATTCAGTTTTGAAGCAATTTCATCCCTAGATGCTTCCAGAAGTGGCGGTATCGCTGGATGATCATTATGAATTTGTAAGGATACGATCGAATTGATAACTTGTACATCAACTAGCGTATCTCCCATTACTTGCATATTAAGATCAAATAATAGTCTGCAATTAGAAGGATCTAACATTTCGCGTCCTTTCTTGCGAGACTGAATATGAACCGATGCGGTCTGCTGGCCTTCACCATTCGAGAACGGGATAAATAAAGTTAGATGCGTTAACGGCGAGTTGCGTTCTGCGCTTAACAATAGCTGTTGACCTGTAATATGCTGGGTTGTATTACTTATGGCTTCCTTAAGCGCAGGAGGCAAATCATCCGATTTGACCAAAGATAATAGCAGGCTCTTAAGCGTATCCCCTGGTACTTGCTGTACCTGATCATGAGCAGGAGCTTTAAGAAGAAACTCTTTACCATGCGTAAGTTCTAAGGCAGCTTGATCTGCCCGAAGCAGCGTATGGATAGAAGCTTGCGTACTCGGTTGACTTACCATGCCCTTAGCCAACATTTGCTCATGGTCAACACCAAGTAATTTAAGTGCATTTCCGATCCAATTGCCAGTTGATTCATCATTAGCTAAGCTTGTGACTGGTGAGGGAGAAGCTTGCCCTTGTGTATTGCTTGACTGAGATGCAACAGTCTGTGGCTGTCCTTGGACAATCGTTGATTCAGAAGTTGTACTACTCGCAGCTGCGTTTGCTCCATTTGATACTTGCTGCATTGCAGGCGGTATCGTTTCACTTGAATTTGTTGGTAGAAATGGCGTTGTTGTAGCAGGCGCAGCAGAGGTAGGCGCACTTGATTGACCCGTGACTGGAACAGATGGATTGCTCGTCTGCTGTTGCATTTGTGCATTACTTTGCGTTTGCGGGGCTAGTTGTGCATTTGCTTGCGTCTGACCAATCGACTGCGCATTCCCTTGTAATGGAGGGGCTCCTTGTAACGTGCTTGTCGATGTTGATTGCTGTGTATTAACATTAGCGTTTGAACCCGTTAATCCCGACTGCGCTTCACTTGAAGGACTTGCCTGACCACTTGCTCCAGCAGTTGAGGCAGGAACGGTTACAGAAGACACTCCTGATGCTGGTACCTGAGCATTAGCTTGACCTGCTGCAGTACCATTTGCTTGTGCTCCTTGCATCGGGCTATTACCAGCTGCTTGGCCATTATTGCCTGCTTGCGTACCAGCAGTACCTGCTTCTCCTTGATTACCTTGTGCTGGACCAAGTTGACTCAACTGCTGCATTATTTGTAAAATTTTACCCAATCCTGCTTTTGTTTGCTCTGACATTGTGCTGGATGGATTCATCAGAACGTTCCGAATTTCGTTCTCTAGAGCACCCAAACGATTGGTCAACGTATTTCCCTGGGTTATTACTTCCGTCAAAGCTTGAAGCGTACCTGTACTCAAGGTAAGTCCTCTCGCATTCGCAACTGCCATCGCCTGAATCCATGGCTTAGCGTCAATATTTGCAGGCTTTGCAGCAAGCATTTCGGCGAATTTGGCTACATTCTCCTTGGTTATCGGCACACCTGCGCTTTGCATTTGGAGAATCAGTTCCCGATTAGCTGAAGAATCCTTAAGTCCGAACGATTTGAGTAGATCTGCAAAAGGAGCTTCCGTTGTCCCTCCTCCTTGTAGGCTGACTGGTTTAAGGACTATTTGACCAGAAGCTGTTTCATTCTGAACCTGCAGCATCGTTGCCTCACCTTGCTGCAATGGCGCCTCCAGCTTAGCACGTACCTGTACTCCGTTGATCGTAATGAGTGCTTCCTGATTTCCCAAGTCCTGCTGCACGACTCCTCGCACAACTTGACCTGGCTTAAGCTCCATTACTTTCACTTCTGAAGCTTGCGGTTCTCCGATCATGGATCGAAATAACGAACTAATATTCATCTTCATCACCCCAATCCACTCATGTCTGTCAAAATTCACATCAGACAGTCTATGTATCTATATCGGTATTTAATAGCCAATTTTCAAGACTCTAATCATTGTTCATACGTTAAAATAGCGTTCCCTGCTCAACCAGAATACGCGACAAAAATGACATCCGATGGAGCTTTGTTGGTCCTAATTGGACAATTTGCTCTCGGTGATATTTGGTTCCATAGCCCTTATGAAGCGCAATACCATACGCTGGATACTCAAGATCCCACTGCAAGCACATTCGATCACGCGTAACCTTTGCAATTATCGAAGCTGCTGCAATGGACTGGCTCAGTGCATCGCCATGAATGATTCCCATTTGTGGCAATCGAAGATCAATCTGCTCCGCATCCACGAGTAGATAATCCGGCTTTACTTCTAGCTGTTCAACTGCCAGCTTCATCGCTAATCTGGATGCGGCTTTAATATTGATTCGCTCAATCGTGGCAACGTCAACTACGCCAATTCCAATAGCTACAGCCTGCTCCATAATCTGATCATAGAGCTGCTCCCGCTTCTTCTCACTAAGCTTCTTCGAGTCATTCACACCATCTATTATAAGTCCCTGAGGCAAAATAACCGCTGCTGCCACCACGTCCCCAAGCAAGCAGCCTCGACCGACTTCATCTACTCCTGCAACATACGTTAATCCTTGCGCCCATAACTGAGCTTCATGCTCTAACAATACAGACAACTCCTGTCCTACAATCTACTTGTCCTATTATACCTAATTTGAGTATGCAGAACTATATAGTAATAAATAGAAAGAACGCACCCTTTAAATGTAATTTTTAGGCACGTTCTAATTTGATTACTATCTGAATTAGCTACTTCACTTGAACAACGATACTATCAAATAATTGATCACCAGTCATCACCGTTAAGCGCCATAGCCCCGGAGCTGGTAGATTCATCAGGCACGGTATATAGCTTTCAATCTGTTCATTCTCCTTGCTCATTATGGAGTATGCTAATGAATCAACAATCAACTCCACCCTGCCCGTATTCTGTTGTATCGCAATCACTCTTCTATTGGCACTTAGTTCATCCTCACTACCCTTTAGATACCACATATATTTATTTGCGTTATTTGCTTCAAAATCCATACCTCGAACGCCAATCCGATTTTCTTTTCCATTAAATTCCATATCATTCCATTGGAATGACCCACTTGTTGTCCAGTCAGGTTCGGGAGCATTGATCTCAACATCCGCAAAGTAATTTCCATCCAAGCTTACTTCTAGCTGCCACTTCCCCGCATAAGGCAATCCGAACGACGTCACCACTCCTGTTTGATTATCTGTTCGTCTGATCGACTCATTAATAATCTTGGATGGCACTACATTTAGTACCTCACCTGTTGGTTGATAGATGGCCTTTACTGACATTTCGCTGCCTTTCAATTGGTCTAGTGGGCGTTCAAATACCCATAAGTAAGTAGTTTTATAACCTGCAGTCATGCCCCCATCAGGAAATACATTTACTTGAGCCTGCCGAGCTTTTGACCCTATAGACATCCCCATATTCGCATACTGGACGATATCATCAACGACATTTGTATATTTCCACAGAAGACCTATTCCTCCAAACAGAATCATAAATGAGCATACGAGGCTGATTAGAAGCTTCCTTCTAGCAAACAATCGATGATTGGCTTTATCGTTATTTATTTGTCTTACAATCTTCTCCTGCATATCCGTTGTAAAATAGTTCTTCGTAAACGGTGAGCCTGCCATTTGCTCCATCCATTTCGGCCTTTGCCCTTCTATTGCCATCACTCATACCTCCTTTACGATCTGACTCGTCAATTCCTCAGCCTGCTGCAACATAGCAGTAACTTTAGCTTTTGCCCTCGATAATCTAGACTTTACAGTTCCGATTCTAATTTGTAGTACATCCGCAATTTCATACATCGACATTTGATAATGAGCATCCAGAATGAGCGGCTCACGATATTTACTAGATAATTGCATCACACATTGCCAGATTTGCTTCGTCTCCAATTGATCGAACAATTCATGCTCTGCAGATGGTGACGTCATTTTAGGGGAAATGATTCGATCTACCAGCAGTACTTTGCGAATATATGCTGAACGATTATAATTTATGGCCCGATTGCGCGTGATGGTCAACAGCCATGTTTTCACAGTACTATGTCCTCTAAAGGATTGAAGATGTTTATAGGCCTGCAGAAACACCTCTTGCGATAGATCATCTGCGGCATCTTT
Source organism: Paenibacillus albiflavus (assembly GCF_004344915.1). Taxonomy (GTDB): domain Bacteria; phylum Bacillota; class Bacilli; order Paenibacillales; family NBRC-103111; genus Paenibacillus_AM; species Paenibacillus_AM albiflavus. The sequence continues at coordinate 80,938 of NZ_SKFG01000002.1, read as the reverse complement.
ATTCTTCGTCATAAAAAAAGCATATTGCCATACATCCTGTCCAAAGGTAGTCATCAAGTCTCTTAATACTGCAGCTTCATCAAATGTATAAGATAAACTTTTTAAATAATCTGCTTCCAAATGCATCACCTCAATTAATTAGACAACGGTGAACCAAATTAGTTCCACAATGAGATGAAAATTATAGATTCTATAATATAAAAAAAATAACCGGATTAAATCCAGTTATTGTCTAGTCTTATGCATAAATACATCTTAATCTTCCCAAACATCCTTCATCAGCTTAGCAATAGAATTTGCTCTTTGTTTTGTGGCTGCGTCATTTTTCATCCATATTCCGTTCTTCAGCTCAACAACATCACCTTCACGAACGCCTGATGCCACCTGATTCTTAGGTACATCTTTCGTAATGCCATTCATTTCGATTACATAATAATTGCTTTCTTTCCGATCGACTATACCCAGCATAGTCATTCCTACCTTTCGGTACTAAATTCAATTCGTTTACCATCCGCAACAGCACTAACTGTTCCATTCAAATCATTGCGAAACACCTTGATGTTCTTCTTGCTTAATCGGTTCAAAGTCGCATCTGTCGGATGCCCATATTTGTTATCCGCACCAACTTGAATGACGGCATATGTAGGCTTCACTTTATCCAAGAACGCGTTTGTCGATGATGTGTTTGAACCATGATGTCCTACGGCTAGAACATTTGCAGATAGATCCGCTTTTAAGTTAAGCATATCCTTCTCGCTCTCACGCTCAGCATCGCCTGTAAATAGGAAGCTATTCTCACCATATGTCACTTTCAGAACTGCACTTGTATCATTCAAATCTTCATAATTTGCCTTGACAGGTGCAACCATTTCTACCTGTACTTGTTCGTCCCAATCAAGCTTAATTCCTGCTTTAGCTGTCGTAACTTTTAGCTTTTTATTCTGAATCGTCTTCAGTAAAGTTTCGTAAGTCTTCGTCGTATTCCCTACTTTGGGCATATAAATTTTACCTACGTCAAAATTATTAATGATCGCGCTTGCCGTACCAATATGATCTGCATGCGCATGCGTTAGCACAAGAATATCAATACGATTAATCTGATAATCCTTCAAATGCTTCATCATAATCGCTTCCTTATCAATATCACCTGTATCTATAAGCATAACTTTGCCTGTTGGGGATATTAAAAACTCCGAGCTTCCTTGTCCTACATCTAAAAAATGAACAGCCAGTTTGCCAGCTGTGTCAATTTTCTTCCCTTGCGTGCTACTGGTATCCTTGACATCAAGCAGACTTGAACAACCAACTATTCCTAGAATGATGACCAATGTCATAAATAACTTGCTTATGTACTTTATTTTCATTTGACTCCTAGCTCCTTATGCCTTTCTTTCTTCTGTAGATCCCTATGTAACCAAATAGTTAACTGGCTCAAAAAGCAATAATCAGTGCTTGACAAATAGCGAAGGAGCGGAGAGAACGGAATCGTTCTGGAGAAGCGTTAGCGGTCGCCTTTGTCACCGAATTTCTACCTTCTAATGGCTTATCTGATCAGGAAATTTGGTGACAACAGCGATCGTAAGAATGATCCGTCCTCGCAGCGGCACTACGCAGTTGTCAAGTACTTATTGTGGTGTTGATCCAGTTAACTCACAACAAAAGATTGTGCAAATGTACCATATTATGCATCCGCATGTCTAGTTGGCTGATCTTCATGAGATAAACTGAAAATAGGCGAATCATTCTAAATCGGGTATCAGCGGAAGTCACCATCCGCATATTCACATACGATATGATAAGGAGTGAATACGGATGCCCAATTATCGTATCATTGTTGATATTTCAGATCTAAAGCTATATTTGCTGGATGGCAATATCGTCGTTAGAGAGTTCCCCATAGCTGTTGGTAAAATGTTGACGAAAACGCCTAGAGGTAAATTCGAGATCATAAATAAAGAACCTAATCCTGGCGGACCATTTGGCGTGATGTGGATGGGGTTATCGAAGCCACATTACGGGATTCACGGTACAAATGACCCTTCATCCATAGGCAGACGAGTAACCCATGGTTGTATTCGAATGTACAATGAAGATGTGATTGAGCTTGCAAATCTTGTACCGATTCATACACCAGTAACCATCCGCCCTTAATTCCATCCAACAACGAAAAAGCCGCATTTCTGCGACTTATCCTTAATTCATATAAAAGCTAAAGCGGGTGAAGGGAATCGAACCCTCGCCTGAAGCTTGGGAAGCTGCTATTCTGCCATTAAACTACACCCGCAAATTTATAGTGAATAGGATTATTATAGCATGTCAAAACTACCATGACAATCAAGCAAAAGGGTGTATAACAGCATTACTACCTGTCATACACCCTTTTATGTGCCTATGTTACAGCTTTGGCGCTTCTAATGAAATGCGACCCAGCTTGCCACTTCTGAACTCTCTTAGAATTAATGAAGAAGTCTTATCTAGATCGACACGACCTCCACTTACGAGTGCTCCGCGTTTACGACCAATCGCTTCCATTACGTCCACGACAACTGTATTATCTTCGAGCTCTTCTAATGTAGGCAGTTCCTCCACACCGAATCTATCCTCCAATGCATTTGGATAGTAGGCAGCTAAATATCGGATTAAGTGAAAAGCCACCTCATCTAAATACAGAATTTGCTCATTAATGGAACCGATGGCTGCTAATTGATAACCAACCGCCTGATCCTCAAACTTCGGCCATAGAATACCTGGCGTATCAAGCAGCTCCATCTCTGTCCCTACTTTGATCCATTGCTGGCCTTTGGTAACACCTGGCTTATCACCAGTTGCGGCAATTTTCCGTCCTGCCATGTGATTGATAAGCGTTGATTTACCTACATTCGGGATACCTACGATTAATGCACGTATAGCACGCGGCTTAATTCCCTTGCGAATCTGAGCTTCCATCTTAGCGCTATTAAGCAGCTTGACGCGGGGAATAATCTCTTTGACCCCTTGTCCAGTAGCTGCGTCTATTGGAAGAGCATCCAGACCTTTCGTCTCCGAAAAGAATTCAATCCATTCCGCTGTTACTTTCGGATCGGCAAGATCGTTCTTGTTTAACACAACGAGCCTTGGCTTGCCACTTAGGATCTCGTCAATCATCGGGTTTCGACTTCCGACAGGGATTCGGGCATCTAGCAATTCAATTACAACATCGATTAATTTAAGCTTTTCTTGTATTTCTCTTCTCGCTCTGGTCATATGACCAGGAAACCATTGTATGGTCATACTACCACCCTATTTAACTAAATGGATTTTAGACAAAGGCCAGAATATTATATCCGCCCGTCCAACTATCGTACTTTCGTCAACAAAACCTAAGCTAGGATCACGGCTATCTTTGGATACAGGACGATGATCACCAAGCACAAACAATTTGCCTTCTGGCACTGTAGATTCAGGGAAGCTTGTTAAGTTATAAGGTCTCCCTTCGGCTGCAGCATTATCCAGAGCTTCCTTCAAGTAGGCCTCATCGATCTGCTTGCCATTAACAAATACTTGATCTAGCTCAACCTTCACCGTATCTCCAGGTAAGCCTATGACACGTTTAATGTAGTCTTCTCGCGAATTCGCATGAAACACAACAACATCGCCATACTTCGGTTCACCTATGCGATATACAATTTTATTAACGATTAACCGCTCAGCTTCATAAAAATTAGGTTCCATCGAAGGGCCTTTTACTTCAAAAGGTTGGAACAAAAAGGTGCGAACAACAAATACAATCGCAACCGCAATTAGCAGGGCTTTAATCCACTCCCATGCTTCATTCTTTTTCTTCCCCGCTTCAGGGCCGGATGTTGATTGATCTGAAGCTTGTTCGCTAAACGTTTGATCACGTCCACTTGTATCCATAAGTCGACCCCTCTTCTAAATACACATCAATCTATTTCATCACTTTATACAACTAAAAAGGAGCTTGATAAACAAGCCCCCATTTGTCTTAACGAATTTCTTTAATTCTTGCTGCTTTACCACGAAGGTTACGCAGGTAATAAAGTTTCGCACGACGAACTTTACCACGACGAGCCACTTCGATTTTCTCGATCTTCGGAGTATTAAATGGGAATGTTCTTTCCACACCAACACCGTAAGAAATCTTACGAACAGTAAACGTTTCGGAAATACCGCCGCCACGACGCTTGATTACAACGCCTTCAAACAGCTGTACACGCTCACGTGATCCCTCGATAACTTTTACGTATACCTTAAGGGTGTCTCCAGGACGGAAATTAGGAAGATCCGTACGAAGTTGTTCTTTTGTAAGTTCTTGAATTAGATTCATATATGACTCCTCCTTCCACTCAGGTGTTCATACCGCCATTGCTCTGAATCATCGATTCAAAAGATACGTAGAGGACCACCGAACTAAAACCAACACAACATTTGATAGTATAACATAGGTATATCATGAATACAAGCAATTATCACGATATCATGCACATAATTTCGTTACACGCCATTAACTTGCGCGGTACGATATTCCGTCGGCGTCATCTGCATCATTTTCTTAAATACTTGGGTGAAATATCTTGGATCTTGATAGCCCACTAAGGGAGCCACTTGATAGACTTTCACATCCGAGTTTCGCAGAATGGCACATGCCTTCTCAATCCGAATCTTGGTAACATACTCGAGGAACGTAATCCCTGTCTCCTGCTTAAAAAGCACACAGAAATGGCTGCAGCTAATCCCTATAAATTCAGACACTTCATCAATTCCGAGATCATAATGATACCTACTGCAGATATAATCTGTAGCTTTAGTAATTAGCGTTCCTCCATCAGTCTCCACATTCTTAGAATTCGCAAGCTTCATCCATTCTAGAAACTTACTCCGAACAACTTGCAGCATCTCACCAAGCGTTTCACTCATCATCAGCGATTGAAGCAAATCATCCATCACAGCGATTGAACATACGCCCATATTCTCCATCTGTCGATGCAGCAGCACAGATAATCTATATAATAGCTCAATAGTCTCTTCTTTCGTACATTCTTGCATGGCAAGCTGCTCTTCCAGCTGATTCATATGCAGATCAAACTGCGTAATATCCAAGGTTTGAAGAGATTTGAGCAATATCTTCTCCATTTCATGCAGATAAGCCATACATAGCTGTGCAGCCAATTGCTGCTTATCCTGTTTGATGATCGTATGCACTTTTTCTTGTCCTTGAATGAATCTTCTAGCAAGTGCAAACTGCGCGTCTTGATAGCTCTCATTTAGTTGATCTAGTCCGTTGTAACGATTGCTAATGCCTACAGAACATGATAATTTCGTATGTCTTCGAATAAGTTCAATCAGCGTTTGACCTATTGTAATCAAGCTATGAATATCCACTTTTTGAAAAATCATAATCCATTCCCCACTGTGAAACGGAAATTGGGTCAAGCATTGCTGTTCATCGCCAAATTCAAGCAGAATGTTCCGTATGGCAAAAAGCCATAGCTTCTTTTCTTCCGTATTCCAAATTCGACACAGGTGATCATAATCATCAAGCGATACGACTACCATATGATAAGGATACTCCAGTTCCCATTCCTTTAACCAATATAAGCGATCATAGGAAGGGTTAGCGTCAAATAAAATTTCTGCGAGCATCTGCTCTCGTACTAATGAGGATAAGGCTTGAACAGACTTACGTAAATATTCATGCTCCGAATGTTCGGACTGCTCAGAATCAAGGCGCTTAAGCGCTTCTTTAATTACACTTTCAAGCTCCTCATGGTCGATCGGCTTCAGTAAATAATCGAATGCTCCTTGGCGAATCGCTTCCCTCGCATATTCGAACTCACCGTATCCACTTAATATGATAAAAATAATGCTTGAATTATCGATCATAACTTCTTTCATAAGTGTAATCCCGTCCATGATCGGCATACGGATGTCACATAGAATGAGATGAGGATGCAGCTCGTTGACAAGAGCAAGTGCTTCTTCACCGTTACGAGCTTCACCTACTATAGACATCCCTAGCTCTTCCCATGGAATAACAACTTTTAGGCTGCGTAATATGATCGGCTCATCATCAACAAGTAAAACTCGATAAGGATTGTTCATTGCTGCTAACCTCCTTTACGGATCACTTCACGATATTGTTCGATCGCGGACTGCAGCTGATTAAGCGCTTTGTCTGCTGAGGTTCGTCCTTCCAGCAGATCTTGTGTTACATTAAAGAATGTTTCTTGTACAGCAGGAGGTAGCTTATTGTCATATGGAATGAACATATGTGGCGTTTGCAGCATCAGTTCCATTAGACTAGCGAAGATTGGTCCCGTTCGCTGTTTCTCAATCATGATGTTCATTGACGGCAAGCGTAGACCTTCATATACCATTCGTCTTTGAACTTCAGGCGTATATACGGCCTTCATAAATTCAAGTGCCGCTTCCAAACGTTCTCCCTTGAGATTAGCGGACACACCTAATCCAATTGTATATCCACCAGCAAGACCATTGGCAATGCTATCGGATGCATCAAAGACCGGAAAGTTCATGACTCCGACTTCATTCATGAAATTCGAGGGCGTCGCAGCACCTTGCAGCACATTAATCTCCCAGCTTCCATTCATATATAAGGCAGCTTTACCGCTTACAAATTGTTGTCTTGCAAATTCTTTACTCTTGTCATTCGTATGTTCTGTAAAGGGTTGTAAGGCAGCAAGTCTAATGAAATCCTCTGTCGCCTGCATATAGGCTTCTGTCTCAAACGTATCCGTCCCCTGCACAATTTCGTCAATCAGAGCTGGGCCTGCACGCCGCTGCATGAGATAATGGTAAAAAATTGCCCCCGGCCACCGCTCATCATTGCCAATCGCAAACGGAACGTAGCCATTCTCCTTCAGGATGGGAATAATTGCAAGCAGCTCATCCCATGTCTGTGGCGGAGTAAGCTTTAATTTATCAAAAATCGTACGATTATAATAAATCGGCTCTGCATTGCCTTCAAATGGCAGTCCATACGTGCCTCCATCAATCGTCCACAGACTTAAATCAATGAATTGATCGTAGAGATTGTTCTCCTTCAGAAAAGGCGTTAAATCAAGCAGTCGGTCAGCTCTTGCATAAGGCTCTATTTCTGCGCCCCCAAACAAAGCAAATATATCAGGCGGATTGCCTGCTACCATCTCGCTTTTGAGCTTCTGCTCCCGATGGAATGTCTGATCAATTCCCTCTGCTTCAATTTTGATATGAGGGTGCTCAACCTCAAATTTGCGAATCACATCTTCAAATATTTGCGCTACAGCTTTATCATGCTCCTTGGTCCAGAAGTGACGAAAAGTGAGCGTAATCTTGTGTTCCTGCCTTACAGTAGGTTTGGAATTATCAGCACTGCAGCCAACAAGAATCATACCCAAAATCAGGATAATAAGACTTGTTCGTTTCCATCTATGTCTCATCTTATCTATGATTGTCAGCCCCCTTATCCCCGTTCTGCGAATAGGTGTAATCTGAAATAAAAATAGGAATTCGGATGCGGACAATGGTCCCCTCATTCATCGAAGAGCATACCATCAGTCCGTAAGGCTCACCAAATCGGATTCGGATTCGTTCATGGACGTTGCGCATGCCAACACCTTTACGTTTATGTTTGGCCGCCTCTGAGAACGTTTCTAAGAATACCTCCTCAAACCGCTCCGAGCTCATGCCAAGACCATTATCAGCAATCTCAATTATGAGGTCTTGTCGATACTCAAACGCACGGATCTGAATCAAGCCTTTGCCATTCATTTGTTCGATGCCATGATACAATGCGTTCTCAACAATCGGCTGAACGATAAGCCGCATACAGGCTATATTTTTCAAGCTATCTTGAACATCCAGTTCGAAATCAATTTTGTCTTCAAATCTAAATTTCTGAATTAACAGATAATTTTTGACATGCTCAATCTCCATCGCAAGTGGAATTAGCTCTTGATTCTCGCTAATACTGATTCTAAGCAGCTTGCCAAGCGAAATCACCATTCGGCTTATTTCACGATTTCCCTGCAGAACGGCCATCGAGTTAATAGACTCCAGTGAATTGTATATAAAATGCGGATTGATTTGCGACATGAGCGCCTGCATTTCAGCTTGCTTCTTCCGTTTCTGCTCCTCTTCTACCCTCGTAATCAATTCACCAATCTGACTGCTCATCCGCTTAAATCCATGAAGAAGAGCTCCAGCTTCATCCTTGACGTGATCATAAGGCGATTCGAATTCATTCGCATTAAATTGACCGATCTCAACCCGCTTCATCCCGCGGACAACAGTTCCAATCATTTTAACGAGACGAGCAACGAACATCCGATCAAACAGGAATACCATTAGCAAAGAAATGAGAAGAAGTCCCAAGGTGATGTTGCGAATACTGCGCGAGTCTTTCATCACTTCATCAACAGGAGTCAGCGCAACCAAGTGCCAGCCTTCTAATGCTGAAGGTACATAGGTAATAAAAGTGTCCAGACCGTTATACTTGTCTCTATAAGACTGAGCTGGATGATACGCTGAACTGCTTAAGAAAGGGAATTGCATCTGTTTGCCTAAATTTTGACCCGATTTGCTGAATAATACTCTTCCTTCATCATTGAGCAGAAGAATATCTCCTTGGTTTAAAGTTGACGCTTCCCAGAAAATCGTATCGAGCATATCCGTCTTGACGGTCAAGACAAGGGTACCGATATCCTCTAACGTATAATAATCCTTAATCGTTCGAGAATGCGTCAGCTGCATCGGATTATCGGTCAGATTCGGATTCTCATATGGCCCTAACCATAATGGTCTTCCTAACAATTTGGTCATTCTGGGGTACCAAGGAGACTTCAGCAGCACATCAAGCGTTATTCTCGCCTCTGGATTCGAATAATAGAGCAGCTCATGTTTGGAATATAGACTAAGTGAATTTATTTTAGGATGGGCAAGCAAAAGATTGTTCAAATCAGCAGTTAACTGCCGATCTTCATTCGTTCCACTATTAATAGAAAGCTGGGATTGCTGTAAATGACGCTTCAGGAATTGCTGTACAAGCGGCTGCACAATACTCACATCTGAAATTCCATTGATCTCTGCTAACGCATAATTCAACTTGCGATCTGTCTCTAGGAGGGAGGTATAATAAAATTCACTTGTTTTGCGTTCCATCGCTGCTGCGAAATTTACATAAGAGAACACACCCAGTGCAATAATGGGTATGAACACAAGCAGAATGATGGCTAACATGAATTTGCGACGTAGCGTCATCGAATTGCGTCATCCTTTGCATCACTTCATTAATATTCAACACTTCTATGCAAGCGCATTCAATTCCTGCTTGGATCATCTGTTCCTTTATTTAAGCTAACTTTTCACCGCACCTGAGGTTAGCCCCGAAATAAACCATTTGCTGAACAGGATAAAAATCAGAATTAACGGTAGCGTCGCTACAAATATCGCGGACATAATGGTTCCATAGTCAATGCCATCATTAATCGTAAAAAGCTGTCTTAAAGCAATTTGAATCGTAAAATGCTCACTATTTTTCAAAACAACAAGTGGCCAGAAGAAATCATTCCATATGTTGAGAAAATTAAAGATCCCTAGCGTCGCCATCGCAGGCGGTATAATCGGTATGACGATATTCCAGAAAATACGAAAATGACTGCAGCCATCAATTCTTCCTGCATCAAGCAGTTCATTATGAACGGCAGCTTCAATATACTGCCTCATCCAAAAAATTCCAAAAGCAGTCACCATTCCAGGTACGATCACAGCTTTATAGGAATCGATCCAAGAAAGTTTACTCATAAGTACATAGTTAGGCAGAATATTTAGCTGTGTTGGAACGAGCAACGTGCCGAGAATCAGAACGAACAGCCACTTCTTCCCTCGAAACTCATATTTGGCAAACGCAAACCCCGCAATAGCGCATAAAAAAATTACGGAGACGGTCGATAGAGAGGATACAACGAACGAATTCCATAAAGATCGGAAGAACGTAATTTTCTCAAGCGCATGGTGAAAATTGTTCATAAACTCCCCACCTAAAGTTACAACCGGAGGGATATGGTAGACTGCATCACGTGTTCGCGTTGCAATGACGAATATCCAATAAAAAGGAAAGAGTGAGAAGAAAGCACCTATCACCAAAATCATGTATGTTAGCATGCGAACAAACACATTCGATTTGTCCATAATGGTAGCTTGGCTCATGAAGCACCTCCGATTTTCCTAGATAGCAGCGTATTCAATAAGGAAATAATTACCGTAAATACGAATAAGATAACGGAAGTCGCAGCAGCCGTTCCAAAGAACCCATTGCGGAACGCTTCACTGAACATATAGATTACCATTGTTAGGCCTTCTTCCCTAGTGGAGGCCGATCCACCCTGCCCTAAGAATACATAAGGCTCCGTGAACAGCTGTAAACTTCCAATCGTTGAAATCAATATGGTAAAAATGATAAACGGCCGCAAATTCGGAATGGTGATATGCATAAGTAATTGATACTTGTTCGCACCATCGATTTTAGCTGCTTCATACAAGTCATTCGGGATACTTTGCAAGCCTGTGAAGTAAATGATCGCATTATAACCCGTCCATCGCCATAGAACCATCGTTGCAATGGCAAGCTTCACACCCCAATAATCGACATCCCATGCCATAGGGTCAATACCAAAAACACCTAATGCTGCGTTCGCCATCCCTTTGTTTGAGAAAATAGCACTGAATACAATCGTGACAGCAACAATTGATGTAATATTCGGCATAAAATAGATCGTTCTTAACGTTTTGCGGAACCGTTTTATTCCTGAATGTAGGGCAACCGCTAGCAATAGCGCAATAATTAATTGTGGAACTGTCCCAAGTAAGCCCATAATCAGCGTGTTCCAGAATGATTGCCAGAATAACGGATCACCTAGGACAAGCTCAAAATTCGTAAAACCAACATACTTCATCGCACCAAGTCCATTCCATTTAAAGAAGGACAAATAAAATGTATAGAAAATGGGATAGATTCCGAACACAAGAAATAACACAAAGAAAGGTGAGATATATAAATAGGCCGTTAATGAACTGCGTACCTTCTCGGTTAACATGGGTCGTTTAGTACTTGTTTTCTGCTCATTTAATACTGGATTCGTCTCACTCATATGACACCACCTATGAGAATTAAGGATATAAAGAGTTCATGTGACTTTGGCACACAAACTCTTTATACGGAATAGCAGATGAATTCGGCGAGGAATTAACTGCGTTTATTCAATTCTTTGACTTTCTTAATGACATCATCCCATTCTTTGTTCGGATCCGATTTTTTGGAAAGAACATTGCGAAGTCCATCTTTAAAAATGCTATCGGTTCCATCATGCAATTTGCCATAATGAATCTGCTTCACGTTCTTAGCAGCTTTACCGAATTCCACCGCAACTGCTTGCTTGTTATAATAATCATCAATGTATCCTGTGAATGCAGGATCATCATATAGAGCAGGAATGGATGGCATCAACCCGTTTGTTTTGAAGGATGTCAATTGCTGATCTTTGTTTAAAAGCCAGGAAATGAATTCAAACGCTTCTTTTGGATGCTTCCCTTCTTTTGGAAGTGAGATGAAAGATCCTCCCCAGTTACCTGGTCCTTCTGGCATTTGCGTAATCATCCATTTGCCTGAAGCATCTTTGGCATTGCCTTTAATAACGCCTGACATCCATGCAGGTCCTAGAAGCACCGCGAAGTCACCATTGTTCGTTGCTTGCCCCCATTCAGGCGTCCACAACGAATTGTTCCCTACCCATCCTTCCTGTATCGCTTTAACAGTATAATCCCATGCTTTCTTCACTTGTGGATTCGTATCGCCAATGAAGTTGTCATCTTTGTCATAGTAGATCTCATTTGCTTGGTCACGAATGGAATTGTATAAAAGGTCAGGCATATCAACGAAAACCTTGCCTGTCTTTGCCTTAAATTCTTTTGCGACTGCATCGAATTTATCCCATGTATCGATCGTCTTGTAGAAGCCTTCTGGATCAGTAGGCATACCTGCTTGCGCAAGCAAATCCGTACGATAGTAAGCAACCGTTGGACCTACATCGGTTGGCAGACCAAATTGATAATTGCCATTATCAGAAGAAGCTTGGCTCCATTTCCAGTCCAAGTAATTGCCTTTCAAATCCTTCGCGCCTAGATCATTCAAGTTCACAAAGCTATCCTTCGCCTCCATGAACCTTTCAAGGAAGGCAATCTCTAGCATGAAAATATCTGGCGCTCCCTTACCGGCTGAAAGTGCTGTCAACATATTGTTGTGATGTGCAGTCTGATCCGAAGTATTCTGTATCTTGATCGTAATATTCGGCTTCACTTTCTTGTATTCCTTAGCTAATTCATCATACCCGTTCGTCCCTAATGTCCAGAACGTTAATTCGATTGGTTCTTCTGTCTTAGGAGCTTCTGACGCAGCAGGCGTCGTAGTCGCACTTGCAGGTTCAGATGGCTTTGGTGTATCTGATGACGACGAATTTCCTGAGGATCCCCCACAAGCTGCGAGCGTTAATACAAGCATTACAGATAACAAGGTTGTAATCGTCTTTATGAATTTCCGATGAAACATACTCACGTTCCCCTTCCTCTTCTTAATTTAGTTCGTATATGCTTACAACTCGATCATAAAAGAAGGTGGAAATTTATGTTAGGTGTTATTCTTTCGATGTGAGGTTGAAATTCTTATGACGCAAAAAAAGATGACGTCAGTATCTACGTCATCTTACCTTGTTTCATTTTATAATTTATTGTTCATCTCGTCCGTTATGCTGTGCCAGCCATTCTTGCTTCCATTTCATTTGTTCCTTCGATAGCTCGAGACCCTCTAGCATATCTGGACGACGCTCAAGTGTGCGCAAGAACGATTGTTTGCGGCGCCAAGTTTCGATGTTCAAATGATGTCCAGACAGCAGAATGTCTGGGACATCCATCCCGCGAAAGCTTACAGGACGCGTATATTGCGGATATTCTAGCAAGCCTGTTGAGAAAGAATCTGTCACCGCTGATGTTTCGTTGCCAAGCACACCGGGCAAAAGCCTTGCAACCGAATCAATCACGACCATCGCAGGTAGCTCGCCACCTGTTAGAACGTAATCCCCGATAGACAGCTCATCCGTGACAAGGAATTCGCGAATTCGCTCATCATACCCTTCATAATGCCCGCATACGAAGATTAAATGACTTTCCTTCGACAGCTCTTCAGCCTTCTTCTGCGTGAACTTCTCACCTTGTGGACACATGAGGATCACACGAGGCATGGCCTCCGTCTTAACACTGTCCGTCAACGATTCGACAGCTTCAAATAAAGGCTCTGGCTTCAGCACCATGCCTCCGCCTCCACCATAGGGGTAATCATCAACCGAATTATGCTTGTCTTTCGTATAATCACGAAAATTAATCGTATTTAACTCAACGAGCCCCTTATCTTTGGCTTTACCCAGAATAGAGGAGGAGAATACCCCTTCAAACATAGCAGGAAATAACGTCATTACATCAATTCTCATTCGTCGAGTAAACCCTCCATTAAGGAAACGATCACCTTTTTATTCGCTACATCTACTTCTAGAACGACATCATCAATTACAGGAATGAGCAATTGCTTATTCTTCGGACGATTAATTACCCATACATCATTCGCTCCAGGCGAAAGAATCTCTATGATTTCTCCTAGCTGTTCGCCTTCTTCAGTTTCCACCATGCAGCCGATGATTTCATGATAATAATATTCGTCATCTTCAAGATCATCTTGATACTTCTCATCAATCTTTAACAAACTGCCTTTAAATTTCTCAACTTCATTAATATTCGTAAAGTCTTTAAATAAAATGATATAGACTTTCTTATTTAAACGTGAGGATTGTACGGTGACCTCCGTTTTCGCGCCATTAGAAGCAACAATAACGAGCTTGCTCCCTTTTGCAAAACGCTCCTCAGCAAAATCAGTATGCGGCACAATTTTAAGCTCGCCGCGAATCCCGTGTGTATTAACAATCTCTCCAACTGTATGTAAGATTTGATCCATAGGTGATCTCTGTACCTCCTAAATGTTATTGATGTATTGTTCATCATTCAAATTAGTTCTTGACCTCCTATATGGTCATCACAATTCCACGGACGATAGTCAAGCACTCATTATGGTGATGAACATTGATTAGACCTTCATTATAACAGAAAAAGGTTAGGAGTATTCCTAACCCTTCTCTATTAAGAGACAATCTCTACAGTCACACGTTTGTTTTGCTTAACTGCTGCGGAAGTTACGACCGTGCGAATTGATTTAGCAATACGACCGCCCTTACCGATGACTTTGCCGACATCACTAGGATGAACGGAAAGCTCGTAAGTCACACTCTTATCACTCTCAACCACATTGACGCGTACATCCTCCGGATGATCAACGAGCGCCTTCGCGATAACGATGATTACATCTTTCATAATACCCTCCAAGGGAGCAGATTATAGCGGTTAACCTTATTTCTGTTGCTTAAGCTCATGAAACTTAGTCATCAAACCTGCTTTGCTAAAAAGATTGCGAACTGTATCAGATGCTTGCGCACCTGTTTGTAGCCATTTAAGAGCTTTCTCTTCATCGATGTTAACCACTGCTGGTTGAGCAACCGGATTGTAAGTACCGATTTCCTCGATGAAACGACCGTCACGCGGGGAACGAGAATCAGAAACGACTACACGATAGAAAGGAGCTTTGTGAGCACCCATACGCTTTAGACGAATACGAACTGCCATTGTTATTTCACCTCCTCCAAAAATTATGGAACTTACCTTATATTAGGTTCACGCTACGAGAGCGGAATACTATCACTAGAAAGGGAATTTGAACCCTTTGCCGAGCTTGCCTTTAAGACCTTTCATACCTTTGCCCTTAGGACCCATCATACCAGAGAATTGCTTCATCATTTTCTTCATATCTTCGAATTGCTTGATGAAACGATTAACATCTGTAAGCGAATTACCTGAGCCTGCTGCAATCCGCTTGCGTCTGCTATGGTTCAGCAGTTCTGGATGCAGCTTCTCTTCCTTCGTCATGGATTTGACGATCGACTCAACTCTAGTGAGCTGCTTATCGTCAACCTTCATGTCCTTAAGACCCTTCATCTTGTTCGCACCTGGAAGCATTTCGAACAATTGGTCAAGCGGTCCCATCTTGCGAACCTGCTCCATTTGCTCTAGGAAATCCTCGAACGTAAATTCCGCTGTGCGCATTTTACGTTCCATTTCTTTGGCTTTCTCGGCATCGATGCCTGATTGAGCTTTCTCAATCAGCGTAAGCATATCGCCCATGCCGAGAATACGTGACGCCATGCGTTCCGGATGGAACGGCTCCAAGGCGTCAAGCTTTTCACCCATCGCGGCGAATTTGATCGGGCAGCCGGTAACGGCTTTGACCGATAGGGCCGCACCGCCGCGCGTATCTCCGTCGAGCTTGGTTAGCACGACGCCGGTTAACGAGAGCTGCTGGTGGAAGTTCTCCGCGACATTGACGGCATCTTGCCCCGTCATCGAGTCGACAACTAACAGCACCTCGTCGGGTTCAATCGCTGCGTGAATATCGCGCAGCTCCTGCATCAGCGTCTCATCAATGTGGAGACGCCCTGCGGTATCTATGATCACGTAGTCGTGACCGTGATCTTCCGCATGCTTCAGTCCAGCCTTGGCAATCTCGACTGGACTTACTTGATCGCCCATTGCGAATACAGGCACCTTCAATTGCTCACCGAGCACTTGAAGCTGTTTGATCGCTGCAGGGCGATAAATATCACACGCAACAAGGAGTGGTCTGCGACCTTCCTTGGTCAATAACTTCGAAAGCTTACCTGAAGAGGTTGTTTTACCAGCACCCTGCAAACCTACCATCATAATCACAGTTGGTGGCTTGTTGGAACGCGCAAGCTTGCTGTTCGTTCCACCCATCAGAGCCGTCAATTCTTTATTTACTATATCAATAACAACCATGCCTGGCGTGAAGCTTTTCATGACTTCTTGTCCAATAGCACGTTCTTTAACTTTGGCAACAAACTCTTTAACAACTTTAAAGTTTACGTCCGCTTCGAGTAGTGCTAGGCGAACTTCGCGCAATGCTGCGGTGACATCTTCCTCCGTCAACTTGCCTTTCGTGCGCAATTTACTGAACACGCTTTGTAAACGATTCGACAATCCTTCAAATGCCATGTAGCACCACCTACTCTCTAATCGATCCGTTCAATTTCATGCAAGAGAATACCCGCTTGTACCTGTAAGCCCTGTTTTTCTTCACAATTCGATTGATTCAGAAGTTCTTCAAGTTGACGCAATAGCTGCTGTCTACGCTCATGCTTCGTAAGTAGACCCAGCTTCGCTTCGTAATCACCTAACGAAAGCTCTGCCCGCTTGATATGCTCATAAACCGCTTGACGCGAGACGCCGTAGTTCTCTGCAATCTCTCCCAAGGAATAATCATCGTGAAAATAATGACTCAGGAACGTGCGTTGCTTGTCCGTGAGCAGAGGTTCGTAAAAATCAAACAATAAATTAATTCGATTCGTCTTAGCGAGTGCTTCGTCTTTCATCAATCGTCCGCCTCCGCATCTTACCTCTGTCAAGGTGATATCCTTTACACTAACAACGTTCTTTATATTACCTGATCAATAACCCATTGTCAAGGCTTTTACATTGACAGTTATGATGGATTATTCTTCTTTGCTTTCTGCAGCCCATTTACCGAATAAGGCATGTACGAACTGCTCGGAATCAAATGGCTGCAAATCATCCATTTTCTCGCCAAGACCTACGTATTTAACTGGAATCTCCAACTCCTGACGGATGGCAACAACGATTCCACCTTTGGCAGTTCCATCAAGCTTGGTTAGTACAAGTCCTGTTAAACCAGCTTTGTCGCCAAACATTTTAGCCTGATTCAGTGCATTCTGACCTGTTGTCGCATCAAGCACAAGCAAAGTCTCATGCGGCGCATCGGGCACTTCACGCTGGATGACGCGATAAATTTTGCCCAGCTCTTCCATCAAGTTGATTTTGTTCTGCAAACGACCTGCGGTATCACATAGCAGAACATCCGCTCCACGATTCTTGGCAGCCTGTACCGCATCGAACATCACCGCCGCTGGATCAGAGCCCGATTGCTGCTTAATGACATCAACGCCAACGCGTTGCCCCCAAGTTTCAAGCTGCTCAATCGCTGCCGCACGGAACGTATCGCCTGCTGCCAGTAGAACCTTCTTACCCTGGGACTTGAACATATGCGCCATTTTACCAATCGTTGTCGTTTTACCAACACCGTTCACCCCGACAAACAGGATAACCGTCAGCCCTGATGACGCCATGTTTAAAGTACCGTTCTGTGTGCCTGATAGCAGTTCTACAAGCTTCTCCGTTAAGATCGGTTGAAGCTGGCTCGGATCCTCAATCTTCTGTTTCTTCACTTCAGTACGAAGATCGCTGATTAGGTTCATCACTGTTGTCACGCCTACGTCCGCACCGATCAAGATCTCTTCCAGCTCTTCATAGAAATCCTCATCAATTTTTTTCGTCCGTGAAAACAAATCTTCCACTCGCTCAACGAACACGTCGCGTGTTTTCGCTAAGCCCTCTTTAAATTTGCTTGTTACTTGCTCTGCTTTGGATGAAATACTTTGCTTTAATTTTTGAAAAAAACTCATGAACTTATCCCCTATCTGACCTTGTCTAATCGATTTCTCTTGTAAAATGCTCTTGAAGCTAATCTTTCATCAAGCCAGCATGACGCTTTCTTCCTCTTCCAGACGAACCGATACGAGCTTGGATACCCCCGCTTCTTCCATTGTTACCCCGTACAGCACATCGGCTTCCTCCATCGTTCCTTTGCGGTGCGTAACAACGATAAATTGCGTCACTTGTGAGAACTCACGTAAATACTCTGCAAATCGAGATACGTTCGCTTCATCGAGCGCGGCTTCTACCTCATCCAGCACACAGAACGGTACAGGCTTCACATGCAAAATCGAGAACAATAAAGCAATCGCTGTTAGTGCACGCTCCCCCCCTGAGAGAAGACTGAGGTTTTGCAGCTTTTTACCTGGCGGCTGTGCCAAAATATCGATCCCTGTCTCTAGCAGGTTGTCTGGTTCTGATAATACCAGATCGGCGCGTCCACCACCAAATAACTTGGAAAATACGGTGCCAAAATGTGACCTAATCGCATCATAGGTCATTTTGAAACGACGGGACATTTCTTCATCCATTTCTCGGATTACCCCGTATAGGGTTGTCTTAGCCTCGATTAAATCATTTTCCTGCGAATGAAGGAATTCATAACGTTCAGATACCCGCGCATATTCCTCGATTGCTCCAACGTTCACATCGCCTAACTGATTGATCTGACGCCTTAAATCTCTAACCTCTTGTTGAATCGGTCCGATCTGTTCAGGCGCAGGATAACGTTCCTTAGCAAGCTCATAGCTGAGTTCATATTCTTCGCCAAGCTTCTTAAGAAGGTTGTCCAGCTCCACATCCAATCGATTCACGCGCACCTCAGTCGTTCGTAGATCTTCCTCGACCACCTTGAGCTGGCTTCTTTGCTCACGTGTTTCATTCTCGACCTGCTGAATCAAATCTAACAGCTTTGAACGATCAGCGCGTTTGTAATCAATCTGCTCCGTACATGTATTTCTACGTAAACGAAGATCATTGAGTTGCTCAATCTGTATCACAGACTCTTGTTCATTCGTCTCATAGCTAAGCTGTAACTGCTCCAGTCTTTCTCGGCTAGCCTTAAGCTCATACGTGATCGTCTCGATATCTTGCTCCAGACGACTGACATGAGATCGTATTCCTTGCTTTTCTTGAGAAACAGAAGCCACCTTGACTTTCAGCCCTGTAAGCTGTTCCTGAAGCTCCTCTTTCGCAGACTCCGTCGCCTTACGAGCTGTTTCTGCTTCACTTAAGACTTCACGCAACCTAGCTTCTTCTTGTTCGAGCTCTTTGAGAAGGTTGATATTATGCTCCTTCGTTTGCTCATATTCCAGCTTCTCCTGTTCGAGAGAATCGCGATCCTGCGTATCGCCAAGCAGTCCATCCTCAATAGTACGATGCTCTGTATCATGTGCATTTCGTTCAGCCAGCAGCGCTTGTTCCTCGATCCGTCTAGCTTCACCTTGTTCTCGCAGATCGACGAGCGACGCATTGACTGCCGTGATATCCGCTTTTACAATCGCTAAACGCTCTAGCAATTCTTTCAGCTGAATTTCAGTTTCCGCAATTTCTTTATCTAACTCCTCGAGTTGGCGCTGTCGACCAAGTAAATTCGCATTCTTCTTACCCTGCGAACCCCCTGTCATCGAACCGCCTGCATTCACGACATCCCCTTCTAACGTGACTACCCGAAAGCGATACTGTCCCTTTGCTGCAATGCGGTTCGCATCTTCCAATGTTTGAGCAATAATGACATTACCGAGCAAACTTCCGAAAATCGAGCTATACTCAGCATCAAAATGAATCAGATCAACTGCTATCCCGACATATCCCTGTGCAGCTTCCATCGATCTGCGTTCACCATCTGAAATCGAGCGGCTTTTGATGACATCCATCGGTAAAAAGGTAGCTCGTCCAAGCTGCTTGCTTTTTAGGAACGCAATCGCTTCACGGCCATCTTTTTCCGTCTCCACGACAACATTCTGCAGTGCAGCGCCAAGTGCGGTTTCAATCGCGACCTCCACATTCGCAGGCACTTTCACGAGTTCCGCGACCGCACCACGAATCCCTCGCAGCGATTGGCCTCGATCCTTCGCTTTCAGCACTTCTTTAACGCCATGCATGAAGCCATCATAGTCGTTCTGAAGCTCGATCATCGTATCGCGACGTGAGATCAGCACGTCTTTACGGCCTTCCCACTTCCGGACCATTAGAGAGGCTTCATGTGCCAACTGCTCTTTCTCCTTGAGGGAATGGCTTACGCTTAGGTAACGTTCTTGCACTTCTTCAATCGCTTTTCCCGCTTCTACGATTCTTTGGTTTAATTCTTCACGACGACGCTTTAGCTGCTCACGCTGTTCCGTCCATTTCAGTCTCTCGTCTTCTAATTTCGCCAATCGCTTAACGAGACTTTCAACTTGGGAATCCGCATAACGAATCTCATTACGTACACGTGCTGTTTCGTTCATCGAGTCCAGCATTTCGGCTTTGTATGATTCTTCAGCTTCAAGCGCAGCACTAGCACTTACACCAAGCAAACGAATCTCTTCAGCAGCGAGCTGCTCCTCAAGCTGTGAGAGCTGCTCACTTACTTGTGCCAGCTTGACTCTCTGTTCGCTTAACTCTGTTTCCCTACTAACCAAACGTTCTTCTTGTGAGCTAATATTCGCGGTAACCGTTATCCGATTATCCTCAATATTCTTCTTGCGTTCCTTTAGAACCTCGCCGTAACCTTCACATTTTTCCACTTCTTCACTGAGTGTGAGCAATGTCTGCTGCAGCACATTCAACTCTTCTTCAAAAGCACGCGCCTTCAATCGATGCTGTTCAAGCCCCGCATCATGTACACTTACTTCTGTTGACAAGGATAGCTGCTGGTTGCGAAGCTCAGCTAGCTTGTTGTTCTCCAATTGCCATGAGGCATGTATGCCATCGATTTGGTGAACATATAGGGTAATTTCACTACTCTTAAGAGAATCCTTTAAGCTCTTATACCGAGTAGCTTTCTTTGACTGCTCTCTAAGCGGCTCAATCTGATTGTCCAGTTCAGATACAAGGTCATGTATGCGGAGCAGATTCTGCTCGGTTTCGTTGAGCTTCTTCTCTGCTTCTTTCTTGCGGGACTTATATTTGACGATACCGGACGCCTCCTCAAATATACCCCGCCGTTCCTCTGACTTCGTACTTAGAATTTCTTCAATACGGCCTTGTCCGATAATCGAGTAAGCTTCCTTACCAATCCCCGTATCCATAAAAAGCTCCGTGATGTCCTTCAGACGACACGGTTGTTTATTGATAAAATATTCGCTATCTCCGCTACGATGAACTCTTCGCGTTACCGTTACCTCTGCAAAGTCAATCGGCAATGCCTGTGAACCATTGTCCAGTGTCAGTGACACCTCAGCAAAGCTCACAGCACGTCTGGAATCACTTCCAGAGAAAATAACATCTTCCATCTTACCGCCGCGCAGACTCTTAGCGCTCGTCTCTCCGAGCACCCACCTGATGCCGTCGGAAATATTACTTTTGCCGCTCCCATTGGGTCCGACAACAGCAGTAATGCCCTTTACAAATTCCAGCTCCGTTCGATTTGCAAACGACTTAAAGCCAGACAATTCAATTCGTTTCAAAAACATGTATTGGGTTCACCTCAAAGTTTTGGTGGTGTCATGTATATGACACTACGAGTCTAACGAACAAAACTCGCTTCGAAAGCATTAATAGCTTCTAGAAAACAAATTACTTCGGAAGCATAAATAGCTTCTTGCTCGATCAAGTTACACTTCACATTATTGTATCACATCATAACAGAATGCTGTACAAGCATTCTGTGCATTTCTAAGATGAACACTTTCTGAATTAACAGGAGTTTCGCCCGTTATTTTCGGAATTTTCTTTCATTATAAGTGATTAACGGGAATAACCCACTCCAAACATACAAAGGGGCTTGACCTGTCAGTAGAATCATCTACTCATGAGGTCAGCCCCACATTTCTTTTAAAATATACTAGTTATGACTTAGGCTTTACATCTACATTAACATTCATTTTGCTAAGAGCTTCTGCTGCTGCTCCTTGCTCGGCTTCTTTCTTAGAACGACCATGACCTTGCCCAAGAATGTTCGTATTGAGATAAACTTGTGCGATAAATTCTTTCTCATGCGCAGGTCCGCGTTCTTCGATGATTCGATATTCAAGCGAGCCCATATTATGCTGCTGAATATGCTCTTGCAAAAATGTCTTGTAGTCCACTACAAGATGTTTGCCAGCCGAAGGAATTTTGCCAAATACATATTTGCGCAGGAATGCGCTTGCTGCTGATAAACCTTGATCTAAATATAAGGCCCCGATGAACGACTCGAATACGTCGGCAAGCAGAGATGGACGACTTCTTCCACCTGTTAGTTCCTCCCCTTTGCCAAGAAAAACATAAGCTCCAAAATCGAGGGCTTCCGCAAATGCGACAAGCGATGGCTCACAAACGATTGATGCTCTAAGCTTCGTAAGTTCACCTTCTGAGCGATCAGGGAACATATCGTATAAATATTCAGACACAGTAAGTTCTAAAACTGCGTCGCCGAGGAACTCCAACCGTTCATTATCTTCATGACCTGAGATACGATGCTCGTTCACATAAGATGAATGGGTAAATGCCTGTCTAAGTAGATCCATATTTTTGAAAGTAATGCCAAGCTCTGAAAGTAATATTTTCAAACTTCGATTCATGTACCAATTCACCACCTTAAGCAACTGTCTGTGTATAAGCGTGTTCAAACCAGCAGAAACACTTCCTCGCCCTAACTTAAGGATGATTAGATTTCTGCAAGAGTATTTGAACACGCCTTATTGGTCATTGAATGTTTAATTACGCTTCGTATTTCTTCATGATAATCGTTGCATTGTGACCGCCAAAACCAAATGAGTTAGACATCGCAACGCGTACATCTGCTTTACGAGCCGTATTTGGCACATAATCCAAATCACATTCTGGATCTGGGTTATCTAGATTAATCGTAGGCGGAATAATACCATGTTCGATTGTCAATCCACAAATAACAGCTTCTACGCCACCAGCTGCACCAAGTAAATGACCTGTCATTGACTTGGTAGAACTAATCGCTACTTGATAAGCGTGTTCACCCAATGCTTTCTTCACAGCTGTAGTTTCTGAAATATCTCCAACAGGCGTTGAAGTACCATGAGCATTGATGTAATCAACTTCGCTAGGATCGATTCCTGCGTCTTTGATCGCTTTGATCATACAACGAGCTGCTCCGTTCGGGTCAGGATCTGTCATATGATGCGCATCGCCACTCATGCCATAACCAATAACCTCTGCATAAATATGTGCGCCGCGATTTAATGCATGTTCAAGTGACTCAAGAATCATGACCCCTGAACCCTCTCCCATAACAAAACCGTCACGGTCTTTATCGAATGGACGACTTGCTTTCTCAGGCTCATCATTGCGAGTTGACATCGCGCGAAGTGCATTAAACCCTGCAACACCCACAGGTGAAATGGTTGCTTCTGCACCACCGCAAATCATCACATCAGCCTCATCATGCTGAATCATCCTGTAGGATTCACCAATTGAATGCGTTCCTGTAGCACATGCAGTTACTGCTGTTGTGTTCGGACCTTTCGCTCCAGTGATCATCGATATTTGGCCTGAAGCCATATTCGCGATCATCATTGGAATGAAAAATGGAGATACGCGCTTAGGACCTTTCTCAAGAAGAATTCTATGTTGTTCTTCCCAAGTAGTTAATCCGCCGATCCCTGAGCCAACGACTACACCAACACGCTCTGGATCCGTTTGTTCTTTGACGTTAAGCTTCGCATCTTGCAGTGCCTTTAGCGATGCTACAACCCCGAATTGTACAAAGCGGTCCATCCGCCGAACTTCACGGCGATCAATCAGCTCTTCTGGATTAAAATCCTTAATAGCAGCCGCAATCTTCGTTGGATATTCACTGGTGTCAAAAGACTCGATGTTCGAGACGCCAGATTTTCCAGAAAGCAAATGACTCCAGAATGTTTCAATATCTTGTCCCAAAGCGGTGACAACGCCAATACCCGTAATAACGACTCTTTTCACTATACCACCTCTTACAATTAACGGTGTCTCAAACTGTGTGTAATACAAGAAGAAACGGTTCACCGTCTTTAAAGACGGATGCGTTCCTTAAGGTATTACTCAGAATTTATAATACAAATGTTATAAATTCTGTAATACTAAAACGAGGAGAAGTCCCGTCTTAAACGGGACTCTCAATACTAGGTATGAGATTTTATGTAAGTTACTACATCTCCTACAGTATTAATCTTCTCTGCATCTTCATCGGAAATTTCCAAATCAAACTCGTCTTCAAGTTCCATCACCAATTCTACTACATCTAGAGAATCAGCGCCTAAGTCATCTTTAAACGATGCTTCTAGGGTAACTTCTGCTTCGTCAACCCCAAGGCGATCGATAATTATACGTTTAACACGATCTAGTGCGTCGGACATCCGGTTCACCTCCTCTTTGGTATTATAATCAACTTTACAGCAAAATGCCATAGCAGGACATGGATTACATGTACATGCCACCATCAACATGGATCGTTTGACCTGTCATGTATGATGAATCTTCCGATGCTAAGAAGCGAACAACCTTCGCAACTTCCTCCGGTTTGCCTAGCTTAGCAAGCGGAATTTGACCTAGCATTTGGGCTTTGATATCTTCTGGGAGCTTGTCTGTCATATCTGTCTCGATAAAGCCAGGAGCGACAGCATTAACTGTAATATTGCGTGCCGCAAGTTCTCTTGCAGCAGCCTTCGTTAAGCCGATAACACCTGCTTTAGCAGCAACATAATTGACCTGACCTGGATTACCCAGCACACCAACTACGGAAGAAATATTAATAATTCGTCCATAACGCTGCTTCATCATCGGACGGGTGATTGCTTTAACGCAATTAAACACGCCCTTGAGATTCGTTTGGATAACCTCATCGAATTCTTCTTCTTTCATTCGCATAATTAGATTATCACGCGTAATACCCGCATTATTCACTAGTATATCAATTTTGCCGAACGATTCCAAAGACTGCTTGATCATTTCTTCTGCTTCTGCCATTACTGCGACATTCGCGCGAATCTTCATTGCCTTGCGTCCCATGCCTTCAATAGCTGCAACGACTTCATCAGCTGCGGCTTCATTGCCTGCAAAGTTTACAACGACATCAGCGCCTGCCTCAGCAAGAGATAGCGCAATCGCACGACCAATACCTCGAGAAGCACCTGTAACTAATGCAACTTGACCCTTAAGCATATTATATCACCTCCTCAAAGCAGATTGACAATTCTATGATTACTCAGCAAGCTCAAAGCTAGCTATCGCTTCGAGTGAGTTCAAGGAATAAACCTTAAGTGAACGATCTACCTTCTTAATGAGCCCTGCAAGCACGGAACCAGAACCAAGCTCGATGAAAGTGTCAACACCTTGACTAACAAGATAATTCACAGTATCCTCCCACAAAACGGGGGAATATACCTGTTCTACTAGCAAGCTTCTAATTTCAGTCGGAGCAGTTACAGGACGTGCAGTTACATTAGCGATTACTGGAACTGTCGCTTCCTGCATGGATACGGTAGCTAGCACATCAGCTAGCTTGTCCGCTGCTGAACGCATTAAAGATGAATGAAAAGGCCCGCTTACTTCAAGAGGAATTACACGCTTAGCGCCAATCTCCTTGCCGCGCGCAGCAACTTCCGCTACGCCTTCCTTTGATCCGGACACGACAATTTGACCTGGGCAGTTCACATTCGCTAGTTCAACCAGCCCTGTGCTCGCTGTTATTTCAGCACATAGTTTTGCAAGATCATTACGCTCTGCGCCAAGAACTGCTGCCATTGCACCTTGTCCACCTGAAACAGCCGCTTCCATAAACTCGCCACGAGCACGAACCGTACGAACTGCATCCTCGAATCGAATAACACCAGCAGCAACTAAAGCGCTGTATTCGCCCAAGCTGTGTCCAGCAACGTAATCAGGCTTGATTCCACGCACCTTGAAGGCTTCTAAACATGCAGCGCTCATGGTTAGCAGTGCAGGTTGTGTATGATAAGTTATTTTCAATTCTTCTTCAGGACCATTAAACATAAGATTTGTCAATGAGAAACCCAATGCTTCGTTCGCTTGATCGAATAATTGCTTAGCAGAAGATTGTTCAGGTGCTTGATACAAATCTTGCCCCATCCCTACTTTTTGTGAGCCTTGTCCTGGAAATACAAATGCAATTTTACCCATTTCTGTACATTCTCCTTCCTCGCGACACCATAATTCACCGCAAGGGTATAATAATCCTGCTAAATTACCAGATTAAAGTTGCCGCCGCCCATGTAAGACCGCCGCCAAAGCCAACTAGAACCAGTCGATCGCCTTCTTGAACACGACCTTGTTCAACTGCTTCTGCAAGCGCAACAGGAACAGATGCAGCTGACATATTGCCATAACGATCCAGATTGATCATGCATTTATCAGCAGTTAAATTAAGACGATTTAAAGAAGATTGAATAATACGGAGGTTCGCTTGATGAGGAATAAGCAAATCGATCTCATCCTTCGACATTCCTGCCTTCTCCAGCGCCTCCTCAGCAGCATTGCCCATAATGCGAACAGCAAATTTGAATACTTCGCTGCCCTCCATGTAAATATAGTGCATACGACCTTCAACGGTTTCTTGTGATGCAGGGCAACGAGAGCCCCCGCCAGCAATTTTGAGAAGCGGACCACCTGCGCCATCAGCACCTAATACAAAGGATCTGAAGCCATGTCCTTCTTTAACAGGGCCAAGTACAGCAGCACCTGCTCCATCCCCGAATAGAATACAAGTGTTCCGATCTGTGTAATCCGTAATTTTGGACAAGCTATCTGCACCGATCACAAGCACATGCTTGTAGGCACCGTTCGAAATAAAGTTCGAGGCAATATTCACACCATATAGAAATCCTGAGCAAGCAGCCGACAAGTCAAATGCTGCCGCACGAGAAGCTCCAAGCTTGTCCTGCAAAATGCATGCAGTAGATGGGAACGCCATGTCAGGCGTAACTGTGGCGACAATGATCAAATCAAGATCATCGGCAGTTAATCCTGCGTTCTTAAGCGCTTCCTGGGCAGCATAATAAGCAAGATCAGAAGTTGCTTGATCTGAAGCTGCTATCCGGCGCTCACGAATACCTGTGCGACTGACAATCCATTCATCATTCGTCTCCACCATCGTCTCAAGCTCTTGGTTTGTTAAAATACGTTCAGGCACATATTTGCCTATCCCAATGATGCCAACTGGTATTCCGTTCATTATTTATTATCACTCCCACGATTAAATTCCTTTGAGATCGATTCGATCAAATTATTCTGCAAGGCAATTCGTGCTTGACGAACACCATTCTTAATCGCTTTTGCATCAGATGATCCATGACTTTTAAGCACAAGACCATTTGTTCCTAGTAGTGGTGCGGCACCATGCTCTTTGTAATCAAATTTCTTGAATTCCGCAAGTCCTGGTTTCATGATAAGCGCAGCCATTTTCGTCATAAAGGAACGTTTAAATTGTTTCTTCAGTATCCCCATAATGGTACCTGCCGCACCTTCTAGTGTTTTCAGCAAAATATTCCCTGCAAAACCGTCGCATACGATAACATCGCATTCGGTTTGAAGAATATCTCTAGATTCGACATTGCCTAAAAAATGTACAGGTGCCTCTTCTAATAAAGGATATGCGTGTTTCGTAAGTTCATTCCCTTTGGCAGCCTCTGTTCCGACATTAAGCAAACCAATCTTCGGTTTAGCGATACCATGTACTTTATTTCGATAAATGCTTCCCATAATGGCATATTGCACTAAATGCTCAGGTGAAGCATCCATATTCGCACCTAAATCGAGCGCAAGTACACCGCGGCCATCCATCGTTGGAATCATCGGCGCTAATGCAGGGCGATCAATGCCGGGAATACGACCAACAACAAGAAGTCCTGTAGCTAGCAGCGCTCCACTATTTCCCGCGGAGATCATCGCTTGCGCTTCACCCTCACGAACGAGTTTGCCTGCAACGACCATTGATGAATCTTTCTTGCGACGAACCGCTTTAACAGGCTCATCTTCCGCCCCAATAACTTCAGATGCATGATGAATTCTCACGTTAGAAGGCAAGCTGCCAGCTAGCGCTTCAATTCTCGCTTGATCACCAACCAGAATTATTTCTGTATCAGGCCATTCTTTGGCAGCGGCAATTGCACCTTCTACTGTAGCCTCTGGTGCATGATCTCCGCCCATTGCATCGATTGCTATTCGCATCTTATTTTCGTCCTTTCTGTTTGCAAATCTAATTAGACTAACCACCACTCACAGGAGGAATTACTGCCACAACATCACCGCTTCTGACCTCACGACGATCATCTGCGTACATTTCATTCACCGCAATCATCACTCTGTCAGACTCGCCAATTTCATAAGTGGTCTTAAGATAAGCTCGAATCTGTGCAACCGTCATTAGATTCTGATCAATACTAGCTTCATATACCCCAGCTTTTTCTTTGACATGTGCAAAAAATAGCACTTTAATCATTTGCAATCCCCCTGTTCAGGCTTGCCTGTAGGATATGCAATTTGTCCGAGCTGATCCCCTATCCAGGAGCTACCATCATCCCAATGCTCTTTTTTCCAAATCGGGACAATCTGCTTAATTCGTTCAATCGCATAGCGGTTCGCTTCATAAGCATCTGCCCTGTGCGGCGTGGAAACCGCTATGACTACCGCAATATCGGAAATTTCCAACCTTCCGATACGATGATGGATTGCCGTAATTGTATTCGGCCATCTGTCAGCAATCTCTTCCCCGATTTGTCTTAGTGAGTTCTCTGCCATTGCAACATACGCTTCATATTCCAAATAATGCGTTCTTCTGCCATGTGTTAGCTCGCGGACCGTCCCTAAAAAAGTAAGAACAGCTCCATTGTTAGCATGAATCACTTGTTTCGTAATCTGTTCCATCGACAACGGTTCAGTCGTTACTCGAAATAAGTTGAAATTATTCACTTTCTGCTCCCTATCAACAATGTTCTGCATCAACCACCAATATACGACATTTCGATTTTATCCTTCAACTTGCCCTTATGCATATAGTCTGATCTAAGCTCAGAGTACCGATCATCCCGTTGATGCCAAATGGATTGAATCCGTTCCAGAATCACTTCATCCGCAGAGCCGTTTCTGACCCATTCGCGCAGATCATAGCCATGCCCTGCAAACAAGCATAAGTACATTTTGCCATCAGAAGACAGTCTTGCTCTCGTACAGTCTGAACAGAACGGTGCGTTGACGGATGAAATAAAGCCAACTTCCGTATCCGTGCCCTGATATCGATAACGCCTCGCGACTTCCCCATACTCATGCTGTTCCACAGCTTCTATCGGCATTTCATGATGGATGATGTCATGGATCGTTGAGCTAGGTACTACATGCTGCATATTCCAGCCATTCACCATACCTACATCCATAAATTCAATGAAACGAAGTGTAATACCACGTTCTCGAAACAATCGAGCTAGTGGCAGCACTTGATCATCATTTACACCTTTGCGGATCACTGCATTTACTTTAACTTTAAGCCCAGCTTGCTGAGCTATCTCTATATTATGAATGATATCAATCGCCTTAACTTTGCGATTCGTAATTCGCTCAATAATCTCATCCTCTAATGCATCAAGAGACACATTGATTCGTCTCATCCCTGCTTCGTACAAAGCGTTAGCCTGCTCGCCAAGTAAGGAACCATTAGTCGTAAGCGATAGCTCAGGTCCATTATCTAACAAAGCCAGTCGTTTGACTAGTATGGATAACTGACTTCTTAGCAGCGGCTCACCACCAGTAAGTCGAATTTTACGTACCCCACAAACAACAAACAGCTTAGCTAGTCGCTCGATCTCATCAAAGGTGAGCAATTCAGCTTCCCTCAGAAACTGATAATCGGGTCCAATTAACTCTGGCGGCATGCAATAGGAGCAGCGAAAATTACATTTATCCGTAACCGAAATTCGCAAATCACGCAGCGGACGCTTCAACTGATCAAGCAATATGCTATCCTTACTCATCTCACGCCACACTCCACTTCTGATTCAGTTATACCGCTTAGCAGTTCTCTGCTTCAGATATTGGTTAACCTGATTTTATGTATTCTGCATCGACTTCTTAGAATGGAAAATAATAAATTTCCCTTCAAAAACAACCTCTTCGCCGATATATGTAAACACTTCAATCTTTGCTTGACCTCTTGAGATGGAGCGCACATAAGCTTTAGCTACGCATCTTTCTCCAAGCTTAACGGGTCTTACAAAGCGAATATTAGCTGAAGCCGTAAGGGCAATCGCATCATCAATAACAGCTACTGCCAGCGAATTGGCTTGAGAGAAAATATGATGTCCCCTTGCAATTTTCGTTCTGGAGAACACATGCTCATCTTTCAATTCAAAAATCGAAATTCCGCTCGTATCCAGCTGTAAATCAATAACTTCTCCAATTACTTCGTCTATAGGTAATGTACGGACCTGATCATATGATTGTTCCGCCATCTGTTTAATACGCTCCCGAAGCTCAGGTATGCCAAGCTCCATCCGATCCAGCCGAATAGTTTGAATGCTTACATTAAACTTCTGCATAAGCTCATCATCCGTCATGAATGGATTATTCGAAATTGCAAGTTGCAGCTCTTGTTGACGTTCACGTTTGGGCAGGCGCTTATTCATTGTAACACCTTCCTCCTACAACATTCACAGTTCACTATGAACTTCTATTACCAGGTACTATGTTGTATAGTATATTGAATTTTCCCTGAAAAAGAAAGCTTCTTATCCTAATTACAGAATTTATGACACGAATGTTATAAATTCTATAATACAGAAAAAAAATAGCACTTCACCAGATTGATGAAGTACTATTCTTCCATTATTAGGCCTTGATGATTTCTCTGCCTTTGTATGAACCGCAAGTTTTACATACGCGATGAGAAATTTTCAATTCTCCGCATTGTTCACATTTAACCATGCCAGGTACTGCTAGTTTAAAGTGAGTACGACGCATATCGCGACGAGTTTTGGATGTTCTTCTTTGTGGTACTGCCATGTTCCCACCTCCTTACCATAATTCACACTACTCATTTGGTATCACTTAGAATTTATGACATGAAAGTTACAAATTCTAGAATACTAAGAAATTATAGTTTCACAATACTATTTTCTAGTATTCACTTTAATTCTTAATGCCCATATCGTCAATATCGATATTACTGAGGAAGATTATTTCTTAAAAAAATCCGCTAATCCTGCAAGCCTTGGATCAATTGATTCTGTATTGCAATTGCAATCCTCCTCATTGCGGTTCACGCCACAAACAGGACAAATACCTTTGCAATCTGGATCACAAAGCGGAGCAAGCGGGATTTCTACTACCACGATCTCCTCTAAGTAAGGCCTTAGATCGATTTTATCCGTGGTAATAAGATGATACATTTCATCTTCGTCCTCACGAATCGCTTCAGGCTGTGCAGTAAACAATTCCCGAAATGGAATTGTAAGTGTCTCTGCAATCGGCTTCAGACATCTGGAACAGCTATGCGATAACTGTACCTTAAGTTCTCCAGTAACCTCGGTTACTCCCGCTGCGTAACGAGCATGCAGGTCGACAGCTACAGGGCTGAATGCATGGACATCATGTTCATAAGTACGGCGAACATCCGCTGAAAGCTCGAACGAATCCACCATATGGATTGGTTGGCCTCCTGCGATTAATTCCTTGAGATTGATTTCCATGATTAATCACTCCAAACAAACAAAAATAATTATATCGATAGTTTGATCCTTTTGTCAACATGCTAGCCTATTAAAAAGCAATTAAACTCACTATTTGGCAGGAAGTGAGGCTAAATATTGAAGTGCTTCATCCATCGAATGCACAGGAACAATTTTCATTTTGGTTCCGATTTGTTTGGCTCTAGCTGCAGCATCGGAATAATTCGTGTACTTATAGCCTTGTTCAGTCGTATAATCGGCGGGAGCGAAGAAGATTTCGGCATGCTCGCGATCTGCGGCAATGATCTTATGCTGAATTCCACCGATTGCTCCTACAGCACCTTCAGGGTTGATGGTGCCTGTTCCAGCAATTCGGTAGCCTTTTGTAATATCTTCTGGCACAAGCTGATTATAAATTTCAAGTGAGAACATAAGTCCAGCAGACGGCCCCCCAATATCACCTACATTCACTTCAATCTCTTTGCTCTCGTCCTCAGGTCGAATCGACTGTAGATCAGCAGGATTCATGATACCAAGTCCAACTTGACCTGTTTCTTTGCCATTCGTGTCTTTAAGCGCAGATAACTTAAGCTCCGATGTAAGCGTCTCATTGCCTCTTTTATACGTAATGTTGACGGAATCCCCAGGCTTCTTCGTGCTCAGGTGTTGTCTCAGCTCATCTGTACTTGAAATGCTTGTATCATCAAGCTTCGTAATGATATCCCCTGTTTGAAGCACCGATGCAGCTAAAGTTCCTTCGACAAATCGAAGTACCATTACGCCATCACCCGAAATATGATAAGGGATTTGTGCGTGCTTATAAGCCGCCTGAATCGCATCACTCTGGGATGAACGCATGACATATACTTGCCGCTGCGTATATTCACTCTGAGATTCGCCAGGCTGATAAGCGGATTCTTTAAGGCCAAGCTCCTGATACGGATGAACTAAAGCAACTAAGTAAGTTGCGAGTCGTGCTGTTTCTGCACGTACCGTCGTCAGCATGAACGTACCCTTTTCTTCTGTTGTTTGGCTCTTATCATGCAGCACGACCATCGGCTTAATTTCTTCCGCTGAGCCTGGTTTATAAATATAGTAAGGAAGCGGAATTAAAAATAATATACAGGCCAAGATCAATCCGATCAATACTGAGGTAACGACTCGTTTTTTGCGCTGATCACGAAGTCGTACCGAGGACATGCGATCTTGATCCTCCGTGCCGTTGAAACCTTGTTTCACCATAGTTGCTCCCTTCTACATGGCATCAGACTTGAAAACTCCTATTAGTTATATAACATAATCCATGATCATAATACCACCAAATTCCTGTTCAATGGAAATGTTAGTCTACAAAAAGAAAAAGTTTTACTGCTTTAAAAACGGATAAATTTTTTATGACTAAACCAGCGGTTTGACGCGTACACATAAACATACGATCTTGTCCACAAGAGGTGGTCTGAATTGACGCAATTTACCGATAATATAGGACGCTCGTCCTACAAAAGCCATGCAACGCTTATTCTTGCTATTACGGCAATCGTGGTTGTGATCACCATTGTCTTATTCCCAGACCAGTCGTTCCGATCCTCACTTCAAGGTTTGACCGTATGGTGGAAATTTGTATTTCCTGCACTGCTTCCATTTTTTATTATCACTGAAATTGCCATGGGTCTAGGTATCGTTCATGCGATTGGAGCGATCCTTGATCCTTTGCTGCGTTTAGGCTTCAAGCTTCCCGGTATTAGTGGCTGGGCACTTGCAGCAGGAAGCATTGGCGGCTTCCCAACGGGTGCCAAAATTACCGCTGAACTACGTCTAAAAGGATTAGTTACGCAGCATCAAGGGGAATGTCTGCTTGCCATTTCACAGCTTGCTTCTCCCGCCTTCATCATTACGGTTATCGCTACTGCGTTCTTAGGCGAACCAAGCTTAGGCATCTATCTTGCGATCCTGCATTATGCATCAGGTCTAGCTATCGGATTCATATGGACACAGCCGAAGCCAAAATATAGTGAACTCATTCGAAGTACAGAATCATCCCTGTCGCCCTTATCGATCATGAAACGAGCACAAATGCAGGATGGACGCAGCTTCGGCAAATTGCTCGGCGATGCCGTAAGCTCATCCGTCACGGGACTGATGGTCATCGGTGGCTATATTATCATGTTCTCTGTTCTGATGAATGTCATTACCATGACAGGAATCACGGATAGCCTAAGCGCGATTGCGGAATCAATCGCGGGTTCAGGTGCGGGTGACGCTATGCGTCCTCTGCTGATCGGCTTGCTTGAGCCGCACATCGGCGCATACGCGTGGAGCCAAGCACAGGGCCTGCCAGCTATGTGGCAGGCTGCAGGCATCGCCGCCCTGCTCGGCTGGGGCGGCCTGTCCACGCACGCGCAAGTACGTGCGTTGACAGAGCGAACGGACCTACGTTATGGTCCGTTCGCGCTTGCCCGCCTGCTGCACAGCATGCTGGCGGCAGTTCTGACGGTCGCGCTGTGGCGACCGTATACATCGCTGGGCTATGGCAGCAGCCAGCCCAGCTTCCTTGACGCGGCGGCGACAAGCGCCGCGCAGCAAAACGCCACAGCCTACGGGCTGTGGCCGCTCATGCAGCCCATGCTAGGATGGCTCGCCATCCTGCTCGCTACCTTCGGCTGCATGGCACTTGTGATCCGCGTGTTCCACGCCGCGCGGAATCGTTAAAGAGCAGGAGCCAATTTGATAGCTCCTGCTCTTGACAACTGCTCACTCCTTCGGAAATTTCGCAGCCAGCGCTTGTTCAACCTCTACTGGAACCAGGTCCGTAACAGGTCCATGGAATTTCGCTATATCTCTTACAATCGAGGAGCTAAGATAGGAATACATTGGAGTAGACGTCATGAAGAAAGTTTCTACCTCATCTCGTAGCTTACGATTCGTCGAAGCCATTTGCATCTCGTATTCAAAGTCGGATACGGCTCGCAGACCGCGAATGACTAGGTTCACTTGTCTTTTTTTCATATAATTCACGAGCAAGTCTCGGAACCAATCCACTTCCACATTCGGAATATCCTTTGTAGCAAGTCTTAATAATTCCATTCGTTCTTCTAATGTAAATAATGGATTCTTGCTCGTGTTATTAAGCACGACGACAATTACCTTATCAAATACCTTCGCTGCACGACGAATAATATCGATGTGACCATTAGTCACAGGATCAAAACTTCCAGGATATACTGCTGTTCTTATGTTGTGTTCGACTTGTGTCATACAGTTCACTCCTCAATATTCCCCTTGTAGGTATAGATTGTCACTGCTGTATCGCCGTATGCGACACGTCTTTCACATATGCAGTTACCAAACACGTCATCCAACTGGTATTCGGCATCATGCTCAACGAGAATCGCTGCCATCGGTGCTAATAACGCATAAGCTTGCAGTTTATCCACCAATTCCCCAATGAATTTCATCCGATAAGGCGGATCCAGAAAAACAAGCTGAAACTGAATATCACGTTTGCTGAGCACCTTCAGTGCACGAGCAGCATCATTGCGGTAGACCTCCGCCTGCTCACGCAATCCTGTGGTTTCCAGATTATGTATGACCGTATCTAAGCTCTTCTTTTCTATATCGATAAAAATACATTTATCCATCCCTCGACTCAGTGCTTCAATCCCAAGTCCACCAGTACCCGCAAATAAATCTAGCGCTGTACCTCCATCATAATAAGGACCGATCATAGAAAATATTGCTTCTTTTACTTTATCCGTCGTTGGTCTTGTACTCATGCCTGGGACCGCTTTAAGCGATCTGCCTTTGGCTTTGCCTGATATTACTCTCATTATAGCTCATGTCACCTATTTCATCGAAATCTCCAGTACATCGTACCACACTAAGCATTTTTTTTGCAAAATGGTGTATATTTCCCTCTGTTCAGGTTAATCCTTAGATTATCGACATCAATAATGTCGTAGACAACCGCGGAGAAGACTTACGTTTCCCCATAAGCTCTTCGTCCGGTTTCTCCTCTCCCATGAAGGGCGTCGCGCGAGCGGCGTCCGATTTTATTTGTCTATAAACCTTGATAGCGGTTTTTAGGTGTCTCGATCTTGTACGATTAATTTGTATTTTCTCTCGTTGCCCACCAATTGCCAACCAAATTATCGATAACCAGCGTAAAAACAAAACGAACCGGAAGTATCCTTTTCCGGTCTGCAGCTGGCATTTAAACATATTGCAGAAAGAAATCGAATCAAAGAAGAACGAGAAATTAGGTTATTGAAAGCAGCTGAACAAACTGCTAGAAATACTGCTGTTCTTCCAGATATGATGTTAATTCTAAAAGAAGCTAATGACAAACAGGACGAAATGTTTGAAATTATGGTTGAAATATTAGCGATTAGCAAAGCTAAGAATAAAGATGAAGCAGAAAGTAGATTTGCTAAAGTAATGAGGAAGATTACAGACCTAAAAGACAATGCCGAATCAATCGAGAAGTTAGTAAATTATGCAACTATGGCTTGGAAAGCTATCGATACATATTTTAATTAATCCAATACATGATATTTTTGGCCACTCGATTGAGTGGCTTTTTTCATTCATAGTGTAGGTCAAAATGTATCCTAGTGGTGGTCATTTCATCCCTTTAATTAACTTGTGATGTAATCTATTAACAAGTACGTCGAGGCGGGGAAACACTATTTCAAGCTTGAAGGTGAGAGCGAACGAGATTTCATCAACCATCATGAATTTCATGACGGTTACAAAAACACCTCTGTACTTTATCTCTGGACTGAGAAAGGTGCTTGGATGCATGCCAAATCACTTAATACCGATCAGGCATAGCAAGCTTACGAGATGCTAGTAAATGATTACTTTCGAATGAAAGAAGAGATGGATTTATCCTTTGATAACCTTAGCCCAATTGCTAATTCAAATGGAACAAAGACAGAATCAACTTGAAATGAAAGTAAACGCCATTACCACTGTATTACCAGCAGTTCCAGATCACACTAAGGTAGTGGAAAGAGTGAACAAATATGCTCGATGGACTCGTATAGTGCACAACGTATAACAAAATTTTTGGTATTTTGCAAGCCATGTTCATTAACGATGTTTGTTTCACCATTTAAGCCGCCTAAGTTGAACTTAGCCACCTCATCACTATAATGTATACCTACTAACTAATATGACGAAAATGCTGAAGTATTGGTATTCAAAGGATTTTAGATTCGAGGTAATGTCAGTGAAGAAGAAAAAGTCA
The DNA here is from genome assembly GCF_004344915.1 of Paenibacillus albiflavus. Lineage (GTDB taxonomy): Bacteria > Bacillota > Bacilli > Paenibacillales > NBRC-103111 > Paenibacillus_AM > Paenibacillus_AM albiflavus. The sequence continues at coordinate 44,149 of NZ_SKFG01000002.1, read as the reverse complement.
TATACTTTAAATTTCAGAAAAGTTGGGGATGGCTGCAGGGATGTTATCCTACTTCCTCTTTGATTATTCAAATTTGCTCAACGAAATTTATAGACTTAATTCGAAGTAAAAAATAAAAACAACTATATTTGCCATCCTAGCAAACGGAAGCGGAAGTAATTTTTTTCAAAAAAATCTAGAGCTATTTCGGGCTCGCAAGCACCCGCACTAAAACTTTTGCTCAGAAGGACCCGTTGAGCTGCGTAGATGCCCCAAATTAGTGTTTAAACTATCTTTGACGACCAATCTATCATTTTAACAGAACAAACATTCTATAAGTCTGTGAGAAGCTTGTATGAATGTAGAGTGGACTGACTTCAACAATGGCTCCGAATGACCTTACTTATCGGGAAGCTTCACCTCTATTCATTTCTAGCGATAGAAGCGTTAGCCCAAAACACTGCTTGTTCTAAGTTAGTCATAGCTAATGACTTCTCTCTGCTATCTGGACATTGACTATCCAGTAAGTATGCCAATTGCTTAGTAGCATTCCTAATTTGCTCATATCTATCTGCTTGATCGTTCTTTGGTGGATGATAACTGAAGTTATTTTCGATTGCTTGTTTCATGTTCATCAATCCTTTCTAAAATAAAATAAGCCACTCAGTTTAAGAGTGACTTTGAATCTATTTTTATATCATCATGTAGAACAGAATGTTCAACATAGATAGTATATATATATTTCTTTTTTCTTTCTTGGGGGGTCAAATGACCACCAGTAGTGGGGGCTAAATGACCACCCCTAGCAAAATAATTCATTACGTCTAGAGGGGGTTATTTGACCACCAGAGCCACCGCTAGGAAATATAAAAGCCACTCGGTTAAGAGTGACTTATAAGGATGATTAGATGTTTCTTTGCACGCTAAAACTTTCATTCGATGATCCATTAGGGAGAATGCCGTTGAAGGTTATAAATGTAGTCGTATTACATCTTACCTTCTCATTAATTCACTCTTAGTACAAAAATGATCTAGTAATAATAACTAAAAGGATAAAAAGAACCAAAATTGCGCCTGTAGATGTAAACATACCATGATGTCTTTCATGTCTTTCTTCACGTCTTTCTTCACGTCTTTCTTCACGAAATCCACTCATATGAAATCCCTCCTATTCTCCAATTTAAGTTATAATATGTCCAAGATAGTGTTTTGATTGGATGAAAGTACAGGGTTATTCAGTCGTTTAGGTTTATGCAAAAAGAAAAAGCACCACTTGGGTGCTTAATACTCTTCAAAATCAACATATAGAACTTTATCTAAATATACTATTCCAAGATCGATATGTGCATACTCTTGACTACCGCTCCGTCGTATATACTCTTCCATTACGGATAGTTTGGTAGTGTTATGGAACTGCACTTGTTTTTTCATTCCATTAATAAAAACAAAGGTCATAACAATAGTGCGTTTTTCCTCTGACATTTGACCACCCTCTCTATGCCATACTTCGACATCTGGAAGTGTTTTCCCTCACGTACATACCTTCTAGCTTAGAACAAAATTGAAATTTTCCTAGCCACTCTCCCTAGAAACAGCCTTGACACTTCTCAGGCTGCTTGTCTATCTACTACCATGGCGCCGCTCTTCTCGATTCCCTTGCTCTTCATTGCCGGTCATAAAGCGGACATAGAACGAACGCAAAAAAGATATTATATGATCACAAAACTCTATAAAGATTATCGCAACTCTTCGAATAATTCTACGTATATTATTACAACATATCCCAATACTAAGGAGCATTTTTGATGAAAAGTTTTGTTTTTATAGTTATCATATTATTAGTTGGAACAGTTTTAATTACCTCTATTGTAATTCTCGGGGACTCTAAATACCCTCGTATAACTTTGGAGCAATATAATAAACTTGAGTCAAATATGACGTTAACTGAAACTGAAAAAATTCTAGGTAAAATTGGTTATTTAACATATGAAACCACAATTAATAATCATTTACGCCAAGAGTATGTGTTCTATTATAAAATAGATTCATTAAAATCCATATATTATCCTTTAAAAATGCGATTAATATTTATAGATGATAATCTTTATCAAAAATCTTTGATACAAAAATAGTAAGCAATAACAAAATTCCCTGCCATCATTTATTCGATAGTAAGGAGTTATATAAGTCATTTTTAGACAGCAAAAGGCTGCCCCTTAGTCCGTTTTAGTGACTTTACAGGGCAGCCTCTACTGTTCAATACGAAGCATGGTTTGATTTATTTTGTATAGTTATCAAAATAACCTTGAATGAAAACAATCGGAGTACCCTTGTCGCCGCTGCCTGAAGTTAAATCGGAAAGAGAACCGATTAGGTCAGTAAGTTTACGAGGTGTAGTACCTTGGGCTTCCATTGCGCCTACAAGATCGGATTCCTTGTTGTTAATATATTGAGCAATCGCCTGTTGAAGCTCCTCGCCTCTTAAATCCGCGAAGTTATTATCCGCAAGATATTTTAGCTTCACTTCATTTGGAGTCCCTACAAGACCTGATGTAAATGCTGGCGATACAACTGGATCTGCTAGCTCCCATATTTTGCCGACAGGATCTTTGAATGCTCCGTCTCCGTAGATCATAACCTCAACATTTTTACCCGTCTTATCCTTAAGCATCTGTTGAATATTATCCACGATTGGCTGGCAATTGCGTGGAAAGAGCTTTACGCTGGTTTCTGTTGATTTATTTGATCCTAGTAGACCATATGCTTCATTAAAACCACTGCCATCAACGGACTCTGATAAAATATTGTCCAGACTGTAGATTTTATTTCCACCGTTTGCTTTTAAAATTTTCTTCGTTCTGAATCTGGTATGAATATCACATGTAAGCACATTTGGTGTGTATTCTAGAATTGTCTTCGGATTATTAGAGAAAATAACCTCGCATTCAACACCGTATTCTTCAATTAACGATTTATAGTAATCGATATAATCAACACCTGTGAAAGTATGCTTCTTATATCCAAAGCAATCCCGGAATTGCTGCTCCGATAGCACATCTGTCCAAGGGTTAACTCCCTTGTCATCAAGCTCATCTACATTCACTAAGTGATTCCCAACTTCATCAGATGGATAGCTGAGCATTAAAACAATTTTCTTCTTGGCACCCTTGGCAATCCCACGCAGACAGATCGCAAAACGATTCCGACTTAAAATTGGAAAAATAACGCCAATTGTATCCTCTCCGAATTTGGAACGAACATCTTGCGCAATATGATCGATCGTCGCATAGTTCCCTTGAGCACGAGCAACGATTGACTCTGTTACGGTCACAATATCTTTGTCTTGAATTTGAATCCCTTCTATAGCTGAAGCTTTTAGCACACTATCGACAACGATCTCTTCAATATGGTCCCCTTGATTGATGATTGGACAACGAAGACCTCTAACAACTGTTCCAACTACTCTTTCCAATACAATCTCTCCCTAGAACGATTAATGTTCGTATATTTTATTTGAATTACTTCAATAAACAATACCCCCTATATTCTACACAACAGCTTGTCCCCCCTGCAAGCGTACATTTCGTCTCATATCACCACCAAACATACAGATACGACATTTTTACCTTTATAAATAGATCCTAACGGATTTTTTGTAAACTCATGGCAGGATATCAGGCAAACATCCTATCTCTTATGACTTATGAACCATTTTATGTAAATGAAGAAACTTATTGGATTATTTTACGTCAAAGGAATCGTAAGTATTTTTGATTCAATTACCACAAGGAGGTTCATATGAAGAAGAAATTTAGTATGATTTTGCTTGCTTTACTTTTATTTGTAAGTATGATGCCTGCCGCTATGGCCCGCACACTCACATTCTGGGATGTGAATGAGAATCATTGGGCTTATGATGCGATTAATGACATGGCACAAAGAGGTATTATATCGGGGTATAGTGATGGCTCTTTTAGACCGAATGATCCTGTGACACGTGCTGAATTTGCCAAAATTATGATTGCAGCAGCGGGGGTAAAGCTAACGAATCCAGATAATCTGAAGCAAACGTTCGAGGATGTTAATCGCAACCACTGGGCATTCCCTTATGTTGAGCTTGCGAAGCCTTATCTAACCGGTTACCAAAACGGAAATATTTACACGTATAAGCCGAATGACAATGCAGTACGAGAAGATATCGCAGTTGCCCTTGTTCGCTTGCTTAAATACGATACAACCAAAACTGCCGATCTCAGCTTGTTAAACAATTTTAAGGATCGGGATGATATTTCTCCAAACCTGCGTCCATTCATCGCCACTGCAGTCAAAAACAATTTAATAAGTGGGTATAACGATCAAACCTTCCGCCCACAAGCTACGCTCACCCGTGCAGAGGCTGCCTCCTTAATCTATCGCACGAAGTTCGATGATGAAGTCAAAATCGTCTTCCCACCAGATACAACGACGCCACCTGAACCTAAGACATATACGATAACTGATAATTTTAAGGATAGTAAGCTTACGAACTGGGATTTGAATAATGCGACTGGTACTTGGAAGCGTGATGACGGCTCGATGACAGCAAGCTCGAACGACAAAGATCTTAACCACTATCTATTGCCTTTGAAATGGGATAAATTTCTGAACGCCAAGCTATATGATTTCGAGATTAACGTCAAGCCAGATGGCACCAATGGGTATGGCGGATTGTACTTCAATGGGGATAATAACGGAGCAGATGTCGTTTTTGTCACACAAGATTCAGTTGAATTGCGCCATATGACCAAAGCCACCAAATCATCCACAAGCTTAATCAAAAGTATTGATTTCAAAAGCATTGACTACAAGCTTAAAGCAGACAACAAAATAAGGGTTGTCATTATAGGGAAAGCATTGTATTTGTATATCAACAATAAAGAAATTTATAAAAATACTAACTACAACATTACAGGATCCAATTTAGGGCTCTATATCAATCGCGCGGCGTCTGATAATATCAAAAAACAAGCCACTTGGTTAGAGGATTTCTCTTTTAAATATACCAAATAACAAAGGCAAACAAATAAGACCGTCAGGCTCATCACGAGCTGTGGACGGTCTTTTTCCATTCATTCTATTCACTCTGTTGCAAGAATGAATTAATCTGTCGAAGATGATGGTGATCATGCCCCACAAAATCTTCTACATACTCCGTTATCAAGAATAAAGTACCTTGTAAAGTTGGATACGAGGTATTAAAGGCTTCTGCGGGAACTTGCTGCAAAGCTTCCAGAATCTCATTACGATGTGTGATCACTTGATCAATTAATTGATCTTGGGTCTGGGTAGCTGCATATGTAATAGCATTCTGATTAAATATTTCAAAATCCAAATGCGGTATATCGATTGACTCGCCTGTGACTATACGATGAATGGCTTGATTATAAAAATACTCATCCCATAATGCGATATGGCTAATGATATCTCGTATTGCCCATTTCCCTTCAGCAATTGGACTGTCCCACTTCTGCTCATCAAGCTGGCGGAGACTTTCAACTGAGGAGATTAGCTCGCTCATTGATCCAATCAATTCCTGCTTATTTACCATATCAATCCCACCTACCAAAAATTTGATTAATCTGATAATAGTATAGCAAGAACATATGTTCTAGTCAATTTTTTTTTAATAAGCCATTTCCTATTGGAATCGCGCTAATGAGAACTTCGCTATGTCATGGTCAGTCCGTCCAGAAGACGCTAGCTGATTTATAATTTCGCCTACAACACTGGCAAATTTAAACCCATGTCCTGAGAATCCACCAGCAAGAATTAATGAGGGAAACACGGGATGCTGCTGAATAATAAAATCTTCATCAGGTGTAACTTCATATTTGCATACACTTCCTCGCTTCAAGAAGGCTGCTGCAGAAGGCATGTACCGAAGCATGAAATTGTGAATTACCGCCTCATCTTCCTCATAAGAACCAAATGGTACTAAAGGCTCATCCGGATCAATCGTAACGCCTGTGTCATGCCTACCTACCTTAATCCCCTGACCATCGATGCTTGGGAATCCATAATACTCACTTCCATCCGACTCATGCACAACAAAGCCAGGAAATCGATCTGAAGCAAATAACTGCTCTGCTGCGTCGAACCAAGCAACCGTTTTGCGAATCGCTCTTACAGGAAGCTGTAAAGATGAACAGTGTTTATAGATGGAAGCTCCCGTGGTTAAGATGCATTTATGCGCATAGAAGGTCTCATGAGCTGTTGTAACCTTCACTCCCGCTTCTGATGGATCGATGCCAATAACTCTGCAATTCATGAGAAACTCTGCGCCATATGCAGCAGCTTGCTGCCGATAGGCGTGGACACAAGCTTCACTGTACAGTACACCGGCGTCAGTCTCTAAGCAACCCCATGCAGATTCTGGTACCTTTAGCCCCTTCCACCTGTATTGCATTTCCTCGCTACTTAGCTTCTCAACGGGCAGCGAGAACGCTTCAGCACTCGCTAACTTACGCTGGATAGCATCAGTTCCTGCATTCCCGATGCTCAGTACACCCGTCTTATTAAAAAGCTTGATGCCTGTACTTGCCTCCAGATCATGCCACAATTCATGTGCACGTAGTGCCAAAGGTACATAGGTTAATCCTTCGCTATAAGCATGTCGGATAAGCCTTGTGTCTCCATGATGACTTCCATTCGTATGCGGGGGATCATACGCATCAATCAACAGTGTGCGCATACCTTGAGCCGCAAGCTGTGCCCCCGCACTCATCCCCATCGCTCCTGAACCTACAACGATTACATCATAACTTGTACGCACTCAGATCCCCCAACAAAAAATCGTGTTATTTATTTTCTTTTTGCGTGATTCTTAATGATCGAAATCAGTTTATTCAAATTGTTGTCGGCATTATATTTCTTCATTTCCTGGATGTAAGTAAACCGATTATCATAAAGCTTATCAATGGTTTTGACAAATAAATCACCGCTTAATTGATTATCGGCAAGCACTTCACAATATCCTGCCTTAGCGAACGACTCCGCATTCAGAATTTGATCCCCTCGGCTTGATTCTTTAGGCAAAGGTATTAAGAGCATTGGTTTATGAAGTGATACAAATTCGAATATGGAATTCGAGCCAGCGCGAGAAATCATAATATCGGTTATCGCCAGCAGATCTGCTAGCTCTTCATTGACATATTCATACTGTTTATAGCATGCTGCATCATGAGAAGGGTCTAAATTTCCTTTTCCACAAATGTGAATGATTTGATATCGCTGCAATAACGTATGTAAATGGGTCCTAACCGCTTGATTAATGCTGCTGGCTCCGAGACTCCCGCCCATCACCATAATAATCGGCTTCACTCTTTGCATTTGGCTAAAGCGCATTCCTTGTTCCCTATCGCCATGCATGATCTCCTCGCGAACAATCGCGCCTACATACACGGCCTTGGGGCTAGCAAGCTGCTCCACCGTCTCTGGAAAAGTCACGCATAGCTTCTCCGCTAGCGGAAATGAAATCCGATTGGCAAGTCCTGGCGTTAAGTCAGATTCGTGCATAATCACAGGGATTTTATTTAACCAGCCCGCAACGACAACAGGAACTGCGACAAATCCACCTTTGGAAAAAATAACATCAGGCTTAATCTTTCTAATCAATCGATACGCTTGGTAACAACCTTTGATCACTTTGAATGGATCCTTCAAATGGTTCCAATCTAAATATCTTCTCAACTTGCCTGTGGAAATCGCATGATAGTGAACCTTATCAAGACGAGATATGAGCTGCCGCTCGATTCCTTCATAGGAACCGATATAGTGAATATCCCAACCATCTTTTGAAAAATGCGGAATTAACGCAAGGTTGACTGTCACATGCCCTGCGGATCCGCCGCCAGTCATTACAATTGTCCGTTTCAATTAACTCAATACCTGCCTTTGTACTAAGCTAGCATAAGACTTTCGCGCTCGGCTTTGGTCATTTTTTTCACAACGAGTTCATAGGAATGATCAATTAGACCTTGAATGTCAGCTTTTGCTAAATTACCGTCCAGAGCGACTGTATTCCAATGCTGTTTGTTTAAATGATAACCTGGCGTAATTTCCGGATACTGTTCACGCAGTAAATCTGCGCGTAAGGGATCACATTTTAGGCTAACAGTCGGAGTACCATCGCTTGGGAACAAAGCATACATCTTCGTCCCCACTTTCATCACAATGACTTCAGGTCCAAAAGGTGTAGTTAAACTCGTCCCTCGCTTCGTCAAACAATAATCGATCCATTGCTGCGTCATTTAGTTCCCATCCCATTCAGAGAAATTATCCATAAACCTGCCATCTGCATCAATCTGCAACTGATAGATGTTCGATACAGCATCCAAATTCAAAGCACCATAGATATGAGGATATAACTGATTAAGATTATATAAGTCTTCATATACAACTTTAGATTGTACAAGCTCCTCCATAATACCCAATAGCAGCAAATTGTGCTTGCCTAGGTACAAAGAATTCGCAACAGGAATCACTTGCTCTCGTGTAGAGCAATGTATGAAGCCCTCTTGTTCGATGCTGCTCGGTGAATAACTGCTGCTAGTTCTCACTACTTTCCAAGTATCTCGTTCAATAATATGATAGATCATGATTCGTTCTCCATTTATTTAAGTAATTCTTCATTAATTACCGCGTACATTTTAACATCCTCATACTTCCCTTTGGCAAAAAGATGCTTATGTAGAATACCCTCATAGGTCATCCCACATTTCTCCATGACCCGAGAAGATCCGATATTATCAGGATGGCATCTCGCTTCAATTCGGACGAGCTGGCGATCAAATCCAAACTGGATCAACGCCTGAACAGCTTCAGTCATATAGCCCCTTCCCCAATATGGACTCGCTATCGCATAACCGACTTCTGCTCGAGCATGATTCATATTCCAATTTACAAAGCCGCACGTTCCAATCAACTTACCTGTCTGTTTATCCTCGATCCCAAGCGGTGCAACTTCCCCATTCAGGTACAGGTTCTCGACTAACTGGATAAAACTGAGCGTTTCCTCCAAGTTCGTATGCGTCTGCCAAGTTACATACTGCGTCATTCGTGAATCAGAGCAATAATCGAACATGTCGTGCAGATCGCCTTGATTTATTTTACGAATAATCATCCGTCCTGTTTCTAATTCTTGCGCAATAAATGGTTCTGGCATCTGGCTCATCTCCTGGTTTGTCGATATTAGTTACTTTTATTCACTAGACAAGAATTCCTGATAAGCTTGTATGAGCACGCCTAATGCTTCGTAAGAATCTTGTATTTGTTCCAATTCAAAGACGTGATCCGCATTCGAAATCGCAACGGTTTTAATATGTTTCATATTTTTGACGATCTCAGCACTTTCAGCACTAAACACCCAGTCTTTGGTTCCGTATATGACCATTCCGCTATTTTTTTGAATATAAGGAATTGAACTATCAAGTGGTGTCAGGAATAGATGTTCAATTGCACGATTGTCCATTAATTCCGCCACTTTGCCAGCTACGATCGTGCCGATGCTCTTGCTTACAAATATTAATCTATCATACGAATGAGCAACTTGATTGATTGCTTCAAGGCATTCCTTAACGATATTCGCTTCATTTATCTCATCGAAGGTAATTTCAGTTCTTGCACTCTGATACCCATATTCTAGCCTAAGCACATCGTGCTTGTTCGCAACAGCTACCTTGTTGGCATAGTACAGCACGGGCAGATCGCATGGGTAGTACTTACCTGGAAACATGACAACGAGTGAGGATGATTGATTGATGACATATTTATGAGTAACTTCTCTGCCGAATACGGAGGGCAGTTTGATCACTTTCATATCCATGGTGTACACCTTCCTTCTATTTAAATCCCTAATCGTTCCCTTAGTGAAGTAATATGAGCAACATGATGTTGACCATGCCATGCATACATGCCAAGCGCAATTCCTAGACTGTATGTTTGGTCATAAACTGGGTGATAGAAAGTACGGTCAAAACCCTCACTGCTCATAGATTGCAAGAGAAACACCCATCTAGTATGAATAGCTTCGAATAATGAAATGGATACACTTACAGGCGCTTTGGAATCAGAAAGCTCTGCCCAGCTTTTCTCCATATAAGGCTTAATCGTTGGATGGTCTTCAGTCAATGCCAACTTAAATCGGATATAACAATTCATATGACTATCTGCTAGATGATGCACGACCTGTCTAATTGTCCACCCACCATCGTGATAAGGCAGTTCCAACTGTTCATCATTTAATCCCTCTACTGCTCTACTTAGCCTCTGCGGAAGCTGGTCAAGCACTTGTATCCATGACTCAAGCTCAGCCTGTGTTACTGCACCTTCATGTTGAAACTTTCCGATCGGATACTGTAAATTACTCACTTCTTATTCCTCCTTAATCCAATTCATATACAACTGTATTGCTCTATTCATAAAACGTCATATGCGCCATATCGTTTCTATAATATTCCATTCTAGCACGTAAATTCCCAGTGTGAAACTCAAATTTATGCTCGATTATCTTCAAGCTTACGACACTCATTCAGAATATAGTTCATATAGCCCAAAGCGTCTGATCTTCTTCTCCACACAGATCGATACAAAGACTTCTTTATACCTCTGCGATGATTAATGCTTTCTTGAAGCACAAGATGCCATCTCTCGGGAACGATGCCGATAGCATATTCTCCTGCTTGCGCTTTAGACGCAATCTGGTGCATACGGAGGGTATAGTACAAGCGAGTAATGCCGAGTACTCCCCACTCGACAGCATCTATAGAGAATAACAGCGCAAGCGATTTAGATGAGACAAGTTTGCTGGACTGTGTGATCCATCCTAGCCAATACGTATTCAAATTCTGATGCATGAGTGCTATTAATTGATTCCAATCAAGTTCATAATGCAGCTCGTTTGCAGCTGGACCAAGGACGTTGATCCCGCAGGTCTTAAGTTCATGCCAGGTGACGGGGTTGCATTCAAATAGACCAGATGCATTCATTTGTCCCTCATGATAATAAGGGTATGGCTCCATTTCGCTTAATTTGCCTAAGTCATCCCATGTCACATAGATTCCTTCTAAAGCTGGTGCAGGATATGTCTTACGGATCTTGTCATGAATTTCACGCAGCATAGCAACATCTTCGTTCGTTAAGCGATCAGATGATACAGCGATAAAATCAATGTCACTTAATACTAGAGAATAATCACCCAAAGCGATCGAACCATAAATATAAAAGCCCTCAATTAAGTCGGGCTTATACAGATTGATTAACGTGAAATATTCCATTATAATTTGCCGAATTCTAGGATCAAGCTTATCTAGTTGCATCATGTGTCTCCTATAAACTTAGAAGTGCGCCTATTGCACCACTGTATTCACCATTATCCAGAATGATTGGTTGTCCTTCGCGTAGAACGGTATATTCGGCCACAACCTTCTTGAGCGACTGATTTCCACTAAATGAAGATCCGATGTAAACAATCCTGGAGATTCCGCGTTGTGCAGCTGCTAAAACACTCGCTGTAGCAACTGTTTCACCTACTAATCCAATGACAGATGATAAGTAGTCTGAGATAGGCACGTTCGCAGGCACACTATTTAAATTGCCAAAATTACTCGCAGTAAGCTCTCCTGGTATCGGTGGCTCAGAGCCTTCATAAATATGCTTCACTTTCAGATCAAGCTCGTCTCTTTGACCGCCAACCTCCGACAGGATAAACTCCTGGTAGTTCTCAATTCCTGTTAATAATCGAGACAGACCGATCATCGTACCTCCGCCTACTCCAGTACCCCCGATACGGACATGCTCTTCTCCATTGACATAATGAATGGAAGTCCCTGTCCCAACATTTACCAGTACGAATGGCCCTTCCTCCTGCTTAGAATGGCTCATTAAATATTGGACTCCCTTGCAAGTCGCCTCGAATTCAACGATCCGCTTCATCTCGAATGGCAATAATTTAGCTAATTGCTCTGCCTTGCCACCCGTCACACAAATCTCTGGTGTATCAAGCGTTTCCTTCACCCAATTCACGGCTTGTAGAAGCTCCTTACTAGGCAGCTTCAAGAGTTCAAGCTTATCGTTCAGTATGTAAGCGATTTTGACCAAAGTGCCTCCAGCATCTATTCCAATTCGAATCGTGTTTGCCAAACCCATTCCCCCTGAGACTTATTTCTGACTCTCTATCGTGTATCTATTATTTGATCAATCTCTTTCATAAGAAATAGTATATACTCTTCTGGATGCGGTACAAAGTCATCATGTTTCAACAGAATCTGTTTAATCGTCATCTGATCGGTTTCATACTCGTATCCCGTGATTACATGCAGCTGCCCTTGTACGAATGAACGAAACGCATTCACTTCAATTCGGATAATAGAAGCTACCTCATCGTCTTGCAGCTGCAATTCTGAGATCTGACCCTGATAGGGATACACATATACGTGGCTAAATTCTCTATCCTTGATTTGATCCGTCATAATCACATTCGGAACCATCCCGATTGAAATTAACTTATCGATCGAAACATCAATGCCTAGCTCTTCCTTCAATTCCCGCACACCATCAGCTGGTCCTTCACCTGCATCCAGATGTCCGGCAGCCGTAATATCGAGTAAATTCGGATAATCCTTCTTGTCTGGATGCCTTCTTTGGAAAAGAATATAATCCTTGCCTTCCTCCTTAAACAACAACCAGCATTGGAATGTGTGATGCCACAATCCATCACGATGAATCTCATCGCGAGACTTTATCCCGATATGCACCATCTCAGGACTAAATACATCTAACCATTCTTTCTTCGCCAATTGTGACACTCCTATCTAGCTGGTAGCTTATTTTCATCTAAATAAACAATGGTTGGGCTCTCTACAAGTCCACTGATTCCATGTAAATAATAGGGTATACGCTGATCAGCAACTTGCAGATCAACCCACTCAACAGAAGCGATTTCATCAGGACGTGTAATTTGCCTGCTGCCACCAATAATTTTTGCTTTGAATGTGATAAATACGAGATGCTCATTATTTTCTTCTGACTTGTATTCATTAACAGAAACGACACCAAGTGGCTCAATATCATAACCCGTTTCTTCCTTCGCTTCTCTGATCGCTGCTTCTTCCAGCGTTTCATTCGGTTCTACTCCACCACCAGGTAAAGTCCATATGCCTGAATCACCATTATATACGATCAACACCTTGGAGGTATCTTCATCCTGAATCAGTACGTAGGCTACGTCAATTCTTCTCATTGTTTAGAACTCCTTCTACTATTCACTAATCGTTAGCTTTACTTGGCCATCAAAAGCTTTTATCGACGCCTGTCCACCTATTGGGATGGTAATTCGAGGTGTCGTATGTCCAAATTCAACGTCAGCAACTACAGGTATCCCTGCTAGTTCACGTTTGGAATGAATGATTTGCGTTAATAAGCTTCTCGTCATTTCGGAATCCCGCTGAAATCTGCCAATAACGAGTCCTTTTACTTGATCAAAACCGGGTTGATGTAAGATGGATTGCAAATCCCGATCAAAGTCAACTGGAGATACGATGCTATCATCTTCTACAAATAGAATCGTACCTGCTAGACTAGGCATATAGGCTGTGCCATGCAATAAATTGAATGTACACTGGTTACCGCCAATAATCGTACCGCTAGCTTCCCCTTCATTAATCACATATGGCCCTTCATTAGGAACGAATATCCGATTTTCCTGATCTCTATACCACTGATCGTCACTCCAGTGAGAAGGCGGTGCAATATTCAGTTCGCCTTCCTGCATCATCAATTTCTCGAAATATTCGATCGTATATTCGTTACCGTGAAGCATACCTAATGTGGAGAAATGCGGGCCTGAATAACTAATTAATCCTGTTTTAGCCAAAATTGCATTATTCAGCGCCGTGATATCGGAATATCCGCATAACCGCTTAGGGTTGTTAGCTATCATGTCATAATCGATGTAATTAAGCAATTGATTGCAATTGAATCCGCCAATTGTCGTCAGTATTCCTTTGACATTCGGATCAAGAAAAGCATCGTGCAAATCCTCAATACGCGAAGCAATCGAAGAAGATGCAAAATCATCCGTTTCAAGTACATGCTTACCAAATGTAACTTTAAAGCCTAACGCTTCCAATCTCTCTTGTGCTAAAACTCTTTGGTAAGGTGCTGTAATAGACATACTTCTCGATGGAGAAATCACGCGTATTTCATCACCAGCTTGCAATTTAGGTGCTCTCATTTATTTCATCCTCCCTTTAACGTACAGATAACCATGCTCGTTCCTGATGCCAATCTACATGGACTGGCGTCTCAAAAAAATCAGATAACGGATTCGATTGCAAGAGTTCGGATGTCTTGCCTTGCATCATCACTTCTCCCCTGCGAATAAATAACGTATGACTAAAAACAGGCAGGATCTCCTCGATATGATGGGTCACATACAATATTGTTGGCGCATTCGGCTGCTTTGCCAATTGATTAATGCTTGTGAGCAAATTTTCTCTAGATAGAAAATCCAGGCCATTGCTCGCCTCATCCAATATCAATAGCTCAGGCATAGCCATCAATGCTCTCGCAATCAAGGTCTTCTGCTTCTCTCCTTGGGAGCAAGTATTGTAAGGACGACCGACCAAATGCTCACAACCTAATTGAATCATAAGCTCTATCGCCCGCTCCCGATCCTCCTCAGTCGGCTTATCGTATAATCCAATCGAAGCATATTTTCCACTTATTACAACATCCTGCGTCAAATCGCGAACATATAGCTTTTCCTGCAAGGAAGAGCTGACCCAGCCGATTTTCTTCCGAAGTTCACGTAAATCTACATTGCCATAGCGCTCTCCGAGCACACTCACAGTACCTTTGGTTGGCCAAATGTACCCATTCAGGATATTCAACAAAGTTGTTTTGCCAGAACCATTCAATCCAAGAATCGCCCAATGCTGACCCTGATCAACCCGCCAGTTCACTCCACTTAGAATTTCTTTGTTCTCTCTTTTCCAAGAAACATTATCGATCTCGATTACAGCATCCATCTGGTTCCCCTCCTATTTACTTTTGTATTTATAACAATCTTAAAAAGTTTATAAGGACTCCTTGGTTTACAACTCAGGTGGCACACGATGCAGTGTAGCTTGTTCCAGAGCATATGCGAGCTTAATTAATGTTGGCTCACTATAAGCTCTTCCTGTGAAGGTTACGCCCATCGGACCCTTCGAAGTATAACCAACGGGAACCGTCAACACTGGATAGCCCGCTCTTGCTGCAAGGTCTGTACCTTCATCGCTAGGCAAGAATAGAGCATCAAGCTCATAATGATCAAGTACATAATCCAGTCCTTCCGATTGCGTAAACTGAATATCCCTTTGCTTTGCTTGCAAATAAGCAGGGTCCGTCAACGAACCACTTGTTTCTTCAGACCATTCCAGCGTTGTCTGGCCATATCGTAATGCGGATTGCTCATTGTCCTTATTAAAGGCAATTAAATCCTGCAAAGAATGAATTTGAGCATCAGAAGGCAACTGTGACAAATAAGCATTCAGTCCAACCTTGAACTCATAACGCATGACCTCTCCACCCAATTCATCACTCTCATGCGGAATGGAGATCGGATCAATAATCGTAGCCCCTTTTTGCCGAAGTACATCTATCGCAGCTTCAATGAGGACTAAACCTTCTTCATCTATTAAATCATAATAAAATCTCGGAATGCCAATTCTAGCTTGTGAAATAAAGCTAGAATCGAGGAATTGCGTATAATCCCGGTGCAGTTTACCCTCACTTGCCAATGTCGCCTCATCATTCTCGTCTATACCCACTAATAAACCTAATAATAATGCTGTATCCGCAACCGTCCTTGTCATCGGACCAGCGGAATCTTGACTTGAGCTAATCGGAATAATGCCCGTACGACTAACTAAACCAACAGTTGGCTTTAAACCGACAAGCGAATTCTGGATGGCAGGATTAACGATTGAACCAGAAGTTTCCGTACCAATCGCTGCCGCAGCCAGATTCGCTGCAATCGATGCTCCCGAACCTGAACTTGATCCCCCGACATCTATCGTGCCTAGTCCGTATGGATTAAGAACCTGTCCACCTCTTGAGCTGTAGCCTGATGGCATGCCCATCGTCATGAAATTCGCCCATTCTGTCATATTCGTTTTGCCTAAGAGCACCGCACCCGCATTACGCAATTGGGATGCAACGAAGGAGTCCTTTGCTGCATATGAATTCGCTAATGCAATCGAGCCTGCACTAGTGTGCATTTGATCTGCCGTATCAATATTATCCTTCAGCAGAATAGGAATCCCATGTAGAGGACTTCGTACACCTGATACGCTGCGCTCCTTATCCAGTTTTCTAGCCATCTCCAATGCTTCTGGATTTATTTCTAGCACGGCATTAATGATAGGATTAATCCTATTAATTCGATCGATATAAGCTTGAACTAGCTGCTCCGAGGTTAGCTCTCCACGCTCCATCGCACGCTGCAAACTAGCTATATCCACTTCTATCATCCATTGTTCAATCGGAATAGTCATTATGCATCAAATCTCCTTATTCAATAATTGTTGAATAGCTTCAATTACAACTTCAGGACGATGGATCTGGATCGAATGCCAACTATCTTCGACCATCACTTGCTTAGTTTGAAGGGTTAGATGGACAAAATCCTGCTGATCCTTTTCCAATCTTCATCCTGCTTACCTGCAGATAATACAATTACGATGCTCATCTTATGCTGCTCCTGCTTCTATGGATATTTTCACCAATTATGTTCATTATACAATAAGAAAATATTACACCCTACTAAAAAATCCGTACAGTAGGTTGCCCTGTGCGGATTCATAGTAATATATTTTGCCGAATTAGCTCGGTTCTTCCTTCTGTTCTGTTATCAGCTCACGCTGTTTCAATATATGCTCCTTCCCCCATGCACTCATAAGCGTCAAGATTGGCGTGAGACTTCTTCCATAGTCTGTAAGCTCGTACTCCACTTTTAGTATCTTCTCACTATACTCGGATCTACTGATCAGTCCATCGCTTTCTAATTCGCGAAGCGCTTGCGCCAGCATTTTCCGAGAAATTTCCGGAATCAATTTGTTTAATTCCCCATAGCGGTGCTTCCGATTACTCAAATGCCACATGATGCGTGCCTTCCACTTGCCGCCAATCGCATCGACCGTCGCCTCAACCGGACAGTAATATTGTTTATTATTCAAAAACATCCCTGCTTTCCTACAGTTTAATAAATATGCAACAGAATACTTATGTACGTTACCAAAAAGTGCCTACTTGCAGGAGAATTAACTCTTCAACTACGATACAAGTAAATTCACACAATTGCATTCTTGGGGGAGTATTTTATGAATCAAACATCAAACTGGCTGCCATTCTTCAAACAAAGTCATCCATCGATCAAGCTTATTTTACTATGGAATTTGCTCTTCTGTTTAGGTCAAGGAATATATTTAGCACTTTATAATTTATACCTGAATGTAATCACTAGCGATTATGATTTAGGTGCGATCGTCACGACGACATATGTCTGCTACGCGATATTCTCTATAGTTGCTGGCACGATGGCTGATCGGATGGGTACGAAGAAAACCGTCTTAATCGGTTTAATTATTCTCGTCATTGGATTGCTTGGCAGTGTAGTGGTCCATACGACAATTGCTTTATTCGTTTGGTCGGTGTTCATGGGGATTGGGCAAGCGTTTACAGTTGTTATCTTTGTTCCTCTATTAACCGAATATTCCAAAAGCGAACAACGAACAAGGCTGTTCAGTCTGGCATTCGGAAGCGGTACGTTTGCTTTATTTATCGGGACAGCCAGCTCTGGCATCATTTCTGATCAGCTAAAAACACATTTTACGTTGCTCACAGAAGATAGTCTCCGAATCGCTCTGTTGCTGTCCATCTTATTCATTATGCTGAGCTGTATTCCGCTCTGGTTCGTCTCAGGGTTCAAACAAACAAAGGCAGCCAGTGAAAAAAGAAGCATCCCGAAGCAATCTTATGGTGTTATCACCCGATTCGGAATTATTAAATTTGTTGATGGAATTGCCATCGGGCTTGTGATTCCCTTTATGAGTCTGTTCTTGACCAATCGCTATCTATTGGAGCCATCCATGATAAGCTCAGTACTAGCAGCAGGAACATTCGGCACTATGATCATGATGTTTCTCAATCCTAGAATGACGACCAAGTTTGGTGATCTGAAATCACTCGTGATTTACCAAGCTATCGGCATTCCGTGCCTATTCATCCTAGGGATATTCACCAATCTTTGGTTTACCGCAGCTTGCTTCTTTCTCTTTCGTTCGATGTACTATTCAATGCTGCCGATTCAGTCAAAATTTATGATGGATAAGGTTCATATACAAATTCGAGGGCTGACGAACAGCATTGGCTTCATGATGAGTACGATTAGTACAGGGTTAGCTAGTTCATTACATATGTATCTTGTTGTTTCCCTTGGAGATCGTTATGGATATATGCTCATCTTTATGCTTTCGGCAATAGCAATGAGCATTTCGATAGCCTATTTCTACTATACCTTCAAACGCAAGGAAGTTTCATCACATCGATCCGATTCACTATCATCCGTTCGTATCAAGTCCAGTGAAAGCAGAAGCCTATAGAAATATACATAATCCGAATAGTTGATGGGTTTCCATCATCCATTCGGATTAGTTGTTGTGAATTATTTTATATGATAACCTTGATCACCGTATGGCTGCAACTTATCCAACCACATTTGCTCTAACAATGTTAATTCATCCTTCACATTCTTAAGCCCTTGACGATCCATGGCTTGATCCTCTTTGGGCTTTATTTGATCCAGAATCTCAAATGTAAATTGATCTGGCCCAAGCTCCTTCCAATCCTTTTGCAATTCCTTATTAGCATGATTCCCCATATCAAGCATGAATCGTTCACGATTCATTAATCCTTCTAAATTGACGCTGCTGACGATAAATCGCTTGCCATTGCTTTTATTCTGTATTTGCATAATTCCCATGGGCTTCTTCTTCTCCATGTAGGCTGCGACCATTTCTTTACGTTTGTTTTGTTCCATTTCTAATCCCTTCCTTCTCAATTTCCATATACTATAATTTGACCCAATATGCACTGCAATCGTCTAACCGATCCATAAACCCATACTCGATAAAATATCTTCTGATTGTGACAAAGTCTGCATACACCGCTTTAATAATTTCATTGACTTCCTTCTCTGTATAACGCTTTGTCGCATCAAAGTTCTTAATGAGATGACGCAGGATTACGATTTTCCGTTTCTCTTTTCGAGGAAATTCGGATAATGGGCCATCTGGGCCTTCCTTAAAATAAAGTCGTAATACTTTATCGTTTTCTTCTTCCGTAACGTTATAACGTTCGTCAATCATAGTAGCCCTCCTATGGATCGAAATAAAATTGGATGCTGGATTCTTCGGGCGCTCCTCAGCCAGTTCCATGATCGATAGAAATACTTTAGCCTGCTTCATTTTTTCCCGCAGCGTAAATCGATGGTTTCGAATCGTCGATGCACTGCCGCTGCCAAGCTCTTTAACGATTTCGTTATCGCTTAAGCCATTCTGAAACAAAGTAATCAAGCTGCGCTGTAAATCCGTTAGTCCGGTAAGCTTCTTATTCAAATTGATCAGATAATTGAACATGGAAATATGCTTATCTACAATGTGAATGCGTGTATATTTCTCTGCCTCGTACCATGCATCTTCTATCTGATAAATCCTTCCTTGCTCAAACCGTTCGCCGCACGCTAGACAAACATAAACTTCGTTCGCCTTATCGTATACATAACCTTGTTTCATTTCCTCTATAGATGCATTCCAGAATAGTTCTGAAATTTCTCCCATTCCAAACATACCCCCGTTATATCTATCTTATATATAGACATAATAATGCAGCATCTATAAAAATGCAATACTACAAACTAGATATATGAAGTATTTGTTTAGTATTTACTAAACATATTCCGCGAACATCTAGTTTTTAAGGAACGGTTTACTACCATTTTCGCACAAAGGAACAGTTGCTCCTTGAACTTGTTCAAGATTCATGCGCAACCTCTTGGGAGAAGCTATCAGAAAACCATGAATTTTGTATTTCCGATGCTATTCAATCTGCCAAGAGTCGCTGCACACATGACTCCTTTTATCATAAATTATTCTTCACGCTATTTGTTTCAAGCTTAAACAACACCAACATTCGTAATCAATTGGAACAAATCATTCAATCTGAAAATAAAACTTTATCCGCACAATTAGCAAGATTATGGCCAGCATCGCCTGTAGAAGGAGTTACACTTGAAACTTGGGGAGTGCTCCTCAATGCAATCGTTGATGGGTTAGCTGTACAGGCATTGATTCATAAGGATTTTCCTGTCGACACCATATACGGAGAAGTCGAAACACTCTTCAGAGGTTTAAGCTCTATGATGACAAAGGAGGGAAATTTATGAAAAAACATTTATTTACGCTGCTTTGGGGATTAGGCGTATGGCTATGTGCAACACTATTTTTTATCTTTTTGGGTAAATTCGTTCTGTATACTCCTGGCACAAGCTCTTTTACAATCAGTATCATCTTATTGTTAGCTGGCACAGCGGTTTTGCTGTGGGGAATAACGCATATCTATGTATTATTCGATAAAACAAATCACGCCGCATTAAGATTCGGAATCATCGGGTCCATTCTTGGATTATTTCTGGATACGTTCTCGCTCTCTTTTCACAGAACCATTTTCCCCTTATTAGAAGAATCACAAATTATCGCTTTTTCGGCTTGGATGTCATGTGCCTATGCCTTATTTCTTGTGATCCCAGCCCTGCTGAATCAACGAATACAAAGACAAAAAAGGATGGCTATATAGCCATCCTGAGTCACCATCATGGATTATTTCCGACTACTTCGCATTGCTACAAGCTGCTTAACGTCACTTGATTGTGCATATGGCTGATATTTGAAACATTAATTGAATTACATCCGTTTATTGTAATAAATGGGAACGAGGTAATTCTATTATGAAAGAAAAATTAATTAAATCATTAATAGTTGTATGTTTTTGTTTTTTTGTTCTAAATGGTTGTTATGATAAAGAAGTGGGGGGTGTTGTTGTGAATAACGAGGAATCAATTCAAAGTGCTGTTAGTGAAATTAATAGAAATGACCGATTGGCATTTGATACGAATCTAACTATAAATAAAAATAAAATTAGGATTAATCAGGAAGTAAAATTAGAAATAACCCTTAACAATAACTCTGAGATAGAGTATAAAATTGGAACAGGTGATAAAGTTTTTAAGGTCTATTTAGAAAATAAGGAGACTGAAATCATACAAAAAATTCTGCCAATCACTTCGAATGACTTAATGAAATTTAAGACATTAGGTAAGAAGAATTCATTGAAAGAAGTATACAACTATAGCTTTACAAAGCAAGGTATTTACAACATATGGGCAGTAGCAGAGATATATGAGATAATAGACAAGGATTATAAATTGACTGAATATAAAACTAATATAATAGAAATTACTGTGGAGTGAAGGATGGCTTAATAACCATATCAATACACTATTATGGATTATTTTCGACTACTTCGCATAGCGGCTAGCTGCTTAACGTCACTTGATTGTGCATATTGATCATATTCCTTAGATTCCATCCCATAGAGTGCAATTCTACCCTCCGTATCAAAATGCAATCCCCAGCCATATTTCTTAGGAAGCATACAAGCCCTTAGACAAGCATGATGCTTGGAATACAGTTCATTCCAAATCTCATCTCTTCTTGCTTGAGCTTCTTCTAGCGGAATCTCTTTATGTCTAATATGTACTTGATAGTACAGCTCTTCTTGTGTATAGGTATAAGGATTTTCCATGAGCAATTCATATTGAATCATGGGTACGGTCTTGCCAGCTTTCTTCGTCTGTGGCGTAATGCCGTGGTAGACTGGACAGTCTGCAGCTACCTGAATAAAAGTATTATAATAATTAAAATTCATCCTTATATCTCCTATCCTTTATACATTTGATCAACTAATATAGTCTCTTTTTCTTCGGCTTGATTCGCGGTTCGGGCTCTTTCTCCCATACGACTAGAAGTAAAGTAGCGAATGGACCAACTAGCAAGGAAAGACAGCACCAGAACGAACGGCTGCGATTCTTGTTCTCAGCTATAGCTGCATTGATTAATGCAAGACTAATCCAGAACAGCAAAAAAACACCGCCTTGTTCCATAAAAACACCGACCTTTTCTACAACAATCACCCCTACTTATGAAATGATCTTCTATACTACATTTGGAAATTATGCCCATAATAAAATTGTATCGCATATTGGATTCATTGTAAAACATGTGGCTTGAAACAAAAAAAAGCTGTCCATCAAGCAGCTTTCACTACTTATGGAACAGCTTATTATCGTGCTTAAGCTACGATATTCGGTCCTGCAGCAACAATCTCATCATTCACATGCGTGAACTTCTTGAAATTATCCACAAATCGTTTAGCTAAATCCATTGCTTTATCACAATAAGCCTGCTTATCCTCCCAAGTATTTTGCGGTATTAATACTTCTGCTGGAACTCCTGTTATTTGGGTTGGACAAGATAAATTAAAGATCGGATCATGAACAAAACTCGAATTCTCAATACTGCCATCAATAGCGGCAGATACCATCGCACGCGTATAGGCTAAGCTCATTCGCTTACCTATCCCATATGGCCCTCCCGTCCAACCTGTGTTCACAAGATAGACTCTTGCTCCATGCTGATCAATCTTTTCCCCAAGCATATTCGCATAAACATTCGGATTCAACGGTAGGAATGGCGAACCAAAGCATGTTGAGAACGTTGCTTCAGGCTCAGTTACCCCTCTTTCGGTCCCTGCAAGCTTCGAAGTGTATCCCGATAAGAAGTGGTACATGGCCTGTTCCTTCGTAAGCCTAGAGATTGGCGGTAATACCCCGAATGCGTCAGCAGTTAGGAAAATAATAACGTTAGGATGTCCTGCCACACCTGGTATCATGGCACCATCTATATAATCAATTGGATACGCAGCACGCGTATTCTCAGTTAAAGCATTGCTGTTATAATCCGCTACACCTGTTTCAGCATCGAGTACGACATTCTCAAGGACAGCCCCATGACGGATCGCTTGCCAAATCTGCGGTTCCTTCTCTTCTGAGAGACCGATACACTTGGCATAACATCCACCTTCAAAATTAAACACCCCTTGATTCGACCATCCATGCTCATCATCACCGATCAGATGTCTATTGGGATCAGCCGAAAGCGTCGTTTTGCCTGTGCCTGACAATCCGAAGAATAGCGCTGTATCTCCCTTTGTTCCCACATTTGCAGAGCAGTGCATAGGCATTACCTGATTAAACGGCAAAAGATAATTCAAAATACTGAAAATTGACTTTTTCATTTCGCCTGCATACTCAGTTCCACCAATCAGAACGATCTTCTTATCAAAAGAAACACAAATGAACGCTTCTGAATTCGTACCATCCAGTATTGGATTAGATTTGAATCCAGGCATTGAAATTACCGTAAATTCAGGAATATGTGCAGCTAATTCCGACTCCGTTGGACGAACAAATAGCTGATGGACAAATAAATTATGCCAAGCATACTCATTAATGACGCGGATTGGCAAGCGATAAGCCGGATCTGCCCCCGCATAGCCGTCAAAAACGAACAGCTCTTTATCCACCATATAGAGTTGAACTTTTGCATGCAGCTTATCGAACACTTCCTCCGATATCGGCTGATTCACATTTCCCCATGCAATATGCTCTGTCACTGAAGGTTCGTCTACAATGAACTTATCCTTAGGAGATCTACCCGTATACTTGCCTGTCAGTGCGCACAAGGCTCCTGTAGAAGCAAGAGTACCTTCATTTCGTTCAAGTGCCTTTTCTACTAATTGAGACACAGATAGATTATGATGCACTTCTTTAGTGGCTCGATTCTGCATAATCATTGCGCACATGCGATCCATTCCTTCCGAGTTTAAATGAGAATAATATCGTGATAATCTCTATATAAAACATGTTTATTTATTTATATTGTATATCATAATTAATATGTTGTGTATCATTTATGTAAACATTTTATAAAATTCATATTTATGACATAATAAAAAATGACCATTGTGATTATAATGGTCATTTTCTTATCTGCTATTTTCATAAAGAGATTACTTCGATACTACTGTAAAACGAGCGCGGATATGGTTGCCATTCTCAGCTTCATCGATCATAGCAATTGCATAATCTGCATAGCTAATGACACTTTCACCTTGGCTATTCACAATTAGTTCTTCGCCGCCTGCTTTGTATGAACCCGTACGTTCTCCGTCTGCAACGAAAGCAGCCGCTGGGCTTACATAAGTCCAGTTTACGTCCGATCTAAGCTTAAGTGCATCCAAACCTTTTCCCATATTGCTGGCCAACGCTTTGTATGCATCTGGAAAATCAGGAGTATCTAATAAACGAACGGTGTGCTCAGGATTTACATATAAACTGCCCGCTCCACCAACAACTAGTAAACGGTTTGGTTTCCCGCTCAGTACATCAGCCAAATATTTAAGCGATGTTTGATGCAGAACTAACGTATCTGGCGTCCAAGCTGCAAATGCGTCGATAATGACATCTTGATCTTGAAGATCATCAAATGTAAGATCGAACAAATCTTTTTCAAGTACGTTCACTTTCGTTTCACCTAATTTGCGTGCATCACGTACGATTGCTGTTACTTCATGCCCTCTTGAAAGTGCCTCTTGTACGATTAAATTACCTGATTTACCTGTTGCTCCAATAACTGCGATTTTCATTCTAAATACCTCCTGTATTTTGCTCTATTGTCTAACATTTGATTAACTGCTGTTTATAATTCTATAATGATATAGTAAGGAACTTATGTAAAGTAAGCACTTTAAAGTGCCGTAGTTACCTTAAGGATACCATTGTGTAGGATCAAGGAGTTAAGGAGGTCTATTCATGTCAGAAAAATTCCCGGTATGTCCCGTCGAAACAACCCTGCAGCTAATAGGAGATAAATGGAAAGTGCTCATCATACGAGATTTATTGGATGGTACAAGAAGATTCGGTGAGTTAAAGAAATCCGTGGGCGATATTTCGCAGAAGGTGCTCACAACTAACTTACGTGCAATGGAAGAGAATGGTCTTGTGACCCGCAAAGTATATGCTGAAGTACCGCCAAGAGTAGAATATACCCTTACCGAAACAGGGTATAGTTTAAAGTCCGTGCTCGATGCGCTAGTCCATTGGGGAACGGAATATAAATCAAGAAAATGAAAATAAGCAAACCATCCCTTAGGACGTGTCTCGAAATTGCATTTCAACACGATTGTCACTTAAGGATGGTTTCTCTCTTTTCATTCTATATAGTTATTTGCCGAATCGTTGCCGATAGCCGCATTTTCTGCATAATTCCTCAACTGCTTCTCTTCTGGAGAATCCATCAACAATCTGAGTAGCACGTTCACCCTCAATAATTTCAGAGAAAGGCTGACGATGCACGTTTCCCAGATTAATGACACCCTCACCATCAAGACAGCAAGGTACAACCGTTCCATCTACGAGTATCCCCGCTTGCGTGCGAAGTGCATAGCAGAAGCCTTTGCCATCATCCTCTGGCGCCTTCAAATCAGGCCACTGGAATTCATGATCCTGATTCAAATATACCCGATCTGTAAGCTTAAGTCCGCTTCCTGGAGCGACCTTCTCTTCTATTCGATAATCGAGATTAAAATCATTTTCGATTAGGGATAGTATTTCGCGGTTTCGATTCCGCTCTGTATTCGTCATATTATCCTGCGTTAGATTCCACAACCGCAAAGAGATAATCATATTCGTCTGCTCATTTGCTTCTTTGACAAAATCAAGCACTTTACGTACATACCCTTCCTTGTCCTCCGAGCCTTCATGCCCGTCAAAGCTGTGAAGAGAGAAATTCATTTGTCTGATGGCTGGCTTGAGCAGAATCTTATCCTTTACCTTATGAAGCAGAGTACCGTTGGAAGTAATATTTACCTTAAAGCCTTTGTCATGCGCAATATCCAGCAATTGATCGATCTTTGGATGCATAAGCGGCTCACCTTTTACATGCAAATAGATGTAATCGGTATAAGGCTTAATTTCATCCAATCTATGGGTAAAATCTTCTATGCTTATAAAATTCGCTTTACGCTGTGTTTGTGGGCAAAAACTGCAAGCAAGATTACAAATGCTCGTAATCTCAACATAAAATTTCTTAAACTTCTTCATTCGTATAAGACTCCAATTCTGTCGATAATCTCTATAATCATTACATAAATGAGCTATTTAATCCAGTTGTTTCGTATACGAGCACATATCGCCCGAAATCTTCAAATTAGCGTTCAGGGATGCTATGATTAAAGCAATGCTCATGATAAGGAGATTTTCTAATGCAAGATGATGTGAAAAATTCTACAAAACCTGATAAACGTATACTGATCATGACTGCCGTTGAGGCCGAGAGAGAAGCGGTATTGCGTGGACTTCAGGCAGATAACCGATTTGATGTTAAATTAGCAGGCGTTGGACCTGCAGCTGCAGGTGCCAATACAGCATTTGCGTTACAAAATGAACATTATGGACTTGTCATAAGCGCTGGAATTGGCGGTGGATTTATCGGACAAGCTGACATTGGATCAATTGTCATATCTAGCGAGATCATAGCCGCTGATCTTGGCGCGGAGACACCTGATGGTTACTTAAGCGTAGACGAGCTAGGATTCGGTTCTTCACGCATATCCGTAGATCCTGAGATTATTAACAAAGTGACTGCAGCATTGAGCGATGCTCATCTGCCTACTATCGCTAGACCTATACTCACCGTAACAACAGTTACTGGCTCACAGGAAACTGCTTTAGAGTTAAGTAAACGTGTGCCAGGAGCAACCGCTGAAGCTATGGAAGGCTACGGAGTAGCCATTGCCGCACAGATCCAAGGAATCCCTGCAATTGAAATCCGAGCGATATCGAACGCTGTTGGTCCAAGGGATCGTTCCGCATGGCGAATCGGGGAAGCTCTGCAAGCACTCGAACAGGCATGCTCCATTTTGAAGGAGGTATTATAAATGCAAATTGCTTTTTCACCTTGTCCCAATGATACATTCATCTTCCATGCTTTAGTTCATGGACTTATCCCTGATGCACCTAAGTTCGACGTTACCTATGCCGATGTCGATATTACGAACTATCTTGCAGTGACAGATGACGGGCTAGATATTATGAAAATATCCTATGCCGCCCTTCCATGGGTACTTAACAAATATGCACTATTACCTTGCGGAGGTGCACTAGGCAGAGGCTGTGGACCGCTTGTACTGTCCAGAGATGAAGTTGGCGGTAAACAAGGTGCAGCAGCACTAAGCGGTAAGAAAGTAGCTGTTCCAAGCGAGCGGTCAACTGCGTATCTTCTTTTTAGACTTTGGGCAGCTCAGAATGTTCCTGGAGGCGTAGGCGAAATAATCGTGATGCCTTTCCATGAGATTATGCCAGCCGTACGTGATGGGTTAATTGATGCGGGTCTAGTCATTCATGAAGCACGCTTTACATATCCAAATTATGGATTAACCTTGCTTGCAGACCTAGGTAATTGGTGGGAAGCAGATACAGGGCTACCGATTCCACTAGGCGCGATTATCGTTCGTAGATCACTCGATCTTAAAGCCATCGAAGGGTGGATTCGCAAATCCGTTGAATATGCATGGGCGAACCCGGAGGCATCGGAGCAGTACGTACTCTCTCATGCGCAAGAAATGTCGCCTGAAGTGACGAAAGCACACATTAACTTATACGTAAACGAATTCTCTGCTAATCTTGGCGAGGCAGGCTACCAGGCTATTGAAGCATTGCTAGGACGCGCGATGAAAGAAAGATTAGTACCCGAGTTCGATTTGGCACAATTGAGATAAATGTAAAAAAGCCTCTTGCAAACTCTAATGCTTGCAAGAGGCTTTCGATTATTGTGTGATATTAAGCCGTTCCCCAATTCACACCGAGTTCCTTCAGATACTGGCGATATGCGATGCTAACGCGGTCGCATTTTAACGATAATTCAACTTGCAAATCAAGCGGGAGATCTTCAGGCTTCTGATTTTCTACAATCGGCTTGTCCTGTGCAAAAATCATATCTTGGAATTCGACAGACTCTTCATCACTGTTGCCAGTATCATAGTTGAAGCACATTACGCCATAGGCTACCGATGTTTCGGTATCGCGAGGCTGTACCGTCAATAGAATCGACATGAGGTTTCCTGTTTCTTTATCTCGTTTAGTAAAATGAACAGTCATCGGACGATCGATCGCATAGGTATAATATACATTCTTCGCTTGTCCTGAGCCGTCCGGATCAGGTTGGAACACTTCGATCTCCTCCGAATGAATCCCCCGTTCATCACGAATCACACGATAATCCCCAATTTCGGTATGATCGGAAACACCTAAATAATTCTCGTGAACGACAGCCAAATGTCCAACATCAAGGAAATTTTCAATAATACGTGGAGGCTTGGCTGCAACTACTTGAGGTCCCCACATCACTTTATGAAACTGATCATCTTCAAATTCCGGGAATGGGAAGAAAGGTGCTCCTTCCATATCTCCACTCAAATTGACCCAAATAAAGCCATATTGTTCTTTGCAGCCATATACCGTTGCACGTGCTTTAGCAGGAATCGCTTGGCTAGCTGGCAGCTGTGGTATTTTCGTACATTCACCCTCAGTATTGTACTCCCAAGCATGGTATGGGCATACAAGCTGACCATTTTTGACACAACCTAATGAAAGCGCTGCTCCACGATGGATGCATAAATCTTTAAATGCATGAACGCCTTCCTCCGTACGGAATAGAGCTACTCGCTCTCCCATAATAAAAACTTGCTTTGGTTCATTCGTGAGATCAGTAGCCAAGCATGCGACAATCCATTCTTGCCGAAGGACAGTATCGTTGATGATCATGATGTAATAATCTCCTTTGAGTATAATGTTAACAAAAGGTGTATCCCTTGTTTCAGATATCATTGATCTTCGTCACTTTATTGATTACAAAACTAATTTTAGGCAAAATCAGCGAAATAATCAAGCTAAAAACGAACATTAAAGTGAATAAAATATGAATTATTCGTGTTTTTTCGATAAAAGGGTATACAAATAAATGTCAGACTACTATAATCGGTGTGAGAAGAATCACAGTCGAAGATACACGAGGAGGAAATTCACACCAATGGAACAACCACCTAAGTCAGGCAGACTTGTAATCGGAGTTGATGATAAAATCAGCCCGGGAAAGGCTTTATTGCTTGGACTTCAGCATGTCCTCGCAATGGATTTGTACATCGCACCCATCATAATCGCAGGTATTTTATCATTAAGTACGCAGGACACAGCCTTTTTCATTCAAATGTGTTTTCTCGGCACTGGCTTAGCTACCTTAATTCAAACAGGCTTTGGCTTAAAGCTTCCAGTCGTACAAGGACCATCCTACGTTCCAATCGGTGCTATAGGTGCAATTGGCGGTAAACTCGGGCTTGGAGCTATGTCAGGTGCATTGCTCCCAGGGGCTTTGATCATCGCACTGATCGGTTATCCACTCAAGTGGTTTGCCAAATCTGTTCGTAAATTTATTCCTCCGCTAGTTGGCGGTACGGTAATTATGATAGTTGGAATTGCGTTAATGCCTATCGGTATGAATAACATTTTCATTTCCGAAGGAAATCTATGGACCAATGTACTCATCGCTGCAATATCTGCTGGCATCTTAATTCTATGCATGCTGCTTGGTGGCAAAGGCAAGCGTCTAGGAACGTTGTCGCGTTTAATATCTGTACTTGTCGCCATCCTAGTTGGAACGATTGCTGCATCTTTCTTTGGCACAGTTGATTTCTCACCAGTATCGGCAGCACCATGGTTTTCACTCCCGACATTCTTCCCATTTGGTGCACCAGTGTTTAATTGGAGCGCTATCCTAACAATGGTGTTTATCTATTTCATTATTTTGATTGAAACAACGGGTACCTGGTTTGTTGTATCTTCCGTGACTGGCAAGGAACTGACGGATGATCGTTTAAATCGGGCTGCTGTTGGTGAAGGACTAGGCTGTTTTGTAGGGGCTTTGTTTGGCGGTACGCCAATGACAGGCTATTCTTCCAACGCCGGCTTAGTTGCGATTACAGGTGTAGGCAGTCGAATGGCGATTATGGCAGGAGGCGGAATGCTTATACTGTTGGGACTGTTCCCTAAACTTTCAACCGCAATTACCTGTATTCCAGAGCCCGTAATTAACGGTATATTCGGTGTTGTATGTGTAGCAATCTTCATTAACGGTCTAAAAATTGTTCAGCTGATCAATCTCGACGAACGTGCAATGATGATCATCGGTGTACCCATCCTGATGACGATGGCGGT
This sequence comes from Paenibacillus albiflavus, assembly GCF_004344915.1. Classification (GTDB taxonomy): domain Bacteria; phylum Bacillota; class Bacilli; order Paenibacillales; family NBRC-103111; genus Paenibacillus_AM; species Paenibacillus_AM albiflavus. The sequence continues at coordinate 13,647 of NZ_SKFG01000002.1, read as the reverse complement.
GATCGTATTGCCTGCAAGCAGCCTAGATAATGTACCTTCATTCATCTCGTACCTGCTTTCTTCGAGCATTACGATCGGTGCACTTGCTGCATTAATATTGAATCTGATTATCCCGAGTAAAAAGAAGGAATCTCAACCTGAGCAATCAGCTGCAGAGCAGCATTCTAAATAAAAGAAAAAATGGTGATTCAGGGAGCTATTCCTGTATCACCATTTTTCTTATCACTATGGTATTAATAATACCTTTCCCTGACTGCGCCTGTTCTCTACTAATTCATGGGCCAGTTTCGCGTCACGGAGCGGGAATGTATCACCGATCATCATTTGCAGCGATCCATCCGCTATGAATTCCAGCACCTTATCTGCAACATCACGCAAAAGATGAGGACGCTGCGCTCTCGTTGTACCTAGGCTGAAACCAAGCACAGATCGACAACTTGTATGGAGATCCTTGGACTGAACCGTTCCTACTTCACCACTTGAGTTGCCGAACTGAACGAGTCGTCCATACCATGCCAGACATTGCAAGCTTTGCTCAGTGACCCTGCCAGCTACCGAATCGAGAATGACATCAACACCGCGTCCATTAGTTAATTCAAGGGTACGCTGAGCAAAATCTTCCTTCGAGCTGTCAATGACGACATCGGCTCCAACTCGTAGCGGGGTATCTATTTTGGATTCGCTGCTCACAACACCAATGACTTGACTTGCCCCTAATAACTTAGCTAACTGGATTGCCGTTGTCCCGATCCCGCCTGCTGCAGCATGTATAAGCACAGTTTCTCCTGCCACTATACGAGCAACGTCAGCTAACAGCTTGTAAGATGTAAATGAAACAATAGGACAAGCAGCAGCTATTTTAAAATCAATAGAGTCAGGCAACACGTAAGTAAGGATTGCATCCGCCACGACGTATTCTGCATAGGAGCCGCCTGCAGGAAATGCGATGATTCGTTGTCCCACCTGAAATTCGCTTACTTCTGAACCTACTGCAACTATTGTCCCAGCAACATCTAATCCAGGGATGTACGGTGGCTGAACAGCTCCTTTATTCCCGTACCTACCTTTGATATCCGCATAGTTTACACTCGTTGCTGCAACTTTGATTAGTACTTGATTCGGACCAGGAGACGGTCTATCTACTTCGAGATACTCCAGCACTTCTGGTCCGCCAAATTGAGTAACAACTGCCGCATACATCGTGTCTTGTCTCCTCTCCATTAGCGGATTATCACTCGCCATTCATCTATTACTAAGCTCCCGATATCGTCAAGGACTTCACTTTAAGCGAAGGGGAAGTACAACTATCCAAGAATCGCAAGTCATTCCCTACAACTTCTACGTCTTGAAGTAAATTAAAGAAGTTGCCTGAAACCGTAATCTGATTCACAGGACGTACGATCGCTCCATTCTCAATCAAGAATCCATTACAGGATAATGAGAACTCGCCAGAAACTGCATTAGCACCTGCGTGTGTACCTTGAAGATCGGTAATCATAAGACCTTTATCCATACTGCCAATCATATCTTCCAGCGAAGTTGCGCCTGCAGTAATGAATAAATTCTGCGGAGAAATGCCGATTTTGGCGCGATAGCTTCCTTTAGTAGCATGACCTGTTGATTCCACACCGAACTTCTGTGCTGTCTTGCGGTTATGCAAGAAAGTTAGGAGTTGACCTTCTTTAATGATTTCAACACGTTTCGTTGCGCTGCCTTCTGCATCGAACGTGCATCTTGCAGGTACATTAGCCATATGAGGATCATCGACGATCGTTACGATGCTAGCTGCAACTTGTTCACCGATTTTACCTTTTAGACGAGAAAAATCCTTATCAACTGCTTCAGCAGAGAAAATATTTGTGAAGATTTCAAGCATCGTACTTGCTGCATCTTGACGGAAAATAACCGGATAATTACTCGATTCAATCGTATCAGCGCCTAGTTTGGAAACTGCTTCCTTAACCGCTTCACGAGCTGCTTTTAAGTAATCGACTTGGTCAAAATCCTCTAATGTATACTCATACCAACCGCCTGTAGTCTTCTCTCCGCCTTCTTCTGCGATGACGTAAATACCCGCTACAGCTTGATTATATTTAGCTGCGCAATCCAGTCCTAAATTATTCGCAATAAACACTTCGCTCTCCGAATTGCTCACACTACTCGTATGGACCATCGTAATGCGAGGATCAGCCTGCAATGCTTCTTTTTCCATCGCTAAAGCAGCCTCTATCAATTTCTCAGGAGCCACGTTGCTTAATGCTTCTGAATACGTACTAAGGCTTACATAAGATTCTGAACCAGCAAATAGCTCTTCGAGCTCTTTGCTTTCAACGATACCTGCATTCTGACGAGCTTCTTCGATCAAGAAATCGATTGAATCCTCATCAAGCTTTTCCGTATAGGCATATCCCATTTGGCCATTATGTTCTAAACGAAGTGATAAGCCTCCACTTTCCTTGATCGTATAAGCGTCGATCTCACCCTTAACTACACGAACACTAGTGGAACGGCCTTGCTGATAATAAATTTCTAATTTATGAACGCCAAGCTCTTGACCTCTAGCAAATAGCTTCTCTTGAAATGAACGAATATCCACGCCTATTCCCCCTTTCTGCCGCCAACAGTCATATTGGAAACACGTATCATTGGCTGACCTACGTTAACAGGGATACTTCCGCTTAAAGAACCGCACATGCCTTGACCATGCGCTAGGTTATTGCCGACCATATCAATTTTATTCAAGGTATCAATCCCTTTGCCAATCAATGTTGCGCCCTTCACTGGCTCTTCGATCTTTCCATTACGAACCATGTAACCTTCGAGAACGGCAAAGTTAAATTCGCCTGTTGCCGGGTTCACGGAACCACCACCCATATATTTGGCATAAAGACCATGCTCAGTAGCTGCAATAATCTCTTCAGGTGTGGAATCTCCATTCTCAATGTACGTATTGTTCATACGAGAAGTAGGAGCGAATTGATAAGATTGGCGACGTCCAGAGCCTGTTGATGCCATTCCCATCTTGCGCCCACCTAAGTTGTCGATCAAGTAGCTCTTGAGTATGCCATTCTCGATCAGAACATTACGCTGAGTTGGCATTCCTTCATCATCGATGTTCAAGGATCCCCATTCATTCTTAAGTGTTCCATCATCAATAGCTGTAACAATTGGTGACGCTACTTGCTCACCTAGCTTATCCGAGAATACGGATGCCTTGTTCGCTACAGCAGTAGCTTCAAGTCCGTGACCACATGCTTCGTGGAATATAACACCACCGAAGCCATTGTCAATCACGACAGGCAGTTTACCGCTTGGTGCATGCTTTGCAGTTACCATTGTGGATGCTATCCTTGCTGCATCTTTGGCATACCAGTCGAGATCTATGTTCTCCATGAATTCGAGCCCTGCATAGGCACCAGGACCATGTGCTCCTGTTTGCTTATCAGCACCTGATTCTGCGATTGCTTGCAAAACAAGACGCGTATAAGTTCGACTATCCTCTACAAATAGTCCTTCTGAATTGGCGATCAGAATATTCTGATTCCACTCGATAAGTGTTGAGGAAGTCTGTGAAATTAACGGACTGTAACCTTTGGATACATCATGTGCACGGCGGAGCCAATCAACTTTGCGAGCTTTGGCAACATCATTATGCATAATGCGAATTAAATGCTGATTCTCTAGCGTTGATTTACGAAGATCAATCGTATGATTGCGGGTATTGCCACGAATAGCCTGTGCAGCAGATTTGGCTACCTTGATCAGATTCGCTTCGCTAAAATCATTCGTATAAGCATAGACGGCAAAACTACCATTTAAAATTCGAACGCCTACGCCAAAATCTCGACCAGATAGAGCCGTTTCAACTACGCCACCTATCATCCCGAGGTTGCCAACTGTTTTATCTTCTACGAATACTTCAGCAAAGTCTCCCCCTGTTTCCAGAGCAGCCGTCAAAATATTATGAACAAGTGATGGATTAAGCATGAAATTCCTCCTTATGTAGTTAATAATTCTACGATAAACGATGCAGATGAGAAGTGCAAGTTTAGAAAAAGGCTGATCTATGTTATATTGCAAGGTATATACATGACGTCCAAATTTTGATCAAAAGGAGTGACAGCTATGGGAGAGATTCGCAGAATAACAGAGCAGGAAATTCCATCATTCGTATCCCTAATGGGAGCAGCATACCCTGCAAATGGCTTACATAACGAACAGGCGCGCAATAATGTGATTACACGAACATCCATTCAATACCATGAGGATCAGGAGACCGGCTTCTACGGTTATTTTCGCGATGAAGAGATGCTTGGTGGCATGAAGTTCTTTGATTTTCACCTCAATGTGTATGAAGCAAAAGTATTTGCAGGTGGGATCGGCTCTGTATGCGTGGATCTACTGCATAAGAAAGAGCGCATTGCCAAAGAAATGCTAACTTACTTCCTTCGTCATTACCGACAAGCTGGCGCAAGTATGGCATTGCTACATCCTTTTCGCGTAAGCTTCTATAAACAAATGGGCTTTGCAATCGGACCGAAAATGCATCAGTATCGCGTAAGTCCAGCCAACCTGCCCAAAGGACCGAAGGACAAGCTAATCTATTTGAATAAAGACGATAAGCAGGCAATGGTCGATTGCTATAATCGTTACGCTGCATCCGTGCATGGGATGATTGAAAAGCATGAGTTCGAGTGTCGCAGATGGTTCGACGATCCATCCAATGTATATGTCGGCTACAAACAAGATAACCAAATACTCGGCTACCTTATTTTTAATTTCAAAAGGGCGAGTGAAAGCAACTTCCTTCTTAACGATCTCATCGTGAAAGAATTGATTTTTGAGACACCTGATGCCTTATCACAGCTCCTTGCCTTTTTGCATAGTCAAGCCGACCAAATTCGTCAGATCGTCATTAATACGCAGGATGAGGATTTTCACTATTTGTTAAGTGAAACAGGCAATGACAGCACAGATTTATTACCCCATGTCGCGCATATCAGCAATGTGTCTGGCGTTGGGCTGATGTATCGAATCATCGATGTGCATCGATTGTTCTCTCAATTGTCGTCACATTCATTCGGACAACAGACGTGCAAGCTGAAGCTGATGATCCATGACAGCCTATTGACCGAAAATGAATGTAGTATAGTGGTGCATTTTGCAGATGGCTACCCAACGATCTCCTCTTCATCTGATTATGAAGTCGAACTTCAAATCGATATATCTGAGTTCACCGCATTAATGATGGGAACTGTTTCCTTCCTTAGCTTATATAACTACAAGCTAGTCAAGCTATCGGACGAATCTTATCTAAGCCAATTAAACAAGCTGTTCCATGCTGATACTAAACCGAGATGTATTACACCTTTTTAAAATAAGAAAACGGGCTACCTCTTAATGGTAGTCCCGTTTCAACGAGTTTGCCTGCATTTTATACAGTCAAAAATTGCCCAATCTATCGATTTGATCATTTCGGACGCATTAGCCTGTACAGAATGCAGGCAAACACTAAACTTAGCCCCAATCCTGACTTTTGAATGTAGGAAATACATTTAAAATTAGCTTCACTCGATTTTTTTTAGAAAAAAACGGCCGGATATTTCAGTTCCCCCTTAATCGTACCTAGAGAACCCTCTATCACTTCTTTTACCATGAAGACATTATCAGGCACTTCGAACTGTTGTAAATTCAAACCATACGATCTTGCTGGCTTGAAGCCATACTTTGGATAGTATGTAGGGTGTCCGATGAGCAGAATGAGGGGATAACCTGCAGCCTTACAACGTTTAACGCCTTCCTGGATCAGCTTACCTCCAATTCCCCGCTTCTGATCATCTGGATGAACCGCAATTGGTGCTAAAACGATCACTTCGCACTCCTTATCACCGTCTACAACACTTGCTTTACTTAATAAGATATGACCCAATATTTGATTTTCTTGTTCAGCCACAATCGATAGTTCAGGGATAAATCCATCTGTATGCCTAATCTTCTCCACTAATTGCGCTTCGTCATCACGGTTGCCAAAAGCCAAATAATTCAGCTGATACACCTGCTTATAGTCATCGATTGTCTCTGTCCGAATGATCATGTGGTCGACATCCCTTCGTCAATAAATCCCAATCCGTATATCATAATGATAAATGTGTGAAATCATCCCAACCTACTGCAACTTCCCATAATTGCTCATTCCCTATTGTAATGAGTTCCTCATCAAAGCTTATTCCGCCTTGCTTCTGATAGAAGGCATAGGAAGGATTATCTTTCAGAACCCAGAGCATCATGGATTTATAACCCATATTATGGAATATTTTGGTTATCTTATTGAAAAGTAAAGATCCGATTCCTTGTCTCTGATATTCCTCTAACAAATAGAACGCATACACTTCGGCTTCATATGGCATTTCCTTATTGCGGGCTTGTCCTCCGTTAATGAATCCGACAATTTGGCCCTTCTCTACTGCAACATATGTGATGTTTGAGTTCTGATAGGTAGATAGAATAGTTTGCCACATCTTCGTTCTATCATCCACTTTCAAACCTGCCAAATATTCTTCTGATACCAAATTACGGTAGGAGGTTCTCCAACTATTTACATGTACATAAGCAATTTGTTCTGCATCTTCCACGCCAGCTACTCTAATTTCCATCTAAGATTCTCCTTGTCCGAGTTGATTCTTTTTATGTGCGATAATTCGCGAAACAGTCGTCTTGTGTTCTTCAATTGCAATCTGATAAACATCAGGATTTGATAAATTCAACCACTCTTCAAATCCAAAAGCCGGATCGTAAGCTTTAAGTATTAAAGACATTAACGCGCCATGTGTGATAAGAGCTGCGTTGCACTCTGGTCTATGCTGCAATTCTTCTATCACCTGCATACCACGTCTCATTGCTTCGTTCGAGGATTCTCCACCCTCATAGGCAAGATCAAGATCTAAATAAGTCTCACGAAGTTTATCCATCCAATCTGTCATCGGAACGCTGCTTAACACTCTCTCTTGTAATCTAGCATCTGTAATACAAGGGATATGACTCAAATCACAATATGACCTGATCGTGTCAACCGCGCGCTTATAAGGGCTGGTGATAACAAGCGAAATAGAATAAGAACTTAGCAGTTTTGCTAGTTCTTTAGCTTGATGTTCACCCTCACAAGTCAAGCTCGCCTCAGGCTCTTGTCCTTCCGCTTTGCAATGTCTAATTAGGTAAATGTTCTTCATCGTCTACCTCTTATTTGCCATCCTCTGAGTTCCATTCTTGATAGAACTGCGTTAGAAAGCCCTCCATATATTCGTGCCTGCTAGTGGCAATCTGTTTGGCATATTTTGTATTCATGAGATCCTTCAGCTTAAGCAGTTTTTCATAAAAATGATTGATCGAGCTGCCGTTACTCTTGCGATATTGTTCTTCTGTCATGAACTCCTCTGGCGGATGCTCAGGATCATACATTAAACGCCCTTTAGCACCACCATAAGCAAAGGTACGTGCGATCCCAATTGCCCCAATCGCATCGAGTCGATCTGCATCTTGCACAACACGCCCTTCAAGGGAATCCATAGCAGGTTTATGTCCACCGCTATAGGACATGTTCGTAATGATCGATAGAATCTGCTCTTTCACACCATGATCTGCAACATATTCATCTAACCAGGAGTTCAGTTTGTTTAAACCTGCTTCTTTGGAATCATTCAGCTTCTCATCTGGTATATCATGCAGGAGCGCTGCGAGTTCGCAAACAAACAGATCAGCGCCCTCTTCAGCAGCAATACGAACGGCCATCTGTCTAACACGCTGAATATGCCAGAAATCATGACCGCTGCTATCTTTACCTAATTCTTCTTTTACAAAAAGCTCTGCTAATTGAATTATTTCAGTTGGTGTTCTCATGTTAGTACCCCTTATGTTTGATGGATTGAATCATTCTGGAACAACATTTGCTGATACTTCTCTATATCTCCAGCACCCATGAATACAAGAACGGAATCCGTATAAGATGCCAGTTTACCCAATGTTTCTGGAAATAACTGTGCATTTGGTATCAAGGCTTGAAGATGATCGATTGAGACGCTGCCTTGACTCTCTCTTGCCGACCCGAATATCGGGCACAAATAAACTTCATCTGCATCTGCTAATGAAGTAGCAAATTCTTCGAGCAGTTTCTCCAGCCTGCTATAAGTGTGAGGTTGAAATATCGCTACGATCTTTCGATTCGGATATTTACTTCTAGCAGCTTCTATTGTCACTTTCACCTCAGTAGGATGATGTGCATAATCGTCTATCACGACATTGGAATGCCAATTCTTCTCTGTAAATCTCCGCTGTACACCATTAAAAGTGCCTAATTGCGATTTGATGACTTGTAAATTAAGGTCAAGTAGAATCGATACACCGATAATAGACAAAGCATTCAAGACATTATGATTGCCAAATGCGGATATTGAAAATCGATCAATGAAGTGATTCTTATCATACACGTCAAAATCTACACCTTGCTCATGTACATTAAGATTAACAGCTCGAAGATCATTGTCTTCTCCAAATCCGTAATAGAGAATATTCGTGCTTGTCCTAAGCAGTCTTACCTGCTGATCATCGCCACATGCGATAATCTGCTTTTGTGTTTGATCCGCCATTTGTTCAAATGCTTGCCTAACATCATCCACACTTGAAAAATAATCAGGGTGATCATAATCTATGTTCGTAATGACAGCGATATCCGGCTGATAGGCAAGGAAATGCCTTTTATATTCACAGCTTTCAAATACGAATAGATTCGCATTCTGATCTCCCATGCCTGTCCCGTCTCCGACAAGACTGCAGATTGGATTTACAGCACGAAGCGCATGTGACAACATGCCTGTTGTCGTCGTTTTACCATGAGCACCCGTAATGGCAATGCTCGTATATTGCTTGATTAGTTCACCTAGAAATTGATGATAACGTACATACGGAACGTTCAGCTCTAGGCATCGAACGAGTGATGGATGATCATCCCGATACGCATTCGATATAATGACCATCATCCCCTGATCAAGCGGTGCACTGCCAAATAGATACAGAGGGATATTCCGATGTTCCAGGGACTTCTGCGTAAAAATAAACTCCTCGATATCTTCTCCCTGCACCTCATGTCCACAATCACTTAGGATCCCAGCCAAAGCACTCATACCGCTACCTTTGATTCCAATAAAATGATAACGCACCATTATGCCTCCAACTCAATTAATGAGAATTCGTCGTTTGTACAAGAAATTGCTGAATCTGATCCATATGATGTGTATCGTGCTCACATTGACCTATAATATAGTCGCATATGGTCATTGTTCGTTCCCCGATATGAAATTGTGTGTTTAATTGAACATCTGTTAAATACTGAATAAGACCCAGGCGCTGCTGCTTTGCTTCATCGATCAGCGTATCTTTGGCTATTCCTGAATGTGCGTACTGCTCTGCTGCTTGATTCATCGCTTGTGCATCAACTTGGCTGCGGGGCAATTGCTCCCCTTTTATCATGCCTTCAAGTCTAATTTCCAGAAAATAGCGATCCCACCACATGATATGCGCAACGATTGCGGCTACTGACCATTTGCCTTCCGCAATCGGTTTAAGCCAAATTGCTTGATCTACTTCACGAAGTTGATCTAAATAATCGATCCAATTATGATAACTTTGCAGAGTGGAATTCATGCGATCTCTCCCTTGGCTGTTCATTAATTCATCGAATTTTTACTTTATTCATCACCTGATCTACCCATTCGTAACATCTTTGCAGATCCTCGTCACTAACGAGATCTGATCGATGCTCAAACTGAATTTTGACATTCGGATTCTGTTCGCGAATAATCTTTAAATATTCTTCTATCGGCGCCCAACCGTCAACAGGATCAAGCTCAGGCAGCACGGGCTGGCGATGATTGATCAATCGATCGGTAAATTGCATGTTAAACAGGTGAATAACCTCGGCATAATGCGCATATTTTCGAATGATCTGCTTGGCATCAAAGAAGGGATCAAGCTTCTCCTGTAAAAATAATCTGCCTGTATCAAGACAGAGTTTAATTTTGCTATATTTATCTAGCAATTGTTCTACCAGATTCGTGTCATAAATATATCGATTAAGCGCATCAAACTCAAGCACTGGTGTAAAATCATACTTCACTGCTTGAATCGATAACCACTCGAATAACTGCTCACTTCTAAACGCAAACTCTTCGAACGAATAACTGCTTTCATAAACATACTCACTCGCATCTGCAAATCTCCAGTGGTTCCAATCCACTCGATCATCCAGAATAACGGGCTTTGGATAATGGAATAACACATAATTAGGTTTGATTCTAGTTAAATAATCAAGCTCCTGCTGAATCCATGCAAACGCTTCTTCCCTTACCTTATCGTCCTGTGCCAACACTAGTGCATCTCTTATATTCGAGTTTCCTGCTCGAAACGGAAAATGAATGCCCACTTGAAAGTTATGCTTACGAGACTCATGAATCAAATTCTCTACATCTACCTCACTGTCAAACAAACAAGTTTCGATGCCAAAAAATGAGTCGCGATAATCACGATGAAACTTCTGATAGTCGAATCCCCCGTATTGTCCAATAAGAAAACGATCCATGAATATGCCTCCACCTCTGAATCGTTATCGATCTAGGCACTAAGCCTAGATCATACGACCCTTACAGCTGATTTTTCAGTAATCACTCATGAAGATTAGATTCGTTCATCTGATTACGCTCAATTGCCACTAAGTACAAAGCAGCTGTCAGCTCATCAGGAATGAGCGGGACTAGCCATTTGAGGCAATCCTGCAGATCAGGATTGTCCAACAAGCGGGTGAACAAACAACCAATTAAATATTGTTTGTCCATCTCACTAATTACTTTTTTCAAAATAGGGAGGTTCTGAATTTGACTGAATCTGGCGAGCATCTGCTCATGCTTGAATTTCTCTCGGTCACTAAAGTGGTTGAATAACATTTCATTAAATGCTGTAAAATCATAGACCTCAATCGGATCAATCTGCAAAATCTCAGCACAAACCTCACTGCCGCGGATAAGATAATCCAAGTACGAAAGCTGCCGACTCCCCGTATGCTGCATAATACAAGATGTTACGATATTGGCATCCACCTGATTGTGATAAACTCGTTCATTCACGGCCAATGGAATCTGCGCTTCAAACCGTGCGATCAAAGCGACATAGCTGCGGCTTATCGCATCATATAATGCTTCGCCATTCTGTGTTGTAAAGGTATAACGGAAGCCTGTATATCTACCTAGCACTTTCATCGCATCATTATACCCAAGCTGTCGATTTCGATCTAATATCGGTTTGTTAAAAGAAAGAATTGATCCGAGCGGCCAAGAAGGTGATATGTAAGTGACGAATGGCTTGTTGCGATACTTCGTCTCGAATTCATAGCTCAAATCGACTGCTATGACTTCATCGGCATTCATTTTGAGTGCAAGATTAATAGGTAGATTATCAAAATATCCACCATCGATATAACCTTGTTTACCAATTTTGCATACTGGAAACGCTGGATAACAGGAGGCTGATGCAATGAGATATTGCTTTAGTAGCTCAGGCTCCATCTCTTGCTTCGTTATTTCTAGCGGTTTAAGCGAAGGGTGTTCTACGGTTACGACTCCATAATCAATAGCAGACTCACGAATTCGTTGTTCATCAATCACGCGATCGATGAGCTGAATCAGTGGCGTTATATCTGCACCTTGGGAATGAAGATACTTTTTCAAAAAAGTCTTAATCTTATCTTTATGACTAAATAAGGAATCGAGCGAGAAATCAAAATTAATCCCGTCTTTCATGACATCATCTACTGTAATTGTATCCCAAATTTTGTAAGTCAGCTCATAATCCTGCTGAACCATAAGGGCGCCATTCAAGGCACCAATCGAGGTGCCCGTTACGATATGGTATTCGATACCTAGTTCCCGCAAAGCAGTCCATACGCCTAATTCATACGACCCCCGTGAACCTCCGCCACCTAATGCAATTGCTCTTCTCATCTCGTCCACTCCATTTATGTAAATAAGTCATAAGCATACTTTACCTTCCGTAAATTATAACACGGTGAGATAATCTATTCTAATGGAGAGGGTAAGAATGGCTTCATAAGTTCGTTGGATATATGTAAGGCATCAGCTCTATTCTGTGCAGGTGCAGCTATCATCAATCCATCTCCACTATTCCAATGACCAGCACCTGGATTCAGCAAATCCTTCTCATGGACAGTTATCGAAATTTGAGTGAAATCACTATTAATGTAGCTCATTCCATAGGATAAATTAGGCGGTTTATAAGTTGGTGGATTTGGAAATGCCAAGTAACCTTGACCCTTTGGGTCAAATTCGATGATTAGTTCTTTTTGCTCGGCAGCTGTAGGAATCTCTTCACCTTCAATGTAGAGTGTTCCCTTGAATGTTTTTGCTCCCGTCAAGCTTTTCTGCATAGTGCCTTTGACTTGGATGGTCACGGGTTTAAGTATATTTTGATTCTCAGCACCTAATCGATACTTAACGCCTTCTACTGCAAAATTAACTGTTGTGGGATATATCATATAAAGAATGAATCCAAGAATAAGAACGATAAATGCGGCTAATCCGTACCAGATCATGTTCTTCTTCATATGTACCTCCTCGGCTTTAAGGGTATTTACGTTGTTCGCTGTTGTATTTCTCCACACAATTGAGGCAAATACATACTTTGCCCTTCAACTCTACTGGAATTTGATCTCTTAGCTCTTGCGGAACCTTCGTATGAAAGCACCAGCAATCTCCACTATGAACTCTGCATTCATTAGTAGCTCCACATAAAGGGCAAGATTCCCCATAAACCTGGTGGTTGTTATTGTTCATTAAGGCGTTGTCTCCAATCAATTTACTATGTATCTAATATAGTAATATCCTACTACTCTACTTTCCCTAAATAAATCGGTTTGATTGGAGTTTCAACGGCTTGATGATTGACAAGCTCAACACGATACGCCATTGCACCAGGTCTAGAGCTGACTACTTGGAACAACTCATCGCCTCGATAATGCAGAGCAACCCCATCATCTGTAGCGTAACCGTTACCTATCTGATTCGATTCAATCAATTGGTGATAACTTGGTCTTCTATCACTCTCTCCATCATAATGCGGACAATTACTCCCTTGTAAGAAACCTAATGCTCGCAAACTGGTTAATTCCGTCCCTAGTGAGTCTGTGACACCCTCTTCAAACCAGCAAATCGATCCCGCACTTATTCCTGCCAGGACAATTCCACGATCCCAAGCTGTACGAATGTATTGATCCAGCTTCCAATCTTTCCATAGTGTCAGCAAATGCTGTGTATTCCCTCCACCTACATACAGAATATCTTTATCCATGATGTAATCTTCTAAATCTAATGTTTGCGGTCTAGAAAGAGATAAATGAGAGGGTACACAGTCTAATTTTTCAAATGCTTGATAAAATCTCTGAATATATCCTTCCGCATCTCCGCTCGCTGTGGGAATGAAGCATACTTTGGGATTAACCAAGTTCGATTGCTTAAGAATATATTGGTCTAGCAATGGAATCTCAGGCTCCATGGAGAAGCCTCCGCCGCCTAATGCAATAATCTGTTTCAT
>NZ_SKFG01000001.1 GCF_004344915.1 Paenibacillus albiflavus | reverse complement strand
TGACGACCTCCGGGTCGTCAGCGACGCGGCACGCCGAGCTTGAAGCGCTCGGCGTAGAAGTGCTCACGTGCGGCGACGGCTCGCACGTGGATCTGCCGCTTGCCCTGCGCGAGCTGGGCAAGCGGGACATCGCCTCCATCCTGCTAGAAGGAGGCGGGGGGCTGGCAGGCGCGATGCTGGAGCAGCGCCTGATTGACAAGATGGCGCTATTCTATGCGCCGAAGATTATTGGGGGCGGCAGCAGCGCCCCATCGAACTTCAACTTTGCTGGCTTTGAGGCAATGGCAGATGCCATAACCCTGGACCGCTTACAGGTCGAGCGATTTGGCAATGATATCTGCTTAATCGGGTATCCTGTATATTAGCGATTTAATTGAAGATCTGCATCAGCAAGGAGGTGCTGGATGTTTACAGGCATTATTGAAGAAGTAGGCAAGATGAATCGGATCAGTCGCAGCGGTCAAGCGATGCTGCTCACGATTTCTGCACATACCATTTTGCAGGATGTTCATTTGGGCGATTCGATTGCCGTAAATGGTGTTTGCCTAACGGTTGTTTCTTATGATAGCCATTCTTTCACCGTTGATGTGATGCCCGAAACGTATCGCAAAACGAATTTGAAAGATCTGCGCACAGGAATGCCCGTGAATCTGGAAAGAGCTATGCTGGCAGGCGGTCGATTTGGCGGACATATCGTGCAGGGACATGTGGATGGCACGGCGATATTAGTTTCTCGCACCGCCGAAGATAATGCGGTTGTGTTCCGTTTTAAGCCTGATGATCAGGACGATTTAAGATATATGATTCGCGGTGGATCGATTACAGTAGATGGCATATCTTTAACGCTAGTTGATGTGACAAATGCCGAATTCATCGTTTCCATCATTCCGCATACCCTTGCCGAAACCGTACTGCAGCATAAGAAGCCAGGCGACACCATTAATGTCGAATGCGATATTCTCGGCAAGTATGTCGAGCGTCTATTACAAGGCAGCCAAGGCACAGGGAATAGCGGTAGGAACGGAAAGTCAGATAGAGGCTCGGTAACTGAGAATTTCTTGACGGAGAATGGCTTTATGTAAATTCTGTTAGGGGGAACCAACATGAAACAGCAATTTGATTCAATTGAGGCGGCTTTAGACGATTTGATGCAGGGAAAAGTCATTATTGTTGTAGATGATGAGGATCGTGAAAATGAAGGTGATTTTGTTGCATTAGCGGAGAAGGCGACACCTGAAGTCATTAATTTTATGATCAAGGAAGGTCGAGGACTTGTTTGCATGCCAATTACGGAGGAACGCGCCGAAGAATTGGAGTTATCGCCTATGGTTGCTCATAATACGGATAATCATGGAACAGCCTTCACAGTTTCCATTGATCATGTAGATACGACAACAGGCATTTCTGCACATGAGCGTTCACTTACTGTTCAGGCAATTACATCATCGGATACGAAACATACGGATTTTCGCAGGCCTGGTCATATTTTTCCATTAATTGCTAAGAAAGGCGGCGTCTTGCGTCGTGCAGGACATACGGAAGCAGCGGTTGATTTGGCTAGAATGTGTGATGCCTATCCGGCGGGCGTTATTTGCGAAGTCATCAAAGAAGATGGCTCTATGGCACGTGTGCCTGATTTAATGGAAATTGCAGAACAGCATGATCTGAAAATTATTACGATTCAAGATTTAATCGAGTATCGCAATCTGAAAGAGAAATTGGTTAAGCGCGAGGCTGAGATTAAGCTGCCGACGGATTTTGGCGTATTTAAAGCGATCGTTTATTCGAACCAAGCGGATAATAAAGAACATATGGCTATTGTCAAAGGTACGATTGATCATGATTTGCCAACACTCGTACGCGTGCATTCCGAATGCTTAACAGGGGATGTGTTCCATTCCCACAGATGTGATTGCGGTCCCCAATTAGAAGCAGCTTTAAAGCAAATTGAAGAAGCAGGCAACGGAATTTTGCTTTATATGCGTCAGGAAGGCCGCGGAATTGGACTGCTAAATAAGCTAAAGGCTTATGAGCTGCAGGAGCAAGGATTCGATACAGTGGAGGCTAATTTAAAATTAGGCTTTGCGCCCGATCTTCGAAATTACGGAATTGGTGCTCAAATATTGAAAGACCTTGGCGTTCGCAAAATGCGTCTCATGACGAACAATCCGCGCAAGATCAAGGGACTAGAGGGCTATGGTCTTGAGGTTGTCGAACGTGTTCCAATTCAATTGCCTGAGAATGAGGATAACGACCGCTATCTTCGCACGAAGAAGAGTAAGCTTGGTCATATGTTGAAATTTGAAGACTAAAGAAGGAGTGTGTTGGTTATGTATAAAGTTTATGAAGGTCATTTAGTATCAAGTGGATTAAAATATGGGATCGTAGCAGGTCGCTTTAATGAATTTATTACTTCCAAGCTGCTTAGCGGCGCACTGGATGCACTTAAGCGTCATGGTGTACAAGACGATGAGATTGAAGTTGCATGGGTGCCAGGTGCATTTGAAATTCCATTTGCAGCAAGTAAAATGGCAAACAGTAAGAAGTACGATGCCGTTATCACACTAGGTGCTGTTATCAGAGGAGCTACGCCGCATTTTGAATATGTATCGAATGAAGTAACAAAAGGTGTGGCTGCAATTTCTTTGCAATCAGGCGTACCGACTATCTTCGGAGTACTTACCGTGGATTCAATTGAACAAGCAATTGAGCGTGCAGGAACGAAAGCTGGCAACAAAGGCTGGGAAGCTGCAACAACAGCAATCGAAATGGCGAATCTAAGCAAACAATTCTAATTGCTGAAACTTGTTACAACAATCGTTAGCTATGAATGGGGCTAAACTTGGGCATCAATCACTATTGCCTATGTTTTGCCCTGTTTTTTGTTCATTTTTCTTTATGCTACCTAATACGGATGCTAGCCCAGTAAGCAACTTTATGTTATTGTAGAACGGTGTGGATAATCAGTATTAAGAGAGGTAGGGAGGAGCCTTCTATGAAAGTTTTATATAAATTAGATGTATTTGAAGGCCCGCTGGATCTATTACTTCATCTTATTGATAAATCCGAAATCGATATTTATAATATTCCGATCAAAGAAATCACAGATCAATACTTGGAATACGTACAAGCGATGCAAGAGCTGGAGCTTGATGTAGCTAGTGAATTCCTAGTGATGGCTGCAACCTTGCTGTCGATCAAGAGCAAAATGCTGCTGCCTAAGCCGCCTGTCATTGAACTTGAAGACGGCTTATATGAAGAAGAGCTTGATCCACGGATGGAGCTCGTTCAGAAGCTATTAGAATATCGTAAATATAAAACGATAGCAGATGTGCTGCGAGAAAAGGAAGTAGAGCGCAGTCTTGTATATACGAGAGAACCAGAGGATTTAGCTGTTTTTTTACCTGAAAAAGAGGAGAATCCCGTGCAAGGCTTAACGGTTCACGATCTTCTTATCGCTTTTCAACGATCGCTGCGTAAAATGACGAGACGAACAAGTGTAGCCCGAATCCGTCGAGATGAAGTATCCGTCAAGGATCGTATTAATGAAATTATAGATAAGCTTAAGCTAGAGAATAAACTGCTCTTCTCTAAGTTATTTGATTATGAGATTACGAAAGAAGAGATTGTCGTCACCTTCCTCGCTGTGCTTGAACTCATGAAACGTAATGTCGTCATCTGCTATCAGTTCCAAACTTTTGATGAAATTGTCATTATGACGCGAGAGGAGGAATATTCGTTTGAAGTTGCGGGAGATGAAATCAGCTATTGAGGGCATGTTGTTTGTAAGTGGAGACGAAGGGATCGATGTGAAATCCATTGCAGAGGTGCTTGAAATTGATGTTCACTTGGCAAGCGATTTGATTCTCGAATTGAAGAAGGATCTCGTTCAAAGTCGTCGTGGTGTGCAAATCGTTGAAGTAGCAGGCTCTTATCAGCTAACGACTTTACCTGAGCATGCATCAATTTTCGAAAAGCTTGCCCATTCTCCAGGTCGATCGACATTATCGCAAGCGGCGCTTGAAACCTTATCGATTATTGCTTATAAGCAGCCTCTTACTCGGATTGATATTGAAGAAATACGCGGAGTTAAATCGGATCGAGCTCTGCAGACGCTCATGGGCAAAGATTTAATTAAAGAAGTTGGACGTGCAGAAGCGGTAGGTCGACCGATTCTATATGGGACATCTAAACAGTTTTTAGAGTATTTTGGACTTAAATCAATTGACGAATTGCCAGACTCATCGGTCATTGAAGGGCAGATCGATCTTGAGGCGGAAACTCGCATGTTATTTGAGAAACTCGACAATCAGCAAATGACATTCGAGGATATGGATAAATCGCAATCTCATTAAGTGTATGAACCTTCATAAAGCTAGTTATACTAACCTCAAGCGGAAGAAAAACCTTCCATTTGAGGTTTTTTTTATCTTGGTTCTAAATGGAGGCATATCATTCACGATGGGATTGCTGCTGCTGTGGATATTACTAGTCATTGGGGTTGGAATGATTATTATCTCAATAACCTTTATCGAGGTAAAAGTCATTGCAAAAAGAGATCATAAAGACGATCAAATTATAGTAGATATTAAGGCATTATGGGGACTTGTTAAATTCCGTTATGAAGTTCCCGCGATTCAATTGCTGGATTTAGGCAAAGGCATTTTATTTAAAAAAGAGCAAATTAATGACAATACAGATAAAGAAATGAGTGCATCGACAGAAGCTCTGAATAAACGGGTGATTATGCATTATATTGATATATCGAGGCAATTACTCAAGAGTACGAAAGGCTTAATTGATTGGTTCAAACAGCTTTTATCCCGAGTCGAATGTACAACATTAAGCTGGAACTCTAGAATTGGACTTGATGATGCAGCCTTTACCGCTCAAGTAGTCGGTATTGTATGGGGAATTAAGTCCATGTTGATCGGATATCTAATTCGTTATGTCCAAATGAAACAAACTCCTCCTCAATTAGAGGTAATGCCGCAATACAATATGTGGGATTATTCCACCGAAATAAAAATTACGATTCGCATCAGAATTATCTATCTTATTGTTTCTGCATGTAATCTCCTTATACGGATTTTAAAGATGCCTAAGGGATTAAAAGTATGGTTCAAAGTTCTGGCACGAAAACGCAAGATGACTTAATTATGAATGGGGAAGTCTGACTCATGTACATATTCAAGCCTTGATATGCACACAATAGAACAAGTGAAAGCACCTATGTATATAAGGCAACTCGAGGAGGAATGACAATGACGGATCATCCAATTCAAGGATTGATGAAAACGGCAATGGAGAATATTAAAGGTATGATTGATGTGAATACGATTGTAGGCGATCCTGTAGAGACGCCAGACGGTTCCGTGATCATGCCAATTTCAAAAATTGGCGTAGGTTTTGCAGCTGGTGGAAGTGAGTTCAATTCATTAGTTCATAATGGCGCTAAAGATGCTCAAAGCAGCCCTTATCCATTTGGTGGGGGAAGCGGCGGAGGACTCAGTATAACACCGATCGCATTCCTGGTAGTTGGAGCTCAGGGAGTTAACCTATTATCAATGGATCGCAGCGCTCATGTGATTGAGAAGCTGATCGAATTAATTCCAACCGTTGTCGATAACCTGCAGCCATCCAAGAAAGATAATAACCATAACCAATCTAGCTTCTCAAATGATGATACGCCCAAAATGTAAGCACACAAAAAACCTTTCGAAACGAAAGGTTTTTTGAATATCTAAAATTCTAACTAAAAGAAAGTAAATACGGTTTCTCCTTGTTTAAGCTTCTAATAATGAGTTAAAAAAGTTGGTGTAAAAACAATTCCCATTACGTTGGTCAAATTGCTGTGCAGCAGCTTCGACTTGATTGAAGATATGCTTGTAAAGTGTTTCTAAAGTTAAATCATCTTGATTTGGCCAATAACTAGTTGGAACATGTGGGCAACCCGTGAACCCTTGGCTTATCAATTTTTTGAGAAATTGCGCAGCATACATATTGAATTTCATTATCATTAATGGGCTTTCATGATTCAATGTTAACGTAAGATGCTGCTCAAGAATGTCTATTCCTTTGCTGAGATTTGTCATCGTGCAATATTGTAAATGTTTACCAATCTCAACTAGAAAATTGCGGTTATTCTTAACGATACGGTAACCTTGTTCATGAATTTTATTTGCTTTCGTTTCAGATTTTTCTATGAGCATAGGAATGAGTAGGTTAGCCAATGTCATGTGCGGGACCTCTGCACACTTAAGTACTCCATAGAGAATACTTAAGGCATTTTGTAACGCCAAGTTATTATCTCCTTGACTCACATAATAGTTGATGAGAGCGTCTTTTTCGCATGCTTTGCAATCACTCATATGATCTCGCTCTTCTTTGTTGAATAAGTGAAAATAATGTTCAGCTTCCTCCAGATTACCTAAATCTATTGCGACTTTATGTTTAAGAAAATAATAGGTTCGATCACTATAACCATTTTGTTTATATCGCTTCCCTAAATCATCGGTTAATTCAAGGATTTGAGATAGTGGAATTTCAGGGAAATGAGATGTTTTTACAATAATCCACTTATAACTCCACATTAAAGGATCTGCAGGATAAAGCTCTGGATGACTATCATATTGATTTAACTGCCAGGTGTAGGCGATAAGAGCTTTTAAGGGAAAACCGCTATGAACGGCTACCTCTATTAGATAGTCTCTTACTTGATAAGCTGTCTCATTATCTCCTGTCATGTCAAGCATCCTTATTGCTTCTTCCAGCAGTTCTAATTTGGCTAATCCGTGAGGTAGCAGATCAGATTTCTGTAATATTCGTTCAATCTCCAGATTCAATTGGAGTTACCTCCATTCCCAGTCTCCAAAGAAATTCCCCAACTTATGAATTGCATGATTCCTTGATTTAGTGCAGTAATCTCCTGACGATTCATTGGATAATGTCCCATCATTAATGCATTGCAATAAAGGACTTCAAATATTGTTGGCAGCATATTCATATTTAATTTTGAAAATACTTGTTCAATCATTGGATTATTCAAATTCAAATAAAGTGTGGAATAAGCGGAATCCTGAAATTTCTTCTCAATATTTCCTAATATAGAGGACATTAATCCTGAATTTGATTCTTTTGCATTTTCTAATTGTCGTAAAGTAGAAGAATCTTTGGTGTGAGTAAAAAGAGAGGGCACTTCACTAGGTAGAAACCGCTGTAATTGAATCTGGCAGCGGAAACGCTGCAAAGTATTATCAGCAAGGCGAATAACTTGATAGTATTTATTTCGTTCATCCAAGCTTATGTTCGTGAAAGCTAAGGATATATCCTCTGGTTCGAGCCGTTCTATTCGCAGTTTAGGGAACTGCAATCTAAGCTTCTCTAATATTTCTGCATGATAAACATATCCGCCATTAATAACGAGTAGACTTTGAGCTTGCGCAACATTTGCAATTTGCTTATATTCATCAGCAGTATTCGTATAGTAAAGTGTTTGATCTTCTTTAATTAATTCTTGAAGCGCTAGATTTCCATAAGTCGATTCGAATGTTAACCATTGGTATATAGAAGCAAGAAATTTAGGGTCCTCTGTGGCTAATGCATTAATTGACAAAGAATGAAGTTCCATAATGTGCTGCAATCTAGCAGGCTCATAGAGACTCATCTGCGTAAGCGCATGACGAATCGCTTCACCTAACTCTCCGCGCACCAGTTGAAGCTTTTCATCTTCATAAAAATTTTCACGAGAGGCTGTTGGTTGCAATTCATCTGTCCAAATCACGCATTTAACAAAGAAAGCCCAATCTGGCAAAATATTATCAGCACTATCGGATACAAGCATGTGTTTCAAAAAAACTTTGTGCGATCGCTTAACATTAAGATTAACACTGTAGGGGAGAATGTAAGCGATACCGCCAGTGCTTCCATTTTGAGTAGTAAGGGGAATGAAATCTTTGAAATTCTCCGCCATCATTTGTTGTCCAAACGCAAGTACTTCAGGCTTTCTGCTATTAGCCAGCTCAGGTTGGTTGATCCATAAGGGGCGTTCAGCATTAATGATCGCTTGCTGTTGTTGCGATCTAAGGCTTACAGGATATGGAAGTAATATTCCGTAATATTGAAGAAGAGATTTTACCTCTTCAAATGCAAAGTATTTTTCAAAGTCGGGTTTGCATCTTAAAAATATTTTAGTTCCTATAGCTAACTGAGAATCCAGCTGCTGAATCGTATAAGTACCATCAGGTTTGCCGCACCATTTCATTGATGGGCCACCATGAATGGATTGTGTCAGTACAACAATTTCATTGCTAACCATGAAACATGACAGTAATCCGATTCCAAATCTACCGATGAAAGAGGTTTCCGTTGAGAGAAAATCCGAATCAATTTTTGATGAATGACCTATCACTGCAAGAAATTGATGAATGTCCGCCTCTGTTAGACCAATTCCGTTATCTTCGATCATCATTGTAGGCTGTTCTTTACTCCCAGATAGCTCAACGAATACTTGTCCACTATAAGTTGGATCAAGATGCTTTCTGGCAGTGATAGCATCTGTTGCATTCTGGAGTAATTCACGAACATACACTTTAGGACTACTGTATAAGTGGTTGGATAGTATCGTTATCATCCCACTAAGATTGACTTGAAACCGAAATTGCTGTTGGTTTTCCACCGAAATCATTCCATTCCTGTTAAAATGTCTATATCCTAACAAGACATAATTCTACATTTATTAATTTATTCCTACCATAACCATAATAAAAACGCAGCTGCTTTTTTGTAAGCGCTGCGTTCTTCATTTATTAATTAAGTTAAGAAAATTAAATAGCGGAAGTATACGTAGATATACGCTAATAGCAAAGAGACAAGTGTGATAGGTGCGCCGATTTTGAGGAACTCCCAGTAGGAGAAGCCTTTGCCTTCGCGGGAAGCCATGCCCACGACGATTACGTTCGCTGAAGCGCCAAGGATCGTTCCGTTACCTCCAAGACAAGCACCAAGTGCTAGTGACCACCAGAGCGCATTGATTTGAATGGAATCTGGCGATAGATTCATTCCGATTGCCATGTCCTTGATCATAGGAATCATCGTAGCTACAAATGGAATGTTATCGATAGTCGCAGAGGCTATGCCAGACACCCATAGAATTAAGGTTGCTGCCATACTGATGTCTCCGCCCGTAATATCTAGCATTTTACCTGCCAAGCTTTTGATAATACCAACCTCTTGTAAACCGCCTACAAGTGCAAATAATCCTCCAAAGAAGAAGATCGTTGTCCACTCAACTGAAGCAAGTGTCGTTTCCACATCATGCTCTGTCTTGAGACCGATAATCATTAACAAGGTTGCACCGAAAAGGGCAATAACAGCGGCTTCAATATGAATAACCGAATGCAGAATGAATCCGAGCAGTGTTAAACCTAATACAATGAGCGACTTAATCATTAGGGTGCGGTTTTTGATGTAGTCATTTTCATCAAGCTTCATCAGCTCCGCTTGCTTAGCTTCATTAGGCTTAAGCTGTTTGCGATAAATCAGATACAGCATGTAGGTGCTTACTGCCATAATGATAACAACAATCGGAGCTAAGTTAAGTAAGAAGCTGTTAAAGGTTAAGTGTGGATTAGCTGAGCCAATCATGATATTAGGCGGATCGCCGATTAATGTAGCGGTACCCCCAATATTAGAAGCGATTATTTCAGCAATCAAATAAGGTACAGGGTTAACGCCAAGTATACGTGTGATTGAGAAAGTGACAGGTACAACTAGTAATACCGTTGTGACATTATCCAGAAAAGCAGAGCTAACTGCCGTCATGATGGACAGCATCACGAGAATTTTAATCGGGTTGCCTTTACTGAATTTAGCAGCTTTGATAGCCACGTATTGAAAAATACCTGTTTTGTTCGTAATACTGACTAGAATCATCATACCGATCAATAGAACGATCGTGTTCCATTCGATGTACTGGGTGTATACGGTATGGATATCCAGAATTCCTAGGATAATCATTAAGCCAGCGCCGCATAATGCAATTACTGCGCGGTTAATTTTCTCCGATATGATGATTGCGTATGTAATCAGAAAAATGATCAATGCAATCCAGGTTTGATCCATAAAATGCTATCTCCTTCCGTGGGGAAGCCAAAAAAAGCAAAAAGAAGCCTTGGTGTGCAGGCTCCTCCATATGTTTCCCCGTATTCATCTGAATTAATATTATAGCGAAACATTGCAATTTTGTAAATGTAGGAAAATTACATTTTGCTCATGTACATAATTAAACTAAATTAATTTGTTGTAGATGTGATGATACAAGCATATACATGACATATAGACAACCCTTCGAACGGAGTGGAGCAAGATATGAATCGCATTATTTGGCGTGGCTGGTTTACTTTGCTATGTATATTGACACTGTTGTTGCCATCTCAGCTATGGGCGGCGGAAGCACAAGTCTCTGTTGGTGCACAAGGCGCTGCGCTGATCGACGTAACTTCTGGACGAATTCTCTATAGCAAACAAGGAGACAAGCCACTTCGGATTGCATCGCTCACAAAGGTCATGACGGCGATTGTAGCCATTGAGCACGGGAAGCTAAGTGATGAAGTCAAGGTGAATACGAGAGCAGCAGGTAAGGAAGGCTCCTCTTTGTATCTGAGGGCTGGGGATACCATGAGCTTGACCAATTTACTCTATGGTCTTATGCTGCGCTCCGGGAATGATGGTGCGACAGCAATCGCAGAACATGTAGGGGGCAGTGTGGAAGGATTTGTGTATCTCATGAATGAGAAGGCGAAGCTTCTTGGAATGGAGCATACGACATTCTCAAACCCAACTGGCCTTGACGAGGGACAGGGTAATTTCGCTTCCGCGAATGATATGGCTAAACTTACTGCATATGCGCTCAAGAACACTACTTTTCAAGAGATCGTACGTACAAAGGTAAAACGGGTTCCCAATCCGAATGAAACCTGGGATTACGTATGGACCAACAAGAATAAGATGCTCTTTTTATATGAAGGGGCTGATGGCGTTAAGACTGGCTATACGAAATTAGCGAAGCGTTGTTTAATTTCTTCAGCAACGAAGGGGAATCAACAGCTTGCTGTAGTCACGCTTAATGACTCGGATGACTGGGTTGATCACACCAAGCTCCTGAATTACGGTTTTGAACAATATCCTCTCCAAATCGTAACACAGCAGGGTGAACAGAAAGGAGAGGAAGGTTGGGTGGCAGGACAGTCCTTCTTATATCCGTTATCAGCTAATGAGCAAGGCAAAATTGTGGAGCAGGTTGTCGCTAATAGCGACCAGTCGCTTGAAGATCGTTTAGGAGTTAAAGGTGAACTTTATTTTAGTTTAAAAGGACAGACGATTGGTAGTGTAAAACTTTACGAGGAAAATACCAATAAGCATGTTAGTACAAGTTCACAGCAGTCTTGGAGTAATCGGTTGCTGAATGCGATAAATAAATCGTTATCTTCCTTATTTGAAGTAACAGGATCCTGAATCGAAAGGAGGATCAGCTGATGGTGAATTTTATCTGGTTGTTTTTTATCGCAGTCGGGTTTATTTTTGCAGGTATCCAAGGGAAAATTGATGTTGCAACACAAGCGATGTTCAAGGGTGCGGAGAGTGCTGTGACCGTATGCTTCGGATTAATTTCGATCCTCGTTTTCTGGCTTGGTATTATGCGAATAGCGGAAGACGCAGGGATTTTGCGGAAGCTTGGGGCTTTGATTCGACCTGTTATCCGATTCTTATTTCCTTCCGTACCCAAGAATCATCCGGCGATTGGATATATCATGACGAATATGAGCGCGAATATACTTGGCCTCGGCAATGCTGCGACGCCAATGGGTATAAGAGCGATGCAGGAGCTGCAAAAGCTGAATCCGAATAAGGATGCTCCTTCGGCAGCAATGTGTACGCTCCTTGCGCTTAATACTTCATCGGTTACGCTTGTTCCAACTACTTTGATCGCGATACGTATGACCTATGGGTCAGTCAATCCTACTGAGATTGTTGGGACAACTCTTATCGCGACGATTATTTCAACAACTGTTGCCATAATCGTAGATAGATGGTATCGGGGCAGACAGAAGCACCCACCGTTAAATGTACCAAAGGAGTGATCTCAGGTGTACGCTATCGTAGCTTTAATCTCGGCATGGGCAATCCCGATTATGGTCGTTTCCATTCCGCTTTTTGCAGCCTATCGTAAAGTGCCTGTATATGAATCCTTCGTGGAAGGTGCTAAGGATGGCTTCGATACCGCGATCAAAATTATCCCGCATCTCGTTGGGATGATGGTGGCAATTTCTGTGTTTCGTGCTTCAGGTGCTATGGATTTCATCATCGGTTGGATCAAGCCATTATTCGATAGCCTTGGCGTTCCGACAGAGATTCTTCCACTCAGTATTCTAAGACCGATCAGTGGAGCGGGTTCGCTCGCTTTTACAACGGATTTGATTCAACAGTTTGGTCCAGATTCGATGATTGGACGAATTGCCGCTACAATTCAAGGAAGTACGGATACGACGCTGTATGTGATTACCGTATATTTTGGTGCGGTAGGCATTCGTCGAGCAAACTATGCGCTTAAAGTTGGACTTATCTCGGATTTTGTAGGCTTTGTTGTATCGATTATGATTTGTTTTCTTGTATTCGGCTAAGCGGATACCTATTCTTCTTTAGCTGCATCTTCATATACTGCTACAGTCAACCATGAAGAGGTGATTGTAGATGCAGTATTCGAAAATTATTATTCATCATTCCGCTTGCCCGTCGATTAATGGCAAAGGATATGATTATATGGTGATGAAAGATGGTCTTATTCTTTCCTCACCTGAGACCTATGAGATCAATTGTCTTCATTTATGCTTAGAAGGTGATTACAATACGATACAGACCCACCTAAACGAGAATCGCGAGCAGTTATTTATTTTTCAAAAGCTGCTTCTGCGATTATTTCGTGTGTTCAAATTATCCAGCAATCAAGTGTTTGCACATTCCGATACGTGCCCTGGTGAACATTTTCCTTGGGATGAACTTGTGATTTCGACGACAGATGGTTATCATTGAATTTGAGCTTGTACCAAATTGCGAGGAGACTATTTTAATGGAACGATTACAGAAGGTAATGGCAGCTGCAGGTGTAGCTTCCCGTAGAAAATGTGAGGAAATTATTGCAGCTGGCAGAGTGCAAGTGAATGAAGAGACAGTTACGACGCTTGGGATGAAGGTTGATCCGAATACAGATGTCATTACGGTAGACGGCCGCCAGATCGGAAGCGAGAAGAAAATATATATCATTTTCAATAAACCCAAAGGTGTTATTACTTCAGCCAATGACCCAGAAGGACGTCGTGTAGTTACGAGCTATCTAAAAGGAATCACGGAGCGCGTCTATCCTGTAGGTCGACTTGATTATGATACGGAAGGCTTGTTGCTGCTAACGAATGATGGGGAGTTTGCTCATTTGCTGACACATCCGAAGCATCATGTGCCTAAGACCTATCATGCAACAGTCAAGGGGGTTCCGCATGGCTCCGTTCTGGACAAGCTGCGTGAGGGTGTGCTGCTGGAAGATGGAATAACAGCACCAGCAGAGGTCGAATATGTAGATGTTGATCTGGAGAATAAGCAGTCCGTTATTTCCATTACGATTCATGAAGGCCGCAATCGTCAAGTAAGACGAATGTTTGAGGCTGTATCTTATCCTGTTCAGAAGCTGAAGCGTGTCAAATTTGGTGCTTTGTTATTAAATGGATTGCCGCGTGGCAAGTTTCGCATTCTGACGCCGAAGGAAGTAAAAGAAATAACTGATGAGGCTATTCGATAGTTATTCTAAGGACACATAAATTTCAAAAGTTATCAAGTGTAGAATGAACAAATTTCGTTATAATCGAGATAAAGCTACTTGGGTAAAGGAGTTTTATCATGGGACGTCATAAAAGACTATTACAAATAATTATTTTTATTGTGATTTTAATCATTGGTGCTTTTACGATTATAACGAATTTGTCCTCGAAGGGGACAGAAATTCCGAAAATTGGCTCAACTGCGCCTGACTTTACGTTACTAGGACTTGATGGTAATAAAGTTCAGTTTAACGATGTTGCCAAAGGTAAAATTATCGTACTTAATTTCTGGGGTACGTTCTGCCCGCCATGTAAAGCAGAAATGCCTGCTTTGCAAGCCCAGTATGATAAATGGAAGTCACAGGATATTGAAATCTACGGCATCAATCAGGACAGTAGTCGGATTACCGCTCAGCGTTTTCTGGAACAATACAATATTCACTTCCCATCCTTACATGACAATGACCAGGTTGCTCTCAAAATGTATGGGGTAAGGGAGTTTCCAACGACGTTCTTCATCGGTGCAGACGGCATTGTTAAAGAGATTAACATCGGCGAGATGAGCGAAGATTATATGGAAAAGACGCTTTCACGACTTGTAAGTGAGAGGCAGGAAGGTTCGAAATGATCGAAAATACAAAATGCGAGTGTGGGCATCAGAACCCTGTTGGAACCGTCCTTTGTGAGTATTGCGGCAAACCGCTTGAAGGCGACGAGAATGATACCACCCTACTCGAGATGCGCTATGACGGGATTGCACGTCGCTCTCAGAAGCAGAATCCGAATCTTATCGATAAGGTGTGGCGGTTTTTTTCCTCTGTCAAAATTGCTGTTTATATTATTATCGTGACTTTGCTCGGAGCGAGTCTAGGAACGATATTGCCGCAAGAGAGTCTACTAAATAATATCGATCCCGCAGATTACTATAAAGATACATACGGAACATTTGGTGAAATCTATCATACGCTTGGTCTTTCACACACCTTTAATTCTTGGTGGTTCATGACCTTATTATTCATGATTGGTGTGTCACTCGTTATTTGTTCGCTAGATCGTGTGCTGCCCTTGTATAAGGCGCTTACCCGACAAAATATTCGGAAACATCACAGTTTTCTTCATAGACAGAAGGTTTCCTATTCTGGAATGGTTCCAAATAGCATGACGGATGAAGAATGGACCGACGCGATCAGTAAAGCACTTAAGAAGAAGCATTATCGAGTTCATCAAGATGGAACAGCAATTCTAGCTGAGAAAAATCGTTTCTCGCGCTGGGGGCCATATGTACTGCATATTGGCTTGATTCTCTTCTTGTTGGGTGCATTAGCCAGGTCGATTCCCGGATGGCATATGGATCAATACGTCGATGTAATGGAAGGCGCTACTGTACGTATCCCGAATACGAACTATTACATCAAGAACGTTGATTTTACGCTCGACTTATACAGTGATGAAGAATTGACGGAGAAACAACGCGCAGAAGGAAAGATGACACCGAAGCAGTTCGAGACGCAGGCTGTGCTGTATGAATGTACGTCTGGATGTGATGAGCCAGGGGTTATGCCTGTGCTAAAAGAAGTTGCGAGTCACGATATTCGGGTGAATGATGCGTTGAATTATCACGGACTCATGGCTTATCAATATAGCTATAGACCAACGCTGCAACTTGTGAATGTGAAGCCTAAGTTAATCGATAAGGCTACAGGTGAAATAATTGGGTCATTCGAGCTGCCGATGCTGAATCCCCCTGAAGAAATTAAAGTTGGCGATTATACGATCTATTTACGAGACTACTATCCTGACTTCGGATTGAGTCCGCAAGGGACACCGATTACACTATCGAATAAGCCGAATGCACCAGCATTCATATTTTTGATCAAGGGACCCAATTTGAAGCCTGATGGGGAGATCTATTTATACTTCCCCAAAGAAATCGATAAGGTTAAATATAGACAAGATGATATCAATGGGGCCATGTCCAGCAAAATCGAGCTTAAGGTTGGCACTATGGCTGATGTGCAAATTGCTGAATATACTTCTACATTGAATATCCGTGTTGACAAAGCAATGCCAATCATTTGGGCTGGAGCAGCAATTGGTATGATCGGACTTGTAATGGGATTCTATTGGCAGCATCGAAGAGTATGGCTGCGAGTTGATGATAGACAAATTGTACTTGGAGCTTACACGAACAAGAATTGGTTTGGCTTCCGCAAAGAGGTTGCAGATTCCTTGAACCAGTCAATGAATCATTTAGAACCGATCATTACTGCTAAATTGCTAGATAGGGGAGTGGGCAAGTCGTGAGCTTAGATTCACTTAGTTCATCTGCATTATTAATTGCATTTTTCGTATACTTAGTCGCTTTTATTATTTTTGTTCTTGCCATTTTGGGCAAGAAGTGGAGTCGTGATCTTTCTGCGGAAACGGCTGCAAGACATGTGAAGAAATGGGGCTGGGCTGGCTATGTGATTGCGGCTATTGGCTTTGTTTGTCAGGTCGTATATTTTATAAGCCGTTGGATAGAAGCAGGACATATTCCGACAAGTAACTTGTTTGAATTCCTTACATTTTTCGGAATGATGGTCATATTGGCCTTTCTTGTAGTATATTTAATCTATAGGACACCTGTGTTTGGTATTTTTGCAATGCCAGTGGGCTTCATTATCATAGCCTATGCTTCTGTGTTCCCATCGGAGATTCAACCACTTGTACCATCTCTTAAGAGCTATTGGCTGAACATACATGTAACAACAGCTGCCTTAGGCGAAGCTTTCTTTGCAGTGGGTTTTGCAGCAGGACTCATGTATTTGATTCGTATGGTGAACTTTCAAGGCACTTCCAAAACGGATCGCAGAGAACGTCGTGGAGTCGAATTCTCCTTATTTACAATTGTGGCATTAGTTTCATTCATCGTGCTGATCTTTGCCTTCAATTCAGCCGGCTATAGCGCCAAATTCCAGATTGAGACTACAGTGAAGGGTGAGGTAACTGTAGAGGAGAGCAATTATGTACTTCCACCGATCGTGTCACCAAGCACTTCTACGTTAGTTCAGATGGATACCTTCCTAGGCATGAAAGAGCCTTTGTTTGAAGCACCTGCTTGGATGAAAGGCGCATCTGCTGGACGTAAGCTGAATACGGTCATTTGGTCAGCAATTGTTGGTTTCCTTGCTTATGGTCTGCTGCGCCTGATCGCTCGCAAGCCGCTTGGAGCTGCACTTTCGCCACTTGTTCAAGGTGTGGACCCTGAGGATCTAGATGAAATTTCTTATCGAGGAATAGCTATCGGTTATCCGATTTTTACACTAGGCGGGTTAATTTTCGCCATGATCTGGGCACAGGAAGCATGGGGCAGATTCTGGGGCTGGGACCCGAAGGAAGTATGGGCACTCATTACTTGGTTATTCTATGCGGTATTATTGCATTTCCGTTTATCTAGAGGCTGGGTAGGCAAAAGGTCTGCATGGCTTGCAGTAATTGGTTTTCTAGTCGTTATGTTTACATTAATTGGTGTAAATCTTATAATTGCGGGCTTACACTCCTATGCAGGAGTATAAGGAATATATGGCTTTCTGATATAGAAAGGAACGTGTACTCTATGGAAATGAAATCTAGCATTCTTGTTGTGGACGATGAGGAGAGAATTCGTCGCCTTCTCAGAATGTACTTGGAAAAAGAAGGCTATGAGATTGACGAAGCAGAAGATGGTGAAACAGCACTAGAGAAAGCTTCCCAGACGAATTATGATCTCATTTTGCTTGATGTAATGCTTCCAGGTATTGATGGAGTTGAGGTATGCGCTAAGCTAAGACAGGTTAAATCAACACCTGTTATTATGCTTACTGCCAAAGGGGAAGAAACGAATCGTGTGCAAGGGTTTGAAGCTGGCGCAGACGATTATGTCGTGAAACCGTTCTCACCTCGTGAGGTTATTTATCGCGTAAAGGCAATTCTACGTCGTTCTTCAGCAACTGCATTCTTGTCGAAAGATACGTATTCCAGCAACAATATCGTGTTCCCACATCTTGTGATTGAGCATGATGCGCATCGCGTTTCAGCTGATGGTCAAGAGGTCGCTCTAACGCCGAAGGAATATGAGCTGCTGCACTTCTTGGCTGTTTCCCCTGATAAAGTGTTTTCACGTGAAGAATTGCTTAAGGATGTTTGGAATTATGAATTTTTTGGCGATCTTCGGACGGTAGATACACATGTAAAGCGTCTTCGCGAGAAACTGAATAAGGTCTCTGTTGATGCGGCTGCAATGATCACCACCGTATGGGGCGTTGGTTATAAGCTAGAGGTACCTAAATAACGTGTTTATTTTCAAAAGTATTGTCGGCAAACTATGGATGACAATCATTGGCTTAGTTGCGGTTGTTATGATATTGCTAGGATCTTTTTTGATTCCCTATGTAGAGAAGTATTTCTCCGAATTTAAAGATCAGACGATCTCCATCACGACATTAGCTGAGCGGATTTCTTATTTATCTACGAACAGAACAAGTGATGATGCGTTTAATTTACTTACGAATGAATTAACGAGCTTTAATCATGCACATCTGATTCTTGTTTCAAGAGATATGATGGAGACGATTTATCCGCAAGTTGAAGAGAAGCCGATTTTATATCGTGCAGTTGACTTTTTCTCTCATGAGGAAATTCAGAAGGTTTTTAATGGACAAGTTATCGATAACAGCAAATACATTCAGAGTCCGAATCCAGTGAGTCCACATAATCAGTTTGTAGCGGTAGCTGTGCCTGTTAAATCCATTAGCAGCAGTTATCCGGATCCAATTGATCATATCGCTATTCTGTATCAGCCTCAACAATCTTACAGTGTGATTAGCTCTTATGTGATACGGCTATTCGTATACGTAGCGATTGGCGGACTATTGCTGACGACGTTCTTTGCCTTTTTCCTTTTTTACAAAATTACTCAGCCCCTTCAACGACTTAAGAAAGCTGCGGGATTAATCTCAATGGGCGAACTAAGCATTCGAGTTCCGAATGATTCGAGTGATGAAATTGGTGATCTAGCAGCCACCTTTAATCGTATGGCAGGAGAGCTGGAAGAAACCATCAATGCACATAGTCAGGAAAAAGAACATCTGGCGTCGGTGCTCCGATCTATGACGGATGTCGTCATTACATTTGATGCTGATGGCAGTATTATTCTGACGAATCCGCAAGGAAATAAGCTGCTCAGGGAATGGAACAGTATCAGCAATTGGTCGAATCAGCTGCATGATGGGACAAGCTCGCTTAGACAGCCGGATTTTAAACAGATTCCAGATCCACTACAGCCGTTATTCACTCAAGTGCTTACCAGTGCCAAGGAAATTCAAAGCAATGTTCATGTTCGCAGCGATGTGTGGTCCGTTGTTATGACTCCACTGTATGCTCGCGATGGTGTACGTGGCGCTGTAGCTGTGCTCCGTAATGTAACGGAGGAATTCCGTTTGGATAAACTTCGCAAGGATTTTGTCGCTAACGTCTCCCATGAGCTGCGAACGCCCCTTTCGATGCTGCAAGGGTATAGCGAAGCATTGCTGGATGATATTGCAGGCACGGCTGAGGAACGCAAGGAGCTTGTTCAAGTTATTTATGATGAATCCCTGCGGATGAGCAGGCTTGTCCGTGATTTGCTCGATCTCGCCAAAATGGAAGCAGGGCATCTCCAAATGTATTATCGAGAAACAGATTTGAATTCGCTGCTCAAACGGATTAATCGGAAATTTTCCGTTTTATCCAAGGATCAGGGAATCACGCTTGTATGTGAAGTTGATCAGACAGACTTAACGCTTGATTATGCTGATGAAGATCGACTTGAGCAGGTATTAACGAATTTATTCGATAATGCATTAAGACATACGCATTCAGGTTCCAGTATCTATATGAAGGCAGAGAAGACGAAGGTTGACGACACGGAGGGCGTGCTTGTCATTATTGCGGATGAAGGCGATGGGATACCTGCAGAGGATCTACCCTATATATTTGAGCGATTCTACAAAGCTGACAAAGCTCGAACTCGTCATTCCTCAGGCGGGACTGGATTAGGTCTTGCAATTGTTAAAAATATTATTGATGCGCATAACGGCACAGTAGATGTAACAAGTACTATTGGGGTCGGAACGACGTTCAAGATATTCCTTCCTAATTTACAGAGAGAGATAGAAGATTTTGAATAAATAGGTGCAGAGCAAGTGAGTTTGCTCGACACAATGATGAAGGCGCAATCTGCTATTATGAAGCGGATTGCGCCTTAATTTGGTGAAGACTATACATTAATCTTGTTGTTCGTGGAACAGTTACAAGGAAAGTTCACGCACTGTGACAATTTCTGGCAATTTTTCGAGTTCAGTGACAACATTAATTTCCGCAGGTTTATCGATCGTTAGAACCATGATTGCAGCTCCACCGATTACTTGACGACCTACATGCATTGTAGCAATGTTAATATCTTGATTACCAAGAAGCGTACCAACGCGTCCGATCATACCTGGCTTATCATTGTGTGAAACAAGGAGTACATTCCCTTGAGGTGCAAAATCGACTGAATAGCCATCGATACGAACGATACGTTCGCCATATTCAGCTACAAGTGTTCCTGCAAGTGTCTTTTGCTCTTGCTTCGTTTTGAGTGTTACGGTAAGCAAATTCGTAAACGCCGTTTGCGACGAAGATTTTTGAATGGAAATATGAATATCACGTGTTTTTGCTAGGTGCATCGCATTTACAATGTTGACGCCATCAAGACGGTCTGTAAGCACACCCTTCACAATATGTCGCGTAATAGGGGATGTATCAACATCAATTAAGCTGCTCGAATAGCCAATAACGATTTCCTGTACAGCACCTTGCGTAATTTGGCTTAGAATACGGCCAATCTTCTCACCAAGCTCAAAGTAAGGCTGTACCTTGTTGAGTACATTAGCAGGAACGGAAGGCATATTGACGGCATTCTTGAACGGCTCATCACGAAGAATATGCAGTACTTCATCCGACACATCAATCGCCACATTTTCTTGCGCTTCAATTGTAGATGCACCAAGATGCGGAGTTACGATGATTTTAGGATTTTGAAGGAACGGATGATCAGCCTCAGGCGGCTCTTGCGTAAATACGTCAAATGCAGCTCCTGCCACAATCCCTTTATCAATTGCAGCAACAAGTGCTTGCTCATCAATAATTCCGCCACGGGCACAGTTGATAATGCGAATGCCTGGTTTCATCAAAGCGAATTGATCAGGTCCAATAATATGACGTGTTTCTTTGGTAAGCGGTGTATGAACGGTAATAAAGTCAGCTTGCGCGGCAATCTCATTGACTGTTTTAAGCTGGACGCCGATTTTCTCCGCACGTTCTTCTGTTAAGAATGGATCGTAACCGATCACTTCCATACCGAATACTTTCGCACGCTTTGCTACCTCTGTTCCAATACGTCCCATTCCCACGATACCTAATGTTTTATTTCGTAGTTCGACACCGACAAACGTTTTGCGGTCCCAAACGCCTTCAACTGTTTTCTTATAAGCCTGTGGAATGAAACGAGCGACAGACATCATCATCGCAAACGTATGCTCACATGTGGCAATGGTATTACCATCTGGCGCATTAATAACGACGATACCGCGTTTAGTAGCTGCTTCAAGATCGATATTATCAACACCTACACCCGCGCGACCGATTGCTTTAAGCTTGCTAGCAGCATTCATAATTTTCTCTGTCACACGTGTTTGGGAACGGACGAGAAGAGCGTCATAATCACCGATGATGGCAACAAGCTCATCCTCCGACAATCCCGTTTGTTTCACAACCTCTACATCAGGCGCGTCATACAATAATTGAATCCCTTGATCACTAATTGGATCTGATACCAGTACCTTAAACATTTCATTTCTCCTCCATCGATAATAGTCTCTTTGTTTTTTAGAATAATAAAAAAAAGCTTTCAATCCCCATACGAATACCGTATAAAAGGGACGAAAGCTTCTCATCGTGGTGCCACCCTACTTCACTGCAAATAAATGTTTATCTGCAGCCTCATGGGAACGATAACGGATTCCTACCGTTTGCCTCTACTAGTCAGATTGACGTTCAAAACAATACTCTGGAGTGCTGTGCATTAGCTTCACTGTCGATTCACACCAACCACCGACTCTCTGAATGTTACACTAACGTATCTCTCCATCAACGCTTTAACGAAAATAGTTTTTATCAATATACCTGTGAATTAGCAAAGTGTCAAGATTGATTCGAAATAATCACAAGAATGACACAAATGGTACCAAGTATTAATTATTCATCGTGAAAAAAGGAATGTCAGGTAATAGCTGATTCGTATATTTGGTCTTATTTTCAATAAAATCAGCTGGCTTAACAGCATCCATACTAGTAATTAATGCTATAATATCCGTTACTTGTTTCAAATTCAATTTATCGTTCTGGCCAGACTGAATAAATTCATCTATGCGATAGGTCAGATCCTGTGGCATATAAGCTGTAAATTTGACATCTGCATAATGTCGAGCCGCTATGTATTCATTTTTACTTAAAAGTGATAGCTTGGTCCACTCATCAATGGATAAAGGTTGGTCGGCTCCTATAGACTTAACTGTTGCATCCGTAAATTGTCCCCATTTGACCATGGAGTTATAATAATCACTTTGAGCTTTGACTGCGTGCTGCTTAGCTTCTTGAATTTGAGTGCTTGTATCTATTAAACTAATAAGTTGATTACTAGTAACTGATTTTGCATGTTTGTCTAAGTTTTCCAATCCAGTAATAAAGCTTTGCAGACTTGCGATATACTCCGTATTTGCCGATTGCAGCAGTGGGTTGCTTGGGCTGATCGAATTTACTTTTGCTTGGAGATTATCCAACGTTTTCTCAGCATAGCTTGCAAGACTTCTGATTTTGGCTGAGGTTTTTTTGGACTCTGGATCGGCTTTTATGTCGTTAATTGTCTCAAACCAAGCCTTTTGAAATTTATTATAGGGTAAATACATGTTATGATAGAATGATACCAAGGCTTGAGAAGAATACGTTTCAGGTGTACTCATCTTTGTGTTATAAGACTCAATAACAGATTGGTAGCGGTCATCGGCTCTACTTGATCCGATATTATAACCGATAAAGAATGCACCAAGCACACACACAAGCATGAAAATCGTCAGGATAGCAAATAAGTAGTCAGTACGAGTTAGACGCTTTTCCAAGGTAATACCCCTTTCATCTGTCGAAGTTTACCATTAGTATAGGTGAATAAGTCGAAAAAAGGAAGAGAACAAAATGGAAGGAAAGCCCTATGAAGAAGCCAGATTTTAAAAAAATCAAAGGAAAATCGATTTCTTTGGATGATATTGATGATCGAACGTTAATTCTTAATCTTTATTTAACGCAAATGATCACGCTAGTCATTGGTGTGGTCATTCTATTATTCGAACAACCAAATTTGTCCGCTATGTTCTCCCTGCATTTGGGCTGGGAGATTCTTTGGTGGGGAGCAGGCTTTGCAGCTCTAGTCATAGTGGTTGATTTAATAATCTCCAGATTCGTTCCAGAAGATTTTACGGATGATGGGGGAATGAATAATCGATTATTCAAGAAGCGGCCATTATGGCATATTATCGTCATTTGCTTTATCGTATCCATTTGTGAAGAACTATTATTTCGCGGAGCGATAGGCGGTTTGATTGGACCTTATTGGACGAGTATTCTATTCGCACTTATCCATGTCAGATATTTGCAGCACTGGCTTATGACAGGGCTTGTATTTAGTATTTCTTATGGGCTAGGTACAATATACGAAATGACCGGCACGCTGTGGGTGCCGATACTGGCTCACTTTATTATCGATTTGATCATGGGTTGCATCATTAAATTCGGCAAGGAGGATTCGTGAATGTCTGAGGAAGAAAAGGACTCTCACTATTTACCAGCACGCAAGCAAATACATCGATCAGAAAAAGGGAAATGGGCGATTCTATTCTATCGAATTCTACTTACTTTGCTTGTCTTATTGGTCATTGGACTTGGTATTTGGGGTGTATTTTTTACTGGTGATAATAGTAGTCAGTTGTAATAAATTCTATATGACAAATAAATGGAGCACACAATAGGCATAAAATGCTGCCTATTGTATGCTCCTTGTTTGTTATATAGATCACTTGTCTATCTCATTGTAAGCTCGATTGCACGTGGATCGACAAAGCTGTATCCCTTGTCTTCCAGGGTGGTAAGCAGCTTATCCATTGCTTCTGCAGTCCATGGCAGCTCATGCATCAATATATTAGAGCCCGAATGAAGCTGGTTCAGCACATTCTCAATTACTTTATTTGGATCATTCTTCTTATTGGTCATCTCCCAATCTAGTGAACCATTCGACCAGGTCATATAGAGCATATCATGCTTTTTCACAACCTCTTTAACATAGTCATTTCCAGAGCCGTAAGGAGGGCGGAAGAACTGAGGAACTTCCCCAGTTATTTCTTTCACGGTTGCCTGCACATCACCGATTTGCTGATCTACTGTATCCTTGGATGCTTTCTTTAAATCGTTATGATCCCAAGCATGATTACCAAGAATTTGTCCGCTCTCATAGATCAGTGTAAGCAGTTCAGGCTTTTGCTTAATCCGATAACCATTCATGAAGAAAATAGCTTTAGCCTCATGTTTATCAAGTGTTGCTATCAGGCTCTTGATCATGTCCTCATCCTTAGGTCCATCATCAACCGTTAAGAGCACAATTTTCTTATTCCCATCAGGGTCATTTGGTACAATATCATAGTTTTTGTTCATATGATAGGTTTTCTCGATCTTAGTCCTTGCTTGCTCGGGAGTAGGTGTTGCAACTGACACTGGCGTAGGTTCGGGCGACACTATCACAGGTGTACTAGTAGGTAATGGGGTTGGTGATAGAATGGGCGCTGGACTAGCGGCTAATGAATTATTTAAGTCTTGTTTTTGTCCGCAACCAGTTACAAGCAAGGCAAGCGGAATGGTGATTCCAATCCAGAACTTCTGTCTGATTTTCATGGGTTATGACTGCTCCTATTCATTAAAAAATGATATCCATATTGTAGCATGTTTTTGAGAATTAACCCTATAATTTTCCTGCTATTTAGGTGTATGGATGTATCTATGTCGTAACAAGCTAATGATGATGATTAAACAGGCTAGAACGGAGGGAAGACAATGATGAAATTGGGTTCATTTATCGCAGGTGGGTTGTTAGGCGCGGCCGTTGCATGCATGTGTAGTAGCTCTAAGGGCAGAGCTGGTTTGAAGGCTGCACTTAGATCTTCAAAATCCATGTGCAACGAGATGCTTGACAGCACATCTGAAGGGGCACAGCTTGTAGCCGATGGACTTAAAAAATTCAAACAAATGATTACCGATGATTCAGAATTAAAGCAGACAATTAAGGATTTGATTAAAGTAGATGAACCACCTGTTCAAAACTTCAACGCAGATTAAACCAGAACTGAAACAAACGGTGCAAACACAGCTCAATTGCTACTTGGAGCTGTGTTTTTTTACGTGCAATCAGTATAGAATCATGATAACATGAGATTGTAGTCTGTGAATGATTCAATGAATTAATATGGATAGGATTGGGTCCTGCGTACACACCATTTATTTGATGAATTCATAATTTAATAATAAGTTATACGAAGAATTTATGAAGTTCATCGAACTAAATTCTATATAACTAACAAAGGGGGAAGATCCTATCATGAAGATGGAGCGCTTAGGTCAGGATAAGATTCGGATTTTCCTTACTTTCGACGACTTGTCGGAACGTGGGATTCCGAAAGATGATATGTTGAAAGAAACATATAAGCTCCGCGAGCTATTTATAGAGATGATGGATCAAGCTTATTCCGAGCTTGGCTTCGACCCTTCTGGACCACTTGCAGTTGAAGTTTTTTCAATGCCTGCACAGGGGATGGTCGTCATTGTGACGTCTACCTCGATGGAATTCTATCAATCTCACGAGGATGCGCTAGAAGATAGTGATGCTGAAGAAATATACGCAATGGAAGTCATGTTGGAGCAGAGCGATATCATCACATTTGTATTCGAGGATTTTGAGGATGTTATTCGAGTATCCAAAATTATCCATCCAATCGCAAATGATGGCGGAGCTTTATATAAATACAAAGACAAATGGATTCTCCAGTTTGAACAAATGGATCTGGAAGAGTCGCAATTCCAGAATTTAATCGCCGTGTTGTCTGAGTATGGTGAGGTTAGTTCAATTACACAAGCGGTTCTGCAGGAGTACGGACATACGGTAATGCAATCAGAAGCAGTTAAACAACTTTGTAATTATTTCTAGTATTATAGAATTTCTTCTTGAATGAAAACATGAAAAGAGCATCGTCACGAATTACTTGATTCGGATGATGCTTCATTTCTGTTGATAAAAATTACAATTTTTATGAGGTGATCCTGTTGTCTGAGGCAGAAAGCTTAAATGTACTTCATTCTACTCAAGTTGTCATTCAAGAGGCTTTGCAGAGATTAGGCTATGCACCTGAGATGTACGAACTATTAAAGGAGCCGCTTCGCATGCTGACCGTTCGCATTCCAGTTCGTATGGATGATGGTCGTGTTCAAGTGTTCACAGGTTATCGTGCACAGCATAATGATGCAGTAGGTCCTACCAAAGGTGGCGTCCGCTTTCACCCCGGCGTTTATGAGGATGAGATTAAGGCGCTTTCGATTTGGATGAGTCTTAAATGCGGAATTGTAGACCTGCCATATGGTGGTGGTAAAGGCGGTATTATTTGTGATCCTCGAAAAATGTCATTTGGCGAGCTTGAGCGTTTAAGCCGTGGTTATGTGCGTGCCATTTCCCAATTAGTCGGACCGACCAAAGATATTCCAGCGCCAGATGTGATGACGAACTCCCAGATTATGGCTTGGATGCTGGACGAGTATTCCCATATTCGTGAGTATGATTCACCTGGATTTATTACAGGAAAGCCACTTGTGCTTGGAGGTTCTCATGGTCGTGAAACCGCTACTGCTAAAGGTGTTACCATCATGATCGATGAAGCGCTTAAGAAGCGTGGTATATCCCTCCAGAACGCAAGAGTAATTGTACAAGGATTCGGAAATGCGGGTTCTTATTTATCCAAATTCATGCATGAAGCTGGAGCCAAAGTAATTGGTATTTCCGACGTGCAAGGTGCTCTATACGATCCGAATGGATTAGATATCGAATATTTATTAGATCGTAGAGATTCTTTTGGTACAGTGACTAATTTATTCCAGAATACATTAACCAATAAAGAGATTTTGGAGCAGGAATGTGATATTCTCGTACCTGCGGCAATTGAGAATCAAATTACGATTGAGAATGCACATTTGATCAAAGCAGGCATTGTCGTTGAGGCAGCTAATGGTCCTACAACACTGGAAGCTACCAAGATTTTAACCGACCGTGGCATACTGCTTGTCCCTGACGTATTAGCTTCTGCTGGCGGAGTCGTTGTTTCTTATTTTGAATGGGTTCAGAATAATCAGGGATATTATTGGACCGAAGAGGAAGTACATACCAAGCTGCAAGAGGTAATGGTCAAAGCATTCGATAATGTATATAATGTGCATAGTACACGTCATGTGGATATGCGTCTAGCTGCTTACATTGTGGGTGTTCGTAAAATGGCGGAAGCTTCAAGATTTAGAGGCTGGGTGTAAAATCAATAAATTTTGAATGAAAGGGGGAGCTTAGATGCAGATTTTGTCCATTATTATGGCAGCAATTGCGCCTGGGCTCTCTTTGCTTGCTTTTTTTTATTTGAAGGATCGTTATGAGACAGAGCCTATTCACCTAGTTGTGAAAGTATTCCTACTCGGCGCACTGCTCGTTTTTCCATCGATGATTTTACAGAATGAGTTATTGGGTATTGGCAAAGTAAATGATTTTGTATTTTCATTTGTGATTACAAGCGGCATTGAAGAGTTTCTTAAATTTTTCCTGCTGTATCATATGATTTTTCATCACAAAGCATTCGATGAGCCGTATGATGGAATTGTTTATGCGGTATCTATTAGCTTAGGCTTTGCGACGCTGGAGAATATTTTCTACGCCTTATTTAATTCGATGACTTTCACTAATTTATTAGTACGCGCTTTGCTGCCAGTTTCTGGACATGCACTCTTTGGGGTGTCAATGGGTTATTATATGGGCAAAGCCAAGTTCGAGCCAAGTAAAAAGAAAATATTTTTATTCTTATCGCTGCTTGTTGCTGTTTTCTGGCATGGACTATTTGACTACATCATGCTTGTCGCGACAAATTATTGGATGTGGATCATGATCCCATTCATGATTATTCTATGGCTTCGTACGATGTGGAAGGTGGAGCAAGCGCACGAACATTCGCCATTTCGTGTTTTTCATCGAGAGGAGAAGGTTAAGCTCAGCTGAATCCGTATATAATGAAGGTAAAGGGATTTAGGAGCGTGTTCGGATGATTAGAGGCAGAGTGAAGGTAACGATTCGATGCAGACGCTGTGGTGAACGATTTATTCTAAGAGGCAGAAGAGATAGGGACAAAATTGAAACAGGTTTTAAGCAATGTGTATGTGAGAATGCAAATGATTTGGATATCGAAACTGAAGAATAAAAGGAAACTGCCCGGGCATAAGGCAGTTTTTTTCTTTTGGTACGATGTCTTTTCTTTGCATAATTGTGTGACACTAGGCAGAAAATAACTTCAAACAACGCACATGTGAAGGGAGTTTACTGCATCATGTATAGAAGAATCAGTATGGTCCTATTTCCAGTAGTGACATTAGCGCTAATTTTTACAGCTTACTGGGGATATACCGAGAATCAGAAGCGCAATCAAATAATGGTCAAAGCGGAAAATCAATATCAACGATCATTCCATAATCTATCTTATCATATGGATCGCCTGAATGAACAATTAGGCAATACGCTTGCCATGAGTGAGGCATCAGTAGATTCGTATCGTAAAGGGCTTGTGAATATTTGGCAGCTAACAAGTGAAGCAAAAAGCGAAGTTTCTCAATTACCACTGTACGGTATGGAATTTAGCAAAGCAGAGCAGTTCCTATCGAATCTGGCGAATTTCTCTTACAAGACAGGGGTTCGGGATTTCACGAAAAAGCCGTTAGATGATAAGGAAGTTCAAACGTTGAATGCCCTTTATAAGCACTCCGAAGAGTTGAGTAATGAGC
This sequence comes from Paenibacillus albiflavus, assembly GCF_004344915.1. Classification (GTDB taxonomy): domain Bacteria; phylum Bacillota; class Bacilli; order Paenibacillales; family NBRC-103111; genus Paenibacillus_AM; species Paenibacillus_AM albiflavus. The sequence continues at coordinate 591,421 of NZ_SKFG01000001.1, read as the reverse complement.
TGAGAAATATGCAGGCTAAAGTATTGTCAACAAAGCTGCAATGGGCCGATGTAGAAACAGCTATGAGTTCGAATAAAGGTCCGCAAGACAATATGATTGTTGATGGTTTCCAAGCCATGGATAAGCAAGTTAGTGGTTATAAGGATGTAGAATGGGACCCTCTTATTGCGAACATGAACCGCAGACATGATGGTGATTCGCTCAAGGATAAAGAAGTGTCGGCGGATGAAGTGAAGCACAAAGCTGCTAATTTCTGGGGAATCGACCCAAGTGCTGTTCAAATTGCGGAGAATGGTAAAGGCACGAAGTTTCATTCTTACTCTGCCAACATAAACAATGGTTCTGGAGGCACAAGTCAAATGGATTTTACAAGTAAAGGTGGACATCCATTTCACTATATGAATAACAGAAACGTTGGTGAGCCAACTTGTGATTTGAACCAAGCGGTCGATAAGGCTGGGCATTTTTTGAACAGCCATAATTATCCCAACATGACGCCAATCTCCTATGACCAAGCAGGCAAATCGGCCGATATTACATTCGCAACCAAGCAGAATGACGTCACGATTTATCCTGAGAAGATTATGGTAAAAGTAGCTCTTGATAATGGCGAAATTGTCGGCTTACAGGCATCTGATTATGTCTATAATCACAAACAACGCGATTTAAAGAAGCCTACTATGGATATCGCTCAAGCACAGAAGAGTTTAAGTAACAAATTGAATATTGTGTCCAAAGGTGAAGCGGTTATTTTGAATGAATTGAAGGAAGAAGTACAATGTTATGAATTTCTTGGAAAAATGGACAAAGCGAATTACCGTATCTTCATCAATGCAGATACTGGAGCGGAAGAAGGAATTGAAAGACTGGAGCCTGAAGAGTTAGCGGCAGCACAAAAATAAATTTGAACAAATAAGCTGTCCCATTAGCAGTTATCTTGTGACTAAAGGGACAGCTTTTTGCATTCTTTGCATGCATCTGCATAATGAGAACTTACATTGGAAATACTAGCCACAATTCTGGAATTGGAAAGTCGTGGTGAGTATAAATATGAAGCAGATCAAGCGGATTTTGACACAAGTTGAACGAATTCTCCTGCGATTATGCATTGTGCTATTCGTTATACTTCTAGTAGTGCAATTTTTGCTTCAGTTTCCTGCAATACGTGCGGTCATTACAACTATTGATACCTTAGAAGGAAATCCATATTTGCGTTAAAATACCTGACATGCTTTTGCAAGAAACACGCGATTATGGTATAATGGCTTTCGGTAGCAGGCTATGCCTGCTTTTTTGGGTGATACCGAATTAATAACTTACAATTGTATTGCTGTTGTGGGAGGAGTGCCAGATTGGAACCATTCAATATTGCAATTGATGGACCCGCAGGAGCAGGTAAAAGCACGATAGCACGTCTTGTCGCTGAGCGTCTGGGATTTATTTATGTAGATACAGGTGCTATGTATCGTGCCGTAACCTGGAAGGTCTTGCAGTTAAACTTACCTTCGGAGCAAATGGAGCAAATTGGTCACACTGCTGAAATGATGCAGATCGAGCTTAAGCGTGGGAATGCTGGACAACAGGTTTTTGTTGACGGAGCGGATGTAACGAATGAGATTCGCCTACCTGCTGTCACAAATCTAGTATCTCATGTTGCTAGTATAGGCCGAGTAAGAGAACTGTTAGTACATAAGCAGCAGCAAATGGCAACATCCAAAGGCGTCGTCATGGACGGTCGTGATATTGGAACACATGTATTGCCAGATGCAGAGGTTAAAATATTCCTCACTGCTAGTGTCAGGGAGAGAGCTGAACGAAGATTTCGTGAACTTACGCAGTCGCATCCAGAATTAAAGCTCGAAACGCTTGAAGCGGATATTGCTAGACGTGATAAGCTCGATCAGGAAAGAGAAATTTCACCGCTTGTTCGTGCTGAGGATGCAGTCTTGCTAGATAGCACGAGCATGGGAATTAATGAGGTTGTAGATTCTATTCTGCAAATCTGTAGAAACAAAGTGGGTTGGGGGATATAGTCAATGTTCTATCGTTTTATAAGAATGCTCGTTAATTTTATATATACGATTCTTTTTCGTCTCAAAACGGAAGGAACAGAAAATATACCAGCTACTGGCCCAGTTATCCTATGTGCTAATCATATTTCGGTCCTAGACCCGCCGACTGTAGGAATAAGGATCAAAAGGCCTGTAAAGTTCATGGCTAAGGAAGAGTTATTTGCTAAGCCGATCTTAGGTGTGATTATTCGCAATTTGGGTGCCTTTCCAGTCAAAAGGGGAGGCGTAAGTAAAGAATCTATTAAGCATACGCTTACCATCCTGCGTGAAGGCAATGTTCTTGGTATTTTTCCTGAAGGAACAACAAAAGGTACAACTGGCGGTATGGGGAAAAAGGGTGTAGCATCTTTTGCGCTTAAGACAGGTGCTGCTGTAGTTCCAGTTGCTATTATTGGCAAATACAAGCTTTTTCAACAAGTTGTAGTCAAGTATGGTAAACCAGTTGATTTAAGTGAATTTGACAGTGGATCTTCCGAAGATTTGGAACTTGCCACTGAAAAAATTATGGCTGTAATTCGCGCTATGATTGCCGAACATCAAAGAAAATAACTACTATGTGTATGGTTTTAAGTTGAAATATTGATACTAAGCGTGCAACAGTTCGGATTATGGCGTGTTTTTACTCGCAAATTGCGATATAAATATATGTAGTTACTTGTAGGAGGGTTATGCAATGTCAGAAGAAATGAATGTTCAAGCTCAGAATGAAGCCGAAGCGGCAATGTCGCAGGTGACTGTAATCAAGAAAGGCGATATCGTAACAGGTAAGATCGTTAAGGTAGAAGATAGTGGAGCTCTTGTCGATGTTGGGTATAAATACGATGGACTTATTCCGCTAAAAGAACTTTCATCCGTAGGTATCGACTCCGCTAATCAAGCAGTTGAAGTTGGTCAAGAAGTGCAAGTGAAAGTAATCGGTATCAACGATGCTAAGGAAGAACTAACTCTTTCCAAGCGTGCAATTGATAGCGAGAAAGCATGGGAAGCGCTTCAAGCACAACTTGAAAACAAAGCAATAATTGAAGCGCAAGTTGCAGAAGTAGTTAAAGGCGGTTTAGTAGTTGATATTGGCGTTCGCGGTTTCGTGCCTGCTTCAATGGTAGAACGTCATTTTGTTGAAGACTTCGCAGACTACAAAGGTCGCACACTTCGTCTTCAAGTGAAAGAAATCGATCGTGAGAAGAACAAAGTTATTCTTTCACAAAAAGATGTTCTTGATCAAGAATACGAAGCAAAGAAAAAAGAAATTATGGCTGGCTTAACAATTGGTCAAGTTCTTGAAGGAACAGTTCAACGTTTGACTCAGTTCGGTGCATTTGTTGATATCGGTGGTATCGATGGACTTGTTCATATTTCTGAAATGGCTTGGAGCCATGTAGGACACCCTTCAGAAGTTGTTAAAGAAGGCGACAAAGTTAAAGTTCAAGTGCTTAAAGTTGAACCGGAGAAAGATAAAGTATCTCTTTCCATTAAATCAACACAAGCAGGTCCATGGGAAACAACTGCTGAATCCATCAAAGTTGGCGATATCGTTTCAGGAACAGTGAAGCGTCTAACTACTTTTGGTGCATTTGTTGAAGTTGCTCCAGGAGTTGAAGGCCTTGTGCATATTTCTCAAATCGCACACCGCCACATCGGTACTCCGCATGAAGTACTTAAAGAAGGTCAAGAAGTGAATGTGAAAGTTCTTGATTTCAATAGTGCTGAGAAACGTGTATCCTTGTCTATTAAGGAAACAGAAGAAGCTCCTGTACAAGAAGCTAAGCCTGAGAAAGAAAGACAACCTCGTGGTGATAAATCTGGCAACCATGCCAAAGAAATCGCTAATAACGAGAACGTATCCTTAAACAGCCAAGGCTTAAGCACAACACTTGGTGAGCTATTCGGCGATAAGCTGGCTAAATTCAAATAATAAGTTAATAGGAGACTTGTTGATGCGCGAATCACGTAAAATGGAGCATGTGCTTCATGCGCTGAAACTTGGTCAACTCGGACAACATGGTTTGAATGATTTCAAACTTGTTCATAATTGTCTTCCTGAAACATCATCGCAGCGGATTAAGCTGCATACATCAATCGGTGAGCTGCAACTTAGCTCGCCGATTTTAATTAATGCGATGACTGGCGGATCAAGTGAAACGGAGACAATTAATCGAGAATTGGCAATAGTTGCGCGTGAGAAGAAGCTTGCCATGGCTGTAGGTTCCCAAATGGCTGCAATTAAAGATAAAAGCGTAAGATCCAGCTACCAGATTGTTCGTCAACTGAATCCTGATGGTATCATCTTCGCTAATCTTGGTAGTGAAGCCACTGTGGAGCAAGCACAGGAAGCGATTGAAATGATTGAGGCGAATGCGCTTCAAATTCATTTGAACGTGATGCAGGAACTGATTATGCCTGAAGGTGATCGCAGTTTTGTAGGCATGGAAGAGCGAATCGCTGCAATCGTTGACAGTGTTTCAGTTCCAGTAATTGTCAAAGAAGTTGGCTTTGGCATCATGAGGGAAAGTGCAGCGAGACTTCGTAAGCTGGGTGTTCAAATTATTGATGTTGGCGGCACTGGTGGGACGAATTTTGCCGCGATTGAGAATGCTAGACGCAATAAGAATGTAGAATGGCTGAATGATTGGGGATGCAGGACAAGCACGGCTCTCCTGGAAGCCTTAACCGTGTATCCACGCGGCAGCATTATTGCCTCTGGAGGCATTCGCAACCCGCTTGAGATGATCAAAGCAATAGCAGCAGGGGCGTCAGCAGTTGGTATGGCAGGTGCTTTCCTTTGTGTGCTGCAAACAGAAGGAACCAAGGCAATGCTTGACTTCGTTGATGAGCTGCACGAAGGCTTGACGATGGTCATGACTGCATTGGGCACAGAAGAGATTTCACAATTGTGGCAGACACCACTCGTGATCACAGGAGATACAGCGGATTGGTGCAACGCTAGAGGAATTGTAATAAATGAATATGCAACGAGAGGAAAAGTTGAGTAATTTTTGCTTTTTTTCTCATACTAAGGATATCGCCTTGGTAAGCCAAGGTAAATCATAACTTATAGGTGATCCATGATGAATCCTGGTTATCTCTCGTTGCTTCTGATCTGCATGATACTTATTTTATTATCAAGTGGATGGAAGGAAGTGTTTCTGAGTCGAGCTTCACACAAGGAAATACTTCTTTTTTTTGTTCTGTGGATTACCTCTTTGCAATTTAACATTTCATTTGTTCAGATTGAACTAAATAGCAGCATAATCGTTATGAGCATGATGTGTATGTATATTCTCGTCAAAATTTCAGCTTGGAAGAAAAGGATGCAGACCATTCTAATCGGTCTTCTGCTAGCTATACTCAACCTTGTATTGCTGGAGTTCTATGCCATCGATCCTATTTTTGTCATATCACGTATGGGGTTGGATATTGCGGTATGGTTAAGTCTCGTTTGCCTCTGTATGACACGCGACAGAAGCATGCAGCTCGCCAGCCTAACATTGGGCTTCATACTAGGCGACACCATGCATGCTTATTATCACTTAGCCTCTGCTTCCTATGTCCTAGGTAATTCTCTTTTCCAGGATAAATGGTGGCTTGCAATCGTCATTGTAGGCGTGGGGACTGTCATCTTACAGCAAATGGTTATCTCTTATAGACGCTTTATCCATAAATTTGAGACTATGCGCAAAAGAGGTTGGAAATGATTAGAACAATATTTGCAGAGCCTTATACGACTGGGATCATTATTGGTGTATTGTTTGGCGTATTAGCTAGATTGTCCATGCTGCAGACGGATTACCGGCAGTATCCGACATATCCACATGGTAGGATTATCCACATTTCGCTTGGTATTATTGCGGCAGGATTGGGTTCTGTAGCTGTGCCTTCCTTGCTCGATAAAGATTATACCGCGATCACCTTCTTGTCCCTTGCTGCTCAACAATTTCGAGATGTACGGAATATGGAACGACAGAGCTTGATTCAGCTCGATAAAATGGAGCTAGTCCCTCGTGGTGTTAGTTACATTGAGGGAATTGCGATGGTATTTGAGGGACGCAACTACTTGGTTATCTTCAGCAGCTTTATCACGACGCTGTTTGCCATTGTTACTGGTACGATAGGCGGTATTATTGCAGGTGCGATTTCCTTGCTGCTAGCTAACTTGTATAAAAAGGGCAAAAGTATTGAACATATTGCGGATGTTCAGGTGGGCGAGCTGCGTGTGGAGGGCCCTGATTTGTATGTAGACAACATCTACATTATGAACGTGGGCTTGCAAAAGTCGCAAGAGGTCATACGTGATCACGGCATGGGTATATTGCTGCGGCCGAAGAATGTAAACAGCAAATCCATTCTCGCTCATTTGGGACAAAGACAAGCAATTCTCCATGATTGCTCTACCATACTCGGCATTTATCGCGATTCGGGTGAGCCATCGATAATCCCATTAGCTAAGCTGGATAAAGATACAGGGACGTTAGGCGTATTTCTAATCCCGCAGCTTATGGACGAGCAGCGAGCGATAGCAGCTATTAAACGTGTACCTGTGCTAGAGAATGCAGTTAAATTACCGCGTGAATCGGCTGCGATGGGTGGAAAGGAGTAGGTTCTTGTGAGTCATGCAATAGTGGCAATCGTAACTACAAACCGTGAATATGTAGGCGGAGGAGCACCTATTTTCATCGTTCCAGATGAAAAGGAGCTTCAACGGGTATCGTTATTGCTTGAAAGTATAACAGATACAACGGCTCATGATTTAAGAAATGATGTTATGATTTTATTCAAGCATTGAACCAAATTGCAGGACAGACATGCTTACGAGTATGGTAGAACTCGCCAAAAAGCTTGTTTTTTGCTATGATGTTAACGATGGATTTCAATAAACTTATGTGAGCACGTAAAAGGCTTGTGGAGTAATTAAGGAGTGAGGACGGATGGCCAGACCTATAATAGCAATTGTTGGCAGACCTAACGTCGGCAAATCTACGATTTTTAACCGAATGATCGGTGATCGGTTAGCCATTGTTGAAGACAGACCAGGAGTAACACGTGATCGTCTTTATGGTATCGGAGAATGGCTGGATAAGGAATATAGTGTAATCGATACAGGCGGTATCGAGCTTGATGGGGATAATGAGATTCTTCGTTCAATGCGTGTGCAAGCAGAGCTTGCCATTGAAGAAGCGGATGTTATTGTCTTTATGGTTGACGCCAAAGCAGGAATTACACCTGCAGATGAAGAAGTAGCTCAATTATTATTTAGATCAAATAAACCTGTTGTGCTAGCGGTAAATAAGGTGGACAACTTTAAGCGTCAAGATGAGATTTATGAGTTCTACTCACTTGGTTTCGGAGACCCGATTCCAATTTCAGGATCTCACGGAATTGGAATCGGAGATTTGCTGGAAGCTTGCGCTGTACATTTTCCTGAGGATAAGGAAGAGGAATACGGCGAAGAGGTTATTAAAGTTGCCTTAATCGGTCGTCCTAACGTCGGCAAATCCTCTCTGGTGAATGCCATTCTCGGAGAAGAGCGGGTTATCGTATCCAGTGAAGCGGGAACGACTCGTGATGCAATCGATACCCCATTCGAACGAGACGGACAAAAGTATGTCATTATCGATACTGCAGGGATGCGCAAAAAAGGCAAGGTATACGAGAATATTGAGAAATACTCGGTTATGCGTGCGCTTAAGGCAATTGAACGTGCGGATGTTGTTTTGATGGTAATCAACGGGGAAGAAGGCATTATCGATCAGGACAAGCATATCGCTGGATATGCGCATGATGCAGGTAAAGCTGCGATTTTTGTGGTGAATAAATGGGATGTGGTAGAGAAAGATGATAAAACGCTTCATCAATTTACCCAAAAGATTCGTGACCATTTCTTATTCATGTCCTATGCGCCACTTGTTTTCGTATCAGCAAAGACACATCAACGTGTAAACAAAATTCTTCCTGTTGTGGACCAAGTAGCAGAGCAGCATGCAATGCGTATTAAGACGAACGTGCTTAATGATGTCGTATCAGACGCGATAACATTCAATCCTCCGCCAACAGATAAAGGCAGAAGGCTGCGCATAAATTATGCGACACAGGTAACGGTTAAACCGCCTGCATTTGCATTTTTTGTTAACGATCCAGAGCTTATGCATTTCTCGTATGAACGATTCTTGGAGAATAAAATTCGTGCTGCCTTCGGATTTGAAGGAACGCCAATTCGTATTTTTACTCGCAAAAAATCAGGGGATGAATAGGGGAGAAGCCTTTTGCAAAGCGTATTAGCCATTGTAGTCAGTTATTTGCTCGGGTCTATTAGCTTTAGTTTCATTATTGCTAAGTATATTAAGGGAATAGACATTCGAAAGCATGGCTCAGGTAATGCTGGTGCTACGAATACGTTGCGTGTACTTGGGAAAGGTCCTGCGATTGCAGTCCTTTCTCTGGATGTATTAAAAGGAATGGTTGCTATTTGGATTGCGATGTGGGCTTCAGATGTAACCTGGCTAGCTGTCATCTGTGGTCTGGCTGTAATTGCTGGACATAACTGGCCTGTATTCTTTGGATTTCGCGGTGGCAAAGGGATTGCAACGACAATAGGCGCGATGGCAACATTATGCTTCCTGCCTGCATTATTTGCAGGGATTATTGCGATCATATCAATTGTCTTCACACGTTACGTTTCATTAGGTTCACTAATATTTGCTGCCTTGTTACCTGTTTTTATTGCGATTATGGGAAGACCGAGTGAAATATTAATAGGCAGTATTATTATCGGCTTGTTTGCCTTTATTAGGCACCGTAGTAACATTGTTAAAATAGCGCGCGGCAAAGAGAATAAACTTGGCGCAAAATGATTTATGAAGATCAGGTGGAGGCTGAAGTGTATGAACAAGAAAGTAGCTGTTATCGTCGCAGGATCATGGGGAACAGCGCTTGCATCTGTTCTGGCTGACAATGATATAGATGTTGTTCTTTGGTCTAGAAGAGAAGAACAGGTAAAGGAAATTAATGATCATCATACGAATGAGCATTTTTTACCTGGGGCTAAGCTGCCAGAACGAATTGTTGCAACAACCTCGCTCGAAGATGCTGTAAAGGACGCTGTTGCGGTGTTATTAGTAGTCCCTTCCAGTGGTATGAGAGAAGTTACTAGGAAATTACAACCATATATCAAGCCAGATATGCTTATCATTCACGCTACCAAAGGTTTTGAAGCTGAATCTCTTAAACGAATGACACAGGTTATTTCCGAAGAATTGCCTCAGATCGATTCGAAGAAGATAGTCGTCTTATCTGGACCTAGTCATGCTGAGGAAGTAATTCTTCATAATCCAACAACGGTCGTAGTCGCATCAGAGGATATGAATTCTGCTGAAGATGCGCAGGATTTATTCATTAACTCCTATTTCCGTGTTTATACAAATCCTGATGTGATTGGTGTAGAGGTCGCAGGTGCCTTGAAGAATATTATCGCGCTTGGAGCAGGGTTATCCGATGGACTAGGGTTTGGTGATAATGCGAAGGCTGCGCTAATGACCAGAGGTATTGCGGAGATTGCTCGATTAGGGGCTGAGATGGGTGCTAGCCCACTTACGTTCGCAGGCTTATCTGGTGTAGGGGATCTTATCGTGACATGTACCAGTGTTCACAGTCGGAACTGGCGGGCAGGCTCTATGCTTGCCAAAGGGCTTCCATTAGAGTCCGTGCTGCATGATATGGGGATGGTCGTAGAAGGTGTGAAGACAACGAAAGCAGCAGCCACACTTGCAGCAGAGTATAATGTCACCATGCCAATTACGACTGAACTATATGCAGTGCTCTTTAATAATAAGCCGCCTAAACAAGCTGTAGAGGCTTTGATGGGACGTGTAAGGACGAACGAGCTTGAGGAAGTTGCTCAGCAGGATAAGACGGATTGGATCCACTGACGCCCACACATCTAAACGATGGAGTCATATAATAACATAGACAGGACCTGAGATGCTGAAGATTATGAAATTGCACAGCAGGCTTAGGTCCTTTTATGTAGGGAGGGCGCCATCATGTCAAATAAGGATAAGGATATATCCAAGAATGTGCTGAGTACCGTAAAGAAAAAGACAGGGAAGTCTGTAACTGAGAAAGACATACAGAAAATTGCCAGCGGTGTAAAGTCATCCACAGTTAAGAGTGATACTCAATTGCGTCAATTAATTAATCAAGTCGCTGCACTTGTCAATGTTGAAGTATCAGAAGAGACGATCAAAGAAATCATCCATGCTGTTAAATCAAGCAACCTAGACAGCTCGAATCTTTCACAACTTATGGGTGCCTTGATGAAGAAATAGTGGAGCGCCTAAAGGCTCGCGAATAGCGGGTCTTTTTGTGTTTTCTAGAAATTATCACTTTCGTTTCATTGACAAGCATCAATTATTGCTTTTGTGCGTTTTTGTTCATTTTTCAAATAATTTGATGAATGCTATAATAGTAGTTATTTGAATCAAAGAAATTGATCCATATGTAATGTTTAATTGGAGGTCTATTCATATGTCGGGTATGACGAAAATGTATATTTCATTAGGGGCTATTCTGGCTTTAGTGCTAGCATCTTTACTTATTACGTTCGCTAGAACCAAAACGAAAGGTGTTCTGAAGTTTGTTCTTTCATTCGTTGCATTTGCCATGCTTATTGCAGCGATACCAATGATGGCAATATCACTTCTTTAAACGTATACTGACGCTGAAGCAAATGAAATATGACGAACAAGAAGAGGGTTATGCGTTATGAATATGGTGGAAGTTACTTTCCTTCCTGACGGTAAGAAGGCAAAGGTAAGACAAGGAACGACTCTGCTTGATGCGAGTAGAAGGGCAAATGTGGTTATACGAACACGCTGTGGAGGACGTGCAGGATGCCTGATGTGCAAAGTGAGGGTAGATGCCGAGAATCAAGCGGGTCTATCGGAGCCTGCGATTAATGAACGCCAAAAGTTAGGCAGTGAACTCTCATCTGGCGTCAGACTTTCGTGTCAAGCAAGAATTCAAGGGAATGTGACGGTTACGATTCCAGAAGATCCACTGAAGAGCGCTATTCGTAAACAGCTTGAGAAGCAGCGTCAGGATGATGATTGGATGAATTAAGTAGAATACAGATAAAGGTGTTGAAAATACGATTGAAACCAATACATAAGAGATGGCGTTTACTTGTACTCCTATGCTTAATATCGACCTTGCTATCGGGTTGCTTCTATCCCAAGGATCAGATGAAGCAGAATCAGACGAATCCAGAGGAGTATATTACGGTTGTGCAAGGTGCTGTAGATAAATATCGCGAAATAAAGGGTGGGCTTCTACCAATACTTAACAGTACAATGGAGACGCCAATCTATGAGAAATATAAAGTAGACTTCAAAAAGCTGCAAGAATATCGCCTATTAACAACAGTTCCTGCGAATGCGTTCGAGAATGGTGGAAGCTATATCTATGTCATCGTAAACCCTGAAAAGGATCCAAAGATTAAGCTTATTGATGTAGCTGCTTATCAATCGGTCAATCAAGCCCAGCAAATTGTGTCCAAGTATATTGTGGATACGAATGGAAAGCTTCCGCAAGGACAACTACTTAGTAAGGGGATCGCTGAATTAGATTGGGAAGTGATTAAGGAAGCTAAGCCGACCTTGCAATCCACTTATAATCGTATGAATGAAATTAGTTATTTGCTTCAAGATACGGGTGTCGTAACGATTGATTATTCCTTTGATTTAATGAAATTGATTGATAGCAAGTCGCTTCAGAATACATTGACAGCAGATGAAGATCTTCGCGAATTGTTAATTGCGAACACGCCATTCATGCCGATTCACTCCGTTCCCTATCACTGGATTGATGGACGCCCTGTACCACAAACTAAATAACGATCATTAAAGCGCCTTTACTTTGCTAATTAGAGCAAGGTAGAGGTGTTTTTTACTATAATCTGCCCAGACACATATCAAAATGTTTAGAATAAGTTATTTACGTTCACATATATTTTTTAAGGGAAGCAATCATATTTCTAGTACCTGTACATATATTTCTATCATAGTAGCATGTTATGAGGAAATGGCTTCACAACTCTAATAGGTGAAGAACCAGTTTCCTACGAAAAGTAGGCGAATCCTGCTAGGAGGGGATCTCTTTGGAGAAAGTGGATATTTTTAAAGACATTGCAGAACGAACTGGAGGAGACATTTACTTAGGAGTTGTTGGAGCGGTCCGTACGGGAAAATCAACCTTTATTAAACGGTTTATGGAATCGGTCGTACTTCCTAACATTCAAAGTGAAAGTGATCGCGTGAGAGCGGTAGATGAACTTCCACAAAGTGCTGCAGGTCGGACAATTATGACAACTGAGCCTAAATTTGTACCTAATACAGCGGTTCAAATCTCAGTTGCTGAAGGTTTGAATGTGAATGTTCGGCTTGTTGATTGTGTAGGATACACGGTAGATGGTGCTAAAGGGTACGAAGATGAGAATGGACCACGAATGATTTCAACTCCTTGGTTCGACGAACCCATTCCTTTCCAAGAAGCTGCAGAAATCGGTACGCGCAAAGTCATCCAAGAGCACTCTACGCTTGGTGTGGTGGTAACGACGGATGGCACAATTTCAGACATTCCTAGATCTTCATATGTTCTTGCAGAAGAAAGAGTGATCGCTGAACTGAAGGAAGTAGGTAAGCCTTTCATCGTGATCATCAACTCACTTAAGCCTTATAGCGACCACGCGCAAGAAATGCGTGCGGATTTACAATCCAAGTACGACATTCCTGTAGTTGCCATGAGTGTTGCAACAGCTGGTGAGGAAGAAATGATCTCCGTACTTCGTGAAGTGCTATATGAGTTCCCAGTGCATGAGGTTAATGTTAATCTGCCTAGCTGGGTGATGGTGCTGAATGAAAGACACTGGCTTCGTGGAAATTTTGAGAATTCAGTGCGTGAAACTGTACAGGATATCAGACGTTTGCGTGATGTTGATCGTGTAGTCAGTCAATTTAATGAATATGACTTCATCGATCGGGCTGCTTTAGCTGGAATGAACATGGGCCAAGGTGTAGCAGAAATTGATTTGTATGCGCCTGATGAGCTATATGATAAAATCCTGATGGAAGTCGTTGGTGTTGAAATTCGAGGCAAGGATCATCTGCTTCAGCTAATGCAGGAATTTACGCATGCGAAGCGAGAGTATGATCAATTTGCAGAAGCACTTGAAATGGTTAAAACGACTGGCTACGGGATCGCGCCACCTACACTCGCTGAAATGGCGCTTGATGAGCCTGAACTGATTAGGCAGGGTTCCAGGTTTGGTGTTAGACTTAAGGCTACGGCACCATCTATTCATATGATACGAGTTGATGTGGAGTCTGAGTTCTCGCCAATCATCGGAACAGAGAAGCAAAGCGAAGAGTTGGTTCGCTATCTGATGCAAGACTTTGAGGATAATCCGCTCAAAATTTGGGAATCTGATATTTTCGGTAGATCTCTTCACTCGATTGTTCGGGAAGGTATCCAGGGCAAGCTCGCGATGATGCCAGATAATGCGAGGTATAAACTGCAAGAAACGCTTGGCCGAATTATTAACGAAGGCTCTGGTGGTCTAATCGCGATTATTTTATAGCTTGTAACTTACAAAAAAGGTTGTTGGCAATGTGTGCCAGCGGCCTTTTTTTGTTTGTTGTGCTTAAACACGGTGAAACCGTTTCTTCTCGATAGAAGATTAGTGATTATTTCAGACTATTGATTTTATGAAAAACATCCGAAATACACAATTATGTAAGACTTTCTTCCTGCTTTTTTCCTTTTTTTCATAATAAGGGGTTTGTAGACTTGAAATTGCGAAACGGGTATATTACTATGAATTTATTGTTTTTACCTGAAGGAATGCTTGACTTGAAAGCTGCAATATCGTTTCCTTATAGCGATAGTATGTATATTTATTAGGAAAACGGTAAAAACAGGGAATAAAAGCAATCTCAATTCTTTTGGGAGGAGGTGAATCGCATGAACAAATCTGAATTGATCGCGAAAGTGGCTGAAACCTCCGAACTTTCCAAGAAGGATGCTACGAAAGCAGTAGATGCTGTTTTTGAAGCAATTTCTTCCGCATTGCAACAGGGGGATAAAGTACAACTAGTTGGATTTGGTAACTTCGAGGTTCGTGAGCGTTCCGCTCGTAAAGGGCGTAATCCTCAAACTGGACAAGAAATCGAAATTCCTGCAAGCAAAATGCCAACATTCAAACCAGGCAAAGCGCTTAAAGACGGAATTCAATAATCAACAGTTGCTACATATTAGCATGTTAATGAAACCGTGTAGGTTAGCCTACACGGTTTTTTTATGCGTAGTATCTTTACTTTCATCACCTACCATTTTACAATTAAGAAAGCTATAACGTCGGGGTATGGCGCAGCCTGGTAGCGCGCACCCTTGGGGTGGGTGAGGTCGCACGTTCAAATCGTGTTACTCCGATTCATGACCTAGATATACATAATCGCCGAAGCTGCTTGGATTGAGCTTGCAATTAAGCGTATCTAACAACTATAATTTATTACAGTTCGTTAAACGAGATATGCAGGTATACCTTATAGTCGAATAGAACTAAGCATCTGATCGCTATGGGTTACGTACAGGAGGCTATATAGGATGGACAATGCACAATATGATCATTTTGTAATTAAGGCAAAAGAGAATGGAGTTCACGTAATCGGACTGACTCGTGGTCAAGATACAAGATTCCATCATTCGGAGAAATTGGATAAAGGCGAAGTGATGATTGCGCAATTCACAGATCATACTTCAGCGGTCAAAGTCCGCGGCAAAGCAGTGATCTATACCAAATTCGGTATGATCGATACAGAAGAATAATGCGATTGCAGGCATAGCCTGCTTTTTTTCTTTGTACAATGGTATATGGGGGTGCCGTTGTATGTGGAGAAAATTCGGGCTAATTATTGCTATGCTGGTTATTTCGCTTGGTATTGTAGTCATTCTTTCTTGGTTTCCTGCAATGCTAACGCAGCCAGTGAGTGAACATAGAATTGCTTTAGTGAATGAGGATAATGTAGTCGATCTGATCGCGTCTCTTCCAGTTGAAATGCGTGTACGCAAGATTAGGCTGGATCATACGATCTTGTCCATCGATTTAATTCTTGCGAATCGGACAGACTCTCAAGCTGTATTTCATGATTTATATCGGATTGCACAGTACACCATCTCCCAGACTTCGAACCTGAATCGCGTGCTCGTGCGTGTATTTGAATCCGATCATAATGCAGACGGAAGATTCCCTGCCAACAGCTTGCTTGTCACAACAGACATGAAACGCAATGATTTAATGGGTCTAAATGCTGTTAAGTTTGACAAAACTTCGAACTTTTATCGCAAACTAATGGAATCAAGAAGCGAAATCACTTATACAGAAAGATGGTCTCAGCATTTTACTCGATAAACGTATAATCACTACAAAATTGTAGGGATTTGTGCGCAAGCTGCATGTCTGTGCTATAATTATTTGGAATGAATTTAGATTGGGATATAGCAAAAGGTACGGAGGCTTACATGAGCGGATATCGGATTCCTGAAATCGCAAAACAATACACAAATTATGATATGATTATGAACCATACGAGTTTACCTGATATCCCGGAGATCAGAACTCGTGTGTTGTTCGCATTCCTAGAGCAGGATGAAGGAATCGGTGCTTCGAGCGAACTATATACGCTTGTTTCTTCTTTGCTGCAAATGGGTATGGATACCCATGATACAGTCTCCATTCATAACGACAACAAAGAGAAGACAGCGTC
This sequence comes from Paenibacillus albiflavus, assembly GCF_004344915.1. GTDB lineage: Bacteria > Bacillota > Bacilli > Paenibacillales > NBRC-103111 > Paenibacillus_AM > Paenibacillus_AM albiflavus. Next base: position 575,538 of record NZ_SKFG01000001.1, on the reverse strand, counting down.
ACTTGAACGACAGCTAAGGGTGCTTGCAGGTGATTATTTCTCATCAAGATTTTATCAGCTGCTATCCAATTCGGGTGATATTGAGTTAATCAAGCTGCTTTCAGGCGGTACATGTGAAGTCAATCGTTCGAAAATGATGTTGTACATGAAAATGAAAAATGGGCGCCTTACAGCTGCTGAATACTTACAGTTAAGCGTACAGGTCAGATCGCAACTGTTATTAAGTTTTAATAGCTTACTGACAGGAAGGAATCAAATTTTATGGCCGGGGCTTGTACAATTAGTTACAAGTTGTGAAGTCATCCTTGAAGAATTGTTCCGACTGGATTCCATTCAGGATTTTCATGAAGGATACGGTTATTGGCATATTATTCATAAAGGATCTAGAGAAGATCGTAAGGGTTTACAAAATAAAGACTGGGATTTCACCAAGCTGCGGGCGATGGTACATAAATATCGTTTAACTTCTATGCTGAATGAGCAATTTGAATCGAATTATGAAGCCTTATGTACCAAAGTTCACGATTGTTTGCCGGATACATTAGCTGCTGGACTACTGCAAATAGTGGAACCATTCAGACGCTATGTAGCTAAATCTCAGGTGCTGAATGAAATATAATGATGTAGGAGATCACACATGACAACTAAAACCAAGGAGCAATTTGTACACGAGGTATTCGAAAGTATTGCTCCTAAATATGACATCATGAATGATATATTAAGCTTTCGTCAGCACAGGTCATGGCGGAAGTTTACAATGCGCAAAATGAATATGCAGCAGGGGCAGACTGCGCTTGACCTATGCTGCGGAACATGTGATTGGACCATTGCGCTTGCCCAAGGCAGTGGTACAGGACGGGTAGTAGGTCTGGACTTTTCACAGAACATGCTTGACGTCGGTAAACGTAAGGTGCAGGCTGTAAATTTGGATAAGCAGATAGAGCTTGTTCAAGGCAATGCAATGAGCTTGCCGTTTGAAGATCATTCATTCGATTATATAACGATTGGATTTGGACTCCGCAATGTGCCTGACCTGAAGCAAGTACTAAGGGAAATGCACAGAGTTGTTAAGCCTGGTGGAATGGTGGTATGCCTTGAATTGTCCAAGCCTACTTGGCAGCCGTTCAAAGGAATTTATTATTTTTATTTTAGGCATATATTACCTCAGCTTGGCAAGCTGATCGCTAAGCGTTATGAACAATATCGCTGGCTGCCTGAGTCTCTAGCTACTTTTCCAGGTCACAAGGAGCTAGCAGATATTTTTAAAGAAATAGGGCTTAATCAGGTTGAAGTGAAAACTTTCTTTGCTGGTATTGGAGCGCTTCATACAGGGATTAAATGATGAATGGATTCAGGAGAGTATAAGAGTATGTGGAATAAAGTGAAAGTATTTCTTGAGATGATTAAGTTTGAGCATTCGATCTTTGCTCTTCCTTTTGCCTATATGGGAGCGCTTCTTGGTTCAGTGGTGATTCATGACACTCTTCCAAGCTGGGCGCAGATTGGTTGGGTTACACTAGCTATGGTCGGCGCGCGTACTGCTGCAATGGGACTTAATCGAATCATTGATAGAGTGATTGATAGTAAGAATCCGAGAACGGCAGGTCGTGCAATTCCTGCGGGACTCATATCTGCTGGGACGGCGATGCTCTTCGTTATCATCTCGTTCATTGCCTTCTTTTGGGCAACCTATAATTTGAACCCGTTATCGATGAAGCTATTGCCAATTGCGGTCGTGTTTCTTGTGTTCTACTCTTATACAAAGCGTTTCACATGGCTATGCCATATTGTTCTTGGTCTTACGATAGCGATGGGTCCGATGGGTGGATGGGTAGCTGTTACAGGGGAAATTAACGGCTTATCGCTCGTGCTCTACTTTACTATTGCTCTTTGGACAGCAGGCTTTGATGTTGTTTATGCTTGTCAGGATGCTGAATCTGAAAAAAGCACAGGTGTATATTCGATCCCAAGCAAATTCGGGATTAAAGCGGGATTGATAGTTGCTCGTATATTCCATATCCTTACTGCAATTGGTCTGCTTGCGATGTTCTTCATGACCAATCTCAGCTATGTTTATCTAATCGGCCTTATTATCGCTTATCTTATTTTAATTTATGAGCATCGTTTAGTTTCACCTAATGATTTATCCAAATTAAATGCAGCCTTCTTTACGATGAATGGTGTGCTAAGTGTAGTAGTGTTTATATTTACATTTATAGACTTGGTATTAGTGAGGTAATAGTTGAATGAGAAGCTGGGCAGTAGGTATAACTGGCGCAAGTGGTGCAATTTATGGAGTAAGATTATGTGAAGAGCTGTTAAAGCGCGGAGTACACTTGCATTTGGTAATTACAGATGCGGGCTGGCGAGTGTTGAATGAAGAGCTAGGATTCCGCAAAGAAGTTCTCGAGAATCATTTGGCTACGTTCTCCAGTTCTTTTGTCCTTCATCGAATCGCAGACATTGGCGCTAGCATTGCCTCTGGTTCTTATCTTGTTGAAGGTCTAGTTGTTATTCCTTGCTCGATGGGTACGCTATCTGGCATTGCGCATGGTGCTTCAGGCAATTTGTTGGAACGCGCAGCTGATGTCATGTTGAAGGAAGGACGCAAGCTTATTATCGTACCAAGGGAAACTCCGTTACACGCTATTCATTTGGAAAACATGCTTACACTTACTCGTATGGGTGTTCGAATGATCCCGGCGATGCCTGCTTATTATTACGCCCCTAAGACTATTGACGATATCGTCGATTTTCTAGTAGGTAAGGTACTGGATAATATGGGAATCGAACATAATTTGTTTACTAGATGGGGAGATAAACATGAATAATCAACAAGCACAGATTAGGGTCGGACGAATTAATTATTCGAACGTTTGGCCTATTTTTTATTATTTTCCATTCTCCGAATTTGGAAGTTCCGTTCAGTTCATTGAACAAGTACCTTCCACTCTGAACAGAGCTATGGCAGCAGGCGAAATTGATATGGGACCTATTTCGTCCTTTGCTTACGGGGAGAACTTTGATTCGTATGTGCTGTGCCCACAATTATCGGTTAGTGCTAAGAATGAAGTGAATTCTATTCTGTTATTTCATCGGGAACCACTTGAGACGATTAAGGACGGAAATTTTGCACTGACAAGTGCTTCAGCTACATCAGTCAATCTATGCAAAATTATTCTCCAGAAGTTTTATGGAGGCAATCCGACCTATACAACCGCAGCACCTAACCTTGAAGAGATGATGAAGGATCATGATGGAGCCTTGCTTATAGGAGATGATGCCATACGTGCTAGCTGGGTGGATACGGGGTATAGGGTCACCGATCTTGGGCAAGAATGGAAAAAATGGACAGGCACCGGGATGACGTTCGCAGTATGGGCAATCCGTGAAGCGGTTGTTCGGCAATATCCTGAGCTTATCGAACGCATTCGCCAAGCTTTTGTAGAAAGCAAGATCAAATCTTTGGCAGATCCGATGGCGATGGTACATGATGCACAAACGAAAATCGGTGGTACGGAAAGCTATTGGCTTCATTATTTTGGAGATTTATGTTATGATTTTGGTTCTGAACAGTGGGAAGGCCTGAGTTTATACTATCGATATGCGTGGGAGCTTGGCTTGCTATCCAAACCAGTTCCACTTAAACTTCTATAGAATTAGGTCAATAAATAAGTGACATGGGTGACGGGATGAAACTGACGGACATTTATTCACGCAAGAAGAAAGAAATCGACTATATTGAGAAGCAGCTTGAGGTGGCTATTCGAACAGATTATCCGATTCTCTATGATGCTTCATTACATTTGCTACGTGCGGGCGGTAAACGTATTCGTCCTGTTTTTGTTATGCTTGGCGGAGAGTTCGGTACTTATGATATAAGTAAAATCCAGCATGTTGCCGTATCATTAGAGTTGATCCATATGGCATCACTCGTGCATGATGACGTTATTGACGATGCAAAGACACGTCGTGGACAGCTAACGGTGCGAACCAAATGGGACAATCGAGTTGCGATGTATACAGGGGACTACATTATTTCCAAGGCATTATTGGAATTAACGAACCTTAACATCACTTCGCTGCATAGAGTTATGTCTAAAGCGATGGTTGAGGTGTGCATTGGTGAGATGGAGCAGATTCGTTTCTTTTACAATGCAGATCAAAGACTTCGAGACTATTTGCTTCGAATTAAGCGCAAAACAGCTCTGTTATTAGCCGTCTCCTGTCAGTTAGGTGCGGTTGCGACAGGTGCTAGCGAATATGTTTCACGTAAGTTATATGATTTTGGCTATTACGTCGGCATGACGTTTCAAATCCGCGATGATATTCTTGATTTATGCGGAACCGAGAAAGAACTCGGCAAATCTCCAGGCAGTGATCTGAAACAGGGGAACATCACGTTACCTGTTATTTATGCGCTTCAAAATCCAGAGCTAAATCTATCGATTCGAGAAGAGCTTAAACGAATTCAAGCAGCAGATGGACAGACGGATGTTACCAAAGTTATTGAGATGGTTAGAAATTCAGACGGAATCGACCGCGCAGACCAGCTGGCACAACGTTATATCGCCAAAGCAATCGCAGCGTTAGAGGGATTGCCAGATATTTTGGCCAAGCGTGAACTCGAACAAATCGCTCGGTTTATTGGTGAGCGTTCCTATTAAAATGTTTGAAATAGATCAAATTGTGTACACTTTTTTCCAATCTGCCCAATAATCCATCATTTTAATTGCCAATTAAACACTCCCATTGTATATTTAAATCTGATAATTCAATTTTACATACAATGGAGGCATTTTTCATGGAAAAAACATTCCTTATGGTAAAACCTGATGGCGTTCAACGCGGTTTAGTTGGTGAAATTGTTAAACGTTTAGAAAGCAAAGGCTTTCAACTTGTTGGCGCTAAATTAATGACAATTAGCAAAGAGCAAGCTGAGAAGCATTATTCAGAACACGTAAGCAAGCCATTCTTTGGTGAGCTTGTAGATTTCATTACTTCAGGTCCAGTATTTGCAATGGTATGGCAAGGAGATCAAGTGATCACATTATCCCGTACATTAATGGGTAAAACCAATGTTCTTGACGCTCAACCAGGAACAATTCGTGGCGACTTCGCTTTACATACAGGAATGAACTTGATCCATGGTTCCGATTCTCCTGAAAGCGCTGTAATTGAAATCAACAACTTCTTTAAACCAGAAGAACTAGTAACATATACGCGTGATATCCAAAAGTGGATGTAATATAATTTTTGGCAAAGGTGTGCAGGTACATGGGGGATATCGATTTTACTCGTTTTATCGAATCTGTTAAAGCTTATACTTCAATAGATCTATCACAGTACAAAGAGACTCAGATGAAGCGTCGATTAACGACTCTCCGGATCAAGCGCGGTTATGATACTTTCGCTGCTTATTTTGAAGCCATGAAAAGTGATAAGGCACTGATGAATGAATTCCTGGATCGGATGACAATTAACGTGTCGGAATTCTGGCGCAACGGGAATCGCTGGTCGATTCTCGTTGATCGATTCTTGCCAGAGCTCATTGCAAATAATCGGAATCTAAAGGTGTGGAGTGCTGCTTGCTCGACTGGCGAGGAGCCTTACACGTTAGCAATGATATTGGCTGAAAAGCGCGTGCTGCAAGACGCCTATCTGCTAGCTAGTGATCTCGATGAGCAAGCACTTGAGAAGGCTAAGCAAGGTACATATCCTGTTCGTTCTGTACGTGAGGTACCACCTTCGTACTTGCACAAATATTTTCGTCAGCAGGATGAAACGCTTCTGATTGCAGATGAACTAAAGAAGAAAGTAACATTCAAGAAACAAAATTTACTTGTCGATACGTTCGAAAGTGGATTTGATCTCATCGTTTGTCGTAATGTGATTATTTACTTTACGGATGAAGCAAAGGATTTATTATTCCATAAATTTGCACGTGCACTGAAACCAGGAGGCTTGTTATTTGTCGGATCGACAGAACAAATCTTCAATCCGTCTCACTATCAGCTTGAAACGGTAGATACGTTCTTCTATCGCAAGCAAGTAGATGTGGGATCACCTAGCAATGCAGGTCAGAAGCAATTCTTTAGTGTATAAAGTCATGCTTATGTATAAGATTTTCCATCCCTTCCAATACTAAACAATATTAGGGAAGAAATCCGTTCCTCATGACTTCACTGGAGGTTAGACGATGGATAAAAGAAAGGTTATCTTTGCATATCGCCGTGGATTTATTACGATGCAGGAATGTGCACAGATTCTAGGTGTGGATAAGGTACACATCATTGGTTTAATGAACGATCCGCAAATGTCAGAGCCTGCGAAGTTTACTGGACAGGAAATGGCACCTGGCTCCATCTAAATCAATAACGTATGGAACGATGATTGAATAATGTTATGGAACACGCTTGTCCCTAAGGGTAAAGCGTGTTCTTTCTTTTTATTTCGTTTTCTATTATAATATCCATAAAATTAGCGCATTGATGTAGTAAAGAGTGATAGACTTAAGCAGAATTGAAGAAATATATAAATCGGATGAGGAGTGAATGAAATGAGATATTTAACAGCAGGTGAAACGCATGGTCCACAGTTAACCGCAATTATTGAAGGTATGCCAAGTAACGTCAGCATCGATTTTGAAGCTGTGAACCAGCAGCTTGCACGTCGACAAAAGGGACATGGTCGCGGTCGTCGGATGCTGATTGAGCAGGATACAGCGAATATTGTTGGCGGAGTTAGACATGGTCAAACAACAGGCGCACCGATTGCACTTGAAGTAATTAACAAAGATTTTAAGAGCTGGACAGCAATTATGAGCGTAGAGCCGATTGAAGATGGTGAGGCTAAGCGTCGTGTACATCGACCAAGACCAGGTCATGCTGATTTGACTGGCGGTATCAAATATAATCAAAAAGATTTACGCAATATTCTGGAACGTTCATCCGCTCGTGAGACAACAATGCGTGTTGCAGTAGGGGCAATTGCAAGACAATTGCTAGCGGAGTTTGGTATCAAACTTGCTTGCCAAGTTATTCGAATTGGTGATGTCGTTGCGGGGCGCGAAGCAATGCCAATCGATCAATTAATTGAAATTACTGAAGAGTCTCCTGTACGTGTTACAGACAAGGAGGCAGAGGCAGCGATGATTTCTGCAATTGACGCAGCCAAATCAGCTGGCGACACACTGGGTGGAATTGTGGAAGTAATCGTTGAAGGTGTGCCTGCGGGGCTTGGAAGCCATGTGCAATGGGACCGCAAATTAGATGGACGAATTGCGCAAGCTGTAGTCTCGATTCAAGCATTTAAAGGTGTTGAGTTCGGACTTGGATTCGAGATGGCTCAGCGTCCTGGTTCTAAAGTACATGATCCGATCCTGTATACAGAGGAACGCGGCTATCATCGCGCAAGCAACAATGCTGGTGGGTTTGAAGGCGGTATGACGAATGGTGAACCAATCATTGTTCGTGGCGTCATGAAGCCGATTTCTACACTATACAAGCCTCTTCCGAGTGTGGATATCGATACGAAGGAACCCTTCACTGCACAAGTGGAGCGTTCAGATACATGTGCTGTGCCTGCAGCGGCTGTCATTATGGAGAACGTCATTGCTTGGGAAGTTGCACAAGCCTTCATGGAGAAGTTCGGCGGCGATTCGTTAGAGGAAATTCGCAGCAACTATGAGCAATATCTGAACCACGTGGAGGGATACTAGAATGTCCCAAACGGTCGAATTAAAGGTTGATTTAGGTGAGCGCTCTTATCCTATTTATATTGGTGAGAACCTGATCGGTGATACTGGTGCCTATTTAAACAAGCATGGCTTTAAAACAGGATCTCCAATTCTCATTGTGACAGACGAGACGATTGCTCCATATTATTTGGATACAGTAGTGAACAGTCTTCGCTCTGCAGGCTATACGGTTGTAACGCATATCGTGCCAGCGGGAGAACAGACCAAATCACTTTCAATGCTTGAAGCGATCGTTACGACTGCATTAACGGGTAATCTGGATCGAAATTCCGCAGTGATTGCATTAGGTGGCGGTGTAATAGGCGACTTAGCGGGATTCGTTGCCGCTACTTACATGCGAGGCATCCGATTTATTCAGATCCCAACAACCATACTTGCACATGATTCCTCGGTAGGCGGCAAAGTTGCTGTAAACCACAAGCTGGCCAAAAATATTATTGGAGCGTTTCATCAGCCAGATTATGTCTTATATGATGTAACAACATTACGGACGCTATCACCTCGCGAGGTTCGCTCTGGTTTAGCTGAGATGGTGAAGCATGGTCTGATTTGGGATGAAGCTTTCGTTGATTGGTTAGAGGAATCAGCAAGCAAGCTGCTTAACCTTGATCTAGATGCACTTAAATATGGTATTCATCAAGGATGCCGAATCAAATCAGTAGTAGTTGCCGAGGATGAGCGCGAGAATGATCTTCGAGCTATCCTGAATTTAGGTCATACAATTGGGCATGCGCTAGAAGCAGTTGCTGGATACGGGGAATTGCTTCATGGAGAAGCGATAGCAATCGGTATGGTAGGTGCTTCCTTATTAGCGCAGAAACTTGGCTATTCTTCGGATATTTATACGAGAACAAAGGCACTCCTTCAGAAGTTTGAATTGCCGGTTAGCTTGCCAAAGCATTACGATGTAGATGCGATTATGGAAGCTATGTCCCATGATAAGAAATTCAAAGAAGGCAAGATGGTGTTCGTCATTCCAACAGCTATAGGGAAAGTAGAAATTAATCGCAATGTACCGGCTGAATGGGTACGTGAGACGGTTGAACAACTGAAGGGAGAAGCTTAACATATGTATGTACGCGGAATTAGGGGAGCTACGACCGTTGAACAGAATGAAGAAATGGAAATACTTGAGGCGACAAGTGAGCTGCTTGAGGAAATAATTGCAGCTAATGAATTTACACCAGAGGATATTGGCTCTGTAATCGTAACAGTAACAAGTGATGTAACGGCAACATTCCCTGCTAGAGCCATTCGTCAGATGCCAGGCTGGGATTTAGTACCGCTAATGTGCGCACTTGAGATACCCGTAGATAATTCGCTGCCGCTATGTATTCGCTTAATGGTGCATGTGAATACGAATCGCAAGCAGAATGAAATGTGTCATATATATTTAAGAAAAGCGAAAGTATTGCGCCCGGATATTGTTGACAACTCCAAATAAGCGCAGTAAGATGTTATCAATATCAGAACAGAGTTAGATTAGAATTAGTTTCAGTCTAGAGCAGAGTAGTAGCATGAGTAGAGTTGAGCCGAGTAAAGTTTAGTTGAGAAGAGAGAGAATGGAATAGATTCAGTCTAGCTTATCCCACTTCGGATAAGAGCTTAGCTGTATCCTATTAGTGGTACGTAATTTATCTATTTATAGATAATACGTTTCCTGCTTGTTCAATCTTATATCAAATAAACCTCTTCACCTCTACACATTTGTAGAGGTTTTTTTGTTAGATCCAGAATTTATAGTCTACACATTATGAATTCTAGAAGAAGAGATGAGGAGAGATGAGGGATATGAGAACAGCTGAGCTGGAGCAAGTGGTGGCATTAGCAAAGAATTACAACTTAATTCCAATTTCACGTACAATCTTAGCTGATACGGAGACACCTATTCGCGTATTTCAGCAATTTTATCAGGAGGATCAGTCTTTCCTGCTTGAGAGCGTGGAGGGGGGAGTCAAATGGGCTCAATATTCTTATATTGGCCGTTCCCCTTTTCTCATGATTGAAGCTAAGAATGGAATGACGAAGATTAGGACGAAACAAGGAACGACAACCTCAACCTCTAAACCAATTGAAACACTTCAGGCTTATTTACGAACCTATACTTCACCCGCACTTCAAGGATTACCAAGATTCACTGGTGGAGCAGTTGGTTTCTTCGGATATGATCTACTCCAATATTATGAAAAGCTGCAGCCGCACCTTAAAGATGATCTCCTGATGAATGACATGCAGTTTATGTTCTGCGATCAGCTTATCGTATTCGATCATATTAAGCAGCAGATCAAAGTCATTGCCAATGTGCATATTCCCTACCATGCAACAGACAGCCAAATTGCTGAAGCGTATTACGAAACGCTAGCGACAATCGATGAAATTGTCATTCGCTTGAAGCAACCTGTAAATCAGATGCTCGGCTCACATCTGGCGATTAACGATCAAGTTGAGCTGGGCGATGTGCAATCCAATGTAACCAAAGAACAATTCATTCAGAACGTAGAAACGATCAAGGAATATATACGAGCAGGGGACGTATTCCAAACAGTTCTGTCACAGCGCTTTGAGATTGATACAGAGGTATCGCCGCTTCAGGTATATCGCGTTTTACGGATATTGAATCCTTCTCCTTATATGTATTATTTGAAAATGAATGATGAAATCATTGTCGGAACATCGCCTGAAATACTGGTTCGGGTTGAGGGGGATCGTGTAGATACGAGACCGATTGCTGGCACAAGACCCAGGGGGAAATCGGAAGCAGAAGATCAAGCATTGGAGCTTGAGCTGCTGTCAGATGAGAAGGAGCGGGCTGAACATTTAATGCTTGTGGACCTCGGACGTAATGATATCGGTCGGGTATCGGAATTTGGCTCCGTGAAATGCAATGCCTGGATGGAAATTGAACGTTATTCACATGTCATGCATATCGTCTCGAATGTAACAGGCAAGCTTCGCCAAGATAAAAATTTCTTCGATGCCTTACTATCCTGCATGCCTGCTGGAACCGTATCTGGCGCTCCAAAGCTTAGAGCGATGGAGATTATTCGAGAACTGGAACAGGAAGCGCGAGGCGCATATGGCGGTGCGATCGGATATTTAGGATTCACAGGGAACATGGATACTTGCATTACGATACGGACCATTATTTTTAAGCAGGGCAAGGCTTATATTCAAGCAGGTGCTGGTATTGTCTGGGATTCGGTGCCAGAGAATGAGTATCAGGAGACAGTAAATAAAGCGAGGGCATTAATTACGGCGATAAGAATTGCGGAAGCGATGACCCAGAAGGACACGACGAAGATGCAGCCGAATTCGCCAACTGTGAAAGAAGCTGTTTACGGCTATCAGCACTATTAAGAGTAGAAAGGAAGGGATCATGATGAATGTGCAAGGGATTAATATAACCAAGGCTATTGCCAAATTAATCGAAGGTCAGCATTTGGAGCGTGAGGAAGCTCGCCTAGTGATGAATGATATTATGGATGGTCTTACGACATCAGCACAGATTGGAGCCTTGCTAACCGCACTCCGAATGAAAGGGGAAACCATCGATGAATTGACTGGCTTTGCAGAAATCATGCGTGCCAAAGCGACTCAGCTGTCCACGGAATCTAACAATTTACTTGATACGGCAGGAACTGGTGGTGATGGTGCGGGGACATTTAACATATCTACTGCTTCTTCGATTGTAGCTGCTGCAGGGGGGGTAAGAGTAGCGAAGCATGGGAATCGGGGGATGTCCTCACAAAGCGGTTCGGCGGATGTACTTGAAGCGCTTGGTGTTAATATCTCCTTGCCGAGTGAGACAGCTGCTCAGTGTCTAAAGGAGATCGGAATATGTTTTATGTTTGCTCAAAATTATCATCAATCTCTGAAGCATGCTGCAGGACCACGCAAGGAAATTGGTGTGCGAAATATTTTTAATTTATTAGGACCGCTTGCCAATCCTGCACGTGCAGATCGACAGCTTCTAGGGGTATATGATCGCAGTAAAACAGAACTGATGGCCATGGTATTGCGTGAGCTTGGCGTTAAGCGGGCACTAGTCGTGTCCTCCTATGATGGACTCGACGAAATATCGATTTCTGCTCCAACGAAGGTGACGGAATTGCGCAATGGTGAGACGCTAACCTATGAGCTGACACCTGAGGAGCTTGGATTGAAGCGTCATGAGCTGCAGGATGTTATGGGTGGTGATCCTGATACGAATGCTGAGATCATCAAGCGTGTGTTCCGTGGGGAGCGGGGAGCTTATCGGGATATTGTGCTGGCAAACAGTGGGGCTAGTTTTTATGTAACGGGTTTATGTGATAATTTGCAGAATGGGGTTCGTTACGCAGAGCATATGATTGACTCGGGTAATGCTTATGAGAAGTTATTGCAGTTAATTTCATTTACAGGAGCGAATCGCCATGTTTCTTGATCGAATTGTCGCAAGCAAGCAAATTGAAGTATCACAGCTTAAAGAAGGATTAAGTATAAACGAAGCTGAGAAGGTAATTGCGGAGCTGCCGCCTTGTCTAGGCTTTGAACGTCATTTAACAGCAAATAAACGGCGGCCAATGGGTTTAATTGCTGAAGTGAAGAAGGCATCACCATCTAAGGGATTAATACGAGCAGATTTTGATCCTGTTGGATTAGCAATAGATTATGAGCGCGCAGGCGCAGATTGTATTTCTGTACTAACCGATCAAACGTACTTCCAAGGAAACAATGATTATTTAACGATGATTCGTAGACATGTTAACGTCCCGCTTTTGCGAAAAGACTTTACGATTGATCCTCTGCAAATCTATGAAGCTCGGATGATAGGTGCCGATGCTGTGCTGTTAATTGCAGCGATTTTAACGGATAAGCAGCTCAGACAATATTTGAATTTAACGCGTCAGCTGGGAATGGATGCTCTAGTCGAAGTGCATGATCAAGATGAACTCGAACGCGCACTGACGCTTGATGTATCACTCATCGGAATCAATAATCGTAATTTGCGGACGTTTGAAACAAGCTTAAGCACAACAGAGAATTTGATTTCACTTGTTCCAAGCCATTGTACAGTTGTGAGTGAAAGCGGGATATCAGGATCGGATGATATCGAGTATCTATACCAAGCAGGAGCACGTGGGGTGCTAGTTGGCGAGCATTTCATGAAGCAGCATTCCGTCTATGATGCGGTTAATCATTTAATGGGACGTTTGGAGCTGACGAAATCATGACAAGTATAAAGATATGTGGACTTCAAAGCGTTGAAGTGCTAAAATCTGCTATAGATCTGAATGTAGAGTATGTCGGTCTTGTTTTTGCCAAAAGTAAACGACAGGTAACACAGGTAGAGGCTGCGCATCTTGTTGCTTATGTTCGAACACTACGGAATGAGGGGAAATATACACCGCAAATAACGGGTGTATTCCTGAATCCTACAGTAGAACAGCTAGCAGAAGTCATGGCAACATCTCCTGTTGATTTCATTCAGCTTCACGGTAATGAAACGCCTGAATTTTGCCAACATGTTAAATTGCAGTACCATACGCCAGTGATGAAAGCATTCTCCATCCGGAATGAGGAAATAAATGGCTTTTCTGATCCTAATATTTTAACAAAAGAATTGAAGACTAAGCTGGATACTTATCGAGGTGTAATCGATATTCTGCTATTAGATACGTATGAGCCTATGAATGGCGGAGGATCAGGGGAAGTATTCAGATGGGATGTGATCCCAGCCTACTTGCATTGGGCACGCGAGAACAACATTCAATTGTTTATCGCAGGAGGACTTGATTCGAATAATGTACTGAAATTATTAGATGGTTATGCCATAGATGGAGTAGACATTTCGAGTGGTGTAGAAACAGATGGAATGAAGGATGTTAGCAAAATGAAATCATTCGTGGAGAGGGTGAGACAGCATGAATAAACTGCCTGATGAACAAGGAAGATTCGGCAAATTTGGAGGTCGTTACGTACCTGAAACTTTAATGAATGCGTTAATTGAGCTGGAGGAGGCGTATCGTAAATATGCGTCTGAACCAGATTTTATCGCTGAGATGAAGGACCTGCTCAAGCAATATTCGGGGCGTCCAACCCCGCTTTATTATGCAAAGCGTTTGACAGAGGAGCTTGGCGGTGCCAAAATTTATCTCAAAAGAGAAGATTTGAACCATACAGGTGCCCATAAAATTAACAATACGATTGGACAAGCACTGCTGGCTAAGCGTATGGGCAAAACGAAAGTAATTGCAGAAACTGGCGCAGGACAGCATGGTGTCGCAACTGCTACAGTAGCGGCGCTTCTTGGACTTGAATGCAAAGTATTCATGGGGGAAGAGGATACGAAGCGTCAGCAGCTAAACGTATTTCGGATGAAGCTGCTCGGGGCAGAAGTTGTGCCTGTCATGAGTGGATCACGAACGTTGAAGGATGCAGGAAATGAAACGCTTCGCTACTGGGTTAGCCATGTTGAAGATACGTTCTACATTCTGGGTTCAGCTGTTGGTCCACATCCTTATCCAATGATGGTTCGAGATTTTCAGCGTGTAATTGGCGATGAGTCGCGAGAGCAAATATTAGAGCAAGAAGGCAGACTGCCAGACACGGTTATTGCATGTGTTGGTGGAGGCTCGAATGCGATTGGGATGTTTTATCCTTTTATCCAGGATACTGATGTTCAATTAATTGGTGTAGAAGCGGCAGGCAAAGGGATTAATACATTAGAACATGCGGCAACGCTGACGAAGGGCACCCATGGTGTCTTCCAAGGCTCGATGAGTTATATGCTGCAGGATGAATATGGTCAGGTCAAAATTGCGCATTCGATATCAGCGGGCTTGGATTATCCTGGTATCGGTCCAGAGCATGCTTATTTACATGATACGAAGCGGGCTGAGTATGTACCGATTACTGACGCTGAAGCACTAGATGCGTTGCAGCTATTATGTAGAACAGAAGGAATAATCCCTGCTTTGGAGAGCTCGCATGCCATTGCTCAGTTAGTCAAGACGGCCAAAACGATGAAGAAGGACCAGATCATCATTGTGAATTTATCCGGTCGCGGTGATAAGGATGTTGAAGCGGTTATGGGTTATCTTGGAGAGAATGGAGGTGCAGCGCATGAATCGCATTGATGCTAAATTCGCTGAACTAAGGGAGCAGAAGCAAATAGCTTTTATCCCGTTCATTACGGTTGGTGATCCGAGTAGCGAGCTGTCTGTCGATATTATTCTTGAGCTAGAACGTGGGGGAGCAGATATTATTGAGCTGGGTGTACCCTATTCGGATCCGTTAGCAGATGGACCAGTTATTCAAGCTTCTTCTGAACGTGCGCTGCTTCATTCAGTTACGATACTCGATTGCATAGCTGTTGCCAAGCGAGCAAGGCTAGCAGGCTCAGAGCTGCCGTTTATTTTATTTACGTATTTTAACCCCGTGCTGCAAATAGGGCTTGAACGAATATTCAAGCTCATGAACGAGAGTGATATCGCAGGTGTGATTATTCCTGATTTACCATATGAAGAAGATGCAGAAGTAAAAACGATTGCGAACAAATACAATATCCATCTTATTCCGTTAGTAGCTCCAACCTCTAATAGTCGGATCGCGAAGATTGTAAGCCATGCATCTGGCTTTATCTATTGTGTATCTTCGTTAGGCGTGACAGGGGTACGATCGGAACTGCATGAAGGCATTCAAGATTTTATCGCAACGGTTCGATCTCATACCGACTTGCCTGTTGCTGTTGGTTTTGGCATCTCGAGCCGTGAGCAGGTTGCTGCTCTTTCACAAGTTAGTGACGGGGTTATCGTAGGAAGCGCGCTTGTGCGGCATATTCATGAGCAGCGCGAAGGACTTCTATCGTCAGAAGGCAAATCGCAAAGTCTATTGCAAATTTCAGAGTTTGTGCGACAATTGAAGAATATTTAGGGTATAGTGGATTTATTTCCTATAATAACCCAATTTGAAAATTATAGAGGTGATGAACCATGCAACCGAAACAAAATGTTGTGCATTTGCCGGTCTACAAACCAGGTAAATCAACAGCCGATGTCAAAAGGGAATTAGGCTTAACAGAAATTACAAAGCTATCATCCAACGAGAATCCATATGGATATTCTCCGAAAGTTAAAGAGGCAATTGCTGCTGAAATGGACAGCATCTCCTTATACCCAGATGGAGCAGCCGTAGAGTTGACGAAAGTACTTGCTGATAAGCTCGGTGTCGAGACAAACCAAGTGATATTCGGGATGGGCTCTGATGAAATTATTCTGATGATTGCAAGAGCCTTCCTCGTCCCTGGTGACGAGACAATCATGGCAACAACTACATTCCCACAATATAAGCATAATGCAGAAATCGAAGGGGCAACGATTATCGAGGTGCCGCTTATTGATGGTAAGCATGATCTTGATGGTATGCTTCAAGCGATTACAGACAAAACGAAAATTGTATGGATCTGTAATCCGAATAATCCAACAGGCACGATGGTTACGCATGATGAGGTTGAGGCATTCCTTAAGGCGGCGCCTAGCCATGTTCTAGTCGTACTTGATGAAGCTTACTGCGAGTATAACGTTACGGATGTATACCCACGTACGTTCGAATTGCTTGCCGCGTACAAGAATGCTATTTCTTTACGTACTTTTTCCAAAATCTACGGTCTTGCATCTCTGCGCATCGGATATGCGATCGGAGATCCTGAAGTGGTTCATACGATTAATCAAGTTCGTGAACCATTCAATACGACAAGATTTGCTCAAGCTGCAGCAATTGCTTCGCTTAACGACGATGAGTTTATCGCGGATTGCCGTGAGAAGAACGCTGCAGGTATCGTTTACTTACAAGGCGAATTTGCTCGATTAGGGCTTAAGGCATACCCTGCATTCGGTAACTTTATTATGGTTGATGTGGAGAGACCGGCTGTAGACGTGTTCCAAGGCATGTTGAAGCGTGGATTCATCATTCGTCAAGATCCAGAATGGAAAATGCCAACTTGCATCCGGATTACAATTGGTTCCAAGGAACAGAACGAAAAACTGATCGGAGCGCTTGAAGCTGCTCTAGCTGATGTGGCGTTAATAACAAAATGAAGATAACGATTTTTGGAGTTGGCCTAATCGGGGGATCACTTGCATTATGCTTTAAAGACATTCCTGGTGTCACGGTTGTTGGACATTCTCCAAATGAAAAATCCGTTCAGACGATGCTGGACAAAGGTGTTGTTCATCACGCTACAACCTCGATGAGCGAGGCTGTTCGTGAAGCTGACTTCATTTTCCTCTGCGTACCTGTATCGATGTTAGAGACTTATTTGGAGCAATTGACTCAGTTGCCGCTTAAATCAGGATGTATTATTACAGATGTCGGTTCAACCAAGGCTTCGATTGCGGAGTTTGCCAAGCAGTTGAAGCTTGAAGACATCTATTTCATTGGCGGACATCCGATGGCAGGTTCAGAGCGTTCGGGAATTGAAGCTGCATCTTACCTGTTATTTGAAAATGCATACTATGTATTAACGCCAGACTCCAGTACACCAATAGATGCAGTGAATCAATTGACTGAGCTGTTAAAATGGACGAGAGCACAAGTAATTCATGTTGATCCTGATCGGCATGATCAGATCGTTGGTGCCATCTCACACCTGCCACATATTATCGCAGTCGCACTTGTGAATCAGATATGTGATTATCATGAGCAGGAACCTCTGTACAAGAGCTTAGCTGCTGGTGGATTCCGCGATATTACAAGAATTGCATCGTCAGATCCTGTTATCTGGCGAGACATTCTCATTAATAATAAGAAAGTGTTGCTTGAATTGTTGAGTAACTGGAATGATCAAATATCTGATTTCGTTCAATTATTAGAAGATAGCAATGGCGATGGAATCGAAGTGCAATTCAAAAAAGCGAATCAGTTCCGCAAAGGGATCAGGGAGCGTAGGAAAGGCATAATAGCACCGCAGTATGATATTTATCTCGATATTCCCGATCACCCTGGGGTAATCGGAGCTATTGCGACTGAGCTGGGTAATCATCAGATTAACCTGAGCAATGTTGAAATAATCGAAAGTAGAGAGCAAGTACCTGGGATCTGCCGCCTGTCCTTCCGAAGCAGTGATGCTGCTGATCAAGCGATAGAATTATTACAAAGTAAATATTCGGTTCATCAATTATAGAGGATGTCCTTGACTTCAGCTTGTCTGAAGGAAAGGGCATTCTTGCTTTATTAATAATAATTAAAGCGTTTTCAAAAAAACCGTTGACATTTTGAAAACGTATACATATAATAAAAGTACAGTATGGTTTCTCTCCACTCCTATCCGATAATAGTTACTCTGATGATGAGTAACGGGCTGCGAAGATTTCGCAGTCTTTTTTTTTTCTT
This sequence comes from Paenibacillus albiflavus, assembly GCF_004344915.1. Lineage (GTDB taxonomy): Bacteria > Bacillota > Bacilli > Paenibacillales > NBRC-103111 > Paenibacillus_AM > Paenibacillus_AM albiflavus. The sequence goes on along the minus strand of NZ_SKFG01000001.1, from coordinate 557,408 downwards.
TGCGTACGTTTCGTAAGCTGCTTACATATGATTGCATTGAATAGGCATAACACTTATGATAATATTCTGAAATATCAAACATATATTAAACTTGGGTATTCAAACATTGGACATTTATCTGAAATTTCATTTATAATTAATATCGAGATTTGCAGGAATTTAGCTAATAATCAAGAAGTTTATGTTAGCTGTCTAAAGGCAGCGCAACTTTTCTCTCTTAGTACAGTACAATTGGGTAGGGCATTCAGACTGAGAGCAGATTAGAAGACAGGGAGGTGCGTTAGTAATGATGGATTCAGATTTGATCCGAGAAATTAAAGATGGTAATGCCGAGGCATATGGGATCCTAATGCGTCGTTACGAGCGTAAAATCTTGTCTTTTATATACCATATGCTAAAAAGCGCTGGCCTTGAAACGATGGCTGAGGATTTATGTAACGAAACGTTCTATAAAGCTTATCGCAGCTTGCACTCCTTTCGTGAGGTAGAAGCATCATTCTCTACTTGGTTGTATACCATTGCTCGCAATACGGTGTTAAGCGAATTACGTAAACATAGAACAATGAAGCTATCGTTAGAGCAGAGTGCGCAAGCTTCTCAGACTGCTAAAGACGTTCTTCCTGAGCAGGCAGTTATTCGCGGTGAACAAGTTTTGAAGGTGCGTGAAGCTATAAATTCATTGCCGGATAAACAACGTTCAGCTCTCATCTTGCGTGAATATGATGAGATGGACTACCAAGAAATTGCTAATATTCTCGGGCAGACAGTTAGCTCAGTCAAGTCCTTATTGTTCCGTGCCAGAGCCAGTGTTAAGCTGCAGCTTGAGCCATACTATCTAGAATCTTCCTTCAAGGGCTAGAGAGGGTGTATTACAATGAAATGCGATGATATTCGGGAAACATTTTCCGTTTATTGGAGTCTGCCTGAGAATGATCTAAGGCGTAATGCTGTCGATCAACATATTAAGGCATGCGAATCTTGTTATGAAGAATTCAAGATCTGGGAATCTACGGAGATGATGATTCAATCTGAGCTTGAAGACTTTGACATGGCAGCAGAAGTAAATAGCGATCATAAGACCATAACCAAAGATGTCATGTCTCGAATTTATTCCGATGAATCATGGCGTATGCCCGTTCATAATCGGATGTATGCCATTTCAGATAAGTTTAAGAAGAACTTGACATTAGTCATCTCGTTTTGTTTAGCTCTATTTGTTTGTTCCTTCTTATTTGCACTATTGGGTAATGTTTTCACTACGGCTAATCAAGTGGCAACAGCAGACCCGTCCGTATATTCCATTCAGATTCCTCAAACTTTGGATTTAAGCGGCAGCAAGCCTACAAGCGAGTATAATATGGCTACAGCAGTAGCGAGTGTATCCCAAACATTTATTGATCCCTTCCCATTCCATATGGGGCCAATACAATCCTATTCACATTTTCTATTGATTTTGTCGATCTTGGGATTTATAACTGCTATTCTTGTTCTCAATTGGTTCTCTAGAATCAAAGGATAATGTATAATGATGCCCTAAGGGGCATTTTTATTTTATGTTCCTCATATCAAGTATCTACCATAATCATAGCGGAGGTATGAATGACAATCTATGGACTTATTAGGCATGGCGCCACACAGTGGAATCAGCTTGGTAAATTGCAAGGACAACTAGACATTGAGCTAACTAACGAGGGTCGTTCGCAAGCTCATCTGCTTGGTAGAAGATTTAGAAAGCTAGATTGGGATTATATCGTAAGCAGTGATTTATCTCGTGCACATGAAACAGCACAAATCATTGCTGCTGAATCGGGAATTCCAATGCTTGAAGCAAGCCCTAAATTGCGTGAGCGCTCCTTCGGTCAATTAGAGGGAACAACACTTGAAGAGCGGATTGAACGATATGGTAATGAATGGAGACAATTGGAGCTTGGAGTCGAGAGCGATGAGTCTGTGATTGGTCGCTGGTCCGAATTCGAAGCTCAACTTAAACTTCAACATCCTGGTGAACGGATTTTAATTGTTTCTCACGGTTCTTTTATCGGCACCGTCCTTCGGGTGCTGGATCTGGAGGAGCCTGATGGTTATTTGACGAATACTTCACTAACGATTATAGAGCACGATGAATACGGCTGGTCTTGTTCGCTTTATTCGTGCACAAGACATCTTGATTAACATAGCAATGGCGATTTGAACTAGCTTCAATTGCCTGCGCTATGTTTTTTTTATTTGTGTTAGAATATTTTTGCAAATAAATCCAATAATGGATAATACCTTTTGCTGGGAGGTAGCGTCCATGAATTTTGCAGATATGCTTAGTTACGCCGATATTCAAGAGTTAAGTCGAATTGCATCTAATTATAATTGTGACTGCAACTCCCATTCAAAGAACGAGTTGATACAATCCATCCTCATGTCGGTTAGTCGCAAAGAGGTATTTGAGCAGCAGATTTCCAAATTAAAAATGGAAGAAATTCGCTTTTTAAATACTTTGATGTTCGATAGTCGATCTTTATTCTCGCTTGAGGAGCTGCTAGCAGGGGTTAAATTAGCGAAATTTGAGCAAGAGGATGATAATTGGAATCCACGTGAGACGATATCAAGATTCAAAGGGTTAGGCTGGATTTTTAATGGTTTCTCTATGCAGACCAAATATTTGTATCAAGTTCCGCAAGATTTCAAAACCAGATTCAATGATGTACTGTCACATAAATTCCAAGCAAATTTACAGTACACAGGAGAACCAGAAATTTATCGGGATGAACAAACCCTGATCGTGGATGACATCTACAGATTTCTACACTTTGTAGCTGAACATCATGTTCTCATGACTGTCGATCATTTTATGTACAAGAAGCAAGTGGCACAAATACTTGAATACTTGTCTGTACAGGAAGAACCTATCGTTAAAAGTGGTTGGCGTTTTGGTTATGGTCGCAAGTTCAAAGAGTACCCTAATCGTTTCTCGCTTATTTACGATTATTGTTATTTTAACAAATTAATTGAGGAAGCTGAGGGAATGGTTACGTTAGCACTTGAGGGCAAGTCTAGAATTGACAAGGGAATGAAAGAAAATCCATCTGATGTATATCGCTTTTGGATTCGGATGTATAAGGGACCAATCCCTAATTTGCAATCGCTTATTCACTGGATTCATCAATTGGCTCGTGAGTGGGTGAGCAGTAAGACATTGGCAGATACATTATGTCCATTCATACGACAGTTCTATTACGATAAATCGGAGACGATATTCGAAGAAAGAATCATCCAAATGCTTATGCATCTCGGGATGATCGCTATAGGTGAAATACCTGCAGCTGATGCTCCATCGATTAAGGTTACGAAATTAGGGATGACTATTTTAGGTAGCAGCAATCAGCGTGAAGAGTCAGCAATCAAGCTTCCACATCATTAGTTCAAGTAATATTCAAGACGCTTGTATAGGTCATGTGAATATAGATTAGCCCTTAAGGATTAGGGATGAAGTGTCTGTGGGACATAGAGCTATAATCATGGCTGCACCATAGGCAAAGGTACATTAATTGGTATGAGGGCTATTGTACATAACGGAGCAGAAATCGGTGAATATGCTTAAGTAGGAGCGGGTTCACTAGTTACAGAAGAAGCTTTAGCAGTGAAAATTAAGACGGTGCTTGGAGGTAAGTCCTATGGGAAAAATGAATGTTTCGAGCGATGTGATGCTGAACCTATTCGCTGAGATGATTTTGGATGAAGCATTGTTAAAATTCAAACAAGACCATCTTTACGAAGCGATCGATCATGCTTTAGCCGAAGGGGACGAAGTAACATTCCTTACACTAACTTCAGAATTAAAGTCTTTGCAAGTTCTCGGTTAACATGTTCCGTCTGCAAGAACTGAATAGGAGGTCGCTAACAGCGTTGCTTGCTTTCAATGATAGGGGGAGCTTGCAGCGCTGTTTGGTTGCGAATATGGAACTGCTTCCTTCGTGCAATCTTTATTAATTGAATAGATTGACTTTTGGAATCACTCTATTTATTGTAAAATTATTAGGTTGCAATGGAAATAAAGAGAGCAGGTGGCATTCGTACTATGAAATTTAGTGAGATTGAGTCAGACAAATGGGAAAGCTTAAGTCCATATTTGGATACGTGCTTGTTGCCTTTGACAGGGCTTACAGGGCGAGAGAATCCCGTCCAAGCAACTGCAAGGCTAGAAGATTTAAGAGATGCGCTTGATTGCCTGGAGAAGCCGTTCCATGGACGACTTGTTACATACCCAGCCATGCATTTTACGGTTGATGGGCATTCCGAAGCGGCTGTTAATGAGCTTGCACGCCGAATCAAAGAGAATGGATTTAAGCATGTTATTCTGCTAACGATTCAATCTGATATTCAGAATTGGGTCATGGAAGATGCAGATTTGTTTATTTATGTAGACGTTAATTTACTGCGAGCAAACCCGCAGGAAACACGTGAAAATTTGAACAAAAAAGTGAGTCAAATGTGGAGACCTGTGACTTAAATCATAGATGTGACAATTTCGTTAAATTTACTGAATACTTTGGCAAACGTTTCGTATATTGGAGGTTGCCATTATTGACGGTCTATAAGACGTAGATTATGATATTTATGTCCTAGTATGATGTGGTTATGATGTTGTCGAACGAGACACAAGAAGATATGGTTTAATATGAAATGTTAGTTACCGGGTATGTGCTAACAGTTTAGGGGGGTAGCATGACAAAAATGAGTGAGCACATGGATCACAATGAAGAGCGGGCAAGCAAAGAGGTATCAAGACGTGAAATGTCACGTCGCCAGTTTTTAACCTATACGCTTGGAGGAACGACAGCATTCTTAGCAGCTGGTGTGACGCTGCCGATGGTAAGATTCGCTGTTGACCCCATTTTGAAACCGAAACCAGAAGCAAATTTTGTCAAAGTAGTGGAAGAATCCAAAGTTACGGATCAACCTAAGTCTTTCGAATTTGTGTCTCACCAGGTGGACGGTTGGTATGAAAGCGACCCAACACAGAAGGTATGGATCGTGAGAAAGGATAACGAAATATTCGCACTAAATCCAACTTGTAAGCATTTGGGCTGTCAGGTGGAATGGAATGGAAACGCTGATTACAAAGATCAGTACTATTGTCCTTGTCACGGCGCACATTACACAATCGATGGCAAACAGCTTGCTGTAGCAGATGCTCCACTTGATGAGTATGAAATTAAAGTGGAGAATGGATTTGTTTACGTAGGTAAACTCCATGCCAACACGAAAGTGAAATAAGGAGGCGTAATCGTCAGTGTTAAAGACTGTATACAACTGGATTGATGAACGTATTGACATCACGCCGCTCTGGAGAGATGTCGCTGACCATGAGGTGCCAGAGCATGTGAACCCTGCGCATCACTTTTCAGCTTTTGTTTATTGCTTCGGCGGACTAACATTTTTTATTACCGTTATTCAAATTTTATCTGGAATGTTCTTAACAATGTATTACGTTCCAGACGTTATCAACGCTTATGCGAGCGTAGACTATCTTCAGCATGAAGTTGCGTTCGGTTCCATCGTTCGTGGTATGCACCACTGGGGAGCAAGTTTAGTAATCGTTATGATGTTCTTACATACACTTCGTGTATTCTTTACGGGTTCATATAAGGCGCCTCGTGAAATGAACTGGATTGTCGGTATGTTGATTTTCTTCGTCATGCTAGGTCTAGGTTTCACAGGTTACCTATTGCCTTGGGACAATAAAGCATACTTCGCTACGCAAGTAGGGGTTAAAATTGCTGCTTCAGTTCCAGGACTTGGTTCCTATATTCAAGAGCTATTGCAAGGTGGAGAAGTGCTTGGCGCACAAACACTTACACGATTCTTTGCAATTCACGTATTCTTCTTGCCTGCAGGGTTGTTAGCATTGCTCGGTGGACACTTCCTCATGATTCGCAAGCAAGGTATTTCTGGACCGCTATAAAGGTGAAAGGAGTGATACAAGTCAATGGCTCACGGTCATAAATCAGATGAAAAAATAATCTATGTCGGAGATTCTCGTGTTGTTAAGAAGAATCTTGCTGATCAACCAGTTCCTGCCGATTACACTTCCTACCCGGGCAAATCGGAAGTTTTTATTCCGAATTTTCTGCTTAAGGAATGGATGGTCGCTGTTGTTGCACTAGTTGGTGTGCTTTGCTTAGTTATGTCAGATCCGGCACCGCTAGGCAGACCAGCTGATCCGCTTACACCAGGTTTTATCCCAATGCCTGACTGGTATTTCTTATTTATGTATCAATTATTGAAATATCCGTATGCATCTGGTGATTACAAAATCGTGGGTACACTTATCTTGCCAGCAATTATGTTTGGTGCATTATTATTAGCTCCATTCCTTGATACAGGCAAAGAGCGTCGTTTCTATAGACGTCCAATCGCTTCATCTATAATGCTGCTTTCAATAGCTGCTGTTACATATTTAACTGTTTTCTCTTGGCATCACTACCAACAAGAAGTTGAGCTTAAAGGAATTAAGCCTGAGCACAGTATCCGTTATGAAGAGAAGCTAGCTGAGAAAGAATCTGGGGTTAAGAGCACGGGTCCAGCAAAGAAAGCAGTTCTAGTCAGTGCTGATGATCCAGCTTATGAAACCTTTAAGAGCGCAACATGCGTAGCTTGTCATGCTACTGACCTCAAAGGCAGTGGCGGTCCATCTTTGTTAGGTGTTGGTGATAAATATACAGCAGAAGAATTGGCGACCAAAATTAAAGATGGTTCCATGAAGCCTCATTATGATTCGAGCTTACAAAAAGGTATCTCGAATGAAGACATGGATAAAATGATTGCATGGCTTGCAACACAAAAGAAACCAGAATAAAATAGTAGAGAAACCTGACTGTAGAATTTACAGTCAGGTTTTTTGTAGATGGTTCAGAATGTTTAAATAAGATGCAGTGAAGGTGGTTCGGAATTGAATAAAGGACTCGGTATTTCATTTTTGTGGAGTAAGCATCTGTATATGCATCGTTCGATGTTATGGTTATTATTTTTTATTAATTTGGGCGGAACAGTGTACGGCTATATGTGGTATTGGCAGCAGCTCTTGAATACGGCAGCGGAGAAGCCTTTATGGTATTTGCCATTCGTACCTGATTCACCGACTGCAAGCTTATTTTTCACATTAAGTATTGGTTGGCTGCTAATTGATTCACTACGTAATAAAGATTTATTGAATCGCCAGCAAAGCTCTTGGATGCGTGGATTCGTTGAAGCGTTTGCACTCATTACTTCCTTTAAATATGGGATATGGGCAGTTACGATGATCGTAGCTGCTGATCTTCTAGGAACGCCGATGGTGTGGCAGGACTGGATGCTTATTATTTCACATCTGGGAATGGCAGTTGAAGTTCTGTTGTATCTTCGCTTGTATCGTTTTGGACTTGGCGCTATTGCAGCAGTCGCAGTATGGGCGCTATGGAATGATTATATGGATTATGAACAAGGCACTTTCCCTTATTTATCGAACGTATTGCTTAATCACTTGGATATTATCCAAATATTTACGATTGGGCTTAGTGTTGTTGGTATCCTGATTGCACTGGGGTACTTTCTGTATCGTAGAAGAATTAAGGTCTAAAAAAGGACAACCCTCCATACAATGGTGAAGAGTAAAGATCGCTATTGTATGGGGGGTTGTCTGTTATATGTATGTTAAGCTTGCGCAAATAATCAAAATAAGCTTGCTCTTATGCAGCTTAATGATAGTTTTATTAGGGTGTACAAGTTCTACTGACAGTATGAATAGCGAGAGATTAGAGACGGAAAGTACATTACAGCAGAGTCCTGAGAGGTTGCAGAAACTGCAATCGTTAATCAACATGAGTGATACTTTATATAAGAAGACATTATCGAATGATGTTCTAGGTGCTAGAGAAGAGCTCGAACGAATAACGCTGTTGATCCCGGAGATCGAATTTTCAGGGATCTCATCAATTGAAGGACTTCATGCATTAACAGGAAGTGTAATGGAAGCAAGTAGACTCTGCAATGCGGTGAAGCCTGATATGGAATCGATCAAATTATCCGCTGCTCAAATTCGTTTTGCAACAGATGCCTTAACACATAAGAACGATCCGTTATGGCATCAATATTATGAATTGCTATCTTCCGATCTAACATTAGTTGGTCAAAGTGTTCGTGATGTGCGCCGAGTGGATGCTGACAATGCCTTTGCTAAGTTCATCATGCATATGGATACGATTAAACCAGCGATCTTGATTACGAAGCAACCTGAAGAAGTCGAGAGAGTTCAATCGATTATTACGTATATAAAATCACAGCTTCGCATAAAGCCACATGATATGAAAGAAATCAATAAAGGTATTCAGCTCATGCAGTCAGCGCTTGACCAACTGTTTGACAAGAAAGATGAAGGAGCGTTCATGCCAGTAGTGCCACCTGAGAATCCTGTGTATTGGACGATTGGAATCGGTACAGCGATTTTACTTGCTCTTACGTATACCGCATGGAGAATGTATAAAGGTCAGGATGATATCGTACCTGCACGTAAGCGTAGTGGCGTATAAAAAATACTGATCTACTCCGTCTTAAAGCCTTCTCCAAGTACATCATGCACTTCACCAACGATGACGAATGCTGTGGGGTCAATCGATTTAATGATTTCTCTGAGTTTTCGCATTTCTTGACGTGGAACGACACAGTAAACGACCTCTTTGGACTCATTGGAGTATGCGCCAGTAGCATGAAATAGCGTTACGCCTCGTTCCATTTCAACTGTAATACGTTCGGACAGTTCTCTAGGATTCTTGGTAACGATTGTGAATGCCTTGGCAGCATGAGCGCCTTCCGTAATGTAATCAATGATTCTTGAAGCGATAAATACAGTAACAAGGGTATAAAGTACTTTAACTAAAGGGATATAGAAGAGTGAGGAGCCTATGACAAGGATGTCCATGCCAAACATGACTTGTCCAACGCTCCAACCTCTTTTTTTGTTGCCTAATCTTGCGAGAATATCAACCCCGCCAGTCGTTCCGCCATAACGAAATACGATGCCAAGCCCAATTCCGAGCGTTACACCCGCATAGAGCGCAGCTAAGATGTAGTCTTGTTCCGCATGAAAGGTATCGATCCAGTTATTCTTAATGAAGTATTCCATGACCCAGAGGAAGAATGAAAGGGATAATGTGCCGTAGATCGTATAGAACATCGTTTTGCCGCCAAAGGCTTTCCACCCTATATAGAACAGTGGAATATTCAGCACAAGTGTAGTTAAAGATGTAGGTATGCTGAGAACATAATTTAAGAGAAGCGCAATCCCCGTTAGACCACCTTCCATCAATTGATTCGGTATGACGATGATGTGGAGTCCATATGCAAATATGGCAGTACCGATCGAGATCGGGATTAAATTTCGTAAATGACTTATAAAAGGATTCGATTGCACGAGAATAACCTCCAGCATAAAATGATTTGTCAAGCCTACAACTTTCAGTTAACATGGAGAAAGATAGTACGTAGAAAGAAGGGCAGCCATGTCGGAACGTTCTTTACATGAACTTCAGCAAGAAGTTCATCAATATATTTCTCAATTTAAAGAAGGCTATTTTTCACCTCTATCCATGATGGCCAGAATGTCAGAAGAAGTTGGCGAACTAGCCAGGGAAGTGAATCATCAATTTGGTGAAAAACCAAAAAAATCAACCGAGGCAGATAATTCAATCGAGATGGAGCTTGGCGACATTCTGTTTATTACAATCTGCTTTGCTAACTCGCTTGGTATTGATTTAACTGAAGCGCATGATAAAGTGATGCACAAGTTCAACACTCGTGATGCAGATCGCTGGACAAAAGTAAACACCGAATCGCCGTAATTCCATATGCTGTACCATCTCCCTACATCAGATGCCAAACTATGGAGGAGGGTGGAAGATGGACAGTGAACAAATGGTGCAAAAGGCATATGCCTGCTTATTGTCCCATGATTTTGCGAATGCAGAAAAATGGTTTGAGCTAGCAATCGAGGGTGATCCTGAGAATGCATCTCTTCATTATAAACTATCAGTAACATACGCAAGAAACAATAAATTGCAGAAGGCATTGTGGCATGCCAAGCTGGCAGTTCAATATAATACCGAAGAGCAATTGTATCTTGCCCATTTACAGCACTTGGAAGCTAGACGATTGATCGTTCAGGCGGAAGGCTATTTTGATGGGACAACAGAGTCCTTATATATGGTGATTTACTTGCTCAGACATGCCGTTAATCTGGATCCGCTTGCCATTCAGGGGTATTTGCTGCTTGGTGAAGCGTATGCAGGATTAGAAGACTATGATCAAGCTATAAAATTTGTGAAGGAAGCTATTAAGCTTGATCCGCTGGATGATTATGCCATATTGGAGCTCGAACGATATAAGCTTAAACTAGAACAATACTTAAAGCAATAATTTTACGAGATTAATCATTTAGGGTTTAGTCGGAAAGGGTGCAAGGAGAAGATGAGTAATCGAATTAAAGTTGTGGTAGCTGGTGCAAAAGGGAGAATGGGTAAGGAAGTTGTCAAAATGGTGTTGGGAGATCCTGAGCTTCAATTAGTCGCTGCAATCAATCGATCTCCCGAAGCTATTGATGTCGGCAGCATGGTCGGACTTAGTCCTTGCGGAATTACGCTTACAGACAATTTAGAGCAAGCGTTCCAAGATCATGGGCCAGATGTGTTGGTTGATTTTACACGTCCAGAAATTGCGAAGCAGAACGTACAGCTCGCGATCTCATATGGTGTTCGTCCGATTATGGGAACTTCAGGCTTTACACAAACCGAATCGGAAGGATTGGACAAGCTGTGCCGTGATAAGAATATTGGCGGATTAATCGGACCTAACTTCTCTATTGGTGCCATTCTGATGATGCGGTTTGCTGCACAAGCTGCTAAGTATTTTCCTCACTTGGAAATTATCGAATATCATGGGGATCAGAAGCTTGACGCACCTTCAGGTACAGCAGTCAAAACTGCTGAATTAATTGCGCAGAATCGCGAAGAAATTCGTCAAGGTAATCCGCAGGAAGAAGAAATGCTGGAAGGCGCGAGAGGCGCTTATTATAATGGATTTAGAATACATAGCGTACGTCTGCCGGGTGTATTTGCTCAGCAGGAGGTTATCATGGCTGCAAGTGGTCAATCGCTCAAAATCAGACATGATTCCTATGAGCGTGCCTCTTATATGCCGGGCGTGAATTTGGCAATTAAGAAGGTAATGACTTATGAAGGTATGCTATACGGGTTTGATCATTTCATTGACTAATGGGGGCTGCAACTAGTGAATATCGCATTAATCGCTCACGATCGCAAGAAGGAAGAAATGATTGTTTTTGCAATTGCTTACGAGCAGGTGCTACAAGATCATCAGTTATTTGGAACAGGAACGACAGGTCTTCGAATTATGGAGAATACACAGCTTAAAGTTCATCGTTTCATGTCCGGCCCGCTTGGTGGCGATCAGCAGATCGGAGCAATGGTAGCAAATAATGAAATGGATTTGATTATTTTCTTGCGTGATCCGCTAATGGCTCAACCGCATGAACCAGATATAACGGCGCTGCTTCGTCTATGTGATGTAATGGGTGTTCCCGTTGCAACAAATATGGCGACAGCAGAAATTTTAATCAAGGCACTTGAACGTGGGGATTTCAAATGGCGTGAACTAAATGATAAATACAAGCCAGGTCCAGGTGAACTCTAAAATGAATGATAAACTAGATATTCTTATATTTGGTGCTCATCCGGATGACGCTGAGATTGGTATGGGTGGTACGATTGCCAAACATACAGCAGCGGGATATAAGGTAGGTATGTGTGATTTAACCTATGCTGAAATGTCCTCGAATGGCGATGTGGAGACACGTCAGAGGGAAGCAGCAGAAGCTTCAGATGTACTGCGATTGCATACCAGAATTAATTTGGGCTTGCCTGATCGGGGATTATCGTTAAGTGCGGAACATATCGAAGCTGTGACTAGAGCGATAAGACTTTACAGACCATCTGTGGTGTTCGCTCCGTACTGGCAAGATCGCCATCCCGATCATGTGATGTGTTCTCAAATTGTACAAGAAGCTGTATTTAATGCCAAATTACGTAAGTATCAACCAGACTTGCCTGCTTGGATCGTGCCTAAGGTCTATTTTTATTTTATTAATGATGTCTATGAAGCGAATGTGATCGTTGATGTAACAACTGAATATGAAGATAAACGTAATGGGTTACGTGCCTATCGTTCCCAATTTGAGCCTGCTGGAAGCGGGAATGAATATGTAGCAACACCGCTGAATCAAAGCTATTTGGAACGAGTGGAAGCAAGAGATTTCTTAGTTGGACAAAAAGCGGGATTTACTTATGCGGAAAGTTTCGTAAGTAAGAATCCGATTCATATTGATTATTTTGGGAAGTGAATGAAGTGAGTGATTTTCTAAAAATTGGTATTACTTGTTATCCTACATTAGGCGGCTCAGGCGTAGTAGCGACTGAGCTAGGCATGTTGCTTGCTGAAAAGGGACATGAGGTTCATTTTATTACACATGGGATGCCGTTTAGATTAGGTCGATTTGTCAAAAATATTTTCTATCATGAGGTTGAGGTGCCTGATTATCATGTATTCCGTTATCCTCCTTATGATTTAGCACTTGCTAGTAAACTGGCGCAAGTCGCAGAGCTAAAGGATCTGGATTTGCTCCATGTTCATTATGCGATCCCGCATGCGGTATGTGCCATTCTTGCTAAGCAGATGGTAGGCAGCAAGCTGAAGGTTGTAACGACCTTGCATGGAACGGATATTACCGTGCTCGCGCAGGATCAATCCATCTCAAACATGATTCAATATGCGATTAATGATAGTGACGCGGTTACAGCAGTTTCACAGGATTTGATTCGGGAAACGAGAGAAACATTAGATATTAAGCGTGATATTGATCTTATTTATAACTTTGTTGATAAGCGAATCTACTACCCACATGATGTCAGCGAACTGCGCAAAGAATTTGCAGAGCCACATGAGAAAATTCTGATTCATATTTCGAATTTTAGACCTGTTAAGCGTGTGCTTGATGTTGTCGAGACGTTCAATCTTGTTAATCAGCAAGTGCCTAGTAAGCTTATGTTCGTAGGAGAAGGACCAGAGTTGTCGAAGGTGCATCAACGTGTGAATGAGCTTGGTCTGAATGATCGCGTTATTTTCTGCGGCAAGCAAGATGATGTTGCCAAAGTGATCTCCTTAGCTGACATGATGCTGCTTCCTTCTGAAAAGGAGAGCTTCGGCCTTGTCGCGCTTGAAGCTATGTCCTGTGGAGTGCCAACGGTTGGTTCAAATGCTGGCGGTATTCCAGAATTGATCGTACATGGTCAAACAGGCTATCTAGCAGATATTGGGGATGTAAAAGCAATGGCAGCGTATGCTGTAAAAGCACTGACTGATCCAAAGCTTTATGCGGAGATGAAAGCAGCTTGTCTCTTCCGTGCACACCATACATTCTGCAATGATTATATGACTTATAAGTATGAAGAGATTTATTACCGAGTAACAGGCAAGGAAATGCCCGCTTGTATTAAACAGCATGTGCTTGAAAAATGTCCTAAAGACGTTAGTGATCAATTGAAAAGCTGACTATTTATTAAACTTAACTATAAGGATGAAATAGAATGACACGTTCGCCATTAAGTGAGAATGAATATCAAGCCAAAGCCGTATTGAAGCAGCTTATAGCACATGGCTATGATGCTTATTTCGTCGGGGGCTGTGTGCGTGATACGCTGCTTAATCGAGCGGTTCATGATTATGATATTGCGACGAATGCAACGCCGGAAGAGATTATGGCTTGTTTTGAGCGAACGGTGCCGACAGGCATTAAGCATGGCACAGTGACGGTGCTGATGGATCGTCACCCATATGAAGTGACGACGTTTCGGACAGAAACGGAGTATGAAGATTACCGCCGTCCGAAAGAGGTGAAGTATGTAACTTCCCTACTGGAGGATTTAAGACGGCGTGATTTTACCATGAACGCGATGGCCATGGACATTGCGGGCAACCTCATCGATCCGTTCGGTGGCAGAACGGATCTTGGTCAAGGCATCCTCCGCTGCGTCGGCACAGCGGAGGAGCGTTTCGGCGAAGACGCACTGCGCATGCTGCGCTGCGTGCGTTTCGCCGCGAACTATGGCCTCCATGTTGAGGAGGCCACATGGGCTGCGCTCCGCGTCCAGGCACCGCTCCTATCGCATATTGCGATGGAGCGCGTCCGCGCGGAGCTGGAGCGGCTGGTGGGGGGCGCTGACCCCCACCGAGGCATTCGGATGCTCGTGGACAGCGAGCTTCCGAATTATTTTCGGCAGCAGCTTGAGGTGCCGCTAGAACGCTGGCGCAGCGCGTTCGCAGAGCGCGCGCTGCGTGAGCTCGCTACGTTAGAAGACGCAGCGGCTCGCTGGGTTCTCCTCCTACTGTTGCTAGAGGAGGACCCAGCTCACATCGCTGCAGCGCTGCGCAAGCTCACGTTCTCGCGCGCAGCGTGGAGCGCGATTGTCAGCGCGCTTGAGCTGCACAGCAGCATGAGCGAGAGCGTCATGCATCCTCCTGCGGCTGATAGCGCTGTGAGATCGCTTGAGACCACGTTTAAGCTCGCGACACTCGCGCAAGGTAAAGATGCAGCAACGTTATGGCTGAGCGTGATTCGTGTGCTTAGCAACGCTGTACAAGGGGATGATGATGCTTCCTCAGGATCGGGATCTGATCCGAACAATCCATTCCAGCTGGAATCATTCTTGCGCGGCGTTTCCCTTGATATGATTGCTTTTGGTACTGAATGGCTTGATGCTATGACATGCACGAACATACGAGAATTGGCTATAACAGGTTCGGAATTAATTGAAGCTAACGGTAAGCCTGGTGGTCCTTGGGTAGCGATCCTATTGCATCGTCTGCTGCAAGAAGTCGCACTAGGTGCATTACCGAATGATAAAGCAGCTCTATTGGAGGCATCTAGCAATGAATGAAAACTATCAGCGTATACTTCAAGTTTTCCAGGAGCAGGGTGATGCTTTCCTATCTGGTGAACAGCTTAGTCAGCAATTAGGCGTCTCGAGAACGGCTGTATGGAAGCAAATTGAGAATTTACGTGCGGAAGGTTATGTATTTGAAGCGGTATCCCGTAAGGGATATCGTCTAGTTCAATCACCTGTAAAGCTTGATATTGCGAGGTTAATGGCGTTGCTAGAAACTCGTACTTTTGGGCGTTCAATTCATTATTATGATGAGGTTTCTTCAACGAACACCATTGCCCATGATAAGGTCGCACAAGGCGCAGAAGAAGGTACACTCATTATTGCTGAATGCCAGACATCGGGTCGAGGGAGACTAGGACGTTCCTGGTTCTCGCCCAAGGGTAAGGGCATATGGATGAGTCTTGTGCTGAAGCCGAAGATTCCTTTATTCTTTACTCCACAGCTTACCTTGCTTACAGCTGTCGCAGCATGTCGTTCCATCAGACGCGTATGCGCGGTAGATGTCAAGATTAAGTGGCCGAATGATCTGCTCATCTCAGGTAAAAAAGTTACTGGAATTTTACTAGAGACAAGTGCTGAAGATGAGCGTATGAAGTATACGGTATGTGGAATCGGCATCTCCGTTAATTTGAAACCGGACGATTACCCGAAGGAACTGAAGCAAATTGCGACATCACTAGGGATTGAAGCAGGTCATGAGATCGAACGGGAGACGATTATCGCAGCCTTCCTCAAAGAATTTGAGGATTTATGTGAGCTATATTATTCACAAGGTTTCGGTCCTATACGTATACTATGGGAAGCACTTGCTGTTTCTATCGGCCAAGTTGTTCGGGCACACACGTCGCAAGGGATTATTGAAGGAAAGGCAATCGCACTTGATGATTCGGGAGCTCTTGTGATTCTGCAGAATAATGGAGAGGAAACCAAGGTTTATTCTGGTGAAATTAAGCTGAATTAATCAGTGACATGCAGCAAGTGGATTGCTATAATAATGGATGAGGCGATATCTAATCATTAGAATTGCACTCAATATTAGTTTTTATGAACCGTTAGACAACTGGATAATCTAATATTGTTATGTTGGATTCTGCTCTAAGCCAAAAGGAATGAGACAGAAGGGATCATAAGATTCTTTTTCTCATGCACCTTTTAGCTTGTCTAAAAGGTTTTTTTGCGTGATATAGAATTTATAACATTCGTTTCATAAATTCTAAGTATCACCATAAGAAACGCACCCGTCTTATAAAGACGGTGAAACCGTTTCTTCTTGTTTTACATTCTATTGGAAAGCGGGTACACGACTATGCAAGAGCGTAAACCAATAACTACTTCAAAGCTTAAGAAGATGAAGCAGGATGGAGAGAAAATTACCGTTATTACAGCTTATGATTATCCTTCTGCATATCTGGCTGAGGAAGCAGGTATCGATGTGATTCTCGTTGGAGATTCATTAGGTAACGTTGTGCTGGGTTATGATTCGACATTGCCAGTAACAATCGAAGATATGATTTATCATACAAAAGCAGTCACAAGAGCTGTAGATACAACATTCGTCGTAACGGATATGCCGTTTATGACTTATCATGGATCACTTGAAACCACTATGCGCAACGCGGCAAGAATTATGCAAGAAGGACTTGCCAAGGCCTTGAAATTGGAGGGCGGACTTGAAATTGTTCAAGCGGTTGAAGCCATTACAAGTGCTGGTATTCCGGTTATGGGGCATATTGGATTAACACCGCAATCGATTCATCAGATCGGTGGCTTTAAGGTACAAGGCAAAACCAATGTTCAAGCGCAAAAACTATTGGATGAAGCCAAAGCATTAGAGCAGGCAGGTGCATTTGCTGTTGTGCTTGAGCTAGTTACTGATGAGATTGCTGCATGGATTACCGAGCAGCTATCGATTCCAACGATCGGTATTGGTGCCGGCCCTACCTGTGATGGGCAAGTACTTGTATTCCATGATCTATTGGGATATGGACCCGAAACTGCACCTAAACGCTTTGTTAAAACGTATGCCAATGTCGGCGGCATGATCAAACAAGGCATTGAGCAATATGTAAAAGAGGTTAAAGATCGCAGCTTCCCAGCCGCAGAGCATAGCTTCCAAGCGAATCAAGAATTAGTCGGCAAGCTATACGGATCTAACTAAATAGATAAAGAACGCTAAGATTGGAGTTTATATATCATGATCGTCATTCGCAATATTCAAGAACTTATTAATCATTTATCGGAAGAGCGCAAGCAGCGGAACGATCTAGCCGTTGGTTTAGTGCCTACAATGGGCTATTTACATGCAGGACATGTTTCCTTAATTACAAGGGCTAAGCAAACTTGTCCGTATGTTGTGCTCAGTATTTTTGTCAATCCCATTCAATTTGGTCCTAACGAGGATTTTGATAAATATCCGCGTGATGAGGCGCGTGATCTTCAAATCGCTGAACAAGCTGGTGTAGATGTCGTATTCTTACCTACTGTAGAGGAAATGTATCCGTCTCCTACCAAAACCAAAGTTTCCGTTAGTACGTTAACGACTACATTATGCGGCGCTTCACGACCTGGACATTTTGATGGTGTAACGACTGTTGTTAGCAAGCTATTTCATATCGTCCAACCGAAACAAGCGTTTTTCGGTCTTAAGGATGCACAGCAAGTGGCAGTCATTAATCAAATGGTTGTCGATCTGAATATGCCTGTTCAGATTATCCCTTGTCCAATTTTACGTGAAGAAGATGGGCTAGCCCTTAGCTCGCGTAATGTATATTTAAGTGCGGAAGAACGTGAGCAAGCACTTGTTCTGTCTGAGAGCTTAGCTGCTGCAGAGCAGCTCGTTCATGATGGACAAGTTGTGCAGGCCATTGATCTTCAAGCATTCGTTCGTAAGCATATCGAGCAATCGCCAATCGCACAAATTGATTATGTAGAGGTATTGTCATACCCAAGGCTAGAGCCTTTAAATGAGCTCTGCAGTGCAAGCGACGGGTTAATCATTATCGCCTTAGCTGTTAAATTTGGCAAAACACGCTTAATTGATAATACGATCATTTCCTTGGGAGGTGTGCCAACATGCTAAGAACTATTATGACATCCAAGCTTCACCGCGCAACAGTAACGGAAGCTAATTTGAATTACATTGGTTCCATTACGATTGATGAGGATCTGCTTGATCTTGTGGATGTGCTGCCTAACGAAAAGGTGCAGATTGTAAACAATAACAATGGAGCAAGACTCGAAACTTACATTATTCCAGGTCCTCGCGGATCTGGCGTAATCTGTCTGAATGGAGCGGCAGCACGTCTTGTACAAGTTGGCGATACCATTATTATTATTGCCTACGCATTAATGACAGATGAAGAAGCACGTAACCATACGCCAAAGGTCGCGTTCTTAGGGGAAGGCAATAAACCGGTGCAAGTCATTGGTATGGAAACACATTCTACCGTACTCTAACGTGAATCACGTGCATGAAATCATCCCGCCTACAAACAATAAGCGTACTTGGTGAATCACATTTGCAGCATTAACTCATCTGCTTATGTCAAAAGGCGGGATGCATATGTTCAAGCATTTATTTGAAACGATGAATGAAGTATTGGATGAAGTGTCCAAAGAATATCCTCATGCAAGTAAAGCCCAAAGAACTAAGTTAGACGAGCAGCTTCAAGTACTTAAAACGATGAGCGATGAATTTATAGAAAATTGGCTGGCTTTTGAGGAAAAGCTTCGAATTTTCTATATGACAAACCCACAAACAGATCCAGCACAGGTACATGTAACCAAATCTAAGCCTCCTAAAGGAACGACTGTACTAACGAATAGCTATGAGGGGTATAATGTTCAGTCGATGGATTTTGACAGGGGACAAGGGTATTACAAGCTCTCTATGTTTGATGAAGCGATACACCAATTTGAAACAGTTGTTAAGGGGAACCCTGATTGTATGCTTGCACGTGCTTACTTAGCAATGGGGCATATGCGCAAAGGGGACCATCAAGAGGCGGCGAGACATTTTCAATTCTTAATCCCTTTGACAGATAATGCCAAAATAAAGGCGATCTCTTACAATGTTATGGGCTGTATTCAATACGAGAAGCGCAATATGGACAAAGCTGTGGAGTATTTTACCAAGGCTTATCATTGTGACCCGTCCGTCATGAATTTGGATGAATAATTGAACTTCCTATTTCGTCTTTTCATGGTTAATGGTATGCTTATCAGTAGAAACCGTCTGAAGAGACGGTATTCGTTTTCTGCGTGAAGGGATGAAATAAAGGGAATGAAGTTTGCAGTTATCGATTTTGAAACAACTGGTCCAAGCACCGACGATGCAATCATACAAGTTGGTCTTGTCGTTATCGACAATCGAACAATTACAGACAGGTATACATCCCTTGTTAACCCGGGGATCTGTATACCTTCTTCTATTACAGGACTAACAGGCATTACGGATGAAATGGTGGAACATGCACCAGATGTATCAGATGTAATGGCTGAGCTATATCCACGGATTCATGATTGCGTGCTAGTAGCTCATAATATAGCGTTTGATTTTGGTTTTTTGCAGCGTGGGTTGTCCAAAGCTGGTTATTTTCCGTTTGGCGGCAGGCTGCTTGATACGATTGATTTGCTTAAAACATTATTTCCGTCGCTTAATTCCTACCAATTATCGCTTGCAAGTCAGTCCTTTGAGATTGAACATGATCGTCCGCACCAGGCGGATAGCGATGCCGAAGCAACAGCAGAGCTATTGCTCCGTTGTTTAAATCGACTCGATGAATTGCCTTTGATTACGATCCAGAGACTGCATCTGCTCCTTGAGCAGCAGCATGGGAATGATATCGGCTGGTTCTTAAGCGAGATAAGACGAGATCGTGAGCTGCATATAAGCGAGGATCCGGATACGAATCAGTATTATCGCGGCTTTGCACTTAAAGTTAAGGATTGGAATGAAACCCGCGAGGACGAGAAAGATGAACGCGATCTACCTGATTCATTCGAGGAGTTTTACGCAGCATTTAAATCCACAATGAAGGATAAGCTGGAGCATTACGAGGTTCGTGAAGCGCAGGAAACCATGATTAAAGAAGTTCAATCAGCGCTAAGCGATAGTCATCACTTGATGATTGAGGCAGGAACCGGTACAGGCAAGTCAATGGGGTACTTAATTCCTTCCTTGTATTATGGCATAAAGAATAACAATAAGATTGTTGTGTCTACACATACGATTAACTTGCAAGAGCAATTGCGAACACGTGATGTACCGATGCTTCGAGAACTTTTTCCAATCCCTTTTGAAGCTGCATTATTTAAAGGTAGGGGGCATTATCTCTGCTTGCGTAAATTTGAAGCAAGGGTAGGCGCATTGGATTTGGATGGCTCGCGTGATGATGCTATAACAGCTTCGCAGATGACCGTATGGCTGAACGAAACCGAGAACGGCGACGATGAAGAACTGAATTTAACGGGCAGGGGAATTAACTTCTGGCATTCTGTCGCAAGCGATGCGGATTCTTGTCTGAATCGTAAATGTCCTTGGTTCCGCAAATGCTATTATCATCGTGCTCGTAACTCTGCTAATGAGGCAGATCTGGTTATTACGAACCATTCGATGTTATTTACTGACATTAAAGCAGATCACCGCATTTTGCCAGGTTATAATCATTTGATTGTAGATGAGTCTCATCATCTTGAAGAAGTAGCAAGTAAGCACCTTGGTTCAGAACTGCATTATTTTACACTTGTTGGAGCGATCCAATGGCTGTTTAAGGATCTACGTAATGGACAACTCCCTATGGTTCGTACTAAACTAGCGAATTTTGGTGGAGATGAACGAGCCGCCTCTTGGTGTGAGAGTATTGATTTGCTGTTTCCCAAGCTCATGTCTTTAAGAGAACAATGGGATATGCTTTGTGATCGCATGTACGAACTTGTCTCTACAGGCTCTAAAGATGCATCCCAGCAGGATACAGGTCAATATGTTCTTCGACTCAAGTTCGATGAACTTCCAAGGGAATGGGCGAGTGTATTTGATTTATATGAACAATTACATGAAGATCTTGGCGATATGAACAAAGCGCTCGAAAGACTCTTTAACAAGTTAAAGGAGTACCAAGATGATTACGAATTGCAAGACTTTGTTACCGATTTTAATGGGTATGTGAAAGAAATCGCACAATGTCGTGACAATTTACAAATTTTTATGGAAATGAAGGACAATAGTTTTGTATATTGGATAGAAGGCGGTATGAATAACAAGAAAAGCTCCATCTCGCTTAATGCCGTTCCTATAGATGTTAGTAAACTTCTACAAGAATATGTCTTTGAAAAAAAAGAAAGCGTTGTTATGACTTCCGCTACCTTATCCGTAGACAAGTCATTTCAATTCACGGCCTCGCAGCTCGGATTTCCCGAGAACAATTATGAACAAGCTAAACTGCGAACCGTTATGCTTCCTTCGCCGTTTCGCTATCGTGAACAAGCACTTGTATGTGTGCCCAGAGATTTTCCTGGCATCAAAGGCATATCAGGTGAAGCTTTATTCGTAGATAAATTGATCGCATCGCTATTTGAGGTTGCACTTGCGACAAGAGGACGATTGCTCGTCTTATTTACATCAAATAAGATGCTAAAGCAAGTCCACAGCGAACTCAAAGATCGTCTCAAGCCATTTGGTATTGGTGTGCTTGGGCAAGGGGTAGACAGCGGCAATCGCAGTAAACTAACTCGGTTATTCCAAGAAGGTAAGGCAAATGTTTTACTTGGGACTAGTTCTTTCTGGGAGGGTGTGGACATTCCCGGTGATGCGCTTACCGCCCTGGCGATTGTACGACTGCCATTCCAGCCTCCAAGCCATCCGCTCGTTGAGGCGAAATGTGACAATTTGAAGAAACAAAATAAAAATGCTTTCATGAAATTTTCTGTACCACAGGCGGTTATTCGGTTCAAGCAAGGCTTTGGTCGCTTAATTCGTTCATCTCGTGACAAAGGTGTCGTGATTATTTATGATACCAGAGTAATTGAGACCAGATATGGAAGAAACTTTCTATACTCACTGCCTGGTCCCAAAATTGAATCGATGTATACCTCCCAAATCGTACCTAGTATTCAACAATGGATGGGAGAGGATTTGCTTGAAGTCGATGAAAATATCTGACGCAGTTGTTCGTAGACTGCCAATCTATCTAAGATTCTTAAGTGAGCTTGCCATGAACAATGTACTAACGGTTTCCTCACAAGACTTAGGTCAGAAGCTTAACCTAAATCCAGCACAGATTCGCAAGGATTTAGCTTATTTCGGGGAGTTTGGCAAGAAAGGTATTGGCTATGATGTATTATTCCTGATTGAGAAGATTCGTCAAATTCTTAAGCTGGATAAGACATTATCTGTAGGGCTTGTAGGAGCAGGTAATTTGGGCCGTGCCTTATGCAATTACAATACCTACTTGAAGGATTCCATGAAGATTGTAGCCGTATTTGATGCTACTCCGGAGCAGCATGGCAAGGTAATTAATAACCTGATCGTGCAGCCTATGGAAGAGCTGGAAGCAACGATTAAGGCGCTGCAAATCCGCATCGGGATCATTACGGTACCTTCTACAGCTGCGCAGCAGGTAGCAACTCAATTCGTCGCAGCAGGCGTTGAGGCAATTTTAAACTTTGCTCCAGTAGTGATTAAGGTACCAAATAATGTAAGAGTTCATCATGCTGATTTTACGACTGATCTTCAAAGCTTGGCCTATTATTTAGGATAATTAGAGGTATCGTTAACGGCTGCTTCCACAACTTTGTGGGGCAGCTGTTTATTTTATTTAAACAAATTTAAACAACAAAAAAAGACGGCTCCTTGAAAAGTCGTCTTTTGATATAGATCATATTGAGCTTTATTAAATCCAGCCGAACATAATCATATAGATGAGATAGGAAACTACCATCGATATTGGAATCGTAATTAGCCATGTTACAACCATTCGAATAACAGTTGCCCATTTAACTTCGTGGAATCTGATAACACTACCTGTACCAATGATCGCAGAAGTAATAACATGAGTAGTGGACAAAGGCATATTCATGAAAGTTGAAGTTTGAATAACAACGAACGATGTTAAGTCTGAAGCAAAGCCGTTGATCGGTTCGATTTTGATAATTTTAGAAGAAACCGTTTTGATAATTTTCCATCCGCCGATCGAGGTTCCTAAGCCGATTGATGTTGCAGCTGCTAGCTTAACCCATAATGGCACATCAAGATCAGTTTGAAATCCACCAGCGACTAGAGCAAACACGATAATTCCCATCGCTTTTTGTGCGTCGTTACCTCCATGTGAGAATGAAAGTAAACCCGCTGAGAAAATCTGAAATAGTCGGAATACTCGATTTAGCCGGGTACGTGATGAATTACCTTTCCAAACGACAAGGTACTTAATGATTGTCATAATGATGTAACCCGCTGTGAAAGCAATAATTGGCGATAATAATAAGATTGCAATAATTTTACCAAATCCAGCAAAATTGACAGATTCAAACCCAGCTCCTGCAATAACCGCACCGGCAAGGGCACCGATCAAAGTGTGAGAGGAAGAAGATGGAATGGCAAAATACCAAGTAAGCAAGTTCCAGAAGATCGCTGCAAATAAAGTTGCAATAATAATATACATTCCATTTTGGATTACAAATGGGTCTGCGATGGAACCACCGATTGTTTTGGCAACACCTGAGAACATAACTGCCCCGACAAAATTAAGTGATGCTGCATAAAGAACAGCTACCTTGGGTGAAAGGGCTCTTGTCGATATGGATGTTGCAATTGCATTCGCGGTATCATGAAACCCGTTAATAAAGTCAAATCCTAAGGCTAGGACTACGATGATGATAATAATAAGCAAACTGTTGTCCATGATTTCCTCCTAAGGTTCGCGTCTACTTATGAGTAGCGTAGCACGACGCCGTGGAGTATGTTAGCGACGTCTTTACAAGAGTCTGTTGTTTGTTCTAGGCGCTCGTAAATTTCTTTAAGTTTGAAATCTTCGTACGGATCTTTACGATGAGTGAAAATTTCTCTAATCCCTTCACGCATTAATCTGTCGCCTTCATTCTCAAGGTTGGAGATTTGTTCTGTGAATTGTGTAAGCTGCAAATATTTCTTTTTGCTAAGAACTTTAAACGCGTCAAGAATAAGTTGGCAGGAATCCACGATAACTTCGGCGAAACCTTTCATGTACGTATCGGTTATCGTTACGGACAAATAATCGAACCGCGCCAAAGAAGCCTCAATACCATCTAATACATCATCAAGTGAAGAAGCTAGCTCAAGAATATCCTCACGCTCAAGTGGCGTAATGAACACTTTATTTAAGCCGTTAAATATCGTTCTGGTAAGCTCATCACCCTTGGTCTCCAAATCCTTCACAGCTTGAAAAGTTTCTGATGGTGGCTTTGTGTCGTTCATGGCTTGCCTAAATACATTCGCTGCTTCTAAAGTGTTCTCGGCTGCTTTGATAAGTAACTCTAGAAAATCAACATCATTTTTCTTGGTGAACAGCATAGGCTTCCTACAACCTCCTAAAATTTCTTAAGATTAGTGTCTCCAACACTTGGTTGTCCTACTTAGGACGAATAACATAGGTCTATGTATATCTATATCTTAACCCACTTGATTAAAATAGCATATCCAACTATACGAAAGCAATGTGGGATTTTGTCAAAATGTTGATTTTCTACTATTGAACATGTACATTGTAAAAAGGTTTAATACTATATTTACAGCAAAATAAAAGCGAGGAGTTGGAGTTATGAAAAAAATTATTGTAGACGGTCTGTTTATAACGGTTGATGATCAGGAAACAATTGTCAAAGGATGTTTAGTTATAAATAATAATCAAATTGAATTTATTGGATCAGAACCTCCTGAGCCACTTGAAATATACGATGAAGTCATAAATGGTAATAACAAGCTTTACATGCCTGGATTAGTCAATACACACGGACATACTGCCATGTCGCTATTAAGAGGCTATGGTGATGACTTAGCTCTTAAGGTATGGCTAGAAGAAAAAATGTGGCCAATTGAAGCTAAATTTACAGCTAACGATGTAAAATGGGGATCTGCTTTATCGATCGTTGAAATGTTAAAAGGTGGAACAACTTCTTTTGTAGATATGTACGATCAAATGGAGACAGTAGCAGCCTTAGTTGAGCAATCCGGGATGAGAGGTTGCTTGACACGTGGGGTTATTGGCCTATGTTCTACAGAGATTCAAGATCAGAAGCTTCAAATGGCTAAACAATTTGCCAAAGATTGGCATGGCAAAGCGGATGGCCGCATTACCGCAATGATCGCGCCGCATGCACCTTACACATGTCCGCCAGATTATATCGAAAAACTTGTTCAAGCGGCTCATGATCTTGATTTGCCGATTCACACGCATATGTCAGAGTCTGAGCAGGAAGTTCAGCAGAATGTGAATGATTATGGCATGCGTCCAACATTCCACTTGGAGAAGCTAGGTGTATTCAATCGTCCAACCTTATTGGCGCATGCAGTTCATCTTAATGACGAAGAGCTTGCAGTACTTAAAGCTTATGATGTTCGGATCTCTCATAACCCAGGAAGTAATTTGAAGCTTGCTTCAGGTGTTGCACGTGTTCCTGATATGTTGAAAATGGGGATCAAGGTATCCTTAGGTACGGATGGTCCTGCATCTAACAATAATCTCGATATGTTCGAAGAGATGCGTCTTGCGGCGCTAATCCATAAAGGTGTATCGGGTGATCCATTAGCTGTTCCTGCGAAGGAAGCTTTGCGAATGGGAACTTATATGGGTGCTCAGTCTATCTGGCTTGAAGATGTAGGACAACTGAAAGCAGGAATGAAGGCGGACATTATCGCAATTGATATTGATCAGCCGCATCTACTGCCAAGAACGGATTTTGTATCGCATGTTGTTTATTCCGCATCTGCAAATGATGTTGTTGATGTCATAATTGACGGTAAGTGGATCGTTCGAGGTCGTGCATGCTTGACAATGGATGAAGAGAAAGTGAAGCGGGAGGCTGAGCTTTGTTTTGAGAAGCTTACGCAGTAGTGCATATAGTAAAATGTCTAGACCCAAGAAAATACTTTGGATTGCCATCCTCGTATTTGTGGTCTTAATTATCGCTTTGTCTTTCTTCTATGCGAGCGTGCAAAAGGATTATTTTGCCGAACGTGATCGTGCTATGATTAAGGCGAAGGAGGAGCTCAGTCTCAATTCCGTTACACGCTCAGAGCCTTCCTATGGTGACGAGGCGTATCAGATTGTATTTGGCACGGATGCTGGAGATCGCCCCGTTGTCGTGTGGGTCTCGGATTCGAACATGATCGTTGAGCAAGCCGATGGCGCCTTTACGAAGGAAGATGTGAACCGCAAGGTTCTAGAACAGGAGCCGACAGCGACCATACTGCGCACTTTGCCGAACCGGATACAAGGTGTTAATGTGTGGGAAGCCTTTTTTGAAAAGCCAGGAGAAAATGGCAAACCATCTTACTTTTATATGTATTACCGTTTCAGAGATGGGGAATATGTCGATACTTATAAACTCAGCCATTAAGGCTGAGTTTTTTTGTTATTATAGAATTTATTACATTCGTATCATAAATTCTAAGTAATACCTTAAGAAACGCACCTCCTATAAGGACGGTGAAACCGTTTCTTCGTGTTGGATGCTCGGTATGGTACAACCTACCTTCTTAAATCGTATATCAAGTATGATATACTATCGTATATACTGACTCGACTAGAAGGAGGTTTATTCATGAAAAAGTTGAATCCAATTATTATCATATTGAGTAGTGTAATTGCAGTTATTGTGTTGTTCGGCGGCTTTTTCGTCTATCAACGTGTTACGTTTGAATCTCCACTTGCTAATATCATCAATGATCAGCCTTCAGTTGAGAAAGCGACCATTGAGGTTACAGATAATGAAATAAATGTAGATCTAAAGGCTAAACCAGATATCGATTTACGTGAAGTGATGAACGCTATTTACTCACAAGGAGGATCTGCTATCAGCAAGCTGAACGTGAACATGAATGTAGAAGATCAAACTTCACCTGAGCTTGAGACATGGTGGAAATCAATTCTGTTTGATATTGCCGAAGCAATGGAAACAAAAGCATACGGCCGCATTCCTGAGATTTTGCATAATCAAGCACCAGCGTTAGACGGAATTCAAATTTCTACTGATCTTGATGATCACAATGTTTATATCAAACTCGTGCATAAGAATGCCTATAAAATTGTGATTCTTCCGCGTACACCAAGTCAATTGGGGGTGCCGACAAATGTTTAAGCGTGTTTTAAAATTTAAATTTGAAATATTGATAGGAGTCGCTCCTATTCTACTTGGCTTTATTGGGTATATAACGAATCAGCTCTTTCCAACATTGATGTTTGGAGCTGTTGTTACGGCAGCGGTATTACTGATGAAATTTAATAATGGTGGAATGACAGGTTTATTAAGTGGCAGCTCACACAAGAACAAGAGCAAGCATCACAAGCCTATTCATTTGTCATTTGATCAAATTGGCGGTCAAGATCGCGCTAAGAACGAGATTATCGAAGCGCTTGATTTTATTATTCGTAGAGAAGAAATTGCTAAGCTTGGTATTCGTCCGCTCAAAGGACTTCTGCTAACAGGTCCACCAGGTACGGGTAAAACCTTGCTAGCGAGAGCATCGGCTCATTATACGAATTCGGTATTCGTTGCCGCTTCGGGTAGTGAGTTCGTCGAAATGTATGTAGGTGTAGGTGCTAGCCGTATACGTGATTTATTTAAAGAGGCGAGAGTGAAAGCTCAGAAGGAAAAGAAGGAGAATGCAATCATCTTCATTGACGAAATCGATGTGATCGGTGGTAAGCGTGAAGGCGGACAACAGCGAGAATATGACCAGACCCTTAATCAACTGCTAACTGAAATGGATGGCATACATTCAGGGGAAGGTATCCAAATCCTAATCATTGCTGCAACGAACCGTAAGGAGATGCTGGACTCTGCATTGCTTAGACCAGGACGTTTTGACCGTCAGATTGAAGTCGATTTGCCAGATAAGAGTGGACGTATGGCCATTCTTAAAATCCATGCCAAGAATAAACCTGTGCATCCAGATGTATCATGGGATAAAATTGCGGAGCAAACCTTTGGCTTCTCAGGCGCACAGCTTGAAAGTGTGATGAATGAAGGGGCGATTTATACACTGCGAGATGAAGTGGAATGCATTACTTCACAGCATTTGGCTTATGCCATCGACAAGGTGATGTTAGGTGAACGAACAGACCGCAAGGCCAATGAGGAAGAGAAGATTCGTGTTGCATATCATGAACTTGGACATGCAATTCTGGCGGAAACCGTCAGAGAGAATTCTGTATCCCAAGTATCGTTGACACCGCGTGGCAAAGCGCTAGGATATGTTCGTCATAATCCGCCAGCAGATCATTATTTATATACCAAGGCGTATATTGAGGAACAGATTATGATCGCACTTGGGGGAGCCGCCGCAGAAGAAGTTGTTTATGGAGGCAGAAGTACGGGATCACGAAATGATTTTGAGAAGGCGATGGAACTTGTTCGTCTCATGGTTGATTGCGGATTAACGACACTTGGAATTGTAGATGCCCAAATGGTTCCAATGGAGCAGCTTTTGCAAGCGAATGTATCTATTCTAGATGATTTGTTTACGCAAACCAAGGAAGTGTTGATTCAGAATAAGCGAGTTTTGGACCAAGGATTAGCTATCTTGCTTGAAGAAGAAGTGCTGTCTGGTGACGAGTTTCGTAATTTGTTGAAAATTTCAGCTGCATAAATGGATTTTTCGTGTATAATATTAGAGTCGTCTAAGGACGGCTCATTTGCTTTGACTTCTTATTTGAAATTCGTCCAAGTAGGTGTAAAGTACGGATCGCTCAGAGTAAAAATGTGATTTATTTCACAGAAATTATAGTACTTTGACGATGATATCGTTTTTTTGGTCTTATCATATTTTGCATATACTAATTTCAATGCAGAGGTCATCATTTACAAGATGAATAAGAAGGAGCTTTGATCATGGAACTCTATAGAAAGATTGGGGTAATTGGCGGAGGAACGATGGGCAGAGGCATTGCTGAAATGCTAGCTAAGAAAGGGATGGATGTTCAACTTATTGAACAATCTGAGCCGCTTCTTGCTTCCTCACTGGAACAAATTCAATTATCACTTGACAAGCAGCTAGAAAAATGGGCAATCACGGAGTCTGAGAAAAAACTTATTCTTGGTAAAATTCATGGATCAACTGATATGAATGATTTGTCTGATTGTAATTTAGTGATTGAATCTATTACGGAAAACCTTGAAGCGAAGAAAACAGTTTTCCGTCAAATTGATGCAGTTTGTCCAAGTGATGTGATTATTGCAAGTAATACATCAACACTAAGCTTAACTGAGCTTGCAGCAGCAACAAACAATCCGGAACGCGTAATTGGCATGCACTTTGTATATCCTGTGTCCAAAATCGATCTAGTTGAAATTATCCGCGGAATGAAAACTTCCGATAAGACCTATACCGAAACACTTGGATTTGTAACGAATTCATTAGAGAAGACAGGCATTCAAGTATTTGAATCACCAGGTTTTGTTACGACAAGATTGATTTGCTTGCTTATTAACGAAGCGATGCATACATTGTCAGAAGGCGTTGCATCAGCAGAGGAAATTGATCGTGCAATGCGTACTGGCTATCAGTTCAACAAAGGGCCTCTTGAGATGGCAGATCGTTTTGGTCTGGATTCCGTTCTTGCGGCTCTTGAGCAAATGTTCCGTGAGTACGGTGAGTTGAAATACCGTCCATCCTTTATGCTGAAGCAAATGGTTCATGCAGGTCATCTTGGCGTCAAAACTGGACAAGGCTTCTTCAAATACGATAAGGATGGTGACCGTCTGTGAAAGTTTTAGTTATTAATGCAGGTAGTTCTTCGTTGAAATACCAATTGTTCAATATGGCAAATAATGATGTATTAGCGAAAGGTCGAGTAGAGCGAATCGGTATGGATTCTGCGATCCTTGTCCATGAGCCTAAAGATAAAGAAGAAATCAAAGAAGTTAGTGAAATACTTGAACATACAACAGCAATTCGTAAAGTTCTTGATAAGCTCGTTGACAAGCAGCAAGGTGTGCTTGTAAGCATCGATGAAATTGATGCAGTTGGACATCGCGTCGTTCACGGCGGCGAAGCATTCTCTGGATCAGTTATTGTTGATGATAGCGTGAAGAAAGAAATTACGCGCTTGATTGACCTTGCACCTCTTCATAATCCAGCGGCTTTGCTAGGATTAAGTGCGGTTCAAACGAACATGCCAAACGTGCCGAACGTATTCACATTCGATACAGCATTCCACCAAACGATGCCGAAGAGTGCTTACATGTACGCGATCCCAACAATTTTCTATACGAAGCATAAAGTTCGTCGCTATGGTGCGCACGGTACTTCACATCTTTATGTTGGAGAGCGTACAGCAGAATTCCTTGGTCGTCCAATTGAAGAGCTTAAAATCATTTCATGCCATATCGGTAATGGTGCTTCAGTTACAGCTATTGATGGTGGTAAATCCGTTGATACTTCAATGGGTATGACACCGCTTGAAGGACTTATGATGGGTACTCGTTCAGGGGATATCGATCCAGCGGTTGTGACTTATGCAATGGGTAAAGAAGATTTAACAGTCAGCGAAGCGAACTCCATGTTGAATAAACATAGTGGATTGCTTGCGATTTCCAAAATTTCCAGTGATATGCGTGAAGTTACAGAAGCGATGGAAGCTGGCGATCAGAATGCTCAATTAGCATTCGATATGTACATCTACCGTCTTCGTAAATACATCGGTGCTTACGCTGCGGCAATGGATGGGGTAGATGCAATCGTCTTTACAGCGGGTGTTGGTGAGAATTCAGTAGTCGTTCGTGAAGCAGTATGTACGAAGCTCAACTTCTTAGGTGTAGAATTTGATAGCGAGCGCAATAAAACAGGACGTGGATTTGACAAGCGAATTTCCAAAGATACTTCCAAAGTTGAAGTACTTGTGATCCCGACAAACGAGGAATGGATGATCGCTCGCGATACATTTGAACTTGTAAGCAAGAAGTAAGGGAGATCACTTGTTTATTAAAAGCAAGTTATAGTACAATTAAGAAACAGTATTGGTTGCTTAAGGGTTGGTAAGAAACATATTCTTGCCTCCTTTAAGCATTTCTTATGTTTCTATGTGGGAGGAAGCGGAATTTATGAGTGAAAAATGTATCATTCGCGATGTGAAAAATTACGTTGGACAAACTGTAACAATCGGCTGCTGGGTTAACAATAAGCGTTCAAGCGGCAAAATTCAGTTTTTGCAGCTTCGTGATGGTTCCGGTTACATTCAAGGGGTTGTCGTTAAGAATGAAGTGAGCGAGGAAATATGGGATAACGCAAAATCCCTTACGCAAGAAAGCTCCTTATATGTGACAGGTATCGTAAGAGAAGATGAGCGCAGCAAATTCGGCTATGAATTAACCGTTACTGGTGTTGAAATCATTCAAGTCACACAAGACTATCCGATTACACCAAAAGAACATGGTATTGATTACTTGATGGATCACCGTCACTTATGGCTGCGTGCACCACGTCAGCGTGCAATTCTTGTGATTCGCGCTGAAATTATTCGTGCGATTCAGCAGTTTTTTGATGAGCGTGGATTTAAGCTGGTTGACCCGCCTGTACTTACACCATCTTCCTGTGAAGGAACAACGAACTTGTTCCACACCAAGTATTTTGATGAAGATGCTTATTTGACACAAAGTGGTCAATTATACATGGAAGCAGCTGCGATGGCATTAGGCCGCGTATATTCATTCGGTCCTACATTCCGTGCAGAGAAATCCAAAACACGTCGTCACCTGATTGAGTTCTGGATGATTGAGCCAGAGATGGCATTCGTTGATCATGAAGAGAACCTTCGTGTACAAGAGCAATTTGTTGCACATATCGTGCAATCTGTACTTACGAATTGTAAAAGTGAGCTTGAAGTGCTTGAGCGTGATATTACGAAGCTGGAGAAGTGTATCGCACCATTCCCGCGTATTACGTATGATGAAGCTGTGAAGTTCCTTCAAGACAATGGACATGAGTTTACTTGGGGAGAGGATTTCGGTGCACCGCATGAAACAGCGATTGCCGAGAGCTTCGACACACCTGTATTCATTACACATTACCCAACTGAGATCAAAGCTTTCTACATGAAGCCAGATCCGAATCGCCCAGAAGTAGTTATGTGTGCGGATATGATCGCACCTGAAGGCTATGGCGAGATCATTGGCGGAAGTCAACGGATCGATGATCCAGTACTTATGGAACAACGTTTTAAAGAGCATGAACTTTCTGATGAAGCTTATCAATGGTACATGGATCTTCGTAAATACGGAACTGTGCCGCACTCTGGTTTCGGTTTAGGTCTAGAGCGTACAGTAGCTTGGATTTGCGGACTTGACCATGTACGTGAAACAATCGCATTCCCTCGTATGTTGTATCGTCTATACCCATAATTAGCATACAAACGGGTGAGGTGATCGAATGCAACAGGACGGGCGTAAGCTTCAAGCTATGCTTACACAAGGGCTTATGAATGGGACAGTTGTTGTTCCACTTGCACTGCTTCGAACGTATAAGCGGATGGGGCTATCGGAAGCGGAAGCGATGATGCTCATTCATTTGATTGCTTTTACACAAAATGAACGAATTGATTTTCCAACTATCGAAGAACTCCAATCTCGAATGTCTGTCTCTGAGCAGGAGATTTCGATGCTGCTCGAAAATTTGCATCAGGTTGGCATGTTCTTGATTGATGAGAGTGAAGATCCTGAAACAGGGGTTCGTTATGAACGTTATAACCTGGTGCCTCTGTATCAAGCAATGTCAGAGATCATGCTAGATGATCCTACGTTATTAACGATGATGGGACAGCCTTTTGTCATGAAGAATTCATCAACTGAACCGAAAACTGGTTCAAATGTGGATAAAGACCATAGCGATGTGAATCAAGGCAATGATCTGTACTCGATTTTCGAGAAAGAATTTGCTAGACCATTAACACCGATGGAGCTTGAGACGATCACAGGCTGGATTGATCATGATGGTTATAAGGAAGAGTTGATTCTAGCTGCACTAAAGGAGGCTGTATTCACAGGCAAGCTGTATTTCCGCTATGTGGATCGCATCCTGCTCGAATGGCAGCGTAATCGCATTGGTACTGTTGAGCAGGCTAAGCAGTATTCTCAGCGTTTTCGTGGGTTGAAGTAAATAGGGTTTAGGTGAATTGGCACATAAGACATTGTTCTTGTGTGCCGATTTTGTATTTATAGGAGTAGCGTGACAACATTTTGAGAGGTTACAAAATTATCGAATCTAATCAAACGACAACTTAGACTGTTGGTTCTGTAAAGTTTCAATTACAAGAGCCGATGGTATCTTAAAGGTCATTATTTATTAAGCATATTGTATTCAATCCATTTATCTATTTCAGTTTCATTAAAAAATCTTTGATTTCCGATCACGATGAATGGAATGTACCTATACGTGTCGTAAGAACGAAGTACTGCTTTTTCGCGAACTTGACTTGTAATAAGCAAATCAAACTCGTTTAATGAAATTCCCATGTATTGTGCAGCTTCGTTAGAAGTCATTAAAGCTTTCGCCTGAGTAGTATTATTTAGAGATTGGTCTAAATGTTCATTATTTTTTAACCCATTAGTTACTATCCAAGCTGATAAAATTAAGCATCCTCCAAGAATAATAATCGAAATTGGTAACAAAATATTTTCTTTTTTCACTGGTTTTCTCCTTCAAGACAAAAATTTCGATTCGGGATGAAATCGAATTACCAAAGACATTGTGAACAAAATTGATCAGCTTGGAGAGGAGGCGTACAGATGTAATTCTTTCCCCCATTTGTTAATCGTATGGACATACTTCATGCCGATTCGTTCAGCAACCTTAGCCGATGGCTTATTATTTATGTCTATTAATGAGATCATTTTCTTATTATTCATTTGTTCCAAACCATAGTTCTTACAAGCAAGTGCAGCTTCAGTAGCATATCCATTGCCCCATTCCTGTCTGACAAACAGATAGCCAATCTCCATTGAAAGGGCATCTTCTATTTCCTGAGGTACAATTCCACATTGTCCAAGAAAGTTGCCGGTTTCCTAATGTTCTACGATCCAAAGACCTACTCCGTATTTAACGTATCGATACATGTTCTTATCAATCCAATCGAGCGCTTGCTGCTCATTCTTCGTTGAAGAATAGTATTTCATCGCTTCATGATCAGAGAATATCTCCATTAATTTATTAATGTCATCCCGATTCATTTGTCTTAAACGTAATCGATCTGTGATTAGTACAGTATCGTTCATTGTGCGCCTCCAAATAAGAGCTTGCTTGCTTTAAGTAACTCAGAATAACGACAAGCACGGCTGTTACTAAGTAATTTTACTGAAAAATGAATTTATTGTAAATTTGAAAAAAGAAGCCAGGGTGCCGCATCGCGCGAGGTGGCACGGTATGAGGACGTTGGCAGAGTGCGAACGGCAATGAATTTCCTAAAAAGGGAAAATAATTACAGAAAAAGCTCCCAAAGTTGCCGCATCGCGCAAGGTGGCACGGTTTGATGGCGTTGGCAGAGAGCAACGGCAATAAATTTCCTGAAAAGCGAAATTAATTACCGAAAAAGCACCCAAAATTGCCGCATTGAGCTCAATAGAACGGTTAAAGGGCGTTGGCTGAATATGAGATGAGCCAAAAGGAAAAGGCTATTTCTTCAGCAGATATTATCTACTTTGAAATAGCCTTTTTTGTCGATAGCAATTTCCTAATAAATGATCGACTTACGATATGGATTTGGCGTGCAGATTACGTGGTTCAGCCTTAAACATTTCGAAATCACGAAGCAGCAGCTTTTTCCGATACACATATTCAAACAGGAATTCGAAAGCTTCCAAGTGGCGTTTCGCCTCGAAGCTGTTCGCACCCCATGCATAGATGCCATGATTGCTTAGCACGATGCCTGGGATTTGCGGATTGATTGCCTCTTCAACAAGCTCTGCGATCCTCGGAATCTCTGCAAAATTAGGCAGCACAGGGATTTCAATTCGAGCATCCTGCTCCCAAATATTGAATGCTTTGATTAGTTCGACTTTTTCGACTGGAATATAGCCTAGATCTTCATATAACTCTGAGATGATGTTGTTGTATACCGTATGTACGTGATAAATAGCGCCAGCACCCATTGTCCGATAAATTTCACAATGGATAAGTGTTTCTGCAGAAGGTTTCAAATGTGTTGTTTCCGTAGGACGACCATGCTGATCAACAAGTAAAAAATCTTCAGGCGTATGAACGGTTTTGTCTTTACCTGAAGCCGTCACAGCAAAAACGAAGTCGGATGGAGAGCCATACTCTACCATCACCGACAGATTACCGCTTGTTCCTGGGAACCAACCTCGATTTGCAAATAATACTTTGACGTCGTGCAATTCTGCGAAAGCACGTTGTTTACACTCTTGCGCTACTTCTAAACTCATCTTTCTAATCTTACCTCCAAACTTCCTATAATCTCATGAAAATTATCAAAAGGAATATATTCCAATTGGCTCTCCTTACATAAATCGATTAACTGGGCACGAGCATATATCGTATCCACAAGCTTAGCGCCAGCAAAATCAGTAACAGAATCTCCAATCAGAATTCGTGTATATTCAGAAGCCGGGTAAGAGCGGATGATGGTTGTTTTACACATTCCACAGTCATTATCGCAATTCGCATCACATGCATGAGGCCATAGGATTTCAATCGTATCTTCTTTAAAAGAAGAAGCATTGCAAAAGATTTGCTCGTGCGCAATGTCAAAAGGTTCAAGGATCGGGTAGAGGAAGAAATCAATTCCGCCCGATGTAATTAATAGAATAATGTTGTTTAGTTTACAATAATTAATGAATTCTGTAAATCCCTCGCGGATTACTGCGTTTTGGATGGAAAATTCTGTGATTTCCTTTTCCATATGACTAGGAAGTAATCGGAACATGGCGCCGACACCTTGACGAACGGAAATTTGGCGGCTAACGACTTGTTTCACAAGCTCTTTCCAGCCTGGAGGCTGGAAATGCTTCATAATCGCGACGATGTTGTCATTTGCAGTTATCGTACCGTCAAAATCACAAAAGATGACACGCTGCTTCTCTGTATGTTTAATTGAATCATGAGTAGATCGTGTAGTCGTTTCTAATGTCATTGTTTAACTCCCCATTGCTCGATCGCTGCTTTCAGCTCGGGATGGCTTAAAGCATAATCTTGTAGTGAGATACCTTGTGTCGTAGCGTCTATCGCTTGTCTGAAAGCTTGACCGCCAGCGATCGTGCCCATCGCATGTCCATGAATGCCACCGCCCGCGTTGACGATGACATCTGTTCCAAAGTCGCGCAGAATAAGCGGCACGAGTCCTGGATGGATGCCAGCCGAAGGAACAGGGAAGGAAGGAGCAAGCGATAATGCTGCATCATTGCTCGAATTGAATGAGAACAAGTAATCTTCTGACTTGTTCGTTAACAGTGCGTGCTGGATCGCCATGTTGTCAGCCTTCGGCATGACAACTGAACCGTATGGCGATGGGAACAGCACGATGTCAGCGCCGGCAAGCCGCATCAGCTTGCCGAGAAGCACAGACGCGCCGATGCCATGGTTCGGCGCGGGATAGAGCGCACCCGCCATCGCTGGGTGCGCCATGATCGGCACCGACACCTCTGGGTCGGTGGCAAGCTCGTGCAGGGCGTCGTACCCGTACGCCAGCACGTTGAACAGCAGCGCGTTCGCACCCGCGCTGATCGCTTTGCGCGCCTGCTCCGCGAGGCGCGCTGTGCTGCCGGTCAAGTTCGCTGCGTATAGCAGCTTTTGACCGGTACGTTCACTTGCCTGGTGCGCCGCCTCCAGGCAGACGCTAACCCGCTGCTCGATCGGCGTCAGCGGGTTCTCGAACAAGATCTCGTCGTCCTTGATCAGGTCGACGCCGCCAGCCGCTTGCAGGTAGAACTGCTCGCGAAGTCCAGCCAAATCATGGCCGATGACAGATTTGAAAATGCTCATAAGCAGTGGACGATTATGTACGCCTAACAAATCACGAACCCCTTGCATGCCAAACTTTGGCCCTGGGAATGCGCTAAGGAAGGAAGAGGAGAATTTCAGATCGATTAATTTGATCTGTCCATCCATCGATAGCTTCCCGAATACCGTTACGAGCAGGGCAGGGATATCACGGGAGAAGTTAACATCGGGATATGCAATGGCGATATCCGCATATCTCTTATCCACTGAATCGCCAGAAGGCTCGTGGATTTCGATAGATACAACGCGACCAAGATGCTTCTCCATCTCAGTCTTACGCGCCTCTGGTAAGTCAGTCCAGCTGCCGACGGTCAAGCCGACAGCTATACCTGTCGCTTTTTTCTCAAAATCAGCCTTATCATCATAGCAACGATAGGTTGCAACACAATATTCAATCATGTAGGATCACCTCGATAATTACGATTAGTCTGGAGAAGATATTATTTTAAGTTCATGCTCTTCACAATTTCTTCGCCCATTTCTTTTGAACGCTCTGTTGCACGAGCAATGGCATGTTGAATACCTTCACTGAATTGATACTGATTCAGCACCTCAATTGCTGCATTAGTCGTGCCTCCAGGGGAAGTGACTTTATGACGCAGTACATCTGGGGATTCGCCAGTCTCCTTCACCATATTAGCAGCACCGATCAAGGTTTGCATAGTCAAAGCAGTAGCGGCTTCTTGCGATAGTCCGCCATTCATTCCTGCTTTAACGAGCGCTTCCATTAAATAGTAGACGTATGCAGGACCGCTGCCAGATAGGCCAGTAACGATATCAAGCTCAGCTTCGTCAACTGTTGTAACAACGCCAATCGATTCAAATATATCAGATGCGATTTCCTTTTGTTGTTCACTAACTTGACTTGAGAAGCTAATGCCTGTCGCGCCAAGACCTATGGTTGCAGAGGTGTTCGGCATAGAGCGTACGATCGGCAGAGAGCGTTCAAGCAAGGCTTCTATCGTCTGAATCTTGACACCTGCAACAACGGAAATAATCAGCTGTTTTGGATTCAGAAGTGGTTTGATATTAGCCAAGGAATTCGCAATATCTTTGGGCTTCATCGCCAACACTAGAATATGAGCTTCTCTGATCATTCCAGCTTTATCTGCTTCTACCGCAGGGATCGCGACGCGATAACGTCTATGAAGCTCCTGTAACCGATCTTGGTTGGATTGATTCATGACAAAGACCATATGAGGCAATGCGATATTATG
Source organism: Paenibacillus albiflavus (assembly GCF_004344915.1). GTDB lineage: Bacteria > Bacillota > Bacilli > Paenibacillales > NBRC-103111 > Paenibacillus_AM > Paenibacillus_AM albiflavus. Next base: position 518,952 of record NZ_SKFG01000001.1, on the reverse strand, counting down.
CCTAATAAGTCCGCGTATTAATGCTTCAGACATGGAACCGGCGCCAATTATGGCTATTCGAGCGTCTCGTAAGTTAGTGATCATCTTGTTGTTCTCCTTAACCGCGTATTTGTCCATTTCCGTAGATACGATATTTGGTCGATGTAAGAGCGGGCAGACCCATAGGTCCTCGCGCATGAAGCTTCTGTGTGGAGATGCCGATTTCTGCGCCAAAACCAAACTCAAAGCCATCGGTAAAACGAGTTGAAGCATTATGATAAACTGCCGCAGCATCGACTTGCTGCAGGAACTTCTCAGCATGAGCTGAATTTTCCGTTACAATGCACTCTGAATGCATCGTACTATGTGCTCTAATATGGTTTAGCGCTTCATCCAGTTCGTTGACAATTTTGATGTTAAGCGTATAATCGCCATACTCTGTATCCCAGTCCTCTTTCGTAGCAGGAATTACGGATGGCATGCGTTTTACCGTTTCTGGGCAACCGTGAAGCTCCACATTATTCTCCGTTAAGGCGTTGACGATTGCATCTAGGTGCTGATCGGCAAATGCTTGATGGATGAGCAAGGTTTCCATAGAATTGCATACCGAAGGTCGTTGAACCTTGGCGTTGATTGCAATAGAGATCGCCATGGATAGATCTGCGCTGGCATCGATGAACGTATGACAGATCCCAGCACCTGTTTCTATTACAGGGACAGTTGCATTTTTGACCACATTCTGAATAAGCGAATGTCCGCCACGTGGAATAAGCACATCAAGCAATCCGTTAAGCTTAAGCATTTCGTTAGCAGAGGAACGATCTGTATTGATAATCAATTGAAGGGCATCAGCAGGTAAATCAGACTTGCTTAATGCTTCATGCAGAACGGCTACGATCCGTTCATTCGAGCTAATGGCAGAAGAGCCGCCACGCAGTACAACAGCATTGCCTGTTTTGAGACAAAGTCCTGCTGCATCAACGGTTACGTTAGGTCGCGCCTCGTAAATAATCCCAATTACTCCAAGAGGAACACGGATTTTCTTAATATGTAGTCCATTTGGGCGGTCGAATGCTTCGAGAACGTCTCCAATTGGATCGGGCAGGTCTATAATTTGTAATAAACCTTCTGCCATCGCATCAATTCGTTCGCTATTAAGACGTAAGCGATCAAGCAGCGAGGTGCTTGTACCGTTCTCACGTCCACGCTCAAGATCCTTCTCATTCGCGCGAATAATGGAATCCTTATGCTCGATTAAGGCGTCTGCCATTAATTTAAGTGCGGTATTCTTTTGAAGGGTCGATAGATTGGCCAGCAGTGGAGTTGTTTCCTTCGCTAAGGTTGCTTTCTCAATCACTTCACTCATGAAATATCACTCCTCGATTATTTTATTTATTACAACGTAACCCATTCATCACGATGGATCACTTCAATCCGTGAAACTTCAATCCGTTTGCTCACTTCGTCTGTAGATAAACCCCCGACAGCTTGAAGCTGCCATGAAGCATAATTCGTTATACCACGGCCGATGATGACTTCATTCTCATCGATGACTTCCACGACATCTCCTGGGTGGAACTCGCCGCTTACTTGTTTTACGCCAACAGGCAGCAGGCTTTTGCCACCTTTTTGAAGTGCGAGAACGGCGCCATGATCAACTGTGATGGAGCCGTGGACGATGGAATGATAGCCAACCCATTGTTTTTTCATCGATAAATTATTCGAATTTGCATTTGGATCGAAGTAGGTGCCATGTCCGTGATCGTTAACGGCTTGGAGGAGATCACCTTGCTGCATCACTCTGCCGATAAATACAGATACGCCTCCGCGAGTCGCAATTCGCGCAGCTTCAACCTTCGAACGCATGCCGCCAGTACCGACTGCTGAACCAGAGCCGCCAGCAATCCGATAAATATCCTCCGTAATTTCAGTCACTCGATCGATTCGCGTAGCTTCCGGATTGCTGCGTGGGTTATCCGTATATAAACCATCAATGTCGGTTATGATCATGAGCTTCGAAGCTTTGACTAGGTTGCCCACAAGCGCAGACAAGGTATCGTTATCACCGAATTTTAGCTCATTGACCGATACGGTATCATTCTCATTAATAATGGGAATAAAGCCTCGTTTGAGCAATTCATCTATGGTCATAGACGCGTTATGCACGCGTTGACGACTTGTAAAATCATAGCGAGTAAGCAAAATTTGTGCTGCCCCGATCCCATGCTTGCTGAGCTTATCTTGATAAGCCTGCATCAGGAGAGCCTGCCCGACGGCTGCGGACGCTTGTTTCTCATGCAGCAGTTTGGGACGCGATTCAAATCCTAATGCGGTAAAACCTGCAGCCACCGCACCAGACGTAACAAGCAGCACTTGATAACCAGCCTGATATAAGCTGGCAAGTTCTTTGGCGAAGAAAGCCATTTGATCAACATTTAGCCCGCCTGTGTCTGAGGTGAGAGAAGAAGATCCAATTTTGACGACGATTCGATTAGCTTCCATGTTCATTTCTTTCTCCTTCTGTAAAAAAATTCATATGTAAAAAACAAAAAGACTTCCGTCCAGTAAAGGACGAAAGTCTGAGCTTCCGCGGTACCACCTTAATTGATGCATAACAGCGCATCCAACTTAAAACATTCCCAGGATAACAGCAGGGAGTACTGTTCAGCTCATCACTGACCGTTCAGGGGCGGGTTCGGAGAAGGCTATAGACGAGCTCTTCCAGACTAGGAGCTCATTCTCTGTACTTAGCGGCTTATTCCTACTATTCCCATCACTACGTTAATTATTTTATATAAAATACCACATAACCAAGGCCACTGTAAAGGTACATCCTCATTTGAATAATTGAAGATTGCCAATTCGGTTAATCGCTTCAGTAAGCCTTGCTTCATTAGCAAGTAGTGCGAGTCTCACATAGCCTTCGCCATGTTCACCAAAACCAACGCCAGGTGCTACGACGACCTTTGCTTCACGCAGAATAAGATCAGCAAAGCTTGCAGAGGTAAATCCTTGCGGCACAGGCAGCCAAGTGAAGAAGGAGCCTGCAGAAGGCTCAGCTTGCCAACCAATCGATTGTAGGGCATCAAACAACGCATTTCTGCGCTGCTCATACATTTGAACGAGTTCATGCACACAAGTTTGCGGACCCGTTAATGCCGTTGCAGCAGCTTCTTGAATACCGCCAAACAGGGAGCAGTAATAGTGATCCTGCATGAGATTGATAAGTTGAATGATTTTAGGGTTTCCGAGCGCAAATCCTACTCGCCATCCAGCCATATTATAAGTTTTGGATAACGTATAGAATTCAATTCCGACTTCCTTGGCACCAGGAACTTGCAGGAAGCTTACAGGCTTTTGGCCATCAAAGCCAATAGCTCCATAGGCAAAATCACTCGCTACGACAATTCCATGTTGATGTGCAAATTCTACTGTTTTTTGATAAAAGGAAAGTGGCGCTATCGCACCAGTTGGGTTGTTAGGATAGTTCAAGAACATAAGCTTTGCTTGATTAAGATCGGTCTGATGAATAGCGGAATAATCAGGCAAATAGTTATTATCCTGCGTTAAGGGCATAAAGCTCATGCGTGCGCCTGCTAGTGCAACACCTGACCAATAGTCGGGATACCCAGGGTCCGGAACTAAGCATACATCTCCAGGATTCAATAAGCATTGCGGCAATTCGATGAGCCCCGTTTTTCCTCCGAATATGACAGCGACTTCCGTATCAGGGTCAAGTGTAACGCCATAATCCTCCAAGTAGCGGGTAGCTACAGCCTCTTTTAGAAAACGAAAGCCAGAGAAGGGAGGGTATTTATGATACAGCGGGTTGCTTGCTGCATGCTGCATTGACTCCACAATATGAGGTGGTGTAGGTTGATCAGGGTTTCCTTGTCCTAGATTAATGACGTCATGTCCAGCTTGAATTTGTGCATTTGCTTTGGCAACAAGACTGGAGAAGAATTGCGTAGGCAATCCCATCATGCGATCAGCAGGCTGTATGTGAAAAGAACGCTTTAATTCTGGCATCGTAAAACTTCACACTCCGATAATAATTTTTCTTGTACATTGAACAATTGAATCTGAGTCATTGTAAATTTATCAAAAATTCGGTCTGCTGTATAGAATTTCATAGATTCTGATATTGACTCTGATGCGAAAGGGAATATAATGAACTTATTAGGTTTCATTAAATGATACTAAGTTTCATTAAATGAAACAATTAAAAGGGGATGTATCGATGCCTATTAATTTCCATGATCAGAATCTGCAGCGTTCTTATGCATTGCGAGAAGCAAATGAATCTTGGCGTAATTGGATTGAGGGCAAAATCAATCTTCAGGGGAAGAGCGTTCTTGACCTCGGCTGTGGGGGAGGTATTTATTCTAGAGCGCTAGCAGCTATGGGTGCTGCAGATGTACTTGGGATGGATTACTCGGAAAGCATGCTGGAAGGGGCAAGAAGTAATTTGCCCGCAGATCATCAAATTCGATATCAACAAGGAAATGCGCTTAGAACAGGGTTAAATGATGCTTCTTTCGATGTGATTCTGGAGCGTGCACTTATTCATCATGTGCAGGATCTTGATGTTTGTTTTACCGAAGCCTATCGATTGCTTAAGCCAGGCGGTCAATTGATCGTGCAGGATCGTACGCCTGAAGATTGCTTACTTCCAGGCAGCGCTTCACATATTCGAGGTTATTTTGCAGAGAGATTTCCGCATCTTGCGGCAGTTGAGGCAGAACGAAGGCATACGAGCGATCAAGTTTTGCGTTCTCTGCGTAAAGCAGGCTTCAAGAGCATTAACGAGGAGAAGTTATGGGAAGTAAGAAGAATTTATGAAGATCTTCAGGATTTAAGGCATGATTTGCTTGAACGAAGAGGGCGCTCCATTTTGCATGAATTAAATGATTCTGAACTGACAGAGATAGTTGAATATATTGAAGCGGAAATGATTAAGGTGAGCAGTAGGCCAATCGTGGAGCAAGACCGTTGGACTATTTGGTTCGCTGTAAAATAAGGGGGAGAATTGAATGCAATTTGAATTTATGGGGATTGATCACGTGCAGCTAGCTGCTCCTGCAGGATGTGAGGAGCAAGCAAGGAAGTTTTACGGGGAAAGGTTGGGACTGAAGGAAATTCCTAAACCAACAAAGTTATTAAGTCGTGGAGGTGTGTGGTTTGAATGTGGTCAGCAGCAAATTCATATTGGAGTTCAGGAACCGTTTCATCCCGCTAAAAAAGCTCATCCAGCATTTGTCATTGAACAGATTGAGCTGCTCAGAGATCATCTGATTAAAATGGGTATTCAGGTTCAAGATGATGATTCGATCGAACATGTCATCCGCTTTCATGTGGAGGATCCTTTTGGCAATCGATTGGAATTCATCGAACGAATATAAATTTATAGCAGACGTTTGAGGTAGCGGACATATTTGTCTATTTGATATGTGGAAGGCAGACGAATCGCAGTCTGTCTTTTTAAATTCAAATCGCGAATTACTGGGTATGGTATATGGAGAAGTGCAGCAAGTAAGTGACGATGTTCTCTAGGCAATGGTCGATAGTTCTCATAGTAATCAATGAACCGCAATGTCGTACTGCCATTCCATGCGAAGTTTCGATGCAAAATATGTGAAAGGTCAGTCATTCTTGTGAGATGCCGACAATTTTCAAAATCGATGAGATATAAATGATGATTGTACTTAACAAGGTTAGGATAATTATAATCGCCATGTGTAAAAGCGCCCGCTGCGGCTTCTTGTTGTAGCGCAGTTACGCTCTGCTCATCCCGAAGATAGAAGCTTGCTTGATCACACAAGTCTAGCAAAGGTTTAGCTTCATTGGTTGACAATTTAGTTTCTAGAATTTGTTTATACAAAGCAATTTTCTCAGACAGCTTATGCAGATGTTGTCTGGATGGAGGAATTATTTCTTTGGGCAGCCCTTCTGCATATTGATGGAATTTGGCGAGTGCTATAACTGCTTTTTTAATCGCACGTCTGTGATTAAAGTTAGGAGAGACCCCATTGACCCAATTCGTGAGCATGTAATAGGTATCCTTTATACGAAACCATGAGGTATCTGTGCGTGTAGGAAATATGATTGGTGCATAAGGGTAGTCTTTATTCTTTAAATGTGTAAACACTTGAGCGATAAAGTCCATATCCGCACTTGAAGTGTTGTAGCACTTGAGACATAGAATACCATTCTGCTTGGTGTGGAGTTTATATACATCTTTGACTGGCTCTATCTTGGTGATGGTTAAATTGTAAAATGTATTAATTTGTGTTTGATTCATTGTTTTACTGCCTCTCTTTAAGAGGTACTATTACGCCTTTGCCCACTCGTCAACCCAGTGAATGGCCTCCATTCGTTTCGACCAAGTATCGCGTACAATTTGAAATAAGGTGGATTTGCTCCCACGATTCGAATGCAATCCCAAATACCACACTTCACGAGGCAAGCGGAACAAAGCGGAAATAATCATTTTTTCCTGTTTATCAAGTGGTCGAAATTTTGTATATTCGGTGAGAAAAGCATTGATTTTTCCTGTGTTAAAAAGGGTTGTATTTGCTAATGCTCTTACAATCTCGTAATAAATGGATCCGACATAGCTGCATTCCCAATCAATCAAATAAAGTTGGTTGACACTATTGATAATATTCGGGATTGTGACATCGTTGTGCACAAGTGCAAGTCTTGCAAGCTTTAATTTACGAGCAGTGGAGGGTTGGTCTAGAATCTGACATGCCTCTTCTGCCATTAGTTTACAATGTGATCCAACAAGCTTAAACCATTTGCCTTGCTCGGTACGGTTATTCTGTAAGAAAGGAAGTCGGCGTAAAAATTTATGATTTTGAACTCGTAGTTGATTGACCTCTGCTAATACATTTCTCGGCTTCCAGTTTCTTATACGAATGCTTTTGGCGTGTAATGTAGCTAAGGCTTTGCCAACTCTCATGTAGTCTTGCTCGGCTTCTCCAAGCTGTTGTCCATCGATCCAGTCTGTCACATAGTAAAGCTTGTTATTTTTGCGAATCCACATCGTTCCTGCTAGGTTAGTACGCCAGGAAGGCATGTACGGGTATTGCTCATTCTCTAAACGTTTCATATAGGCAGTGATCCTGCGTAATTTAACTTCGCTTCCGATAAATGGCTTTATCAGGAACGTCCCTTGTTTAGTATCTGCCTTATATGCGGAGTTAGATTTATAAAAAGAAGCGCATGGTGTTAACTTCGTTATTTCAAGACCATAACTTCGGGCAACTTTACGGATTTGGGAGTTTACTTGTGAACGCATCATCATACGGCTCCAATCCTATACCGAAAATCGAAATACACATGAATCGAGTTTGTGATTATATGTATGTCAACGTGAATAGAAGGGTGTCATATGCGCGATTGCATGACTTCGCTGATGGTGTTGATAAATGCCTCGGCTGCTTTCGACAAGTATCTTTCTCTGCGATAAGCGATAACAAGTTTGCGTGTTGGTCTCATGGCTAAGTGAAGATTGACAGGTGAAATATCGCTATACGTTCGCTGTGAAATCATTGAAGGAACGAATGCAATCCCCATGCCGGCTGCGACAAGCGATAAGACGGTTTCCATATTGCTGCTTTCGAATACGACATTTGGCGTAAAGCCGGCTTCATTACATAACTCGTGTGTCATTTTACGCAATCCTTGGCCTCTTTTTAATGCGATAAAAGGTTCAGCTGCCAGTTCACTGACATCGATCATTGTGGATTTGCGTAATGCTAAAGGATGCTCGGGTGGAACTGTCAATACGATCTCTTCTTCATAAATCGTTTGGTATACAAGCTTTTCTTGCTGAAGCGGGAGCATGAGAAGCGAAATATCAGTCTCGCCACTTGCCGTCAACCCTTCTAAATTGGCGGATGTTTCTTCGATTAAAGTGATATCGATCTGAGGGAAACGCTTCTGGAAAACGGGTAATACGAGCGGCAGAATAGTTGCGCCTGTGATTGGCATGGAGCCGACGATCAGTTTCCCTTTTTTCATTTGCGATATATCTTCCATCTCTTGTCTGAGTCCGTCGACCATGCCAAGAATTTGCTGCGCTTTATCAATGAACAGCTGTCCTGCATGTGTTAATTCCACGGAGTTCGTGTTGCGGTGAAAAAGGAGGACGCCGATTTCTTTTTCCAATTTGGATAATTGCTGTGACAGGGAAGGTTGAGCGATGTGCAATTTCTCGGCAGCTCTTGAAAAGTTATGCTCTTTGGCAATTTGAACAGCGTATAACAGTTGCCTAAGTTCCATTGTGATTTGATTCTCCTTATTGTTTTTACCTATTAAGACTATAGATATTATATCTTGGAACAATGAATAAAGAAATGATAGGATGAAATCAAAGATTTGGAACATGGGGTGAAGGTAATGAGCAAAAAGACAATGTTCGAGAAAATTTGGGACAATCACGTTGTTCATCAAGAAGAGGGTAAGCCTAGCGTTATTTATATCGATTTACATTTGGTGCATGAAGTGACTTCTCCACAAGCATTTGAAGGTTTGCGCCTTGCAGGACGCAAAGTCCGCAGACCTGATTTAACATTTGCGACAATGGACCACAACGTACCTACAAAGGATCGCTTTAATATAAAAGATCCAATCTCCAAGCAGCAAATTGATACCTTATCACAAAACTGTGCTGATTTCGGCGTGAAGTGCTTTGATTTGAATTCAGCAGATCAAGGTGTTGTACACGTTATGGGTCCAGAGCTTGGACTAACACATCCAGGCAAAACGATCGTATGCGGTGACTCCCATACTTCAACACATGGCGCGTTCGGTGCGCTTGCATTTGGTATTGGTACAAGTGAGGTTGAACATGTACTCGCAACACAAACGTTGCAGCAAGCCAAAGCGAAGACGCTTGAAGTTCGCGTGAATGGATCGCTTAAACCAGGCGTAAAGGCCAAAGACTTGATTCTTGGAATCATTGCTAAATACGGTACTGACTTTGCTACAGGCTATGTAATTGAATATACTGGCGACGCAATCCGCAAGCTCTCGATGGAAGAGCGTATGACCGTATGCAACATGTCAATTGAAGCTGGTGCAAGAGCAGGTCTAATTGCGCCAGACGAAACTACTTTCAATTACTTGCGCGGTCGTGAATATGTGCCGCAAGGTGAGGCATTCGATCAAGCAGTTGAAGCTTGGAAGCTTCTATCTTCTGATGAAGGTGCAACTTATGATCTAGTATGTGATTTTGACGCTGACACGCTTGCGCCACAAGTAACTTGGGGAACAAGCCCAGGTATGGGTACAGATATTACAGCTGATGTACCGAATCCGGCTGATTTTGCAACAGAGAACGAGCGTAAAGCAGCTGAAAAAGCGCTTGAATATATGGGATTAACGCCTGGTACACCGATGAGTGACCTGAAGGTCGATCGAGTGTTCATCGGATCATGTACGAATGGTAGAATTGAAGATTTAAGAGCTGCGGCACAAGTTGCTAATGGCTACCAAGTTTCACCAACTGTGAATGCGATTGTCGTTCCTGGCTCTGGACGCGTCAAGGCGCAAGCAGAGAAGGAAGGTCTTGATCAAATATTCATTCAGGCAGGATTTGAATGGCGCGATGCGGGCTGCTCGATGTGCCTAGCGATGAATCCGGACGTCTTAAGCCCAGGTGAACGCTGTGCATCAACATCCAACCGTAACTTTGAAGGACGCCAAGGTCGTGGCGGCAGAACACATCTAGTTTCTCCAGAGATGGCAGTTGCTGCTGCAATCAAAGGACATTTCTATGATGTCCGCAATTGGGAATTTAAGGAGGCCAAATAACATGGAAGCTTTTAAACAATTAACAGGACTCGTTGCGCCAGTCGATCGTGTTAACGTCGATACAGACGCTATCATTCCAAAGCAATTTCTTAAGCGCATCGAGCGTACTGGATTTGGTCAATTTTTATTCTTTGAATGGCGTTTTGACGAGAGCGGCAACGTGATTCCTGATTTCGAATTGAACAAACCTCGTTATGCAGGTGCATCCGTTCTTATTTCCAGAGCGAATTTTGGCTGCGGATCATCACGTGAGCATGCGCCATGGGCGATTCTTGATTATGGTTTCAAAGTTGTCATTGCACCTTCTTATGCGGATATTTTCTATAATAACTGCTTTAAGAACGGTATTCTTCCGATCAAATTGTCAGAGGAGCAAGTAGAGGAACTATTCCAGCGTACAGCTCAATATGAAGGCTATCAGCTAAGTGTAGATTTGGAAGCTAAGCAGATTACAGATAATTATGGTCTATCTTACAGCTTCGATCTTGATGAACACCGTCGTCAATTCCTCCTACAAGGATTGGATGATATCGGTTTAACCTTGCAGCACGCGGATAAAATTGCCGCATATGAAGAGCAGCATCAGGCAAGAATTTCTTACGCTAAATAATCGTTTTCTTATGATAGGAAAATGATAGAAAAATTCAATCTATCTCTAGCTTACTAGAGATAGATTTTTTTGCATAACTTTTAATAATCTTTTGCTAGTTTTGTTGAAAAATAGGCTGAAACAATCTATGCTTTAAATAGATCTGAGAAATTTGCTAAAGACTGCAACTTTATGCAGTAGTTGTGCGTCTAACTTTATACTATTTTGGTGATATAGAATTTATAACATTCGTTTAATAAATTCTAAGTATCATCCTAAGAAACGCTCCGTCTATTAAAGACGGTGAAACCGTTTCTTCTTGCCATGGAATTAATAGAATCGATTTCATTACTCATATCAACGTGTTATTGATTCGCTTACATCATGTGCTAGACTATTCTATTTGATTTGAGGTGCGAGATGAAATTTAAGAAACTATTATTGTCTGCTATGTCAGTCATGATACTACTGCCAGCAAACAGTGTATTAGCTGCTAGTGAGCCTGCTGCTACAAAGACGAATTCAACTGTGACGCAGACTAAATCAGACACAGGATCACAGAAGAAGGCCGCTGAGCCGCAAATTACTCTAATTTTGGATGATCAGAAGCTGAATCCTCCAGTTCCCCCACGTTTCGTAGAGAATTATACATTCGTGCCGCTGCGTGTCATCGCAGAGCAATTTGATGCCAAGATCGAATGGAACAATGAGAAGAAGATGGCAGTCATCCAAAAAAAGGATAAAAAGATGACTCTATTTGTAGGAATGAAAAAGGTATACATAGACGGATTTGAGAGTGAACTTGAAGTAGCTCCAATCATTGATGCAGGAACTACGCTAGTTCCATTGCGATTTATAGGAGAACAATTCGGAGTGGAATTCAATTACGATAATGCAAGTAAGACTGTGTTTATGTTTACGGCTCCGATTATCGAACCGCCAGCAGAAGAATTGGATCCTGATGTAGACCCATCTAACCCAAATAATAATGACAATTCAACGAATAATGGGAATAAACCGGGTGAAGAACAAATAAAAACGACGACGTTAACTGGTATTGAGCTTAATGAGAATGGTATTATAGTTCAAACCAATGCCGACAAGCCTGCATATAAGTCATTCACAATGGACAACCCTTATCGTCTAGTCATTGATGTTGAGAATGCGGTTCTTGAACCTAAGCTTGCAGAAGCTGTCAAGAATTCGGAAGGAAAAATAGCCTCGAATCACCCGTTGATTGAACAAATTAGATACTCACAATTTAGTGATAATCCTGCAACCGTTCGTATCGTGCTTGATCTGAAGAAGGGTGCCAAACATTATCTAATTCCACAAACACCAGCTGGCCAACTCGCGTTTGAAATTACGAATTATACCATTCCAGCGCATAAAGTCGTCGTGATTGATGGGGTTAAGAAATATAATGTAGTATTAGATGCTGGTCATGGTGGTACAGATCCTGGTGCTAGCTCATATTCAGGTCGGACGGAGAAAGAATTCACATTCCCAATGATCATGAAGATTGGTGCCATACTTGAACGAGAAAAGCACTTGAATGTGTTATACACTAGAACGGACGACACGAAGATCGAGCTAGATGATCGAGCATCATTCGCTAATGATCATAATGCGGCTGTGTTTGTATCCTTACATGCGAATAAATTCGAGAAGCCTTCCGCCAATGGCGTTGAGACCTATTATTATCGGGATGATAGCATTAGCTTAGCAAGTGTCGTGCATGATTATTTGCTTAAGGCTAGTGGTTTAGTGGATCGCGGGGTTAAGAAGAACAACTACCGAGTCATTACCAAAACAACGATGCCAGCCGTTCTGATCGAAGCTGGTTTCCTTTCCAACCCGAATGACGAAGCTAAGCTATTCGATGAAGCATTCCAGAATAAATTAGCTCAAGCAATCGCTGACAGCATCATAGAGTTTACTGGAGTTAAGGAGGGTATCAAATGAATAAACTTGTAAAATGGGTTGTGTTAGTAGTAACAATTGCGTTAATATTAACAGGGTGTGGACAGAAGAATAAAGCTCTTGTGGGTGGCGCTCCAACTGAAACACCTGCGGTAGCAACTGAAACACCAACACCAACAACAACACCAATGCCGACACCTGAGCCAACGCCAACTCCAATTCCTGATCATACCAAAGAGGTTAAAGTTTTCTTTACGGACGATAATCTCGAGAAACTGATCGAAAAATCGGTGACGATTACCTATAAAGAGGATGCAGACATGTATCTGGCTGCATTTAATGCACTGAAGCAGAGTGATGATTCAACATTATTTTCTTTATTCCAAAAGGTTACGTTCAACAAGGTTGCATTGGACGGCGATGCTTTAAGAGTCGATCTAACATTGAATGAAGGTGCACAGCTTGGTTCGACTGGTGAATCATTTTTTGTTCAAGCATTGAGTAATGTAGCTTTTCAATTTCCTGAAGTTAAATCTCTGTATGTGACCCAAGACGGCAAGACGACGGAATCCTTGATGGGGCATGTCACATTGGAGTCTCCAATCACAAGATAAGGAGTTTAGAGGTTGAATGACTGGAACCAAAGTAAGGCATATTCTGGATACAATGGCAGATATGTTTCCCGATGCACATTGTGAACTTAACCATTCTAATCCATTCGAGCTTGTGATTGCTGTATTATTGTCTGCTCAATGTACTGATGAAACTGTCAATAAAGTGACCAAAGATTTATTTCAGAAATATAAACGCCCTGAAGATTATATCGCTGTTCCGCTTGAAGAGTTGGAACAGGATATTCGTAGGATCGGATTATTTCGAAATAAAGCTAAGCATATACAAAAGCTTTGCCATTTGCTGATAGAGAAGTATAATGGTGAAGTGCCTCATGAACATGCACAATTGGTTGAGTTACCTGGAGTCGGACGTAAAACCGCAAATGTCGTCGTTTCGAATGCTTTTGGTGTACCTGCTATTGCCGTCGATACACATGTCGAACGTGTGTCAAAGCGACTGGGACTAGCTGCTAAGGATGATTCTGTACTTGAAGTAGAGAAGAAGCTGATGCGTAAGGTACCTAAGAACGAATGGACGGAGACACATCATCGGTTGATTTTCTTTGGGAGATACCATTGCAAAGCGCAGAACCCAGCATGTGAGCTTTGCCCGCTGCTAGATAATTGCCGTGAAGGCAAGCAAAGAATGAAAATCACTGCGGGTAGGAAAACTATGGGCTAAGGCGCGACAACAGATAAAGGATGGGATGACAATGAAGTGTATCTCCGTGTATACTGGTGATTTCGGAGCATTCTCCGATATTTATGAACAAGTTATGCAAACTACGCTTGCAGACAACGAAGAGACAGAAATCGAAGGAATTACCGTTGCTGAAGCAGGAGAAGTTACAAGCGAATATGTAGATCGGATGAAAGAAAGATTAGATGTTGTTGTGATGAAGCAAAAAGAGCATGGCGTAACAATTCTTCAGCATGGCAGCGTATTTGAAATCATTATTCCCGAAACAAGTCCAGTAGCAAGCATGTAATTGCTGCTTCTTACAATAAGCTTTTGAACGAAGGACAATCATGTCCTGATGTTCAAAAGCTTATTTTCATTTTGTAGGCTAAAGCTAATTTGAAAGAATTATTTGAAATGTCTTGTCAATGTATGACGACGGTAATAAACTTAAGTTTGGCACCAGCATAAGCCTCATATCATAATTAGATTAAGGAGATTTATCATGACAGTTCCCACTATAGATCAGCAAGGCTTGAGCTCGGAAGCCATGCTTAAGATGCTAACGGATTTAAAACAATATATGCAAATGCAGCAAGACAAGACACGTGAAAGTCAATTCGAAGGATTAATTCGCAAGCGTGAGCAGAATCGATTCTATATATCTTTTTGCGGACATTTCTCTGCAGGTAAATCCACATTGATTAACCATTTATGCGGAAAGTCCCTGCTTCCGTCATCGCCAATTCCTACGAGTGCGAATATCGTTTCAATTGCCAATGGTCCGATTGGGGCCGTCGTGTATGAACGTGATGAAGCAGGTGATTCGGCGACGAAGAAGTCGATTCCGTTAGAAGAATTAGCTGCATATTGCGTAGATGGCAAAGGGATTGAGCGTGTTGAGATTACACATGAACTGCCGTTCTTGGGTGATGACGGCGTATTGCTAGATACGCCTGGCATCGATTCAACGGATGATGCGCATCATATGGCAACGGAATCGGCGTTATATCTAGCTGATGTCGTATTCTATGTGATGGATTATAATCATGTACAATCTGAAATGAATTTATCTTTTGCGAAGCAGATGAAAGAGCGTGGAAAGCCTTTATATCTGATCGTGAACATGATCGATAAGCATAGAGAAGAAGAGCTGCCGTTCAGTACATATCGTGAAGGAGTTGCGAGCGCGTTTCATGCGTGGGGAATTAAACCCGATGGTATTTTATATGTAACGATGAAGGCGCCACAGCATCCGCATAATGAGTATGGGAAGCTGCGCGCGTTAGTCGCGCAGTTGATTGCACAAGGCGCCGAGCTCAGCTCGTACAGCGTAGATGAGGCGGCACGCCATCTACTGGAGGAGCATCGCGAGGCGCGCGCGCAGCAGCTGGCCCCGCGCATTGCCGAGCTTGACGAGGCAATGCGTGGCGAGGGCGCAGCGCTAGCGGAACAGCGGGCGGAGCTGCAGCGGATCGTCGCTGCAGCGAAGGAAGAGCCGCAGCGGCTGCAGGCCGCGCTGCGGCGCGAGGTCATTGGCATCGTAGACAATGCCAATGTGACGCCTGCGGCGACGCGCGATGTCGCGCAGCACTACCTGCAAAGCCGGGCACCCGGCTTTAAGGTAGGCTTCTTGGCGCGCGCCTCCAAAACAGCAGCCGAGGCAACGGCTCGGCTGGACAAGCTGCACGTGGAGCTCGTCAGCAGTGTGTCCACACAGCTGGAGCGCCACTTGCAGTCGCTGCTGCGCGAGGCTGTCAGCAAGGGTGGCTATAGCAGCGCACCCTTGCTCTCGCCCGAGATCGATGCCATCCATTTGGAGCTAACGCCAGAATGGCTTGCGGGTCAAGTGAACACAGCAGCAGTATTCGGCAATGAATATACGATTAACTATATGAAGCAAGTAGCAAATGAGATCAAAGTCATCTATCGCAAGAAAGCGTATGAAGTGATAGATCTGATCATGGATGAAGCTGAGAAGTCGATGAAGCAGCAGGAACAAGCACATTTACAAGAGATTGCTTCGCTAAGTGAACGATTGGCCGCCTATGATGGGATTGTGCAGCTTAAAGCACAAGAGGCGAAAGAAGATCAGCAGTTATATGCGCTGTGTGGTTCTGTCCGTGCTAGGCTCCCTGAGCTTCCTGATTTGGCTAATTTAGCTGTGATGAGTGATAATGAGCCAACCACTGTGCCGTTGCCTACAGCATCTATTGACGTTGTTCTCCAAGCCTCTCATACGATAGAGCATTTGGACCAGCAGGGTAGTGATGCTTCAATAGACGTTCCATCATCACAAGTGAAATTACCGAGAGCGGATGAGGTTAAACAGCGCGCTGCAGCATTCTTGTCTGCGGCAAGTACGATGGAAGAAATACCTGCCTTAAAACAAATCGCTCGTTCACTTGCAGATAAAGCGAATCGATTGATGAATCAGACCTATACGATTGCTCTATTTGGTGCGTTCTCGGCGGGTAAATCCTCGTTTGCTAACGCCTTGATCGGAGAACGTGTACTGCCTGTATCTCCGAACCCGACAACAGCTGCGATAAACCGCATTATGGCGCCACAGCCCAATTGGCCGCATGGAACAGCCAAAGTGACCATGAAGAAGCAGGAAGCGCTTCTGAGCGATGTCATCTATTCACTTGAGCTATTAGGTGTTAAAGTGACACAAATGTCCGAGGCACTTCAAGCGATTGCTAGACTATCGCCTGATCAAGTAACTGCCAAGGCGAAGCCTCATTATTCGTTCTTGCGTGCGGTGCTGAAGGGCTGGAGCGATGCAGAACCGTTACTTGGAAGCGAGGTCAGGGCGAATCATGAACAGTTTACAGCGTATGTAGCGGAAGAGAGCAAATCATGTTTTATTGAAGGGATTGAATTGTACTATTCTAGCCCGCTTACAGATCAAGGAATTGTATTCGTTGATACGCCTGGCGCGGATTCCATCAATGCACGTCATACGGGCGTAGCGTTCAATTATATTAAGAATGCAGATGCGATTTTATTTGTTACTTATTACAATCATGCCTTCTCACACGCGGATAAAGAATTCTTACTGCAGTTAGGTCGCGTGAAAGATGCATTTGAACTGGATAAAATGTTCTTTATCGTAAATGCGGCTGATTTAGCTTCGTCAGAGGAAGAGCTTAACGGTGTAGTAAAGCATGTTGAATCCAATCTACTTGCACATGGAATTAGACATCCGCGCATTTATCCTATATCAAGTCAGAACGCGGCGGATGGCAAGCTTAAGAAAGATCAAGCATTACTTTATAGCTCGGGTATTCTGCCTTTTGAACAAGAATTTACTTCTTATGCTTTCCAAGAGCTTTCACAGATTGCTATTCAGTCTGCTGAAGCAGAGCTTCAGCGTGGTATTCATGCTCTGGACCGCTGGATCAAGGATATGCAGTCTTCAGATGAGGAGCGCAGTAAGCGTATTTCACATCTACTAGACATGCAAGTGAAAGCTATGAATGCAATCGAAGCAGGCGCTACTGAGGAATTACAGCGGGAGATTAGAAGAGAGATATCGGAGCTGCTCTATTACGTCAAACAGCGTACGATGTACCGTTATAGCGAGTTATTTGCGTATGCGTTCAATCCGTCCGTTTTCCGAGATGAAGGAAGAGATTCCAAAACGATAATGGCAGCAGCATGGAAAGAATTGCTTGCCATGATCTCATTCGATTTAGAGCAAGAAGGCTTGGCGACTACTTTGCGGATTGAGAAAGCCATCCATTCCCTTATTTCAGCTGAATATGTGAAGTGGGGACAAATCATTCAATCCTTCGTAGAAGACTATGAGTATGAAGGATTTGAGCCTAGTACATTGCCAACACCAGCTATTCGTGTTGAAGTTGAGGCGCCTGAGGTCTCAATTAAGCTTCTATCAGGCTTCTTTAAGAATGCCAAACAATTCTTCGAATCTGATGGGCGATCGAAGCTGAAGAATGAATTGGAGCGCCATATAAGTGAAGGCGTTTCTCGTGAAATGATTAAGTTAGAGGCAAAGTTAATCGAGATCTATTGCGACTATCTGGAGGCTGCCATTCAGAAGTATAGAGGTTTGCAGCTGGAAGGATTGGAGGAGCACATTCAAGGCTCTATATCAGCGCTTGAGATGAAAGTTGATTATGAATTTTTGTATGCTAAACGCCAGTCTTTAGCTGTAAAATAGGATTGTCTCGCATATCTGATTACAGGGATACAGTTTAAAAGGCTGAAATAAGAAGTATTTGACGGAATATTAGCTTTTATTTCGATATATTAGGCGTTTTAGCAAGTTAACGCGTGAATTGAATCGTTGCCCGAATGTTGAGAGAATGATAATATGCACTCATTGCTATGCAATAGGTGTAGCTTAACTACATTCGGGAGGTACATTACATGGATGCATTTAGGCAGTTGAAGTCTTTCTATTGGTCCGAGAGAAAATGGTTCATTCTTTCGATCCTGACACTAATACTAGCAACTGCGCTCGGACTAGTATACCCAAATTTATTGCGGTATTTGATCGATGATGTAATTAAGCAAAAGAATTTTGAGTTAGTACCTGTCTTATCGCTTGTATTATTTGGTGTTATTGCAATTAAAGCGTTGATCCAGTTCATTCAAGGCTATAGCGGAGCTATTTTTGGACTGAATACGGCCTTTAACTTGCGGAACAAGCTGTACAATAAGCTGCAGACTTTATCGTTTCAATATTATGACACAGCTCGTACAGGGGAGCTTATGTCAAGGTTAACGGCAGATTTGGAAGCGGTTCGAATGTTCCTTGCTTTTGGATTCGCACAAATTTTGAACATTGTATTAATGGTCACCTTAGGAATGGCAATGATGCTATCGATCGATTGGGTGCTTACTTTGATCACGATGATTACGATTCCGTTTCTTGTTATGACTGCGCTATCATTTGAGAAGAAGGTTCACCCTTCGTTTCGTAATGTTCGGCAAGCACTATCGATGTTAACGACAGCTGTCCAGGAGAACATCATGGGCGTTCGTACGGTTAAATCGTTTGCTGGTGAAGACAATGAGACGAAGAAATTTGCAGAACGCAATGATGGTTTTCGTTCCAAGAATATTCAGACAGCAGGTATTTGGTCCAAATATTTTCCGGTCATGGAGCTTATCGCCAACTTAAGCGTTGTGATCCTACTAGCAGCCGGAGGATATCGAGTCATTCAAGAGCACATAACTATCGGGGAATTCGTAGCGTTCTTCAGTTTAATCTGGTTCATTATCGGTCCAATGTGGGGATTAGGCTATCACATTAACAACTACGCCAACTGTAAAGCATCAGCTGAGCGGATTATTGGTTTGTTGAATGAACATGTAAACGTTCAGGATGTGGAGAATCCAATCGTTCTGTCGAAAGATACGATAAAAGGCCATGTTCGATTTGAAGATGTAACATTTTCTTACCGAGATAGTGAGCCTTCCGTTCATCATATCAATATCGATGCACCAGCAGGATCTGTGATTGGTATTCTTGGCGGTACAGGTTCAGGCAAATCGACGTTGATTTCTTTACTGATGCGTGCCTATAACGTTAACGAGGGTAAAATCACCCTCGATGGTGTCAATATTCGTAATTACCAGCTTCAAAGCTTACGTAGAGAAATTGCTACTGTGTTCCAAGAGACTTTCTTGTTCTCGTCCACGATCCGCAATAATATTGCTTATGGTGCCAAGAATGTCACGATGGATGAAATTATCAAAGCAGCTAAATTGGCGCAAGCACATGATTTTATTATGGAGCTGCCACTAGGCTATGACACGATTGTCGGAGAGCGGGGTCTTGGACTCTCTGGTGGTCAGAAGCAGAGAATTGCAATCGCAAGGGCGCTCGTCATCAATCCGCATATTCTTCTGCTTGATGATGCTACAAGTGCAGTGGATATGGAGACCGAGCATGAAATTCAATCAGGTTTCCGTGAACTGATGAAAGGTCGTACAACATTCATTATTGCACATCGAATCTCATCTCTAAGGAATGCCGATGAAATTATTGTGCTTGATAAAGGACGAATTGTACAAAGGGGTAAGCATGAAGAGCTTATTCAGCAAGAAGGACCTTATCTAACAACCTATAATATCCAATATGCGGATCGACCTAAGCAATCGGAGCTAGATTCTGTTCCAACTGCAGGCAAAGGAGGTTCGCGCTAATGGCTGAGACGATGAAACAGCAGGCTGGTCAAGCAAGTACAGAAGGCAAGCAGGAACGATTCGTATATCAGGACGATACGCTCATTGACAAGAAGTTCGATTGGAAGCAGATTAGGCGATTAGCGACCTACATGAAGCCTTATGCGAAACAACTTTTGCCGATTATCATTATCATGATGATTGTCGGTACGCTGGCTAAATTGATCTATCCACTTATTGTCTCTTATACAATCGATAATGCATTAGAGAAGCATGATCTGAAGCTGCTTATTTGGATGGTCGCTATCCTGTTTATCACCTATATTGTGCAATGGATTGCGAATACGCTCAAAATTAAGTACACCAATATTATTGGAAATAACATTATTTACGATTTAAGACATCATTTATTTTCTCATATTCAGAGTTTATCTTTCCGCTTCTATGATACTAGGCCTGCAGGTTCGATTCTGGTACGGATTACGAACTACGTAAACTCTTTGCAAGACTTGTTTGCCAATGGTGTTGTCAATCTGATGATCGATATCGTGCAATTAATCGGAATCGTTATTATTTTGTTAACGCTTAATTTCAAGCTGGGACTTGCGATCATCTGTACAGTGCCTATCATGTTCTTCGTTTCTACGAATTTGCGTAAGCATATTCGTCTTGCTTGGCAGCTTGTTAACATTAAACAATCGAGACTGAACTCCCATTTGAATGAAAGTATTCAAGGGATGCGGGTTACACAAGCGTATACGCAAGAACAAGAGAATATGAAGTTCTTTTATGAAATGAATAGTGATAATCGCAAGACTTGGAGAAAAGCGGTTAAGCTGAACAATATGTTCAATCCCATCATTGAAATTACGGGAGCAATCGGTTACTGTATTCTATTCTGGTACGGTTCACATCTCATTGGTCTTGATGAAATGTCAGTTGGTGATCTAGTCGCATTCTCGTCGTTTATCGCTTTCTTCTGGGATCCAATTAACCGTATTGGTCAAATGTATACACAGCTCTTACTCGCCATGGCATCCGCAGAACGTATTTTCGAATTCATTGATGAACAACCCGTTGTCGATGAAAAGGATGATGCGATTGAGCTGCCTACGATCAAGGGTGACATTAAATTAGATAACGTAGTTTTCGAATATGAGAAGGATCGTCCAGCACTTCGTGCAGTATCACTCGATGTGAAGTCGGGACAATCCATTGCCTTAGTTGGACATACAGGTTCAGGGAAAAGTACAATTATCAACTTGATTTGCCGTTTCTATGATGTTGTAGGTGGAAGCGTGCGAGTAGATGGACATGATATTCGGGATATTACGATTAATAGTCTCCGTTCTCAGATAGGGATCGTGCTGCAGGATACATTTATCTTCTCTGGAACGATCAAATCGAATATCGCTTTCGGTCGTCCTACAGCAACGGATGAAGAGATTATTGAAGCAGCCAAGGCTGTTCATGCACATGAATTCATTATGAGCTTGCCAGACGGATATGAGACAGAGGTTGAGGAGCGGGGCAGCGTGCTTTCGATGGGTCAGCGCCAGTTATTGTCCTTCGCGAGAGCGTTGCTTGCAAACCCTCGTATTCTGATTTTGGACGAAGCAACAGCGAGCATCGATACCGAAACCGAACTCAAAATTCAAGAAGCGCTTAAGACACTTCTTAAAGGTCGTACATCTTTCATCGTTGCGCATCGCTTGTCTACGATTAGACATGCCGACAAAATTGTCGTGCTTGATCATGGTAGAAAGATGGAAGAAGGTTCACATGATGAATTAATAAAGCATCAGGGAATCTATTATGGCTTAATTCAATCACAATATCGTTTCTTAGAAATGTAGTTTCTATTACATTCCTAGCACCATATAGCCTTTGCTTTGAAGTCCAGTTGATGGATTGTCAAAGTAAAGGCTTCTTTATTTTGTAGTTGCAATCAACTGCTGATACAATAAGGGAATATCGGTAACAAAATTATACAAATTCTATTATATATAGGAGGGATCATATGAAATCGTCACGTATACTATGGAGAACTATTGCAATTGTCTCGGTAGTGCTCACTATTCTGTTTGTTGGTGGATTCGTCTATGGAATGAAGCAAGTGCTGTACCCAGAAAAATCCGCTAATGGTCTAGTACCCACCCCTTCTGTTGAAACAGAGACGAAGGAACAGCTTGGCAGGGATAATAAAATTGCCATTGTTGCGATTGGAGATTCGTTAACTTCTGGGACTGGCGACACGACAGGTAAAGGGTATGTTCTTCGATTGCGTGATAAGCTGGAGGCACAATCAGGCAAAGAAACACATGTGCTGAATAATTTGGCTATACCTGGGTATCGCGGTGAACAGCTTCTGAAGGATTTGAAGACGAAGAAAGTGCAAGAAGCGCTTAAAGATGCTGATCTGATCGTGTTCAGTATCGGGGGAAACGATATTTTTCAGAATACAAGTGGATTTACAGTGGTTGGCAATAATATTGAATTCAACCCAGAGGAGTCTATCGCATTAATTGATCCTGCGCTTAAAGTGGCAAAGGAAATCGTATCTGAGATTCATCATGCGAATCCAGATGCAACTGTGTTGTATCTTGGTTTATATCATCCGTTTCTGGATATGGATAAAGACAAGTTAGGCAGTCTAGGCGTACAAACGTTCAACGACGGCATGTTCCGGATCTTAAATCAATATCAGAATATGATATTTGTTCCAAGCTATGATCTGTTTGAACGTAATGGAACACGTTTCTTATTTACGGACCATTTTCACCCTAATGGAGATGGTTATGAACGAATCGCAGATCGAATGGCACAAATTCTACGATGATGGGATGGGGAGAAGGTGACAGTAATGGCGCAGAATAAAGAAATTGTATTATCAGTTCAGAATCTGAAGAAGAGATTTCGGGATAAAGAGATCATTAAGGGAATTTCGTTTGATGTATATGGTGGAGAAATTTTTGGGTTCCTAGGACCTAACGGATCAGGCAAAACGACGACTATTCGGATGCTAGTCGGATTAATCAAGCCTTCAGAAGGAACGGTTGTCGTATGTGGTCATGATATTCGGAAGGAACATAATGAAGCGCTGCGCAAAGTGGGCTGTATCGTTGAGAATCCTGAGCTGTATCCTTATTTGACGGGGTGGGAAAATTTGGAGCATTTTGCGCGCATGCTGCAGGATGTTGGCGAGGACCGTATCCTAGAAGTAGTAGAAATTGTTGGACTTGATCAGCGAATTCATGATAAGGTGAAAACTTATTCTCTTGGCATGAGGCAGCGACTGGGGATTGCTCAGGCCTTGCTTGGTCGTCCCAAGCTGTTAATTCTAGATGAACCGACCAACGGTCTTGATCCGCAAGGCATCAAAGAAATGCGTGAGTTTATCAAGCGTCTTGCAGAAGGCGGACTCTCCTTGTTCGTATCTTCTCATTTACTTAGCGAAATTCAGCAAATGTGTGATCGGGTTGCGATTATTTCTCGAGGACAAGTCGTTCAGGTTGGTGAAGTAGAGGAGCTTGTTAGCTCGGCAGGCAGTAAAGTGATTTGGACGGTAGAACCAGCAGCACAAGCAATTGAAGTTTTGTCTACCATACCTGAGCTGCAGCTCATCTCTGAACTGGTGGAAGAGGGTGTGGAGCGTGAGGTTCGGAACAAGCAAACAGATCAAGCTTACATACAGCAAGTGAACTTGAAATCTTCCTTTGTTACTAGTGTACAGTCAGGCGATATTCCGAAGGTAAATGAAGCGCTCGTTAAAGCAGGTGTGCGCATCTACTCCATTGAAACGAAGAATCCAACACTTGAAGATCTATTCCTCGGGTTAACTGGAGGTGAGCGAATTGAATAATTTGATTCAGCTTGTAAAGAACGAATGTATCAAGATGATTAAGAAAAAACGATTTTATGTCGTATTATTAATATTAATCGCTCTAATTCCGATGTTTACTTATGCACAATTGCGAGTAGCTGAGAATAATCAGAAGCAATTCGGTACGACAGATTGGCGGGCGGAACAGCGGCAGAAGGTAGCTGATTGGTCACGTGCGTTAGGATCGCCTCGTATCGCTCAGGAATGGAAACAGAACCTGAAAGTACAAATTCAGCTAGCTGAGTATTATTTGGACAAAGATGTTGATCCTAATGCACCAAACGCGGTTACTTTTACACGAGAATTTACCAAAAATGCGATTTCTCTCTTTATTCCGCTCATTGTAATGGTCATTGCTGCAGACATTGTTTCATCTGAATTTGGGTCGGGCACAATTAAATTATTGTTGACAAGACCTGTTTCACGGTGGAAAATCCTTATGAGTAAGCTGATCACTTTAATTTTCTTCGTATCGCTTATCGTTTTCTCGACAGGACTGTTATCCTATCTGATATCTGGGCTTGTTTTTGGCTATGGCGGCTGGGATTTGCCAGTTTTTATTGGCTTCAACACAGTCGGAACAGAGGTAGATTACACGTATGTCCGTGCGATCGATCAATGGCTATTTATTCTTATGGAATTTGGTCTCGTATGGTTTGTTGGATTCGTAGTAGCGGTATTGTCTCTGATGTTTTCTGTCTTAATTCGATCCACAGCAGCAGGAATGGGAATCATGCTTGCCGTATTAATATCAGGAACAATTCTTACGAATATGGTATCATCTTGGGAGTCAGCTAAATATTTGTTCATGGTTAATTTACGATTAACCGATTATTTAACAGGTGCAATGCCGCCGATTCAAGGGATGACTTTAGGCTTCTCCCTACTCGTACTATCCATATGGACACTAGCTTCTTTAGTGATCTCATTTACAGTTTTTACAAGAAAAGATGTATTAAATTAAGGGGGATTCTAGGTTGGCCGATCAGCTCGATTTGTTTACAGGTGAAGATTCATCCGCACAAGCTTCAACGGATTATGGTGCAGATGATATTCAGGTACTAGAAGGACTGACTGCTGTACGTAAACGTCCCGGTATGTATATAGGTTCGACAAGCTCCGCGGGCTTGCATCATTTGGTCTGGGAGATTGTCGATAATGCAGTGGATGAGCATTTAGCCAAACATTGCAACAAGATTACCGTAACTCTACATAGAGATGGTTCGATTACTGTGTTTGATAACGGGCGGGGAATTCCAACAGGGATGCATAAAACAGGCGTTCCTACGCCGCAAGTTGTTTTTACGATACTGCATGCCGGAGGCAAGTTCGGCGGTGGCGGATATAAGAAGTCTGGTGGTTTGCATGGTGTAGGCGCTTCCGTCACGAATGCTCTGTCTGAATGGCTGGAGGTTGAAATTTACCGTGAAGGTAAAATTCATAAGCAGCGCTTTGAATATTGGGTAGATGCGAGCGGCAAAGAACATGTGGGAGAGCCGACGACAAGCCTTGAAGTGATAGGTACGACGAATCGGACAGGTACTAAGGTTACCTTTAAACCAGATAAACGTGTATTTGCAGGTGGCATAGCGATCAACTATGATACATTAACCGAGCGCTTGCAGGAAATCGCGTTCCTGAACTCAGGTCTTGAAGTCATCGTGAAGGATGAGCGCGGGGATAAGAATGAAGTAACCTTCTTGTATGCAGGCGGAGCTAGCGAGTTTGTTCGCTTCTTGAATGAGGACAAAACAACGCTTAGCGATGTTGTGCATTTCTATGCAGAGAAGGATGATATTGAAGTTGAGGTAGCGCTTCAATATAACGATGGCTATACGGAAACCATTGCCTCCTTCGTAAACTCTATCCCGACTCGGGGTGGCGGTACGCATGAGACAGGCTTCAAAACAGCCTATACACGTGTAATGAACGATTACGCGCGTAAGAGTAATATTTTGAAAGAAAAAGATAAGAATCTAGATGGTACTGACCTTCGTGAAGGTATGATGACCGTCATCAATATCAAAATGAGTGAAGTTGAGTTCGTGGGTCAGACAAAGGACCAGCTAGGCTCAGCTTCTGCCAGAAGTGCTGTGGACTCCGTTGTGTCGGAGAAAATGGCGGTATTTCTGGAGGAGAATCCCGCTGTTGCTCAGAACATGCTCAAGAAGGCGGTACAAGCCTCCAAAGCACGCGAGGCTGCTCGTAAAGCACGCGAAGATATTCGTAATGGCAAAAAAGGCCGCAGCGAGAGCTCAAATCTGAATGGAAAGCTAACGCCTGCGCAATCGAAGGATCATGCACGTAATGAATTATTCATCGTGGAAGGGAATTCCGCGGGCGGTTCTGCCAAGCAAGGTCGCGACTCCAAATACCAAGCGATTCTACCGCTTAAGGGTAAGCCGATGAATCCTGAGAAAGCTAAGCTTGCGGACATTCTCAAAAACGATGAATATCAAGCAATTATCGCTTCGATTGGCGCTGGAGTAGGCTCTGAGTTCGACGGGGAAGAGAGCAACTACGGCAAAATCATTATTATGACGGATGCCGATACGGATGGTGCACATATTCAGGTGCTACTGTTAACGTTCTTCTATCGCTATATGAAGCCGCTCGTCGATATGGGTAAAGTGTATATTGCACAACCCCCGCTTTACAAAGTGACCAAAAAAAGTGGTAAGAATACGATGATGCGTTATGCGTGGACAGATGAGCAGTTGCAAGCGATTACGAAGGAATTCGGTAAAGGAATTGAGCTCCAGCGTTATAAAGGATTAGGTGAAATGAATCCGGAGCAGCTCTGGGAAACGACGATGAATCCTGAATCTCGTACACTTCTACAAGTGCAGATCGAAGATGCAGCAAAAGCTGAACGCCGTGTGTCGACCCTAATGGGCGACAAAGTAGATCCGCGTAAGCGCTGGATTATCGATAATGTTGACTTTACGGAGTTCGATGAATAATAGAAAGGTGGAAGAGACGAGAAGATGGGCATTTTAGAAGAATTTTTACCTGCTTATCTGGAAGAGGTAGTTGGCGAACGTTTTGGTCGCTATTCTAAATATATCATACAAGATCGTGCTATTCCTGACGTACGTGACGGACTGAAGCCCGTTCAGCGGCGTATCTTATATGCGATGTATGACTCAGGGAATACCCCTGACAAGCCATATCGCAAATCAGCCAAAACGGTCGGTGATGTGATGGGTAATTATCACCCTCATGGCGATACTTCGATCTATGATGGTATGGTGCGTATGGCACAACCTTGGAAAATGGGGCATATGCTCGTTGATGGACATGGTAACTGGGGATCGATTGATGATGATCCGCCGGCTGCTATGCGTTATACAGAGGCTCGGTTATCGGAGATTGCACTTGAAATGCTTCGTGATATTGAGAAGCGCACGGTGCCTTTTAAAGACAATTTCGATAACACAACCAAAGAGCCTGTCGTTCTACCTTCTCGCTATCCGAACTTACTCGTAAATGGTGTAAGTGGGATATCTGCGGGTTTTGCAACGGAAATTCCTCCGCATAATATGCGTGAAGTGATAGATGCTTGTATCGCGATGATCGATCAACCAGGTTTAACTGTTAATGAACTGATGGGCATTATCAAAGGACCTGACTTCCCAACTGGCGGCATTATTATGGGGGAAGAGGGGATCAGAGAAGCGTATCGAACAGGCAGAGGACGTATTTATATTCGTTCCAGAACCGCTATCGAGGATATGAAGGCGGGAAGAAAACAGATTGTCATCACGGAAATTCCTTATGGTGTGGTCAAATCGCGGCTTGTGACTTCAATCGAGAATATTCGTTTGGAGAAGAAGGTTGAAGGCATACAAGAGGTTCGTGATGAAAGTGGTCGAGATGGATTACGAATCGTGATCGAGCTGCGGAAAGATGCGGATAGCAAAGGAATTCTTAACTATTTACTTAAGAAAACAGATCTGCAGATTACTTACAACTTCAACATGGTAGCGATCGTGAATAAGGCGCCGAAGCAATTAAGTCTCCGTGAAATTCTGGAAGCTTATATTGAGCATCAGAAAGAAGTTGTGACCTACCGTACACAATATGATCTAGACAAAGCGCTGGATCGTGCGCACGTATTAGAAGGACTTGTTAAGGCGCTTAATATATTGGATGAGGTTATTGCGACGATCAAAGCATCCAAGAATCGCCAGGACGCACAGCATAACCTAGTAAGCCAGTACGGCTTTAGCGAGCGTCAAGCGGATGCGATTTTGACGCTGCAATTATATCGTTTGACAAACTTAGAGATTACGACGCTTGAAAAGGAAATGAAGGAAACCCAGAAGACAGTTGATTACTTGCAAGGGATTCTGGGTTCGGTGACAAAGCTGCTAGGTGTGATCAAAAGTGAGCTTACCGCTATTCGAGCTAAGTATGGGATCGATCGCCGCTCTGATATTCAGGGTGAGGTAGAAGAGCTGAAAGTTAATCTGGAAGTGATGGTTACACCAGAGGATGTGCTCGTCACCTTGTCTCATGAAGGATATATTAAGCGTACTTCCATGTTGTCATTCACACGATCTGGAGGAGAAATTGAATCCTCAGGTGTGAAGGAAGGCGACTTCATCAAGTATGTCGGTGAGGTTAATACAATTGATAACCTGCTTGTATTTACGCAGCGCGGACAGTACTTTATGCTTCCTGTTCATCAAATTCCAGATTATAAGTGGAAGGAATCGGGTACAGCAATTGTGAATATTATTCCGATTGCCAAGGAAGATCGTATCGTTTCAGTGATTGCAGTTAAGGATTTTGAAGCACCTTCACAAACGCTCGTTTTCTTCACGCGCAAAGGTCAAGTGAAGCGCACAGAGCTGAAAGAATATATGACGAATCGATCTAATGCGATTGTTGCATGTAAACTGAATGATGGCGATGAAGTCGTTCAGGTATCGCTAAGTGATTACACCAAGCAAATTTTACTTATTACAAGTAAGGGAATGTGCATACGTTTCCGTGAAGATGAAGTGAATGCTATGGGACGTGTTGCAGCAGGTGTAAGAGGCATCCAACTAAAGGATGATGAAGTGATCTCAGCGCAATTTGTCCAAGAGGATGAGGGAGAACTGCTGGTGATTTCTGATATTGGATATGCGAAGCGAACCCTACTCTGTGACTATCCGCTTCAAGGACGCGGCGGTAAGGGAATTGTTACGTTCGAGTTCAAGGAAGGCAAGCGCGTTCGCTCGAATGGTACTTTACTCATTTGTACTTTCATCGTCAAGCTGGATTATGAGCTTACGGCCATGCTCAAATCAGGCGAGGTCTTACGATTCTCAACGGAGACAGCACCGCTGGATGATCGCAAATCGACAGGTAAGCTGCTCATTCCAGTTGGCAAGACAGATTCGATTGTGGAAGTACTGCGATTGCCGCAAGGATAAATCAGAAATATTGCATGAAAAGTATGCTCTTCGCTTGCACTTACGTGTAGGCAAACGAAAGGACTGTCCGTAAGTCTATATTGAACGGGACAGTCCTTTTGTTTGTATTATAGAATTTATAACATTCGTATTATACTTTCTAAGTAATACCTTAAGAAACGAACCCGCCTTTAAGGCGGTGAAACCGTTTCTTCTTGAGTATTTGTAAATGTCTTTTCATTCTGATTGTACGTGATATAATAGAACTAGAATAATTTGGTAATCGATGTTTCGGGAGTGATTGATGAATGTACTCAAACGAGTTTGCCAAGCTGTGGTTTAAGCTATCCAAGGAATTCAAGTCGCATATGGAAGATAGACTATCACCTTCATTAACAGAAGGTCAGCTTATTGTGCTTGAGTTAGCGACAACACAAGAACAAATGAAACCGTCTGATTTTATCGAGCATTTGGAAACGACGCCTGCTGCAATTACAACGCTGCTGGATCGTATGGAAAAAAATGAGCTCATTACGAGACAGCGTGATGAGAAGGATCGCCGTATTGTCTGGATACATGTCACAGACAAAGGAAAAGCGGAATGTGCGAGAGGAATAGCGGTTCGTGAAGAACTGTTGAACCACTATTTAAATCGCATATCCGCTCATAATCAACAATTGCTCATCTATTTACTTGGCAAGGTTGCGAATTAACTCCGACCATAAGAACCAAGGATGCTGTTCGCCGGGTAAAGATGAGAACCGAAGACTTTCTTTCGTCGTAGGATGCTCAAATGCTATTTGATTGGACCATAAGGCAATTTGTTGTCCTGGCGTATTGAGATGCGCGCCATATCGTTGATCCCCATATAAGGGACAACCTATTGCTGCGAACTGCACGCGAATTTGATGCGGGCGCCCTGTGTGAAGCTTAACTTGAACCAAAGACAGACCCTCTGAGGAGGCTAGCGTTTGGTAATCAAGTATAGCTTCTTTTGCTCCGTTCACCTTGGGAGACACAACAGATACCATGTTTGTCTTCGGGTCTTTTAATAGATAGTGTTTAAGTGTTGCATGCTTTTCCTTTGGTTTCGTATGCACAACCGCAAGATACGTCTTATCAAAATGCCTGGTACGGATAGCATCCGATAATCGCGATGCGGCTTTGGAAGTCTTGGCAAATACCATGACGCCGCCAACAGGCCGATCCAATCGATGGACGAGCCCGAGATATACATTCCCAGGCTTGCCGTATCGACGTTTAATATCTTCTTTTAACACAGATAGAATATCTGGGTCACGAGAATCATCTGCTTGAGAAAGCATATTTACAGGCTTCTCAACAACAAGCAGATGGTTATCCTCATAAATAATAGGGATACTAGCCCCTTCATTACTATGTTTTGGTCCCGCCACGCTTTATGCCTCCCAGCGCCCAAGGATTCCACAAGGTAATACAAGTCCTGATTTGGTTATCGGCAATCCGATTTCTCCGCTCGTAATCTTTCCGCCAAATTTATCTTTCATCGCCATGGACAGGATATTATGGAGCACAGTCGACGAAATTCCTGTTGTATATGAGTTGATTAGCATAAATAGAGGGTTGTCCGACAAAATGCCCATACAAGATTGAATGAACGGGAATAAATCATTCTCAAGCTTCCATGTTTCTCCACTTGGTCCACGTCCATAGGATGGTGGGTCCATAATAATCGCATCATACTTCGAACCGCGTCTTTGCTCACGTTGAACGAATTTGAATACATCATCCGTAATAAAACGAACGGGATGGTCGGCTAACCCGGATAATTGAACATTCTCTTTCGCCCATTGCACCATACCTTTGGCTGCATCCACATGACACACGCTAGCTCCAGCATATGCGCATGCAACGGTTGCTCCGCCTGTATAAGCAAATAAATTAAGGACTTTAATCGGTCGATTGGCGGATTGGATTTTATTAATCATCCACTCCCAATTGACAGCCTGCTCAGGGAACAAGCCTGTGTGTTTAAATCCTGTTGGTTTAATATGAAACCGAAGGTCATTCCAGCCAATCGTCCACCGCTCAGGCAGATCAGGTTTGAAATCCCATTGCCCGCCGCCGCTGCTGCTTCGATGATAATGTCCGCCAGCTTGACGCCATTCATTGCTTTCATTCAGTAATGGCCAAATAATTTGAGGGTCTGGTCTGCGCAGCACATGCGATCCCCAGCGTTCCAGTTTTTCACCGTTTCCTGTATCTAATAATTCGTAATCCTTCCAATTGTCCGTCAAAAACATGATTCGCGTTCCTCCATGTATGTATCAAAGTTCTAACTACATATTGTACATGAGTTCGCCTCAATATCCAACAGTAGAGAACTCTTCAGACAAAAATTTAATATGCTGATGAATGAATTTGGATATATTACCAATATTCTAGATTATATCCATTCTAATTTATCGATTATAATGATGATATGCACAAAGTTAGGGGCAGGTATTCATAAATTGTTCAATTCCCGATTACTGATAACAATTATCATTGTGATAAAATAAATGATGTGAAGTTGATCGTTTCTCTGAAAGGAAGTGTACCATGCAAATTGTGGTTGTTGGCATGAACTATCGAACAGCTCCAGTTGACCTGCGCGAGAAGTTCACGATTTCTTCAGATAGATTGCCGCAAGCGCTTCTAGATTTTAAGAATACCAAAGGTATTCTAGAATGTGTAATTGTAGCCACATGTAATCGAACTGAGATCTACGCAGTCGTAAATCGTTCGAATTCGTGTGTTGAAGATATAAGTGGATTTATGGAGGATCAATTCGAGATTCCGAAAAAACAGTTTCGAAATTATATATATATGTTGGAGAAAGAAGAAGCAATTCAACATCTATTTCGAGTAGCATCAGGTTTGGATTCCATGATCGTCGGTGAAACTCAAATATTAGGGCAAGTAAAGGATGCCTTTTTCTTAGCTCAGAAGCTTCATATGACGAGTACGATTTTTAATGGCTTGTTCAAGCAAGCAATTACGTTCGCTAAGAGGGCTTATAGTGAAACAACAATTGGTGATCACCCGATCTCGGTATCCTATGCAGCTGTGGAATCAGGCAGACAAGTACTGGGAACTTACCTTGGCAAGAAGGCGATGGTTATTGGCGCGGGTGAGATGAGCGAGCTAACAATCAAGCATCTATGTGCAAGCGGTATTGAGGACGTTTATGTCATTAATCGAACTTATGAACATGCTGTAAAGCTTGCTGAACAATGTGGAGGAACTCCATTCCCATGGGATCAGATGCTTGATTGTATCCGTGAAGCAGACATTGTGATTTCTTCTACAAGCGCTGCTAATTATGTAGTAACCAAAGATATGCTCGCTGCAATTGTGACTGAGCGCGAGAATCGCCCCCTCTATTTAATGGATATCGCTGTACCGCGTGATTTCGATCCTGCAATTGCTCAATTACCGAATGTGTACTTGCGCGATATCGATGATTTACAGCTGCTCGTTGAGAAGAACCTGTCTAAACGTAGAGACGAAGCTAAGAAAATTGAAGCGCAAATCGAGAGTCAATTGAGTGAATTCGAAGCGTGGATGCAATCATTAGAAGTTGTTCCCGTCATTCAAGCACTTCATTCTAAAGCGAAAGTTTTACATGAGGAGACGCTGGATAGTTTGTTTAAGAAGCTTCCAGATCTTGATGAACGAGAAATGAAGGTCATACGAAAATTAACGAAAAGTATTGTGAACCAGATTCTGCAAGATCCTATTCTCCGAATTAAGGAAATGTCTACGGAAGAGAACAAGGAGGAAGCCTTGAGCTTTTTCACCAAAATTTTTGCATTGGAGGAACACATGCATGCGTACGATCAAAGTGGGAACCAGACAGAGCGAACTAGCGTTGACACAAACAGGGCAAGTGTTGGAACGCTTGCGTGAGTTAAGCCGCGAGCATCAAATAGTATGTGAATTTGAGATTGTGAAAATTGTAACCAAAGGCGATCGTATCCTAGATACGATGTTGTCAAAGGTAGGCGGCAAGGGCTTATTCGTCAAAGAAATTGAGCAAGCCTTAATGGATAAGGAAATTGATATTGCTATCCACTCGATGAAAGATATGCCGTTTGCCTTGCAAGATGGATTGACAATAGGCGCTATTCCTGAGCGTGAAGATGCAAGAGATGTGATCGTGTCCAAGGACAATGTATCCCTTGAGCATTTGCCAATTGGTGCGTTAGTTGGGACAAGCTCATTGCGTCGTGCTTGTCAGGTGATGAATCTGCGTCCTGATCTTCGCATTGAATCAATTCGGGGAAATATTGATTCGAGATTAAATAAACTGCATACCTGCAGCTTTGATGCGATCCTGCTTGCAGCCGCTGGCCTCAAGCGGATGGGTTGGGAAGATCGCATCTCAGCGCATGTGGCAATCGAGCAGTTCGTCCCTGCCGTCGGGCAGGGAGCGCTTGGCATCGAATGCCGCAGCGATGACACGTTCATGCTGGAGCTGCTCGCGCTAATCCAGCATGAACCAACTGCGCTCGCCGTTCGAAGCGAGCGCGCGTTTCTGGGCAGCCTGAATGGAGGCTGCGAGGTGCCAATCGGCGCGCATGCTACGATTGATGCAGACGCGACGACGCTTACAGTTACAGCCATTGTCGGCACGCCTGATGGCAGAACCTTGCTGCGCGAAACGTTAAGCGGCTCATCGACCGATCCTGAAGCGCTTGGAATTGCAATTGCAACGAAGCTTAAGGAACAAGGCGCAGAGCAAATATTAGCATCTGTTAGAGAGAGGGGTTAATACGATGAGTTTTCCAATTGTTCGCCATAGAAGATTACGCAGTTCAGCTGCGATGCGCAATATTGTGAGAGAGAACAGCTTGTCTGTTCATGATTTGATCCAGCCTATATTTGTGACAGTAGGCCATAATATTAAAGAAGAAATCCCATCGATGCCTGGTGTTTATCATTTTTCCTTAGATCGTTTGGATGAAGAGTTGCATGAAATTGCTGCCTTAGGCATTCAAGGCATTCTATTATTCGGTGTGCCAGATTCAAAAGATGAAGTAGGCTCATCAGCTTATGATGATAATGGGATCGTGCAGCAAGCAACGAGAAGAGTGAAGGCACTATATCCTGACATGCTGGTCATCGCGGATACTTGCTTGTGTCAATTTACAAGCACGGGACATTGTGGTGTCATTCATCATGATCCAAATACGGGACGTGCAGATGTGACGAATGATGAGTCTTTGGCGTTATTGACCAAAACTGCCGTATCTCAAGCACGCGCAGGCGCTGATATTATTGCTCCATCGAATATGATGGATGGCTTCGTTGCTGCGATTCGTGAAGGGCTAGATGAAGCGGGACTATCCCACATACCGATTATGTCCTACTCTGTTAAATATGCTTCTGCGTTCTATGGTCCTTTCCGTGACGCTGCTCATTCAGCACCGCAGTTTGGAGATCGCAAAACTTATCAAATGGACCCTGCGAATGCGCGCGAAGCGCTCCGTGAAGCAGAGAGCGATGTAATCGAGGGTGCCGATTTCTTGATGGTGAAGCCAGCATTAGCGTATATGGATGTAATTCAATTGCTCAAGCAAAACTATGATTTTCCAATTGTTGCTTATAACGTTTCAGGAGAATATTCCATGATCAAAGCAGCAGCAAGCAAGGGATGGATTGATGAGCAAGCGATTGTAATGGAGATGCTGGTAGGCTTTAAACGTGCTGGTGCGGATATTGTTCTTACTTATTTTGCGAAAGATGCAGCTGGCTGGCTCAAACAGAAGTAATACAAGTTGCAGCCGATTAAATTTATAAATTGAAAGTGGTGCTTTATGAGCTACAACGATACTTTTCTTCGTGCTTGCAGACGGGAGTCAGTTGATCGATTGCCTGTATGGTATATGAGACAAGCGGGTCGCTATGATCCAGAATATCGGAAGATCAAAGAGAAATATTCGCTATTGGAAATATGCAGACAGCCTGAATTAGCAGCGGAAGTTACGATGATGCCTGTTCGCAAGCTAGGTGTAGATGCAGCTATTCTGTATTCAGACATTATGAATCCAGTTGCTTCAATCGGGATTGACTTTGATATCGTCGCGAATATCGGGCCGGTTATTCATAATCCTATTCGGTCAATGGCTGATGTCGAGCAACTTCAACCGATCGATGTTGATCGTGATTTAAATCACATCATGCAAACTATTCAAATTTTGGATAAAGAGCTGGAAGTCCCTTTAATCACATTTGCGGGAGCGCCTTTTACGATTGCTTCTTATTTGATTGAAGGCAAGCCTTCCAAAACCTATATTCGAACTAAAACGATGATGTACAGCGAACCGAAGATTTGGTTTGCGCTTATGGATAAACTGGGTGATATGATTATTACTTACTTGCGTGCACAGGTTGCAAATGGGGCGAAAGCTTTCCAATTATTCGATTCGTGGGTAGGCTCACTAGCTCCTGTAGATTTTGAGAAATATGTGCTTCCGACGATTACTCGAATTTTTGAAGCCTTATCGGATTTGAATGTGCCCAAAATTTATTTCCCAGGTGTGGCATCAGGTGAGTTATTGCCAACACTTCGTGGTATTCAAGCTAATGTAATTGGTCTTGATTGGCGAGTATCGATTACAGAAGGACGTCGTAGAGTTGGGGACAATTACGCTGTTCAAGGTAATTTGGACCCGTTCGTACTCACAGCACCTATGGATATCATAGAGAAGCAAGCCAAAGCAATCATTGATGCAGGTTTGGAGAAGCCAGGCTTTATTTTTAATTTGGGACATGGTTTATTTCCCGAGGCTTCACTTGAGAAATTACAACAATTAACTGCTTATATTCATTCATACTCAAGTACTGTTCTTGCACAGCGATAAGAGCTAGTTATGGGATAGGAGAGAAGTCTATTGTCTAAAGAGCAAATCGGTGTACTCGTTATGTCGTATGGAACACCTGAGAAAAAGGAACAAGTGGAAGCTTACTATACGCATATACGTCGGGGAAATCCACCAACTCCTGAACAGCTAGCTGAGCTGACAGGGCGTTATGAAGCGATTGCTGGCGGTGTTTTCCCGTTAAGAGAAAATACGAATCGTCAAGTCGAAGCACTGCAAGAGACGCTTAATCGTGAACATCCGGAATATGATTTCCGCTGCTATCAAGGTCTTAAGCATGCAAGTCCATTTATTGAAGATGGGATTAGCCAAATGGCTAAAGACGGGATCAAACGCGCAATTGGTATAGTCCTTGCACCGCATTATTCGGTAATGAGTATCGGTGGCTATATCCAGCGAGCGAAAGCCAAAAGCGATGAGCTAGGTATCGAACTAACTTGTGTTGAGAGCTATCATATGCATTCTAAGCTGCTTACACTTCTTACGGAAAGAGTTCAATCGGCTTTACAGCGCTTTGATGGCGAGAAGGTTCGAATGATTTTTAGTGCGCATAGCTTACCTGCCAAAATCCTGGAAATGGGCGATCCCTATCAAGATCAATTGCTCGAATCATCCAAAGCTGTGGCAGAAGCAGCAGGGATAGAAGAATGGCAATTCGCTTGGCAAAGTGCGGGCCGTACTGCTGTGCCTTGGCTCGGTCCAGATATCACAGATGTCCTAGCTACACTACACCACGAGGAGCAGGTTAAGAACGTTCTTCTGTGCCCAATTGGATTTGTATCTGATCATTTGGAAGTTCTCTATGATGTCGATATCGAATGTCAAGCAATATGCAAGGGGCTAGGCATGCATTTAGAACGTACAGAATCGCTAAATGATCATCCATTATATATTGAAACACTAAGCGATTGCGTATATCAGCTATTGAAACAATAAAGGGAGATGGATGTGCGAATGAACGAACCAACTCAAATCACAATCATTGGCGGTGGCATAACAGGACTCAGTACTGCATTCTATTTACAGAAAGAGCTAGCTGATCAGCAAGTAAATGCCCAAATTACCGTTGTTGAAGCATCCTCTGCTTTTGGCGGTAAAATAAACACGATGGAAAAAGACGGAATTGTATTTGAGAAGGGTGCAGATTCATTTCTTGCACGTAAGCTCCCGATTATCGAATTAACGAAAGAGCTTGGCTTGGAAAATGAACTCACAGGCACGAATCCGAATGCCAAGAAAACCTATATTCTTTACAAAGATAAGCTGCATCCGATGCCCCCTGGTCTCGTGCTTGGAATTCCGTCGGAGCTTAAACCCTTCATGAAGACCTCCTTGATCTCACCGTTTGGCAAGCTGCGTGCGGCAATGGATCTTGTGCTGCCACGGCGTAAAGAAGTAGCAGATGAGTCGCTAGGGTCTTTTCTTGAACGCAGGCTTGGCAAAGAGGTATTGGAGAAAATTGCAGAACCATTACTAGCTGGCATATACGCAGGGAATATGCATGCGTTATCCTTGCAAGCCACTTTTCCACAGTTCGGTGAAATGGAGCAAAAATTCGGCAGTCTCATTCGCGGGACAAGCAGCAATCGCAGCAAGACTGCACAGAATTTACCCGGTCTTCCGCCAGCAGCAAATAAATCGATGTTTTTGACGTTTCGTAAGGGGCTAATGACCTTGATTAATGGTCTTATAGCTGCCCTGCGTGAACAGAACGTAGATCTTCGTCTGAATACTCCGGTTGCTGGGGTGGCAAAGTCTAATAGCAGTCAGAGCTCCAGATACAATATTACCTTTGCAGATGGGCATGAAGAGCAGGCTGATGCGGTAATCGTTGCGTTGCCTTCTTATCATGCAGCTGCATTATTGCAGGAGCCTTCAGCCAAAGGATTTTTGGAAGAACTCGATTATGTGTCTGTGGCGAATGTCGTCCTTGCTTTCAACCGTAAGGATGTCAA
This sequence comes from Paenibacillus albiflavus, assembly GCF_004344915.1. Taxonomy (GTDB): domain Bacteria; phylum Bacillota; class Bacilli; order Paenibacillales; family NBRC-103111; genus Paenibacillus_AM; species Paenibacillus_AM albiflavus. The sequence goes on along the minus strand of NZ_SKFG01000001.1, from coordinate 481,039 downwards.
TTTTACATTCGATGGTAGTGGATTCTTAGTTCCGCGAAGTGAAGGCAGATTTATTACAGCATGTACATGGACTTCTAATAAATGGATGCATACCGCCCCAGAAGATAAAGTTCTCATTCGGTTCTATGTCGGACGGGCTGGTGATGAACGCTGGAGAAGTATGACAACGGAACAAATTGTATCTGAAGTACGTAAAGATATGCTTGACATCATGGGTCTAGATGCAGAACCAATATTCCATGAAGTAACTCCGCTTGAACGTTCTATGCCGCAGTACGGGATTGGACATTTGGATAAGGTGGCTAAATTCCGTGAGGACTTGAAGATGAACCTTCCTGGTTTACTTGTAACAGGTGCGGGCTTTCATGGTGTCGGACTGCCAGATTGTGTGCGGCAAGGAAAAGAGGCGGCTAAGGAGCTCGTTCATGAGCTTATACAATATCGTTCCAGCAAAGCTCAATCAGAAAGTGAGGACAGCGCATGAGCATGACTAACGCGGGTAGTAATTCGAAATCAGAAGTGGCTTTTGCTGAGGCAAAGCAGTTTATCCCAGGAGGGGTGAATTCTCCTGTTCGTGCTTTCAAATCAGTTGACCGCTCCCCATTATTTATGAAAAGCGGCAGTGGGTCACGCATTGTAGACATCGATGGCAATTCATACATTGACTATATCGGATCATGGGGTCCGCTTATTATGGGACATGCCCATCCAGAAGTGATCTCAGCTATCCAAGAGGCGGCAATTTATGGAACGAGTTTCGGTGCGCCGACTTTGCTGGAAACAGAGATGGCCAAGCTTGTGATTGAGCGCGTACCTTCGATTGAGATGGTCCGCATGGTTAACTCAGGTACTGAAGCCACAATGAGTGCATTGCGTCTAGCTAGAGGTTATACGAAAAGGAATATTATTCTCAAATTCGAAGGCGGCTATCACGGTCATGCGGATGCATTACTCATTAAAGCTGGATCGGGAATAGCTACACTAGGGCTTCCAGATTCACCTGGAGTTCCTGACAACGTAGCAAGCAATACGATAACTGTCCCTTATAATGATCTTGCTTCTGTTCAAGCAGCATTCGAGCATTATCCTGAACAAATTGCCGCTATCATTCTGGAGCCAATCGCGGGTAACATGGGTGTAGTTCCGCCTGTTGCTGGGTTTTTGCAAGGATTAAGAGATTTAACGACACGGTATGGCGCTCTTCTTATTTTTGATGAAGTAATGACAGGGTTTAGGGTTGGTTTGCATTCAGCTCAAGGACGCTTTGGCGTTACGCCAGATCTTACTTGTCTAGGGAAAATTATTGGCGGTGGATTGCCGGTTGGCGCTTATGGCGGCAAGAAGGAAATCATGGCGCATATTGCGCCAAGCGGTGCGATTTATCAGGCGGGTACCTTATCAGGCAATCCGCTGGCAATGGCAGCTGGACTTAAGACGCTGGAGTTGCTTGGACGAGCTGGCGTATATGACGAGCTTGAACGCAGATCGGCAAGGCTCGAAGAAGGCTTCCGTCAGAGTGCGGAAGAGATTGGCATTCCAATCAGGATCAACCGTGTTGGTGCCATGATCAGCGTGTTCTTTACTGATCAAGAGGTCATCGATTATGCATCGGCTAGCACATCAGATCTCGTCCGATTTAAACAATATTTCTCTCATATGTTGGACCAGGGCATCTCCATTGCCCCTTCACAATTTGAAGCTTGGTTCATCTCGGCTGCTCATACAGACGAAGATATTGAACTAACTATTACAGCACATAGGGAAGCATTAAAACGATTAGCGATTTGATAAATTGAGGAGGCAAATACATGAGTGAGGCTGTTGAAACGTTAGAAGGATGGTATGCTTTACACGATTTTAGAAAAATGGATTGGCAAGCATGGAAATCAGCATCCAGCAGTGAGAGAGAAGCAGCAGAGGCTGAATTAGCAGCTATGCTTAAGAACTGGCGTGAGGTGGAAGTGAGTAAGCAGGGTTCAACTGCATTCTATGCAATCGTTGGTCAAAAGGCGGATTTCGTGCTCATGCACTTGCGTGAAACATTAGAGGAGCTTGAAGAGCTCGAGACAGCCTATAATAAGTCCGCAATAGCGAAATACACATTGCCTGTCTACTCCTATGTCTCTATCGTAGAGCTTAGCTCTTATATGGCTGCGCCTGGTGTGGATCCGATGTCTGTGCCGCAAATCGTGGAGAGACTTAAGCCTGAGCTGCCTAAGTCTAGGCACATCTGCTTCTATCCAATGAATAAGCGCAGGGATGGCAATGATAACTGGTATATGCTCAGCTTAGAAGAGCGTAAGAACATGATGCGTTCTCACGGGATGATTGGCCGTTCATATGCAGGCAAAGTGAAGCAAATCATTACAGGCTCAGTCGGTTTCGATTTATGGGAATGGGGCGTTACTTTATTTGCAGATGATGCCCTACAGTTCAAGAAGCTTGTATATGAAATGCGCTTTGATGAAGTAAGTGCGAGATTTGGTGAGTTTGGTGATTTCTACGTAGGTAATTTAATGACAGACGCTAAACTAAAGGCTATGCTGCAAGTCTAAATATTGATCACTAAGGAGCTGTCTCATGATGAGGCAGCTTATTTGTGTTGCATATGGCCTTGTTCCATTTTATGCCATTATTTTCAATTACTTTTGCTAGCTTGGGTAACGTAATCTGCCGCCCAATCAACCATTCCATCCATTATGTTCAGCACTAAACCGACGACATCTTTCTCCGTAAGTGATTTGCCTGTTTGATTCGATACATAGGATGCAGTTTTGGACTCTAACTGTGCGACTAAGTCTTTTAGTTGCAATAAATCGTTAGCAAGTTGATTAGGCTGTGAGGAATTATTATTCTGTTGGCCTTGATTCCCTTGTTGATCATTTTGATTGGAGCATTGACCTTGTTGATCATTTTGTTGGCCTTGCTGCCCAGATTGATCTTGATTTGATTGTCCAGACCCGCTTGATTGTTGATTTGAGCTGTCCGAGCTATTGTTATTGTCTTGTTGTTGATTCGAATTCTGCTGGTTTTCCTGCCCGTTAGATTGCTGATTGGCTTGTTGATCACTGCTTTGCTGTTGACTTTGAGAACCTTTCGAATCCATTTGCTCTAATAAATGATTAGCATTCTTTAGGGCATTCATCAGCATTTCATTCTGTTTCATAAGTTCGTCAAACTGTCTGGCTTTATCCGTTTGTCTAAGCATTGCCGTATACACCCCATTGATTAATCTTACTTTAGGTCTTATTTTTCTCTAAAAAAGGTGTTTTATGCGAAAACAAACAAGCAGTTGTCTTTGTTATAGAGACGACTGCTTGTTCGTTAAATAGATATGTAAGGATGAAGTGTTAGATCGTTTCAATAAGTTCTGCATAAAAAATATTCGTGCGAACGGTACGGTCAGAATGGTCAAGCTTGACGAATAGCCACTCTGACTTTTGCTGTGTTACTGTACCTACTCCATCTCGAGTTATCACTTTAGTCTTGTTTAGTTGAACCTTGTAAGGGTACTGCACAGATTGACTTCTTAAAACCTTTTTAGGCATACAAACCACCTTTGAGAACTAAATTTGTGCAAATATGTTATCACATGCAATATGTTTAAAGATATAAAAAATGTCACTGCCATCGCCATTTCTTGTGAAATATCTATTAACTTATCAAGATTGATTTGTCTATAAATTAGATGAATAGGAAGCTAATTTGATGAGGAATACTCATTACTGTTAAATAAGTTTAACAGGAGGGGTTATTGTGTATGAAGCTCTAACGATTGTGTGGCGAACCGTAATTGCAATATTGTCAATTTTTGTAGTGACCAAATTGTTAGGGAAGAGGCAGGTATCGCAGTTATCCCTTTTTGAATATATAACAGGGATTTCAATTGGTGCTTTAACTGCTTATATCTCATTGAATTTGAATGCGAAGTGGTATTTAGGCATAATTGCAATTTTGGTATGGGTCGTTTTATCTCTAGGGATTGAGTATCTTCAGTTAAAAAGCAAACGTGCTAGGACTTTTATCGATGGCAAGGCAACGGTTCTTGTAAAGGATGGTAAAATACTGGAGGATAATCTGAAGACGGAACGACTTTCAACAGATGAACTGATGGAATCATTGCGTAAAAATAAGGCATTTAAATTGGCTGATGTTGAATTCGCCATTATGGAGCCGAGTGGGGACATCAATGTATTGCTAAAGAAAGAAACCATGCCTTTAACGCCTAAGCACCTTGGGATTAAAGTTGCACCTGAGCAGGAGCCTCAATGTGTCATTATGGATGGACAAATATTGGATGAATCGCTAAGGACCGTCGGACTGACACGTGAGTGGTTAAATACCGAGTTGAATAAACAGGGATTATTGCTGAATAATGTGCTTCTCGCTCAAGTGGATGCTTATAATCAATTGTATATCGATACATATGACGATAAAATTTCAGTTCCCCTTCCACAAAGTAAAGCACAACTTTATGCAGAACTGAAAAAATGCGAAGCGGATCTCGAGATGTATTCTTTAACATCGAGCAATCAATCAGCGAAACAGATGTATGAAGAGGTATCAATTCAGCTTAATCAAATAATTCAGGATTTAAAACCAATCTTAACACGTTAAAAGAAGGGTCAAGACCATCATCTTGACCCTTCTTTTTTCATGAAATGAAGTGCAGCTGCTCATGTTGGAGCAACCATTCTTTCCTCCATAAACCGCCCGCATAGCCGGTTAAGCTGCCATCCGAACCTATAACTCTATGGCAAGGCACAATGATGGATAGCTTATTCTTTCCATTCGCACTGCCTACCGCACGGACCGCTTTACGATTATCGATTGCAACGGCAATATCTTGATAGTTAGCCGTTTGTCCATATGGAATCGTAATTAGCGCGTTCCATACGGTTTGTTGAAAGCTAGTCCCATTCAGGACATAGGGAACTGTAAATTCCCGGCGCTCACCTTTAAAATAGTGATCAAGCTCATCGTAACAGTCGTGGATAACTTTCGGCAAATTCTGCTGTTCATTCAATTGAGCTTGTTTCCCATCACAAAACATAATGGAACAAATGGTTGTATCTGTACTGATAATCTCAATAGTTCCTATCGGCGATTCGTAATAAGCAATGTAGTGCTTGCTCATAGTAAAGACCTCCATAAGTAAAAAGTAGCATAAGCTTGCCATCCATCCCAATGAGCGGCGTATTGCTTAATCTCGTCTAAGGTTGGTTTGCGATCCATTTCGAGCTGCAGCTTTAGTGCATTGTGGAGTCCAACATCGGTTATTGGGAAAGCTGACGTGTTATGCAGGCATTTCATCATGACATAATCTGCCGTCCATGCGCCTATTCCTCTGATTGACGTCAAGGCTTGATGTATGAGCTTAGGGTCTTTCATCGCCAATAAGCTTTCTCTGGATAAGTTGCCAGAACACATTTCCTTTGCTACTCCAATCACATATTCTGCTTTTCTTGAAGTAAATTGCATTTCCCTGAGTTCATCAATATTCAGTTGTGCAATTCGATCATAAGTGGGGAATAACCAGTAGACATCATCGCCAAATGTTAAACTTTCACCAAATCGTTCAACGAATCTGCTCTTTAAAGTATAGGCGAAGGTTAAATTAATCTGCTGTCCCATAATCGCCCAAGTTAATGCTTCAAATAAGTCAGAAATTTGGACGATACGCAGACCATAGTACCGATTTACTAGTGGTTGCAGAATGGAATCTTGGACTGCTTGTTCATAAAATTGGCTTAGATTCGTGTCTAAATCGAATAAATCCCATACATAAGAAGCTACAGCGGAACGTGCATGAGCTGATGGTATACCAAGTGGAAAATCAACACGTATCATGAGCTCCACAAAGCTGATGATCAGTAAAATAGGGGTACCGTCTATTGAGATTAGCTTGATTAACCTTTCATTGTGAATCTGATGTAAGTTTTCTTGTTTGGATCGGTCCAAATAGACAAAGCATTCTTTATAACTGAATTCGGGAGGTGGTACGATCTCAATATAAGATTGATGGTCACTCCAGTTCATGAGATTCCTCCAATCTGCTCCCGATACTCACTTGGTGAACATTGTTTAAGTGTTCGGAAGGCTTTGTAGAAAATCGATGGACTTTGGAAACCAGCTTCATAAGCTATTTCCAAATTGGTTAGGTCACTATTACGCAGTAAGTGTGCGGCTTTATCAACTCTAATTTTCTCCAGATAGGCTCGAGGTGTTAGCGTTGTGTGTTGCTTAAAAAGTCTTTCTAGATAATAGGCGCTGATTCCAACATGTGTTGCGATATCTTGCAGCAAGAGCTTTTGTTTATAGTTGTGCAGCAAGTAGGCCATTGTATCTGAAACAAGTTCAGCTTGAGGTGTTAGATGGACATTAGGCTGACATCGTTTACAGGCGCGGTATCCAGCATTTTCGGCTTCATTTATTTGAAGGTAGAATTCAACATTATGCTTGTGCGGCTTTCTGGATTTACAGGAAGGACGGCAGTAGATCCTGGTTGTTTTGACCGCGGTAAAGAATAAGCCATCATAGGAGCTGTCGCATGCCAGAATGATGTCCCACATTTCATCAAATGAAAGCTGTGTATCATTGATCATGATCATTAACCATCCTTCAGTTGTCATCTTATAGGTGACTTTAACAAAAAAGTCTTATCAAATCATCTGTTTTCTTGCTATTATGGTCGAAGGAGATCTTATTACGGGGTGAGGGTGGCAGATGAAGAGAACATTAGTGATAAGTGATATTCATGGCTGTTATCAAGAATTCAATCAACTATTAAGTAAAGTTAATTATAACTCGAAAGAAGATCAATTAGTACTTCTTGGCGATTATACGGATCGTGGACCGAAGAGTAAGGAAGTGCTGGAGCAGGTAATGCTTCTTGTTGAAACACTTGGTGTATTAGCTCTAAGAGGAAATCATGACCAAATGCTTGTAGATGCAGTATGCAATGGTCAAGATAGTCGTTTTTTGAGAAATGGTGGTATGACCACATTAGAAAGCTTCTGTGGATGGGAATGGTTCGCGGGGAATTATAGCTTCGATCGTTATGTCGAGGCGAAGGAGTATGTTGCCGAGCATTATTCGGAACATTTGGATTTCTTGAATGGACTGCCTTATTATTATGAGGATGACAAGCATATTTATGTGCATGCAGGAATAGATCCAACCTGTGAGGATTGGAAGCAAACCGCATTAAAGGATTTCTTATGGATACGTGAACCGTTCTTTAAGAATCCAACAGGCCTGAGTAAGAAAGTCGTATTCGGTCATACACCGACAATTTATTTGCAAGAGACTGCTGATATTTTCTTCGATGAAGATAAGATTGCAATTGATGGTGGCTGCTGTTTTGGCAATCAGCTCAACTGTTTAGAGATTACGAAGGATGCCTATTATACGCATTATGTTCCAAGTAATTTAAAGTAACTTGATTCGGGTTATCCCACCTTATGTTGCGATTCTTATCGATATGAAAACCAAATTTGCACCCGTAAAAATGAAGGAGCTTACCATCTGATTCATCATCGATATTACGTAAGTTTCCTTCGATATAATTAAAGCATCTTTTGCGAGCGCACGCGATTAATTCATTCATGAGAATCGTGCCATATCCTTTATTGCGATCTTCTTGTCGGATGAATAGATGAAGCAGTTCATATTGATTGTTCATCCCTTTGATCGCGAATAATTTGAGATCACCTTGAAACTCGGATGTTCGTGTGCCGTTAGGCTTAATGAGTCTGGCAAAAATAGAATGCTTATAGAATAGAGGATGGTATAAAATAACGATCGTGTCATCTTGTGCAATACAGGTTTTGATATAGTGATTGCCTTGCTGCTGCAAGTCTATAATCTCTTCATTGACAAGCTCCCACATGATAAATCGCCTCCTAACTTATCTATATGCTAGCTGCTAGATTAATAAGCATAGATCTTATGGCTCGTTGCTTTTTGTTAGAAGATTCCATATATTTATAGAGATAGTAAAAAAATCATGGTTCCGGCTTTATGTAACATTTGATTAAGGAGCGCTATCGAATGAATAATCCAATTACATCCATTTCATGGAAAGAGCAGGATGCAATTCTAAACACTCTATTGGCTCAAGAAGAACGAATCGAAGTCGAAACGTTAAATCAAGGCTTTGAAGCAGAGGTTATTAGGCTTAATTACAACCAGGAGAGCTATGTGCTTAAAGTGTGGAACAAGGAATCTAGACCTAATATTTCACTTCAATATCGACTACTAAGCATGCTATCTGAGCAAGGGCTCAATGTCTCTCGTCCCATCGGTTGGGGAGTAAACGGCAGTGGAGATAAAGTCTTGTTAACAAGCTACGATGGCGGTCCCACACAGTCGATCAATGCGGCAGCAGCCTCAGAAGCAGCTCGGATTTTGTCTCAAATACATCAAGTAATAGTGGATGGAGAAATGGGTTCATTTTTGCCTAGTTATGAATTAATCCATTACTTTTTCCAGGGTGCGAATGAACATCCAGATTTATTACAAGCGATTACAGAACTTGAAAAGCAAACGCAATTCAGACAAGATCGTCTCATACATGGAGATTATCATTTTAACAACATTGTAGAGAAAGACGGGCATTTAGCCGTTATCGATTGGACGAACGTACAGCTTGGGGACTCCCGATATGATTTTGCATGGGCGTTAATTTTACTGAAAATCTACCTTAATCCAGGAGTAGTTTCCTCTTTTCGCTTTACCTATCTGCAGGAGCACATAATCGAACAATCTGAATTAGATTTATTTGAAGCGTTTGCCTTGATCAGATGGATTCTTTTAAACAGATGCTCAGGAGTTCCAGTTTATGTAAATACATGGGATAAAGTAAAGAGGATCAAAAACAGCAATCCAATGCTAAGAGCTTATGAATTTGATGAGTTTCCTGCAGCTAATCAGACAAGAGAGAATCAAGCAATGGATCTGAATGCTGTGTTTGATCGGTTCCCAATATTAGAATCTGCAGCATTATTGCTCAAACCTATTGAACTCTGTCATTTGGATGATTTGCATGCGATTTACAGCAATGATCTTGTATTTGAATTTTGTGGCATCATGCCAAGGAAGAATAAAGAAGCGGTCAAGAACATGATCGGCCATTTTGAACGTGACTTTATGAAAAGAACGAAGATTAAATGGGGAATATTCAGCAATCAGGACCGAGATAAGCTGATGGGTATCGTGGAAGCATGGAATTTTAATGTCAAAGTTGGATCTGTTTCAATAGGTTATTATTTAGCAGAACCTTATTGGGGGAAAGGAATTGCGACTGAAGCTGTTGCTTTGTTAATTGAATTCTTATTCGAGCAAGTCCAAGTGAATCGCATTCTCGCAGAAGTCATGCCAGGCAACATCGCTTCCGGACGTGTATTACTTAAGAACGGTTTCATGAAGGAAGGGACATTAAGGCAAACGGAGATATGGACAGGTAAGGGTGTAGTGGATTTAGAGATTTACGGGATTTTGAGAGAGGACGTAAATTATTAGCCTATTCCATATTATTGTTGCGAGAAGTTTATGTGTCATTATTTACAATAATTAATCTATAAGAGCCGATATGCTATCAAGAATCGGCTCTTTTTGTTTCGAGATCGAGTCAATAAATCAAGCCTACCTGCATATGAATAGATACATTGCTCAAGGTGGTGAATGATTGTGAATTTAATTTCCAAACGATTAGTGGGGTTGGGGCTAATTGTTATGGTTAGCTTAAATGTATTACCCCTGCGATCAGTTCTGGCAGATCCTATTGAGGTAAAACCAGATCTTACGATACCGATCAAACTGGATCCTTCAATTCTACAGCTAAACAAGAAATTATCGCTTGCTTGGGAATATGATCTTAAGCAGATAGGCTGGTCGGAACCAGCAGTTGGTTCTGATGGGACCGTCTATATGGGAACGGAGTATAAGTACTTAACAGCAATCAATTTAGAAGGTACGAACAGATGGAACTATAACGCTGGTGGGGAAATTATTGCGATTTCGGTTGATGACACTCAGACGATTTATGCTGCAACGTTAAAAGAACTTCATGCGATAAATCCCGATGGCACGGGCAAATGGATTTTCAAAATCGATAATGGTGATCCACATTCGAACTTTCGAACAGCTCCTGCCTTTGGTCCAGATGGTACAATCTATACCGTGTTTCATGGGGGAAGTATCGATCAGCTTGTGGCTCTAGAATCTGATAAAACACTTAAATGGTCTTATCGTTTAAAGGACTCTCTAGGATTTGAAAATGTAATGGTAGGTAGTGATGGGACTATCTATATGAATTCTGACACCAAGCTCTTGGCACTTAAACCGAATGGGACCAAAAAATGGGAGTTTGAGGCGAACAAAGATATTCTTGCTTCACCAACTCTAGGGCCAAAAGGAACTATATATTTTGCGTCAGACAATGAGCTGTATGCAATATCGCCAGATGGGTCTAAGCAATGGAGCACTACGTTTAGTGAATCTACCTATGCAAGTCCAGTTGTAGGAAGTAACGGAACAATTTATATCAGTTCAGCAAAAAGGAATCTATATGCTGTAAATCCAGACGGTTCGCTCAAATGGACTTTGCCTGAGAAAGGATACGTATTTAAATCAGGCGCGACTGATTCCACAGGAATGATCTACAGTCATACGGGTAGCCGATATTTGTATGCCATAAATCCAAATAAATCAGTTAAATATACGTATGATTTAGGCGACAATTTAGTGAGTACGCCCCTTATCGGTCTTAACGATTCTGTGTATGTAAAGGATACCAAAGGCATTTTGCATGCGTTAGGTAATTATACTGTAAGTACTGTGTCATTAAGTCCAACAACCTTGAATTTGAACAAAGGTGACAACAGTACGTTAATTGCCGACGTATCTCCTAGAAGCGCATTAAACAAGAAGGTCCATTGGCAAAGCAGCAATCCTACTGTTGCAGCAGTCGATAATGTTGGTAAAGTGACAGGTTTGACTCCTGGAACAGCTAAGATTAGTGTGCAAACTGACGATGGAGGTTTTATTGCCGAATGTACAGTAACTGTAAAGGAAGCAACGGTTTCGTCACCTTCTTTTATAGATACTGCTGGCAATTGGGCTGCTTCTGCTATTATAGAGGGGGCTAAAAAAGAAATTGTTCGTGGTTATCCAGACGGTACATTCAGGCCTGATGCAAATGTTACCCGAGCTGAATTTACTGTCATGCTCATCAAGGGAATTAAGGCAGCAGAAGTGAGCAAAGCGCTCACCTTTAAGGATATAAGCAATATCGGATCGTGGGCTGCTCCGTCGGTTGCAGCTGCAGTGAATTTAGGCTTTATTAAGGGTTATCCAGACAACACATTCCGACCGAATGACAATATTACACACGCTGAAATGGCATCTATGGTTATTCGAGCTTCTGGCTTAATATTGGAGACGAAGCCCACATCAGGATATGAAGATGATAGTCGAATTCCTGATTGGGTAAGAGCTGCTGCAACAACTGCTGAGCAGAATGGGATTATTATTGTCGGTGGCATTCCACAGCATATATTTGATTCCAATGGATTTGCAACACGTTCGGAAGCGATCAGTGCGATTCTGAGTATGCTCAAAGTGAAGAAATAAGAAAGGTGGTGAAGCAAATGCAAAGGATAGCCCGCAGATTGACTCATGGCATCATTGCTATGTTAATAATCAGTTTGTTAGCAGCATGTGGCAGCAGGAGTGAGGCAGTTGATGCAGCAAATAGCATTAAGCAACAAATAGATAAATCCATTGAGCAGCCTAGCAGCACACCGGCTTCTGTACAGCCACCAGCAGATATTCCGATACTAAATCAATCTAAGAACTTGGCTGTGGAGCATGCTAAGGATGAAGTTTTTGAGAATTACTTGGTGAGTTTCGATATGGAGCTAGCTATAAAAGAGGTAAGTGATCAATATCGCCAGATACTGAAAGACAAGGGATATACTTTTAAAGAAAGTGAGATTAAAGGCGCTATATTTTATTCGGGGGAAACACCTAATTATACGGTTATGATGACGATTGATAAATCTACACAGGTAGAAGGGGAAACTTCAGTATCGATTGCTTATACGAGCAAACTCAAGTAAATCGAAAAACATTAGGCTGCCAAAGAAGAGGACCTCTTTGACAGCCTTAGTCTGTTCGGTCGGTTGTTTTCATACTAACTTAATGCCTCTATGATCATTTGAACTAATAGGAATGGGAGTGTTCCGATCGCAATTAAACCAAACAACAAGCCTTTACCGAATTGTTTAAGTTGAACCATGGTGAATCATCTCCCTAGTGAAGCTTGATAAGAAATACTATATGTATATTCTGCGCGATTAGAATACTTTACAAGTAAATTAATTATGGGTTGTACATGGCCGACTGGTGACAACAAAATAGACCGTCCAGAATGAACGGTCTTCATTGTATAGGTGATGATGACAGAAATTAATTGCCCATTTCAGCATTATCATAATTGAACTGCCATTCAATGCCGAACTTGTCCGTTAAGCTGCCATAGCTTTTGCTCCAGAAAGTCTCTTGAAGCTCCATACGCACTTGGCCGCCTGCTTTCAGCTTGTCGAATAAGGATTGAAGCTCGTCCAAATTGTCAGTCGTGTAGGATAGGCTAAAATTGTTGCCCGCTGTAAACGGCATACCAGGGAACGTGTCCGAGAACATGACGGTGCTGCCATTTATATTAATTCGTGTATGCATGATTAGATCTTTGGCTTCTTCAGGCAATGGATAAGATGGATCAGAAGGTGAGCTGCCAAATGTCATGAATTGCGGTTGCTCTGTCTCAAACACATCCGAATAGAATTGAACAGCTTCTCGACAGTTTCCGTTAAAAACAAGATAAACATTGATTGACATTTCATACACTCCTCAAAATGGATTGGTTAAAAATGTTAATTTAACCTGTCGATATTGTACCATTGTATGAAGTAAAATCAAAATTTTAAAAAATCATCATTATAGTAGGATAGATTGAAATGAATTAAATTATACAACAGATAGGGTAGGTATCGGTGATCCTTAAATATAACTATGAACAGCATCTAACTATAACCAAAGAAGAGATACATAACTTTCTCACGACTTGCTACGGAGAAGATGAGCATACAATAGAGTATCATCTACGTGGTTTTTCTAGTCCTAATCAAGTTTGTGCATTTACAACGAAATTAGAGGGGCATATGGTTGGTTCAGCATTTGGTTGGAAGATGAAATTCCATCCGTACTGTACCTATATCTCCATTGCTGCTGCGCCTGGACATGATATTGAAATGAGTGACTCACTTCTTCATATGATCCAAGCAAGTCCAGCTATTGAATATCCATTGCAGACCACAATTTGGGAATCCTCCACAAATTTATGCCACACACTTGAGAAGCATAATTTCAATATTGTAAGAAGGACAAACATTACGAATTTGGACCTATCGAAGATTCCGCCAATAGATGAGGTAATCCATACATACAATTTAACGTCGTATACTAACGGTATTAGGAGTCTACAGGAAATTAAGCCAGATGAAGAGCTTAAAGCCCAGTTGATCCATCTAGCGAGGGAAACCTATGAAAACACACATACGATTAATCCGCTCGGGGTACATGATTTAGCGGTTTGGGACAAGCTAGTGTTCGGAGAAGATACGATACTAGAAGCCAGCTATGTGGTTATAAATAACGGGGAAGTTTTAGCATATGCCCTTATTCATGAATCTGAAGATAGCGATCAATTGGAATTAGGTTGGCGAGGTACCAAATCTATAAGTTCTGTTCAACTGATTCAGCTATTAACAAGCTATCAAATCCATTATGCCAAACAATTAGGCTATAAGTATGTACAAGCTGAGATTGATGACACTGATCCCTATTCAATGGTAATGCTCGACTACTTCCCATTCGCTCCATCACCAACACTTATCACTTATCAATTAACAGAAAGGTGAGGTTGTCTGGCATGAGCAGTTATGTGGTACAATTTGATTATATACTAATCATCCAGACAGGCAGGTGCTACGAATGAGAAGTGAAGATCAGATTAAACGTAAAATTATTGAATTGCAGATGACAATGCGTCAAATGCAAGCAGCGGGCAATCAAGAATTGGCTAATCAATTTCAAATGAGAATCGAAATGTTAGAGTGGGTCCTGAATGCCCCGTTAGAGAAATACCACGTGTAAGCTTAAAAAGGAAATTCATACACCGTGTAATCGAATATATTGGTTAATCCGATTTTTTCAGCTACTGATTTAGAGGGAGCATTCACATCCATGCAGTCCCAATACGGAACCAAATCGTTTGCAACACATTCTTGGACAAGAGCATGCGCTATTGCTTGCGCGAGTTTATTCCCTCGATGTTCTTTTAAGGTCTCAATCCCCAGGCCATGAATCTGTCCCGCTACGAACCCTGAGAAGCACAAGCTTACGATTTCATCGTTATCGATCGCGCAGTAGCCAATGCCTTTGTGGATAAAATGATCGGTGGAGTCCCAGAATTCCAATATTTTATTTAAAAGGAAATCTTGATTGCTGAAATAAGATGGATTCATCATTTCTTCAGTTATTCGCATTACTTCATATCGGGGATCGATAACGGGCTCTTGGCTTGGGTTATAGCTGTGTTTGTTAAGACTATAAACCTTCTGGTTCGAAGCATCTAATTGGCGGCTCGCAAATACTTGCTCAATAGTTGTATTCCAAGCGGGGGCATCCCCGAACCCTTCAAACCATTTTAACCCTAGTTGTATTGCTTCTGGAATGATTACTTCGTCGAACAAGTGATTAATATGTTCATTAAATTCCGTATTCGCTGAATCCCCTATAAATGCGAATCCATCTAAATTGCCAAACCAAATGAGACCCGTTCGAGGCGATTTAAGATCGTCAACGAAAATTCTCCCTGGATTATTGCCCTCCACAATAGCGCGAATCTCCAAATGTCCGTGTTCAAGAATGAGAGATTTGCATTTGTAAAATTCATTTCTTTGCAGTTCATTAATCACAATAGTCAGCTCCTTTGCTTAGACGAGAACCTTTTACAATAGACGGAATGAAAAATAATGGATAAATAAGTAAGTATAGATTTGGGAGCCACCAGCCTATATCAAAATCCAGCTTTATTGTCCAGAAAGCGATTGCCTGCAAGCCCGAACAGAAAGTTAGGATTAATGAAATAAGAGCAGCTACCTTCCAACGATCATTCTTCTTCCGAAGTAAATACAGGCTGATAAATCCTGTAATAGAGATCAGAATATCGAGCGGGAAGAAGGACCAGTTCCACGTGACCAATAGCTGGTTCGTATAATCTTGGTACAAATATTCCTGCGGGATCACACCAAGAATCGTGATGCCCCAGTATAAGATAAATCCAATATCGGTAATAAGAAAAAAGATCATTAATTTGTTCATTTGGAGCCTCCAAGATTTAATCCAATTACACCAGCTACGATGAGCACAATGGAGATTGTTTTTACTGGTGTAATCTGTTCAGAGAAGAAGAAATAACTGATCGTTACAATTAAGGCTGTACCTAATCCTGACCAGATGGCATAAGCGACGCTCATAGGGATCCCTTTTAACGAATAATTAAGAAAGACTAAGCTCGTCAGGTATATGACAAACATGAGGATTGAAGGCAGAAGCCGAGTAAACCCACTCGATAGTTTCATAGCAGAAGTTGCTGCTACTTCACTAAGAATGGCTAATGTTAACAGAATCCAGTGCATCATTATTCACCTTCTCTGTTCATAATGCCGCCAAGCATAATGTCAATCATCGCTTCCAATGCATCTTCAAGTGTCATATGAAATTCTTGCTTGGCTGATTGCTCTAGTAAGCGATACAGGCCACCTATATACATTTCGATAAATAGATCAATAGGGAAGGATTTCAGCTTACGGCTGGCGATTCCCTCTTGAAGTAGCTGTCTAACGCCATCCCACTGGACATTAACGAACTGATCGAGTCGCTGCCACTGCTCTGGGTAATATCGCTGAAGCTCATAAAGGCGATTCATATGAAAAAATTGAAAATCCGAAGGAACTAGAATTAGTAGCTGTCTTATTTTATCCATTAATTTCTGATTAGGATCAGCTATTATGGCTTCTTCTCTTATGCGAATTTCATCCATAGCCTGATCCAAAAGCTGATCGATAATCTCAACTTTAGATGTATACATGACATAAAGTGTTTTGGTGCTGATACCAGCTTGTCGTGCCAAATCATTCATCGTAAATCGGAACCCTTTGTATTGAATTTCCTTCAGAGCTATTTCTAATATTCGTTCCTTCATAAGATTCACCACCTAGAGGAAAATAAATAAAATAAATAATTTTCCTTGTTTTCATCATCATAAAACAAATCTATATCAGTGTCAATTTAACAATTTGTTAACTGTTGGTGTGTGTCTAATCACACTTCGAGATTTGGCATGCTGTTACGCTATGGATAGTAAAAGATGGTCTATAGAGGAGGATAACGATATGTTCTGTTATCAGTGCGAGCAGACGCCAAGTGGCGGGTGTACAGTGGTGGGGGTTTGTGGTAAAAATGAAACGATTGCAAGCTTGCAGGATATCATGATTTTTGCGTTAAAAGGTATCGCAGCCTATGCAACACATGCGAGACAACTAGGATATAGTGACCCCGAGGTGGATCGCATTACCCATGAAGCTTTATACATGACGCTGACGAATTCGAACTTCAATACGCAAGAGCATTTGGACATGGCGATGCAAGTGGGAAGTGCGGCTGTACGGATCATGGATGTACTGGACCGAGCGCATACGGAGCGGTTTGGCATTCCTCAGCCTGTCACGGTTAGTCAGAACAAGATCGAAGGCCATAGCATTGTTGTGACGGGACATAATTTGTATGCATTAGAGGAGTTATTGCGACAAACGGAGGGTAAAGGCATCAACATTTATACGCATTCGGAAATGCTACCTGCCCACGGCTATCCAGCCCTTAAGAAGTATGAACATTTGAAGGGGAATATCGGTAAGGCTTGGTGTGACCAGCGCCGACTGTTCGAACAGTTCCCGGGTGCAATTCTTGCGACGACGAATTGTGTGATGCCGATCAAAGGGACATATGCAGATCGCTTTTATTCTTATGAGGTTGCTGGGTTAGAAGGTGTCACCAAGATTGTGAATGATGATTTTTCACCGCTAATCGAACGTGCATTATCGCTTCCGACGGCAAATGTTGAATCTGATCAAGTTCTGACAACAGGCTACCATCATGAAACAGTCATCGGTCTTGCTCCAGAGATCATTCAGGCTGTCAAAGATGGACATATTCGTCGTTTCTTCGTGATTGCAGGCTGTGATGCGCCAGGTAAAGCAGGGGAGTACTATCGCGAGCTAGCGACCTCCTTGCCGAATGATACAGTCATCCTAACAACCTCATGCGGCAAGTTCCGCTTTAATGATGTTGATTACGGAACGGTCGGTGACACAGGCATACCTCGCTATATAGACTTAGGACAATGCAATAATTCTGGCTCAACTGTGAAAATCGCGCTAGCATTAGCTGATGCATTTGGCTGCACAGTGAACGAGCTGCCTGTCAGCATTGTGCTATCCTGGTTTGAGCAAAAGGCGGTTGCTATTCTTCTCGGCTTGTTCAGCCTAGGCATTCAAGATATTCGCATTGGACCTAAGCCGCCTGAGTTCATCTCATCTGGTGTGCTGGATGTGTTGGTAGAACTATTTGGATTAAAGCTGATTACTACAGCTGAAGAGGATCTAAAAGCGATGCTGACGCTGGCATAGAAATATGTGGTGATGCTAAGTATGGCAATAGGTATCCATTGATATAGAAAAAAGAGTTGCTAAGGGACTGTTCCAATTGGGACGGTCCCTTATTGCATGCGCCTAAACCCACATGTGACCGTTTATGAAGATGAAATATGCATATAGGTACTTAAGATTTTTGTAAGAAACGGATAAGAAAAAAGAAAGCTCTACTTTGTACAATTAAGAAATGAGAGGGAAGAAACGCTTTAAAGGAGGGTGAAGAAGTTGGATTTCAACTTACGAAAAAGAACTATACAGTACATATGGATGGTGTGGGAAAAAATATTTGCGTTGCTTACATTTTTTCGAGGAACGCATAAGTCACGCTTTGGCATATGCACCGTAATGCTAAAAAAACACCGGGGTCAAGCGATTATCTGCCAAGATGCAACAGTCATTAATGAGGGAGAGTGGGTAGGAGAGCTTCATCTCGATAATGATATGATTCTGAAGTTGATCCAGTCTGAAGGATCTGGTCGTGCAGCACTCCAGACGGCTCGTTTGCTACGTGAATCCATGCAGCAGATTCAGATTGCATTCGAATCGCAGTCTGAATTCAGGCAGGTCAAAGCATTACTCGGTATTACTCTTCTCCATCGGGGAATAACATATGGCCTTGGTTTTGAACAGCAGCATTTAAATTCTGGTATTTTCAAAAGGATTACGACAATTTATCTACGATTGTTGCTCTCTGCCATGCATCCAGAAGGGAGACATAGAATTAGTCGGAGAACTGAACAACTGGTGCCAATGCTGCTGATTCATTCACGTTCTTCACTCAAGAATCGATTCTCACCTGGAGGCAATCATGCTTAAACATTTAATCATTGGAATGCTATGTATTGCAGCTTTGTATATGTTCATTCCAAGTCTAATTACGCGATTCATTGGCTTAAGGGTAATTCGGAAAGGAACGTTAAAAAAGCAGGTAGCCCTTACGTTTGATGATGGGCCACATCCGTACTATACGCCGAAATTATTGGATATATTGCAGCAGTATCAAGTTAAGGCTACCTTCTTCGTGCTTGGATCACAAGCGGAGCAGTATCCCGAATTAATCAGAAGAATCGATCAAGATGGGCATCAGATTGGCATTCATAATTATTGTCATACGTCTAACTGGTTGATGCTCCCGAGTACAATACGACGTGAACATCTGGATCGCTCTGCTGATATTATCGAATCGATCACCGGAATTAGACCCTGCTATTATCGTCCACCTTGGGGATTAATCAACTTATTTGACTTTTTGCGGTATAAAGAGTATCGAATTGCTCTATGGTCGCTGATGGGAGGAGACTGGAGCAGCCGATACTGCCAGACTCAATTGAAGTCGAAGCTGCTTGATGGCATTACCGATGGATCAGTTGTTTTACTTCATGACAGCGGAGAGACAATGGGCGCGGATCGACATGCTCCTTATTATATGCTACAAGCACTAGATGAAGTGTTATGCCAACTACAGCCCAAGAACCTGCATTTCATTCGCTTAGATCAAATGTCATGAATAACACGCCTTAAAGGCGTGTTATTATTCAGAAGCGGATAATTCAAAATCAGGTTCTCGTTTTAACGGCTAACCCACTAAATGAAATCGGACCAACAATATCAGCTCTGGTATTTGCAGTTCGGTTTTCTGCGGTTACTGTGTAAACATGATTACCGGATCTTACATTTCTATCGATTGCTTGAAATGTGACAGCATAGTTTTGTTCAGAAGCAGCTGATTCAATACCTTGTTGTGTATTGAAAATCTCTACTCCGTCACGGAAGATTCTAAATAGAATTTGAGCGATACCAGTAACCCCCTGGACACCAATAGTTGCTACTAATTCAACCCGATTCGGTTGAGCATTCAAAACGGGTATTCTAATTCGAATTGTTGCTAAACGAGATCTTGCCGGTGAACGTTTAATTGTGAATGAATTTGACAAGTTGAATCTACTTCGTGGCTGAACGGCAGCTTTATCGAGAATGCGTACCAAAATATCATCTCCTCTTGTTTGATACTCTTAAAATATGTTCGAAAGAAGGAGAGTGATTGTGCGATTGATAGATTCTTTTGATATAATAGGCGTTTTGTATCCTAACGTTACATACTTCGCGACCAACTTATATCATTTAGATTCTACGTTCTTCTGACTCTCCAAATAATCCTGGAGATCATCCTGAACGCTAATATCGGCAAGAGTGACCTTCGAGCGGTGGGCGGAGCGAATAATGATATGTCCAGCAACAGGGGCAGTCAAGAAGACGAATACGATTCCGAGTAATAAGCGGATACTGGATACGCCATGCGTGAAGAAAAAATAGAGGAACGCACCTAATAAAATACAAAGGATACCAAGCGTTGCACTTTTCGTTGAAGCGTGCGCACGATTATAAACATCTGGGAGACGGATAATACCCAGTGAGCTAATTAGGCTTATGATGGTGCCGGTAATGACTAAGATCCCAACTACAATTTCAATCATTGCTTTTGCGTCCATTCACAACTCCTCCTTCCATATATTTGCTTAGAGCAATCGTGCTTAGAAAAGCCAATATACCAATCAGCAGTATAGTTTCAAGATAAGCATGAGAATCCAGCATAATGGAGAGAACCGCAACAATCCCAATAACGATGTATCCGATTGAATCGAGCGCCAGTATTCGGTCGTGAATAGAAGGCCCCTTAATCACGCGGTACAGTGCGATTACAACAGAGATTGAGAGCAGGAACATTGCCAGAAGCATAATAGTATCAAACATCATCGCATCACCTCAATAATTGCCTTTTCAAACTTACGTTTTGTTTTGGTAATACTATTGCGGAATTCTGTTACATCCATAGCATGAATGAACATGACTCCTGCCTCGGGATCAATTTCCATGACTACAGAGCCTGGTGTTAAAGTCAATAATGTAGAGAGCAGCGTAATTTCAAAATCGCTTTTCAGTACGGTTTCGGAACGAAAAATGCCTGGCTGAATGTTTAGTTTTGGCCTGGTAACTTGCCTAATGACCACGACGCATGATTTAAGAAGCTCTATGATGAAGAGAGAGAATAATTTAAATATAAAAATGATTTTCCTGCCGTAGAATGGTTCCGGAAAAAAACGACGCATCGAGAGTATAATGAAAAATCCGATAGCGTAACCCATACCAAAAATGACGATGTTCCACGATTCATTTAGAAGCATCCACACGAAGGCAATCAACAAATTTAATAAGATTTGAGTAGTTATTTTCGTCACATCCTTTACTTCTTAGGTTGAATTCTTAATCGATTTGTTTGAAAACGGCATCGATGTAGATTGATGGGTTGGTCATAACCTCAGCCGCTTGCTCTACATAGGTAAGCACCCATTCCGCTCCTAATCCCATTGCTATAATGAATGTGACTAGAATCGAGCCTGGCAATAAGGCGCTGGTGCCGGTCGCTTTCTGATCCCCTTCGCTTAGCAGCGTCTCCCCCCAAAAGCTGTGGATAAAGATTTTGATAACGGAGTAGAGCACCAAGAGGCTCGTAACAATCCCGATCACAGACATGATCAAATGGCCTTCGGTAATGCCCCCCTTAAGAATGATGACTTTGCCAACGAATCCGCTGAGCGGAGGGACTCCTGCAAGGGCGAGTGCAGCTATGAAATACAACCATCCAAGCGACGGACGGAATAGAAGCAAGCCGCTAAAGTTCCGAAGCTTGTCCGACCCAAAGATGGAAATAATCGCTCCTCCCAGAATGAAAATAAGCGCCTTTGCCAGCATATCGTGAATCAAATAAAATAGAGCGCCAGTCAATGACTCGAAGGTCCTCATCCCAACGCCAAAGAGGATAAAGCCAACAGCGACGATTACGTTGTAGGCGAGAATTTTTCTGATCTCCCAATAAGAGACGGCGCCTAACGCGCCTAGTATCATTGTGATTGCCGCCATACAGAGAATGATTGTGTGCGTAATTTCGGGCTGATGATAGAAAATCAGTGTAAATGTGCGTATGATCGCATAAATTCCGACTTTGGTCAGTAGGGCCGCGAACAATGCGGCGATTGCAGGAGGGGCTGCACTGTACGATCCAGGCAACCAGAAGAACAGGAATAACCCTGATTTAAGAGCGAACACAGACAAGAATAGGAGGCTTACTGTCGTAAGCAGTCCGTCTTGACCGATTGTTGCTACACGCTCGGAAAGATGAGCCATATTGAGGGTTCCGGTAATCGAATACAAGTAGGCAATAGCGATAACGAACAATGTCGATGAAATGACGTTAATAATGACATATTTAATGGATTCACGGAGTTGAATCTTTTTTCCGCCGAGCGCCAGAAGCACATAGGAGGAGATCAGCATGACTTCAAAAAAGACGAACAGGTTGAAAATATCGCCTGTCAGAAAGGAGCCGTTTACACCGCAAAGCAGCAATAATATGTAAGAATAGACGAAGTGGACCTTATGGTCGTTGCTTGTTGAACCGAAAGCAAATAGACTGCACATCAGGCAAATGATCGACGCGATCAGTACGAGCAAAGCAGATAGCATGTCCCCGACTAACGAGATGCCGTAAGGAGCATGCCAGCCCCCAACATCGAGAACAATGATGCCCTGACGAAAAATTCGATGAATAATAAAGGTAGAAACCCCAATGGTAAGCAGTAGGCTTATGACGATTAGCCACTGCTGCATACGAACATGTCTACGAAAGAAGATCATGAGCATTCCAGTTAGAAGAGGGATGATGATCGGCAAAATCAAAACATTACTCATGCGTGTTACCCCTCAATTGCTTCATATTGTCGGTACCTAACTCCACATAAGTGCGATAACCAAGCACAAGAAGAAATGCGGTTAGTGCGAAACTGATGACGATCGAAGTAAGAATCAAGGCTTGCGGCACCGGATCAGTATAGCTGGCGGCATTTTCCCCGAGAAGGGGTGCGGCTCCTTTTTTTAACCCATTAATGGCCATTAGGAGCAGATGAGTAGCGTGAGAGAATAGAGTTATTCCCAGAATAATCCGAAGCAGATTTTTGTTCAGAATGAGATAGGTTCCGACTGTAAATAGTATGCCGGCAATAATTGTTATGAAAGTCTCCATTATTTTTGGTCCTCACTTATACTCGTAATTATCGTCATTGTCGTTCCAATAACGGTCATGTATACGCCCAAATCAAAGATGACAGCTGAAGCAAGCTCCGTTTTCCCGAGCAGGGGCAGATTTACATAGGTAAACGTCTGTGTCAGGAATGGAACATGGAATAAGAAGGAGGCTGTTCCCGTAAGTACAGCAACAATAACGCCTGCGGCAGCCAGTTGGTTGAAATCGACAGGCATCATATCGCGCACCGATTGAAGATCGAATGCAATGTAGAGGAGGACGAGTGCAGAAGCTGTAATAAGCCCGCCGATAAAGCCACCTCCAGGATTGTGATGCCCTGCGAACAGAACATAAATCGAAAACGTCATAATAATGAACACCAATATTTTTATCGCGGTTTGTAAAAATACATCGGTGAATTTCACTGATCTTTCCTCCCTGTATGACGAAGCTTAATTAAAGTGTAAATACCTACGCCTGCAGCGAAGAGAACGACTATTTCCAGCATCGTATCAAACGCTCGGAAGTCGACCAAAATCGCATTCACTATATTTTTTGCTCCAGCAAGGGTATAGGAATCTTTATAATATTCCGCAATCGAATCGAATAAATGATGTTCTTGCGTCGATAGACCGATTAAAGTAAGCGTCATTCCGACTCCAATGGCGATGATGGCATTACGAATGTTTAATTTCATCGGTGTCACATACTTGCTTACTCTTGGCAAGAAGTAGAAGCAAAGCAGGAAAAGTGCTGTTGAAATCGTTTCAACGACTAGCTGTGTCAGCGCCAAATCTGGTGCACGGAAAATAACGAAAAAGAGTGAAACAATATAGCCAATTACGCTTACGGCAATAATCGAGATCAATCTGGATTTCGTGAATACCATATATATGGCTGCTGCTACTATGGTGAACCCTAACATATATTCATAAAGTTCAATCGGAGCATTGTTCGAAAGATCAAAGATAAAACCATTCAGCAGAAATAACGAGCCTCCGACGATGACAATCACAAATACGAAAAGATAGGACAAGTAAAGGGGTGTCGAGCCGTACATGTAGAATCTTATCAATTTGCCGGAAATGCGTTCCATTGCAACAAGTCCATTGTCATAGGCTTGATTCAAGGTGAATTTTAACGGAATACTTTCGTAAATATTGCGAAATTTGGTTAAATATTTGTACAGCAGCATGCCTAGAATAATTATTCCCATGGTCATCAGCAGCTCTGTATTGAAACCGTGCCATGCGGAAATATGAACATGCCATTCCCTGCCGTTCGCGAAAGCTTGCGGTAAAATTGCCTTTACAGTTGGTTCCAGCAGAGAGGAAGCAATCAAATTCGGGAAGAAGAACAAAATGACAACAAGTGAGGCTAAGATCATCGGAGAGACAAGCATGCCGAATGGTGCCTCGTGTGGTTTGCGATCCAGTGGCAAAGGTTTGTACGGGCCTATGAATACCTTAAATATGAGAATCATGCAGTAAACAAAGGTAAAAATGCTTGCGACCCAAGCGATGATCGGAATGAAGATGAACCAGCTCCCCATTGTACGAGAAGCCGTTAATGCACCACTAAAGAACATTTCCTTACTTAGGAAGCCACTAAAGGGTGGAAGACCTGCCATAGAAAATGAACCAATCATGGTTAAGGTGAAGGAGACGGGCATAACATGGATCAGTCCACCTAAGCGGCGTATATCTCGTGTACCTGTCTCGTGATCGAGAATCCCAATCATCATAAAGAGACAGCCTTTGAAGATCGAGTGATTAATTAAATGAAAGATCGCAGCTAACGTTGCACCCGCAAACAGTAAAGAACTGTCGCTATACTGATTATTGAGTGACATAGAACCAATACCTAACAAGCTCATTATTAAACCGATTTGGCTAATGGTCGAGAAGGCGAGCAAAGCTTTAAGGTCACTCTGACGGATTGCCGTTAATGACCCGATAAAGAGCGTAATAAGTCCAATGATCGTGATGGTCCAGAACCATTCCTGATGCCCACCGAATATAGGGGTTAAACGAGCGACGAGATATACGCCAGCTTTGACCATCGTAGCAGAGTGCAAATAAGCACTGATAGGCGTAGGAGCTTCCATCGCGTCCGGGAGCCAGATATGGAAAGGAAATTGTGCTGACTTCGTAAACACACCGAGAAATATGAAATACATTGCTGGAATAAAAAGCGAGTGCTGCGAAATTTGGTCGCCGAGTAGGATTAATTCACGGATGCTGAATGTCCCTGAGGTGACGTATAGCATAATGAAGCCGAGCAGCATGGAGAATCCGCCACTCATCGTAATGAACATCGATTTCTGAGCACCGTAACGAGATCTTTTGCGATGATACCAGAATGCGATAAGTAAGAAGGAGGATACGCTGGTAAGTTCCCAAAAGGCATATAACACAAGGAGGTTGTCTGAAAGAACAGATCCAAGCATCGCTCCCATAAAAAGCATTAAATACGCATAAAAGAGATGTAATTTTTCCCGATCTTTAGACATATAGAAAATGGAGTAAAACACGACCAATGTGCCTACGCCAGTAATAAGTAAAACAAACAGCAATGAGAGACTATCCAAATAGATCGTAAAATGGATATTCAGTGATGGAATCCATGGCACGGAAAGAATGAGAGGCTCTATCGTCTGCTGGACGAAATAGTAACGTGCGAAAAAGAAGAGCAGAAGGACGGGAATAACCAAGACGAACCAACCAGTATGTATGCGATGTACGTATTTATACAACAGTGGGATAAAGGGGATGGAGAAAAAGGGTATCAAGATAGCGATGTACAGTAAATACAATTAGTCCCCCTCCTTTTTCTTCAAATAACCAGCCTTATTTTATTGTCCAAACATGTCCATAATACTCCTATGAAATTTATCTATGGACAGAGGTGAAATAGAAACAATGAAAACAGGAAGCATGGATGAATGCATATTGGTTTGTGTATATTATGGACCGAACGGTGAACGACTTATTCGCAGAGGCGGAAGAATTGCTAATATGTTTAATTGTCCTATGTATGTATTAACAGTCGACCCGCAACCGAAAGACGAGTGGGATATCGAGAAAAGTCACTATATTTCCGCATGGAAAAAAATCGCTGAAGAGCTCGGGGCTGAGGAATTCATTGTAAAATATAATGAGAAACGTTCAGTTGTAAAAGTCATATGCGATGTAACAAAACAAAAAAATGTGACACAAATCGTTTTGGGTCAAACAGCTCGAAGTCGTTGGGAAGAAATAACGAAAGGCTCTATTGTTAATGTGCTTTTGAATGAACTTTCATTTGTCGATTTACATATTGTTTCAGTGTCTCGTGAATTGGAAGGTCAAGAGGGCTTCTATGAAAAAGGGATTCGTGCATACTTACTGGAGGTATCTGGAGGCTACAGGCTTTGCTTCAATCACACGCACTTAGATAAGTACCAGGGAATCTTCTATAAAGAAGTAGGTACAGACTTTAACAATGGTGTTTTCAAGTTCATGAAGGACAATGAAATGATTGAAGTCCTCGTCATTGAGGATCATGTTAAAGATATTAATGAACGGATTAATTAATACAGAGAAAAAAACGGTATATACATAGGATAAGGAGGACTTGAAAGGGTTATATAGCTATTGCGAAAAGGAGGGAGCTAAGATCGTTCAAGCGGTTGGAAAAAGCATTCCTCGAAAGGAAACATGGGAGAAAGTTACAGGGACAACCAAGTATATAAATGATATGACGAGACCAGACCTTTTGCATGCTGCAATAACTGTCAGCCCCCATGCTCACGCTACTATCAAATCTATAGATTTGTCTCAGGCCATCGAAATCCCAGGAGTAAAGGCGGTTATCACAGGCAAATATTATCCGATCTTAACCGGTTCACCACTGGAAGATCGGCCTCCACTAGCAATAGACAAAGTGAGATATTACGGAGAACCCGTCGCTCTTGTTATTGCTGAACAAGCGCATATTGCCGAGATGGCGGTTCTTCAAATCAAAGTAGAATATGAATTATTACCGTCAGTTCTTTCACCGAGTGCAGCATATCAGAAGGATGCTCCGCTAGTTCATGAGGATCTTGCTTCATACAAGCAGCATGAAGAAAAGGTTTATCCAGTGCCTGGTACTAACATCGCGAATCGAACCAAAATACGCAAAGGAAATATGCAGGAAGGGTGGAGGAACTGCGCTTATACGACTGAAGTACATGTGACTTTACCTCAAGCAGATCACGCTGCGATAGAAATGCGATGCAGTATGGCAGAGATTTTACCCGATGGGAATGTGATCATCCATTCCACTTCCCAATCGCCTTTTGTTATTCGACGGGCACTTAGCGCGTCGTTTCATATTCCGCTACACAAAGTTATCGTCCATACGCCTTTAGTAGGAGGCAGTTTTGGCGGGAAATCCGCAATTCAGATGGAATATCTTGCGTTTCTAGCTTCCCGTGCGGTTAATGGTAGGGCTGTAAAATTAGTAAACACGAGGGAAAATGATATGATTTCCTCGCCAGTCCATATTGGTTTGGATGCCAGAATCAAACTTGGCTGCAATCATGAGGGAAGACTGATGGCTGCAGATATTTTACATCTTTATGATGGGGGAGCTTATTCCGATCGAGGAGCGGTGATGAGTCGATCAGGAGCTGTTGATTGCACAGGGCCGTACAGGATCGATAATGTGCATTGTGATTCTTTGTGCATGTATACCAATCATCCTTATTCTACTTCATTTCGAGGATTTGGCCATCCTGAATTGACTTTCACCATCGAAAGAGCGATGGATTTATTAGCGAGTCGAGTAGGCATGGATCCTTTGGAATTTCGCTTTCATAATGCGATAGGACCAGGTGATACAGCGCCAACACAGACTCCATTAAATAGAAGCAATCTGGGCAATTTGCCTATGTGCATTGCAGAGTTGAAATCTTTAGTCCACTGGGACGACCGCCCCTTGCGTGAAGTTAATGGACATCTCATCAAAGCGATAGGGGTCTGCTGTTTCTGGAAAACTTCAAATACACCAACTGATGCTGGAGCGGGAGCTGTCATTTTATTTAATGCCGATGGAAGTGTTAATCTGCTATGCGGTGCAGTGGAAATTGGTCAAGGCACAAGAACAGCGCTTACTCAACTGTTAGCTGAACGGTTACGGATGGATGTACAACGGATACATATTTCTATGGAGGTGCATACCGAAACCGATCCGCAGCACTGGAAGACAGTAGCGAGCCGCAGTACTTTTCTAGTTGGCAATGCAGTTCTCCTAGCAGCTGACGATGCCATCGAGCAGTTAAAAAACATCGCATCGATTGTAGTAGGATGCTTGCCTGCAGACTTAGATGTTGGAAATGGCAAGGTTTACTTTAAGAATCATCCTGAAACTTGGATTGCAATCGATAAAATTGCTAACGGATACAAATTCCCAAATGGGAATACAATCGGAGGACAAATAATCGGACGCGGAAGTTATACAATGCGAAATTTAACCCCATTGGATCCTGAAACAGGTAAAGGAAACCCAGGCCCAGAGTGGACGGTTGGCGCACAAGCGGTAGAGGTGGAATTAAATACAAGAGATTACACGTATAAAATTGTTAAAGCCGCAACAGTCATCGATGCTGGCAAGGTGATCAATCCTGAAATGGCACGTAGCCAAATCACAGGTGCGATGAGTATGGGGCTAAGCTATGCTAGCCGTGAGGCATTTCAATTCGATGATAAAGGTAACATTTTAAATCCCCAATTTCGCACCTATAAATTACTTCGCTATGGAGAACAGCCGGAGTACTGCATTGAATTTGTCGAGACTCCATTCTTGGAAGCGCCTTACGGATTGCGTGGGATCGGTGAGCATGGCTTAATCGGTATGCCCGCGGCACTCGGAAATAGTCTTGCAACTGCTGCTGGAGTAGAGCTTAATCACTTGCCTCTAACGCCAGAGATGATCTGGAGGACAATCCATGATCCCGTTTGAGTTTAAATATTATAGACCTTCTTCTATTCAGAGGGCTGTCGAATTGCATCAGTCTCTACACAATAAAGGGAGAAATCCGATGTATTACGGCGGAGGGACGGAAATCATTACATGGTCTAGATCCAATTCCATCAGGCCAGGTGCTGTGATCGATTTGAAGTCGATACCCGAGTGCAACGTAATGGAACTGCGGAACGATAAACTGGTAATTGGGGCGTGCATGACATTATCTGCGTTATCTTCCTCCAATCTTTTTCCGCTGCTCAGTGAAACTGCAATGGGGGCAGCCGACCAGACCGCTCGAAATAAAATTACCCTCGGCGGAAACATCTGCGGCAGAATTTATTATAGGGAGACCGTTCTCCCGCTTTTAGTAGCAAATAGTCATATGGTTATAGCAGGAATACAAGGGATAAGAGTAACTTCCATTCATGATGTTTTCATACAGCAAATGAGATTGGCGGATGGAGAATTTCTTGCACAAATTCTAATCGATCAAGAATATTTGTCGTTACCCTATGTGCATTTCAAAAAAAGGCAAATTGGCAATGTTGGCTACCCACTCGTAACAGTAGCTGCTCTCAAAAAAGATCGAGACATTTTCACAGCATACAGTGGCGTTTGTTTATTCCCTTTTCGATCGACCCAAATGGACCAAGAGTTAAACGACACCTCTTTACCGCTTGCGACAAGAATTGAACAGGCGATTGGCAATCTTCCGGCACCTATAATAACCAATACCGAAGGTTCCGCCGCTTATCGGAAATTTGTGCTTCAACAAACGATAGCTGATACGGTATCTATATTGGAAAGAAGGTGAAGCATGTCGGCTGACGATACCATGATTTATCCAGTTGAGTTTCAAGTTAACGGTGAAGATCGCACAGTTCAAGTAAGGGCTGCGGATATCCTCCTATATACGCTTCGAGATAAACTGGGGCTCACGGGAAGTAAATCCGGTTGTGACAACGGGGACTGCGGTACTTGCACAGTATTAGTTAACAATTTGCCAATCAAATCATGCATTATGCTCACCGTAGAAGGGGGTGGAATGCACATAACAACGATTGAGGGCTTAAAGAACTCGCCTACACAGCAAGCGTTTGTTCATAATCAGGCGTTCCAATGCGGGTATTGTACGCCAGGTTTTATTGTGAACTGCGAGGGTTTACGAATTGCTCATCCGAATGCCAATAAAGAAACGATTCAATTATGGCTGGAATCCAACATTTGCAGGTGTACGTCCTATGAGGAAATTCATTATGCAGTAAAGGACATATTTAAGTTGAACAAATGATAGAAACAGATATCCTCTTGGAGTCAAGGAGGGGTGGATTTGGAAGAAATTCATCGGATATTGGAAGCCATTAGGAACACCGAGCAAAGAAGCGTGCTTGCGACGATTACCCAAGTGGAAGGAAGCGCGTACCGAAAAGAAGGGGCTTCCATGCTGTTTCTTGAAGATGGTTCACAAATAGGGTTGTTAAGTGCAGGTTGTCTAGAGGCCAGTCTATCTGACTACGTGCCAGAACTACTAGAGACAGGTGCTTCTCGCAGCTTCGTATACGATATGCAATCATCAGATCCGCTGTCCTGGGGGGAAGAATCGGGGTGCGGTGGAGTTGTTCATGTAACGCTGGAACCTGTGAACGATGTGCTAAAAGATCATTTATGTACATTAAAAAATTATTTGGTTCATCAAACAGATGTTAGCCTTATCAAAAGGTTCAGCACCGACGGATCTGTTGCCGATTATCGTTTCTTGACTTCTGATCGGCATCAATTCGGGGAGTGGAGGGTAGAATTTCCGCAGGAATTATGGGATTTGGCATCATCAAAGAAATTATTGAGAAGCGGCATGATGTATGTCACTTCCATGGAATCAGATGTATTTGTTCATACTTATTATCCTAAACCACGACTGATGATATTTGGAGCAGGGCCGGATGCTAGACCGCTTGCTGAATTTGCAGCAACTATTGGTTTTTCGGTTATTGTTGCCGATTGGAGATCAACATATTGCGATCGTCGTTATTTTCCAAAGGCTGAATCTATTCTATTGGGATTTCCGGAGGAATCGATACGGATGATTCATAGTACACCTTATGATTATGCAATTGTGATGACGCATAATTATAAGAGGGATGAGCAACTGGTTCGACTTCTCTCGGAGCGACAACTTTGTTATCTTGGTGTTCTGGGATCGAAAGGCAGAACGGAACGTTTGCTAAGGGATGTACCGTTACAGATGAAAGTTCATTCTCCAGTGGGACTTGCAATTGGCGCTGTAGGGCCAGAGGAAATCGCAGTGAGCATTCTCGCAGAACTCATATCTATTTATCGAAAACAATCAAACACAAGAAGATGTTATCAATGAGAGAGAATAAAATTGTTGGCATCTACTTAGCTGCAGGACAAAGTACCCGAATGGGTTCGGATAAGCTTGGGCTACCAATCGGTCCTATGAACTTAGGGAACTATGCGTTGACTGCGGCTTTGAATTCCAGGCTGGATTATGTTTGCATTATCGCAAAAGATATTGCACCTAGTTGGATAGATAGCAGCATATTCCATCAGAATTCGTTTAAAAGTAAATGGTCTATTACTTGCTGTCCTGAAGCGCAATTAGGGCAAGCGTATTCCCTACGATGCGGTATACAAGCTGCAATTGCAATGGAAGCGAAAGCTGCGATGATATTACTTGCCGATCAACCATTCATTACAACAGAGATGATCAATGAGCTGCTTATTCGGTTTCAAACACATAGCGTAGATGACAGCATTAGTTTTATCGCGTCAAGTTATGATGGTTTGGCAAGACCGCCGGTTATATTTGATCAAATGATGTTTCCGGATCTTCTGCAATTGCAGAATGATCAGGGGGCCAGACACTTGATCCGAAAGGGACAGTCGGGACTCTGCGTGGATTTTCCGAACCCAGACTTGTTTATGGATGTGGATACTGCCGATGATTACAGGGTTTTATTGGAAAAGTTAGCATTATGGAAATCTTGAATAACTTGTTCGGCGTTCATATATAGTGCTAGCGGATATTGATAGCTAGCCATGTGAGCAGGCGCTTGCATTTGTGGGGGTGGAGCAAGCGGAGCGATGGTAAATGCTGCTGATTCATCCAGTTCTTTTTTCCACTCATCTATTAATTTCGCTAACGCGTTCAAATGATCGGACCAAGCTCGTTGGTCCTCATTCGCCAGATTACCGTTCTCGGACCATTCCACCAAAACTCGTATCATGTCTGCCAAATTGGCATATCCAGAGCGAAGCTGCTGCATTCGCATAGTTAATTTTTGCATGAATTTGCGCTTCTGAACACCTAATGGATTGTAACGTAAACTTTGCTCCGCTTTATCTAACTCAGTTGTCGCTTGATGCAGTTCTTGGAATAAGGAATTCATTTGCTCTTGAAGTGTTGGAGTAACAGTCTTGGAGCAGCCCGCTTGTACCCAATTTGCGGTGGCAATAAAACGGTTGGATAGATGGTCCGTGAAAAGGATCATCTTTTTATGTGCTTTGTTAACAGAATCAGGTGGGAAGAACAAGATATGGATCAGTAAGGCAACGGCAGCGCCGATCACGGTATCGCGGATCCGATCGAGGGCGTAGCTTGGCGCCTTGCTGTGAAAGTATAGCACCATTAAGATGCTGAGCGTAACTTGCACCATAATTGCATGATCCAATTTTAACCACATAACGATTAGAGCCCCAATAAGAATAAGGAGCCCGATACTCCAGCCATTTAAACCGACATAAGGGGCTACTAACGCCGTGAAAAGGACCCCAGCAATTGTACCTATCACACGCTGCCATGCAAATTGGATAGATTTATCAACTGTTAATTGGATAGCCAAAATAACCGTCAGTGGAGCTAAGAAAGGGTGTTTAGAGCCAGCCCACTCCGCAAGCCACCATGATAGTGCTGCAGCTAATGGGGTCTTCCATACAACCCCTTTGTATCGGATAAAATCCATTATTTTACTCGTCATCTCGTTAGGCTCCATCTTCATCTTCTCAGTTCATAACTTACTCCGCTGGTGATATGAATATGTTGCCCCAAAATATAGTTATTGACTATGTTTAATTAAGAATTCAATTGTTTTGCCTAGCGTATTTTCAGCGTGTTCTGAGGTGAAATCAAATTGATATTCATGACCTAATTCTGACTTGGTATCCTCAAATAAAACACTTTCCATTTCTACGTTATTCTTATTGAGCACATCTATAAGATCTGCTGAATGCGGCGCTAAAGGATCAGCATCTCCAACTGTCAAAAATACAGGCGGATAATTAGGCGTTACATGTTGGACTGTAGACAATTCATTAAGTCTTGAGAACGAGGCGAAATTCTTCTCACCTGTATATGACCAAAACATTGTCTTAATAAGAAGCTTTGATAATGCAGATGCTTGAGGGTTATCTAATCTATCTGTGTTATAAATCCCACAAAATAATAGTAGTCCTTTAATCTGTTTGGTATCGACAGAAGGATGAATATCCATCGTTTTTGCTAGTTCTTCATTCGAAATAACTGCAGCGGTTTGACTGGCGATTTGAGCACCAGCAGAATCGCCGCCTATGAATAATCGATTCATATCGCCGCCATATTCAGCAATATTGTTCTGAAGATATTTCAACGCTTGGTTAGCTTGAATGACTGGACCTGGGTACTTTTGTCCAGGGGCAATGGCATAGTTTATATTTGCTACTACATATCCCTCGTTAGCTAGTGCCAT
Source organism: Paenibacillus albiflavus (assembly GCF_004344915.1). Lineage (GTDB taxonomy): Bacteria > Bacillota > Bacilli > Paenibacillales > NBRC-103111 > Paenibacillus_AM > Paenibacillus_AM albiflavus. The sequence goes on along the minus strand of NZ_SKFG01000001.1, from coordinate 447,389 downwards.
TCCATATTCCTGTGTTTGTTCTTTACTACCCGATACAAATCCACCTCCATGAATCCACATGATAACAGGTAGATTCTTATCAGCATTTTTGGGATAGTAAATATCTAATAGGCTATTCTTAATTCCATCCTTATCATATACAATATCTTTTTTGACATTAACATTTTTTAATATAGTCTCCATGTTTTTAGGCGATGCAAAAGGTTTTGCTTCGAAAAGTTGTTTGATTACTACTGCATTAAGAGCAGGTGTAAATTGATTAATGATGAAGACAAGTAATATGGGGATGACAATGATAGAAATAGGAATCATCCATCGTTTTTTCTTGTAAAATTTCCTCTTAGTTGTCACTTGAATCAACCTTTCCCTTTTGGTTATCGTATTCTGTTCCATCTACATTTTATATCTGTTTGATTATAAATGGTCAGTAACTGGATGTCTAATAGAGCTGGTTTAAGGTGAAGAGGCTTCAAACTCTTAGCTCTTAGGCGCAAAAGGCTGAGGGTAGTGGTAATTATTGACAGCACAGGTTGCTTGCATTATAATTGACTACAAATGTAATCAATGAATATTTGCATCCCACTGCGATGAAATCAACCATACAGCTTAGCAAAAATTTGTTCTATGTAGGTAAAAAGGAGGTCTACCATGAATGAAGCTCCCCGGGTTTCCGAAGCCGAATGGGAAGTGATGAAGGTCGTTTGGGCAAGCGCTCCATTGGCTGCCAGTGATATTATTCTCAAGCTGACGAAGACATTTTCATGGAGTCCCAAAACGATACGGACTTTAATTAGCCGATTGATTCAGAAAGGGGTACTTGGCTATTCCGAAAAAGGAAAATACTATGAGTATTTCCCGATTGTAGACGAGGAGGAGTGCATGAAACAAGAGAGGCAGAATTTTCTGAAAAGGATCTATGGCGGGGCGCTCAAACCAATGCTCGTCCAGTTTCTGCAGGATGACAATTTAACTTCGTCGGACATCGAGGATTTGAGGCGCTTGTTGGAACAGAAGGAAAAAAACAAAGGAACAGAAGAAACATGAAGCAGATAATAGTTCTTCTTAGTTATGGATTTGATTGGGTCTTGCAAACATCGTTGCTGGCCTCGGTTACAGTAGTACTCCTATTACTTGTAAAGTGGATGCTCAAAGGGAGAATTAACATCCGCTGGCAATATGCATTATGGTTTCTACTACTTTTCCGTCTTCTTATGCCCTGGTCTCTCGAAAGTCCGTTTAGTATGTACCAGTTTTTTATTGTCGACCGCAACGAATCTACCCATTCTCTGCTCGATGTCCCCTTATCTCAACCCGGAACTCTTAAAGAGGGAAATGATAATACTCAGCACGGGCCTTTACTTTATTCACTGGTGTCATTCAATGAGACAGACAACATTTCGATGATTTTGCCCTTCTCCCGGATTTATGTATCTCTAATGCTGATATGGATCGCAGTAACTATCGGAATTTTCGGTTTAATTTATGTTCAGCATCGTCGATTTTCCAAGCTCCTCAAAAGTATATTGCCGGTTAACGATGTGATGCTGCAGACTGAGTTTAAAAGATGCAAACAAGCAATGAGGATAAGAGCAGAACTTCCTCTTTATCTCTCGAATCAGGTGAAGAGTCCGACTTTATGCGGTTTTTTAAAGCCACGTTTATTGTTACCCCTAGATCTTTCGGAACGGTTGGATACCAGAGAAGCTTCACATATCTTCTTTCATGAATTGTCGCATTATAAACGAAAGGATATCGGGGTGAATTGGCTCATGACGGGGCTCTTGACACTACATTGGTTCAATCCGCTGCTTTGGGCGGCTTATTCCCGTATGCGGGAAGAGCAGGAGCAGGCGTGCGATGCCCTTGCTCTTTCTTATCTAGGCTCTGATCAAGCTGTTTCTTATGGGCAAACACTAGTAATGCTGTTGGAAAGTACAAGAGTGCAGGGGTATATGGGAGCTGCCAACTTTTATACAAGCAAATCCGGGCTCTATCGAAGAATACAATTAATTAAAGGTTTTCATGTAAAATCTTATCGATGGTCGTTTTTCGGATTTGTCGTTCTGGTTATTTTGGCAGTATCATCGTTGACAAGCGCAATCAGCGAAAACAAAATGGGTAATCCTGATAATGGAGTGCCGGATATTCCTAAGATTGTTGAAACCAGTACAAATTCTTTTAGCAACAATGACAAAAATGCAGTTGTTGAACTTGATGAGCGACCCTCGATCATTTCTGGTTTGATCTTTACAATATCCGGTAAAATAAATGGATTAAGCCAAAATTATTTTTTTTATCAAATAGAAGATGGCCATGGTTATTTATCTGAAGGAAGAATCGATGTGCGGGAGAATGGAACGTTTAAAATGGATCTTTCAATAAAGCCGCCCTCTAATGAATATGGGCTGCTTAGTTTCTATTTGGATGCAAATGATGATGGGGTATTTGATGTTGAACTTGATACAGAACATCGATTGGCTTCTTATGAACTTAAATTTAATCAATCTTTGGTTATTCCTTGACAATTATGAGGAACAAATATTTTTGGACAATGCTATTTTTACTTAAATCGGGGGAATTTGAATGAGATTTAAAATAATCTTGACTTTACTGTTTTGTCTTACGTTTACGGTTATTACGGCTTGTTCTACATCGAATAAAAGTCTATCTGGAAAAAACAGTGTAGTTTCTACACCACAACCACCAGTAAATAACGATGCAGATGAAAGAGAGGTGAACAACACAGAATTTGTATCCACCCTTTACTCTATGAACATTAATGATTATAACAAAGAGTCAGTAAGCAAAATTCCATTTTATTCTATGGGAAAAATAGAATACATTACAGAGGAAACTGTTAAATCCTTTCAGGAAGGTCATCATCCCTGGTTAGGACATGCAGAAACGCTCATTAGCATAAAAGCTTCCAATTTAGTTCCTGCATCATATAAAAAAGACGATGAAATAAAAAAAGAATTCATCCAAATTAAAAAACTGACTAGCGAGAGTGCTTTAGCAACAATCAAGTTTAATGACAATTTTTTCTATGAAGTGAAGGCAGAATCTTCAGACATTACGGGTGGTATTTTCTTTATAACAAATATCGACTTCCACACACATATAAAAGAAGAATAAGAAGGGGCATTTATAAATGAAAAAAATCGGATTGTCAATTACTGCAGTTTTGTTCATCATCGGAGCAGTCAATGTTGCATATGCCGCAGAAATGATGACCATCTTTATTCATGGGAAGAAAATCAGCTCTGATGCTGTAAAAGTTGAAAATGGAACGACATTAGTTCCCTTACGTGTAATTGCAGAAGGTCTGGATCAAAAAGTTTATTGGGATCCGAAGACAAAGACTGTAACGATTGATGAGAAGGAGAAGTCATCCCAAATTACACAGATTGTTGTTCAAAGAGATCAAGATATTTTTGTAACTGATTATCCGGAAAGTACAAGTATAGGACAAGAGGCTAATCAGGCGATTATTCATAACTTAACAACGTTGTATAATCAAGTATATAGAGGATTTCTGACTACCGATTCGAAAAGTGATAGTACACTAAAAACTGCCAATGAATTGAATTTCATAAAAGAAAGTGCAGCAACTACAGATGGAACAGTTTCCTCGAACTATACTTATGTCAGACTGAATAAGTCGTCTTACGTGCCTCAGCTTGGGGAAAATGCTCCGGCTAGTAAGGATGTCTTGTTCTATATAGACGACAAGAAGCCGGAAGACCTTTGTGTAGCTGTCCAGAATCCAGAAACATTGCAGGAGTGGAAAGTATATGAAGCACAAGGATATGGAAAATGGTTTCAGAAAGAGGTTGATATTTATTTGAATGGTTCAAGGGGATTATAAATTTATGGGAAGATGAGGGTTACTACCTTTTATATGAATTGGGTTTAATGCGGTAACTAAATAGGGCTGTCAAATTGGTAAATGGCACTAACACTAGGTTAGTGTCTTTTTCTACCTGGATTTTATAGGTTGGATTATTATATATCTGCTTGTGCAGGCTCAACAATATCAACATCTGTAAATGAAGATACATAGCAAGATAGTTACTATTTAAGCGCAAGAAATGGTGTACGAGATCAAGCATGTTGATAAGATCGACTCAAGAAAAATACCATTTTATAGGAGTTAAAGCGATGGCAAATAAGAATAGGGTTTTTAGGCAGAAACAGCCGTGGAAGTAATGAGGTTAGACTGGAAGATGAACAAACGATGACTGAACAGCTTTAAAGTGATAATGAGCAGACAAGTATTGAGCATCAGGCAGAAGAAATTCAAGTTCATGAAGAGACAGGGCAAGAACAAGCCCAACAAGAAGAGAAAGTCTCGGCCAAGGAAGAATCAACTTCAACTGAGGTAGCTAATGAAAATTTAGAGGAAAAGTCGATTATTCAAGAAGAACAGGAGATCGTCTCTGAACAAGGAGATAGGCGAACAGCAGCAAGAAGATTCGTCACAGCAGGAAGCAATATTTAATGAAGCAAATACACTAGAGTTGCAGCAAGAACTAAATGATGGCAGAGAAGAGAAGCCACTTTTCATTGATGATATTGTAAAGCCGGGGAAATTTGGAGTAACGAACAGTCAAATGATTCCGGCCATAAAGCAAGTGATTGCGGATGACTCAGTCGAAAAGCTGAGGATGCTTCGCTCCATGTACCTGTATTCCTTCGAGAATTCACTAAGGTATCTGAAGAAGTCGGAGCGAGAATTCATTCAAAATAACCTGAAATAGAACAAGCCGGAGCGTGGAATGGTCATGTGGTCCGGCTTGTTTTTATTTTGTTAAGTTTTCTGCTTGTCTTGCGTAGAATGATGCACTTTGGGGAGAGGTAAGTCTATCTCGGCTTCAGCTTGGACAGTTCGGCTTAATATTTCGGCCACATGCTCATGAAATTACCGCAACGCTTTGCCGGATGGCTGATTAACTTCTTTGATTACATATTCACATTTCTTCATGAATTACGCCTCAAAAATTTTACAGTTGTCATATTCGATGATGTGTCATCAAAAATGCTCAACATTCTATTTGGAAGGCGGCAAAATATTAACACGTTTGGAGTAGAGGAACTTATGGAAAGCAAAACAATTAAACACGTAGCGGTTTATTTAAGAAAATCACGGGACGATGGTGAATTTGAAGACGTTCTCTCGAAGCATAGGGATACCCTTCTAACCTTGGTGGAGAATCGAAATTGGACCTATAGGCTATACGAAGAAGTGGCCTCTGGGGAAAAGATCGAGTCTCGGAAAGAAATGCAGAAGTTACTTCGGCATGTTGAAGACCAGCTATATGATGGAGTAGTGGTCATGGACATTGACCGTTTGGGTAGGGGAGTAAACAAGGATTGGGCACTCATTAAAGATACGTTTTTGAACTCAGAGACGGTAATCATTACACCGAACAAGATATACGATCTGGAAATAGACAATGACGATGTATCCTTTGACTTCATGTCCATTTTTGCTCGAATAGAGTACAAAACGATTAAGCGAAGAATGAAGCAGGGCAAGAGGCTGGAGCCAAGAAAGGCATGTGGATATACGGAAAGCCACCGTTTCCATACTATTATGATAAGAACACAAGGTCGGTACTGGTCGATGAAACGAAGCGTCCGATTTATCGAGCGATTGTAGAGAAATATCTTAATGGAACAAACCTTGGTCATATTGCCATTTGGTTGACGGATAACAAGATACCCACGCCATACAACATTAAGCCTGATGGAAAGAACAAGGGCTGGTCAAATATTACGGTTCAACGGTTGCTGGCAAGCGAAATCCATTTGGGTTACATCACTTATGATAAAACCCGTTCTAAACGTGGACAGGTGGAATTGGTTCCCGAAGAAGAGCGGATTAAAGTCATGGGAACACATGAAAATTGAAAACGCCGGAAGAACATGAAGCGATTATGGAGCGGCTGCTTAAGAATCGCATGTTGAATCCCAATTCAAGACGCAACATTTTTCCTTTGTCAGGCTTGCTTTATTGTGAAAAATGCGGTTCACGGATGAGGTTCCGGGTGGGAGAGAATAAGAAGCAGGGACAGCACTGGAGTGCATTGTGCTATCACCAGTACAAAGATGGCAGCAAATGTGAACAGCGTGGCAAGGTAATGGATGCTGATTTTTTCAATGCTTTGTATGATCGGATTATTCATGTAGACCCAAACATTTTACGGGAGATTGAATTGCATGGAAGTAGGTATAATGATACACAGGTCATTATCGAGGTCAAAGAGCAGGAGTTGAAGAAGCAGAAGCGGGCTTTGGACAAGCTGCATGAATCGTATGAAGAGGACATGATAACGAAACAAGTGTTTTTAGAGCGAAAGGCTGTTCGGTCAAGGCAGATACAGAAGCTGGAGGAAGAGTTGAAGGATTTGCGGAAGGTTGTATTAGATGTAGGGAATTATCCGACTGTTGAGCAGATATATGATCGAATAGGTGAGTTTAGGGAGTTGTGGAGTAGTGTGGTGACGGGTGAAGAGAAGAATCGGGCGTTGAAGAAGTTGGTGGAGCGGATTGTGTATAATCGGGAAGGGAATCGAGTAGAGTTAATGGTTTGTTATAGATAGATATATTTAGGAACTGTTAGAAGGAACTGGTTTATTTACGGTTCCTTTTTTTGTAATGACTCAGTTGTAGCTACCTAAAAATCATAATAATAGAATTTTTTTGGGAGGGTTTGGATCGGATTATGGCGAATTATGTATAAAGATCGTAGTCATGAAAGAAAGATAATGCGACTTACTGATATTGGTTTTACTAACGGGAGGCGTCTTTACATTGATACTAAATAGTTTAAAAATAGAAAACTTTCGTAACTTTCTTGAAGTTGAGGTGAATTTATCTAATCAAAACGTTATTTTTGGAATGAATGATATGGGTAAAACAAATCTAATGTATGCACTAAGATATTTATTAGATAGGGATATGAGGAAAAATGGATTTAGAGAAAGCGATTTTTATAAATCTCAGATAGGAAAAACAATTAGGATAACATTAGGTGTTGATTTGTCAGATCGAGGCAACAGTAATGATTCTAAGCACATTATCTCAAAAGTTGGTGGAGCTAGGTCGAGCGATGAATTAGATAATTTCTTTTTTCAAGTAGAGGCTACTTATGATAAAAGTGAAGAATTAGGAATTCCCAAATTATATTGGGGAAATAAAATTGATGAACTTGAAGAAATAGCATATGATGGATCATTTAGTCCATTAGATAAGTTGTTCAAAATTGTTTATATTGATCCAACTATAGATTTAACAATGACTTTTTCTAAAAATAGAAAAAAATTATTCGATCAAACAAAACTTGACGAACATGATATTAGCATATCCAAAGAAATCAAAGATTTAGGTGTTCAACTTAATTCTAAAATTAGTAGTATGAATATAATTCAATCTTTCCAAACATTAATAACAGAGGAATATAAGAAACTCAAAGAAGAAAACATAAACATAGAAATGAAATCTGAGTTATCTATTAATGGATATTTTTCTAATTTAATCCCTTATATTAAGAGAGACAACGATGATAATATCTATCCTACCGCAGGAGACGGTAGAAAGAAAATTTTAGCTTATTCATTGCTTAATCACTTAATTAAGGCTCAAGAAGGGAATAGAATTATTATATTCTTAATTGAGGAGCCTGAGAATAGTTTACATCGATCAATGCAAATTGCTTTGTCTAAACAGCTTTTTAGTTCTGAGGTATACCAATATTTCTTTTTATCTACACATTCTTCTGAATTGTTATATGAAATGGACAATGCCTCTCTTATCAGGATTTATTCCAAAGAAACCACTGATTGTGAATCGTACATTTATCGAGTTGATGATGAATACAAGAATGTTAAGAAAGAACTTAACAGATCATTATCTACGGCGTTGTTTGCAGAAAAGGTGCTTTTGGTAGAAGGACCCTCAGAAAAAGTATTGTTTGAGAAAATACTAGAAGAAGTTCATCCCACATATGAACTCGACGGAGGCTATATATTAGATGTTAGTGGAATAAAGTTCAAACCATACCTAAAAGTGTTGAAAAAACTTAGTATTGATGTTGTTGTGAAAACAGATAATGATTTGAAGGCAAAAAAAGGACAGCCAAAAGTGTTTGATTTAATTGGAATTCAAAGGTGCATAAATCTTCTGCATATTGATTCGGATGATACTGATATAGAAGCTTTAGATGCAGTAGAGATTGATTATTTTCATAAAGGAAAAAAAACTTTTACAGAATCAGTTAAAATAAAAAAAATAAAAGACAAAAAAATAGAGTTATACAATCTATATTCTGCTCAGATAAAAGTTTTAAAAGAGAACCAGATTTATTTATCTAAACTAGATTTAGAGCATGATTTATTTGAAGTTATTGGTGAAAGAATGAAGCAACTACTGGGTTCAAATCCAGTGAAGTACCTGCAAGATCATAAACTAATCAATATGATAGAGTTGACTAACGATCTTACTAAAGATGATTGCTTGAAAATAATTACACACCCGTTGTTTGAATCATTGAGAAAGCTGGTGAAACATGAACTTAATAGATCAAACGGCTAGAGAAGATATATTGAAAAATGAGGGGAATATCTTGGTATCTGCCAGTGCAGGTTCTGGAAAGACTACAATAATGGTAAAGAAAATGGTAATTGAACTTGATAAAATAACCGACCATCGGACTATTGCGGCTATAACTTTTACAGTAAAGGCAACAAATGAAATCAAAAAAAAAGCGTCTAAACTAATAAAAAAACAATTTTTTGTAATGACAAATGATTCATTTATTGAAAATGAAATTATTCGTCCCTTCATTACAGATGCTTTTGGGATAGCTTATGCAGGGGATTATACTGTGGAATATGAACAAGAATATAAATTTAATGAATTTCCTAAAGGTTTAGAACAACTAAGACAGAAAAAAGTGTTAGGAAGCTATAATAATAATAAACGGAATTTTAACTTTGAAGTAGCACTTAAAATAATCGAAAAATCTCAGGCTGCTCAAGAATATATTAAATCAAAATATGCTGTTATTTTTGTAGATGAGTATCAAGATTCTGATTCAGATATGCATCGTTTATTTATGTATTTAAAAAATCAATTGGGACTTAAACTATTTATTGTTGGTGATCCCAAGCAAGCAATTTATTTATGGAGAGGCGCAATGAGTAACATTTTTGAACAAGTAGTCAGTGAAGATTTTAATTCGTTTGAACTTATTACGAATTTTCGATGTCATAAAGAAATTGAAAATTATGCCAACGTTTTTCATAACAATAAATATTATGAATATCTATCCCATGATGTTCAAAATGTGATATTTAAGGAGTATAATTCTTATTCAACTCCCACTGAATTTAGAAATTTTTTTGGTTTTGCAGTAGAGTTCAATAGTTTAATTAAGAAGAAATTAATCGATCTTGATAAAGAGGTTACAATAATATCAAATTTCAATAATGATGCTAGAATAATTGCGGAATTGTTAAACAATGAAGGTTATGAGTTTGTTTTTATTCCAAAAACCCCTATAGATGAGGGAATTCCAAATGGTCACCTTTTAAAAGGGTTAGCACTATATAGTAAAAATGCTGTATATACGATTTATGATTTCATAGAATACACAGGTATTGACGAAAGAGCTCAAACCAGATTTGAAGTGGAAAAAATTATTAATGAACTCAGGAAAGTTGAAGAATTATCATATGAGCAGATTACTGATATATTGACTCGATTAGCTGAATACCTTGGGATTTCGATTAGTAAAGAGGAAACTACAAAGTTTTATGAAAGTGTATCGGATAGCAGATATGAAATGGCTTTTCAACTTAATGAAAAAAGATATAAGGTTATGACTGTTTTTTCTTCAAAAGGATTGGAATTCGATCAAGTAATTAGTTTCTCAAGGTATTATCAAATATATGATAATGAGCACATTCATAATCATTATGTGTGCATAACTAGAGCAAAAGAAAAGTTTGTGATGCTTTTGGATAACGCAAATTATCTTAATTATTTTAAAAAGGTTTTAGAAGAGACAGATATTAAAGATTTAAGGTATGTAGTCAACTATGTAATTTAGTCTATGGTCCAAGTATGATTTAAAGAAAATGTAAATATTGAATTTTTTAGGTAGAAACTAAGGCACTTGTTGTCCTTTCCACTGACTGAACACATTCAGAGTGATGAATGTTGCTAGTGAGTGAGGGAGTGGTACTTGAGCTACATCTACCTAATTACTCATATTAATCAGGCATCTATGGTTTCTATTTCTAAGAAATAGATGTCTTTATTATTTTTAAGTTGGAATTATTTAACGAAAATTAGGAAATGTTTCGTTTGAACTCGAATTAAAATTTGAGCTATACATTAATGTAGAGCCGCAGTTGATCTTTTGTAGAGGGGGTATTGGTTTGTATCAAAACGTTAGCATCAATTGGGATGTTTTTAATTATAAATTTTCAGGAAATACCCGAAACGCATTTGAACAATTGGCATATATTTTGTTTTGTCATGAATTTGAAAGACCCTTCGGTATTTTTAGATATTTTAATCAAACTGGTATTGAAACAGAAGTGATTCAAGTGGATAAAGATATTATTGGCTTTCAAGCAAAATACTATGATGCCAATATTACTTTATCCAATAGAAAAGCTGACTTTATAACTGCGATAGATAAATCAAGACAGAGTTATCCTAATATTACGCGAATACTTTTCTATGTAAACAAGGAACTAGCTTCAAGTAAAAAGAAAGGACAGCATAGACCTCAGTATCAAATTGAAATCGAAAATCACGGGGAGCAATTTGGTATCAACATTGAGTGGCGAGTCAAAAGCAACTTCGAAGTAAGTCTTTTCAGCCCTGAAATGACCCATGTAAGGGATTTTTTCTTTAATCCAAATGAAGGTATAAAAGGATACCTAGATCAAATTCGATTGCACACTAAAACTATTGTAGGTAATATAATTTCCACAATTCAAAATAATGGTGCGTTGACTAAAATTGAACATGCTGATTTTGAAATAGATTCATTTATCGGAGATGAAAACAGTAAGTACCTAATAATTTTTGGAAAGGGTGGCTCGGGAAAATCTGGATTAATAAAAGACAGTTATACTAATGTGCCAAATGAAATTCCGTATTTTGTGTTTAAAGCTACAGATTTTGAAGCGGCAAATATTTCAGAATTCTCGAGGAAATTTGGAGACTATACTTTTGAAGACTTTCTCAGCATGTTTAACAATGACGACAAAAAAATATTTGTAATTGACTCAGTAGAGAAAGTTTTTACAATGAACAACAAGGATGTTTTAAAAGATATTATATGGTTGCTTGTGAGCCACGGGTGGAAGATCATTTTTACTATTAGAACGGTCTATAAAGATAATCTTATTAATTACGTTCTACGCTTATCAGAGTATCAAGAATACGAAGTAAAAGACATTACAATCAGGCAATTGGAAGCCATCTGCAGTCAACATACTCTTCGAATGCCTACTGATGAAAAATTAAAAACGCTGTTATGTAATCTATTCTATTTGCAGATATATATTAATTCCAAGCATTCTCAAGATACACTTGATGAAACAATTGAAGATTTTAAAGAACGGATATGGAATGAAAAAATCAAGAATATTGTGAATGCAAAAAACAACATTCATTTAAGACGTGAAGCTGCTATTTGTAAAATGGTCACCGTTAATGCGAATAATGGAACGTCTTATTATATTATTTCGAAAGACGATGACCATGAAGCGATTAGTGCACTTGAAAATGATGAGATCATAGTATTTGATAGTATCTTTGAAGGATATTATTTAGCTCATGATGTTTATGAGGAATGGGTTTTAAAACGTGTTATCCAGAGTGCTTTTGACAAAAATCACAGACTATTAGGCTTCTTTTGTAGTATTGGAAACAGCTTGATAATGAGAAAAATGTTTCGGTTATGGATACATGACCAAATTGACATGGATGCTGTGCGGCTATCTACTTTTTTAAACGATGCATTAGATAACGATAGTTTGGATTCAATCTGGAAGGATGAGATATTGATCTCGTTAATGAACGATGAAAGACCACTAAATTCCCTGTATTTAGTGGAAAGCATGTTCAAAACCAATCAGTTTTCTTTGTTAATGCGCGCAGTTTTCCTACTAAATACAGCATGTAAAGTTATAGATGTACAGTTTTTAAATACGTTACTTACGCAAGAGGAGCAAAAAACTTTTAATGTTTATAGATATACAAAACCATCGGGAACAGGTTGGGCTTTTTTATTTAAATATATTTATGATAACTTTGATCGTATCTCTTGGAATGCGAAAAACATTATGACCGTAACAGATTCTTTATCAACATGGGTAAGTAATCATAAAACTGGTATTGAAACAAAACATGTCGGCCTTGTTGCATTGAATTTTTACAATACAATAAAGTCATCTGACCATCTAGACTATACTCTTCGAGATAGAAAACTGAAGTCTATCATAAGTGTTATACTTGGAAGTGCCTTGGAACTCCACGTTGAGTTAACACATATTCTTCAGGAAGTCATAGAAAATCAAGAAATTGATCATCAATCAAATTATTATGACTTGATTACACAATTATTGTCAGGTGTTTTAGATAGTTACTCGTTATGCGAAGCGAATCCAGATATAGTTATAAGGCTGGCGAAATGCTTTTGGAAGAGAAACGATAAGAAATCTGAATTCCCACGGTATTATCACCGTGATAGTATAGAGGACGCTTTTGATGTGAATTCCGAAACGGAACATGATTTTTATCCTACCAGTGCCCACCACACCCCAATATTTCAGCTGCTAAGGGTGTCACCTCAAAAAGCTATCGAATTTGTAATAGATTTTTTCAATCATGTTACGGAGAGTTATTCTAATTCGTTTCTTGAAAAAGAGTACAATGAATGCAGTACTATTTACATCAAACTGCCTAATGGGACAGTGGTTGAGCAGACCGCAAGTAGGAGGCTTTGGCTTATGCATCGAGGTACATCTGTGGCTCCTAAATTACTTGAGTGTATGCTTATGGCGTTAGAGAGATGGCTTCTGTTTTTTGTGAAACAAATGGACAGAAATCAAGCTCAAGTTGTATGTTACGAATTATTGTCAAAATCACAATCAGCCGCGATAACCGCCGTTGTAGTCAGTGCAGTAATAGCATATCCCGAAAAATTATTTAAGATTGCTTGCATATTACTTCAAACCAAAGAAGTATTTGATTTCGATATTGAAAGATTCGTACAAGAAAATCATGCAAACTTCTGCCGAGGACTAGTACCATCTAATAAATTATATGACGATGAGAGGATCGCTTCAAATAATTTAGATTTTAGAAAGAAAAAGTTTGAAGACATCATATTGGAATACCAATTTCAAGGGCACGGTCTTTCTGAAGCGGAATTTTCAGAAAGAGTAAAGACCCTTTATCAAAAAATCGATGATGCATTTTCTGATATACCTACTGAATATACTTCTTCTCGTTTTGTGCTGCATCGGATTGATCTAAGAAGAATGAACTTAGATACGGATGCAGCTATCGAGAAGAATGGCCAAATGTACATTCCTATGGTTCCTGATTTGCCAGATGATCTTAAGAAGCTAAGTAAGAGTACAAAAGAACAATCGGATATTTTATATAAGCATACCCCCTTAGTAATTTGGGCAAAAGCAAGATTTGAGAACGACGTTCAAAGTTACAAGAAATATAGTACATTTGAGGAGCAGCCCTTGATGGCGCTTGAAGAAATGAATGAGATTTTATCTGAAGAAAATACATCGGATTATAATTATCTCACCAGAAGCGCTCCCATATATGTATCTGCTGTATTGATTAGAGACTTTCCTGATGTTCTTACAGTAGATCAACGAAATAATTGTGAACAACTATTAACTTTGTACTTAAAAGTAACAATACAGCAACAACGGATGTATCAAATTGGTGATGGATCTGAAGCGGCCATTGCATCGCTACCCACAATAATTAATAGTTATACAAAATCAGCTCAGGGGATACTTGATGAACCAGCAGTTATTTTTCTCGCTCTTCTTCTGGATGAGGGGTATCTGAACAAAGCAGCCATAAAAAGCTTCTCATCTAATGCATGGGAAATCTGTCCTTCTAATGCGGAGCAACTATTTGTGGCGTATATTAGACTAAAACCGGAATATGATTCAAATGTGCTTGTCTACAATGGTACCTCAACAATCAATTTTTTTAAGAAGAAGAGGAAAGTAATCAAAGGCATCATAAACTCTTCGCCAAGCATTAATGAACTCGATTTTTCTAAATTAAATGAAAATGTAATGCTTAGCGCATGTATGATGTTGTCCCCTTCAAAGGAGGCAACATATACTGTTATTAAACAGGTAGGGCCATTAACATGGCAATATCTTTTTAAAGAGGATCATGTAAGAGAGCGTAAAGTACAACGAAACTATGAACTGGATAGCGCTTATATAGACTGGTTGGCAAGTTTTTTTATTAATTTACATGATACTTATATTCGTCAGCGGTTGATCGAAGACTTTATCCCGTATATAACATCATCTGATTACATCGAACAACTCTTTCGTCGATTAGTATTTTTACAAGACAACCTTGAGCGGGACGAAGTTTTTTGGGATATATGGGGTAGGCTATATGAACCGCTAGTAAAATTATGCGAAAAACAAATGGAGTATAACAAAAGTATTACTCGAGAACGTTATTATACTGGTCGTGGTTTGGATGAAATTATTACTACGTATGCTCTCGCATTTCCTTGGTGGAGTGAAAATATAAAATCCTGGCATACATTGCAATCGAATAATGCACGGTTTTTTCAGCAACTGGCAACAGATATCGGATATAACCCAATTGTCCTCTACGCTGTTTCAAGAGTACTCAATACGATTGGATACAGTTATGTCGAGGAAGGGCTGGAATGGTTGTATACAATCATAAAAAATAATACTCATTTGAAGCAAATAGTTCTGCAAGTAAATACCGAATATTATATCGAAGAGTTTATCCGGAGATATATCTTACAATATGAAACTGATATAAAAAAGTATCCTGCTGTAAGAGAAAAAGTCATATGTATCCTTAGTTTTCTTGTTGATAGAGGATCAACAAGTGGATTTATGTTGAGAGAAGGTATGGCGTAAGCTATTTACTTGTCATAGTAGAATAAAAAATAACAATAAACAGGCTCCCAAGAGAGCCTGTTTATTGTTATTTTATCGATAATCTTTTAACCAAGTTTTTAGATCAATGAAATCTTTTAAAGATAATTCATACTTTAACGGTGAAGCAAAGTCAATGGCATCTTTAGAAAAGTAAGATGTTGTAACTAGCATTGCAGCAGTTGCTCTTTCTGCCATTTTTACCCCGTAGATACCTCTAACAAGTTCAACACCAACTTTATTAGTGCTACTATATCTTTTGCATTCGATTACCAGCAGTTGTGGTCCAAACATTCCATGTTGTACTGCATAAATATCCTTACCCCCATCTCTTGTTCTTGGTGTTAGTGATACAGAAAACCCTTTTTTATGAAATATTTCGGCAACAATTTCCTCAAACTTTCTAGGATCAATGTCTCTAATCAATTCAGGAAATCGAGCCAAGTATTTTATTAATTGAGAGTTAACATCGATAACTTCCAAATTGATATGGTTATTATATAGTTTATTTTCAGGATCTATGTATATGGAACTTTTTTTAATAGGGATATATTTTGTGTATCCCTGGGCTTTGTCCTTGTTTGTGTAAGGATATGTAACACTTCCACGCGGTTCCTTTTTTCCAATCGCCTGAGTTTCATTAAAATTCATATGATCTTCACAAAGATAGGGACAAGTAAAATCTTGTTCCATGAATTCTCTATTTATCGGAGGTGCATAGTAGTCATATAAGTATACTTCAAATTCTGCTGGATTCGTACAGCCTTTTACAGCACATTTAGTAGCAAATACTGTGTCAGCATTTCGTTGAAAAGCCTGGGGGCAATCACTAGAATGTGTTTCATCTTTATGTGTTCTAAAAAAAGCTTGCACAGTTGTAGTGCTTGAAACAAAACTACTGATATAAACCAATCTACAACCACAATCTGGGGTGGAACAATATAAATGATTTTTGTATTCTGGCTTATAATCTAATATAGTAATTATCTTATTTACATTTCGTCCTTTTAAAAGAGCTACTTTCAAAAGAATACCTCCATAGATAGTGAATTTAAGGGGAATCGATATTTATTATCAAAAACAAGTACCTTATGTGAGATAAGTCCATTTCTATCAAAGTAGTCAGTTCAAGACTGAATAAAGCAAAGTTTAATATTAAATAGAACATCCAAGTAATTTTAATAACATCAATAAACGGGTGTTGTTCAAAACTAATGTACAGATATGAATTCTTCTTATATGTAAGGTAGAGGTGTGATTAGCTCATTATACCGACAAAGTTATCCAAAGAAAAGAGATGATGCCCCATGACAATTCACAAAACACCCAATAGATTAGCCAAGTAAAAGTCCCCATACTTACTCCAACACGCCCACAACCCAGTAGACTTGTTCCCTTGGTCCGAAGAAGCTTTTGAAATCGCCAAGCGCGACAACAAGCCTGTCTTCTTATCCATTGAATATAGCTAGTTATTGACCCACACGTACCTGTCATTGATGAGATGTTCGTGAAGATCATTTATTTTGATGTTTTTGAGACGGGTTGCATGAGTTTCTTTAGTTTGGAAAAAAGAGATTATTAATGATCCATAAATTTCCGTATTATACTATAATAAGGATACGGTTCAAAAGGCTATATCAAGTATATGAAATTCATATGTTCAAACCTATTCTGTAATTTTATGAGCTTTGCGAATGTAGGGTTAGAGGAAACTACTGAAGAGATTTATAATGAGAGAGGTGTCAATAATGTTCGTAAATAATATTACTGTTCCCTCATATGGTGGGAAAGAGTTAAATCAAAAATATATAAGCAATAATAATTCTTCATTAGCAGTCTTCTTTCCTGGTCAAAATTACTCCTGTGAAAAACCTTTATTGTATTATGTTATGAAATCAGCAATTACATCTAATTATGATGTGTTATTGCTTGAGTATGGTTACCAAGCTGCTAGGTTAGATTTTAGCCCAGAAGATGTAAAAACAATTATTAATGAAAGTTACAATTCAATGTCTGGGATAATGAATAATTACGAAAAAATAGTTTTTGTGAGCAAGAGTTTGGGAACATACATAGCTGCAAAGGTTGCAACACAAATTGAAGAAAATAAAATAAAGCATATATTCTTAACTCCAATGAAATCATCGATTCCTATGATTAAAGACTCATCGGGAATAGTAATATGGGGGACGGCAGACAAGATTATCGATGAGCAAGATGTTATTCAACTTGAGAAATCCCAAACAGTATTATTACATAAAGTCGATGAAGCAAACCATGCATTAGAGGTTTCTAACGTTGTTGATTCCTTAGAGATCATGAAATCAATTGTAAAAATTACTGATCATTGTTTTAGAAGTAATTAAGGACAATTAGAAAGTAGTTCTACATAAAATGGTCTAACAATATATTCACGTTTTATGCCATTCTGCCCTCAATCCGTCCGATAAATTACGAAGAGTCATTTCAGGTTGACACAACTACGAGGAAAAGTGACGAAGCCACCCGGGGGACTTCGCCACCTTAATCTTCTCGTCGTCATGGATACAACAACGTTTTCTAAAACCCAGCAAGAACCATATCATAAACCAATAAGGGACATTTGAGGGGGTAAAACTGTGAGCATAATAATTATTAAGATTCTTGGGATTCTGGCACTGGCAGCTATTCCGACATATTACTACATTACCAATCGAACTTGGAAAAAAACATCTATAAGATATTAAGGACATTAAGGACATTAAGGCATAAAAGACGATAATAAAGACATTTAGATAATAAAGCATATCTTCGCTTACTCAAGGAAGTGCCAGGCGTCAGATAACAATATGTTCACGCATCGGGACATTTGCCCCACAGGGTGTATTTTGCAATGGAATAATACAGGTGGAGACACCTGCAGGACTAACTGCGCAAACGCAGCCGGTACCAGTCGATCATTTTTGATCGATTGGTGAATGCCTTAAGTTCTTTGGCGTCATGAACACAGAAACGTTATCTGATATACGACAAGAGCAAAATGAAACTTACGTTTTGAAGGAATTTCAACGAAGGTCGTACTTCAGATAACGCAGTATTCACGCTGCGTAGCCATTCGGCTCCTTGGTCCGCCCGAGGATTTTCGAGGAGCTGGATCAGGCGGACAACCCTGCGAACCTAATCGCGCAGCGGGCGGCACTACGTGCCTTAAGGGTCTCGGGGTCGGAAACACACAAACGTTATACGAAATGATCGAAGGATGAGAATGAGGTGATTAGATGGAGGAAGATCGAAAGTATCTCCTCGCGGCTTTCGAAGAAGCTGAAAGATCTATGAAAGAAGGAACTTATCCAATTGGAGCAGTATTAGTAAATTCGTTAGGTGAGATTGTTAGTAAGGGAAGAAACAAGGTCTTTTCTGAATGCGATACAACTGCACATGCTGAAGTTGAAGTGATAAGAAGAGCATCGGTATTAATGCTGGATATTGATAACAAGAAATATAAGAAGAGAGATTTGACATTATATACAACGTGTGAGCCGTGTCTAATGTGTAGTGGTGCAATATTGCTATCTTTCTCAATAAAGAGAGTGGTTTGGGCAGCAAATGATATATCAATGGGAGCGATGAGAAAATTAAAAAAAGAACCATTATTTATCGATAGATTTTCAGATATATCCATTGAAGCTGCACCAATACAAGAATTAGAAGATCGTCAGAGAAAGATGATGGCTGAGTTTTTCTCGAATCGAGGCAGGATAAGAACTGAATGGCATGATGGTTGATTTCAAGGAAGTTAGTAACATTGTATAACAATGCATTAACGCGTCGGATCTGACGACCCTCGGTCCCGGAGTAAGAAGCGAGGAGGTAATTGCCGAGACCCATCTGAGAGCCTAAGAGCAGTCGCTCTAAGGCTCTCGACATCGTGAATGCAAGCGCATTATCGGAAATCAGTACAAAACCATTGTAATGACTAAAGCCAAAGAACACCATATTGAAACAATTAAAACTAATGTGTAGTAATGTTCAATAATTACTCCTATATATGGGTAGGAAATTATTGCTTATTTTTAGGATATGAAGGGAGTAAAAGACAATGAATGATAAACTTTTACAGGTTAAACAATTACTCAGTAAATATAATCAAGAGCATGTGTTAGATTTTCTTAATGGTCTCAATAATTCTGATAAGGACAATTTGATTGAACAAATACTTAGAATTGATTTTGATCAACTTTATTCAGTTCTTGATGAGACCGGGCAGTGTGAGTTTAACCATAATTCTGTTCAACCTCTTGATTATCAAAGACTAGATGACCTTACAAATGAACAAAGGGAGATGTACACAAATGAGGGCTGGAGATTAATCCGAAATGGTAAAGTGGGTGTTATTGTTGTTGCAGGAGGACAAGGTGCCAGATTAGGGCATGATGGACCTAAAGGCTCATTGGATATAGGCTTGCCTTCAGGTAAGTCATTATTTCAATTACAAGCAGAGCGATTACTAAATCTCTCAAATAGAGCTGGCAAGAACATTCCTTGGTATATTATGACTAGCCCTGATAACTATAACGCAACTGTTATGTTCTTTCAGAAGCACGATTTTTTTGGATACCCAGAAGAAGATTGCATATTCTTTCAACAAAAAACTATGCCCGCATTAAATCAAGAACGAAAGTTGCTTTTTTCTGAGCCTTCACAAATTAACTTAGTGCCTAGTGGAAATGGCGAATGTTTTTATTCCCTTTATGAATCAGGGGCCTTTGCGGATATAAAACACAGGGGGATAACTTGGCTGTTTTATTATAACGTTGATAATGCACTTATTAAAGTAGCTGATCCTTTGTTCATAGGTTATTCTGCCATACATAATAATCCAATAGCTATAAAAGTCACTGAAAAGTGTAACGTCGAAGAAAAGGTTGGGGTTCTGTGTTCGAGTAATGGACGTCCATCCGTTTTAGAATATAATGAAATTCCAGAATCATTATTAGAAAAAAGGGATAGTCAAAGTAAATTGTTATTAAATCTCGCTAACATTTCCATACACATGTTTAGATATGATTTCATAGAAAATTTTATCCATTACCAAATCCCATACCATATTGCCCTAAAGAAGATAACTTATGTGGATTCTAAAGGTTGTGTTATAAACCCAAGTGAGCCAAATGCATACAAATTAGAAAGATTCATTTTTGACTATTTCCCTTTGGCAGAACAAGTGACAGTTCTAATGGTGGAACGTGAAGAGGAATTTGCTCCAGTAAAAAATAGAGAAGGTCAGGATAGTCCCTTTACTGCAAGAAACCAAATATTAAATCTCCATAAAAAATGGATCGAGAATTGTGGCGCCAAAATTCTGGAGTCGGGAGAAAATCGATTAATTGAAGTTTCCCCTTTGATATCATATTCTGGGGAAGGACTGCACGATAATATAGAAAAAATAACAACTGAGATAGAAGAGAATTATGATTGAGAACGCTTGTACGTACATGTAAAAAAAGGTAAAATATAACTACAATTGAATCTTGGGTGGGCATGGTTTCCCTTCGAAAGGAGGTGAAGCCATGGAAGTGAAGGATGCATTAACGATAATGTTCCTATTCGGATCATTTATTCTTGCTCTTTTAACTTACATTAATCATAATAACAAGAGAAAGTAATAAACCCACCCTAGATTAGAAGACGAAGGTGGGTTTGGTTTTCCTGAATGACTCGAAGGGAAAAGACCATCCAAGCCAATTGTACTGACCAAGTGTTCGAGCACTTGGTCTTTATTAAATATATAATAACACATGAAAAAACATGTATCAAAACAATATTGAAATAACGATTAAAGACTGTGAGATATTCAGGGGGTAGCTACATCATTTAACAACATTCCTGCGCTTCTTATCTGACGCATCTTGGTCTGCTTGAGGGTTTTTAATGAAGTGGGTTTGTAGATACAAGAACGTTTTGTGAATTCGCTAAGAAAGGATACTAAAACTTGACTAGACAAACTTTTGACGTGCAAGCAGTCTTTATTGACAGGGATGGAACAATTGGTGGAACTTGTCATTTTATCCATCCAAAAGATTTTAAGTTGTTTCCAAATGCTCAAGAAGCTATAAATCTTCTCAAGAGAGTCGGACTCAAAGTTTTTGCTATTAGCAATCAGTATAGAATTTCACGTGGTGAAGCAACAATTGAAGAGTTTACAGAACAATTCACTAAATTCGGATTTGATCAAGCATATATATGTCCGCATGAACAAGAATGTAATTGTAGAAAACCGAAATCCGGAATGTTAATAGAAGCGTCAGAACAACATCATTTAGATTTGACGAGATGTATAGTTATTGGAGATGTAGGCGATACCGATATGCTTGTTGCACATGCGGTAGGAGCACAAAAGATAATTGTAAGAACAGGCTGGGGAGAAGCGTCATTAACAAAGTATAGAAAAAATTGGATACAAACAAGACCTGATTATATAGCAGAAGATATTTTGGATGCAGTAAATTGGATATTAAAGAATAAGATTAATTTGTAAGATGAAGATGGAGGTAGGATGATGTTATGCAATGGATTAAATTTATGTATAAGCAATTCTTGAGAGAACCATTGTGGTTTAAACTACTTATTTCAGTAACTTTGCTTATTTCGATTATTTTTAGCAGTTCGTTCTTTTCAAACGGGTATTATCAATCAATTGCTAAATTAGCTGCAGCTATTTTCTTTTGTACATTTGGAATAAAAATGAGGAAAAATATTAAAATTTCTGCTATCTTCTTTATTCTGGCCGTAATATGTATATATCTTTCTTGGAATAGCTTTAACCTAATTCTTAATTAGTGATCAGAAATGGAGAAGACAACAGGAATAAAAGACGTGATGATTTATAGTGTTCCAGGAAGAGGGGGATTTATGGCTTATATTGAAGATACCATTTATACGCTCATCGTAACTAAGCTTCGGGACGCAGGTTGTGTTTTCGCTGAAGATGAGGCTCGGTTGCTCATTTCTACGGCACAGACTCAGGAGGACCTCGTCGCTATGGTAAATCGGCGAATTGCAGGTTTCCCACTTGAGCACATCATCGGTTGGACAGAGTTCTGTGGTCTGCGGATTGCGGTGGACTCTGGTGTCTTTGTACCTCGCCCCCGCACAGAGTTTCTTGTTCGTCAAGCTATTGCCCTTGCACGCACAGGAGCCGTAGTGGTGGACCTCTGTTGCGGCTCTGGTGCATTGGGTGCTGCACTGGCTGCAGCACTAGAGCGGATCGAGTTACACGCCGTTGACATCGATCCCGTCGCAGTAAGATGTACTCGTAGCAACATTACTGCCATAGGTGGTCACGTCTATGAAGGTGACCTCTTCGGGCCACTGCCTGCCACATTGCGGGGTTGCGTCGATATTCTGGTCGCAAATGTACCTTACGTGCCTACCGAATCGATCAGGTTGCTTCCATCGGAGGCCCGCATACATGAGGCCCGGGTGGCGCTCGATGGAGGCGAAGACGGGCTTACCGTTATGCGACGAGTGGCAGCCGAGGCGGTACTCTGGCTGGTTCCAGGCGGTCATCTGTTGGTTGAGACGAGTGATCAGCAGGTGCCTTTAACCGTCGATATCTTCGCTCGTGAAGGGCTGACCCCGCATGTGGCCAGATATGACGAACTGGACGCTACCGTCGTCATCGGTACCAGACCCTAGCATGTTCTGGCTTCACAGATATAGATTCCATAAAAAGGAAAAATGCCATTCCATGTCGAATTTAGTGCTTGGGGTGGTATTCTATGTTAAAAGATCTGATACTGGATATTATTGATATTTTATTTCCGCTTTTGCTCTACCAATTTATTTGTATTACGAACAAAACCTTCTACGTTAAGGACAAATTTCGGCAAACGCTGCTGGGATTAACTTGCGGGACGGCAATTGTTTTATCCATGCTCTTGCCGACTATGATTACCAATGACTTTGACAGTGATCTTAGAAGCATTCCATTAATCATCTCTGCTTTATATGGAGGTTATAAGGGGGGAATCATCTCTCTTGTATTTTTGCTAGTATGCCGTTTTTTTATTGGTATGGATGGATTTTTTATAAGCTTCATCAGTTCAATTGTTATCTTCGCTGCTGCTTCTCTTATGGCTAATCGGTTTAAAAGAAGACCCCCGAAAACTCGATTTATCATTTGCATACTTTTAACGTTGTCAGCATTTATCATATCATGGTGTACATCCTTTTTTACTCATCAGACGGACGAGTTTTATTCCGTAGCTATTTCTTTTCAGATTTGTCTATTACATTTGATTTCGATGTGCATGTCTGTTTTGTTGATGGAAGTAACCATTAAAGCAATTTCGATGCAAGAACAAATCATTCGGAGTGAAAAGTTAAATATAACCAGCCAATTAGCTGCTTCTGTAGCGCATGAAATTCGTTCCCCGCTCACTTCAATTAAAGGTTTTATACAGCTCTTATTAAGCAATGCGGAAGGGAAGGGGAAGCAATATCTGGAGATATCCATGGTTGAACTAAACCGTATGGAATATATCATTCATAATTTCCTCAATTATTCCAAACCCCAAATCGAAACGATTGAAGTATTCTCGATAGCCGAACTATTAAATCAAGTTAAAGAATCTGCAGATCCATTTGCTCAATCGAAGAATGTGGACTTGCATGTGGACGCTGAAGACAACCTATGGATTCAAGCAGAACAGTTGAAAATAAAACAAGCAATGATGAATATCGTGAAGAACGCAATTGAAGCTTCAACGGACAAAGGGCAAGTTTCGATAAAAGCCTATCGTCAATTGAATAAAGTTTGTATAAACATTCATGACAACGGGGTAGGAATGACGTCTGAACAACTCGCGATATTAGGTACCCCTTTTTACTCTACAAAAACGAATGGCACAGGACTCGGTCTTATGGTCGCGTTTAGGATTATCCAAGCCATCAATGGGACATTAGAGTTCCAGAGCATCGAGGGTAAGGGCACTACTGCACTTGTGATTCTTCCTGCGGTTGACGAATATAGGAGGGTGGATTAAGAAGTCTACTCCTATGTTGAGATGGATTGTCAAGGTAATAATCTTAAACTCATGTTCAAAAAGACATGGGTTTTTTCTTTTTGTTGCAAAGTATGCAATGCTTGACTCTCCCCTTAACTGTAAAGTTATACTCGTTAAAGACAAAGAGAATGTTTCTGTAAACATAGGTATCGCGTTTGGCTCAGCACTTGGGGGATTTGTCACGACGAATAAGGAAATAATCGATGTTGCCTGGTTCGGAGGGATCGTGGCGATCACCGCATCTTTGCTGACCTTTATCAGCTACAGTTTAGATCGAAAAAGCCGGTTACTGTCAAGACCGGTGAAATAATATTTCAACAATTCCGAAAATTATTGACAATTTCATTTAGGTCAGCTATATAATAAGGGTATGAACTTAGAATTCAGTCATGAGTTCGTTCAAAACGATTAACAGGGGGAATATAGGATGAGAAATAAGAAAGGTTCGATCGCAGTTCTGGCTTTGTCTACTGCAATGCTTGTAAGCGCTTGCAGTAGTGGTGATGCATCCAACTCTGCGTCTAATGAAAAAGTAACATTGACACTTACAAGCTGGCGTGCAGATCAAATCGAGACAGACGTGTATAAGAAGTTGTTTGCTGAGTTCCAAAAAACGAATCCAAACATTGAATTTGAGTATAAGCCTGTAAAAGCGACAGAATACAATACAACGCTTGCAACTGCACTCAAGACGGATTCCGCAGCGGATATCATCATGCTTCGCCCTTACGGTGGTGCCAAAACGATGGCTGACGCAGGCTATTTGGAACCGCTTGACGGCCTAAAAGGATTGGATCAGTACAGTGCAGATCAACTCAAGGTCGCACAGGGTACAGACAACAAACAATACGGTGTGCCGTACGTATTAAGTACAACATCGGTTATGTACAATAAGAAAATTTTTAAAGCGAATAATTTGGAAGAGCCTAAGACATGGGATGAGTTCACCAAGCTCGCAGAAACGCTGAAGCAAAAAAATATTACGCCATTTGCATTCGGCTCCAAAGATGCATGGATATTGTCCTTAACTCAGGGTGCATTAGGACCTGCTTTCTACGGCCAGGATTTCGCGGAGAAGTTCCCGAAAGGCGAAGCCAAACTAAACGACCCGAATTATCTCAAATCAATTGAAATGATGACAACGCTTACACCTTACTTCCCGGCAAATTATGAAGGTATTGGCATGGATGAAATGCGCACGATGTTCGCATCTGAAGTAGCAGCGATGATGGTAATGGGGCAATGGGAGTTTGCATCACTTAAACAGATGAATCCGGACCTCGATATGGACGTATTCCCAATTCCATCGGCAACAGGCGGCAAGTCAACGGTTACGACATGGGTTGACGGCTCATGGGGAATTAATGCCAAGTCCAAGAACAAGGAAGCAGCTAAGAAATGGCTGGAATTCATATCCACCAAGGATTTTGCAACGATTGTCGCTAGCGATCTGAAACTGACGCCAGCGCTTCCAGGTGTTGAAACAACAGATCCGCTCGCAAATAAAATTATCCAGTTATCCGCAAGCAACCCAACGCCATATATTGCTCTTATGTATATGGGTGCAGGCTCGCCAACTGGTAAATCAACACTTGAGAACGCACTGCAAGGTATGTTCCTGAAAAAGCTGACTCCAGCGCAAGTTATTGAAGAAACACAGAAGGTTCTGGATACAAACGCAAAGAAATAAAGATTTGATGACTTAAGATTCTGCATGAAGCGAGGTGTATTTCTCTGTGTGGAAAAATCGGATTATCCATCTATTTCCTCTTCCGGCTTTGATTTTCTACTCTTTGTTTATGGTGTACCCGATTTTTGCCGCTTTCACTTACAGTCTATTTGACTGGAAGGGCATGGTAATGGGGGAATTCAATAGCTTTGCCAACTTCACTGCACTCTTTACGACAGATCCTTACAGAGAAATGTTCTGGAATGCAATCACAAACAACGTAATTTATTTCGTTGTCGAAATGGTAGTGCAGAATGGGATTGCCTTTGTTCTCGCTTATATCGTCTACAAGAAGATTAAGGGAGCGCAATTCTTCAAAATCGCCTACTTTTTGCCAAGATTGCTATCGGTTATTGTAGTCGGGTTCCTATGGAAACTGATTCTAACGCCGAACACAGGGGTTCTGTATGCATTACTCAAAGGCATCGGTTTGGAAAGCTGGGCAATGCCTTGGCTAGGCTCAACGAGCACTGCGCTTATTACGGTTATTCTGGTCAATTGCTGGTTTGCGATCGGGTTTATCATGCTCATCTTCTTAGCGGGTCTTCAATCCATTTCACATGAAGTTGTTGAAGCAGCTACAATAGACGGAGCGACTGGCTTCCGCAAAATTCGGTCGGTCATTTTACCGATGATGTTTCAACAAATCGTTATTGTCGTCGTATTGACCTTCATCCAATCTTTCGAGGCATTCGAGCTGGTGTACGCGATGCAAGGATCAGGCGGTGAACCGTACCATTCTACCGATTTACTTGCGGTATTCTTCTATCGGACCGCATTTGGCAGCAGCAGCGGAGAGTCTGGGGCACTCGGCGTAGGCTCAGCATTGGCAGTGGTGATGTTCTTCATTATTGCTTCCATTTCCGCGATTTTTATGTCCTATGTGAACCGAAACGCCACGGAGCATTAGAAGGGGGGACGAGACATATGAGAGAGAGTTCAATCAAACGCATCATCATTTATGTAATCGCCTGCCTATATGCAATCGTGTGTATATTTCCGATTCTGATGATGCTGCTTTCATCGCTGAAGCCAAATATCGAAATCTTCAAAAATCCACTAGGACTATCGAATAAACTAAGTTTTGTTTCGTATGAGAAGCTGTTCGTCAATTTAAACTATGCTTCCTATATTAAAAATAGCGTATTTGTTAGTGTGTCGGCGGTGGCGCTCGTTGTCATTTGCGCGGTTCTGGTATCCTATTACATTGCACGATTCAATTTCAAGTGGAATGGCGCATTGTTCTTTTACTTCTTAATAGGAATGATGCTCCCCTTAAAGCTTGGTCTTGTTCCATTGTTCATGCTGATGAAGGACTTGAATCTAATCAACAATCTAGGGTCGGTTATCTTCGTCACTGTTGCGTCAGGTTTACCATTCGCTGTGCTTCTCCTAACGGGTTTCTTCCGAACGTTGCCCAAAGAGCTTGAAGAAGCTGCGCGAATTGATGGGGCTTCAAATTCGATGCTCCTCGTCAGGGTAATCGTTCCCCTAATGAAGCCAGCGATTAGTACAGTGGCAATTGTCAATTTTATTGGTGCATGGAATGACTTCTTTTTCCCACTTATCTTTATCCATGACACGGCAAAGAAAACAATCCCGATTGGTATGCTGCAGTTGTTCAGCGAATTCACGACGGATTGGAGTGTTCTGTTCGCTGGCTTGACCTTATCGGCTCTGCCGATGATCATTATTTTCTTTTTTGCATCCAAGCAGTTTATGGATGGGCTCACCGCAGGCGCGGTGAAATAAATCGAGCAGCCGCTTATTAACAAAGAATCCTATTCAATCGAATAGGATTCTTTGTTTTGAGATATGGATGATAGTATGCTCGGGTTTAAAGTGTCTTAAATTTGGCAAGTGACTCTTGCAGTTTTAATGCCATATGGCTTAATTCCTCTGCGGAAGCTGAGATTTCTTCCATGGAGATTAGCTGCTTCTGCGAACCATCGGAGATGTCTTGGGCATAACCGTGAGTAGCTTGTGTCATATTGACAATTTCGCTCATGGATGCTGTTACTTCTTCTGTACCAGCGGACATCTCTTCTGATGCAGCCGAAACTTCCTGGATTTGATCAGAAATTTCTTGGAAAGTCATCGTAACTTGATTGAATATTTGACCAGCTTTATTGATAAGCTCTGAACCATTCTCAACATCTTGAACACCTTTGCTCATCGCTTGAACTGCTCGCGATGTGTAAGACTGGACTTCCTGAATTAACTTCGTAATATCCGCTGCGGATGTAGAGGATTGTTCAGCAAGCTTCTTCACTTCGTTTGCGACAACCGCAAATCCACGACCTTGATCGCCAGCACGCGCTGCTTCGATCGAGGCGTTGAGTGATAGAAGTCCAGTCTGATTGGTAATTCCTGTAATGATAGTAACGATTTCACCGATTTTTTGCGAATAAGACTCAAGTGCTTGCAGATCTTGTGCGGATTTTGCGACGGATTCATTGATTGACTTCATCTGGTCAACTGCTTGGTTGATCGCAACACGGCCTTGCTGAACTTCATGTATTGAGGTTTGCGCTGCTTCCGTTACAAACGCCGAGGATTCTGCAATCCTTTGTACACCAGACGCCATTTCTCCCATCGCAATAGATGTCTGTTTGGCTCCTTGCAGTTGGCCTTCTCCAGCTGTGACTACTTCTTGATTCGATTGTGAAATATGCTTCGAAATACTTACCGATTCGACAGCCGCAGCGGTTAGCTCCTCGGAAGAGGCGCTTAGTTGTTCCGCAGCAAGATTAACTTTTCCGATGATTTCGGTGAAAGAATTAAGCATCTGATTCATGTTATCAGCAAGCTGACCAAGTTCGTCCTTGCGATTAACGGCAAGCCGAGGTGTCAAATCACCAGTTGCAAGCTTTTTCACTGTATCCGATATGTTTATGATTGGTTTTGTTGTTTTTGTAGAGAAATAGAGTGCAATCGCGGCTACTACAATCGTTGTAATCAATCCGATCAACAACGAGGCTGTTTCTATTGTTTTTAATGAGCCATACACTTCATCGTTGACCATGCTTGTGATCAAATGCCAGCCTGTTGATGGAATCAGATTATAGCTGATTTCTCTTGTGATATGATCTTGGCCAGTAAATTCAAACATGCCTTGCTCATCTTTCAGAACCGTTTCTTGAAACTTAGCTATTTCTTCTGGGTCAAATACATCGGATATATTTTTGGCTATTTTATCCTCGTCAGGATGTGTCAATAGATTTCCATTGGAAGTCATCAAGTATCCGAATCCACTCTTACCAATTTGGATTGTTTTGGTGAATGAGGATAGATTGTCTGTATTTAACGAAATGAAAAGTCCGCCCATATAATTCTGCTTATCATCCAATATGGGTTCAAAAATAATGATAATATTATTGCCGGAACCTTTGCTGACCATTAAATCGCTGATTACCGTCTTTTTCGTTTGCTTGGCTTGTTTAATGTATTCACGGTCGGATACGTCAATCTTTTGGTCTGAAGCAGAGCCGGAAGAAATGGCCCAATCATCTTTAGTTACGTATACATAATCTTCAACTTCTCTATTACTTTGTAAAAATTGTATAAGCGAATGTTTAATTTCTTGTTCATTGCCACTCTTAATTACTTCATTCTTTGCGATAATATCTTTCAGCATCGTTATGTTGCGATCTACGGCGTAATCAATGGCTGTGACATTAGCTTCAACGATCCCTTTTACTTTAGAATGAACTTCATCTGTCAACACTTGCTTCATGTACATATTGAAGAAAACGTTTGTTATAACCTGTGGTATTAGTGCAATGACGAGAAAGATAACGATCATTTTGGTACGGTACGATTTCAGAGAAAATAGGTAAGACCATGATTTTGCTTGCGTTTGTTGCGAATTCATTAATTGCCCCCTTAGAATGTTTTTTTCGAGTGAGTGTGCCTCTGAGTTTCACTTAAATATCGTTTAGCGATAAAATTGTTGTACTTTAAAACGAGTAAAACATATCATATAAATATAGCTAATTCAATAAAATTCGTTAAATTTCGTCAAAATTCTGATCTTTCAGACATAAAGTCGTAAATAAATGTATTATCGCCCTTAAAGGTTTCTATTGATATGCGCAACTATTATTGAATTAACGGATTAAACCCATATATACTGTTGGTAATAAATGAGATTGGAGTGATTAGAATGCGGCAATTTAACAACATTCAAAAGGAGCATGTAATGAACGTAGAAAAGAGGATAATTTTATATGAAAATTATGAATATAGGGATTCTGGCGCATGTAGACGCTGGAAAGACAAGTCTGGCTGAACGTATTTTGTTTGATACGAATGTCATTGACGAGTTGGGAAGGGTAGACCAAGGAAATACGCAAATGGATGCCATGGAGTTGGAACGGAAAAGAGGAATCACGATCAAGGCATCAGTTGTTTCTTTTGAAATCGGTGATTTGAAGGTGAATTTGATCGACACGCCGGGTCATGCTGATTTTATCGCTGAAGTGGAGCGTTCTCTTAGTGTATTGGATGGCGTTATTTTGGTTGTCTCGGCTGTAGAAGGTGTTCAGGCGCAGACCAAAATATTGTTTTCCGTCTTGAAGAAAATGAGGATTCCCACGATCTTGTTTGTGAACAAAATTGACCGCATGGGTGCTCACGGTGATCTGATGGTTGATATCATTCGTGAAAAATTAACACCGGACGTGATCTCTTTGTGTGGAGTGGAACATGCAGGCATGAAGCAAGCGTCTGCCGTTGTAAACTATTTTGATTGGGATACGCATCCCGCTTTTCTGGACCAATCCATCGAACTTGTGGCAGCGTATGATGAGCAATTGCTGACATCTTATATTAACGGCGAGACGCTAATGGGTGAACAAATGGAAGCGGCATTCAGGTATCAAGTAAGACAAGGGAATGTGTATCCTGTCTATTTCGGTTCTGCCATGACGGGCGTAGGTGTTGCCAATTTGCTGACAGGTGTGGCTCATTGGTTTCCGGTGAATGATCAGCGAGAAGGGGAGCCGCTATCGGGGGTCGTGTTTAAGCTCGAAAAGGAAGCATCAGGTGAGAAAATTGCATATGTCAGACTATTCTCAGGTAGTCTAGGCTTGAGGGAACAAGTGAGAATCGAGCGGAAAAATAAGGATCACGAATCCGAATCGGATATTTGCAAAATTAAAAAGCTCCATGCCTTGATGAACGGGTGTTCCGTTCCTGCTGCCAAGATTGTTTCTGGGGATTTGGCTAAAGTATGGGGACTGGGGGACGTCCGGATCGGCGATGTCGTTGGCGAACAGTCAAGTTTCATCAAGCATTTTAGCTTCGCCGTTCCCCAGATGGAGACACGGATTGAAGCGGTAGATCCAAACAAAGCTCATTTGTTGTATCAGGCGCTTATCAGCATGTCAGAGGAAGATCCGTTAATTCAGGTGCTTAAAGATGATTTTCATCAAGATTTGTATATCCGTATTTTCGGGGAAGTGCAAAAAGAAGTGATTGAAGCCGCCTTGAAGGAAACTAAAGGGGTGGAAGTCCGGTTTTTGGAGACCCGAATTATCTGTCTGGAAAAGCCCGCTGGAATGGGGCAATCATTCGAGATCATCATGGAGGGAGACAATCCTTTTTATGCGACAATAGGGTTTCGAATCGAACCGGGTTCACCTGGAAGTGGGGTCATTTATCATATGGAAGTTGAATTGGGTTCATTACCGCTTCCCTTCCATAAAGCCATTGAAGATACGGTCCGCAATACGTTGCAGCAAGGTTTGTACGGTTGGGAGGTCTCCGATATCGTCGTGACATTGACCCATTCCGGATATTCCAGTCCCGTATCAACAGCAGGTGATTTCAGAAAGCTGGTTCCTCTTGTGTTAATGGATGCACTGATGCAGGCGGGTACTGAAGTGTATGAGCCGATTCACAGATTCGAACTGACGGTACCCGAAGCGATGATGAGCAAAGCGGTATACAAATTATCTGCCATTCAGGCGGTGGTACATGAAACGACTGTGCAGAACGGCATGTCATCTATTACGGGCATGATTCCCGTAGCCGTAACGGAGAACTTCAAAAAGAACTTGCATTCCCTCTCCCAAGGTGAAGGCTATATGATAGTAGAGCCGGCTGGATTCATCCGACTCAATGGCACCGTGCCGACGAGGGCGCGAAGCGATTACAATCCTTTAAACCGGAATGAATATTTGATGCATGTTTTGCGCGCTTATTAAGCCGTGAAGGATCATGGGATAGTAACGATAGGAACCCGATTGGAGCTTAATGCTCTGATCGGGTTCTTAGTTGTTGATTGGAACAGCATCTCATGTCAGCTTATGAAAGAGGGTAATTTGATTTTAAAAGAAGAATAATGGTAGAATTTAACTAGACCGTCTGTCGGTCGATAAAAATGAATGGAGAGAAAGATCATGAGGATGATGGAGATAATCGTAATTGTAGTTAATTTTTTATTTTTAGGTCGATTATTGTTTTTTAGTAGAGGCTTATCAATTGGAAATGTTATTTTACTAGGAGCTTCTGTTGTAGTTACAGCGCTACAAATATTGCTGGAGGGATACCGCTGGCAAATGATTCCGGCATATTTGGTGTTGTTGGTGTTGTCGTTGCAAGTTTTTATATATCCCAATAAATATACAGTTTCGGCTTCTATGGTGAAACGGATATTCAAGGGATGTTTGAGCGTTGTATACTTGATCGTGGCAGTTGCACTACCCTTTCTTTTGCCTATTTTTTCTTTTGACAAACCGACTGGTCCTTATGAAGTAGGAACAACGACATTTCATTTCATAGATTCTGAACGGAGGGAAGAATATTCAGATGATCCTAAGGATCGTAGGGAGTTGATGGTGCAGCTCTGGTATCCTGCTTCTGGAAGTAATGAACCTATGGCCCCTTACACCACATCACCCAAAGAATTAGCTAGAGGTCTAGCTTCTATGATCTCTATCCCGGCATTTACTATAGAGCATTTCGGACAAGTGAAGACTCATTCACATCAGGAGGCATTACTGTCAGGGGAGGAAAAAACATGGCCACTCCTAATATTCTCGCACGGTATGGATCAATTTCGTAATGGAAATACGTTTCAATTGGAGGAATTGGCAAGTCACGGTTATATTGTTGCAGCGATTGATCATACGTACAATGCAGCAGTGACGGTGTTCCCAGATGGTCGGAGTGCATTTTCTCGGTCTCAGTTAGATGATGGTCTTCCTGTTTTGGATGCACATATGCCAGTTTGGACTGGCGATGTGAAATTTGTGCTGGACAAGATGGAGCAGTTGAATGATGGTGTTCCAGACGGACGTTTTCGTGGTGCTATAGATATGAAGAGAGTTGGTATGTTTGGACATTCATATGGCGGGGCTACAGCGATGCAGATGTTATTGCTGGATGACCGGGTGAAAGCAGGTATCGATATGGATGGTGGGCTGTTCGGTAGGCTTGCTCCTGATACAGGCATTAGCAAACCGTTTATATTAATGAATGCTCAGGATACTGAAGACTATTATATGGAAGCTACTAAGAATCAATCTGACGTGGGGACCGATAGCAGCGAAGGATTATGGAGCGAATTACTTCAGCGCAGACAGCTTGCATTGAAGGCTGGTAGTTACTCACTGACGATTCCGCACACGGATCATATGAGTTTTACCGATTTCGCGTTGTATTCTCCCCTATTACAAGCAAAGGATGCCAATATTCGTTCTATTCACCGTATCATTAATGATGTCAGCCTATCGTTTTTCGATAAGTATGTTAAAGGTTATGACTCTGCTGCGTTGGACGAAATAGCCACTCGTTATCCTGAAATAGGATTTGTAAAACACTGAAGCACGAAGTCCCTGTCTTAGGATAGGGGCTGACCTTTGTTAATCTTGACATTAATGTAGTCATATTCTATAATTAACTAAACGGTTAGTTAATTATAGAGGAGGGTAATATTATGGCTAGAACAGTAGACCCTAAAAAAGTAAACGCAGTGAAAAATGAGATTATTGATGCCTCAATTTCACTTATATTAGATAAAGGATTTTCAGCATTCAAGCTCTCTTCTGTTGCAATCAAGTTAGGAATAACTAAAGCTGCTTTATATTGGTACTTCCCAACAAAAGAAGATTTAGTCGAAAATATTGCTAATCACATTAGAATTTCACAATTATCTTTTATTCGAAACATAGCCGACAGCAAAATAACAGCTAAGGAAAAATTGTACAAATTACTCGATTCTATTGAAGAAAACAAAAAATCGTGCATGCTCCCTATTAAAATGTTAATAGAGTATTATTCAGAAGAAAATTTCATAAAAGTAGAGATTCAAAAAGGATATCGTGAATATGTAGAAATTCTTTCAAATATTTTACTTGAGGGAAAAAATAATCAGGAGTTTTCTACCATTATTCCAGAAGAAGAACTTTCTAGGCTCTTAGTTAGTACAATAGATGGCATTGTAATTCACAATTCTACTTTTGAAAATAATTATGTTATATCTAAAAACTCTTTCTCAATAATTTTGGAATCAATGCTAATTCCCTACAGGGAGATCGTATGAGAAAAGATATATTGATAATTGGCGGGTATGGTGATGTTGGAAAATATGTTGTTGAAGAGCTAAATTTACTAACTTCTACAAATTTGGTTATTGGAGGACGAAGTGAAAAAAAAGCATTACAATTTATAAACGATAATCGTTATTCTATTTCATTTCTTCCATTAGATATATATGAAATAACATCTTATCAAGGTAAACTCGATAATATAGGTTTGGTAATAATGTGTCTGAGTCCTCGAGATATTTCTTTTGCTGAATATTGTATGAAAAAGAAAATCCATTATATTGATATATCACCATCTAATCAAATATTAGGTGATTTGTTTAGACTAAATTCAGAATATCAAAGACGAAATACTATTTGTATCTTGGGTGTGGGTATTACTCCTGGATTATCCACTTTACTTGCTAAGGAGATTTGTAAACAAATAGAAATACCAACACAAACTGATATTTCATTAATGTTAGGACTAGGAGAAGAACACGGCTCTGATGGAATTAAATGGCTATTGAACAATTTGGAACATGACTTTTATTGGAATCAAAACAACAAGAATAGTAGAATAGTGCCTTTCATGAACAGAAGAATCACTTTTTTTCCCTCTGCAATAAAGAAACGTTCAACTTTTTCTTTTAATCTTGCCGATCAGCAAATAATAACAAAAACTTTATTACATAATAATGTTTCTACTTATCTTTGCTATAACTCAAAAACTTTTACATGGTTAGTACATTTTTTTAAAAAATTCAGATTCTTTCGTTTGTTAAAATATCCTATGATTCACAGTATGATATTTTCTGTTACTCAATTTTTATTAAATATAACAAAGCTATTTCTTTCTGATACCTATGCAATACAAGTGGATGTTTCAGGCATTAGCAATAATATTATGATGCACCGTAGTGGAAGTATCATTGGACGAAACAACCCAAGACTGACAGGGAAAATAATAGCTTATACGGCATTCCAAGTAACGAATGGATTAAATAGAAATGGTGTATATTATTTAAGTGAACTATTTAATCTAGCTGATTTTGAAAAACAATATGGAAAGTTATTTTCAATAACATACAATTGATACCTAGTTTAATATTTACAAGTTGGTAGTGAGTCTGGATTCAATCTCATATACTTTAAAAACTTCAAAGAAAAACGACTTTCAATTTGATTTCCAAACTGAAAGTCGTCTTTTTTAAGTATTCTTGCTTACGTATTCTTTATAGTCGTTGATCAATCAACATTTATATCTGCTTCGATATCCTCATCTGTAAGAACGAGCTGAATCTGATCTCTAAAGATGCGAATATTGTATTCTTTATATACATATTGTTCAATTGCTTCATGAATACTGGCTTCAATTAGGATTTGATTGCGTTCACCAACGAATACTTCTGCTGAGAATCCGTAATCATCGTCCCACATGAGCTCGACGTCAACCTGATCGGGTTGAATCATTTTGCGTGCTGCAATGTTGATGCATAACGCATTAACAATTTCTTGCCCACTAAGACGCATGATTAGTACCTCTTATCATCTGGCTTTGGTCGTCTTTTGAAGATATCGACAATTTTAACGACCAGCATGATCAGTGCAAAGATTGCAAGCAGGTTGATCATAAGTCCAAGTATTTCACCCATAAAGCCCATTCCACCGAACATGCCGCCGAATAACATACCAGCAAGTCCGCCAATCATCATACCCTTCATGAAGCTTCCGCCTCCAAAGGATCCAGGTTTGGTCGTAGATGTAGATGCGGGATTCTTAGAAGTATTGGATGTAGTGGAATTATTGTTTACGTTAGACTTGGTTGTGTTGCTGTTAAAGCTTCTTTTGGGTGCTTTAAAGCCTTTGGCTTCCACAAAAGATGGTGCAGTTGCAGCGAATAGTACAGTAATTGCTACAAGTAAAATAGATAGTTTTTTCCACATTGCTTAAAAATCCCTCCGAGGAATGTATAGTTAGACACGTGTGCCTATAGAGGTAATACGGTCTTTCTTCGGTAAGGTTTCAAGATTAATTGATTTTTTTTAATCATTGTGACAATCTTCGCAGAGAAGATTGAGTTTACCTGTTTCAGAATTAATGACCATGCCATGAATTGGAATATGGGCAGGCACAAGAGGGTGGTTGCGAATTTTGCGAACGCTTTTGATAACGCCGTCTTCGATTTGTTCAAACCCGGTTAACCATTTATTAAGCTTGATTCCTGAATTGTTAATTGTCTGTAGTACTTCGTCCGAAATACCATTCGCCTTAATTTTGTCAAGCACTCTCGAGGAATTAAGCGCAGTCATGCCACAATCATTGTGACCGATGACATATACTTCTTCAACGTTCATTTCATAGATCGCAACGATGATCGAACGCATAACTGCACCGAATGGCTGGGATACGACTGCCCCCGCACTTTTGACAATAATAGCATCGCCATTACGGAAATTCATTGCTTTAGGCAATAATTCTACAAGTCGTGTGTCCATGCAAGTAAGGATACAAATTTTCTTATTTGGAAATTTATCTGTTTTGAACTGCTCGTATTCCTTATTTTCTACAAAAGATTGGTTAAAATCTAAAATGGTTGAAAGTCGTGACATTAAGATTTACCTCCTTAGAATTACTCGAATTAGTTTAACATTAAAACAAAAAAAGTTTTATTTAATATAATAGACAAATTATTTGATAATGCAAGTTACAAAAAGTATGATAATAGTGTAATTATTATTTTGTAGCAATTATTTTGTGCTATTCAGGAGGGGTCAAAATGAGTTTACAAGAGCATGATGAGCAATTACAGTCATTTAAACAATACATACGCAAGCTCAAAGCTTACCACGAAGCAATCGGATTAATTTATTGGGACATGCGCACAGGTGCACCTCGTAAAGGACTTGAATCAAGAGCAGAAGCTGTTGGTGAACTATCCGCTGAATCGTTCCGCATGTCAGTATCAGAGCAAATGAGCAATTATTTGAATTATCTTACACAACCTGAAGTTATGGAGAAATTAGATGCTGTTGAGCGTCGTATGGTCCAGGAATGCAAGCGTGACTATGATTTTTCCAAAAAAATTCCAGCTGACAAATATCAAGCCTATGTCGTGTTAACTTCTCAAGCTGAAGCAGCATGGGAAGATGCGAAGGGGAAGAACGATTGGGCAGGCTTTGCGCCATATTTAGAAAAGATCGTAGCAACGAACAAAGAATTCATCGAGCTATGGGGCTATGAAAGAAATCCATATGATACATTACTAGATATGTATGAACCTGGCATGACAGTAGCGAAGTTAGATGAAGTCTTCGGTGCGCTTCGCGAGAAAGTAGTTCCACTGCTTGCAGCCGTAAGCCAATCTCCGAATCAGCCTGAACGGGGCTTCCTTGATCAGCCATTCGGCAAAGAGCAGCAGCGTGCATTCTCGATGTTTATTCTGAATGAGCTTGGCTTTAATTTTGAAGCTGGCCGATTGGATGAAACGGTTCATCCGTTCGCTACTGGACTTAACCCGGGGGATGTTCGGATTACGACTAGATTCCTGCCAGATGATGTTGCAAGCGCGTTGTTCAGCACTATTCATGAATGTGGTCATGCGATGTATGAGCAGAATATTTCAGACACACTAGTGGGAACGAATCTATGCACAGGTACTTCGATGGGTATCCATGAATCGCAATCTCGCTTCTGGGAAAATGTGGTTGGACGCTCAGAACAGTTCTGGAAGCAATACTATCCTAAGCTACAAGAAACATTCCCTGAGCAATTAGGAAATGTAGATGTCGATTCGTTCTATCGTGCGATCAACCATTCGGAACCATCACTTATCCGTACGGAGTCCGATGAGTTAACGTACAATCTTCATATTATGATCCGTTATGAGTTAGAGAAAGCTCTATACAATGGTCAAATTGAGGTTGCTGATCTGCCTGACGCTTGGAATACGAAGTACAAAGAATATCTAGGTGTTGTAGCTGACAATTACAGTGAAGGCATCTTGCAAGACGTACACTGGTCAGGCGGGATGTTTGGATACTTCCCATCCTACGCATTAGGCAATATGTATGCTGCCCAAATGCTTTATGCATGTATTTTGAAAGAGCTGCCTAATTTCTACGAACTGATTGAAGCAGGTAATCTTGCTCCAATCAAGGAGCTTTTGACGAAGCATGTGTATCAATACGGCAAGCAATTAACACCGAATGATATTATTCAGCAAATGACGGGTGAAGAGTTAAACCCTGAATATCTAGTCAGATATTTAACAGAGAAGTACACTCGTTTATATGATTTGCAAACTGTATAAAACGCTACAAATAGATAACAGCCCCTTATTCTTTGATGAATAGGAGGCTGTTTTTTGTTGTTCAAACGTCTTCTTATTAACCCACATCTAGGCATCTGCATAGGATACAGTATCGTTCCTATTATGAAGGGGGTTTACAAGTGTGAGGCGTAAAGGTATCGCGTTGCTGAGCTCGTTAGTTTTATTCACATCCATTGTGCTATCAGCATGCAGCTCAAGCAAGGAATTAAGTAAGATTCGATTGGGTGAGGTGACAAGATCTATTTTCTATGCTCCAGAATACGTAGCCTTGAATCAAGGGTTCTTTAAGGATGAGGGGCTGGAAGTCGAGCTCCAGACGATTCCTGGTGGCGATAAGACGATGACAGCACTTCTATCTAATTCCATCGATGTTGCGCTTGTAGGAGCTGAAACTTCTATATATGTCTCGCAGCAAGGCTCGGATGATCCTGTTATTAACTTTCATCAGCTAACACAGACAGATGGCACTTTTCTTGTATCCCGCAAGCCTGTGGATTCTTTTGATTGGAAAATGCTGAAAGGCTCGAATTTCCTTGGTCAACGTAAAGGCGGTATGCCTCAGATGGCAGGAGAGTTCGCGCTTAAGAAGAACGGAATAGATCCACAGAAAGATTTAACGATGATCCAGAATATTGATTTTGCGAACATTGCTTCAGCCTTCTCGTCAGGTACGGGTGATTATGTGCAGTTGTTCGAGCCTCAAGCATCGATTATGGAAAAAGAGGGCAAAGGCCATGTTATCGCCTCGTTCGGTAAGGAAAGTGGTTTATTGCCATATACCGTATTCATGACCAAGCAAAGCTTTATGAACAAAAATAATAGCATCGTTCAAAAGTTCTCTAACGCGATTCAACGCGCACAGAATTGGGTGGATACGAACAGCGTGCAAGATATTGCGAAGAGCATTGCAAGCTTCTTCCCCAATACAGATCAAGCCATTATAGAATCTGTTGTTAAGCGCTATAAAGAACAAGGCACCTATGCTATGGACGGAATTATAGATGAAGCGGAATGGAACAATCTGCTAAGTGTTATGGATTCGGCGGGTGAGCTGAAGAGCAAAGTGGAGTGGGGCAAGATTGTGAATAATAGCTACGCAGAGAAAGCTAAGAGTGGCAAATAACAAAGATTAAAAGAAAGGGAGATGATCACACTGGATGTGGTTGTAGAGATTTGTGATTTAACACATATTTATGTTACAGAGCAAAGAGCTTCGTTAGCTGTTAAAGAGATTAATCTCACGGTGCGTTCAGGTGAATTCGTCTCTCTGATCGGTCCTAGCGGTTGCGGTAAAACGACTTTACTGTCTCTCATTGCAGGACTCATTCATCCAACCGTTGGCAAGGTCAAAGTGAATGGGAGCTTGGTAACAGGTCCATCAGTAAAGGTTGGCTACATGCTGCAGCAAGATTATTTGTTTCCGTGGCGAACGATTTGGGAGAATGCGCTAGTAGGGCTGGAAATTTCGGGACAATTGAATCAGGCAAGCAAAAATTATGTCGAACATTTATTGAATGAAATGGGTCTGCTGAAATTTAAAGATTTTATGCCGAGTCAATTATCAGGTGGAATGAGACAACGGGTAGCGCTAGTTCGTACAATGGCTACTGAGCCAGATTTGCTGCTGCTCGATGAACCATTCTCTGCACTTGATTATCAGACGAAGCTCCAACTTGAAGACCTGATGGTCGAGACGCTCCTCACCCATCACAAAACGGCTCTATTAGTTACACATGATATTGCAGAAGCTATCGCAATGAGTGATCGGATCGTAATACTCGAACCGAATCCAGGAACTGTACGCTGTGAAGTAGAAACGCCGGAAGAGCTTCGTAATTTGCTGCCACTTGAGGCTAGGGAACATCCTGCTTTTACCCCGCTCTTCAAGAGCGTATGGGAACAGTTTGAAGCGATGGAGAAGCAGAAAGGAGTGGCATCAGGACATGGAGGAGTCTAACCTAGATCAATCGAAGCATTTGCATCAAGTGTTCATGGCAGGACTAAGAGCAGAACGCAGGAAAGTCATTTTCGTTCGGTTCCTTATCCTATTGTTGATGATTGGCCTTTGGGAAGCAGCGGGTCGTTTGAAGTGGATTGATGTCCTGCTCTTCTCGTATCCAAGCAAAATCGCTGTTCTCCTGTGGAGCAAAATAATGGATGGTTCGATTTTCCCACATATTGGAATGACTGTGTATGAGACGATTATTGGATTCGTACTTGGAACCGTAATCGGTACAGTGTTCGCGATGCTCATCTGGTGGTCACCATTCTTATCCAAGGTAGTAGATCCTTACATCGTCGTGCTTAATGCACTGCCGAAGGTTGCGCTTGGTCCACTCTT
Organism: Paenibacillus albiflavus; assembly: GCF_004344915.1. GTDB lineage: Bacteria > Bacillota > Bacilli > Paenibacillales > NBRC-103111 > Paenibacillus_AM > Paenibacillus_AM albiflavus. The sequence goes on along the minus strand of NZ_SKFG01000001.1, from coordinate 406,187 downwards.
CATCGTCGGACTTGGGGCTGGGATTATGGCAATCGTTGCGACGACCTTGTCGATTACAGTGATTATCACAACATTAGTGGTCTACGGTGCGTTCAAAGAAGTAGATGCAAATTTGATCAAAGTGATCCGTGTATTCGGGGGAAATAAACAGCAAATTTTTCGTAAGGTTATTTTTCCTGCATCAATACCTGCCATCGTATCATCGCTTAAAGTAAATGTTGGTCTGGCTTGGGTTGGGGTCATTGTTGGAGAATTTCTTGTATCCAAAATGGGACTCGGATATTTGATCATCTACGGGTTCCAGGTATTTAATTTTACACTTGTATTGGGGGCATTAATCATCATTGCTCTTGTAGCAACGATCATGTATCAGATTGTTGCTTATATTGAGCAAAAAGTGATCAAAACAAGATAAAAGAATGAAAAGTGAAAAACTTCTTTGCTTATTTCGACAAATTTCTGTATGCTATCTACCAAAGAATTGATAAGAATGGTGATAGTTGTGAAGTTTGTTGGAATAATCGGAATTCGAGTTTTGAAAACAGCAATTGCAGTCTTTATATCGATTTCTATCGCTAAGTTATGTGGTCTTCATTCTCCTGAAAGTGCAGGTCTGCTAGCCATTCTAGGCATACAGGTAACGAAAAAGCAAGGGATCCGTAATGTTATGGCACGGATATGCGCTTCATTAGTAAGCTTAGTGTTCGGTGTCATCTTATATATGACTTTAGGATTTCATTACTATGTTCTAGCACTGTATGTACTAGTTGCTTTCCCTGTTATTCATCGACTCAAGTTTGGAGACGGCATCATTACAGGATCGGTTGTGTTTTATCATCTTTATTTTGCCAAGGAGATCTCGGTCGGTGTTCTTGTAAATGAGCTGCTGCTGCTCTTGATCGGCCTAGGGATTTCGACGCTCATCAATATTGTGTATATGCCGCAGATGGACTCACAATTGAAGAAACAGAAGGAGCAAATCGACCGGCTGTTCTCGATCATCTTTTCCAAATTTGCCTTGCATTTACGAGATACGAATACGGTATGGAATGGGGCCGAGATTCTAGATGCAGAAGCGGAGATTGACAAGGGCATTGCCCTTGCGAAGAAAAGGCAGGATAACGTCTTATTCTCAGATCCAATATCCGATTGGCATATTTATTTCTTTATGCGGTCGGAGCAGCTCGCAATGGTTGAGCGAATGTCAAGCTTGCTAGCGACAGTCTATCAATCCATGCCGCAGGGGCATTCTCTTGCCACTATTTTTGAGGAAGTTGCGGATGATGTGAAGCATGACTACTACGTGGGCAGAGCTGAGAATGATTTGACATTATTGGAGAATCATTTTAGAAGTTTGCCAATGCCGGAGTCGCGTAATGAATTTGAAGTGAGATCATCGCTGTTCCAGTTGATTCGTGAGCTTAAAGCGTATTTGAATATTGCCAAGAAAGAACAAGAGCATCATAAGAGCAGCCGTTCCTTCTAGGAAATTAGGAATATCTCTTAAATCTTTTAATTAAATCAAAAGTTTTTGTCACCCTAGACGAATGTCCTGCATACACTTTTAATGAATGATTGTATGGAGGAGGTTAAAAGGATGTCATTAGATAAAGATTTGCAGTACAGAGAGATTATTACGAAGGCTATATGTGGAAAAGGCCGTAAATTCTCTCATGTCAGCCATACCGTGACACCTACTCACGCTCCGACCAGCATCTTGGGTGCTTGGATCATTAATAATCAATATGAAGCAGTCAAGTCTGGCGGCGACAGCGTAGAAGTAGTTGGTACTTACGACATCAATATTTGGTATTCCTACGATCGGAATACCAAGACAGATGTAGCTAAAGAAACAATTTCATATGTAGACGTAGTCCCACTTTCTTATTTGGATCGAAGGCACAGAGCTTCGACGGCAGAGGTGTCTTCGCTGGCCACTCAAGAACCAAATTGCGTAGAGGCGAACGTCTCTTCTGGCGGCAGAGTCGTAATCCGCGTGGAACGGGAATTCCAAGTGGAAATGATCGCGGAAACGAAAGTGTGCGTCGTTGTTAAGGCTAACTACTACGATGATCTCGAGGATAAGACAATCGATTTTGACGATCATACGGCTATGGGAGACTACGAAGATCTCGATCCTGATTTAATCGAGGATGAATTTAATTAGGTATATTTCAGCATATGCCACAGATTGAGATTTTGAAGAGGGCGTTTGCCCTCTTTTTTGTTGAAATATAATATTGGGCATGGGCGGCTCTTATGCGTACCCGAGGAGAGTTCATAATGGACACGTTCTTATTGCATTCTGGCGAGCAAGAAGTGCAGAAGCTGTTGGAAGTATTGACAATTCCTCAAGGTGAGAGAGTACCATCCCACTTTAGAGGACATACGATTATCGGCTGGGGCAGGTTTCGAAATGACGAGCAAAGGACACAAATGCTGCAGCCCGTTCAAGCGGTTCTAAGATGCGCAAACATAGATAGACGCAATGCGCTTCTGCATACCTATGGAATCAAAACCTTGTCTTCTCATGGCAATTTGACGAAATATCATAAGGAGCTATATCCGTACTCTTATATCATTCCTGTGTTTCAGCTTGATGCCTTAACGGTGTTTCGCAAGAAGGAATCAGGGTTACTGATGCTTCGCGGAAGAATAAAAGGGCCTGCATCTTATGAGGATATCGGACTGAATCATCAGGCTTTTCGTGTGAAGCGCGCGGTTCGAGAAGCTGTCAAAGCGGTATATGCGCTAGGACTTGATTATGGAGTTGTGACCGTAGGTGTGCCCTCAAGCGGTCATACCTTAATCTTAGATGTTGACCCTGAGCCAATGTTGGACGATAAGCTGGCTGAATTGTTTGCCGATGCGATTATGAAATATGACCAAGCTTTGTATGAACAAACTCGCAATCCTCAGCCTATTATGCTTGGTGCTGATCCTGAGTTTCTGCTCTTGAGCAAGCAAGGCAAGGTTGTCGCCGCTTCACGTTATGTGGAGCGGCAAGGTGAGGTTGGCTGCGATGGAACAGTCAATAGGGGCGATGAGACGCTGCATCCGCTTGCCGAGCTCAGGCCACAGCCAAGTGAGTCACCAGCTGAGTTAGCGGATCATGTGCAGCAGGCATTACAAACAGCTGCACAGAGGTTCAGCTCTCCGGATCTTCATTGGGTCGCAGGAGGCATGCCCGTACCAGGCTTCGCCTTAGGCGGGCACATCCACATCTCGCGTACGCTGCTGCATACGCCGCTGCTGCGCGCGCTCGATAACTACCTGGCGCTGCCGCTCCTCCTTGTCGAGAGCGAGGAGTCGCTTCGTCGCAGACCGCGCTATGGCACGCTTGGCGATTATCGCCGCCAGCCTCACGGCGGCTTCGAATATCGCACGCTGCCTTCTTGGCTCGCGGCACCCGCAATTGCGCAGGGCACATTTGCGCTCGCCAAGCTGATCGCTGAGAATTACGCGCAATTGACGCGCAGACCGCTCAGCGATCCAGAGGTCACCGCGATGTATTATCGCGGACAGAAGCAGCAGCTGCTGCCAATCGTAAGCGTACTCTGGCAAGACCTTGAGAGGTTGCCTACATATGGGCTGTATGCAGCGGAATTGGGACGGCTAAAAAATCTTGTTTTCCAAATGCGAACATGGGATGAAAAGGAAGATTTTCGTCACTTATGGCAAATTTCAATGCCACCTGCCGTCCCACAGCACTCCTAAATCATGCTATAATGAGCGAAGAAGATTGCTTCGTGATGGACGTGATAATTATACAAGATGATCACGAAGTACATAAGATTATGCTTCCGATGTAGTTTTGCACTTAGAACTACGTCTATCGTGAAACCAAAACTTTTAAGCTTATGCTTCCGATGTAGTTTTGCACTTTGAACTACAGCTATCGTGAAACCAAAACTTTTAGGAGGAAGTTATGGCACAATATACGCCGATGATACAGCAATATCTCGCCATCAAAGCACAAGTGCCTGATGCGCTTTTATTTTTTAGATTAGGCGATTTTTATGAAATGTTTTTTGACGATGCCTTAGAAGCATCTCGTGAGCTTGAGATCACTTTAACCGGTCGTGAGGGTGGAACAGAGGAACGGATTCCGATGTGCGGAGTCCCGTATCATGCAGCCGAGGGCTTTTTGACGAGACTAGTGGAAAAAGGTTATAAAGTGGCGATCTGCGAGCAGGTGGAGGATCCAGCCGCTGCCAAGGGAATCGTGCGTCGTGAGATCATTCGCATCGTTACCCCTGGTACCGTGATGGAAAGCAAGGCTTTAGGTGAAGCAACGAATAACTATATGCTCTCGATTACACAATCGGTCGATGGATATGGTCTGACCGCATGTGATATTTCAACAGGCGAGCTGCATGTGACGCTCATTGTAGCAGGTATTGAACCGATGCTTGATGAGATTAATGTATATGCGCCTTCTGAAATCATCGGATCAAGTGAATTGTTAGCAATAATTAAAGAACGATTGCCAATTGTGGGCAAACCGATCGTCTATACAACAAGAGAACACAAGAATGTGGACGAGCAGGCACAGCTTTTGGATAATTTTCCTCTAGAACAGGTTTCTTCTTTAAGAGGAGCAACCAAAGAAAGCGTTATGACCTTGCTTATGTATTTGCAAGAGACACAGAAGCGGTCACTGTCTCACTTTAAGCATATTCATCTCTATGAGCAAGCACAGTACATGACGATGGATCCTTTTACAAGAAGGAATCTTGAATTGACTGAGACGGTTCGTGAGCGCTCCAAGAAAGGCTCTTTGCTGTGGTTAATCGATGGTACGGTTACAGCGATGGGAGCTCGGCTGCTTCGTCGTTGGATTGATAAACCGCTTCTTAGCAAGGAGCGAATTGATGAGCGACTGGAAGCTGTTGAACGGCTGTATGGCAATCTCATTGCCAGAGATGAAGTGCGGATAGCGCTTAAAGAAGTCTATGATTTGGAACGTCTGGTAGCTCGCTTATCGTATGGGAATGCGAATGCACGCGATATGGTCGCGCTCAAGCTATCTTTATCCCAAGTGCCACTGCTTAAAGAAGCATGTATGAATTCGGGATCTGCAACGCTGCAGAAGTTAGCATCTCAAATGGATGATTGCCAAGATATTAAGAATTGGATTGAACAAGCAATTGTCGATGAACCGCCTGTGTCTGTACGAGATGGGGGGATGATTCGGGTTGGGCTTGACGATTACCTGGACAAGCTGAAGGAAGCAAGTATGAATGGAAAAAAATGGATTGCCGAACTCGAACGCAAGGAACGCGAAGTCACGGGCATTAAGTCATTGAAGGTTGGCTTTAATAAAGTATTTGGCTATTACCTCGAGGTTACCAAGTCCAATATAGGATCTCTGCCTGAAGGACGTTATGAACGCAAACAAACATTGGCGAATGCTGAACGTTTCATAACACCTGAGCTTAAAGAACAGGAAACGCTCATTCTTGAGGCAGAAGATAAAATGTTCGACCTCGAATTCGAGTTGTTCAGCAAGCTGCGCAATCAAATTTGCGAGCATGTGTCCAGACTGCAAGGTCTGGCAGAGCGAATTGCAGCAGTCGATATTCTGCAAGGCTTCGCGCACACCAGTGCGGCTAATCATTATGTTCGTCCTGATATTACCGATCAGTACGATATGAAGATTGAGCATGGCAGACATCCGGTTGTTGAAGCGGTGATCGAACGCAAAGCTTTCATCGCGAACGATACGGAAATGACCCGGGATGTCGGACGTATGCTGCTTATTACGGGTCCGAATATGGCAGGTAAAAGTACCTATATGCGTCAAGTGGCGATTCTGACGATTATGGGACAAATTGGCTGCTTCGTGCCAGCGAATAAAGCGGTGATTCCGCTTGTCGATCGGATTTTCACTCGAATTGGCGCTGCGGATGATCTGATCGGCGGACAGAGCACATTCATGGTTGAAATGATGGATATTCAGACGATGACTGCCAAAGCTACCTCACGTTCACTCGTCATCATTGATGAGCTGGGACGCGGAACATCAACTGGCGAAGGAATGGCAATCGCTCAAGCTGTCATCGAGCATCTGCATAATCATGTAGGGTGTAAGACGCTCGTATCGACACATTTTCATGAACTAGCACATTTGGAGCAATCTCTAGCATACTTAAACAATTATTGCATGGCTGTTAAGGAAAGTGATGCAGGTGTTACGTTCCTGCGCAAATTGATTCGTGGAGCGGCTAGTACAAGCTATGGTATTTATTGTGCGGAGCTTGCCGGGCTGCCGCAGTCGATTATTGGCAGATCTTATGATCTGCTGCATGCATTTGAGACGCGTGCTGGACTGCTTGAGGCGGCAGCTGTTGCTGAAGGGGCTGAAGTCGCGCCAGTTAAGGATGCTATAGAACCTGTAGTAGCAGAAACTTCAGCAGCGAAGCCAATAGAAAATGGATCTAAATTAGAAGAGGCTATGTCCCCTCCAATCGTTCAACTCAGCTTGTTCGATACGGGTGAGGAGCAGAAGGCGAAGCAGCAAAGTGGTGCAAATGAAATCATAAATAGTAAACAGCATAAAGTGCTCGAACAGTTAAAAGCTGCAGATCTCATCAACATGACCCCACTCCAAGCGCTTAACTTGATTTACGATTTGAAGCAGAAGCTATAAATTTAATCAGGAGAAGGTGGTCGGTTAACATGTTGAATAAAGCAGCACGTTTAATGAAATTATTCTTAGTGCTTATGTTTGCGGCAGCAATTGTATTCCCTGCGACGGTTCAAGCTGCTACTGAGAACGAAACGAATGAAATTAGATATTTATTAGGGAATTATCATGTTAGTGGTATTACGGAAGATAAGTTAGAGGGTAAAACTGTCGAGGAAATGCTCGCGTTGTTAGATGATCCGTTTACGACTTACTTTACTTCAGAGCAGCGAGATCAATTCTTGAATGCGATTGAGAATAGCTTTGTTGGAATTGGTGTGCGTTTAGGGGAAGACGAAGACGGCCTTTATATTTCGGAAGTATTCCCGAATATGCCTGCCGATCTGGCGGGCTTGCAGCGCGACGATTATATAACCGCAATTAATGGCAGCTCAGTACAAGGGAAGTCGGCGACAGATGCGGTGAATTCCATTCTGGGTGAAGAGAATACGAGTGTCAGGCTGACGGTTAAAAGAGGCGGGGACTTGCTAAATATATCGATCCAACGAGGTCAAGTGCAGGTTCCAATCGTTGTCTCGAAGCGATTTGGTCAAATCGGTTATATTGAGCTTTCTAGCTTCTCTTCCAATGGGGATAAGGAATTTACGAAGGCACTTGAGCAAATGAAAGCAGATGATATTGGGGCGCTTATCATCGATCTGCGTGATAATGGCGGGGGATATATTGATACAGCAAAGAACATTGGAGCGAATTTTATTAAGCAAGGGGTATTTGTGCATACGAATGATCGTAATCAGAAGGATATTCCAAGCATCATTGAGAACGGACAAACATTCGACAAGCCGATCTTCCTGTTATTGAACGGCAATAGCGCTAGCGCTTCTGAAGCACTTGCTGGTGCACTGAGGGATTCAGCTAACGCTACGATTATCGGAATGAATAGCTTTGGCAAGGGCAGTATGCAGTATATGATGAATTTAACGGATGGCGGCATGCTCAAAGTTACGACGGTTGAGTATTTGACCCCTAAGAATAATAAAGTGAATCATGTCGGTTTGAAGCCTGATGTCGAGGTCTATGGGAGTATGCCGCAAATGCTTGCTGCGCTGCAAGCTGCTGGATTATCAGATATCACAATTAAGTTCAATAAACATCATGCAGCTATTAATGATATTGATGTAAGCGATCCTATGCCATATAAGGTTGAAGATGGACAATTATATGTACCGTCACGTACGCTTGCCGCAATGATAGGTGCTGATGTTGTATGGAACAGTAAAGATAATACAGTAGACATTATTAAAGGAACGAAGAAACAGTCTTATGAGTTAACAAAGAAGGTTGTGATTCAAGCAGATTCTATCACGTATTTGAACGTTGCTGAGTTTGCGAAAACTTTTGATACAAAATGGTCTCAAACAGGGGACAGCTGGATTCTTAAAGTTTCGACGAAGTAAAGGGGATGTGAACGTTGGGTAACATTAGACTGTTAGATGAGCAAATTGCGAACCAGATCGCTGCAGGTGAAGTTGTTGAACGCCCATCGTCTGTCGTTAAGGAGCTTGTGGAGAACTCCATTGATGCAGGGGCAACCCGTATTGATGTTGCGATTGAAGAAGGTGGTCTGGGTCTGATTCGGATAACAGACAATGGCTCAGGGATGGAATCGGATGACTGCGAGCTGGCATTTAGCCGTCATGCAACAAGTAAGATTTCGAGCAGCAAGGACTTGTTCGCTATTCGCACTTTAGGCTTTCGTGGTGAGGCGCTTCCGAGTATTGCTGCAGTATCCAAGTTGGAATGTATTACATCATCAGTGGATTCAGGACTAGGTCGTAAAATCGTGATACACGGAGGCAAGGTTCTGGAGGCTGGTGAAGTGAATGCTGCACGAGGAACAGAAATTACAGTAAGTGAGCTCTTCTATAACACGCCAGCCAGATTAAAATACATGAAGACGGTTCAAACCGAGCTTGGACATGTATCTGATTATATGTATCGACTGGCACTTGCCCATCCGGAAATCTCGTTTACCCTTTCACATAACGGGAATGTTCTGCTTCAAACCTTGGCAGGCAGCGATATGCTGCAAGCAATTGCTGCGATCTATGGCACAGCGATTGGGAAGCAGATGATACCTGTAGAAGCTAATGATCTTGATTATAGCATTCATGGCTATATTTCCCGTACGGAGTTGACTAGGTCGAATCGCAGTGGAATCTCGTTGATTATTAATGGTAGATATGTTCGCAATCTTGCCTTGAATGCAGCTATTTTGCGAGGCTATCATACTTTACTGCCTATTAATCGTTATCCGATTGTTGTATTGCAAATCACGATGGACCCTACGCTAGTCGATGTTAACGTCCATCCGTCGAAGCTTGAGGTAAGATTCAGCAAAGAGAATGAATTGATGCAATTCGTGGAAACGCTGATTAAATCTGCCTTAGGTAATCAAGTATTAATCCCGCAGGCTGCTGCACCAGCTCTTAGCAAGCCGACTTATGTACAAGAGCAGCTTGTATTATCTCGTCCTGCTGAGCCTTTGCCTGTATACGAAGAGACGAAGCGAAATGAAAGTGTACAACGGCCAAACAAGGAGTCTTATTCGTATAACTATCAGTCGAATACACCTGTTTCTAATTCCACAGTGTCAGGAACGGGGAGGGCTAGGTCAGATTTGCCCTACGTTCCGCCAGCGGTTACAATAAGAGGTGTTGCAGAGGAATCGAGGCAGTTTCTTGCAGCACCTGACGCAACTGTACCGCAGTTCCCTAGCTTGGCACCTATCGGGCAATTGCATGGTACTTATTTACTTGCGCAGAATGAAACAGGGTTTTATATGATCGATCAACATGCGGCACATGAACGGATCAACTATGAGTATTATTATGACAAGTTTGGGACGCCTACTGAGGCAAGTCAAGAATTGCTTGTACCCTTGACGCTTGAGTTTACTCCATCAGAAGCGGGGCATATTGCTTCCAAGCTGCCTCTTCTAGAGAATGTTGGTGTATTTTTAGAAAGCTTCGGCGGTAATTCATTCATCGTAAGAGCTTATCCACACTGGTTCCCTGCTGGCGAAGAGAAAGCTATTATTGAAGAGATGTGTGAATGGTTGCTATCGGAGAAGAAGGGTGTAGAGCTTGCCAAACTGCGTGAAAAATCATCTATTATGTGTTCATGCAAAGCATCCATTAAAGCGAATCAGGCGTTAAGCGTGTTAGAGATGGAAGTACTGCTTGATCGATTAAGCAAATGCAAGAATCCGTATACCTGCCCGCATGGCAGACCCATTGTAGTATCGTTTTCAACTTATGAATTAGAAAAAATGTTTAAACGGGTGATGTGAGCAGCGTGATTGTAACGACATCGTATAAACCAACAGAAGAAATACTCGCTCAAGCAAAAGAATATGCGAATGAACTCAACTGGAAGCTTGTTCCAAGAAATCATGCTTCCATGAATGCCTTACGTAAGCAATATAACGTCGATCGTATTTTACTTGTAACAAGAGATGAGTTAAGATGCTTCGTTGGTGAAGAACCACCGATCTTCTTTCATCCAAGTATGGCGCATGTACGTGTGCAGCGGCTTATTCGGGGCGAGGGAGATGTGATGCTTCAAGCAGCAAATGTGACAAAAGACGACATCGTGCTGGACTGCACTGCTGGATTGGCATCCGATTCAATTGTCTTCTCCTATGCTGTAGGTGAGGCAGGGCGCGTAATCGCACTCGACAGTGAGCCTGAACTGTGCTTGTTATTAAGAGTAGGCTTAGACATGTATAGTTCTGACGTCGCAATTTTAAATGAGGCCATGAGACGAATTGAAGTCACATGTGCTGATCATTATACTTATTTACAACAGGCGCAAGACAAGAGTGTTGATGTTGTTTATTTTGACCCTATGTTTCGAACACCGCTTACAGCTTCGAATTCGATTTCTCCATTGCGCGGGATAGCTAATCCTAATGCGCTGACGTTGGAAACGATTGCCGAAGCAAGACGAGTTGCTCGCAAACGTGTGGTGTTGAAAGAGGCAAGATTCAGCGAAGAGTTTGAGCGGCTTGGATTCCAGATGGTTGTACCTTCGGGGACGAAATTAGCTTATGGAGTGATACAATGTTAGCAAGCAAGAAGGATAAGCCGAGTCTACTCGTACTCGTAGGACCAACCGCAGTTGGCAAAACCAAGCTAAGCTTGCAGCTTGCAGAGCAATTCGGATGTGAAATTATATCAGGTGACTCCATGCAGGTATACCGTGGTATGGATATCGGAACTGCCAAAGCGACACCAGAGGAGCGAAAGCGGATTCCACACCATATGATCGATACGCATAATCCAGATGATCCGTTCTCGGTGGCAGAATTTCAGGATCGCGTTCGTGCACTGACAACTGATATTCATGAACGTGGCAAGCTGCCGTTTCTCGTAGGCGGGACTGGTCTTTATGTGGAGTCTGTCTGCTATGATTACCAATTCACTGATGTACAAATGGACGAGCAGCTACGTCAGGAGCTAGATCAATATGCCGAAACGAATGGTGATGATGCTCTGCATGCAAAGCTTGTAGTGATAGATGCTGAGTCAGCTGAACGACTGCATCCGAATGATCGCAGAAGAATCATCCGCGCTATTGAGATCTATCAGCTAACGGGTAAACCCTTATCTGAATATCTGGCAGGTCAAACGAAAGCGCCGGCTTATGATCTATGTATGATCGGCTTGACCATGGATCGGGCATTATTGTATGAACGTATCGAAGCAAGAGTGGATCAGATGATGGAGGAAGGCTTACTTGAGGAAGTTCAGAAGCTGTTAGCACATGGCTATAATCCAAATTTGGTCTCGATGAAAGGCCTTGGCTATAAAGAGATGGTATCTTATCTGAATGGTGAGTATTCACTGCCTAGAGCTGTGGAACTGCTCAAAAGAAACACGAGAAGATTCGCCAAAAGACAATTGTCCTGGTTCCGTCATATGAAAGATATCCAGTGGATAGATGTGACAGACGGTGCAAATTTTTCTGCCCATTATGCTGAGATTAGTGCTATAATAACAGGAAAGATTGTACAAAACTGCGAATATAATTCTAGTCAGTGAATCGACACCAAGCGGGTGTTTTAACAAAAATGAGTTTACTATTATAAGGGGGACCATTCATGAACAAAATCATTAATATTCAAGACAATTATCTGAACCAATTAAGAAAAGAAAGTATACCTTTAACTGTATATTTAACCAATGGATTCCAAATTAGAGGAATCATTCGCGCGTTCGATAATTTCACAATTATTATTGACTCTGAGGGTCGTCAGCAAATGGTATACAAGCATGCAATCTCAACATTCACCCCTCAAAGACCCGTTTCTTTAATGCCGGATAATCAGTCTAACGACTAAGCTTTGCAACTTTTGCTTTATTTTTCACGTATAAAAGTATAAGGATTGAAAATGGAGCAACCTTAAGGATAAGGTTGTTCTTTTATTGGAAGATCAGATATTATAAGTTTGACACAGAGAGAAAGGGAGTCGGAGAGATGGATAAGAAGAGTCAGAGACCTAGACCATATCAAACTCAGAATCGGGATCAAGGTCCTAACCATTCGAAACCGAAAAATAAAAAGAAGAAAAAATTTAACGCCAAAAAAATGATTTTTGGTATCGTAATCGCTGGTCTTCTTGGTGTGATATGTGCAGTTGGTCTATATATCGCAATTATGCTTAATGGTGCCAGACTGTTAGAGGCCAATAGCGACAAATTTGATATGGCCCAAGCGACTAAGATCTATGATCGCGACGAGCAAGAAGTAACGATGCTCTATGATCAGAATAGGGAAGTAGTAGCTGAATCGGAAATTCCGGATTTGCTCAAAAAGGCGTTTGTTGCGACAGAGGATCGCAGGTTCTACACGCATCAAGGCGTTGACCTCTGGTCAATCGGACGTGCGCTGGTTAAGGACGTTGTGGCTCGAAGTGCAGTGGAAGGTGGATCAACAATCACACAGCAGCTAGCCAAAAATATTTTGTACCAGAACCCGGACAAAACGATATTCCGTAAAGCGACAGAAGCATCCATGGCAATGGCGCTTGAGAAGGAAAATACCAAGGACCAAATTATTACCAATTATTTGAATCGAATTTATTTTGCACATGGTGCTTACGGGGTTAAAGCAGCATCGAAGCTGTATTTTGGCAAGTCTGATTTGAATGATTTGAATCTGGAAGAAATTGCGACGTTGGCAGCTCTTGCAAAAGCGCCTAACACTTACTCGCCGATCAAGAATCCCGAGAAGTCTAAGCAGCGCCGAGCGGTGGTGCTTCAGCTGATGAAGGAAGAAGGGTATATTACCCCTGAGCAGCAGAAGGCAGCAACAGATGCAGAGCTTGTGCTTTCACAAGATAAATCTAAGCGTGAATTCATGACTTACATTGACTATGTTGTGAATGAAGCGGAAACTGTCTATGGCATTAAGGAAGAAGAATTAATTAGTGGCGGCTTCTCGGTTTATACAACGATGAATAAGAATGCCCAAACCGTTATGGAACAAGCCTATGCGAACGATAAGCTGTTCCAAAAAGATGCCAAGGATGGAACGAAAATTCAAAGTTCTATGGTCATTTTGGATAATGAAGATGGCGGCGTGGTCGCGATTATCGGTGGGCGTGATTACAAGACGAAGGATTATAACCGTGCGACAAGTCCACTTCAGCCAGGTTCAGCGTTCAAGCCGATCGCAGTTTATGCGGAAGCATTAGAAAATAAAGGCTATAATCCTTATTCCATGTTATCGGATGAGAAGCAGTGCTTTGGCAAGTATTGTCCAAACAACTATAACAATCAATACGAAGGCCAAGTCTCAATGCTTGATGCCATTAAGAAATCGAAGAATATTGCAGCGGTTTCTGTGTTGAATGATATTGGTATCACAAATGGCATGAAAATGTCCGAGAAACTTGGGATTCCGCTAGATCCTACGAATGACCGCAACTTATCAATTGCGCTTGGTGGTCTAACAAACGGTGCTACACCGGTTCAGATGGCAAGTGCTTACTCGGTATTTGCTAGCGGCGGTATGCAGCATACGACACATGCGATTATTAAAATTGTGGATTCCAAAGGGGAAACCGTTAAAGAATTTAAAACTAAACCGAAGCAAGTGCTCAAACAAAGCACAGCCTATTATTTGACCAAAATGCTGCAATCCGTTGTAGAGCCAGGTGGAACAGGTACACGCGCTAAGATGGATCGACCTGTCGCAGGTAAAACTGGATCAACCGGTCTTACACAACAAGGTTACACGAAGTTTGATAGTAACGTGTGGTTTGTCGGGTATACACCACAATGGACAGCAGCTGTATGGGAAGGCTTCGATAAGATCGACCTTAAGAATGGCCATTATGTAACGGTCGGAAGTGGGAATACCGCTGCAATCTTTAAAGAAGTTATGACCAAAGCAATGGCAAACATGAAGAAGCTTGATTTTGAGCGTCCGAAAGGTGTGGAAGATTTAAAAGAACCGCCAAAAGGAATTACAGATTTGGCAGTGAACTATACACTTGAAACAAGATCTGTCGATCTAACTTGGAGTGCTGTACCGCAAAGCACAGCCTATATGGTTTATCGCAAATCATATAGTGAAGATGATTTTGCGCTGATAGGTACAGTTGATTCGCCAGCATTTAACGATATTGCGATTACACCTGGTGATACGTACTTGTATTATGTAATCCCTGTACAAGGCGATGCCCAAGGCGAGAAGTCGAACGTCGCCGAAATAAAAATTCCAGTTGATGGACAGGAAGGAACGCCGCCACCAGATGTTGGGCCAACGGATCCGACAGCACCACCAGATGAAAATGGCGAATCGCCAGAACAATCGCCAAATCCTGGCGGTGGTGATCATGATGGCGGACAAGGCGGAGGTAACGGGCCGAATTCTAATAGCGGAAATGGCGGGGGTAACGGGCCGAATTCTAATAGCGGACATGGCGGAGGTAACGGGAAGAATCCAACCGCTCCGCCAGGAGTCAAAGGTGAAGAAGATCATGCCGGTACAGACGGCGTAGGTTAATAATTAAAGGAGCTATATGAACAACATGCGTAAACAATGGACGACTTTATTCGCAGTAGTAATGGTTTTAGTAATAATTACAGCTGGATGTGGCAAGAAATATGAGGCTCAATCTCCTGCGCCAACACCTACGCCAGCAGCTCAAGGTGGAGCAACACCGGCTCCAACGCCTACGCCGACTCCTAGTGAGCCTGCGACTAACGGAAAGCAGTGGAGCAATCCACCTGCAATGCAGATTGATACGGATAAAACTTATTTAGCTGAAGTGGATACATCCAAGGGCAAATTTACAATTGAATTGTTTGCCAAGGATGCTCCGAATACAGTGAATAGCTTTGTTTTTCTAGCGAAGGAAGGCTTCTACGATAACGTAATTTTCCATCGCATTATCGAGACTTTCATGATTCAGACGGGTGACCCGACTGGAACTGGTACAGGTGGTCCTGGATATAAATACGCAGACGAATTGCCTTCGAAAGTTGGTTATGAACCAGGAATCGTAGCCATGGCGAATTCGGGCAAGGACACGAACGGTTCTCAGTTCTTTATTTGCACAGGAGAAAATTCCAAAGGTCTAAAGAATGACTACACGATCTTTGGTAAAGTGATTGAAGGTATGGAGAATGTAACTGTAATTGCCAAAACGCCTGTTGAACGCAATCCGATGACAGGTGAGTCAAGCACGCCATCGGAGAAAGTAACGATTAATGCAATCAAGATTACAGAAAAATAAGTAGTGATATTGGGGGAGAGCCAGTTGAACAAACCGACGAGGAGTAAAGTGCTGCGGTATTCACTGCGCTCTTTTCTTATTCTCTTCATTATTGGGGGGATCTGGACAGCTTACGTCCAGTGGAGAATTCATGATGCGCTAGATCAGCAGTTGCCTGAGCATGCAGATGTTGGTATCGTGCTAGGAGCTTCCATCTGGCATGATGAGCCTAGTCCAGGGCTTAAGGAGCGCTTGAATCATTCTATTAAACTATATCAATATGGATATTTTGATCATATCATTGTCACGGGTGGAATGGATGCTAGCGGAGCGATCATTACTGAAGCTGAAGCGATGAAGCGGTATCTGGTGAACCACGGAATTCCTGAAGATTCAATTATGCTAGAGGGTAAATCAACATCGACTTATGAGAATCTCGTAAATGCGAAGCAAATCATGGACACCCATGATTGGAGGAGTGCCATAATCGTGACGCATCATTTTCATGGCGCGAGAGCTCTTGATATAGCTCGAACTGTTGGATTATCTTCTTATTATATCTCGACTACGGATTCCAAGGCCTTATTCATGCCATGGCATCAGGCGAGAGAGACGCTCGCCTTCGCCAAGTGGGAATGGACCAAATTGTTTATCCATTAACGATCACGCCGCCATTAACATGGATGACTTGTCCTGTAATATATGCCGAGTCATCGCTTGCAAGAAATACATAGCTTGGGGCTAGCTCTTCTGGTTGCCCAGCGCGTTTCATAGGGGTATCAGCACCGAATTTGGACACCTTGGTTTCATCGAATGTCGATGGAATTAATGGTGTCCAAATTGGTCCTGGCGCTACCGCGTTTACTCGGATGCCTTGACCAACTAGAGATTGCGATAAGGAACGGGTAAAAGAGACGATCGCTCCTTTGGTAGCAGAATAATCGATCAGATCCTTACTTCCCTTATATGCGGTTATAGATGCTGTATTCACAATTGAGCTTCCTGTTGTCAAATAAGGCAGTGATGCCTGAGTTAAATAGAAGGCTCCAAATACATTGGTTTGAAAAGTTCGAAGCAGCTGGTTCGGTGTAATAAGTCCGATACTTGATTGTGGATGCTGCTCACCAGCGTTGTTAACCAGTATATCTAACTTACCATATGTAGAAATCGATTTGCTTACAATCTCCTGACAGAATTGTACTTCTCCAATATCCCCAGCAAGAAATAGATGCTGCCCTCCGATTTTATCCAAATATTCTTTGGTTTCAGTCGCATCTTCGTGTTCACTCAAGTAAACGACTACGACATTAGCACCTTCTTTGGCGAATGTAACCGCAACTGCTCGACCGATTCCGCTGTCTCCGCCTGTGATAATTGCCGTTTTGTTCATTAATTTCCCTGCTGATTTGTAGCTTGACCTTTGAAAAATCGGTCTAGGAGTCATTTCTGATTCGATGCCAGGCTGATGAGCTTGATGTTGTGGGGGAAATGTCAGCTTGGTTTGTGAATTAGCAGCTTGCTCAGACATCTGATAACACCTCCAGTAACGTTATAAGGATATAATCCCAATAACTAGGATGTGGCACGCGCAATATAATTATGCCTTAATGCTCAAGATTGTTGACTCCAATAATGATATTGGTATAGCGGTTTAAAGCTACTATTCTGATACAACTTTACTGCGGGTATATTGTCTGTAACGACCTGCAAAAACATATTAGGTGAATTTTGCTCAGATGCCCACTCGGCAAGAGCATGAAGGATATAATAGCTAAGAGCTTGTCCGCGGAATTCGGGATCAATCGCGATGTTTAATAATCCAGTCCAGCCATGTTGAGAGACTGCAGTACCAATTCCAATGATTTGTGTATTTTTTTGTAATTTAATGAAACATTGTGGCCCCTTAATACGTTCTAACATATGAGCATAAAAATGAAATTTACAAGGATCATATTCGGATATTCGCAAAAAATCTTGTATCCAACTTTCATCCACTTGTGGTGTCAGAATGATACGGATGTCATTCGCATCGTTTGTGATGCGCTGCCCTGCATATAGCTGCACTTCTTCTGTGTCAGCGACCATGACTGTACAATCCGTATGCTCGTAGAAGCCTTGACTAGCAAGTATTTCTTTAAGCTCAGATGGCGAAGCATCGCTGACATGATAATGTACAGGCAACTGATGCTGCTGATAGAATTCGCTTACTTTCGTAAACCAGTTTGGATCATCAGGTATTTGATTTAGCGTAAATACAGAATTCGCTCTCTTGGTTATTCCTTGCGAAGCTCTAAGCCTCCACTCTCCAATAGCTTCCTCATGCTCAGGAGGCCACAGATCATACGCTAATTTCTCTAATGTCCTTATAAATTCAGGAGAATTTAACATACAAGACAACCTTCTCTCGATAAAATTTCTAATAAATATACATAATTTTGATTATTTATGCAATTGATTTTTCAATTTTTTTGTCAATTTTTAGTTTTGTTAAGAATTTGTATCCTTTTTGAGGATCTTGTCATGTTATAATACGAATATTGTGCTTAGGAATAAAGAAAGTGAGGCATCAAATGGGACAAAGCCGTAAATTACGCAGAACATTAAGAGGAATTGTAATATTCTTGTCCTTATCCTTATTTGGATCTGGCTCTTATGCAGCTTATTTAATGATTATTAAACCGATTACAACGACGGTAGATAAAATCGGTGCCACCACAACGGGCAAAGAAATAGACGAGGTGACAGATGTGGAGGTAGAAGCAGTCAAACCGATTTCTTTATTGCTTCTCGGAATAGATAACCGGCCAGAGAGCGGTTCGTTGAATAGTGACATTATTATGGTGGCAACGCTGAATCCGGAAACGAAGTCTGCAACCATTGTATCACTACCTAGGGATTCACATCTGTCGCCTGGCAAAGGATTACCGTCACGCAAAGCAAATTATTATTACCCATACTTCCATAATAAAGAAAAATTAACTGCTTATAAACATACCAGAGATTTGTTCGGAAATTTTTTCCAGATACCAATTGATGCTGCTGTATCTGTTGACTTTGATGGGTTCAGAAAAATGGTTGATGAACTTGGCGGTGTCGATATTGATGTACCAATGAATATGCGCTATGTTGATAATGCAGATGGAACGAACATTAATTTGAAAAAAGGGCCGCAGACACTAAATGGTAAACAGGCACTCGATTATGTTCGCTATCGCAAATCGAATATGGGTACTGCTGAATCCAGTGATACTGAGCGCAACAAGCGTCAGCATGAAGTTATTGATCAGATGCTTGGCAAGGTGTTCTCACTCGGCGGCGTTATGAAACTTAATAAGCTAATGGAAATTGCAGGCGATCATGTCCAAACGGACATACCAGCAAGCAAGTTATTGGATTTCTTCCAGAAATATATTGGAATTGATCGTAGTAAAATTCAATATATCAGCTTGGAAGGGGAATGGATCTCTCCATTTATCGAGCTTTCTCAGGAAGAAATTGAGCAAGCACGTCAAGCACTTAAAGATACTTTAGAAGGTAAGACGGCAACACCGCAAACATCTGAAGATGGCTCCAATGTTTCTAGCGCAACTACAACGCCAGCTCCAGGAACAAGACCTTAATTACATACATTCATGAAGCCATGGAGATACGATTCCGTATTTTCGTGGCTTTTTTATGGCTCAACAAGATGTAACTGGCTTGTCCTATTTTGATAGCTTATAAATAAAATTTGTGTTTCGCCAATATAATGTACACATAGGGCGTAACTCAAAGCTCACGCACAAACCACATCATACATCCGAGTTGAAAGTGAGAGGCGGTGAATGGGCGTTTGTCATCAGACCCTGTAACGACTGGCAGAAATTCACGGCAGATCAATATTGTATTAAGGCAAAATGACAACGGATCTGCACTCCCGAAGACGGGTGACTTTAGGAACGGACGTACGTTTCCAGAGCAAGGTCAGTTCGCTGACGTGATAAAGGATCTTGATCGAATGATCGGTCTAGATAATGTCAAAGAGCTCGTGTATGAAATTTATGCTTTGCTTCAAATTAGTCAATATCGTTCGATAGCAGGTCTGATATCGAGTGCTCAGGTGTATCACATGATATTCAAAGGTAACCCCGGCACAGGTAAGACGACCGTTGCACGCATTATGGCAAAGCTGTTCCAGACGATGGGGGTGTTAAGCAAAGGACATTTAATCGAGGTTGAACGTGCGGATTTGGTAGGGGAATATATCGGTCATACCGCAGTTAAAACGCGTGAACTCGTCAAAAAAGCAATGGGTGGTGTCTTGTTCATCGATGAGGCTTATTCATTAGCGCGTGGGGGAGAGAAGGATTTCGGTAAAGAGGCGATTGATGCCCTTGTAAAATCTATGGAAGACCATAAGAATGGCTTTGTATTAATACTCGCCGGGTATTCAGATGAAATGGAACAATTCCTTCTCACAAATCCGGGACTTCCGTCGCGGTTTGCGATCCAAGTGGATTTCGCTGATTATTCGGTGGATCAATTGATGCAAATAGCGGAGTTGATGACCAAAGAAAGAGAGTATATTTTCTCATCCGCAAGTGAAATGAAGCTGAGACAGCATTTAACGACCGAGAAAGCGATGATGTTCAGCACATTCAGCAATGCGCGTTACGTACGCAATATTATCGAACGTGCAATAAGACATCATGCGGTTCGTCTTCTTGAACAGCATCCACAAACTCATCAGCCTACTAAGCAAGAACTGATGTTAATTAAGCCTGAGGATATTCGGTTTGAAAAAAAAGCGGGGTTGTTTTAAAACTAAAATAAACAAAAAGCAGCAAATGGGATAAATTGAACCGTCATCAGTACGGCTTCGATGCCTAATTGCTGTTTTTTTACTGTAACGCTTATCGTTTTAACTTGTCTTTTGTTCATGGTATACTCTGTGTAGCTTTCTTACAACACAGTTTAAGCAGGATGAAACAGTGGTTGCACAAATAGAGGTGAAGCGATGAAAATATCCGTGCATGAGGTAACAACTGAGATAAAGGCTCGCGCAGTACTGGTATCACTTGTGACAGCTCAGATTAAGAAGAGTGAGGCGCTAGTTGCCTACTCGTTGCATGAATTGATCAATTTGGCTGAAACCGCAGGTGTGGAAGTTCTGGATACGATGATGCAGAACAAGGATACGGCTGATTCCAAGTGGTTTATCGGGAAGGGAAAAGTAGAAGAGCTTAAACAATTGCTTGAAGAACTGGATGCGAACACAGCGATATTCGATCAAGAGCTTTCAGGCGCACAGGTCAGGAATTTGGAAGCTGCGCTGGATGTCAAGATTATTGATAGAACGCAGCTGATTTTAGATATTTTTGCTCAGCGGGCGCGTACGCGTGAAGGAATTATTCAGGTGGAGCTGGCACAGCTCAGTTATTTGCTCCCAAGGCTGTCAGGTCAAGGGAAGAACTTGTCGCGGCTTGGCGGCGGGATTGGGACAAGAGGTCCTGGGGAATCAAAGCTGGAAACCGATCGAAGACATATTCGGAATCGGATCTCCGAGCTTAAGGCACAATTGTCGGAAGTGACTCGCCACCGTCAGCTGCACCGAGGACGACGCAAGAAGGCGGGTGTGTTTCAAGTTGCGCTCGTCGGTTACACGAATGCAGGTAAATCAACCTTGCTCAAACAATTAACGGATGCGGATGTCTATATTGAGAACCAGCTATTTGCAACGCTTGATCCGACTTCAAGAGCGCTCGAGCTTCCTAGCGGCAAAGAAATCGTGCTGACCGATACGGTGGGTTTCATTCAGAATTTACCACATAGTCTGGTTGCTGCATTCCGTGCGACATTGGAGGAAGTGTGTGAAGCGGATTTAATCTTGCATGTGGTGAATACCTCATCTGAAATGCGTACGGAGCAAATGCGCGTTGTTGATGAAGTTCTTCACGAGCTAGGCGCGGATGGTAAGGAGCAGCTGACACTTTTTAACAAAATTGATCTATGCCCTACTGCTGAGTCTGAACTGCTAACCGTTGCAGGCGATTCGATTCGCATGTCAGCTTACCTGGAAGAAGATTTGGACAAGCTTGTGCATAAAATTCAAGACATATTGCTTGGACATAAGCTAGTCCTCACGATACCAGTAGAACGCGGCGATCTGTCCGCTTTAGTGCATCGAACATGTGAGGTCATCCGTACAGAAGTGTTAGATGAGAAGATTGTTTATGAAGTTAGAATTAACGACGATGATTACGCGAAGGTATCAAGCAAATTGCGTGATTATGTGTCTCAGACATAAGGGAGAGTAAGGAATATGTTTTTTGATAATCGAATTACAGAACTAGCTGAACAGGCGGAAGAACGCGCACAATCGAGATTTCGGGAAATTGACAAGCTGATCGACCATAACCAATGGAAAGTGATTAGAGCCTTTCAGAAGCATAAGGTGAGTGATTACCATTTTGCTGGATCAACCGGGTATGGCTATAATGATCGGGGTCGTGAGGTGCTGGATCTTGTGTATGCCGATGTTTTTGGTGCTGAAGCGGCGCTCGTCAGACCGCATTTTGCATCAGGTACGCATACGATTTCGACGGCTTTATTCGGCGTGTTGCGTCCGGGAGATAAGCTGCTGTATATCACAGGAACGCCATACGATACTTTACATAAAGTGATTGGTAAACCTGGTGATGGCAAAGGCTCGCTAGCGGATTTTGGCATCGGCTACGGAGAAGTTGCGCTAACTAGCGATGGATCGCCAGATTGGGATGCGATTCGCATCGCGTTACAAGATGGCGATGTCAAGGTTGTTGGCATCCAGCGCTCTCGCGGATATGACTGGCGCCGTTCTTTCACCGTGGAGCAAATCGGACAGATGGTTCGATTTGTCAAGGAGATTAACCCGAACCTCGTCGTGTTCGTGGATAATTGCTACGGTGAATTCACGGAGGAGCTTGAGCCGCCGCAGGTCGGCGTGGATCTCATTGCGGGTTCGCTGATCAAGAACCCAGGTGGCGGTATAGCATCCACAGGCGGCTATATCGCAGGGCGGCGAGAACTCGTTGAGCTCGCCGCTTATCGCCACACCGCGCCGGGCATCGGCGGCGAGGTTGGCGCCATGCTGGGCGCGACGCACAGCATGTACCAGGGGTTGTTTCTTGCCCCGCACATGGTGGGGCAAGCGGTTAAGGGCGCGGTGCTTGCCGCGGCCCTATTCGAAGGGCTCGGCTTCGAGACGAGCCCAGCCTGGAATGAGGTGCGAACCGACCTCATTCAAGCGATACGCTTCACGAGCGCGGAGCATCTCGTGACGTTCGTGCAAGGCATCCAGCGAGCGGCTGCCGTAGATGCGCATGTCGTGCCTGAGCCATGGGATATGCCAGGTTACGAGCATCCTGTCATTATGGCAGCAGGCACGTTTATTCAAGGCGGCTCACTAGAGTTATCCGCTGACGCGCCGATTCGTGAGCCGTATATCGCTTACATGCAAGGCGGTTTAACCTACGCGCACGCCAAGTTTGGCGTACTCACAGCCTTGCAAAATATGATCAATCATCATTTATTGTAAACTTATCTAACATAGGTGATTGACATCCTACTCCTACGGGCATACAATGTTAAATAGGTTATCAAGGCGAAGCCCATCGGGGGTATCCTATGGGAATAGTTTTGACATGTCATTTAGGCAACTAGATGGCTTACAAATTACAGGAGTGATTAAATTTTGAGCGATGAGTTCCGCAAGAATATGGCACTCTTTCCTATTGGAATAGTGATGAAGCTGACTGATTTAACAGCTCGCCAAATTCGCTATTACGAGCAGAATGAACTTGTTTTTCCAGCGCGAACATCAGGGAATCAACGATTATATTCGTTTAATGACGTAACTAGCCTTCTTCGGATCAAGGAGTTATTGGAGAAAGGCGTTAATATTGCTGGTATTAAACAAATGATCGGGCCTAACGCTAATGCTCATGAAGATGCTACCGTGCTCGATGACCAATCGGAAGTCAAACGGAAAGAGTTAACTGATCTACAATTACACAGTTTGCTTAAACAGCAATTGCTAGTGGCGAAGCGTCCTGGACAAGTATCACTTATTCAAGGTGAATTATCACGATTTTATTCTAATTAAACGTTTTATTCGGAAACGTGCTCGTCCTATGAATTTATAGGGCGAAGCCGTTTCTGCTTGTGTAGAGCTGTATGGTACGAATGTTTCAGTATTTTTAGTATTTTCTATCAAGTTGATGTCTAATCAGGTTGCAAATAAGTGATCTGATTCAGTCCACATATTAAAAACCATACCAAGATTGTGGGTACATAATTCTTTAGATAACCCGCAAAACATGTAGGAGGAAATTGAAGTGAGTTACTCAAAAGCAGACATTCTTAGAATCGCAAAAGAAGAAAATGTAAGATTTATTCGACTGCAGTTTACAGATTTGCTAGGAACGATTAAGAATGTCGAAATTCCTGTAAGTCAGCTAGAGAAAGCACTTGATAACAAAATGATGTTCGACGGATCATCCATCGAAGGCTATGTGCGCATTGAAGAATCAGATATGTATTTGTATCCTGATTTAAGCACATGGGTGGTATTCCCGTGGGTAATGGAAAGCAAAGTCGCTCGTCTAATCTGTGACGTGTATTTGCCAAATGGCAATCCTTTCCCTGGCGACCCTCGTGGCGTTCTAAAGCGAGTGCTTAAAGAAGCTGAGGAAATGGGCTTTACTTCAATGAACGTTGGACCAGAACCAGAATTCTTCCTCTTCAAAACAGACGAAAAAGGCAATCCAACGATGGAGCTGAATGACCAAGCTGGTTATTTTGACTTAGCGCCTACAGACCTTGGTGAGAACTGCCGTAGAGATATCGTGCTAACATTAGAAGAAATGGGCTTTGAGATTGAAGCTTCTCACCACGAGAATGCGCCGGGCCAACACGAAATCGATTTTAAATATGCAGATGCGATTAAAGCTGCTGACCAAATTCAAACCTTTAAGCTTGTTGTTAAGACGATCGCACGTCAACATGGACTTCATGCTACATTTATGCCGAAACCAATCTTTGGTGTTGCTGGCTCTGGTATGCACTGCCATCAATCCTTATTCAGAGGGAAAGAGAATGCTTTCTATGATCCAGAAGATAAGCTTGGTTTGAACGAAACAGCATGTCAATACATGGCAGGAATCCTGCACCATGCAAGAGGTTTTGCAGCCATTACGAACCCAATTGTTAACTCGTACAAGCGTTTAGTGCCTGGTTATGAAGCACCTTGCTACGTGGCATGGTCTGCATCTAACCGTTCGCCAATGATCCGTATTCCTTCATCACGTGGCTTAAGCACTCGTATTGAAGCTCGTAATCCAGACCCAGCGGCAAACCCTTACTTAGCGCTTGCTGTTATGCTTAAAGCAGGTCTTGATGGCATTAAGAACAAAATGCAGCTTTCAGCACCTACGGATCGCAACATTTATGTGATGACGGAAGAAGAAAGACTGGCAGAAGGCATTCCAAGCTTACCAGAGAACTTGAAAGAAGCGCTTGATGAGCTTCGTAAGAACGAAGTAATCGCCGAAGCGCTTGGCGAGCACGCACTCCTACATTTCTGCGAATTGAAAGAAATCGAATGGGACATGTTCCGCACGCAAGTTCATGCTTGGGAACGCGATCAATATATGACCATGATTTAATTTGTGGATCCCTTGGCGCAGTGAGCGTCAGGGGGTTTTTATATGTAGAAATAACCCGCCATTGGCGGGTATTTTTTGTTAGGTAATCGGTAGTGATTAATATTATCAAAGTTAAATGTAGAGAGATGCGGATTGTTAAGGCTTGATGAATCAAAAAGAGTAGGATGTATACTATCGCTACTCTTTTACCCTACTTCTTCTTCAAGCTCTCGTATGCTTTCAACTGTTTTTTGTATTCGTACAAAACCATATTGTAATCGTCGCCCCATTTCTCGAAAGCGCGATCCAGAATCTTTTTCATGTCGCTAGAATCAGCGTTTAATGCTTGAATGTCCGCAAAAGCATTCATTTGTTTTTCGTATTCGTAGATAATCATATCAAAATCAGATTTCCATTTTTTATGTGCTTTGTCCAAGGATATCTTCTTTGCATCAGTATCTAAATTAAATTTAACTAATTTCTTATAAGCTTCTGTTTGTTTTTTTATTTCATAGGCTTGCATATCATAATCCCCAACCCATTTAGCTTCTGCGTTCTCTTTTATTGTTGCTTCCACTTTTGTTGGATCAAGGTCTGCGATTAAATTGGAAATATTAGGAACATCCGTTTTTATACTCTCTTTCACCTGCTTCTTTACCTCTGATTCAACCACCTGAAGTCCGTAGATATCAGCCAACTCTAAAAAAGCTGTTCTGGCATTTTCAAAGCTATCCTTTTCAATATGTTCGCCTAGTTTTATGAACTTCTCTTTGTTTCCATTAGGAAAGGTGGTGGTTGCTTTTGTGATTAAGCCAGTCATTTGTTTTCGCAATTCGAGAGGAACAGTACCTTGTTCGTATTCGAAGTAGCTTCTTACTCCCTGTAATACAGTCATGCCCATCAACTGCTCAAATTCCTTTGAATCCGATGAGCTCTCAGGCACCTTCGTTTCCATTGGCAGGCTGCTATCTTTAATATTTTCTTCACTCTTTTTAACAATATCACTGCTATTGCTACAAGCAGATAGAGCAATAACTAGTGTAAGCAACAATATTTTTATGAACATCCTCATTTATCTATTACCCTCCAGCATATTTTTTTGTTGGTACATATTACCACTTCGACGTTGAGTAACATTATCCTACCTAAAATTACAGATAATTCATAATTATTCCAAAGGGTATAGTCTGTAAAGCTATGTCGTTTTTTCTTGTTTCGGTTAAAATCTATGACGAGGCTCACAGACTTCATAGTTTATTAGGGTTATTTTTATGTTATGAATACAGAGGGGGTTATCTTATGGAAGGTATTCGCATTATCGGATTGCCAGAAGCTAGGATGGTCACATCAGGAATCGACGGAATTGAGGAATTCGATGAGTGGTTCTCTGAGGTGAATAAGACGCGGAAGGATGCGTTTTTCCCTCGTGATTTTATGTTTTTTGATCAAGAAAAGAATCATTTGGTTTGGTATTATGCTTTACCAGACGGTTTGGAGGACACGAACGGTTTTGATGTCGTTCAATTCCCTGGGGGATTGTACGCAGCTGCAGTGTCTGAGGATGAGAATGATGTAGATGGAGAGCGTGTATATAAAGGGATTATCGAATGGGTCAATCATAGCAGCTGCTTTGAACTTGATGAGCGTCCGGGACATTATACGATGTTCCATGTGATTACTCCTGATTCAGCCTATCAAGTCATGGGATATAGGCAACTGGATATTTTTGTGCCAATTAAAGCAATCGAACCATAAGTGATTGTTTTTTCAAGGCAAGAGGAGTATAGTTTAATTTGGTTCAAATGAAAGAGTCCTGGGTTATATGTCCCAGTGTGGCTCTTTTTCGTTTTTTGATGGTAGGTTCGGTTGTTGGCAAGATAATATATGGTTATAACCAAAAGAAGTGGTCAAATGTTAAATCAATTAATAAACAAAGTGAAGAACAAATCTGTTTTTTGGCTAAACAAGTATTTTACCGGAGATTCCATAGACTATAAGCAAATTGTTGCGATTATTCTCCCGTTATTAGTCGATCAAGCTTTTATTATCCTAATGAGCTTGCTGAATACAGCAATGATCAGTTCAGCAGGGGTAGCAGCAGTTAGTGCGGTTAGTATGGTAGATTCATTCAATATTTTTATCCTTAACGTATTCATTGCGGTTGCTACAGGCGGTACGGTAATCGTGGCACAATATAAGGGCAGCGGTAACGAAAAGATGATGTCGAATGCTGCTGCACAAACGATTTCTGCTGTTGCGGTCTTGTCGGTAGTGATTAGCTTAGCGGTCGTTATTTTTCATACGCCGACGTTGAATCTGCTGTTCGGTCATGCGGAAGCCGATGTCTTCCAGAATGCCAAAATATTTTTGATTGGCAGCTGTATTTCTTATCCGTTCATTGCTCTTTTTCAAGCGGTAAGCGGTGTTCTTAGGGGAGCGGCTGAAACCAAGGCATGTCTGAGGCTATCTTTGATCATGAATATGACCTATTTGCTATTGAACATCCTACTTATTTCGGTAATGCAGATGGGTGTGCTAGGGCTTGTGATCTCCGTTAATCTGGCTAGGGTGTTAGGCGCAGTAACGTCGATCATTTATTTGCTTAAATATAATCATTCCTTGCGATTTAAACTAAAAAATGCACTCCGTATTAATTTTGGGATTATCAAAAAAATTATGTTCATCGGCTTGCCCTTTGCTGCGGAACAGATGTTTTTTAATGGAGGTAAGTTGCTTACGCAGACGTTTATCGTGCAGCTAGGGACGCTTGCTTTGACGGTTAATGCTATATGCGGCTCAATTACGTTAGTGCTTCAAATAGGGGCGAATGCGCTCAGTTTATCTGTCGTAACTGTAGTCGGACAATGCATAGGAAGCAAAAATATCAAGGATGCCAGAAAGTTCGCGAAGTCATTTATGGGATTATCTTCTCTGTCCTTTATTGTGTTAGCTGTCCTCATGCTGCCTGTACTCCCGCTCGTCGTTAGGATGTTCTCACCACCAGAGGAGATTATTCCAACGATCTATATTATCATTCTCATGACGGCGATCGCGAACCCAATACTGTGGTCGTTCAGCTTCCTAATGCCATCGGCACTTCGTGCTGCAGGCGATTCCAACTTTACATCCATCACCTCACTGCTTACAATGTGGTTATTCAGAGTCGTGTTCGGTTATGTGCTAGGGATTACATTCGGGTTCGGAATTATCGGCGTCTGGGTTGCCATGATTGCGGAGTGGGTTGTACGTGGATCCATTTTCATGTGGAGATTCAGAGGCGAGAAGTGGTATAAGCATAAATTGATTTAATAAACGATAGTAGATCGTTTCACAGGAAAGAGAAAAAAGGAGCGCATGTAAAATGGGCTCCTTTTATTTGATTTACAAATAATAGAAGTGGCTGCCCATTAGTCGACTTACTACCATGGACAGCCACTTTATTAATGAATAAGTACTAATGAATATTGCGGAACAGTCCGATGACTTTCCCCAGAATCGTTACATTGCGAAGGCGTAGAGGTTCAAGATCTGAATTCTCTGGCTGTAAGCGGATATGATCCTTCTCTTTATAGAAAGTCTTCACGGTTGCTTCGTCTTCCTCAGTCATTGCTACGACGATGTCTCCATTATCTGCAGTTTGCTGCTGGCGAACAATCACATAATCTCCGTTGTTAATACCAACTTCAATCATGGAATTCCCGCTAACACTTAGCATGAATACATTATCTTCTTTAACATAGTGATTTGGAAGTGGGAAATAATCTTCGATATTCTCGGTTGCTGTAATAGGAACACCAGCGGTAACCTTCCCGATTAACGGTACGCGCTTGACAGCCAACTGAAAATTCTCTGCACCTTTGGAATCCTCATCGGTTAGAATTTCAATCGCTCTTGGCTTCGTTGGATCGCGTCTAATTAGGCCTTTCTTCTCTAAACGGTCCAAGTGACCGTGAACAGTAGATGAAGAGGCAAGTCCGACAGCTTCACCAATTTCACGAACGGATGGGGGATAACCTTTGGATTTAACTTCTGTTTTAATAAAATCGAGAATGGCTAATTGACGTTGAGACACTTTGCTCACGGGGTAGCCCTCCAGTATGTAATCATTTTCTAAAGTATACCACAGAACCCAAGTTCGTACAAACATAAGTTCGAAAATTATTGACACAAACAAATGTTCGTGTTAAATTGAGAACAAATAAGAACAAACGTTTGGGGAGTGGGAAAATCATGTATTTATCCAATCATGCTAATTTAACAGCAGGACCTTTACATAGAAGTGTGAACCGTACGAATCATGCTCAACCGTTAAAGGCTAGACAAGCCAATACGCAGACTGGTAAGACAAAGCCAATTAAAGCCGTTCGACTTATTATTTTGATTACTATTCTTACTTTAGTGTTCTTGTCAGGTGCGATTGTGCATGCTTATGCCGCGCTCGATCCGGTTAGTGTCAAAGGTGCGCAATCAACTGACACATCCAATATGCAAGCAGACGATGTGCAGCCAACTTATGTTGTTGTTTATAGTGGTGATACCTTATGGTCCATTGCTACAGAACATGCATCTGCTCAAATCGACAAACGGACCTATATAAAGAAGATCATGGCATTAAATCATTTGACTTCTACCGTAGTAATGGAAGGCCAAAGGCTGCAGCTTCCCTGAGCGATTATCCGATAATTCAATATTTATCAGCGCTACCCTTGACAACGGTCTGAGTGAATGTCAAAGTATTAATGATAATTCCAACTCATGAACGGAAACACAGGGAGGTTCAATCAACTAGATGCAGAAAACAATAGATCGTATCAATGAATTAGCACGAAAAGCTAAAATAGAGCCGCTTACCGCTGAAGAGCTAGCTGAACGCGCAGAGCTTCGTCAGAAGTACCTTCAATTTATTACCGGTCAGGTTAGAGGCCAACTCGATAATGTCAAGTTTGTTGACGAAGATGGTAATGTAACGGAGCCTACAAAGAAGGGAGAATAATACGATGACGATTAAAGCGATTCTGTTTGATTTAGACGATACGTTATTATGGGATGAGCGGAGTGTTGAAGAAGCATTCCGTGTAACTTGTGAGTATGCTGCCAAGCATGCAGCTGTTAATCCGGATGAGCTTGAGCAAGCGGTAAAAGCGGAAGCTAGAGAATTGTACGCCTCATATGAAACGTTTCCTTTTACGAAAAATATTGGTATTAATCCATTTGAAGGCTTGTGGGCTCATTTTACAGGCGGAGAGAATGAGAATTTCCGCAAGCTGGAAGCGATAGCTTCAACTTACCGTACAGAAGCATGGACAAGAGGTCTTAAGGCTCTAGGCATTGATAACCAAGAATTAGGACATCAACTAGGCGAAATGTTCCCTGCAGAGCGTCGTAAGCGTCCTTATGTATATGAAGAGACGTTCGAAGTGTTAAAGCAGCTGAAGTCTAAATATACTTTGCTTATGCTAACGAATGGAGCACCTGATCTTCAGCAAGAGAAGATCGATGGCGTCCCTGAACTTGCAGGTTATTTTGATCATATTATTATTTCGGGCAACTTTACCGAAGGTAAGCCGGCAGTATCTCTTTTTGAACATGCGATGTCCGTTCTCGGTATTCATGCAGCCGAAGGTGTTATGATCGGTGATAAACTAACGACGGATATTCTCGGCTCGAATCGAGTTGGCATGCCGAATATGTGGATCAATCGTCGTGGTCTATCATTAACTGGGGACATTCATCCTCGTTACGAGATTCAAAATTTAGCTCAAATTCAAGAAATCATTGATCGTGATCAGCTCTAATCTATAGAGTAATAAATTCTAGAATACGAAAGAAGAGGTTGTTCCTTAAGTCTTGGACTTATGGAGCAACCTCTTTTGAATATATTAGAATGGATAACTTTTGATTCCTAGATGCTAAGTCATTAAGCAACTACGAAATCTGGATCATCATAAGGTGTTGCAATCCAGCCTTCTGTTTCGATGAACAGACGGATCGCTACGATTTGACGGGAATCCATTAAGGTAAAGAAATGAGGGATGCGTTCAGGAACGGAGATCAAATCACCAGCTTCTAACTCCACATCGAAGTAACCAACCTCTTCTGAACCTTTAATAACGAAAATTCCTTGTCCTGCTGCAATCGCGCGGACCTCATCTTCCGAATGTGTATGAACTTGTTCGAATTTTGCGAGAAGTTCATCTATATTAGGAGTAGCATCAGATAACGCAATGACATCCCAAGTGCGATAGCCGCGTCTTCCCGCCAGATTTATAATTTCTGTATTGAAAGCTGTTAGAATCTCGTTTTTTTCTTCATCCGTTAGAACGAATTTGTTATGCAAATGCGATGGAAGCTTGGTAGCATCCCAATGTTCATATAATACAGCTTGTTTATCTAAGAATGCTTTGACATTCTCCTCACCGCTAATACGCTCACCTGTATTCCGTATACGAATCTCTGCCACTTTAATCCCTCTCTTTTCCAATGTGATAATAAGAATATAATAATAAGCATTATTATAGTGGAATTTCTTTCCGCTGTATAGAACATATGAGGTGATTTTCTTTTCATAATGCGACCTTTCTGTTAAACTTATAATCAATTTGTTAGAATAGTCGGATGTTTATGGGGAAAGAAGGAGAAACAGATGGGAAAACTTGCTATTACGGATCAGTTAACGAAGAAAATTATGATATTAGATGGTGCAATGGGCACGATGATTCAGCAAGAAGATCTGACAGGTGCTGATTTTGGTGGCGAGGATTTAGATGGTTGTAATGAGATGCTGGTTTTAACAAGACCAGATATTATATCGAAAATACATGAGCTGTACTTGGAAGCTGGAGCGGATCTCATCGAGACGAATACATTCGGTGCTACAAGTGTTGTTCTTGCAGAGTATGATCAACAGGATCGTTCTCGAGAAATCAATTTGGAAGCTGCTAGATTAGCTATCGAAGCTGCAAACAAATATTCAACTCCTGAATGGCCAAGATATGTTGTGGGTGCGATGGGTCCAACTACGAAGACCTTATCTGTTACAGGTGGGGTAACATTCGAGCAGCTTGAAGATAGTTATTATGAACAAGCACTGGCCCTAATGGAAGCTGGTGTTGATGCATTATTGCTTGAAACATCTCAGGATACGCTTAATGTCAAAGCAGGATCGATCGGGATTAAACGCGCATTTTCTGCTCTAAATCGTGAACTGCCGATTATGATCTCAGGTACGATTGAACCGATGGGAACGACGCTCGCAGGTCAGAATATTGAATCATTTTATATTTCGCTTGAGCATTTAAAGCCAATATCCGTCGGTCTTAACTGTGCAACAGGTCCAGAATTCATGCGTGACCACATTCGTACACTTTCTCAAATTGCAGATACATCGATCTCCTGTTATCCGAATGCGGGACTTCCTGACGAGAATGGCCATTACCACGAATCGCCAGAATCTCTTGCGAAGAAAATGACCGCTTTTGCTGAACAGGGCTGGATCAATATTGCAGGTGGTTGTTGTGGTACGACGCCTGATCATATCAGAGCTCTGGCGGATTCCTTATCCAAGTTTAGTCCGAGAGAGCTAACGGGCTCTCACGCACCTGCCGTATCGGGTATCGAAACGGTTTATATTGAAACAGAGAATCGTCCGTACATGGTAGGGGAAAGAACGAATGTACTTGGTTCGCGTAAATTCAAGCGCCTGATTGTCGAAGGAAAGTTTGAAGAGGCGTCCGAAATCGCTCGTGCACAAGTCAAAGGCGGTGCGCATGTCATTGACGTATGTCTTCAAGACCCTGACCGTGAAGAAATGATCGATATGGAACAATTCCTGAAGCTTGTAGTGAAAAAGGTTAAAGTCCCACTAATGATCGATTCCACAGATGCGCGCGTAATTGAGCTTGGACTTAAATACTCACAAGGTAAAGCAATTATTAATTCTATCAACCTTGAAGATGGCGAAGAGAAATTTGAACGTGTCGTACCTCTTATTCATAAGTATGGTGCTGCTGCGGTAGTTGGCACGATTGATGAGCGTGGTCAAGCGATTACACGTGAGGATAAATTGGAAGTAGCCAAGCGTTCAAGAGACCTACTAGTGAATAAGTATGGCATGAATGGTTCGGATATTATTTTTGACCCGCTCGTTTTCCCTGTTGGTACGGGTGACCAGCAGTATATTGGCTCTGCTAAGGAGACAATTGAAGGAATTCGCTTGATCAAGCAAGCAATGCCAGAGTGTCATACGATTCTCGGTTTATCTAATGTCTCCTTTGGACTTCCAGAAGCAGGGCGTGAAGTGCTGAATGCCGTGTATCTTTACCATTGTACGAAGGCTGGACTCGATTATGCGATCGTGAATACGGAAAAATTAGAGCGCTATGCTTCGATTCCCGAGGAAGAGCGTAGGTTGGCTGAGCAGTTAATCTATGAGACGAATGATGACACACTTGCAGCATTCGTTGCACACTTCCGTACGAAGAAAGTAGAGAAGAAGGAGAAAATCTCCAACTTATCGCTGGAAGAGAGACTTGCCTCTTATGTTGTTGAAGGTACAAAAGAAGGGCTTATTCCCGATCTGCAAGAAGCACTTAAGAAGGATGCTCCATTAAATATTATTAACGGTCCACTGATGGCTGGTATGTCAGAGGTAGGTCGTTTGTTCAACAATAATGAGCTGATTGTGGCGGAAGTGCTCCAGAGTGCAGAAGTCATGAAAGCTTCAGTTGCGTTCCTTGAGCAATTCATGGAGAAGAATGAATCTGCAGTTAAAGGTAAAATTCTTCTCGCTACGGTAAAAGGTGATGTTCACGATATTGGTAAAAATTTAGTAGAAATTATTCTATCCAATAATGGTTATGAAATCGTGAACCTTGGGATTAAAGTACCGCCTGAGCAATTAATCGAGGCGTTTCATCGGGAGAAGCCAGACGCGATCGGCCTGTCTGGCCTGTTGGTTAAATCCGCGCAGCAGATGGTTGTAACTGCGCAGGATTTGCGGAACGCGGGGATCGACGTTCCGATCATGGTTGGCGGCGCGGCGCTCACGCGCAAGTTCACCAAGAATCGCATCCAGCCTGAGTACGAGGGACTCGTGCTATACGCCAAAGATGCGATGAATGGGCTTGAGATTGCGAATCAATTGAGCGATCCAGAGGAGCGTGCGCGGCTCGTGCAAGAGCTGCGGGACAACATGGAGTCCGATGTCATGGACTCTGGCAAATCAGCGCAGGTCGCAGTGAAACCTAAGCTGGATGTGACTTCCAATGTGAGTAAGGACGTTCCAGTTATGACACCGCCTGATCTAGAGCGACACGTCTTGCGCGAATATCCGTTAAGCCATTTGCTTCCTTACGTGAACATGCAAATGCTGCTCGGACATCACCTAGGGCTCAAAGGCAAAGTTGAGAAGCTGATAGCCGAAGGTGATGAGAAGGCAATTGGACTTAAAGAGACGGTAGATTCTATCTTAAGCGAAGCTATGCATACTGGCATTATTCGTGCGAATGGGATGTATCGATTCTTCCCTGCGCAATCGAGAGGCAATGAGGTTATCGTCTATGATCCTGAAGACCAGAGCCGAGTGCTGCATACGTTCAGCTTCCCACGTCAAGAAGTTGAACCGTATTTATGCCTAGCCGATTACATTCGTTCTGTTGACAGTGGCGAGATGGATTATATCGGATTCTTGATCGTTACTGCAGGAGAAGGCATATCGGAGCTTGCCCGCAAGTGGCGTGAGAGTGGAGATTATCTTCGTTCACATGCTTTGCAATCTACTGCGCTTGAGGTCGCGGAAGCCTTTGCTGAGCGCATTCATCATATTATGCGGGATGTATGGGGAATTGCAGACCATGCCCAGATGACAATGCAGGAGAGATTCAGTGCGAAATATATTGGACAGCGTTTCTCCTTCGGTTATCCAGCTTGTCCAAATTTAGAAGACCAGGAACCACTGTTCAAACTCTTGAATCCGAAGGATATCGGGATTGAATTAACGGAAGGCTTCATGATGGAGCCGGAAGCATCGGTGTCGGCGATTGTATTCGCGCATCCGGAAGCGCGTTATTTTAACGTTGATAAAGCTTGAATGATATTGGCTATACTGATAAGCGCAGGGCTTCCTGCGCTTTATTGCTTTGGCCACGAATGTTATAGTGAATTTATGTAATTAAGGAAGGAGTGCAGAGTAATGGAGCTGCAATTTTTGGGTACAGGAGCGGGAGTGCCATCCAAGGAGCGAAATGTGACATCGATTGCTTTGAATTTGCTTGATGAGCTTGGGGTGTACTGGTTGTTTGATTGTGGAGAGAGTACTCAGCATCAAATCCTTCGAACACCTGTTAAACTTAGCAAAACAAATAAAATTTTCATTACCCATTTGCATGGCGATCATATCTATGGTTTGCCAGGCTTATTATCCTCACGTTCTTATCAAGGCGGTGTAACGCCGTTAACCGTATATGGGCCAGCTGGTATCGCTGTTTTTATTCGACAGGCGCTAGCGATTAGTGGATCGCATTTGAATTATGATCTGTGTATTGAAGAGATTACGTCTGAAGGGATTTTAGTAGAAGAACAAGGTTTCGTCGTTGAAGCGCGTAGACTCGAGCATCGCGGTGAATGCTTTGGTTATCGAATTACCGAGCCGGATCAGACAGGTACATTGTTAGTTGATAAGCTGCAACATGAGGGGATTAAACCAGGACCTATTTATTCCCAAATTAAGCAAGGCGGAGCCGTAGAGCTTCCAGATGGTCGTACGATCCAAGGTGAAGATTACGTTGGTAAATCGATTCCAGGCCGAGTTGTTGCGATCATGGGAGATACGAAGCCGTGTCAAGCTGCAATTGAGCTTGCTAGAGATGCACACGTGCTTGTCCATGAAGCAACTTTCGCTTCCTCACATCATGAACATGCCAATGATTTTGGGCATTCCACTTCTGCGCAAGCCGCGCAGATTGCTGAAACAGCTAATGTACGGACACTAATCGTAACGCATATTTCATCACGCTACCAGGGAGAAGATGTGGATGTACTGCTATCAGAGGCACAAGCTATACATAAGGATACCTATGCAGCAGCAGATTTTTGGACATTTCGATTGTAAATCCTAAACAAGTGTGATTATTTTTCCAACATTCAGGTAAAAATAAGTGTGGATAGCGATAGATGACCATCCTACATCTGATGAGGTGAACAGCTTGAAATTTAATAGCCACGATATTGCTGTTATTGAATCTGCTCTTCAAACCGCTATACAGCATGAAACTTCTAAGCCTCGGGTCGCAGAGATTGAAGAGGTGCTAGAGAAGCTGCGGTGTAACGTATTAAGTGCAATGCAGCTAAGTGGAAAATCCATGGCGCAGGATTACGAGAAAATACCCTATGATTATGATGATATGATCGAACATATATATGAAGAAGTGTAAGGCCACAGCCTGATCTTTCTGAAGCAAAATAATGGGGCTGTTTTCAAAAGTGTTCGTATGGTAAGTGAACGCCCATAACATCCTATATGTGAAGCGAAAGAACCGCAATTCCTACTAACAAGTGGGGATGAGGTTCTTTTTTTTGTAAGCGAAGTTCAACTCGAATTGGTTGTACGTCTTGACTAACATTGGATTTATTTGATAATTTAAATATATTGGAGATGAAGGAAAGGGGACTCGTTAGCCAATGTGGACTACCTTGTAATGGTTTGATTTTTTTCGATCGCGTGACTCGGTGATGGTTATTTGCCATTGGTCCGATTCGTCATGCAGATCTTCAACCATTCAGGGGATACGAGCAACCGTTGGAATAACTCGTTGCGCGGATACTTGAGGTATCCGCTTTTTTTATTTAAGCGACGGAATTAATTCATCTCCATACGATGAACGGTGGCTCTCGTTTTCTCATAACGGGAGGTAAATCAATAATGACCAGATTGCAAGGGAAAATCGCTATAATCACGGGTGCGAGTCGTCCCGGTGGAATCGGAGCTGCAATTTGCCGGGCATTTGCCGCTGAAGGCGCCAGCCTATTCTTTACACATTTGTGCGCATACGATAAAAATATTAATCCAAATGATGCAGACGAAGATTGGCCTGATCTTTTCGCTAAGGAACTTCGTCAATTTGGTGTACAAGTTGGACATATGAAGTTAGACCTTGCCGTACAGGGTTCGGGGTCCTTACTGCTGGAGGAAGTACGGAAAGTGATTGGTTTTCCGACCATCCTCGTTAATAACGCTACATATAGCGTCGATGCAGATTTCCGACAATTAAACGAGGCTCTCATCGACGCACACTGTGCTGTGAACGTTAGGGGTACATTCATGCTATCCGCTGAATTCGCTCGCATGATCGAGGCAGAGAATAACTCTTATTCCTCCCAAAGCAAAGGTGGACGAATCATCAACCTTACTTCAGGACAGGGTAAAGGTCCCATGCCTGGAAATCTTGCCTATGCCGCGACAAAAGGTGCCATCTCTGTTTTTACCGAATCGCTGGCCGCAGAGCTGGCACCACTATATATAACAGTAAACGCTGTTGATCCCGGTCCTACCGACTCGGGCTGGATGTCTGAAGAGGTGAGAAGAGCTCTGCTGCCGCAATTCCCTATGGGCCGGATCGGTCTTCCTGAAGATGCGGCACGTCTGATCGCTTTTCTTGCAAGTGACGATTCCCAATGGATTACCGGTCAAATCATTCATTCCAGAGGTGGTTTTTAAGACTATGACAAGAATAATAATTGAAGATAGCTCAGTGAATGACATACCCATTTTAAGTATTTATCAAAGTAATTTAAATAAATATCCATTGATCTTTTTTCTTCATGGGTATGGTTCAGATCGCGAACAAGCTATAGATTTTGGATATATGCTTGCAAAAAAAGGATTTTATTACGTTAGTATGGATTGCAAAGAACACGGCAAGAGAAAAACGAACAAAGAAATTAATAGGTTTACTAATGTATTTCCACCAGATACAGGTCTAGATACTTATGTTCACATGCATGAAATTATAGAACAATCTGCTGTCGATATACAAAACCTCATTGAGTACTTTAAAAATAGAGATGAGATTGATTCTAATAAAATAGGAATATCAGGTTTTTCTATGGGTGGATATGCCTCATTTTATATCGCAGCAAATAACCCTGATATTAAGGTTTCGGTTCCAATAGGAGGAAAGCCAGCTTTTACTAAAGCATGGAAAGATACCATTACATCAACGGGTACTTATGAACAATGGAGTGAACAGATTCGGGATGCGGAGAGAGAAATCGACAAAAGAACAGAGTATTTCCAAATGATAGACCCTTATGAAAAGTTGAGTAGTTTTTCACCAAAACCCTTATTAATTATTAATGGCGATCAAGATACTGATTCACTATACATTTATTCATTAGAACTCTACAAAAAGTTGTTACCATTATATTCTGAACAGCCAGAAAATCTACAAATTAACATGCCTTTTGTTAATCACCAATTTAATTATAATATGAAACTTAAAGCTTGTAATTGGTTTGAGAAGCATCTTGGCAACAATTAATTTGGTTACGTTTTTAAAAAACCTTATTGTGCTAACGCATGCGTTAGTTTAATAAAACCGCGGCAGTCTAGGACTTTATTTTCCTGTCCTATGCTACCGCGGTTTCTCTTATTAGCTCAGCGGCAATCGTCCTCACAGATAACAATATTGTAAATAGCAGTACGATTTTTATGGTAATCGTTTCCTTACTTTTCTCTAAGTGCAAAGCCAATTCATTAACAGTAAAAATATTCGCAAAATCTATTACTGTAATCTTCCACAAATCCTTCAACTCTTCCTCAAGCTTCTGTATCTGCCTTGACCGTTTAGCTTTACGCTCTAAGAATACTTGCTTCGTTATCATGTCCTCCTCATACGATTCATGCAGCTTGTCCAACGCCTGATTCAGCTTTCTCAATTCCTGCTCTTTGACATTGATGATCGCATGTGAAATAGCCTGATTCACAACATTTCCCTCTACTAAAAAATACCTGAAGGTAATCTACCATCCATAACTTACCTGCTCCTTTTACTTTTAAGCATGATAGAATGGGTTTGCGGTAAATTACAAGCTTGTAATTGTTGTCGTATCTCAATCTATCATGTTACCAAATAACTAATAGAATGATTTGGAGGGAATATTTTTATGAAGAAAAAACAGTTAAGATCATTAATAACAGGCAGTATAGCGACGGCTGTACTCGCTGGAGGACTTGTTCTGCCACTAGGGTCAAAAGCCGAAGCAGCTTCGGCTTCGAACATAGATTGCAATCAGCAATTTCAACAAATTCAAAAACTATTGGTACAATGGAATTTTGATGGGTCTTTTGATAATTTGAAAGACTATCTGTCTAAGCTCCCAACAATAGGAACAGAGCCTAAGGAACCACAGAAGGAAAAACCGACTACACCAAGTGAGAAGCCATCAACGGGATCAGGTTCATCTAACAACAATGGAACGCCTACCACGCCTAGTCAAGACAACAATAACGCGGTTGGACAAACGGACGCAGCCTCTTTTGCCGCACAAGTGGTTGATTTGGTAAACAAAGAACGTAGTAAAGCAGGCTTGAAGCCGCTCACTACGCAAGCCGATCTGACGAATATGGCCGCTGCCAAAGCTGCTGATATGCGCAAAAACAATTACTTTGACCATCAATCACCAACCTACGGTTCTCCATTCGATATGATGAAGCAGTTCGGTATTTCCTACAGATCTGCAGGTGAGAACATCGCAAAAGGTCAACGTACACCTGCCGAAGTCATGAACGCTTGGATGAACAGTGAAGGCCACCGTAAAAACATTTTAGATCCTAGCTTCACCGCAATTGGCGTAGCTTATGATAACGGCTACTGGGTTCAAGAATTTATCGGGAATTAAAATACAGGATATAAGCTAATCAGCTTCGTGTATAAAACTATGAATATATTAAGAGGGTGTCCCAAAAGTCGTTAAACTGACGAGGGACATCCTCTTTTTTTAACACAAAGAAATCATTCTTTTGTAAAATGGAAGTACCACGAGAAAGTTCATTTTGGCTTTTGAGACAGCCTCTTTCTTGGGTTGAAAGACGAACGTATATTCTGTACAATGGTACTAACATACAAAGGGTCTAAGGGGAAATGTCAAGGTGAATCCACTAACGGGTAAAGTGACTTCCGTTGAAGAAATGCTAGAGGTTATGCGTAATAAGCCAGAAATAATGGCTGGTGTTACTTATTGGCATACAATTCCGGCTAAAGATGCTAGGACGGTGCTTTTTCCGGCCGGTCTTCATAGTAAAATTCGTACAGCCCTTGTCGCTCGTGGCATTGGCAATTTATATACGCATCAAGGGGAAGCATTCGAGCGCGCATTGGCAGGCGATCATGTGGTGACGGTTACGCCAACGGCATCGGGTAAGACGCTTTGTTACAATTTGCCTGTCATCCAGAAAATTATCGAAGATGATAGTGCTAGAGCACTTTATTTATTCCCGACGAAGGCGTTAGCCCAGGATCAAGTAACGGAATTGCAGAAGCTAGTGGACATCATGGGGGTCGATATTAAGTCGAGTACATATGATGGGGATACTCCCGTAACTGCTAGACAAGCGATTCGTAATGCGGGTCATATCGTGGTGACGAATCCGGATATGCTTCATCAAGCCATTCTGCCGCTTCATACGAAATGGGTTAAGCTATTTGAGAATTTAAAATATGTTGTTATAGATGAAGTTCACTCTTATCGTGGCGTATTTGGCTCGCATGTGGCGAATGTGATTCGTCGTCTCAAAAGAATATGCCGATTCTACGGATCGAATCCGCAGTTCATTTGCGCTTCGGCTACAATCGCGAATCCGCGCGAGCATACAGAGCGACTGATTGGTGAACATGTATCACTCGTTGATAATAATGGCGCGCCTTCGGGAGATAAGCATTTTGTGTTTTACAATCCACCCGTTGTCAATGAGCAGCTTGGAATTCGCAAAAGCTCTGTGCTTGAAGCGCGGAAAATCGCTGGCTTGCTGCTTGGCAGCGGCATTCAGACGATCGTGTTTGCACGATCACGCGTACGGGTTGAATTGCTGCTAACCTACTTGCAGGAGCTCGTTCGCGGCGAGCTTGGCAGCAAATCGATCCGCGGCTATCGCGGCGGTTA
Source organism: Paenibacillus albiflavus (assembly GCF_004344915.1). GTDB lineage: Bacteria > Bacillota > Bacilli > Paenibacillales > NBRC-103111 > Paenibacillus_AM > Paenibacillus_AM albiflavus. The sequence continues at coordinate 364,933 of NZ_SKFG01000001.1, read as the reverse complement.
CTTGCCGATGCAGCGGCGTGAGATCGAGCGCGGACTGCGCAGCGGAGAGATCCGCGGCGTTGTCAGCACGAACGCGCTCGAGCTCGGCATCGACATCGGTCAGCTGCAAGCGTGCGTCTTGTGCGGGTATCCCGGCACAATTGCCAGCACGTGGCAGCAGGCAGGCCGCGCTGGCCGCCGCAAGGAGAGCTCGCTCACCGTGCTCGTAGCGAGCTCGGGAACGCTGGATCAATACGTGATCCAGCATCCTCGCTTCTTCTTCGAACGTCCACCAGAGGAAGCGCGCATTAGCCCGGATAATCTCATTATCCTGGTAGATCATGTCAAATGCGCGGCATATGAGCTGCCGTTCGAAGCAGACGAGAAGTTCGGCGACGAATCGCTCGTCGATATTCTCGATTATTTGGCAGAAGAGAAAGTTCTTCACGCGGTAGATAACCGCTGGTACTGGATGGAGCAATCTTTTCCGGCACAAGGCATCTCTTTAAGATCTGCTGCGCAGGAGAATTTCGTTATTATCGATATGACGAACGGCTCCCGTGTCATTGGCGAAGTAGATCGCTTCTCTGCGCCAACGCTTATCCATGAAGAGGCGATATATATACATGAAGGTGTTCAGTATCAGGTGGAGAAGCTGGACTATGAAGAGAAGAAAGCTTTTGTTAGGGAAGTCAGTGTTGATTACTATACTGACGCCAATCTAGCCGTACAACTTAAGGTTCTTCATGTGAACAAAGAAGAAGTAAGGGAAGGCTTGGAGCGTCAATTTGGCGAAGTTACGATCAATGCGCAAGCAACGATTTTCAAAAAAATCCGCTTGCGCACGCATGAAAATATCGGCTCTGGGCCAATTCGCTTGCCAGAAGAAGAGCTGCATACAAGCTCCTATTGGTTTTCATTTGAGGATTCCGTGACGGAGAAGTTCTCAGCAAACGATCTTCAATTTGCTTTGCTAGGTATCGCGAATGTACTCGTTCATATTGCCCCGTTATATTTAATGTGCGATCCATTTGATATCCGAGTTGTTCCGCAGGTACGCGCCTTGCATAATAAGAAGCCAACGATTTTCTTCTACGATCGTTACCCTGGTGGGGTCGGTCTTAGCGAGCATTTATACGAAATTCATGGTGAATTGCTAGATCAGGCGAAGCAAATCATTACTTCCTGCAGCTGCCTAAGCGGTTGTCCTGCATGTGTTGGGCCAATTGAAGAAGTGGGGTTGCTTGGCAAGAAGCTTGCTTTGGACTTATTATCAAGTTCTATTTAAGTACAGTACGCTAACTTCTAAAGAGATGTTGAAGGCAATAGAGAGGAGGGATAATAGATGAGTAGTGTAAGGGAGCGATTATTGCGGCATAAGCAAGCGAGTACCAAATCAGTTACTAGTAGCTCTGATGAACCAATATCAAGAGTAAATGTACAAGCAGAGACGCTTTTAAATTCCACTCAAGATGAGCGAACTGATACTGCTACCTATGTCCCCGCTCTTGAGCCTGCGTGGTCGATTATAGGTGCTGAGTTGTCTTCTAATACGATGGGCTCTTTTCTGCTGCGCCGCAAATCATTCTCTTTATCTGAATTTCAGGGTATCTATCGATTGGGGGAGCTTATGACGCATGCTTCTGAACTGATTGCCTTTCACGATGATAAAGATTCAGATCAATTTACAGAACGTTCCATGCTGTTTCTAGATACGGAGACGACTGGGCTTGGAATTGGCGCAGGGAATGTGCCTTTTATGATCGGGATTGGTTATTATGAGCAGGATGCCTTCGTAGTTGAACAGCTATTTATTCGCAATCCTGCAGAAGAGCTAGCGATGCTTCATTATTTGCAGACGCTTGTTCAGCAGTTTACCCATTTAGTTACCTATAATGGACGTACATTCGATTGGCCGCTGATTGTCAATCGATTCATTCTGAATCGGCTATCAACCGATTCTCATGAATTGAAACACATCGACCTTCTTCATCCATCTCGCAGTTTATGGAAAAATACGCTTCCTACCTGCAAACTTAGTCAGGTGGAAGTAGATCGTCTAGGCGTGCTCCGATATGACGATGTGCCGGGGTCTCTTGCGCCAGCACTATATTTTCAATATTTAGCTGAAGGCAATCCGACAATCCTTCATGGGGTGTTCAAGCATAATGAGCAGGATATCGTGACACTCGCATCACTTGTCATTCATTTTGGCAAATTACTGTCAGGTACGCTTGATTTAAGCCTTGTACCACTGGAAGAACAATTTCGTTCGGCACTGTGGTTAGCCAAAATGAATAAGCATGATCTAGCTGATGAGTATCTGGATCATATCTGGCAAGAACTGCTGTATGGGGCATTTTCAGATGAAGGCCATTCCGTATGGCGTGGTGATTTGCCGCTTAGGTTAGCCTCTTGTTATAAACAAAAACATGAGCATCAGCGAGCGGTAGCATTATGGCATAGATGGATTGATACGCGATCAAGCGGTCTCCCAACGATGATTCAGCCTTATATCGAACTCGCGATATACTATGAACATCGAGAGCGTAATTATGATAAAGCATTAAGTTTATCCAATATAGCCTATAACATGCTGAGAAAGCGCAGGACACTTCGGAGGTCGCAGACAGTGGATTCGGTGGAAGAGCTGGATCTGAAGAAACGAATGGAACGCCTGCGTACAAAATCGCAAAAATTGGGGAATGCTAGAAAGCAGTAAGGAAAGGGAGTGTTCCAAACTGCTGATCGGTGCTCATGTTTCAACACGACAAGGGTATAGTGGTGCTGCTTTAGCTGCACATAAGATGGGGGCAAATACGTTTCAATTTTTCCCGAAGAATCCCCGTTCTCTTGTCCTCAAAACCTCTTATAACGAGGTAGATGCTAGGGATTGTGCTAACTTCTGCAGCAGCCTAGGTATGATTTCCATTACACATGCTCCTTACGCACTTAATTTAGCTGCTGATGCTAGCGAGCAGGATTTGATGAAGCGGGCATTGCTCAATTGTTTAGAAATTACGGAAGCCTGTGGCGCGTTAGGATTAGTTGTGCATTTTGGCAAAAATAAGGGAACTGACAGGTTACAAGCTTACAAAAATATTATACAATTGACCAATGAGTCGCTCCAGGAATGGCATGGTAATGCATTAATTCTTATAGAGAATCAAGCGGGCGAAGGAACTGGAATGGGCACAACGCTGGAAGAATTGGCAACAATTCGCAAGCTAAGTCATTTTCCTGATCAAATAGGTTATTGTCTCGATACCTGTCATGCTTTTGCCAGTGGGTTATGGGATGGACATAATTGGGAAGCAGTAGCGGAGCGCGGTTCAGCGCTTGATTTCTTTAAACATTTGAAAGCGGTTCACCTGAATGACTCTCTTTATCCCGCAGGCTCTAGACGTGATCGACATGCGACGATTGGAAGCGGACATATAGGTGACACAGCCATTCAAGAGCTAATTCAATCACCCGTATTGCAGCATATCCCATTTATTCTAGAGACACCGCAAGGCAAAGATGGTACACACAGGGAAGAAATTAATCATGTTCAGACATTATATTATAAAAAGTAAATTTGCGTAGGTGACGGATCGTTTCTTACGAAGCGTTAGCGTTCGCCTTTGTCGTCAAATTTCTACTTTTGAATGGTTTAGTTAATCAGGAAATTTGAGCAAGTGCTCAAACAAAGGAGAGGAAGCTGTTCGTGATACATGTATACTTGGATGATTCAAGAAGATGTCCTGAAGGATTTGTACTAGCTAAGACGGCAGCAGAATGCATTCTGATTCTTGATGAATATGAAGTGGACATTTTGTCCCTGGATTATGATTTGGGTTGGAATTGCCCTACTGGTAGTGAGGTTGCGCGATGGATTGCTGCTTCGGGCAAATATCCAAGGAAAATTTATTTGCATACTTCATCATATAGCGGTAGAGTCAGCATGTACGAAACTTTATATAGCTGTAAGCCTGATGAGGTTAAACTCTATAATGGTCCGATGCCTGATGATATTCTTGCAGCAGTTGCTAAAGAAGGATAAACAGCTTATACATAGAGGATACAACCATGTGGGAGTGGGGAAGCAAGATGATTCGATTAACTGATATTTATTTTATTCGTGAAGATCGCAAGATTCTAGATAATGTACAATTGGAAGTGCGCAAGGGAGAACATTGGGTTATACTTGGACGCAACGGTTCAGGCAAAACGACCATGCTTGAGCTTGTCAACGGCTACGAATTTCCAAGCAAAGGCAAAGTAGAAGTATTGGGCAATCGATATGGGCAATGCGATGTGCGTGAGGTTCGGCGCAAGATTGGGTATATTTCACAATCCTTATTTGAGAAATTGAATTTAACAGACCCTGTATGGGAAGTTGTCGCTACGGGGGAATATGCGTTTCTTCGTTTCTATGAGACAATTGAACCTAAGGTTATTGAGAAGGCGATTGCTCTGCTTCAACGGGTTGGTCTAGGACATGTAGTGGATCAACAGCTCGGTACCTTGTCACAAGGTGAGCGCAAGAAAGTCATGCTGGCTCGTGCACTTATGACCAATCCAGAAATTCTGATTCTAGACGAGCCATGCTCAGGACTGGATCTGTATGAAAGAGAGAAGCTGCTTGCTGATATTACGGAGCTAGGCACAGAGATGACGGTTGTGTATGTCACCCATCATCTGGAGGAAATGATTCCACTTTTTACTCATGTTGCTCTGATTGAGAATGGACGACTAGTTGCAGCGGGGCCAAAGAAGGAAGTGCTGACGTCTGATAACCTGCTCCAAGTTTTTGGGGTGCCAGTAGAAATAGATTGGTTCAAGGATCGTCCGTGGATTAAAGTTTTATAAGACAGAAGGAGAATAGAGAAACCTACAATGAACAATCACTTAGATAAAGATGACACAACATCGTCAGTAAGTTCAACTTGGATAGGGACAGCGAATCATGGGTTTGCCGTGTATGCAGTTGAGGAGCTTCGGCGGTTATTTCCGAGTTTAAAATTCAGCTATATCGTTCCATCTGAAATTGTTCAATTCACGATTGGATTGCCACAGGAAGAGGTATTGCAGCTGCTTCATGCTAATGAACCGATGTTCTTGCGACATCTTCATCCTGTACATGTGGAGATCGAACGTACTGAAGAAGTGGAAGCGGAGGCTGAGCTAGCGGCAATTTGCAGTCATTTAGAAGACTTGTCTGGCATTCATTCGGGTGCCAAAATTGCCATTCAAGCACGTAAATCAGAAGGCTCGAATTTTAACTATTCACCGTCTGAGATCAAAAAGGCGCTAGACGCTGTCTTGATCGATCAATACCGTGCAGAAGCCGTTGTTCGAGATGCTGATCAGATTATCTCCGTCTTTGTGATGGCAGATTCTATTTATATGGGCATTTCCCGTCCGACGGATAATTTATCCGACTGGTCTGGAGGAGCTATAAGATTCCGCAAGGAAGATGGGCAAATTTCACGTGCTAAGTTCAAGTTATTAGAAGCGGAGTATGCGTTTGGGCTTGATTTTACACAATACCGTCATGCGATTGATCTTGGGGCAGCACCTGGCGGATGGACGAGCTTATTGCTTGAGAGAGGTCTACATGTGACTGCGATTGATCCTGGTGCACTTGATTCCTCGATTATTCGGCATAAGCGTCTTACCTTCTACCGCCGCAATGCTGCGAACGTGAAGCTGGATGACAACAATTACGATTTACTTGTCTGTGATATGAGCTGGAATCCCAAGCAAACAGGTAAGCTACTCAAGGATTTGCTATATGCGCTGCAATCCGGCGGAACGATTATTCTAACTGTAAAACTTATGCATAAGAAACCTTTCCAAACGATTAAGGAGCTGCTAAGAGAATTAGAGCCAGAGCTTAGCTTGCAGCATGCGAAGCAATTGTTCCACAATCGTGAGGAATTAACGTTATTTTTGATTAAGAATTAGTGAATGAATTCAATAGTCACGAATTGATAAATGAGTCAGCCCTTAATTTAAAGGGCTGATTTTTTTGTTGCGCTCACAGTCGCCTAATCTACTGAAGGAAGCTTTGAACTCGATTCTACTCATCCAATCTGCATCCCAAACGATGGTGCAAGATGTTGAATCTATGCCAAACTGTTATGCTAAGTTATCATTTAATTGCAGATACATCTTACTGCTATATTGTAAGCTTTCATACTACTCAACAAGATCTATTATTGGAGGAAAGATGATGCAGAAGGAATTTACAATTGCGAATCCGTTAGGAATCCATTCGCGACCGGCCGGTGAGGTTATGAAAAAAGCGAAATCGTTTCCATGTGATGTTTTTATCACCAAAGTAGAGAAACGCATCAACGCCAAAAGCATCATCGGTGTATTAGCATTAGAAATGGGTTGTGGTGATAAAGTCATCGTGGAAACAAATGGTGAGAGAGAGCAGGAAGCTTTAGATGAAGTCGGGGCTATGCTCGAATCGGTGTTGGAATAGATTGATGGAGCTTAAACTGACTGATTACTGATTAGGAGGTGGTAACTATGCTATTACAAGGGATTGCTGCTGCACCAGGAGTTGCCATGGGCCTGGCGTTAGTTATACAAGAGGGGCCTCAAGTTGTTATAAGATACGAGATTTCGGGTGAGCAGGTACAAGCTGAAGTAGAAAGATTGGAATCTCACATCCAGCTTGCGATTCTTCAATTGAAAGCGCTTATCGAACGCACAAGTGCTACAGTAGGCTCGGAGCAGGCTAAAATATTTGAATCGCAAATATGGCTGCTTCAGGATGAAGAATTCTCCGGCGCAGCGAAGGACACTATTATAGCGCAACGGATTAATGCAGAAGCGGCATTGGACGGAGCGTCTGATGCAATTATCGGAATTTTCGAGAGCATGGAGGATGAGCGCCTAGGGGAACGGGCCGCAGACATCCGGGATATAACCAATCGTGTGATGCGCTTGCTTGAAGGTAAGAAGGAGGATATGCAGCAGGAATCAGAAGATCCGGTTATTTTATTCGCTCACGATTTGACCCCTTCCGATACAGCTCAGCTGGATAGAAACAAGACTGCCGGTTTCGTTACCGATATTGGAGGCAGGACATCACATTCAGCTATCATGGCTCGTTCAATGGACGTACCTGCTGTAGTAGGTTTGCGGGTAGGAACAAAGCAGGTAAAGACCGGAGACTACGTTATTATTGACGGAAGTCAGGGTGCGGTATATATCAATCCGGAGCAAGCCGTGATAGAGGAATTCAAAGATAAGCAAATCAGGTTCAGAGCGCGCCTAGCTGAATTAAAAAAATATGATGGTCAACCAAGTATAACCGCTGATGGACAACAAGTTGAGTTGGTAGCCAACATCGGCAATGCGCAGGATGCATGGACAGCCAAAAACAGCGGAGCCGAAGGCATCGGATTGTACCGGACCGAATTTTTGTACATGGGAAGAAATCAGTTTCCGACGGAGGAAGAACAGTTTCAAGCTTACAAAGTCGTAGCCGAGATGTTCGGCAAAGACCAACCGGTCGTCATTCGAACGCTGGATATCGGCGGAGATAAGGAGCTTTCTTATCTGGATTTGCCTAAAGAAGCGAATCCGTTCCTAGGTCATCGTGCAATTCGCTTGTGCCTAGAAGAAACGGAGCTGTTTAAAACGCAGTTGCGAGCTATCGTGAAAGCTAGTGCATATGGAAATGTCAAACTTATGTTTCCGATGATTGCTACTTTGCAGGAGCTAAGGAAGGCGAAAGAGCTGCTGGCTGAGGTGCAAAACGAGCTGGAGCAGGAGAACATCGCGTTTAATCGCGATATGGAAGTCGGGTTAATGATCGAAGTTCCCGGAGCGGCGCTTATTGCAGATCAACTAGCCAAAGAAGCGGATTTCTTCAGCATCGGAACGAATGACCTCGTCCAATATGTGATGGCTGCGGACCGGATGAATGAACGGCTATCCTATTTGACAGAACCATTTCAGCCAGCAGTTCTTCGTATTATCGATCAAGTTATTAAAGCTGCCCATCGCGAAGGCAAGTGGGTTGGGATGTGCGGGGAAATGGCCGGCAATTTGACAGCGCTACCTATTTTACTCGGTATGGGACTCGATGAGTTCAGTATGAGCGGAGGATCTGTTCTTGCAGCGCGTGCGCTGATGCATAAGCTGGACCGTCGTGAAATGAAACAGTTGGTGGAAGACGTGCTCCAAATGACTTCCGCTGAACAAATCAAAAGCTATGTGGAGTGCAAAGTTCCTGCTATAGCTGATTGGAGAGCGTAAGGAACCGACGTTCTTGTTCAACATGTAACTTTAGCAAACAGAGGTGAGTCCGATAGCACTTTCTACTCGATCACGCATACATCTCAAAAAAATGCTGCTTGAACAAGCGCCTTTGCGAATCAAGGAGCTTTCCGAACAATTCAATGTGAGTGACAGAACGATCAAATATGATCTGGAAACGATCCGTGTATGGCTGCAGGAACAAGACGTATTCATGTGCTCGAATCCAAGCAAAGGCATCTGGATTGATTGTGACGAATCGGAGCGAACAATGCTGCTCGGTATGTTGGAAGACTCCGGAAGCCATGTGTTTGTTAATCAGCATGAACGAGCGCGCGGCATTATTCTCGATTTGCTTCTTAGCGACAAGCATATAACCATCGGTGAAATGGTGAAGAAGAACGATGTAAGCCGTAATACGATTCTGTCCGACTTGGCGATTGCTGAAGCTTTTTTCAAAGAATGGGAGCTTCTGCTGGAACGTAGCCGGTTTGGTATTCAATTAATCGGTACAGAGAAGCAAAGACGCACTGTGTTGGAGAATATCATTCATGATCTGCTCGATAGCAACGATATGCTGCAAATTGTTCAAGGTGTCGCGCAGGAGCATAAGCCGACGCTTCACTTTAACAAAGTACTGGAGAGATTCCTGGAGCCTGTTAATGATTTGGATTTCTTATTCGAAGCTTTATCCCGTATCGTAAGGAACACTGAATCCGAGGTTGGGGTAATGTTGTCGGATCGAGTCATAATCGGTGTGTTCATTCGTCTATGCATTGCAATTCAGCGGCATCATCAAGACGAACATATAGAGAATGAGGATAGAACCAAAGAGGGTGTTTCCGAACACAGCTTGAACATATTTTATGTGTTTCAAAGAGTACTTGCACAGCTGGCTGAAATGGAGTCGATCACACTTACGGATAATGCCGTATGGTTCATCAGCTTGCAGGCTATTGGCATGGCAGCTCCTTTTCCATACCAGATAAATAAAGGCGAGAGCTTACCGGATGTGTACACGATAACCCATGGAATAATTCGACATGTTACGGATCAAATGCGTTTTCCATTTCTGGATGATCCGGAGCTGCTTAACAACCTGCTTGCCCACATGTCAGATAAAATGACGAAGTACAGTTATGGTGTAATGGAGCCGAATCCGCTGCTAAAAGAAATTATGCAATCCTACCGAACGATGTTTGATTATGTGCAGAAGGCGTGTTTGGAGGTCCTGGGATCGTTAGGGGTGCATTTAACCGACTCGGATATCGCCTTTCTCGTGCTTCATTTTCAAACGGCATACGAACGTAAAGCTGAACAGCAAAGGTGGAAAGCACTTATCGTCTGCGGAACCGGTAGAGGCACATCAAAATGGCTGATGACGATCATTGAAAATGAAATAAAGCACCTTCAGTTCGTAGCGTCTTGCTCGGTTATGGATGTGGAGAAGGTATTGGAGAAAGTACAGGTGGATTTGGTGATCTCCATATTGCCGATTAAAGCGAATGTACCGGTTGTTGTCGTTCATTCGATTCCTTGCAAACACGACTTTCAGGCGATACAGACCCAGTTGAACCAGCTTGGCAGTAGCAAGGTACGTTCCACATCAAACGGCGGCGGACTTCGCAGACCAGAAATGCTTGCTCATAATGCCGGACAACTTGAGAATATGGTGCAGGACATTATTTATACTGGCTACGACCTGAGCAGGGAAATCATAGCCCATTTTAGAGAATATTTAAGCGATGAACGGGCGGAAGGATTGACGCTGCACCTCTTGTTTATGGTGAATAGGATTCACTTCGGCACGGCCTACATGCAATATGGGGAACCCCCGCTGCTTGGAAGTACTGCGTTGGCTTTGAAAGAGGAGCTGCAGCATGTATTGCAAAGGAAAAATCTAGAGGTTACAGAAGGTGAGCTTCACGCTATTCTTAGATATTTCGAACCTGTAAACAAAGGAGAATAAAACTATGAAAATCGACGTCCTAATTGAGCATGGAACAGTCATCGACCCTTCAACCGGTCATTCCGGCAAGTATGATGTTGCCATTACCGGAGATCGTATTGTCGGTATTTTGGAGCCAGGAACTGTAGGAGGCGATATTCAACGTCGGGTAAATGCGGAAGGCTGCTTGGTCACTCCTGGTTTGATTGATATTCACGCTCATATTTTCGAGGCTGTTCCTCAAATGGGTGTGAAGCCGGATAATTTTGGGGTAGATCAGGGAGTAACGACGATTGCGGATGCCGGCAGTTCGGGTGAGCAGAACTTCCATGATTTCGTGGAACGTAGCGTTAAACAAAATGCTACGGAGGTTCTAGCATGGCTGAACATCTCCAGTCCCGGACTGGTTGAAGGAAGAAGCGAATTGGCGGATTTAAACAGACTGGTTGTGGAATCCACCTTGGCCCGCATTGCGGAATATCCAGAAACCATCATTGGCATTAAGGCGCGGATGAGTGGCTCGGTTGTGAAGGGAAGCGGTATTTCTCCTCTCGCTGTCGCCAAATCGGTGGCTCGCAGAGCGGAACTTCCGGTCATGGTCCATATTGGCAATGCGCCGCCGAAACTTCAGGATGTCCTGGATTTGATGGAAGAGGGAGATGTCCTAACGCATGCATTTCATGGCAAGCCGGGAGGCATTCTTGATGAACATGGACAGCTGATTCCACAAGCACAGCGGGCATTGGATCGCGGAGTACGGTTCGACGTTGGGCATGGCAGCGCAAGCTTCAGCTTTGCTACGATGAATAGGGCTCGTGAACTAGGCATTACGCCGTATTCGATCAGCACAGATCTGTACTTGGTAAATTGGCTTAACGGTCCTGTTTACAGCTTAACTACGACCATGACCAAATTTTTGGCTTTAGGATATTCAATCGACCAAATTATCGAATGGACTACAGCAGCCCCTGCACGAATTTTGCGCAAATCCGATGACATCGGAACGTTAAAGGTAGGAACCATCGCGGATATTTCGATCCTCAAAATTGTAGATCAACCGGTGGAGCTAATCGATTCGGAGAACGAGAAGCTATCCTATAACAAATTAATTCAAGCACAATACACGATGAAATCTGGAGAATTATACACATGCAAATGATTGAGACCCTACTAAAGGAAATACCGGGAAAGACAACTGTAACGGAGGCTGAGCTGGACGAGCTTCGTCCGCTGCTAGACTTCGTGGCAACATGTGCTAAGGATGCGAGTTTGAAATTATCCGATGATAAAATGTTAGTTATCGGAATTCATCTATTGGCTTTTACGCGCAGGGTGAAGCTTAACGAATATTTGCCTGAGCTCGATGAAAGTATGTTTGAAGAAGTGAGCCCTGAGCTGGTGGAGCTTAGCCGTCGTGTACTTCAAAGCTATTTGGAGACGACGGATCGCACTTTGGACGCCGCGGAGATTTTTTATTTAACTGTTCATTTTGAAGCAGCCAAATTTAATGAAGAGGGGTAATGGGCATGGAAAATAAAGTTATTGTTGTTATTGGTGATCGTTTAGGCAAAGGACAAAATGTTGCAAAAGGTGTGGAAGCGGCGGGAGGCATCGCTATTGTCATTCCAGGCGTAGGCGCGGATATGAAGCTTGGCGACGTCATGCATAAAGAAAATGCCGATTTCGGTATCTCGTTCTGTGGCAGCGGTGGTGCTGGAGCTGTTACGGCGAACACGAAATACAAGTATCCGATGGAGTTTGGGCTACGTTCCGTTGATGCAGGAGTGACGGCAATCAATGCTGGAAAGAAAGTTATCGGTTTTGGATTTATGGATATTGAGGAATTGGGCAGGAGATTGACCGAAGCTTATATTAAAAAAAATAAGGGGTGAGTTCATGTTCCAAGTGATGGAGCGATCGATAACTGTTAGCGGAACGGCGGAAACGAAGAAAGGCGCTTTCCAGAATGCGCTGTCCCAGATGAAGAAGGACATTGCCAAGAATAACCCTGATATTTTACTGCAGATCGAGCCTCAGGATGTGGAAGTACTTACTGCGAAGGTGTCGACATATAGAGAAAAGTTTCTCGGCTTCCTGTTTCCAAGAACGAGAACCCGTTATGAAATTACGATCCGGGTGGATGTGAAAATACGGGCAGTGTCACTAGCCGAAGTTCAATTTGAAGAGCATGCAGAATCATTACCTCCTTTACAGCGCGTTCTTCGCATGAGATGAATGTGATGAAATATAGCAAAATTGTATTGTATACCAAGTTGGGAGGATCCAAATGAATACGCTTACGATTGTATTTGAATCCATTATTATTGGTTTATTGGTAGGATTTGGAGTGGGCGCAGGTGCAGCCCGGATGTTCCACGCACCTAGTGTTCAAGGGATGGGGGCATTCCGGACATTGGGAGAACTAAATGCTTGTGAAGGCGATTCTATCGCGCATTTCTCATTCGGACTTGGCTTCTTGTTCAATGCTTGGGCTTCCGTCGTAGGTGCGGGGGGATTAACGCAGGATGTCGATCATCGGATCATTCCGAACTGGGCGGCTGCAATCCTGCTGGCGAAGAACAAGAACGTAGAAGAAACACTACACAATCCGAAGAAAATGGCAATCGCTGGTGCTATTGTTGGGGCCGTTGTCGTAGGCGTACTGAACTCTACTGCGGCTGCAATACCAGCCTCCTTGCAAGCGATTGCAACGAATGTGCTTGTGCCTGCGGCAAACTGGCTGATTAATCCGATCATGCCTATCGTATTTTGGACTGCGGCGATGGATGCAGGTAAAAGAACGGGCGTATGGGCTACACTTTTAGGCGGCTTGGCACACCTTGTTATGGGCAATGCCGTTCCAGGACTAGTGCTTGGTATTCTGATCGGCAAAGGTGTCGATGATGGTGGATGGAACCGCATTACAAAGACGCTCGTTGTTGCTGTTGTGTTCTTGTTTATTTTCAGCGGATTTTTCCGTGCCTTCGACGTAGCGTTACTGCACAGCTTGAATGTTGAAGTCATCCCAGAGTGGCTGGTTGATCTTCACGCATTTTTTGGATCGGTGGTGAAATAAGATGGAAAATATACAACAATTGAAAAAAGGGTTTTGGTATTCGGAGTGGGCGTTTACGCTATTTGTAGCTTGCCTTGCTTCGGGGATTTTCGCTGGTACGCATTTGTATTACGTTTATCATGTAGGAGCGTTCAACGATATTGCGATTGTGGCTTTACTGGAGGCAGGAATTAAAGGAGGAAGCTATGGGGCTGCTGCCGCGTTCGGAGCGAGCTTTCTGTTCGCCCGCATCTTAGAAGGACCGTTAGTTGGTATATTGGACATCGGAGGCTCGCTTCAAACAGGTATTGGTATCGGCGTCCCGGCTTTAATGCTTGGTGCAGGCTTTACCGCTCCGCTAACCTCGTTTCCGCTTGCATTGCTAACAGGCGCTGTTCTTGGATTTCTAGTTGGTTTAGTCATCATTACGATCCGCAAATTTACGATCAATGCTTCGAATTCCACCTTTGGCGCTGATGTCATGATGGGAGCAGGGAATGCAGCCGGACGTTATTTGGGACCGCTCATCATTATTTCTGCGGTTATGGCATCGATTCCAGTAGGCATAGGAGCTACCGTTGGCTCAGCGATCTTCTACTATTATAAAAAGCCGATTGCAGGTGGAGCCATTATTGGTGCTATGATTCTTGGGGCTATCTTCCCGATTATTACAAAATAAAACCTTTCAACGAAGGAGTAAGACATGAGTATATTCGAACAATACGGGTGCAGAAAAGTCATCAATGCGAGTGGCAAAATGACCGCTCTAGGGGCAAGCGCAGTTGCGCCTGTTGTTGGTGATGCACTAAGTGCTGCCGCTAAAGACTATGTGGATGTTTCCGAATTGTTGGTTGCTGCAGGCAAAGTCATTGCATCGGTAACTGGTGCCGAGGACGGTTGCCCAACGACTGGAGCCGCGGCTGGAACGGCTATTGCCGTCGCCTCGGTGATCGCCGGGACGAATTTGTCCTTGATCGAGAGCATTCCGCATACGAATGGGGTACCTAACGAAATTATTATCCAAAAAGGCCATGCCATTCACTTCGGAGCTTCTATCACGCAAATGATTTCTATCGGCGGCGGTAAAGTCGTTGAGGTAGGACAAGCGAACCATGTGGAGAAAGCGCACATTGCAGAAGCTGTATGCGAGAACACCGCTGCATTGTTTTATGTCAAATCCCATCATGCCGTGCAAAAAGGGATGCAGTCTATTCAAACGATGATCGCGATTGCCAAGGAAAAAGGGATTCCGCTTATTATTGATGCGGCGGCAGAAGAAGATTTACGCAAGTATATCGCGATGGGCGCTGATCTGGTCGTCTATAGCGGAGGCAAGGCTATTGAAGGGCCAACATCGGGAATGATCTGCGGACGCGCTTCGTTGATCGAGGCTTGCAGAGCTCAATATCACGGCGTTGGAAGACCAATGAAGATCGGCAAGGAAGGTATCATTGGCTTCTTGACCGCACTTCAACGATATGATGAGAGGCCAGATGAATCCGAGCAGCAGCTGGAAAGAATGAAATGGCTGATTGAGCAGTTGAAGGATACACCAGGGGTTAGCGGGACGATACTTCAGGATGAAGCCGGCCGTGCTATCTATCGCGCTCAGCTGGCCATTGACTCCAAGGTCACTGGAAAAACCGCTTACGATGTCATTAAAGAGCTTGAAGCCGGCAACCCTGCGGTATATACGCGTAATCATTATGCTAATCTAGGGTTGATCAATATCGATCCGCGACCATTACTAGCGGGTCAGGAAGAAATCATAGTCGCACGGATAAAACAAGTTTTGGCAAAAGGGAACTAATAGACATCAGGATACATGAAGGAGAGGATTTACTGTGAGTAATCCAAGGATTCAATTAAACGTGCTGGCGAAAGACGTTGACAATGCCAAGCAAATTGTAGAAGCCGCACAAGGAAATGTGTATGTTGGACTGATGGTGAAAAACTTCGCTTCCGTAGAGGCAGCTGTAGCAACCGTTCGAGAATTTCAGCAGGCAGACGTTCCAGTATCTGTAGGGTTGGGGGCAGCCGATCCGACCATGTGGAAAAAGGTTGTTCAGGTGGCCGTCCAAACGAAACCGGCTCATGTCAACCAAGTGTTCCCTGCTGCGGGTTACACCTTGGGAGCTTTGCAAAGCGTAGGTAGCGGACATTCAATTGTTAACGCGGTGATAACGCCAAGTGGCACACCAGGTCAAGTCATCATTACGACCGGACCACAAAGCGAATCGTTGAAAGAAACGGTGTCTTGCGATGCCGCGGCTGCGATGCTCGCTGAAATCGGGGTCCATTCGGTCAAGTTTTATCCAATCGGAGGAACCGCTCATCTAGATGAGGTGGCTGCAATGGTCAAGGCTGCAGCGAAGCATCAGATCAAAATTTTCGAGCCTACCGGCGGCATTGATATCCATACGATCGGTCAAATTATTGAAGTATGCGCCGAGAACGGGGCGGAGCAAATTATCCCGCATTTGTACACGTCGATTATCGACAAGAATACGGGTTTGACGCGGATCGAAGATGTGAAGGAATTAGCTCGTTTGTGCAAATAAAACAATAATGTAGTGAAAAAAGAGATTAACGGTTTTTACCGTTAGTCTCTTTTTTGTGCTCCATGCAGAGTCCGAGGAAGAAATCCCTTGTCTTATCCTACTGATATAGGTATCAAAAAGCTGTAATTTAGATTGTTTCCTTAATTCATTATATGTCAATTAGCACCCTGCCTAGGACTGAGGTTGTCCTAGACTTTAGCCTAAGTGGAATTCTATGCTTCGGACGGTGTTTCAGGTTGGTCTGTTCCATGTAAGATTCTTGTAGGAAAAATAAACCATTGTACATATAGAGGAGAAAAGGAGCAGAAATTCATGAATTTGTTAACGAAGTTTTCCCTACGCAACATTGCGGCAGTCATAATAATTATGGCAATGCTTGTACTTGGAGGAGGGTACTCAGCAACCAAGCTTAAGGTTGAAAGCATGCCGGACATAACCTTTCCGTTTATGTTAGTTACGATTGGTTATAACGCTTCTCCAAGCGATATATTGGAGCAAGTTACGAAGCCAGTTGAACAATCGCTTAGCGGTATTAAGGGCATCAAGAACCTGCAATCAAGTTCAGGTAATAATGTGTCGCAAATCGCGATCTTATTAGAATCAGGTGTTAAAGTGGATGAGTTCAAGCAGTTGGCCGACAATGCCATTGCGAATGCTCATCTACCATCGAGTGTAGATAAACCGCATTTTCTAACACAAGGCTTTGCTTCTTTTCCTGTTTACTACATGGCTGTTCATGGAAAAGAGGGACTCAGTGCGGATGAAATCAATCGAATATTCAGTGAAAAATTAAAACCTGGTTTGATGTCGCTTACAGGGCTGGATCATATTGAAACGATCGGCGACCATGAAGCTGCTGTAACGATTGAACTGAAAGCCGATGCACTTCAAGCGAATGGTTTCAATCCTGCTCAGGTTACGGGTTATATGAAAGCGGCATTAGCGTCTAGTCCAGTTGGCGCAATCGAAGCGGACGGGAAGGCGCAAATGGTTCGTGTCAATGGCGATCTGGATTCAATCAGCAAGCTGGAGCAAATGAAACTGGCTACCCCCAAAGGTCTAATTGCGCTAAAAGATCTGGGCAATGTTAAAACGATCAACGAATCGAAATCCATTTCTAGAATTAATGGTCAGAACGCAATTAGCATCAATATTTATAAAAGTAAAGAAGCAAACCAGGTGAAATTTGCTTCAGATATCGAGAATTTGATTGAAGGCTGGAACAAATCACAATCGGAGCTGGTCGTTTCGACAGTTTATAATGAATCGAAGGAAATCAAATCCTCGCTGGAAGGTATGATCAAGGAAGGCTTGCTTGGGGCATTGCTGGCTTCAGCTATGATTCTCATTTTCCTTCGCAATTTCAGAATGACATTAATCGTTCTTGTGTCGATTCCGTTATCGATTCTAACCAGCATGCTGTTCATGTCAGCGCTTGGTATTTCCCTTAATATTATGACTTTAGGTGGACTCGCCATATCGATCGGTCGGGTCGTCGACGATAGTATCGTAGTTATTGAGAATATTTACAGTCATCTGCAAAAGGCGCAGGAACGTAATGAATCTGTTATCAAGCTTGCTACGAAGCAGGTTGCAGGAGCAATTACTTCATCTACGCTTACAACAGTCGGCGTGTTTGTTCCGATTGCCTTTGTCAGCGGGATTGTAGGGGAAGTATTCGTACCTTTTGCCATCACCCTTGTAAGTGCGCTGTTAGCTTCTCTTATTGTAGCGCTTACGGTAATTCCAGTACTTGCTAAGATTATGGTGATGAATAGCAAATCGATCAAGACACATAGTGGAGAACCAGGAAGAATAACGAGAGCGTACAAGAAGACACTAGTTTGGACGCTCAAGCATTGGGTCGTAACGCTTGGCATCGCGCTAATATTCTTCGTAGGATCGATTTTCCTTGCAGGCAAGCTGTCGTCAGAATTAATGCCTGCCAGCAACTCCGATCAATATGTTGTTTTTGATGTCGTTGGACCTGAACATCATACGCTTGATATGACGAATTCAGAGATCGAGAAGATCGAACAATTGTTGAATGACTCCACTACGTCTACAGGCGACAAACAGTTCGAAATTGTACAATCGATTATCGGTTACAGTTCTTCTGCAGGTACTCTCTCGAATCGTGGATATTTGCTTACACAGCTCCATGCTGGAAGTGATGCAAAGCAAGTAATGAAGGATTATAAGGAGAAAATTGAAAATATCGTTTCCAAGGATTCGACTATTTATAGCTCCGTTATTAGTATAGCCCCTAGCTCCAATGGTGGAAATACGTTCACCTACAATGTAAAAGGTGATGATTTAGTCAAGCTTCAAGAAGCGGCAACGATGATCAAGCAATCGATGGCTAAGTTCCCAGAGCTATCCGATATTAAAGACAGCTTGATTGCGGGCAACAAAGAAGTGGAAGTAAATGTGGATCAACAAAAGGCGATGGAACATGGGTTAACGAATCTTCAGATCATGGAAGCTGTCAATGGCTGGATCGGTTCGCATTCCATCGGTCAAATTAAGCTGGATGAGAAAAATTATCAGGCAACTGTGGAGTTGACTAAAGAAGATAAGCAATCCGTTGATCAGTTGAAACATATGGTTGTTAATACACCATTTGGACAACAAGTGAAGCTTAGTGATGTAGCAAATGTAAGGTTAACAGATGGAGTTACCATGATTGAACGTGAAATGATGGAGCAGGTTCTCGTTGTTACGGCTACGATTAACGACCCTGATAAGCAATCCGTAAGCAATAAAGTTATTACCGATCTTAAGCAGCTTACACTTCCAAGCGGTGTTAGTACAGAGATTAAGGGAGTCTCCGCAAACTTAGAAGAGAGCTTCCAGGATATGTTTGTAGCTATGGGTGCGGCTGTATTCATCGTGTATTTAGTGATGGTTATCGCATTCCGTAATGCTAGCGCACCATTTGCAATCCTGTTCTCACTTCCTCTTGCAGCAATTGGTGGTATTCTCGGTCTATACATTACAAATGAATCTGTTAATATTACCTCCTTAATTGGATTCTTAATGCTAATTGGTATTGTAGTAACGAATGCGATTGTCCTAATCGATCGTGTTCAGCAATTGCGTGAACAAGGTTATTCGGTTCGGGAAGCGCTGGTTGAGGGCGGTATGTCAAGGTTGCGTCCGATTATTATGACAGCCGTAGCTACGATCATGACGCTTATGCCTCTTGCAGTCGGGTTGTCTAACGGTGCTCTAATCTCCAAAGGATTATCTGTTGTTGTTATCGGTGGATTGGTTGTATCCACACTATTAACACTGGTTATCGTACCTATCGTGTATGAGCGCAATGAAGTGATTAAAGCTTTCTTCGCTAGAGTTTTTTTGAAGAAAACCAATGCATCGAAAGGGACTATCGAAACTAGAATTGCGGAACAGAAAATCTAATGTAAAATCAACTTGCATCGATTGGAAGATTATGCTAAGATAACTTCAAATATTACGTTATGCATGCGGAAGCACCGCTGAAACGCAGATTCATCTGCTTTCAGCGCGTGCTTTTTTTTGTTGTACGCATTCGTCCTAAAGGACGATGAAATCGTTTCTTCTTGGGAGGTCAATATGAAGGAGCATCTGTTTGTTTGGATCGATGAGGATATGGAGTATGTGGGTGGGGTGATGGCATTTGTGCAGCAATCGTCCTATAAAGACTTGATTGATCTTAAGATTTTTACAACAGCATCGAACGCAGAGAATTTCTTGGCTAGAACGAGTAAGATACCGCTGATTATTGGGACGGAACAAGCTATTCAAGCGATGACTTTATCAGATAAAGGGTATCCTTCAGTCGTTTTGCATACACAGGCTATTGAGGCTAACAATCACAAAGGTACTTATCCTTATCATCTACATAAATATCAGGCATTGACACGCTTATTTGCTGAATTATGTCAAATCGACTTATCTCACAAGCAAGTACTAGGACTTGTTGATGAGCGAAAAGCTAGAAGAACGAAAGTAATTGGTGTCTGTTCCGCCATTGGACATTGTGGCAAATCTACGGTAGCGCTCAATATTGTTAGAAGCTTATCTATGAAGCAATATCGCGTACTCTATGTATCATTAGAGAGCATTGGATCTGCTGAAATCGTGCTTCAGGCAGGTGCTGATAATAATTCCAGCAGTGAGATGCTGTCACAGCTGATGTATTTGCTCAAAATCGATCGGAGCCGATTCACATCCAAGCTGTCGTCTGTAATCAAACGCGATCCTGCTACAGGAATTGATTACATCAGTACGATCAATCAGGTTCGAGAAATGGAAGAGATGTCGAAATCAGAAGTAAAGCTCTTCTTGGACGGGGCGATACATAACGATCAGTACGATTGGCTTGTTATCGATATGGAGAGTTCCGCTCATCCACGAATTGTGACAGCACTTGAATATTGTGATGATGTTGTTTGGTTGATTCAGGATGATGCGATCTGTCTTCACAAAACGAATCTTTTTATTCGAACAATGCCTGCTCTAAATCGACTGCATTATGTCGTGAATAAATATACAGGGAGATTGGCGCTTGATGCAGGTACATATGGATGTGAGCCATCATTCTTTTTACCCTACATTCCGGAATGGAAGAATAATGCGAATCCGAATGTGTTGATAACACATCGAATTTATCAAGAGGCGATCAGCTTTCTCATCAGAGCATTGGAGAAGCAAGTATCAACTAAAGGGAGATTAGGCTGATGAAAACAGAAGATATTGCCTTGCTTAAACGTAAAGTAGCCGAAAGACTTGATCTATCCTGCCCGATAGCAGATGAGCAATTGCAGGCAGTGATTGAGCAAGTTGTATTTGAGAATACGGCTGGATTCGGATTAACAGCGAATGAACTTTACCAGTGTGTGATGAGGCTGTTTCATAGCTTTCGTGGGCTTGATGTGCTGCAGCCACTCGTTGATGATCCAACGATCACTGAAATAATGGTGAATGGACATCAAGAGCTGTTCATAGAGCGTGCTGGACGTGTAATACGTGTAGAAGATACGTTCGAAAGTAAAGAAAGACTAGAGGATATTATTCAAAGTATCGTTGCCAAGGTGAATCGGACGGTTAATGAATCTTCGCCTATCGTAGATGCCAGGTTGCCAGATGGATCGCGTGTGAATGTGGTTTTACCACCGATTGCACTCAAGGGACCGACAATGACTATTCGTAAGTTTCCGGAGAATCCATTGACGATTCAGGATCTTGTATCGATTGGTGCTTTGTCCCGAGAAGCAGCGACATTGCTTCAAATTTTTGTGAAATCCAAATACAACATTTTTATTGGCGGTGGTACGGGATCAGGGAAGACAACATTTCTTAACGCATTGTCGCAGTGGATTCCGAGTGATGAGCGAATCATTACAATTGAAGACTCGGCTGAATTGCAGATTCGAACAGTTCCGAATTTGGTCTCTTTGGAAACCCGTAATGCGAATACCGAAGGCAAAGGGGAAATATCGATTCGTGATCTCATTCGAACTTCGCTTCGCATGCGACCTAATCGGGTAATTGTCGGGGAGGTTCGAGGAGCAGAATGCTTAGAGATGCTACAAGCAATGAATACCGGCCATGATGGATCCTTGTCCACTGGGCATGCAAACTCATCGAAGGATATGCTGAGCAGATTAGAGACGATGGTGTTGAGTGCTGCTCCGCTTCCTCTAACGGTTATCAGGCAACAAATTAGCTCAGCGATCGATATATTGATCCATTTAAGTCGAATTCGAGATTCAACACGCAAAGTTACGGAGATAAGCGAAGTTGTCGGTGTGAATAATGGTGAGATCGAACTGAATCCACTTTTCACCTTCGTTGAACATGGCGAGGAGCAGGATGGCAAAGTGAAAGGAGAGCTTATCTATACGGGGAATCCGCTTAACCATACGCTAAAGCTCCAAATGGCGGGAAGTTCACTACCAGATTGGATGATGGAAAGGAGTGCTTGACCAGTTGAGGATTGGCATAAAGTCCGAACAACTCAGAAACAAATTAATCGAATACGATCTGTATGATCTATCTATTCGTGAAAGGTTGATCGTTATCCTTATCGGAGGGTTTGTGACAGGGCTGGTTGGTTTTATTTTCTATAAAAATCTATTTCTTGCCCTTCTGTTTGGGCTAACAGGACTATTATTCCCCAGAATATGGAGATCGAGTGTTATCAAAAGACGTAAGGATAAGCTGCTAATTCAGTTCAGACAAGCGCTATATTGCTTATCTTCTTCCCTTACGGCAGGCAAGTCGATTGAGAATGCATTTCGAGATGCATTAGTTGATTTGAAGCTGTTATTTATTGAGCCTTCTAATCTCATCGTTCAGGAATTTACGATTATCGTACAGCGTTTGGATAATGGGGAGCAGATTGAGAGGGCGGTAACGGATTTTTCGAGTCGAGCGAATATTGACGATTTAACTAATTTTACGGATGTGCTCGTAACGTGTAAACGAACAGGTGGCAACTTGATCGAAGTGATGCGAAGAACGACGAGCATATTGACCGAGAAAATCGAGATTCAAACGGATATTGCCGTTATGCTTGCGCAGAAGAAGTTTGAGTCACGCATTATGACACTAGCACCAATCTGTATCGTTGCCATTCTAAGCTTTACTTCTGCAGACTATATGCAGCCGTTATTTCAAGGTGTTGGAAGAATAATTATGACCATCAGCTTAGTTGTGCTTGGTTTATGTTTCTGGCTAACACAACGAATGATGAGAATCGTGGTGTAGAGCGATGATTCTATTAAAGATTCTGCTAGCTGTTGAGGTTGGATTGTGTTTCCTATTCATGCTGTTAAGTCTTAGGTTAAGGAAAGAATTGAATATTGGGAATGAGCTTCCTTATAAATATAAACTGAAGTTCCTCGCCCCAGTGTCTCTGTATGTGTTGAATGTTTTTCAAATCATGCGTCGGATTGATTTTTATACGATCAAAGTTCATCAGAAAGTGATCACCATCTATGGCAATAAGCATGCGAGAGAAATAACACAATGGTTTATAGCTGAAACTTTGACCTTGATTACCTTATGTGTAGTTGGAGGTACATTATTTACCGTTCTTGCTGATGATCCGACCATATTTGGATTTGGTCTATTTATCGCTATTCTGATTCCAGTACTTGTGCTTAGACAGCTCAGCAACGAAGTTGAGCAGCGCAAGCGAAGCATCATTCGGGAGCTTCCTGAGGTACTTAATAAAATCATTCTGCTCGTGAATGCGGGAGAAACTGTGCAAGGAGCATTAATTCGAACGATTAATCAAGGAAATAACACAGAAGAAACGCCTCTTTTTAAAGAAATGAAGCTTACGATTCAAGAATTGCAGATGAATATTTCATTTGCCAAGGCACTAGAGAATATGAGTCGAAGATGTGCATCACAAGAAGTAACCATGTTTACAACAACTTTACTCCTAAATTACAAGAGAGGCGGTGATGAGCTCGTTCTATCTCTACGCACATTATCTAAAGAATTATGGGACAGGCGCAAGGCAGTTAGCAGAACAGCAGGGGAGGAAGCAGCTTCCAAGCTTGTAATTCCGATGGTCGTCATTTTTCTAGTTGTTTTAATTATTGTAGGTGCCCCAGCTTTGATGATGATGTGATTCTACTAAACTATTGGAGGATGAATAATGAACTTGAATCTTAAACAACAGTTAACCGCATTGTGGAAGGAAGAAGATGGGTTAGGCACACTCGAGATTCTACTGATTGTAGCTGTACTTGTCGCGATTGCCATTATTTTTAGAAAATGGATCGGTGCATGGTTTACAAAATTAATTGGAGATGCGGAAACAAATCTCGACGGTAATAATTCTGTCCCAGTATGTGATCCTAAAATTACAGGCTGCAAATGATAAGACGTACTGGCACTCGTTTCTGGCGAGATACCGAAGGCAGCTTTACGCTTGAATCAACGGTGTTGTTTCCATTCATTATGATCTGTACCGTAATTTTACTATTTACGGCAGTGTACACGTATCAGGTGGCAAGTATGCACAGCAAATCAAGCATAGTTGCGGAGCGGGCGGCGTTCGTATGGGACAATTCGTACAAAGATCCTGCAACGGGTCGATTCTCTCCTAGTTCACATGACGGATTATATCGACGAATAACCAGTGATTTGCTAAGTGCGGGACTTGGGTTATTCGGTTCCACTAGCAGCTCGCAGCTTACACTTCCCGTGCAAGGAGTTCCTTCTGATAGCAATCTCATTCAAAAAAAATTAGCCAAATCAGCCATGCAGATTCCGAGCAATCTGCATGGCGAAATTAAATATGCCAGCTATGGCATCCTCAGCAAGGTTCAGGTTCAGCTTGATGTTCCTTTTAGCATGCCATTCAGAGGCTCGATGCTGGCTATGGGGAAGCATGAATCGTACGTTACAGATCCGATCGAGTTCATTCGCATGATTGATCTGACACGTACGTATATGGGTGAAGTGAAAGATCGGATCAAACCGAAGGATGCAGGAGAGCTGTTTAAGGAGCCTGCTAATACGGAGCAAGGGACGACGATAACATTCAAGTCAGAAGCCCAGGCCTCAGATTATATTCGTAAGCTTGTCAGTGGTCAAAGAACGGAGATGGTAACACCATCAGGTCCAAGGCGTGTTATTGATGCACTTGATGCTAACGGTATCGCTCATCAAGCTTATTATACGACCAACTCTCAGTTAGAAACGGTTCAATTACCGAAGGATATTGAGCTTTTGCAAGCAGGGATGGTGAAGGGTGTCGTCTGGCATTTCTTTAAAGGAGGTAAAAATTTACCTTCCGAAAGGCTTCAAAAAAAATTGGATGAAGCAGGTATTATTGTCGTAATTCATGAGTAGTAGAAAGGGGCGGCAGCTTGTTGCGTAGGTTTCGTTCCGCTAAAGGAGCAGTTTCGGTCTATTTGATCATTATCATCGTACCGATTTTTCTTTTCACCACCGTATTTATTGATTTTGCACGGGTCAAGGCTTCTGAACTGGAAACCGAACAAGCACTTCGAGCTGGTATCCGTTCAGTTATGTCTGCTTACCATCCTGAATTGCAGCAATGGGGATTATTTGGTTTAGGGAAAGATTCGGAGGAAGCCAAGGAAATATTCAATCAGGTATTAATTGAGAATCTGAAGACAGCGACTGGAACCGATATCTTCAATTACCTGGATACCGAGCTTGTAACAGACTCAGCTAAGTTAACGCCGATGTACATGCTAAGTAATCATACCGTATTTGAACGTCAAGTGTTGGAAGAAATGAAGTATCGCGCGCCAATTGAGTTTGCTTTAGAAATTACGGACAAGCTTCAGCAGCCTGCCACAACAGCAATATTCCAAAGTGGGACGAAGTTTTCTAGCAATGCAAGCAGCTTGGAGAAATTGATCGATAAGCGAGAAGATGCGCTGGACGACGCATGGTCAAGGAGCGAAGATTTCAAAGTTCAGATCGAAGAATCGTATAACTCGATGAACGAGAAAATGAATCATTTGAAGGATCTTATTAGCAAGATCGGTTCAGAAACAGAAGCTTCATTGCTGATTCAGCTTGCCAGCTTGCAAAGTGAACTCAACAGCTTGAAATCTGGAGACAAAGACGAAAGCGAAGAAGCCCAAAAAGATAGAAAAGAGGAGAAGGCAAGGTTAGAGCAAGAGATAGCCAGAGTCAAACAAATTCTAGATTGGATCGCAGAATATTA
This sequence comes from Paenibacillus albiflavus, assembly GCF_004344915.1. GTDB lineage: Bacteria > Bacillota > Bacilli > Paenibacillales > NBRC-103111 > Paenibacillus_AM > Paenibacillus_AM albiflavus. The sequence goes on along the minus strand of NZ_SKFG01000001.1, from coordinate 339,416 downwards.
TCGGATTGTGGCGCAGATGAAGGTCGAAGCCGAAATGAGGTATCGTTTGCTGCTAAGCATACAGAAGGATGTGGATGATTACATTCAAAAGGCGAAGAAGTATAACGACGAAATTGTGGTTGAGTTAGAACGACTTCGGGAAGAGTCAGGAAGTTCGGACTTGCCTGAAGTAAATGATGTCTTTAATCATGTCAAAATTCGTGACCAAGCCTATTTAAGCGGATTTCAGTCTGGACTTGCATCCGTGACATCTTTATTTGCAGGATTCCGCAATCAGATTTCAGCTGTTGAAATGCATTTGAATGCTAATTTTGATCCATTAATTGAAGCGAATGATGCTTATCTAAGTCAGAATCAGAGCTTTTATAGTCAGCAGTCGGTTTTGGAAACGCAGCGACAGCAGGAGAACGATAATATCAAAGGGCAGAAGAAGGAACGCCGTAATGCAATTAAGAGCATTCTTGCGCAAGCGAAGAAAACGTTGATGAGCAGTTGCACAGTAGGTAACGAAGAAGCTAACAAGAACGTATATACCAAGCTTGAAGGGGATGGGAAGAACAAACAAACGGGTTTGTACAATAAGTACCTTGCTTTGAATCAAATAGATGCTGCTGGCGATTTGGCAACTTCTTATGACTTTGACGATGCGGATAGATCTACTTCGAGCGCCATGGGATTGCTTGATGCCTTAACTGACATGCTGATTAGTGCGAGGGATAAACTTTATTTAAATGAGTATGCGCTTACTAAATATAATTATCGGACATTAGGTCTAGAGCAGAAGCCGAACGGGGAGATCAAGCAAGAACGGACGTTGAACGATCCAAGCGGCCATACCTTATACAATCAGGAAGCGGAATACTTGATCTACGGATTTTCCTCATGTGAAGCTAATCTAACATCTGCATACGGAGAAATGTTCGCGATTCGATTTGCGATCCGTACCATTGAAGAATTAATGGATCCTAAGAATGAAATGCTTAACATCGGTTCTCCGCTTCTCGTGCTATTAGTTGCTGCAGCCGAAGGCGCAGTCAAAGCCTATTCCGATATGGATGATTTAATCAAGGGTAAAGCAGTACCGATTTCCTCGAAAATTAAGAGCTCACTTTTATCATTTACGTATAAAGATTATTTGCGTCTTTTCTTGTTCATCCATTCAAATGATAAGAAGCTCATGTCCAGAATGCAATCATTAATAGAACTAAACACGGGAATAGACCTCGCCAATGTATCCACTTACATGGAAGGATCAGCAACAACTTCGACCTCGTTATGGTTCACTTCTGGCTTATTGAAGATTCTTCAATTAACGGGTAGCTCGCAATGTACAGTTAGTGGAAATCGCTGTGAAATGACCAAATCATTTGCGATTACGTATTGATTTAATGAAGATCAGGAAGGAGGACTGACATTATGCTGAATCATCGAAGAATGGATGCGGTAATAAAGGTGTTCAAGCCTCCTTCATTCGTGCGTGAAGTGAGGGGTGGAATTACGCTTGAAGCGGCGATTATAACGCCGATGTTTATTGCATTCGTGCTTGTACTTATTCTATTCGTTCGTTTAGCTGTAACTGAAATTGCGCTCAAATCTGCTGCTGCTGAGACAACCAAGCTGGTATCCGCACATCTATATCCAGTTGAGCTATTAGTAAATGAAGCGATAAGTAAGTACAACGGGAGTAAAATTGGAGAAGGTATTAATTCGGCGATTGAACGAGTTGAAGAGGCGCAAGGTAAGCTCGAACAAGTAGAGGAATTCGTTGATGATTATGCTGCGTGGATCCCAGCACCATTTATTAACCTGATTGCATGGGAGAAGGAAATGCGAGAATCAGCAGTTAACCAAACGCAGGAAGAGATTGAACACCTAAATGAGACGGTTCTACAGCCTAAACTAAATCAAGTTGTCACACCAATCGTTTACATGTTTGCAGATCAGTCTGTTCTAGAAAAGGATCGAATGCAGGTAACGAGAGTGAATTGGCCAAGTTTAACTGATCGAGATCATGCCTATCTCGGAATCGAAGTGTCTTATCGGTTTCCGATCCGCATTCCTTTTCTCAACACAGAGCTCATATTGAAGAAGAAAGCTTATGAACGTGTATGGCTCGGAGCCTAAAAACTAAACAAACATACCTATAGGAGGCACAAACCACTTGATCGTAAATGTGATGCTAGGTGCTTATATTATTTATGCAAGCGTTACGGATATTCGTAAATCTCTTATTCCAAATTATTTGACTGTGAATGCTTGTTTAGCAGGATTAATGCTGCACACTTATTTGAATGGTTGGGATGGTTTATACCAATCTTTCATCGGATTGCTTATCGGATTTGGTTTGATGCTTCCTTTATATTTAGTGAGAGCAGTTGGCGCAGGCGATGTTAAGCTTTTTGCAGGTATTGGTGCATTAACAGGGTCTTCCTTTGTCATTAATTCTATGATTTATTCTCTGCTTTGCGCTGGTTTGATTGGAATTGCGATACTGATCTGGCGTAAAGAATTACATCATCGTATAGCGGCAATTTTTGTAAAAATATGGATGTTTATTTGGGTGCGTGAATTAAACGCAATAAGAACGATGCACCAAGGCAAGAATGTAACCTTTCCTTTTATGATTGCAGTAGTTCCAGGCATTGTATTTACCTATTTTGATAAGTGGATATAGCGAAAGGAGTGAAGATCATGAGCGAGGAAATAGCTGGTTTGCAAGTACGATATATTGATCGCGGAGGACATTATATGGTAATAGATCAAGGGATAAGCCGTGAACAGCTAAATGAGTTGCAAACTCAGATGCTGACGGCTAGCACGATTCCTGGTGTATTGCCGCTGCGAATAGATGAGATTGATCTCCAAATACAGCTCTTGTATGACATCAGCACCTATAAAATGCTGCATTATGCTTTGCAAATCAGGAGGTTAACAGATAAGAATGCGGTAGAACTCATTACGAGAATGACAGATATACTAAGTAATTCAGTCAATTATTTACTACAAGAGGGGAAGTATGTCATTCATGATCGAATGATTTATGTCGGAGAAAATTGGGGAGACGTGAGTTTAGCCTATGTACCCATTCACCATGCAGCGATACCGTCTTTGCAGAATCAATTTAAGAAACTGTTAGCTACTCTTGCACAGTATTTACATAATCATCATGAGCCAAGTGAAGCGGTAAAGGCTCTACAGCGTTATTGTGATCGTTCTGCATGGACACTTGCTGGATTTAAAGAGGAGGTTGCCGGCTTTCAGCCAGCGCCTGACTGGTTCTATCAATCTAATGAAAACAAAAAAGCTAATGAGAGCAAAAATAAGCAAGAAATACAAGCAGATTCAAGTCCAATACTCACTACTCAAACTCAAGCTCCAGCTCCAGAAATCCAGCCGAAGATCGAGTATTCACAGCCTGTGCCTCCTAGGTCGACAGTTGATTCCGAGGATTATGCTAAGGATGAGTCTGTCCTTGCTAAACAGCTCGTACATGATCACGTTGAACAGCTGCGGGAAGAGAGCAATTGGAAGGGAACCTGGTGGGATGAAGTCGAAGAGGAGTCACCTAAGAAGTCTTTAATGAACATTAATCTAAGTCAAAAAACAGCAAAGATGATCATTTATGTGCTTCTTGCCGTTACAGTCGTTCTAGGAGCTCAAACGGCAATGGAACCAACAGATTTATGGTTATACCCAAGTTCAGGTATGCTAGTGCTATTATTAATCAGCTTATTTGTATTAAAAGATTGCCTGCTTTCGAACAAAGAGAAAACAGAAAGAGAGCAATCCATTCCTCCATCTCGGATGAACACTTTTATTCCACACGAACCTAATGATCTGCCGAATCATACCGAACCTAAGAATTTAGATTCCTATTATGATCAGCTGGGCAATAGGACCACGCTCTTGTCATCAAGTCATCCAATGGCTACGACGCTGCTGGATGCCAAATCGAAGGCAGAGTTTGCTCAAGGAATCGTTAGAGTGAATCCCGCCCCAATTGAGCCAACCCTTGAAGTATCAACGAATGGCAGACTGGAGATTAAGCGAATTCATCAAACGCCATATTTAATTGGTCGAGATGAAACTGGTGCGAATTTGATTATTCAAACTCAGGGTGTCTCACGTATTCATGCTGAAGTAAGTGAAGGATTAAATGGATATGTGATTCGAGACCTAGACTCCAAGAATGGTACAACCCTAAACGAGCAGACACTTGTACCTTATGAAAGCTACCTGTTATCTGATGGTGATGTAATCGGCATCGTATCTTCCAAAATGATTTTCAGAAAATAAATTTCCACTAACACGTCACAAATGGTATAATGAGATGTCACCGATTTTGGTGACGTTATTTTTGTGCTGCACCATAATTTATATAAAAAATCTTTTTGTTTTCTAAAGGAATTGGAGGAATTTACCGATGTTGACTCATGTAGTGTTTTTTAAATTAAAGGATCGTTCACCAGAAGCAGTGAAGGTTACGCATGATGTACTTGCAAATATGGATGGGAAAATTCCTCAATTGCTTCACATCGAAGTAGGTACAGATGTTTTGCATACAGAGCGTTCCTATGACCTTGCTTTGATTACAAAGTTTAATTCATTAGAAGACATGCAAGCCTATCAAGTGCATCCAGTTCATGTTGAAGTTGGCAAACATATTAAATCCGTGGTTGAAGGATCAGTAGCTGTTGATTTTGAAAGCTAGTCTTGCCGATAAAATGAATGAAGCTATTGATCAGAAGGAAATGTGCTCGTCCTATTTTGGACTGTGAGGCCGTTTCCTTTTGTCAGTGATATAGAACTATCATGTATTTTGAGAGAAGGGGCGCTATTGATATGAAAAATGTCTTTGATCAAACGTATGTGCTTGAATTATTGGAGAAATTGCTCAATACACCAAGTCCAACAGGGTTTACACATGATATTATCGAAATACTGAGAGAAGAAACTGCCAAGCTGGGCTATGCTTTCGAAACGACAAATAAAGGCTGCGGACTGATTACGGTCCAAGGCGCAAGTAATGCTCGGGTGATAGGAATATCGGGTCATGTGGATACACTAGGTGCTATGGTACGTTCAGTTAAAGATAACGGTCGTATCAAGTTAACCTCTGTTGGTGGTTATATGATGGGTTCGATTGAGAATGAATATTGCAAGGTTCATACTCGTAGCGGCCGTGTATTCGATGGTACGATTATGACCAACAAGCCATCCGTACACGTATTCCCAGATGCTCGTGATCTTAAACGTGAGGAATCTGTCATGGAAGTTCGACTCGATGAGCCGGTATTCTCCAAGAAAGATGTTGAGGAGCTTGGCATCCGCACAGGTGACTTCATTTCTTTCAATCCTAGAGCTGAGATTAAGCAGAATGGGTATATCAAATCACGACATCTTGACGATAAAGCTAGTGTAGCAGCTATTTTTGGGTTGCTTGAGTGGTTGAAGCGGGAACAGATTACTCCTGTTTATACACTTAAAATTCTAATCACGACTTATGAAGAGGTTGGACATGGTCTAAGCTATCTACCAAGCGAAGTAACGGAGCTTATCGCAGTTGACATGGGTGCGGCAGGCGATGACTTAGCTGGAACGGAGCAGGATGTGTCTATCTGTGCGAAGGATTCTTCAGGTCCTTACGATTATGCGATGACTAGTAAGCTGATTAAATTAGCCGAGCAGGAAAGCATTCCTTACGTAATAGATATCTACCCTCAATATGGTTCCGATGCTTCAGCAGCGCTAAGAGGCGGCAACGATATTCGCGGTGCGCTCATTGGTCCAGTCGTGCAGGCGTCACATGCGATGGAACGTACGCATATTATGGCTATTCTGGGAACAGCAGGTTTACTTGCAGCTTATATTATGGATAAGGAATAAGCCCAATAACAAAATTAAAGGATGGTTTCTAATTAAATGATAACTGTAACAGACATAACGTTAAGGTATGGTAAAAGAGCATTATTTGAAGACGTGAATATTAAGTTCACACCTGGGAACTGCTACGGACTAATCGGTGCTAATGGCGCGGGTAAATCTACATTTCTTAAAATTCTTTCTGGTGATGTTGAACCTTCCAAAGGTAATGTAAGCATTCCGCCCAGAGAGCGTTTAGCAGTTCTTAAGCAGAACCATTATGAATATGACGAATATCCTGTTCTTGAGACGGTCATCATGGGACATGCGCGTCTTTATGAGATCATGAAAGAAAAGGATGCCATTTACGCAAAACCTGATTTTAATGAAGATGATGGTATGAAAGCGGCGGAGCTTGAAGGTGAGTTCGCTGAGCTAGATGGATGGCAGGCTGAAGCGGATGCTGCGGAATTGTTAATCGGTCTAGGTATTAAACGCGAAATGCATGATTTGAAAATGGCTGAGTTAAGCGGTAATGAAAAGGTTCGTGTACTTCTTGCGCAAGCCTTGTTCGGTTCGCCGAATATCTTGCTGCTCGATGAGCCGACGAACCATTTGGACATTGAGTCCATTAACTGGCTGGAGAATTTCTTAGCGAAATTCGAAGGTACAGTTATCGTTGTATCCCATGACCGTCACTTCTTGAACCAAGTGTGTACGCATATTGCAGATATTGATTTTGGCAAAATTCAAATGTATGTGGGCAACTACGATTTCTGGTATCAATCTTCACAACTCGCATTGAAATTAATGCGTGAGTCCAATAAGAAGGTTGAAGAAAAGCGCAAAGAGCTTGAACAGTTTATCGCTCGTTTCTCAGCTAACGCATCGAAATCAAAGCAAGCAACTTCACGTAAAAAGCAATTAGAGAAGCTAACGCTTGATGATATTAAGCCGTCAACTCGTAAATATCCATTTATTAACTTTAAGCCTGAGAGAGAAGCAGGTAAGCAGTTGCTTCAGGCGGAAGGACTAACTGCCAATGTGGATGGCGTAGATATTTTCAAAGATCTGAATTTCACCCTTAATAAAGGGGATAAGATCGCATTCGTAGGTCCAGATGGCAATGCTAAATCGACTTTATTCAAAGTTCTAATGGGTGAGCTTGAAGCGAGTGCGGGAACTTACACTTGGGGTGTCACAACGACACAAGCTTATTTCCCTAAGGATTCAACCGATTATTTTGATATGGAGTTGAACCTTGTTGACTGGCTGCGTCAATACTCGAAGGATCAGGATGAATCGTTTATCCGTGGATTCCTGGGCCGCATGCTGTTCTCTGGGGAAGAAGCGCTTAAGAAAGCGAACGTTCTATCCGGGGGAGAGAAAGTCCGTTGTATGTTGTCTAAAGTCATGCTGAGTGGATCGAATGTATTGCTTCTTGATGAGCCAACGAACCACTTGGATCTTGAATCCATCACAGCACTCAATAACGGACTTGTCGATTTTGATGGTACGTTGTTATTCGTATCGCATGACCATGAGTTTATTCAAACCATCGCTAACCGTATTATGGAGATTACGCCAAATGGTCTAATCGATCGTATGATGACTTATGATGAGTACCTTGCAAGCGAAGAAATTAAAGCTTTACGTGAGCAAATGTACACGATTTAATACTCCTTAAGATACATTCTTCATGGAGGGATTAACATGTTTGATCCAGTGATTTTCGATAATCTTAAGGTTGTATTGGAAGGCGCTGTTTACGATTTAGATATGAGCGGAAATTTATGTATCATTTCTCGCAGTGACGTAATTGATTTATCGTCTGTTTCGAGAAACTACTCCATTGGATTTCGAGCCCATGCTAGTGCTTCACCAAGTGCTGAGATCGTATTAACAGCTACATTGACAGACCTTGCAGCAGAATTGTTGAACGGTGAAACACAAGAAGCTGGTTGTCTCATTGAGATTAAGTTCTATACTTCATCTCTTAACCCGCAGGCTCTGTGTGCTATGATCCAAAAAGAATTCACAGTACAGTGGGAAGGCAGACCGCTACTTCGCCAAACTGTATCCTACGTTTACGAGGAAAACGATCCAAGAAGCGATATTACCGTGATCTTGATGTTCGGGCGTAAGCTGAATGAGCAGAATGCTGAGGATTTGCCTAGGCTTGTGGAGTATACGCTTCAAAGTTTGCAATGGCTGTCTGAGCATAACTAGGAGGGATAAGGATGCAGGAGTTGAGCAGGCAGGATCTAGGCCAGAAGTTAACTAACAGCTCATCTTCCTTCGCCTTGTTTCTATATACACCAATATGTGGGACATGTAGTGTAACGAAGAAGATGTTGTCGATCGTTGAAGTAATGGAGCCAGATCTACCTTTATTCCAAAGCGATCTGAATTATATGCTTGAATTAAGTATTGAATGGCAAATTCAAAGTGTGCCTTGCATCGCTATTATCGAGCAGGGACAAGTGAAGGAACGAATTTACCGAATGGAATCTGTGGAGAACTTATTGAATAAGCTTCGTCCGCTCAATAAACGTACAGAACTTCAATAGTTCTTGTACGTTTTTTTTCTTGATTCTTATCGATTTTTGATGCAAACAATGCTGTTAATTCAAGCTCTGTATCTGTTATGATGAGGGTATCAAACATATGGGTAGGTGAAAATATTGAAGCTCGAGAACAACTTATCCCAAACTTTGAATACTAGCTTAACGATTACACCACGGTTTGTTCAAGCAATTCATATTTTACAAATGCCTTCAGTCGATTTAACGGAATATCTACAGGAGCAGTGTGCAGAGAACCCGCTTATCGAGGTCGTGTATGATTCAGATTTGGAGCTGCGGCGTAAGAAAGTATCCTATCAGCTAGAGGAGTATGATGAAACAGATTGGATGCATGGCTATGAAGAAACATTAGAAGATATGCTAATCAGCCAACTGCGCGTATTAGGTCTAACGGGAAGTAGGTATCGTGCAGCGGCATATTTAGCAGGGAATTTGAATGAGCATGGGTACTTATCTGTAGGTCTAGAAGAAGCTTCTATTCATTTAGATCAACCGATTGAGGTTGTAAAGCAAGCCTTATTGGATATTCAATCCTTGGAGCCAGCTGGTATTGGGGCGAGAGATTTACAGGAGTGCTTATTAATTCAACTTAACAGAATGGATGGAATAAACTCTTCTGCCTATGCAATCATAAGCAGCTTCATACATGAACTGGCAAGCAGCAAATTTAAGCGAATCGCAGATAGTTTACAAATCACCGTTGATGAGGTGAAGCAAGTTCTTGGCTTGATTAGACAACTCAATCCACGTCCTGGTTTAGCATATAATCATTCAATACCCAAGTATGTAGTACCTGATGCATTCATCGAACGCAGCGTTAACGGCTATACGGTTATTTTGAACGAGAGAAGTTATCCACAAATTAATGTTAGACCCTATCACAAAGATTTGGCCTATTTGAAACAAGATAAGGAAGCAAGGACATTCTTGCGTGAATACGCTTACTCCGCTAAGTGGCTTGCACGCAGCTTGGAGCAAAGACGGACAACGCTTTTGCGTGTGATAGAAAGCATTGTTGAAGAACAGCATGCCTTCTTGGATAATGGCATTCACAGTTTAAAACCAATGAATATGAAAGCGATTTCAAATCGATTGCAATTGCATGAATCGACAATTAGCAGAGCGATTGCTCATAAATATGTGCAGACACCTCGGGGCTTATTTGAGTTAAAATCTTTTTTTACCAATGGACTCGTGACGAATGATGGGGCAGTAACCTCATCTGAAAGTATTAAGGCTCTTATACGCAAATTGATTGCGAATGAAGATCAGTCTAAGCCTTATTCTGATCAGCAAATAACCGATATTTTAGTCAAAGAAGGGATGCAAATATCGAGACGAACGGTTATGAAGTATCGAGAAGAGCTTCATATTGTATCCTCTAGACTTCGAGCGACTGGCAGACCAGATTAACTCAATCGCATGAAGGATCGTAAACTTGACGATCTGTTTCAAGAAGATTACCATTAGTTTAAACATTCTTGATGATGAATTGGACGTACTAGAGGAGGTATATGAATGGTTCAAGCAGGCGATCAGGTTATTGCTGTTTATAATACGGGGGAATATATAGGGGAAGTAGTTGAAATTACGCCTTCCAATCGATATGCGGTCAAGGTTCTTGCAGTGATTAAACATCCCGATCAGGGGGATTTGCATCATCCCATGAAAGGCGACGCGAAGCGATTCTTTCAACGGAGGGCGCATGCATTCGGTGAAATCACGTTGGTTGAAGCATCAAGTCTAAAACCTTATCGTGGCGAAGTACCCGATTATAAGGCATCACTATTACATGCCCTTAATAAAGAGATGAATCGTGTTCAGCTGATTGAACTATGGGCACAGCGCTCACTTGGTGAACTGCAAGGGTTAGCAAGTGATTATGGCTTCGCAGTGGAACAGGTAGAGACTAGATATAGGAAATAGCCTTGCCAAATAAAAGCAGGGCTTTCTTTTTGGGGATCTAAGGAGGAGTAAGATGATGGCCGTATCATGGACGAAACAAGACAAGGTTGCTGCTGATCAGCTGCAAGAGCGTCTGACAACAATTAAGGAGTTAGCTGCTCCTGAATATGAAAGTTATGAAATTATAAAAGATTCAGAGACCGGGGAGCATTATCTCCACTATGCTTATATGCATAAGGATGTTGCTGCGGGAGGTACAGAGGAACAGTTTCATTACCTGATGCCATTAGAGAATGACGATGTGCTTGGCATCATGTTCAGTGAACAACCTTATACTTATCCTGACCATTGGCATAATCGGTTTCTAAGGAACGGTCCGATTGGATCCTATATCTGGTTTGACCCGGGTGAAGTTATCGAGGAGCTCGATCCTGAGATTGTGGAAATGATGACCAAATTGCAGGAACTGAAGGCTTCAAAACAGACAGATGAAGAATCCATTCGTAAAATTCTTGGCGAGTAGTTTTTTTATATCAGTTTGATATAAAAGGTAGTTACTGTGTTGTTTGACGAAGTAACTGCCTTTTTGTCTTCGATTAAAAATTGAAATATTAAGTTTCGTAGGAGTGTGTGAACATGCAGTCAAACAAGGTTCGATCCAAGTATGATGAAGAATTTCTGGCCCTCATCCGTAATAACCGTGAAATAATGCGCGACCTGGAGCGAATTCGCGAGCTGAAAATGCCTGAAAGCTATATCGCAGCCGGATACATTCGCAATTATATTTGGGATCATATCCATGGTTATGTTAATCGCACTCCGCTTAATGATATCGATGTCATCTATTACGATCCTGAACAATTGGATGAAGTGAATGATCTTCAATATGAGCAAATGCTAATCGAACAAACAGGTAATCCGATATGGTCAGTCAAGAACCAAGCCAGAATGCATATCGGTTATGGTATAGAGCCTTATACGGGAATTGAGAATGCAATAAGTCGTTGGCCTGAGAATGTAACAGGAATTGCGATTCGATTGGAAGAGGATGATCGGATTACCTACTTATGTCCACATGGATTAGATGATATATTTGAATGTAGGGTTAGACAGAGCCCTTTCTTTCATGATCGAGCAAAATATGAAAACCGGGTTTCTACTAAAAATTGGATTGAAATCTGGCCTAAATTACAAATTGAATAGGTGGTTGATCGTATGAGAAATCATGTGTTTATACTTGGTGAATTAAATGTAGATATTATACTGAAGGGGAAGGATGTAGTACCCGAGTGGAATAGAGAGAAGCTGCTCGATTCATTCGATATTGTACTTGGCTCTTCTTCCGCGATCACTGCTTCTGGACTTGCTGGCTTGGGGTTAAATGTACATCTAGTGAGCGTTGTGGGTGATGATCAATTTGGTCATTTCTGTATTGAGCAGCTGCAGCAAAGAGGTGTCGATACGAGATACATAACGATAGATAAGACGATGAAAACGGGTGCAACGGTATCTTTATCAACAGAGAAGGACCGTGCTTTCCTTACTTACATGGGCGCGATTCCACACCTGACTGTAGATCATCTTCCAAAGGATTTATTTGAACAGGCTGCTCATATTCACTTTGGCTCTTATTATTTGCAGGAAGATATGAGAGAGCATTGGCTAGAAGTGTTCAAGCAAGCGCAAGCTGCGAATATTAGTACCTCGTTCGATACAGGCTGGGATATTCATGGCAAATGGTATGCTGAGCAAATTTCCGAATTAATGGAGCATACATCCTTATTTATTCCTAGTGAGGATGAATTGATGGAGATTTATGCAGTAGCAGATTTGGAAGATGCAATTGGCAAACTGCCGTCAAAACATCATATTGTTGCGGTTAAATGCGGCTCAAAGGGAGCTGTTCTCATTGACAAAGATGGGAATCAGACATGGGGGAAACCATTCCCTGTAACGCCAATCGATACAACAGGTGCAGGGGATTCCTTCAACGCAGGCTTAATTTATCGTTATTTACAAGGTAGTAATAAAGAAGAAATGTTGCGGTTTGCATGCGCTTGTGGAGCGATGGCAACACTACGAATTGGTGGTGCAAGTGCTGCGCCATCGGAACAGGAAGTACAAGCTTTCATGGAAGAAAGCAAATAAATTACAAACAAAGAGGTGACTGGAGAATGAGTATCTATACGAAGGTATCAAGTCCCAAAACGATACTGACATCAACTGGTGGATTCCTTAGCGGATATACTCATTCTCTGAATCCATATGTAGGCTGCGCATTCTCCTGTTCCTATTGTTATGTGCGAAGATTACCTGTAGCGCTCTTTCGCAAACAAGAATGGGGAACTTGGGTGGATCTGAAAGCTGGAGCAGCTGAATTACTGCGCAAGGAAATTCGCAGCCTGAGGCGTAGAGAACAGCCGATTCGTATTTTTATGTCTTCCAGTACAGATCCCTATCAACCTGTTGAATATAAGGAAAAGATTACGAGATCGCTGCTTGAAGTCATGATAGAAGAAATGCCTGATTTCCTATTTGTTCAGACAAGAAGTCCACTTGTAACACGTGATATGGATTTGTTTCTTCGCCTGAAGGATCGGATTCGCATCAGTGTGACAGTCGAAACGGACCTCGAAGATGTGCGCCGAATTATGGCGCCAGCTTCACCACCTCTTGCTGCAAGGCTTCATGCTTTGAAGCAGTTAACAGAAGCCGGGCTGCCAACGCAGGTAGCAGTAGCTCCCGTTCTACCATCCTCAGACCGATTTGGCAGTATACTTGCTCAAGTGACAAATCGGGTATGTATTGATGATTTTTTTATGGGTGATGGAAGTAATGGTCGCCGAACGAAGCAGCTTCAAATTGAAGAACTGTATAAACAGCATGATCTGGATGAATGGTATGACCCTAATGCTTATAAGAAAGTATATGAACAAATGAAAGCCTATTTCTCTCCAGACAATATCAAGATTAGTACAGAGGGATTTAGTTAGAATATATGCTTAAGGGGAAGTTGTTGAATGGATCAAAAAGTACAACTTATGCTGGACCGATTGGTTGATTTGATGAAAAGTGAGCTGGGAAATAATCTCATAGGCATGTATTTGCATGGCTCCTTAGCTATGGGCTGCTACAATCCGAATCAGAGCGATATCGATATTCTGGTTATTGTGAAATCAGAGCTAACAATTAATAGTAGAAGGCGCATAGGCAATAGATTAGCAGCTTTTCGTGAGCAATTGCCATGTGCATCTGGTATTGAACTAAGTATCCTTCTTGAAACTTATCTTCAGTGCTTTAAATATCCAACGCCATTCGAACTTCATTATTCAGACAACCACCATGAGCGATACCTAACAGATGTGAACTATGTGTGTGGTGGCGATGGGGCGGAGGATCCGGATTTAGCAGCACATCTGGTGATTGCCTATCATCGTGGAATTGCGTTAGTTGGACCAAAGATGGAAGAGCTGGGTCAACCAGTAGGTCTCCGTTATTACATGAATTCGATTGTTGCGGATGTAAACTGCGCTCCACATCATATTAAAGATGCACCTGTTTATTATACGCTGAATTTATGTAGAGTTCTGTGCTTCCTGCGGGAAGGTCAGATCACCTCCAAGCTTGAAGGCGGTCAGTGGGGGATGCATGTCCTTCCTTGGGCATATCACGGGCTTATTGAACATTGTCTTCAAGTTTATGTTGGATTAGGGCAAGATCCTAAAGTATTTGAACAGTATGATCTAGTCGGTTATGCGGAATATATGTTAAGTGAAATCAACCAATTGAAAGATAAAAAGCAGCTCTAACCATCTTTATGACAAGAGGGTGGTTTAGAGCTGCTTAATTGTTATTGAAAGGAGTAACCTGATTGGAAGTTTTTGTTTTGGAAATCCAAGAATTAAACGAAGGTGTCTTTGAAAATTTATTAACCAAAGTGTCTCCTGAAAAGGCAAATCGTATTCGAAAGTTTGTTTTTAAACAAGATGCACATCGAGTATTATGTGCGGATTTGTTTATACGATCCATCATTATGCAACAGTGTTTCATTGAGAATGCCAAGATTGAATTTAAATATAATTCCTATGGCAAACCTCAATTAATAGGACACCCCGGATTCCATTTCAATATATCTCATTCAGGAAATTGGATTGTATGTGCTGTAGATAATCAACCAATTGGAATCGACATAGAAATGTTACAAGATATAGATTTACAGATAGCAGACCGATTTTTTTCTACACAAGAGGTGATTGATCTATATCAACAAGATAGAGATTCTAGAACTTCATACTTTTTTGATTTATGGACATTAAAAGAAAGCTATATCAAAATGCTTGGTAAAGGCTTGTCAATTCCTTTAGATTCTTTCTCAATTCGTTTATTAAGTAAGGAAATTGTATTTATTTCTCATCAAGAAAGGGAAGAAGTTTTTTTAAAAAAGTACGATTTTCATCCTGAATATAAATTGGCAGTTTGCGCAATGCATAAATACATATCTGAAGATTTTAATGTTTCATCTTTTCAAAAGATGATTCAAATATTTAACATGATGTAAGAATATTTGTTAAGTGAAATCAACCAAATAATAAATAAAGAGCAGCTCTAACCATCTTTATGAAAAAGGGGTGGTTTAGAGCTGCTTAATTGTTATTTAATGTAATTCGTTATAAGACCTTCATAGAAATCTTTGCTTCTTAGCCCCACAAACTTCTCGACCGGTTTGGAATCTTTAAACAACATAACAGTTGGCATCGACATAATGCCATATGCAGAAGTTACTTCTGGGGAATCATCTACATTAATTTTAATAATCTGTACTGATTTTCCATATTTCTGATCTAAGTCATCCAAGATTGGATTCAGAGCCTTGCATGGTGGGCACCATGGTGCTGTAAAATCTACTAGCGTCACACCTTTAGCATCAATTGCTTCTTTATAGTTCGTGTCGTTTATATTCCGTATTGTCATTCGAGTTTCCCTCCATATTGTACGCAGTCAGCCTGTATGGCTTGAATGCGTTCCTCTAAATTTGACTTGATTAAGGTAAGCTGATTAATCTGCTCATTCAACTCTTTAAGTCTTGCTTGATAAATTGGCATCACTTCCTTGCAGAATGCTTCTTTACTGATAAGAACACATTGGAGGAATCGTGAAATTTGCTCAGTTGATAGACCAAGCTTCAAATAAAACTGAATGGTATTTACTTGTTCAACGGTAAGTACATGATACTCTCGATATCCATTATCAAGGCGCTGAGGAGTTATCAAGCCTTGCTGCTCATAATATCGAAGGGATCGAACGCTGACACCTGTTAATTTGGACAATTCTCCAATTTTCACTAGATACAACTCCTATACTGAAGGTTGTGAGTTTATTATAAACTGTGACATTAATGTGAGAGTCAACTGCTTTTTAAATAATTCCATTATAAACCCGAAAATAAAGAAAACCACCCCGTAAAGGTTGTCGAGAAATATCCCAACTACCCTTATGGGGTGGTAATAATCATGTACTTATTATTTTACTTGGCTTGTGCAGGAATTCCGTCAAAAGTAGCGGCATACTCTGGCATACCCATTGCATATGGGAAGTACTCATATTGCTGGAAGTAGACCACCAATTGATTGTTATCTGCAATGTAGAAAGGCTGATCAGCAGCGATGGATTCAAAGGGAGTTAATAAGTTCTCTGTTTGTTTCTGCTCATCCATTTGTTTTTTGATTGCTTGGTTGATCAGGCTAGTGAAGTCTTTACCTTCTGAATAAAGATCCTTTAACTTTAAATCTTGACCTGTTTGCAAGTCAAAATTGTAGGAGCTTTGAACGGTATTGCCATGTGCTCCGCCTGTATACGCGTAGTGATCGAACACAACGCTTAACACATTGTCTTGGTTGTATTTGATGTCGTAGTTGATTGCAACTTCTGTTTTATAAGCGTCGCCAGCTTCAGTTGATGCATTATCCTTCTGATCCTTCAAGGCTTGATCTTTGATCGCTGTCACATATTGCTCAAAGGCTTTATTGATTTCTTCTTGAACTTTTGCATCAGCTAATCCTTCGATTTGTGGATATTGGATATCCAACGTCAATTGATCAGATTTTGCATTATCTTTTACATTACGAATTGTAATGGTGTTCTGCTTTTGAGTAGTTAATTCCACTAATTGGTTATCCTGGCTGCTTGTCACCTTGAATCCCAAAATCGCTCTAACGAGATCGGAAGTAATATATGTACGCTCATTAATCATTTGAATCTCATCTTGCAGGAAGCTCTTATGATCGTTGAAGGTATAAGTCTGATCATCTAATGAAATGGTAATGTTCTTGCCATCTTTTGTTAATGTAATCTGATGGTTAGGAGCAGACCAGCCAATTTTATAGCCACTAGCTTCCCCAATACTGCGGAGTGGAAGCAGCAACTGATCATTCTTTATCTGGGATGTATCTGCAACTTTCTGTCCGTCAATGACAATGCCTCGTGCCTGATTATCAGCAGCGAAAGCTGTTGCTGAGATACTTAATGTCATCGCAAGTGCGGATAATACAGCAATTGATTTCTTCATTTTTTTCATAACTTCCATCCTCTCTCTGTGCCTTATTAATGTCTTAACAATTACAGTATAGCTCTATATGTGAAAAATTTGGTTACTAGAAGGTTACACTTACTAAATGATTTTACAAAAAAAGGGTCGACGAAATAATTTCGTCAACCCTTCATATTTGATCTAGATTAGGAACCACAAGCGCAGTTTAGAACTGGTTTGCGTGCTGCAAGTGTCTCGTCAAGTCTACTGACAACAGTGGAGTAAGGCGCATGAATGACTAGCTCTGGATCATCAATCGCTTCTTGAGCGATTTGGATCATCGTATCGATGAAGCTATCTAGTGTCTCTTTGCTTTCCGTTTCAGTTGGCTCGATCATGATGCTTTCTTCCACATTAAGTGGGAAGTAAATAGTTGGTGGGTGATAGCCAAAGTCGAGCAGACGCTTGGCAATATCAAGTGTACGCACGCCGTGTTCTTTTTGACGATTACCGGACATGACGAATTCATGCTTACATGCTTGCTTGAATGGAATGTCGTAGTACGGTGCAAGACGTGCCATCATGTAGTTTGCGTTTAGAACGGCATATTCCGAAACCTTGCGTAAACCATCTGGACCAAGCGTACGCATATAAGTATAAGCACGAACAAGAATACCGAAGTTGCCATAGAAGCCTTTTACTCGACCGATGGATTCTGGATAATTGTAATCGAAGTAGTATTGTCCAGCTTCATTGCGTTCTACCATCGGAGTAGGTAGGAACGGAACGAGTAGGGATTTAACACCTACTGGTCCTGCACCAGGGCCACCGCCGCCGTGAGGCGTACTCATCGTTTTGTGCAGGTTAAGGTGAACAACGTCAAAGCCCATATCACCAGGACGTGTAATGCCCATAATAGCGTTCGTATTCGCACCATCGTAATAGAGTAGACCGCCAGCATCGTGAACGATTGCCGCAATTTCTGTAATCTGTTCCTCGAATAGACCGAGTGTATTCGGGTTCGTAAGCATTAAGGCAGCAGTATCGGATCCAACCGCTTTCTTCAGCTCATCAATATTGACTAGACCACGATCATTCGACTTAATTGTCACTGTTTCAAAGCCAGCAACCGTTGCACTCGCAGGGTTGGTTCCGTGAGCGGAATCAGGCACGATAACCTTCGTACGAGCTTCGCCACGGCTCTCATGATACGCTTTGATCATCATAAGTCCAGTCCATTCGCCATGCGCACCAGCAGCAGGTTGAAGCGTTACACGATCCATTCCTGTTAGAGCAGCAAGGTCTTGCTGCAAGTTGTACAGCAGTTCTAGCGCGCCTTGAATGGATTCTTCAGGCTGGTAAGGATGGATTTTGGCAAATCCAGCAAAACGAGCAACATCCTCGTTAATTTTCGGATTGTATTTCATGGTACAGGAACCGAGTGGATAGAAGCCATTATCGATACCAAAGTTACGACGGGATAGTGCCGTATAGTGGCGAATAACATCGACTTCATATACCTCTGGCAATTCCGCAGGCTGTTGTCTGAGAAGTTTGGCAGGGATTAAATCGGTAAGCTTTTGTTCGGGTACATCACAAACTGGCAGGGAATAGCCTACACGACCTGGGTGACTTAATTCAAAAATAAGCGCTTTATCGTGTTTAACTTCCGTTTGGGAATCCGTAGTGATCTGTGTCATTACACGAGCACCTCCAAGCATTCGATGAATTGATCGATATCTTCTTTGCTGCGTTGCTCTGTAACGGCAATCAGCATATGACCTGCAAGTTCAGGATAATCGCGATCCACTTGATAACCGCCGATGAAGCCTGATAGCAGCAATTTAGCGTTAATCTGCTTAATGTCTGTTCCTTCTGGCAACTTGATCAAGAACTCATTGAAGAAGCTGCTGTCATTTGCGAGCGAGAGCTTCTTGGAGGATTGAATCCGAGAAGCAGCATAGTGAGCTTTCTGTACGTTAAGTGCGGCGACTTCTTGGATGCCGCGCTTGCCTAGCGTCGATAGGTATACAGACGCGCAGAGAGCGAGAAGCGCTTGGTTCGAGCAAATGTTCGACGTCGCCTTCTCACGGCGGATATGCTGTTCACGCGCTTGCAGCGTGAGCACGAATCCGCGTTTGCCTTGGCGATCGACGGTTTGCCCTACGATGCGCCCTGGCATGCGGCGCATCCATTTGTCTGCGACGGCGAAGTAGCCACATGTTGGGCCTCCTAGCGAAGCGGAGATCCCAAGCGGCTGGCAATCGCCGACGACGATGTCAGCGCCTAGCTTGCCAGGCGCTTCGAGCAAGCCCAGCGTGAGCGGATTCGCGCTCACGACGAGCAGTGCGCCCGCGTCATGCGCAAGCGGCTCGAACACTGCGAGATCTTCCACAGCGCCGAAGAAATTCGGCGATTGGACGATCACTGCAGCGGTGTCCGCATCCAGCTTGGACGCGAGATCGGATGCGCTTGTAACACCTTGCTCGCAAGCAATCTCGACGACTTCGAGGCCAAGGCCTTTCGCAGACGTCGTAAGGATTTGTCGAGCTTCTGGATGTACCGCGCGGGAGACAAGCAGGCGCTTGCGCTTGGTCGCACCGCTCGCAAGAGCACCAGCCTCCGCAAGAGCCGTTGCTCCGTCATACATCGATGCGTTGGCTACTGCCATACCAGTCAGTTCGCAAATGTAGGACTGGAATTCAAAGATCGCCTGCAATTCGCCTTGGCTAATTTCTGGTTGGTACGGTGTGTAAGCTGTATAGAATTCAGAGCGTGAGATCACATGATTAATAACAACAGGCAGATGATGATCATAAATGCCAGCGCCTAGGAAAGAAGAGTATTGATCGAAATCAGCGTTTTTGCCTGCCAATCTGCGCATATATTGAAGTAATGCACCCTCATCAAGTGCTTCTGCAACGTTCAAACGACCTTTGAAGCGAACATCATCAGGAATGTCGTTAAATAACTCATCAATGGATTGAATGCCGATCGTATCCAGCATTTGCTTCTGATCTTCTGCGGTCATCGGTAAATAGCGATGGTTCATGTCGTTTCTTCTCCTCATTGTGGGATGATTTATTTTTTATAAAAAGGTGTTGCCACCACTTTAGCGCGAATCTTCGATCCTCTAATTTCTACATCCAGCTCTGTATCTAAAGCGGAGAAGGAGGAGTCAATTAAGGCTAAGCCAACATTTTTTTTCAAAGTAGGGGATTGTGTGCCAGTTGTCACTTCACCGATCTGCGCGCCTTCCGTTGAGTAGACGGGATAATGACAGCGAGGAATGCCTCTGCCGATCATTTCAATACCAACAAGCTTGCGAGGAATACCGGTCCGCTTCTGAACAGAGAGTGCTTCTCGTCCAATGAAATCACCTTTATCAAGCTTTACGAAGAAGGATACGCCAGCTTCCAGCGGAGAAATCGTCTTCGATAGCTCTTGTCCATAAAGCGGCAATTTAGCCTCAAAACGAAGCGTATCGCGTGCGCCAAGACCTGCAGGAACAAGACCATCTGCATCACCAACTTCTAGCAGCTTCTTCCAGAGATGAATAGCATCATCTGAAGCGATGTACAGTTCAAAGCCATCTTCTCCTGTGTAGCCTGTACGTGATACAAGTGCGTTCACGCCTGCAACCTCGATTTGGTTGAAGAATCTGAAGACTTTAAGTTCGTTAAGTGGAGCAGAAGTTAATTTGCTAAGAATGTGCGCAGCCTTCGGCCCTTGAAGCGCAAGTAGTGCTGTAGTGTCCGAAATGTTATCGAGTTGTATATCTCCTTCGAGATGCTGCTGCATCCATTCCAAATCCTTGTCAATATTGGAAGCATTGATAACGAGCATGTAAGCCTCTTCACCTGTGCGGTAGACAAGCAGATCATCAACAACTCCGCCATCAGGATAGCACATTAAGCTATATTGGCATTGTCCAATTTGGATTTTCGTTACATCGTTAGTCGTTAGCTTTTGCAAATAATTAACAGCGTCACTACCACTTACGTTAACTTCACCCATATGAGATACGTCGAATAGTCCAGCTTGCTCGCGTACTGCTGCATGCTCTTTCTGAATACCAGCGAACTGTACGGGAAGCTCCCAGCCGCCAAAATCAATGACACGTGCATCATAATCGTTGTAAATCGGAAATAGGGGCGTTCTTTTTAGCATCCGAATCACCTTCGCTTTGTTCATTTTTGATTTTTCATAGAATTTAAGCCTAGAAAACATAAATTAAAACACAAAAAAAGAGCAAAAAGCGCGCATATAGGGTATGCGTTCTTTTTGCTCTGTCCTTTGTACCTGAGAGTGTCCTTGAGACATCGTTCAAGATGGTTCAAGTTTCCCCATGGGTGTCTACTTGATCCAGCGTCAAGCAAAGCTCTCCAGAGATGCGTCCCATACAAGTCCTTTTGCCTGAGAGATTCACCCAGCATGGGCTTACTCCTTCGGCGTTACGTTAGGTGATATAGAATTTATAACATTCGTATCATAAATTCTAAGTATCACCTTAAGAAACGCGCCGTCTTTAAGTACGGCGAAGCCGTTTCTCCTTGCGTAATCTCTCCCTGTATGATCATCCGCCATATTAATAATGATAAGTTAGACTCATTCATTTTACACTTAATATTAACGATTATCCAGAACATTTTGTCAATAGCAAAAAGGAAACGGTTTCTAACGTATTTGCACGTAGAAATACATATAACTTGACTTTGGTGTTTTATTTGATTTAACCTTATATCGATATCGTAAATCGGAGGTCGAGCACAATGAGTCAAGTAGCGTCAAATTTATTATATTCAAAAGAGCACGAATGGGTTGAAGTGTTATCAGATAACAAAGTTAGAATCGGGATTACAGATTTTGCTCAAAACCAACTAGGGGATATCGTGTTCGTTGAAATGCCTGAAGTTGGTGCTAAGGTTGCTCAAGACGACAGCGTTGGAAGCGTTGAATCCGTGAAGACGGTTTCTGATATTTACTGTCCAGTAAGCGGTAAAGTAGCTTCTGTTAACTCTTCACTTGAAGACGCTCCAGAACTAGTGAACAGCAGCCCGTACGGGGATGGCTGGATGATCGAAGTTGAAATTAGTGGCCGTGAAGCGCTTGAAGGTTTGCTGACTGCTGCTGAATACGAAGCTTATACAAACGAATAACATTGATCTTTGTTCTTACATAGTTTACAATGTGTCAAGACATAAGGGGAGAACTCCCATATGTCTTGGCTTTTTGTCATTTCTTGAGATAATTGTACAAGCTGTATTACACAGAAAGAGGGATCAAGGATCATGAGTATAGAGGCAAAAACAGTCAGTCAATCGAGATCGATCAGCACAGACATTATTTTACCTGGTCAAACGAATTATCATGGTACCGTATTCGGCGGAACGTTGCTGCAATCCGTAGATAAGGTTGCTACAATAGCGGCGATGAGGCATAGTCAAAGACCTGTAGTAACCGCATCAAGCGAAGCGCAGTTTATTAGCCCAGTTGGACTTGGAGAAGCGATTGAGCTTACAGCGTCTGTTATATGGACTCATCGTTCATCGATGGAAATTCAAGTCACTGGGATAGTAGAAGATTTGCTGACAGGTTTGAAAAAGCAGGCGGTGATCGTTTTCTTAACCTTTGTTGGTCTTGACGATAATCATAAGCCAGCACAGGTGCCAGAAGTAATTCCAGAGACAGATGAAGAGAAGCGGTTATTTAAGCTAGGCGAATCACGCTACCATGAACGAAAGCTGAAGCGTGCGGCTATGCAGTAATGCAGTTGTAAATAAAGGATTTCGAGGTATCCATAACACACATATATTTAAGGATTTGCAGGTGAACGAGAGGTGAAGCTCTTGAAGTAAATACCTGTGGATCCTTTATTTTATTTGTAATAGCTGCTCCAAATGATCCATTTATGCTAATTGTATTCGTAAACTGGAATTTTCTAGTTGGCAATCAGGCGGACTCATGCTACAATAATTCCGAGTAATCATATATGAATAATTTAATATTGTCCGATCAGCTGGTTCTTACATAGGCTATTGTAATAGGGTCAGTCGCCCACTTGCGATGGAAGGATGTGCTTGCAATTCGGAATCGTAAACAATCCATTAGCAGCGTTGTACGCTACAAACTTATCATTAGCTTGTTGTTAATCTTCGGCATTACAGCTTGTGGATCGAATTCAACGGATTCCCCAAAATCAGTTGAATTAATTCATGTGTCCTTCGATGCTACTCGTGAGCTATTCGATGACATGAATAAAGTATTTGCCGATGAATGGCTAGCTAAGACAGGCGAAGAGGTCCTCATCAGGCAGTCGCATGGCGGGTCTGGTAAGCAGGCTCGAACCGTTAATGATGGCTTACAGGCAGATGTCGTTTCACTTGCTTTATCTTACGATATGGATCGGGTTAAATCGGCAGGGTTAATTGACCCTAACTGGCGAACTCGCATGTCTTCAGGACCTTCACCGTTTACCTCAACCATTGTTTTTCTTGTGCGAGAAGGCAATCCCAAGCAGATACACGATTGGAATGATCTGGTGAAGCCGGGCGTTAGTGTCATTACACCGAATCCCAAGACTTCAGGCGGAGCAAGATGGAATTACATGGGTGCATGGGGATATGCGTTGCAAGCATTTGATCAGAATGAAGATAAAGCCAAGGAGTTTGTCACTGCATTGTATAAAAATGTGCCTATTCTTGGTTCTGGAGCGCGTGATTCGATGACGACATTCCTAGAGCAGGATATTGGGGATGTATTAATCGCTTGGGAAAGTGAAGCTCTGTTTGCAACGAACGAGCCAGGCAGGCATGTAGAGATCGTAACGCCATCCATCTCTGTTAGTGCAGATCCTGTTATGTCTGTTGTCGATCAGGTTGTTGATCACAAAGGTACAAGGGCAGCTGCAGAAGCATACATGAAGTTCATGTATACCGAAGAAGGGCAGACTATCGCTGCACAGCATTATTTTCGCCCACAAATGCAAAGTGTAGCAGACAAATATGCGGATCAATTCCCAAAGATTAAGCTGTTCTCGCTTGACGATCCTGCTTATGGAGGCTGGGATAAAGTGCAGAAGAAGCATTTTGCAGACGGAGGCATATTTGATGAAATTTATCAGCACTAATATCGTGAGCAAAGGCTCAAAAAAATCAATTCTTCCTGGTTTTGGGTTATCGATGGGCTTCTCCATTACTTATCTCAGCTTGCTCATTTTACTTCCTCTGTCAGCTGTTTTTATTTATGCAGCCGGCATAAGTTGGACGAAATTCTGGAGCATTATTATGTCAGAGCGCGTACTTGCTTCTTATGCATTAAGCTTCGGTGCTTCACTCGTTGCTGCACTCATCAATGTGTTGTTCGGTTTTATCGTTGCATGGGTGCTGTCACGCTACAAATTTCCAGGTAAACGACTGATTGATGCCTTGATTGATTTGCCGTTTGCACTACCTACAGCAGTTGCAGGTATTGCCTTAACGACATTATATGCGCACAAAGGTTGGCTAGGATCGATTCTGGAGCCACTCGGCATACATGTTGCTTATGCACCACTTGGGATTGTTGTAGCCTTGACATTTATTGGTTTGCCGTTTGTTGTTCGAACGATACAGCCCATCTTGATGGAACTAGAGCCTGACACAGAAGAAGCTGCTGCAAGCCTTGGAGCCTCTCGCATAAGCGTATTTATACGAGTAATCCTACCTGGACTATACCCTGCTTTGTTAACGGGCTTTGCTCTTGCCTTTGCCAGAGGTGTTGGCGAATATGGTTCAGTTGTCTTCATCTCGGGCAATATGCCGATGAGCACCGAAGTTGCGCCACTTCTCATTATGACGAAGCTAGAGCAATTTGATTATGTGGGTGCGGCAACTATATCTTCGGTGATGCTCGTAATTTCCTTTATTTTGCTGCTAGTTACGAACTATTTGCAATGGCGTTTAAGCAGACGGATAAACTAACGACTTGATCTAAAGGGTAGGTGAACATATGGCATTCGTCCGTCCAAAACAGCATCACACTGGTTGGGGTAAATGGGTTGTTTGCGGAATTGCAGCTGTTTTCCTGATCGTCATGCTCGTCTTGCCACTTCTCCTTGTATTTATTCAAGGATTGTCTCAAGGCATCAAACTATATTGGGATTCATTAGTTGATGAAAACGCAGTAGAGGCGATCAAGCTTACACTTAAGATCGCTTTAATAACCGTTCCTCTTAACGCGATATTTGGTATTGCAGTCGCATGGCTTTTATCTAAATTTACATTTCGTGGCAAAAGTTTGTTAATGACATTAATTGATTTACCAATGGCCGTATCCCCCGTTATAGTCGGCTTCTCCATCGTTTTAGTATTTGGAATTCGTGGATGGCTGGGTCCTTGGTTAACTGAACATGATATTCAGATTATTTTTGCTCTTCCAGGGATGGTGCTGGCGACGATCTTCGTTACGTTCCCGCTTGTTGCTCGTGAGCTAATTCCTTTCATGCAGTCGCAAGGCAGACAGGAGGAAGAGGTTGCCGCAACCTTAGGTGCTCGGGGCTGGCGGATATTCTGGCGCGTCACATTACCTAATATTAAGTGGGGATTAATCTATGGGATATTTCTGTGTAACGCAAGAGCAATAGGGGAATTTGGAGCGGTCTCAGTCGTCTCAGGACATGTGCAGGGATTGACGAATACGATCCCTCTGCATATTCAAATTCTGTACAATGAATATCAATTTTCAGCCTCTTTTGCCGTAGCCTCTCTGCTTGTATTGTTCTCACTAATAACGATGATCATCAAAGGATTGGTTGAATGGAAGGCTCAGCGTACTCAGCAATTACTTAAGGAAAGCGGGGAACTTTAGTCATGCATATCGAGGTTCGTGGACTTATTAAACAGTTCGGTAACCATTTGGCAGCCAATCAAGTATCCTTTGATATTCATAATGGTAAGTTAATTGGATTCCTCGGTCCGAGCGGTGGTGGTAAAACAACGATTCTACGCATTCTGGCAGGTCTTGAACATCCAGATGCAGGCGATATATTTTTTGATGGCGTACGGGTGAATGAACTTACACCTCAAGAGCGACATATCGGCTTTGTGTTTCAGAATTACGCCTTATTTAAGCACATGTCGGTCAAAGAGAATATCGCATTTGGTCTAAAAGTAAAGAAACGTTCCAAAGCTCAAATCAATGAACGAGTCAATGAACTGCTCGAATTAACGGGTCTAAAAGGGTTAGAGCATCGACTGCCCCTGCAATTATCAGGTGGCCAAAGGCAGCGCGTGGCATTCGCCAGAGCATTAGCACCAGAGCCGCAGCTACTACTTCTTGATGAGCCCTTTGCAGCGATAGATGCTAAAGTCCGTAAGGAGCTTAGAGGGTGGTTGAAGGAAACGATTGATCGATTAGGCATTACGACAATATTCGTAACACATGATCAGGATGAAGCTGTAGAGGTAGCGGATGAGATTATGATCATAAATCATGGACAAATCGAGCAGAAGGGTGCGCCTTATGTGATCTATCAGTATCCAGAGACACCATTTGTTGCTGAATTTATTGGAGAAACGAATATTTTGAATGAGGTATCCGTCCTTAAGGGGTTTGAGCATGTGGATGAGCAAGAACAAGCGATAGTAAGACCTGAATTTATCGAAATTGGATATGATCATGAAATTCCGCAGTCAGCGCCGACCGAGAATGGCATCGTTCGCAATGTAACCTTCAGAGGTCATAGCTGGCAAGTGGAAGTTGAGGTGTGCGGGCTAAGATTATTCGCTTACCGTTCTTTAGAGAGACAGACACCGAAGCTAGGTGATTCTATAAAAGTACTTATTCATCGCTTGTATGTATTTAACAAGAATGAGTCTTATGCCGTTGAGAACAGCTGGAAGCAGCAGCTTAGTTTGCGAAATGCTGACTACGGTATTGTGAATATACGTTAGAAGGGGAAGATAAAGTGGAACATTCAATTACAATTCATAGCCCGCAAGCCCAATTAGCTGCAACACTCCATATTCCTGAACATGAAAGCAAAGATTTGCTAGTCCAAAATGGTTCGTGGCCGATAATTATTATCTGCCACGGCTTTATTGGTACCCGTATAGGTGTTAACAGATTGTTTGTTAAAGCGGCACGTCATTTATCTTCACTCGGCTTTAAAGTTCTTCGGTTTGACTATGGTGGCTGCGGTGAAAGTACAGGAGATTACGGTGCGAGTGGTTTGGACGAGCTAATTATTCAGACACGAAGTGTTCTTGATTATGCAATCAGTCTAGAACATGTTGATCCAGATCGCGTTATTTTACTTGGACACAGCTTAGGTGGGGCTTCAGCACTGCTCACTGCAGCCAGAGATTCACGTGTGAAGAAGCTTGTCATGTGGTCGGCTGTTGCTTATCCGCATCATGATCTAGTGAACATCGTAGGCCGAGAGGAATATGCAAGACTAACTTCAACTAGTGTACTTGATCATAATGGATATGGATTTACACAGCGGTTTTTTAAATCGCTTGCTTCAGAACAGCCACTCATCCAATTGCGTAAATATGATGGCGATGTACTCGTCGTGCATGGAACAGGAGATGAGGTCATTCCTGTTGATTATGCACCTCTTTATCAGAATCATTTTGCGTTGCGATCAACGGGTAGTTGTGAGCTGCATTTGGTTCAGCAAGCAGATCATACCTATTCATCTCAATGTTCGGTTAACGAGTTGCTTCAGGTTACTGGCGAGTGGCTGATTCGGATGATTGCGCCTCAAGAAGGTTGGTATGATTGGAACATTTGACTACCTTTCTGTATAATACTTTGTAGAATCAGATTGGAGGAGTAGTATGCGCAAGGATACATTTACCTTAACCGATCCTCAGAATATACATATTTATGTGAACAGATGGCTGCCAGATAATGAAGATGCGACGAGTTATCGAGGGATCGTGCAGCTTGTACATGGAATGGGAGAATATGGCGCAAGATATGAGCGCTTTGCAACATCATTAGCAAATGCTGGATATATGGTTTATGCGAACGATCATCGAGGTCATGGAAATACAACCTCACCTGAAGATAGAGGGTATATAGGAACGGATGGATTCAATTGGATGGTCCGTAATGTGGATCAATTAACCAATCATATTCGTGAAGAATTTCCAGATCTTCCGCTTACCTTAATGGGTCATTCAATGGGCTCCTTTATCGTACAGAAATATATGTTTATGTTCCCTGGCAAGGTGAATGCCATTATTTTATCAGGAACGAATGGCAAACGTGGAATTGATTTAACACTTGGACATATGTTGGCTAATCGACAAGCTGATAAGCAAGGTGATCGTTATATCAGTAAACTTTTGAATCGTCTGACCTTCGGTGATTTTAACCGTAAGTTTAAACCGAATCGGACAACAGCGGATTGGCTGAGTCGAGATGAACAAGAGGTCGATGCTTATTTAAGCGATCCTTTGATTGTTCATGAATTTACGGCTGGTTTTTATCGTGATTTTTTTCAAAGTCTCAAAGAACTTCATCTTCAAGAGAACTTGAGCATAATTCCGAAGGATACGCCGATCTATATCTTTGCTGGCGATCGAGATCCTGTTGGCAACATGGGCAAAGGAATCCGTAATCTAGTAAAGCTGTACGAAACGAGTGGCTTTACTGATATGACTTATAAGCTCTACCCTGAGGGAAGACATGAAATGCTCAATGAAGTGAATCGGGATGAAGTCACTCAGGATGTCATCAATTGGTTAAATACACATACGTCCTAATATGTTTGGTGAAAATAACAATGGATAGAGCCTCCAGAATATATCTGAATCTCTATCCATTTTTTTATTCAATTTCTCCATAAAGCTCTAATAAGTGTTCCATATGTTTCTTTCCCCATTGTTGCATTGCTTCAAGTAGTGGTGCGAGTTCCTTTCCATATTCTGTTATAGAATATTCTACCTTCGGTGGGACCTGCGGGTACACTTTTCGATGAATAATGTCATGATATTCTAGTTCCCTTAGTTGAGCTGTCAACATCTTTTTTGAAATATCAGGAATCAGGCGTTGTAATTCGCTAAAACGCAGAACTTCATTACAATAAATGAAATACAAAATCACTGGTTTCCACTTTCCAACAATAATGTCTAAGGCAGTTTCAATTCCTCGTTTTTTTTCACAGCTATCATCCATTGGTAAACTCCTCACTCTAAGGTTACTTTTTTGATACTATGGCACAAATAAGTGTCTACTTCCAAAATAGAATCGTTAGAATTATTATAGACCTATAAATCACAAAATCAATTTGTAAATAAATGTTTAAAAATTTATTACTGGAGTGAGGAACATTATGAAATCGATGATTATTGAAAAGTACGGAAAAGTACCATTAAAACAAGCAGATATGCCATTGCCTACAGTTGGAGAGAATGATGTTTTGGTGGAAATATACGCGGCAAGTATCAACCCTGTTGATTTTAAAATAAGAGACGGAAAAGTAAAAATGCTTATTAAATACGAAATGCCACTTATTTTAGGTAATGATTTTTCTGGCGTAGTTAACCAAGTGGGAGCAAATGTAAAAAAGTTTAAAATTGGTGATGAAGTTTATGGAAGAGCAGATAAGAAGAGAATTGGGACATTTGCTGAATATATTGCAATTGACGAGAATGCCTTAGCTCTCAAACCCACTAATCTCTCATTTGAAGAAGCGGCTTCCATTCCTTTAGTTGGGTTAACATCTTACCAAGCATTCCATGATATTCTAAAATTATCTGTAGATAAACGAGTGTTAATACATGCTGGGTCTGGCGGTGTTGGTACTTTTGCGATACAGCTAGCTAAATCTATGGGAGCTTTCGTAGCAACTACAGCCAGTGAAGCTGGGTTTCAACTTGTTAATAGTCTCGGTGCAGACCAAATAATCAATTATAGAAATGAAGAGTTTGATAAAGTTTTAAATAATTATGATGCTGTATTAGATACAATAGGTGGAGAAACTTTAGAAAAATCATTTAAAGTTGTAAAATCAGGGGGACAAATTGTTTCCGTATCTGGATTACCAAACGCACGATTCGGTAAAGAATACGGTGTAGGTGTTCTAAAAACCAGTCTGTTCCGAATGGTTACATCAAAGATAACAAAGCTCGAAAAACAGCATAATGTAACTTATACCTTCTTATTTATGAAACCAAGTGGAGAACAACTAGACATCATAACTGAGTTAATTGAATCGAAAAAAATCAAACCTGTAATTGATAGGATATTTCCTTTTGAAGAGGCACAAAAAGCTATGGAGTATTCTGAATCAGGTAGAGCAAAAGGCAAAATCATATTAAAAATTAAGTAACAAAAATGGATAGAGCTCTCAAAATACATCTGAATCTTTATCCATTTTTTATTCATCTACAATTGCATTATGAGCTAGTAATCCTGCAATGTATAACCGAAGAACTGCGGCTTGTTATCTTGATCAAATGTTATCTGGTAAGGCTTAAGCTGGTCGTAATATCTTCTGGCAAATTGATTTTCGCCTACCGGATATATTTCAATATGTAAATTGCCTTTAAATCTAGTAAAATACAACGTTCCGTTAATGAGCTCAATCTGAATTTTGTTTTTCAAATAAGTGCCACAATAGGTTTTCTGCTCATTGTGACTTAGCGAGATTTCTTGAAACTTGGCCGGAGCATCCACTTCAACACCATGTAAAATATCTGAAATGGCATTGCCTAACTTGTACTGATTGATGCATTCGTTATTGGAAAGAATGATGATGCAAAGGTCCTCATCGAAGAAGCTTTGCATGTAGGTTGTAATCCCCATATTATCCCCGCCATGCGAAAACTTGTCTGTTCCGTACACATATGAATGCTCTAGGCCATAACAGTAATGATTGAGATTTTCCGTGAAAAATCGGTTGTACGCTTCTTCCGATAACATTTTTCGATCCCTCAAACATTGATACCACTTAAATAGGTCTTCGCAGTTTGACACGATTGCGCCTGCACCAATACTGAATTTTTCGTTGCTATATGGGGCTTTGATATAACGATCATAATCTAGGACATAGTTAAATGATCTGTCTTCGATAATTTTGTCTCCATCATCAACAGTTGTATGGTTCATATTTAATGGCTCAAAAATGTTTCTGCTCAGAAATTCGTCATAGCTCATATCGGATACATGCTCAATAATCCACGCAAGCAAATGATAGTTGGTATTATTGTAGTCATATCGCTCACTCGGATTGTGTGTTGGCTGCCTATTCATATACTTTGCGAAAAAATCATCCTTCGAATAACTCAGCCGATTCTCTTCGCCAAAAAAATTATTTTCAAAGTTATAAAAATTAGTAAGGCCAGAGGTATGAGAGAGAAGATGATGGACGGTAATTTGGTCTGAAATTTTCATGTTCGGTGGAAGGTACCGATTGGCGGGCTGATCAATGTCCAGCTGTTTCCTGTCATGCAAGAGCATGATGGCAAAAGCGGTAAATTGCTTTGACACAGAAGCTAAGGAGAATCGCGACTGCACATGATTTGGGATATCAAACTCGAGGCAAGCATAGCCACTGCTTCTTACGAACACGACTTCCCCTTTCTGAATCACCTGGATCACACCAAATAAGTCCCACAAATCCAAGTATTGATTGACATACTTCTCGAGTGTATCAATGTATGACTCGTTCATTACATTCACCTCCCATTGTAGTGTTTGGATTGTTGTCCCAATCCAATGTAAGGATACTGGTTTTTGCAATAAAGATATAGACTTATATTTTGCTGTCGTTTATAATAGTATTGTAAGGAGCTGGAAATAGCACCCTTACTTAAATTATGTCTAAAATAGATAACGCCACATTTTATGTGGCGTTTTTTGTTATTCTTTTTCATCGTGTAGACATATAAACAGGTTAATCAGGTTCTGTGGCGAAATATTAAGCTTATAGTATAAGTATCGTTGTTTATTTGGAGAAGCATATTCTGTCAAGATTTTGATTGAGAAGGGAATGAGCAATCATGTCTACGGAAATGCCTTGGTACAAATGGTACCCGCCAGAAATTAGCCCTCACTGCGATTACCCCGAGCATAATCTCGCACAATTTCTCATTAACTCAGCTGAGAAACGACCGAACTACATCGCCATGTATTTTATGGGAAAGCAAATCAGTTATGGTGAACTGTTGGAGCAAAGTTATAAGCTGGCACACGCCCTTCAGGGACTTGGTGTGCACAAGGGAGACCGTGTGGCGCTCATGCTACCGAACACGCCACATGCCGTTGTTGCTTATTACGGTGCTCTGATGTTAGGGGCTATCGTCGTTCAGACGAATCCGCTTTATACTGAAAGGGAGTTACAGCTTCAATTGGTTGACTCCGGAGCAACCGTGATCATTACCCTAGATTTTCTTCACAAGAAAGTACTTGCTGTTCAACCTCACACATCGATCAAGCAAATAATTGTTGGATCGATTAAGGATTATTTACCCTTCCCCAAAAATCTATTGTATCCGATGGTCGCATCAAAAGATGGTTTCGATCTTGCAGTTAATTACAGCTCAGAAGTGATTGGATACAAGAAGATACTCGCTTCGTCCTCCAAGCAGATGATCTGTGTAGAAGTGGATGCGAAGAAGGATCTCGCCTTATTGCAATATACGGGCGGTACGACGGGTATATCCAAAGGCGTTATGTTAACGCACTATAATCTGATCGCTAATACGATTCAAAATGCGAATTGGTGCTATAACATTACGCCAGGGAACGAGCGATATTTAGCTGCTCTGCCTTTTTTTCATGTGTTTGGTATGACAGTGCTTATGAATTTAGCTATTTTACAAGGTGATTCGTTAATTCTTTTGCCTAAGTTTGAAGCGCAGATGGTTATGAAAACGATTTCAAAAATGAAGGCTACGGTCTTCCCTGGTGCACCGACGATGTATATTGCCTTGATCCATCATCCACGAATTCAGGAGTATGATCTGTCTTCCATTAAGGTATGTGTCTCTGGCGCTGCACCTCTACCGCGGGAAGTACAGGAAGTATTTGAATCATTGACGGGAGGCAAACTTATTGAAGGCTACGGACTAACTGAGGCCTCACCTGTTACACATGCTAACTTGGTATGGGGTTACCGCAAAATTGGCACGATCGGCATACCTTATCCGGATACAGAAGCGAAGATCGTTCACCCAGAGACAGGTGTAGAACTGCCAATAGGTGAAATTGGCGAACTAATCGTTCGCGGTCCACAAGTGATGGTTGGATATTGGAATAGGCCGCAAGATACTGCAGCGACACTTCGTGATGGCTGGCTCTATACTGGAGATCTGGGAACAATGGATAATGAAGGCTTCTTTGCGATTGTGGATCGTAAGAAAGATCTGATTATCGCAAGCGGATTTAACGTTTATCCAAGGGAAATTGAAGAAGTTTTATACGAGCATTCTGCTATTCAAGAGGCAGTAGCAGTTGGCGTACCAGATGATTACCGAGGGGAGACGGTCAAAGCTTACATCGTCCTAAAAGCAGGCTCAACAGTAAGTCAGGAGGAGCTGAATGTCTGGTGCAGAGAACGGCTAGCTGCCTATAAAGTACCGCGGTTATATGAGTTTCGAAATACTTTACCGAAATCACTTGTAGGCAAAGTATTAAGACGTAAATTATTAGAAGAAGAGATGGAACGGAATAAGGAGATAAGCTAAGTTAATAGATTAGAAGGCTGTTTTGAATGTCTGGTATGCGGCATTTGAAGCAGCCTTTTTGATGTATGACAGGGGGACAACCGAAACCAAACCTCCTAGCCAAGCGTAGTTAAATGGTGGTAAAGTAGAGAGGTGAGATTCGTGCATCAAGACAGAAAGCGGGGGTAAGTGACTTTCTTATGCAGCATTCGATATTATTGATTGAAGACGACAGCTCGATCGTAGAGATGGTTGAAAAGTATTTAGTTAAAGAGGGGTTCCGTGTAACCTATGCCTATTCAGGTGAGGACGGAGTCAAGGAATTTATGACGAATTCTTACGATTTGGTCATTTCAGATTTGATGATGCCTAAGATGGATGGAATAGAAGTCATTCAACGAATTCGTCTGCAGAGCGCAGTTCCAATCTTGATTATGTCCGCTAAGGATAGCGATATAGACAAAGCGCTCGGTCTTGGATTTGGAGCAGATGATTACTTGGCTAAGCCTTTCTCAATGCTTGAGCTCTCAGCGAGGATCAAAGCGATGATACGTAGAGCGACACAGTACTCCAGTGTGGAATCTAAGCAGGAGCAGGCTTTAACGTTTGACGATATGATTGTTGATATAGAGAACATGCTGGTTACTAAACATGGAGTTCCCGTTAAGCTCACATCCAAGGAGTTCGACATTCTAAAGCTGTTCGTCTCGAATCCGAATCGTGTATTTACGAAGGCGCAGATCTATAGCTTTGTGTGGAAGGATGAATACTACGGGGATGAAAATGTGATTAATGTCCATATGAGAAGACTCCGCGAGAAAATCGAAACCGATCCTTCAAATCCGAAATGGATTAAAACTTTGTGGGGAATTGGATATAAATGGGAAGTGTGAGTGGTGAATTATTTTTACATAACTTTAATTGTATTGTTACTCCTTGTGATTATCGTTCAACATCAGCATAAGAAAAAGAGAACGCAGGAGCTGCTTGAGGTTCAGCAAAGGTTACATAAAATCATAAATCGTCCATTGAACGAGAAACTATTGCTTTTGACGAATGACCCCGCTTTACAAACCTTACTAGCGGAGATCAATCGTCTATTGATTGCGATACAACATACAGGAGCTGTATATGCACGAACAGAGAACTCCATGCGGCGAATGCTGTCTAATATTTCGCATGATTTAAAAACGCCATTGACGGTTGTAATTGGATATTTGGAAATGCTTCGCCTTAATCCAGATTTATCTGCTGAGGAGCGGAATGATCTAATTGCCAAAGTACATACTAAAACTGTCTTGGTGTTGGACCTCATCCACACCTTTTTTGACTTAGCTAAGCTTGAAGCTGGAGATAACGATATGGTCATCAGCAAAGTGCAGCTGAATGAATTATGTCGGATGAGCATTTTGCAATTTTATGAGGTATTAACAGCCAAAGGGATAGAGGTTGATATCGATATTCCGGATCAAGTGATTGCTGCCAAAGGAAATGAAGAAGCGCTGCAGCGAATTTTAAACAATTTAATATCTAATGCAATTGCGTACGGTAGTGAGGGCAAAGTGCTTGGTCTTACTTTACATGAAGATGAGGAATCAGCATACATACAGGTTTGGGATCGAGGCAAAGGGATATCAGAAATACATAAAGATGCCGTGTTCGAGCGAATGTATACATTAGAAGATTCACGTAACCGATCATACCAAGGAAGCGGGCTTGGACTTACCATAACGAAGCGATTAATTGAGAAAATGGGTGGTAAGATTCACCTGAACAGTAAACCATATGAAAGAACCGTATTTATAGTTGAATTGGCGAAGATAAAATTTTGAACATTTAAGAAATAAGTAAGATTCAATTAAGAATCAAGAAAGCCAATTTCGTTATTATAGAATCTATCTTATAGAAATAAATGGTAATCTCTCAATTTTGTAAGATTAGTGTAAGGTTAATCGATAGTCCGATAGGACTGGGATAACTTATTATGAAAGTTAGCCAAATGGTATCAGGTCTTAGAGGAGGAGCTTGTATAGTGAGAATTGGACTTACAGATCAAGAAGTAACACAACGAATACATCAAGGACAAGTGAATAAGCTGCCACAAGCACCGTCTCGAACAATTTGGGAAATCATGCGTGCAAATCTATTCACGAGTTTTAATCTATTAAATGCGATTCTTGCAGCAGTCGTATTCATTGCCGGCTCACCGAAGAATGCCCTGTTCGTTGGTGTCATTATTTTTAATACTTTTATCGGAATGTTCCAGGAATTACGTGCCAAAGCGACACTTGAGAAGCTGTCAGTTCTGAACGTATCTCATGTCAATGTTATACGTGATGGACAAGAGCAATCTATCGTAACCGAGCAAATAGTTATGGATGATGTCATGATTTTAAATCCAGGGGATAAAATTGCAGCGGACGCTGTCGTTCTGGAGGATAGCAAGTTCGAGGTTGATGAGTCTTTGCTTACAGGTGAAGCGGATCCAATTAACAAGCAAGAAGGTGCTGAGATTTTATCTGGCAGCTTCGTTGTTGCGGGCAGCGGCTATGCTAAGGTGACGAAGGTAGGCTCAGCGACATATGCGGCTAAGCTTGCTAGCGAAGCTAAGAAATTCAAGCGAATTAATTCGGAACTGCAGGGTGCGGTTAATAAGTTGTTTAAAGTGATTATGTGGCTAGTCGTTCCAATTGGCGGAATGCTTATTTGGACACAGCTTATGTTCACACATGCCACATGGCAAGATGCAGCGATTGCAGCTGTATCGGGTATTGTAAGTATGGTTCCAGAAGGTCTAGTATTGCTTACAAGTGCAACTTTCGTCGTCGCGATCGCCAAGCTTGCGAAGCATCGTACGCTGGTACAGGAATTGCCTGCAACAGAAGTGCTTGCAAGGGTAGATATGCTATGCCTAGATAAAACGGGAACAATTACCGAAGGTAAGCTGGACCTTGTGGATGTTAAGTTGTTAGGTCATGAATCAAAGCAGCAGGTGGATACTATGCTTGCCGCTGTTGTACATGCATTGCCAAGTATGAATCCAACGCAGCAAGCGATACGTGATCGTTATCAGAATGCACCGGATATAGAAGTTAAGAATAAAATCCCTTTTTCTTCAGATAAAAAGTGGAGCGGTGCCGTATTCGCTGATAAAGGCGCATGGGTACTTGGTGCTCCCGAAATGATTCTTATGGATGAATATAAGCAGGTTCAGCAGCTTGTTGAACAAGAAGCTAAGCAAGGCAGACGTGTGCTGCTGTTTGTAGAGGTGAATGAAGGGGCACTGCTTCAAGGTGAAATAAGAGAACCACGAATCGTCGCTTTGCTTCTAATCGCGGATCGCATAAGAGAAGAGGCACCGGATGCTTTGCGTTATTTTGCTGAAGAAGGCGTTTCAATCAAAATTATTTCCGGTGATAATCCAATAACGGTATCAGCAGTTGCTGCGCGGGCTGGCGTTCAAGGTGCAGAGAACTATGTCGATGCAAGAACATTGCCTGATAATGTGGAAGACATGACGAAGGTAGTGGATCAATACACCGTGTTCGGACGTGTAACGCCGCATCAGAAAAAATTGCTTGTTCAAGCTCTTCAATCGCAGGGACATACAGTGGCGATGACCGGAGATGGTGTAAATGATGTATTAGCACTTAAAGAAGCGGATTGCGGAATTGCGATGGCGAATGGTTCCGACGCAGCAAAGGCAGTGTCCCAGCTTGTCCTGCTCACTTCCGATTTTGGCGTATTGCCAAAGGTTGTGACTGAAGGTAGAAAAATTATTAATAACTTGGAGAAGGTATCCGTTCTTTTCCTATCCAAAACGGTTTATTCCATCCTATTGTCACTTATTTTCTCAGTTCTCTTAATGCCTTATCCGATTATGCCTATTCACGTTACGTTGATTGGCGGATTAATGATCGGCATTCCTGGTTTCTTTTTGGCGCTTAGCCCGAATCAAGATCGTGTTAGTGCAGGCTTTTTAAAAAGGGTATTAAGTATTTCGATTCCGAATGCCATTATTTTAGCTGCCTTGACGATCATCATGTTCATCTATGCTCACAAGACTGGACACGGAATTAGAGAAGCTCGAACACTAGCGGTTCTTGTGCTCGGCGGGACAAGCTTAGTTGTCTTAGCAAGGCTTGCAAGACCATTTAGTCCGATTAAAATTGGACTAGTGATTGCCGTGTCGCTGTTATTTACTGCTGCGTTCTTAACGAAACTTGGTAAAGAAATTTTCATGCTGACATCATTATCATCTATAGTACCAGCCTTATTGCTTATTCTGCTCTCTTGGCCGCTGCTTTCACTCTTGAATCGATTATCAGCCAAGCTAACCAAGCAAGCTTAAGAAACAAGTAAGAATTGAGTAAGAAAAAAGAAACGTTCATTCGATATGATTAGACCATAACGAACAGCGAGGGGAGCTTATAGAATCATGAGTTACATCTTGAGAACGAATCGACTGACCAAGGTCTATCAAGGCAAAGAAGTCGTAATGAACGTTAATATGAATATCAAAAAAGGTGAAATATACGGTTTTCTAGGGCCGAATGGCGCGGGGAAAACAACGATCATGCGGATGCTCACCAATTTGGTTAAGCCTACATCAGGCGAAGTGGAAATATTCGGTGAGAAATTAACGCCCAACTCCTATCACTTATTAAGTAGAATGGGAACGATCATTGAATACCCCATCTTCTATGACAAACTGACTGCAAGACAAAATTTGGAGATGCATTGTGAATACATGGGATTTTATAATTTCTCAGCGATTGATGATGCATTAAGGCTAGTGAATTTAACCAATATTAACGATAAGCCTGCCAAAGATTTCTCACTTGGGATGAAGCAACGCCTAGGAATTGCAAGAGCGATTATTACAAAGCCTGAATTTCTCATCCTGGATGAACCGATTAATGGACTTGACCCGATTGGTATTAAAGAAATTCGTGAACTATTTCGGATGCTAAGCCGCGAATATGGGATTACCATTCTAATCTCGAGTCATATTCTGGCTGAAATTGAACAAATTGCAGATACAATCGGCGTCATTAATCATGGGCACTTAATAGATGAAGTGTCCATGGACTCGATTCGTGGAGCGAATACCGAATATATTGAGATTGTGACGCACAATGTAGAAAAAGCTGCATTTGTACTCACGAACGAATTGAACTTGTCGAATATTCGTGTAATGGATAACCAGATTATTCGAATTTATAATGACCATATTTCGCAGGGTGAAGTCATGAAGACACTGGTTATGAACGATGTGGTTGTAGAATCTGTTCATAAAAAGACGATCTCACTGGAAGATTACTTCTTCGGGCTATTGAACGGAGGTGGGATCGATGCTTAAATTAATGAAGCTTGAACTCAAAAGGTTTAAACTTAAAGGGTATATGATAGGTTTCGCCATTTGCAGTATCGTTATTAGTGCATTTATGATCATGATGATCTTTTCACCTAAGTTTGATGACTCACGTGTAGTTGAAAACTATGAAATGTTGTTTGTGATGATAAGTACATTCATAAGGGCAACCTTTATGGTATATGCAGGGGTGTTGATTGCGAATCTAGTTGTCAGTGAATTTAAAGATAGGTCGATAACTGTACTATTCTTATATCCGATTCCACGGAAGAAACTGCTTACGGCTAAGCTGTTAATTGTTGTGATTCTTACTTACTTTGCTATGCTGCTTTCCTATATCATTGTTGGTACAATAGCCGTTACGGTTTCACAGTTTACAGACTTAATTCCGGGTAGTTTAACGTTTGATCTTATCCAAAAAAACGCGGTTGTTTTCACTTACAGCGCATTAGCTGCGACGGGCATGTCCTTAATTTCCTTGTTTTTTGGAATGCGCAAAAAATCGACTGTAGCGACCATCGTTTCATCCGTTATTCTAGTTATGATTGTTTGCTCGAATAATATGGGTTATAGTCTTGATCAAATTATTATCATTCCCATCATTTTATCCTTAATTGGTGTTAGTATAGCTTATTTATCGATCAATAAGATTGATCATGTCGATATTAATTAGCATTAGGCATTTAACAGAAGCCGCGTTCTCCTAAGTAGAGAGTGCGGCTTTGCGTTTATTAAGATATTGAAGAACTGGGCGTATAGGTGTATCCTTATAAAGGAAAGTCTAAGAAGAAAGTTGAGAAAAGCACATGATGATGAAGCTCTGGGAATTATTCATTGGATTCGGTCGTTCAACTATGCTTGGGTTTGGTGGTGGTCCTTCCATCATTCCACTTTATCAACATGAAGCGGTAGAGCAGTTTAAATGGCTGACGAATGAAGAATTCGGTCAAGCACTTGCTATGGCCAACGCGATGCCAGGTCCGATCGCAACGAAGTTGTCAGCTTACATAGGCTACAAGGTAGCTGGATGGTTAGGAGCAGCTGTCGCAATTGGTGCTGTCGTATTGCCAACTGCGCTGCTTATGATTGTTCTTGTGTTCGCGATGAATAAGCTGCAGAATAACCCTACGATTAAAGGGATGATCCGTGGTATTCAACCTGTCATCTTCGTCATGTTTGCTATGCTCGCATTCGATTATGCCAAGTATGCATTCGAGCCAAGTGGGGGAAGTATAAACTTCATACCCTTCCTTATTGCCGCTGTATTTTTTGTCCTCGTACAATATACAGGTATTAGCGTAATTTGGGGCATTATTGGGGCGTTGATCGCTGGTGCTATTTTTCTAAGACCATAGAATATTAGGAGTTAAATGAGAGGGGTCAACAACATGTCAGCATGGAAAGAAATTACCAGCTTTGAAGAGTGGCAAGAGATTTATGACAAAACAAGCGATAGAGGTGCTGTCCTGCTTAAACATAGCACTACTTGTCCTGTGTCCGCATCTGCACTAGAAGAATATGAAGAATATTTAGCAAACAATCCGAATCAGAATGTAGATTATTATTTAATTAAGGTGATTGAATCTAGACCGATTTCACTTCAAATTGCGGAAGATGTGAAGGTGAAGCATGCTTCGCCACAAATTATTTACATTAAGAACAAATCATCCGAATGGAACACTTCACACTGGTCAGTGACAGCTAAGCATATTAGAGCTGTTCTAGATTAAAGATGCAGCAAGTCGAACGAACAGCTGTGACCACTCGTTTTCCAGTTTCAATCCTGCTGTTTATCGGTATCCTCGCGATATCGTTCTCGGCTATCCTGGTGAAGTGGTCGGCAGCTCCTGCCTCTATCATTGCATCTCATCGCCTGCTTGTTACGGTAATCATTATGTCTCCGTTACTGTATAAGTTCTGGCCTGAAATGAAGAAGATAAATGGTGCTTCCTATATCAAGTTAATGTGGTCGGGTTTATCCCTAGGACTGCATTTTTTATTGTGGATGTCTTCCTTGCGCTATACATCAGTTGCTTCTTCAACCGCTATACTCACATTGGAGCCTGTAGTCGTGATGGTAGGATCTTATTTCGTTTTTCGACATAAAACGAGCTTTAGTGCCATAATGGCTATGCTCGTTGCCATTCTCGGGGCGATGATGATTGGGTGGGGGGATTTCCGTTTTGCTGGAGATGCTTGGATCGGTGATGTTCTTTCGTTCTTAAGCATGGTAGCTGTTGCGATTCATATGATTCTTGGCAAAAGCTTAAGGACACACATGTCTGCATTCGTGTATTCTTGGTGGGTATTCTTAATTGGCGGACTGCTTCTGCTCATCTATAATCTGATTATTGGGTATTCAATCTTCCAATATGATGCGAATGAGTGGCTGCTATTCTTATTGTTAGCCATTATTCCAACCTTGTTTGGGCATGTATTATTTAACTGGCTGCTTAAATACATGTCAGCGACAACCGTATCCATGAGCGTGTTAGGGGAACCATTAGGTGCTACGATTCTAGCCTATTTGCTGCTGAACGAGACGATTACTTGGATTCAAGCGGGGGCAGGACTCTTATTGTTGATCGGTGTAGGTTTGTTTATTAAACAAGAGAAATAGATTTGGGAAATACAAAAGAGATGCTGTTGATCAGAATGATCGAATAGCATCTCTTATTTGTATATGATTCAACTGTTAGTTAGCTTGTATACTGCTGTTGAACTCATCCTTGATCGCTTGCAGAAGATCAGGATCCGTAATGACATCATATGCGGTGGAAGCAAGCATTTTGGCAGTGAATATCATTGCATCTAGGGCCTGTTCTTCCATAGCGAGATCACGGAACTCCTTCGTATGAAGCAAATGTTTGGCATCTATTACTTTCATATAAGGATGGATCGTTGGACAATGAATGGATACGTTCCCGAGGTCAAGCGAGCCATGATCCTTGCCAGATTGAATATCTTCGGGTCGTATACCAGCTTCATACAGATTACGATTAAAGGTGTCGGACAACGTGCGGTTAGTTAGCAGTTCATCATAGGAGTATTCATAATTGCTTGTTTGTAATGTACAGCCCGTTTGCAAAGCGGCACCTTTGGCGCAATCAAGCACTTTACGAACGACTTCATCCGTGTAAGCACGGGATCCTGAACGTACATAGAATTGGGCTACGGCGTAATCTGGAATGATGTTCGCAGCTTTACCACCTTCTGTGATGATGCCGTGAATCCGAGCATGGCTCTTTAGCTGCTGTCTTAATGCGTTGATGGAATTGAATAACTGAATCACTGCGTCAAGCGCGTTAATTCCCTCATATGGACTTGCAGCAGCATGCGCAGGCTTGCCTGAATACTCGAACTGAATCGCATCCATCGCAAGTGATTCTCCTGATTGTTCATATGTATAATAAGGGTGAGCCATCATAGCCGCGTCGACATCGTTGAATAGGCCAGCAGCTGCCATCGGAACCTTTGCACCTTTGGTTTCTTCAGCAGGAGTTCCATAAATACGTATCGTGCCGCCGATTTCATCAATAACGGACTTCAGACCAACTGCAGCTCCAATACTCATCATACAGATGAGGTGATGACCACAAGCGTGGCCAAGCTCAGGAAGCGCATCGTATTCCGCCATGAAAGCAATAGTAGGACCAGGCTTAGCTGATTGATAGGTTGCTAGAAACGAAGTTGGAATATCAAGAATGGCACGTTCAACTACGAATCCATGATACTCTAATTCCTCCGTTAAACGCTTACTAGCAAGAACTTCTTCATGCCCAAGCTCGGGATTGTCGCCAATAAATCGAGAGATTTCTTTGAATCTAGCAGTATGAGAATCAATGGTGGCGTGTATCGTTTGTTTCATTCAAGGAGTACCCCCTTATTGTAAAATAATGTTTTCGTGACAAACAATAGCTCTATTGTAACTGATTCTTACAGTAACCACCACTGAATCGCAAGATAAGAACCATAGGCGCCATTTTCCATTAAAACACATACAGAATTATGTTAAATTAATGACAAATTTGTCGAAATTAACTGAAATTTTAAACATAATATGCTATGATGACGTAAATACATCATGTTAATGGGGAGGTATCATGGAACGTTTATACGATATTACAGTTACGAAATCAGATGGGGAAGAAACGACGTTGGAGGAATATTCCGGTAAAACTCTGTTGCTCGTTAATGTTGCTTCCAATTGCGGTTATGCCCATCAATATGTAGGTTTACAAAAATTGTATGAACAATATAAAGGAATGGGATTTGCAATATTGGCCTTCCCGTGCAATGACTTTGGAGGGCAAGAACCAGGTTCGATGGAAGAAATTATTAATTTTTGTTTATCCAAATATGGTGTGAAGTTTGATATTTTCCAAAAGATCAATATCGTCGGACAAGATAAACATCCACTTTACTCGTTTTTGATCGATCAGGCACCTGAAACAACCGAGGTGAAGTGGAATTTTG
Source organism: Paenibacillus albiflavus (assembly GCF_004344915.1). Lineage (GTDB taxonomy): Bacteria > Bacillota > Bacilli > Paenibacillales > NBRC-103111 > Paenibacillus_AM > Paenibacillus_AM albiflavus. The sequence goes on along the minus strand of NZ_SKFG01000001.1, from coordinate 296,027 downwards.
AGAAATTCCTCATTTCACGTGATGGAACCATTCTCAAACGTTTTGTAAGCAATATTGCCCCTGAAGCATTAGAATTGAGACAAGTATTAGAGAAAGATTTATTCAGTATGGATATTATTGAATCAGGAAATGAGGGAATTTAAATATAATTATCATTAAGAAATCGTATAAGTGGAGAACAGCAATTAAGGATTACGGGAAGTAATCTTTAATTGCTGTTTTTGTTTATATAGACTTTATGACAACTGCTGATACAATTCTCTCGGTATTTGATCGATTAATGGCGAAGGGGTATCTTGGTGGATAACGATCAATTCATGTAGAGCACGTGTGCATCCCACATAGAGCAGCTTGGCATCATTTGTATGCTGTTCATAATTCGCTTGGTCCACGTTCATGAGGATGACAGCGTCGAATTCAAGACCTTTAGCCATATAGATCGGTAATATGGAAATACCACCGGCATATTGTTTGTTCTTCGGTAAGATCAGGCTTACTTCAAGCCCAGCCTTACTTAACTCAGCATGTAATGTGAGACATTCCTTCGCTGTTCGTGCAATGAATGCAATGGTGTCATTATCTCGAGTACGTAGTTGATCCACGATTTGGAGCAGTTTGCTTGCTCGATCAACGGCTGCAATTTGTGCCACCTTGACAGGTTCGCCGCTTCGGAAGACAGGAACTGCAAGCGTAGTGGATGAACCTATACTAGCTAGAATGGCATTGGCGTAATGAATAATTTCCATCGTTGATCGATAGCTTCTGGTTAATTCGTAATAACCGAACTGTTCTTCTGGGAAGAGAACACGGAACTCGTCCCAATGATGTATACCTTGATACGCGTGGATTCCTTGAGAAAGATCACCAAGTATCGTAAAGGATTGATTAGATGTATATTGCCCAAGTAATGCAACCTGGAACGGTGAGAAATCCTGTGCTTCATCAATCACCGTATGGTCAAATTTATCACTGCTTTCAATGCCATTGAAGTAAGCCAGGATATAAACCAGTGGTGCTAGATCTTCAACATCTACTTGCTTTTTCTTAAACGTGGCGGCATCGCCAAGGAATTCTTTATATAAGGTAAATGGTGTGTGAACAGGCCATTTTTTCAAATATGCACGAAGTTTGGCGCTGGCACTCTTCTTTAGCTCCTTGCGCATATTGGCAGACGGCGCACGATCAAGCTGCATTTCGAGCCAACGTTTAATACGTGCAACGACGCGGTCATATCGCTTCATTAGTGGATAATGCTTATATTCTGTCGAGAACCAATCTCTGATCATCGTCTCTTGTAGAACACAACCGCTCCAAGCTTCATAATTTCCTGAAGGAACGAATTGCTCTTCATATTTCACTAGATACGCATGAAGCTTATTCTTAAACTGAATGGAGCCTTTGGCTCTGCCTGGTGCAAGATCATCGATCTGTGGACGTTTCGGTCCAACGGCGAACCAATATTCAAGCGCATCCGTTGAATCTTTAAGCGAAACTTCATGCTCTAGCTGCTGCAATGCCCAATCGGCAAAAGTCGTTTGCTGAATATTCCCAACGCCAAGTTCAGGCAATACTCCAGAAATATAATCTAAGAACATACTGTTCGGGGCGAAAATGATCATTCGTTCTGCCTTGATGTTCTCTCGATACTGGTAAAGCAAAAAAGCTAATCGATGCAAAGCAACCGTCGTTTTACCGCTGCCTGCAACGCCTTGAATAATAAGAGCTGTATTCTTTGCTGAACGAATAATCTGGTCTTGCTCTGCTTGAATGGTGGAAACGATGTCGCGCAAGCGATTATCTTTGTTTTCACCTAAGCGGTAAAGGAGGAATTCATCGGTTACAGCTAAGTTATCGGATGCTCGGTTATACGTATCTACAACTCGTTGCAGAATCGTTTTACGAATAACCATATTACGCTTCAGATAGACCAATCCTTCAATTAATCCTTCAGGGGAGTCATAGGATGCTAGATCATCGCCACCAGTAAAGGAGTAGAACAGACTTGCAATTGGTGCACGCCAATCAATCACGAGTGGCTCTCCAGCAACATCGTGCTGTACACCTGTTTTGCCAATATAGAGCGGTTTAATTTGATCTGTACCCGATTCTTGAAAATCAAGTCGACCAAAGTAAGGTTCTACAGTTGCAATTGCAAGCGATTGTCTCGTCACCTCACGATGGGATTCGAGCAACTGCTCGGTAACATCTGGCCCATGATAACGCGGGAACTTCTGAAGAATTTCTAACTGCTCATCAATAATCGCATTGACTTGCTCAAGCTTACTTAGTTCCTCTTGATAGGCACTTTGAATCTGTGTATCCAAGCTCAGTTACCTCCTAAGGGCTTATCGAACGTTAACGTTTCGAAAGCATGTAAATTATTTTGTATTATGGAATTTATAACTTTCGTCTCATAAATCCCAAGTAATACCACGAGAAATGCATCCGTCCTTAAAGACGGTGAAACCATTTCTTCTGTGTGAAAGAGATAAATTATATCATTAATACAGATTGGAAGCAACTGACATTGTTTTTTGTATAGGGCAATGCGATCATATTCATTTAGGATTCTATCTTTTTGCATGAGAGGTTCGGTATAATAAAGGTTACAAGTGTACACCGTCCTATAAGGACAGTGAGACCGTTTCTTCTTGCAAGAGACACGGTAGGGAGGATTTACGATTCTATGAAAGTTCTAGTCATCGCCGAGAAACCTGATATGGGGCGCAATATTGCAGCAGCGATAGAACCGCGAGCTGTGAATAAACGTACGTATCTAGAAGGCGAAACTTATATCATTACGTGGGCAATTGGACATCTCATTGGACTCGCGGAGCCAGATGTCTATGATGATAAATACAAAAAATGGAATATTAACCATTTGCCAATTATTCCTGAGGAATTTCGATTAATTCCGAACCCCAAGACGAAAGATCAACTTCAAATTATTGGTGAGCTTGCCAAACGCTGTGACTCCCTCGTTAACGCATGTGACGCAGGGCGGGAAGGTCAACATATTTTTGCTTTGATTACGCGATATTTGAAGCTTACACAGCCAGTTAAACGTCTTTGGATTTCGGACTTAACACCTGAAACGATTAAGCGTGGATTTGCAGAGTTACGAGAAGGTGCGGAATTTGCGAATTTAACGAGTGCAGCTAGGGCAAGAAGCGAAGCAGATTGGCTTATCGGTATGAATGGTTCTCGCGCATTCACGACAAAGCATAACACATTACTATCCGTTGGACGTGTGCAAACGCCAGTTCTTGCGTTGTTATATGAAAGAACAAAGCTGATCGAATCATTCGATTCACTCGTGTTCTACGATCTGGAAGCTTATTTCAAGCAGCATGAGACGGAGTATCGTGGAATATGGCAAGGTGATCGGTTAACGGACAAGGAGAAGGCTGAGGAACTTTTTAATAAAGTAAATAACAAAACAGGGTTCGTTCGTGAATATGAAGTGAAGGATACACGGGAGTATCCGTTCAAGTTGTACGATCTGACATTATTGCAGCGTGATGGGAATGCGAGGTACGGATTCTCAGCCAAAAAGACATTAGATATTGCGCAAGCTCTTTACGAGAAACATAAAGTGATCACCTATCCACGGACAAACTCGAACTATGTGAATGAGGCGAATATTCCTGAGATGCATAAAGTTTTATCATCGCTGCAAGGAACAAGCTATGATTCATTAGTTAAAGGTGCGGATCGTTCGATCGTTCATAAGAACAATAAAGCAATCTGTAATCCAGCCAAGGTTGAGGATCACCATGCGATCATGCCGACTGGTCGAAGAGCATCCAATTTATCAGCAGATGAGCATAAATTGTTCGATCTCATTATTCGTCGGTTTATATCCCAATTCTATCCGCCTGCGCAGTATAAGGTACATACTGTGCTGACCGAAGTGAGTGGAGAAACGTTCAAGACGAACGTGAAGGAGCTCCTTGACAAAGGTTGGAAGGTGATTTACGAGGATCTTCAGCATGAGAAGCAAGCTTCCAAACGTAAGGCGAAGAATGACAAGCAGGAGGAAGAAGAGGAAGAGGAGACCGAAGTATCCGAGCCGTTCTCTGTTATTCAAGGCGATCCTTCGCATTGTTTTAACGCTGAAATTAAAGAGAAGCAGACTCAACCTCCGAAGTATTATACTGAAGGCACATTACTTAAGGCGATGGAGAGTGCTGGTAAGAATGTAGAGGACGAAGAGCTTCGCGATGTCATGAAAGATTCAGGACTCGGAACACCTGCAACTCGCGCAGCAACAATTGAGCGTCTAAAGACGGTTGGGTATATCGAAGCACAAGGCAAGCGACTTATGATTACGCAAAAAGGTCGTACGGCGATCGATTTGATACGCAGTGCAGGCGTGGAGCTGCTCACATCACCTGAAATGACGGGTCAATGGGAACACAGGCTGAATCAGATCGCAAGAGGTGATGCAACGGATCAAGCGTTCATTCAACAGGTCAAGCGATTTGCATGGTTCATTGTGGACAAAGTCAAAGCGCAGTCCAGTGCATCTCAAGCGGATTTTGGCGAGCAGAGTCGTACGGGCAAGGGCAATGACGATGCCAAGTCGAGGACGAAAGGTAAAACGTCAGCTTCAAGCAGCAGCTCTAAACAAGGACAGACGAAGACTCGTGCAAGTGCCAAGACTAAGGCTGATTCGCAATTACAAGCAAACGGCGGTGTAACCATTATCGGGACTTGTCCAAGAGAGGGCTGTGGTGGTTCGATTTTCTTAGGCAAAAAGGGTTACGGATGTTCGCATTATAAATCCGGCTGCGGATTTGTGATTTGGAAAGAAAGCTGTGGACGTACCTTAACAGATACGCAAGTGAAGGCTCTGATTACAAAAGGCGAAACAGCTAAGCTAAAGATGAAGAATGAAGATGGAACTTCAACCGATGGACGAATCGTAATGATCGATAAGAACACAGGAAAGATCGAAGTACAGATTGGAGAGGGGCGCTAGATGCTTATTCCGCAAAATATACATTCCTCATGGAAAAATTTTCTAAACAATGGTATGATTCGTTTATTAAGTGATATTGAAAGTAAACTAGGTCCTAATATTAATCCGACTAGACCTGATGTGATTTTACGATTTATGACTATAGATTTGGATAAGGTAAAGGTCGTATGGCTAGGGCAGGATGTTTATCCTGCTGAGGGAGTAGCAACGGGAAGATCATTCGAAGTTGGCGGACTGACAGATTGGAACTCGACGTTTCGCCAAGTATCGCTTAAGAATATCGTCAGACTTATTCATAAGACTTACAATGATATACATGAATACTCGGATATTAAGGGATTTAAGGAAATACAAGGATTTATCAAACAGGGCGAATTTCCCATACTGCATCCTGTAGAATGGTTTCAATCATTGGAACAGCAAGGGGTCCTGTTTTTGAATACGTCTTTTACTTGTGAAGTTGGCAAACCGAATAGTCATAAAGCACTATGGACTGACTTCTCTGAGCAAGTATTAGCTTATATTTCAATTGTTAGACCAGACTTGGTATGGTTCTTGTGGGGCAAAGAGGCGATAGCGAATAAGCAGTTTCTTCGGTCTGGAGTTCTCAAGGAATCCAGACATCCCATGATGTGCAGTGAGAAGTATGAGGATGATTTCTTAAAATCGGATTGCTTTAAATCTACTATGAGCGATATCAATTGGCTGGGTTAGTTTGAGGGGCTTAATCCTATTACCAGTGTTACTAGACTTAAGTCGTGCTTCTGACTCCATCTTAAGTGCGTTTAATTCGTATATTTGCCCCTGTATGATTAAGGTATACATTAACGTAATATATGGAGGATGGTTGAAGTGCAAGAAACACGCCATATTTATGTATTGCTAACTGACACTGGGACGCTTTTTACAAAATTAATTCGTGTATTCACAGGGGCTGAGCTAAATCATGCCTCAATTGCGTTCGATCAAGAGCTGACAGAAGTATACAGCTTTGGCCGCAAAAAAATAAGCAATCCGCTTCTAGCTGGTTTTGTAAAAGAAGATTTGAATAGCGAACTGTTTAAAAGCTGTGAATGTGCGCTATACTGTTGCACGGTTAGTTCAGATACATATGAGCAGATTCGATCGCATATTAACGAAATAGAGAGAAATAAAGAATTATATAAATACAATTTACTAGGTTTATTTGGTGTTCTTTTTAATATACAAATTAATCGAGAACGTGCTTATTTCTGTTCGCAGTTTGTAGCAACGATCCTGAAGGAGAACGGCGTTGCGATCAGTCCAAAAGAGCCTGTATTCGTCACACCCCAGGATATTGAGCAGGCGCCAGTTCTAAATGAAGTCTATCGGGGTTGTTTGCAGAAATACTTGGGTAAGCGCAGAATGAAAAGATCACGATCCATGTCAGCTTAACAACAGGTATAGGAAATGATAGTAAGAGGAATATTAATATGAATTTTGGACAATCGAAAACCCTTGCGAACTGCGCAAGGGCATAGTTCGCTATGTCCATTTTTATATTAACGAACGCCCACATAGCTTAGAACGACCAATAAGTGTCAATATTATCTATAGTTGAAACTTAAATTGACAAAATAATCGAGTATTCATACTATAAGATTAGAGCATACTCAGGTTCATATTGGAGGTGGTCATACTATTTTGTGCATATTTTATAGGATTAGGCAGAATAAAGATTGTCTGTATTTCTAAAAAAATGTCTGGGATGGTGAAATATCAGTGAATAAATTTTTTAGTGAAAGTATTACTTTAGGAAGTTATATTGAGAGTCGCACAGAAATCGATTTCTCCCCAGACAGCGTGAATTTTACTATCGATCCTTCGCTTACAAACAGAATAAAATCAATTGCTGATAAAGATAAGATTTCAGTTAACAACCTTTTATTTACTGCATTTACAACTTTATTGTTTAAATATACTCGTGAAGAAGAACATAGGATTGAAAATATAGTTGTAACTGGAAATAGCAGTAATCCATTCGGATATGCTCTTATTAAGAATGTTATAAATGAAAATGAAACTTTTAGAAGTGCAAGTATAAAATTATACGCTGAATTTTCTGAATTTTCAATTAGTGGCGATGAGTCGGATCTTTATCACGATGTAATCTTTGATACTGTGACTATGCTGAAGGAAATCCCTTTGTTAAAAGAACTTAAGTTTGGTATATGGATTAGATTTAGTGAAATCTTGCAAGGAATAAAGGGAAGAATCGAATTTAACACAAGTCGTTTCGAGAAAAATGAAATTAAACAAAAATGCGAACATTTTATCAATATATTAAAAAAAGTAACGGAAAATCCAGAATTAAAACTGTGCGAAATAGATATGCTTTCAGATGTAGAAAAGAAGAGAATTCTAGTAGATTTCAATGACACCAAGATGGAATTCCCTAAAGATAAAACGATATCTGCGTTATTTGAGGATCAAGTTGAAAAGACACCAGATAACCTAGCAGCAGTTTATGAAGATAAGAAATTAACCTATAGAGAACTGAATGAGAAGGCCAATCGATTGGCAAGGGTGCTGAGGGATAAAGGTGTAGTGCAGGACAGCATTGTAGGAGTAATGGCAAAGCCATCGATTGAAATGCTGATCGGAATATTGGCAACGGTAAAAGCGGGTGGAGGTTTCCTGCCTATAGACACCAATTATCCTAAGGAAAGGATACAATATATGCTTGAAGACAGCGGAACAAGCATATTACTTACGCAAAAGGATTTGCCCGAAATAGATTTTACGGGAGAAATCATCGACCTGAACAATGAAGAAGGATATTCATCGGAAGGAGGAAATTTAACAAGTATAAATAGCCCAAATGCATTAGCTTATGTGATATATACCTCCGGGTCCACGGGAAGGCCAAAGGGAGTTATGGTCGAACATTCAAGCTTAGTGAATTTATGCATTTGGCATAATGATTATTATGAGGTAGACGAATCTGATCGATCAGCAAAATATGCAGGAGCTGGTTTTGATGCTTCTGTGATGGAAATATTCCCCTACCTTATATGCGGTGCTTCCATACATATCCTTAGTGACGAATTGAAACTTGATGTCAATAAGTTAAATGAGTACTACCATGAGAACGAAATATCAATAGGCTTCATACCGACTCAAATGTGTGAACAATTCATAAGATTGGAAAATCATTCGTTACGAAAATTAATAACGGGAGCCGATATACTCAGATATACAGAGATTAAGAGCTATGAGATACACAATAACTATGGACCGACAGAGTATACGGTTGTATCGACAGTCTTTAAGATCGATCAGGAATATAAAAATATACCGATTGGAAAACCAATATACAACACAAAGATTTATATTGTGGATCATCATAATAATCTTCAGCCAATAGGCGTTCCAGGAGAAATATGTTTATCAGGCAGCGGCATGTCAAGAGGGTATTTAAATAATGAAACTTTAAGTAAGGACAAATTTATAGAAAATACTTTTGAAACAGGCACATACCTATATAAAACAGGAGATTTAGGAAGATGGCTGACTAATGGCAACATAGAATTTCTGGGCAGGATCGATAGTCAGGTGAAAATAAGGGGCTATCGAATCGAACTTGGAGAAATCGAAAGCCAGTTGCTGAAATATGAAGGAATCAAGCAGGCAGTTGTGGTGGATCGACAGGATGGACAAGGAAATAAGTACTTATGCGCCTATATGGTATCCGAAGAAGAGATAATAGTACCAGAGTTAAGAAAAACCTTGTCTCAAAGCTTGCCAAGCTTTATGATACCGACCCATTTTATGCAAATAGAAAAAATGCCTATAACGGCAAATGGTAAAATAAATCGAAAAGCACTGCCAGAATCGGACGGAGAAATCGATACAGGCGTGGAATATGTCGCTCCAACAAATGAAGTAGAAGAAAAGCTTGTGAAAATATGGAGTGAAGTATTAGAAGTAGATCGGATTGGAATCAATGATGATTTCTTCACTTTGGGCGGACATTCATTAAAGGCGATCAAAATTGCGTTCATGATCCAAAGAGAGCTAAATGCCGATCTATCTGTAGGGAAAATATTGAGCCATCCGACTGTAAGAGTGCTGGGAGAATATATAGGGAAAACGGAAGAAGCTGTCTATTCACCTATAGAAGTTGTAGAGGAAAAAGAACTTTACGAGGTATCCTCCGCTCAAAAAAGGATGTATGCTTTACATCAGTTTTCAAAACAGGAGATCCATTATAATCTACCGTTCATCCTGCTTTTGGAAGGCGAACTGGACAGAAATAAAGTTGAAGAGACGTTGAGTAAGCTTGTGCAAAGACATGAAGCCTTCAGAACTTCCTTTGAATTGGAAGCTGGAGAAATTATGCAAAGAATTCACCAAACGGTTGAATGTAAGTTTGCGTACGAAGAAATAAACACAGATTCAGAAGAAATGATGAAGGATGAAGTAGAGAAATTCGTAAAACCTTTTGATTTATCAAAAGCGCCTCTTCTAAGAGTGAAGCTTATTCGACTTGCGGCAGAAAAACACTTGTTTATGTTCGACATGCATCACATCATATCTGACGGTACTTCCATGAGTATTTTTATGGAGGAGTTCACAAAACTGTATAGAGGTGAAAGCCTAAAAGAGCTAAGTGTAAAGTATAAGGATTATTCTGCCTGGGAACATAACTTGCTGAAATCCGAGGCCATGAAAAAGCAGGAAAAATATTGGACAGAGCTATTTCGTGATGGCGTACCGGTATTAGACTTGCCAATGGATGAGCCAAGACCCGCTCTCCAAAGCTTTGAAGGGGAAAGTATCGGCTTTCGATTAAACAAGAATCTAACGGAAAAGCTGAAGAAAGTAGGCAAGGATAGTGGAGCAACCTTGTACATGACTTTATTGTCCGCCTACAATATCTTGCTAGCCAAATACAGTGGACAGGAAGATATAGTCGTAGGTTCGGCGACAGCAGGCAGATCCCATGATGATTTACAGGGAGTTATGGGTATGTTTGTCAATACCTTAGCTCTAAGAAACTATCCTGAAGGAAAGAAAAGCTTTGCTGATTTTTTAGGAGAGGTCAAGCAAAATGCACTCAGTGCCTATGAAAATCAGGATTATCCGTTTGATCGGTTGGTAGAAGCACTAAATCTAAGAAAAGATGTAAGTAGGAATCCGTTGTTTGATACGATGCTTGTGCTGCAAAATACGGATACGAAAGAAATGGAACTTGAAAATATAAGCATAAGAGAATATGCGTATAGAGGAAAAGTATCCAAGATTGATATGACGTTGGAAGCAGAAGAAGTAGGAGAAGAAATACGTTTTAATTTAGAATATTGTACTAAGCTATTTAAGCGGGAGACCATAGAAAGAGTCGTTCAACATTTTATCAATATCGTTAAGGTAGTAACAGAGAATCCGGAAATCAAACTACTCGACATCGATATGCTTACTGAGGATGAGAGACATCAGCTGCTGCATAAATTCAATGACACCTATACAGAGTATCCAAGTGGCAAATCTATTCATGAATTGTTTGAGGAGCAAGTAGAAAGGACACCGGATCATATAGCCATTGTATTTGAAGATAAGGAACTTACTTACAGGGAGTTAAATAACAAGGCGAATCAGGTTGCAAGAACGCTCCGAGATGAGGGAATCGAAGAGAATAAGATCGTCGGTATTTTAATTTCCAGATCTGCTGAACTTCTCATCGGTATACTTGGCGTACTGAAGGCCGGCGGAACTTACCTTCCTATCGATACGCAATACCCATCAGATCGAATTGAATATATGCTGAAGGATAGCGGCGCAGGCATATTGTTGACACAGGAGAGCTGCCGTAAGCAGACGGAAGGTTTGGGTATACAAGTAGTAGGGATAGAAAAAATAGTAGAAGCGTCCGAACAATCCGTAGAAAATTTGAATCTCAAGTATCGTCCGGATCGGCAGATGTACCTGATCTATACCTCAGGTTCTACTGGGAATCCAAAGGGCGCCATGGTAAGAGCCGATTCTTTTACGAACCTTATGAACTGGTTTACAAGGGATTTTGAAATAAATGAAAGCGATAACATTCTCTTAATCGCACCTGTAGGTTTTGATCTAGCGCAAAAGAACCTTTACGCGTCCCTCATCAAAGGGGGAAGGCTGATCGTACTTCCAGAAAAGATTTACAGCTACAAAAATGTTCTTTCCCTGATGGACGAGCAAAAAGTCACGATCGTGAATTGTACGCCGAGTGCATTTCAAATCCTTGTGGATACAACATCGGACTATCGTGAATTAAGGCATTTGAAGCGGGTATTCTTAGGCGGGGAACCCATCAATATCCCTAAATTGTTAAGCTGGATCAATACGCCGTACTATCAGGCAGAAATCGTCAATACCTATGGCCCGACAGAGTGTACGGATATAGCGACATCTTACAGAATACCGAATGAACAGATAAGAAATATAGAAATGATACCGATAGGTAAACCCATTGATAACGTAAAACTGTATATAGTCAATAAAGATGATCAGTTGCTTACCATTGGACAACCAGGAGAACTGTGTATCGCGGGTGACAGTTTAGGAACAGGGTATCTAAACAGACCGGAGCTGACGGCAGAGAAGTTTGTTTCCAACCCTTTCGTAGCGGGAACTAAAATGTACCGAACAGGAGACTTGGCAAGATGGCTGCCTGATGGCAACGTAGAATATTTGGGACGGATCGATCACCAGGTAAAGATACGGGGCTTCAGGATCGAACTGGGAGAGATAGAAAGCCAGCTGCTTTGTTATCCAAATGTCATGGAAGCAGTCGTCGTAGCAAGAGGGGAAGGCGGCAGCAAGTACCTCTGTGCATACATTGTAGGAGATAAAGAACTAACGGTAGGCGAGCTAAGAGTATACTTATCGAAGGTATTACCGGATTACATGATTCCATCCTATTTTGTACAATTGGACAAATTTCCGTTGACACCAAACGGTAAGGTTGACAGGAAGGCGTTGCCCGAACCTGATGGAAGTATGGAAACAGGAACAGAATATGAAGCACCGAGAAACGAAACAGAAGAAAAATTGGCAGAAATATGGCAGGAAGTACTTCATGTAGATGTAGTAGGAATAAATGATAACTTCTTTTTCATGGGAGGACATTCTCTAAAGGCCATAAAAATGGCAGCCATTGTACAAAGAGACTTACTTGTTGAAATATCTGTAGATGAAATATTTAAAAACCCAACGGTAAGGCAATTGGCAGAGTATGTGGGGAATACCAAGGAAGCTGAATATTCATCGATCGAAGCTGTGGAAGAAAGGGAACGTTATGAAGTTTCCTCGGCTCAAAAGAGATTGTTTGCTTTAAATCAGTTCGCGAAGGAAGAAATCAGTTACAATATCCCGTATATGTTCGTTTTTGACGGAAAATTGGATCGAGAGAAGTTATCGGAAAGCTTTTCTAAGCTTGTGCAAAGACATGAAGTCTTTAGAACTTGCTTTGAATTGGAAGAGGGAGAAATCAAGCAGAAAATTGATGAAACGATTGCATTTAGCGTGGAATACGAAGAGCTAAACTTAGATTCAGAAGCGATGATCACCTCTGAGGCGAAAAAATTCGTTAAACCTTTTGATTTAGAAAAATCGCCGCTATTAAGGGTGAAGCTAATTCGGCTTGCAGCAGAGAAGCATGTGGTTATGATGGATATGCATCACATCATATCCGACGGTACTTCCATGGGTATTATTTTGGAGGAACTCGCGAAGATGTATAAAGGTGAAGCTTTAGAAGAGCTGAAAATACAGTATAAGGATTACTCTGCCTGGGAACATAAAATGATAGAATCCGAGGCTATGAAAAAACAAGAAGCCTATTGGACAAACCTATTCAGTGATGAAATACCTGTATTGAATTTGCCTATTGATTATCCGAGGCCAAGTTTTCAAAGTTTTGAAGGAGAAAGCATCGGATTCCATCTGGACAAGCATGTAACCGAAAAGCTAAAGCACATATGCAAGACGAAGGAAGTCACCTTGTATATGATGTTACTGTCCGCCTACAACGTATTGCTTTCCAAGTATAGCGGACAAGAAAATATCGTAGTAGGTTCACCAATATCAGGCAGGCCGCATGCGGATCTGCAGTATATGGTAGGAATGTTCGTCAACACGCTTGCCATGCGAAACTATCCTGGAAGAACGAAAACGTTTGCTGGCTTTCTACAGGAAGTAAAGAAAAAGGCTTTATGCGCATATGAACATCAAAATGTTCAATTCGATCGATTGGTGGAAAATCTAAACCTACGAAAAGATTTAAGTAGAAATCCATTGTTTGACACGATGTTTGTGCTGCAAAATACGGACACGAAAGACATGGAACTGGATGGGGTAACAATTAAACAGCTTCCATTTGAAAGAGGCGTTTCCAAGTTTGATCTCACGCTAGGAGCGGAAGAAAAAGGCGAAGAAATCTGCTTCGAGTTAGAGTATTGCACCAAGCTGTTTAAGCGAGAAACCATCGAACGAATGATTGCGCATTTCCAGAATATCGTCAAAGCAGTAGTAGAGAATCCGGATATACAGCTGTGTAAAATCGAGATGCTTTCAGCGGAAGAAAAAAAGGAAGTCGTAGTCGATTTTAATAACACGAAAGCACCATATCCCCAGGATAAAACGATCTGCGAAGTCTTTGAGGAACAAGTTGAAAAGACGCCGGATCAGATCGCAGTCGTATATGAAAATCGAAAATTAACTTACCGGGAACTCAATGAGAAAGCCAATCAATTGGCAGGCGTGTTACGCGGAAAAGGTGTAAAACCGGATACCATCGTCGGAATCATGGTGGATCGATCGGTGGAGATGATGGTTGGAATCATGGGCATTATAAAAGCCGGAGGAGCTTATTTGCCAATTTCACCGGACTATCCGAATGACAGGATCACCTATATGCTGGAGGATAGTAAAACTACCCTGTTGCTGACACAAAAACATCTCATGCATACGATACAGTTTGAGGGAATGGTATTAGATTTAGAAGACGAACAATGGTATCAAGGTGATAAAACGAATGTAGAAATCGTCAATCATCCGAATGATCTTGTCTATGTCATCTATACTTCTGGTTCAACGGGCAGACCAAAAGGCGTGATGATCCAGCATGGTAATGTGATCAATCTTGTTACAGGGCTGGGTAAAATCATTTATGACCAATATACCGGACCATTACAGGTAGCTTTGGTTGCACATTATGTTTTTGATGCTTCCGTCAAGCAGATATTTGCCAGTTTGTTACGAGGCGACTGCCTGCATATTATCCCAGAAGACTACAGAACCATAGGGGAAAAACTGGTAGAATACTACATTGATCACGCAATCGATGTTTCAGACGGAACACCGTCTCATTTGAAATTGATCTTGAGCGATAACAGAGAAATAATAAAAGAGATGACCGTCAAGCATTTTATATTCGGCGGGGAAGAATTGACCGTTTCAGCCGTGAAGGACTTCTTCACACTTTGCGGCGAAAGAAAACCCGAGATCACCAATATATACGGACCAACTGAATGCTGCGTGGACTCGACTGCCTTCCTGATTGACCGAGCGCGTCTGGATCAGTTGAACACGATTCCAATTGGTCGTCCGCTAGTCAATTATTGTGTGTACGTCTTGGACAAAGACAATCATCCTCAGCCTGTAGGGGTACCAGGGGAATTATGTATAGCAGGAAACGGACTGGCAAGAGGTTATCTCAATAATCTTGAGCTGACAGAAGAAAAGTTTGTAGCAAATCCATTTGCCCCAGGGGAAAGGATGTATAAAACAGGAGACCTTGTTAAATGGCTGCCTGATGGAAATGTACAATTTTTAGGACGTATCGACCACCAGGTAAAAATCAGAGGCTACCGCATTGAAATCGGGGAAATCGAGGCTACGATTAAGAGTTACCCTCCTGTGCAAGATGCTGTCGTACTGGTTCGCGAGGATAGCGCGGGCGAAAATAGAATATTCGCGTACATTGTTCCAAAGACACACAGCGAGGAGAAATATAGCGAAGCGGGAATAAAGGAATATGTAAAGAAACAACTTCCTCAATACATGATTCCGGCTAAATTTGATCAGCTTGAGTTGATCCCGCTAAATACGAATGGTAAGGTTGACCGCTTTGCACTTCCTGCGCCTGATTTGCTGTCAAGAGATTCGGATGAAGGCTTTGTCGCGCCGAGGAACAAAGAAGAAATGGACATGGCTGAAATTTGGGCCGGCGTACTCGGAATTGTGAAAATAGGCATTGATGAAGATTTCTTTGATTTAGGTGGAGATTCTTTTAAAGCCATTAAGCTGGTCAGAAGTATTAGCAATAACCTAGGAGTCATGGAGCTGTTTAAAAATTCAACGATTCGCGAATTGGTCGCTTACTTATCCCAATCAAAAGGTGCAGGAAACGATGGGAATCGGACGATGCTGCATGAGCTTACCAAGCCGATTGATGAGAAACATAAAGTAGTCTCCCTCATTTGTTTTCCTTACGGGGGAGGAAGCGCGATCTCGTATCAACCTTTAGCCAACGCATTACCGAAGAATTACTCGCTATATGCCGTTGAGCTTCCGGGCCACGACTACAGCTGCCCCGATGAAGAATTGGCTTCTATCGAGGAGAGCGCGGCTCGTTGCTTGGAGGAAATCAAACAGAAGGTGAAGGGACCTGTCGTTCTTTATGGACATTGTCTGGGCGCCACGATGTCGGTACTTCTTGCTCCTAAACTGGAAGAGGCGGGCATTCAGGTGAATGGCGTTGTTGTTGGAGCCATGTTCCCGACACCGCGAATAACCAATAAGTTTTTCGACATATGGGAAAAAATATTCCCTACTCAGTTGACGGACAAAGGCAATCGGGACATGTTGATAATGATTGGTGGTTTAAACAGTGAATTTAGTTCCGATGAAACAGAATTTGTGCTTAGGAATTTGAAGCATGATGCAAAAGAATGCGTCAAGTGGTATACCAGGCACTATAGCAATAAGAATAATACGAAATTCCATGCGCCAATCACATGCATCATTGGAGAGGGCGATCGAGCTACGGAATTTTATCAGGAAAGATATAAGGAATGGGAATACTTCAGTGACGATGTGGATTTACGAACAATTGAGCATGCCGGACATTTTTTCTTTAAAAATCAAGTAGCGGACCTTGTAGATATTATTGAAGAGAAGATAGACGTATGGAAGGATCGATCTTCGAGGGTATCTGAAACCAAGCAAGTGAATGAAACCAAGAAAACGAATGAAAGCAAAGAAAACAGGGTAAGGTTGAATGCCTTAGCGAAAAACAAAGTCGTTCCAAGTATGAGATTGTTTTTAATGGTTGCCTTCGTGCAGATCATTTCTGAAATAGGTACAATTTTATCGACGTTTGGGACCGGGATCTGGGTTTTCAATCAAACCAATGCACTATCGGAATTTGCCATGATGTTTCTTATGGCAATGGTTCCCACCATTTTGGTGCTTCCGTTTGCAGGTGCCATTGTAGACAGGTTTGACAGACGGGTCATTTTAATTATTAGTGACTTGCTTTCGACAGTAAGTTCTTTAGGTTTGCTTATCTTGTTAGGGTTTCATGAGCTTCAACTTTGGCATGTCTATGTCTTTACCATCGTTTTATCTGTTGCAAACAGCTTCAGGCAGCCAGCGTATATGGCAGCAGTGACGCAGATTACGCCAAAGATGTACTTGCCGCAGGCAAATAGTGTTTCTCAATTTTCCGTCGCAATCGGAGGCGTACTGGCAGCTATCTTCGGAGGCGTATTTATGGAGTCGATAGGCTTTCAGGGGCTTGTTATTATTGATCTTATAACATTTGGACTCTCCGTGATCGTTTTGCTCTTTTTGAGATTTCCGAATACCATGTTTACAAGATTAGAGGAACCGATTCGGAAAGAGTTAATGGGTGGTTGGAATTTTATCATGAGAAGAAAAAGTTTGATTGCCATGGTTGTCTTCTTTGTTGTCGTTAACTTTTTACTAAGCATTTTTACGGTTACAATGACGCCGCTCATCCTTTCTTTCACGAATTCAACCACGTTGGGAATTCTTAATGCATTTTCAGGAATCGGTGTTCTTTGCGGAGCTATAGCGATGTTAATAACTGGCGGTATGAGTAAGAGAGCAAAAGGGATGGTTGGTTTTGTCATTCCATTAGCCATCTCCATTATGATTGCAGGAATACAACCATTGCCTATTTATGGAGCGATTGCTTTGTTCGTATCCTCTTTGTCTATAACGATTACGAATATTCATTGGCAGTCACTCATCCAGGTGAAGGTTGGACTGGAGTTGCAAGGACGTGTATTTGCGGTGAATCGTATGTTGGTAGCTCTATTAGCACCGGTCAGCTATATTGTCGCAGGTGTATTAGCCGATAATGTATTCAAGACTGTACTGACATCCAGTGTATTTGATTCCCCAATTGTAAACTTGATTTTAGGGCCGGGTGCAGGCCGCGAAATGAGACTTAGTCTATTACTTGCCGGAGCCGTATTATTAGTCTGGAGCATAATCGGGATCAAGTATAAACCACTGAGTGATATGGATGATATCCTTGAAGATGCAACTCCAGGCGAAGTTATTATTAAAGATAAAGATAAACTACAAAGAATAGCCGATGAAAAAGTTCAAGGGTTTACATTCTAAAATGGGCAAGTGTTAAGGTTTCAGTTCAATGAGGCCAGAGCAACGAAAAATTTGTTGCGGGCCTCTGAATCAATGGAACTAAGGACAACCGATTAAGAACAGATATAGGATGTGATAATCATAATTAGCGTTTTTGATCGAAATAAGGATCAACTCAATTTGGAACTGTTCTTGGATACCATGTATAAATCTAGAGGGATGCAGTATAACCCTGATGGAGCTCATTCTGATTTCAGAACGATAGAGAAGACCTATATGAAACACGGTCATTTCTGGATCATCAAGGATGAGAGTGAAAGTATAATTGGATGCATAGCTCTCAAGGAACTAGATCCGATTCAACATATAGGTGAACTGAAAAGGTTCTTTGTGCTGCCAGCGTATACGGGCTATGGTTATGGAAAGCTTCTAATGCAAACTGCAATTGATTATGCAAGAGATCATCATTTTATCAAATTACGATTGGACACAATGAAGCAGTCTGTCATAGCGCATCAGATCTTTAAGAAATTTGGATTCTATGAAATTTCGAGATACAATGATAATCAGAATGCTGATTATTTTTATGAACTTGAATTACAAGAGAAGCCAATTGATGAAGAGACTTTATCTACGCAATCTTTATTGCAATTTAAAGTTCTAGGTCAAATTAATAGAATATTCGAATCGCTTGATATGCAATTTTGGTTACGTGGTGGCTGGGCTATCGACTTTATACTTGGACAAGTAACAAGAGAGCACTCTGACATAGATATCGTAACTTGGCTGCATAATCGACAATCGCTAGAACAGACGTTAATAGAGGCTGGATTCAGATGTGCTCCAGTAAGCGAGCTGCAAACAAATTTTTATCAGAATGAATTGGAAGTAAGCATCATTTATCTAACTCGAAATCAAGCTGGACAAATTACAGCTAATGGATTTCCAGAATGGGTATGGAGGTCAGATGCTTTACCTTTACGAAGTTATACTTTACATCATGTTTCAACACGTACATTAAGCCCACAGCAATTGCTTGATAATTTGTTGATATATGAGCAAGGAACGGGACGTAAATTACGTTCGAAGGATTATGACAGTATCAGAATCTTACAAGAAATCATCATCGAGAAGAAATCGAGAACATAATTTTGGAATAAAGAGGCAGCTTACATGCTGTTCTTTTTACATTACATACCAATACGAATAGATAGTGGAGGTTGACATGAAAGCAACTCAAGATGTGCTGCGAGTATGGCGAAAGTTTGATCAGCATCCGATGGAAACAATTACAAAGGCATGGTATGCTTCACAATCTGGTCAGAACAAACAAAGAAGTGTCACTCTAATGAAAGAACATCGGGAACAGTTTGGGACGGCAGGCAATTGCTTCGATCTTGCACTCTGGTTAATGGATGAATTGAAGGCTGAAGGCATTCATGCCTATGCGATAGGTCATGATCTGCACACACCAGAAGCACATGTAGCAGTAGTTGCGGTTAACGATGAGGGTAATTCGTATTTTTGTGATTTGGGGGATCAGTGGATTGATCCAATCTTGATTACACGAAATAGCAGTGACTTTTGTGAAGATGCGCTTAGCGGATTTATTACAGGAGGCAAGATTAGCGTTCAAGTCGGCTCAAACGATGTGCTTTTTAAGTACATTAGACCTAGTGGCAAAGTAAGTAAGCAAAAATTTAATCTACAACCGATTCCCTTAGACGAATTGCAAAGTGCAGCGAGTTTCTCACAATCCTTGTTAAGAAATCCACTTGTCGAAATGCGTGTATATACGCCGGAGGAAGTGATTCACTGGGAATTTGATAGATGGAATAGTTTCATGAGCTCGAATAGTGGGCTTATGAATGAACCAAAATTAATTGATGATGCACAGTGGGCGGATCGAATTCACTTGATGTCGGGTATTGATAGAGAAGTTATATGTAAAGCATTAGTTATCTATTCGAAAAAAGGGTGATTCTATGTTCTACGTGAATTCGAGAGCGATTATTGAAAGAGATTATAAGGGTCACAAGCAAATCGTGATTCAAACTAGAAATAAACCTGGTGAGCCGCTTACAATAGAATTGCCTGGGGGACGGATTGAACCTTTTGAATCATTGACTGTGGCACTAAGAAGAGAAGTGAAGGAAGAAACTGGACTTGATATCGTCGAAATTGAAGGAGAAGACACCAGGATTGACACATCAAATGTGAATCCAGATTTCGCAGTTGAGTGTATGAAGCCATTTGGGGCTTATCAAACAATCAAGGGTCCGATTGATTCGGTCGGATACTATTTTAGATGCAAAGCAGAAGGTGAGCTTGTACCTATAGGTGATCAAACGGAAAATGTCAGATGGATAAATACATCAGAACTTGCTGCAATTGTACAAAACGACCCCAAGCAATTCTCACGTATTGATTTGGCAGGGATCATTTATTATTTGAAACATGGAATTAATCAGAACACGAAATCATAATTCGGAGGTGTGATTATGGATATTGTAACTAGACTTGAACTTCTAATTAAAGAAATTCCAAGTATGATGGATACAATAAGTGATGAGGATTTTAACAAGAAGCACGCAAAGGATAAATGGTCTAAAAAAGAAATTCTAGGTCATTTATGCGATTCAGCAACCAATAACCATATGCGATTTGTGAAGATTATGTTGTCTGAGGGACTTATTAGCTGTGAAGCGTACCTTCAGAATCAATGGGTCAGTATTCATGATTATCAGAATAATTATAGCAAAAGTGAACTTACAGCTTTGTGGAAACAATTGAATCTACAAATTTATTACACTTTAAAGGGTGCAAGTGAGAATGATTTCAACAAGCAATGCATTTTGCCTAATCAATCCATTGTGACGCTTGAATGGCTATTTACTGATTATATCGAGCATATGGTGCATCATATGAAACAAATTGAGGGCAAGTGATATATACACTATTACTAGTAGAGCATCTGATAAAAAAACACAACAGAATCTTAGTGATCTGTTGTGTTTTTTACTCTATATGAACTACCTGAATATTTCCTTTAGAGAGTCAGCTTCTAGCGCCATTTTCTGATGTATGCTGATTATTCGTTCAAGCCGACTCATTCGCTCCTTCAACTTGTGGTTCTGTGGTTCTATTTCTAGCTTAGCTGCTGATGCGAAGAAATGAGGAACTTCCCATACACTTCTTACAGACATGCTTACACAGTAACCATATCGCGCTAATCTTTCGTCGCCCATCCAGCCCATATCTCGTAAGCCTTCAAGGTAAGCATTGAAAAGAGAACTTTGAAATACTTCATATTGATCAGGCGGAATGATTCCAAGGCTCATATTTACACCGTACAGCTTGCCAAGATCTTCGCCAATTCCTGATATACTCATGAATTGCCAATCGATCAATACAAGTTCGTCGGAAATTGTATTATTATTTACGAGTAGCATATTCATTTGGCTTAAGTCCTGATGAGCAAGCACACGAGGCAGCTGTTCAAGCGAACCTATTGTAGCATCAACTTGTTGATTAAACTCTTGATACCATGACCATATGCTTCGCTCATGATCTTTATTTAATCGATTTACATAAGCTTCAGGGTTTGGGGCATACATGCGGCATGCCTTGGTCCATGACTTAAGCCAGGAATTACATATCCAGCTATAATCGGGGATTGATCTATTTCCCGTAAGATAAGCCCCATTAAACCGACCTAGCTGTCGAGCAATAAAACAGAACTGCTCTTGTGAGTAGGCATACTTGCCTTCAACATGTTCCATCCATAGCCAAATGGTTTCATCTGGTTGTTCTTCAACAAGATAACTTTGGGCAGCATGAATGGAATTTGGAAGCTCCTCTAATAGTCTTGCTTCCATAACTAAGGCTTCACGACGCCAGTAATTGTGATATAAAGGATTAGCTTTCTCTGTACTATCCGGCTTAATAATTTTCAAAATAATTGACCAAGGCAATTGTTTGTTCTGAATCTCAGCAATCCCATGAAGATGATAAATTCCTGCTGTTGTGAAATTTGGGGTTTGATAACCTAAATCGTTGCATGTTATCGTTTTGAGTACGGCAGTTTCTCCAAGAATGAACTGCACACATGCATGAATCTGATCAATTTTATTCTCGATAGGTATTGTCGTATTATTCATTAGTGTCAGTTCTGTGGCCATATCATTGTCCTTTATTTACTATGTATTATAATACTTATATAACAAATAATTTAATTGCTATTCAATATATTCTGATAATTAAATTATTTATGATTATAGTCTATCCGTAATTCACTTCGCAACTTCAGGAGAATCTGAGAGGAGATAAACGATGGGAATCGAATGGTACGATATGATTGCTAGAAGAAATGGTGGTTACAAGAGAAGAGCGGTATGTACAGTTGTCGGGACGTCAGCAGAAGATATTTTTGAAGAGAGATTGATTCGCATGCTGTCACAGTACCATCATGTTATGGATGCGGGTTGTGGACATGGAGAATTTACCTTGAAAATGTCTACGTATACAGATCATATTACGGGATTTGATAATTCAACTGAACTTATTCATATTGCCCAATCCTTATTAGAAAATAGTGAAATTTCCAATGTAAAATTTGTTTATGCAACTACGAAATCGGAACTTCCATTTGCAGATGCACAGTTTGATTTGATCTATGATAGTAGAGGTCCAACTTCGATAATCAATCATAGTCGTATTCTGCGTTCAGGTGGTACGATCTTCGGTATTCATAACAATGTTCCTATAGTAAAAGAACGGTTGATTGCAAATGGATATATCAACATTGAGATTGAAGAGTTTAATGATGGATTACCTATTTTCCGAATGAGGAAGAATTCGCAAAGTTCATTTCGGATATTCCAGGAAATCCAGACTACACGTTACTAGAGAATAAACAAGATCTTGAGAATATGATTAGGGAAAATATGATAGATGGCAAATTAGGGATCAGAGAGAATAAGATCATTTGGAAAGCCAATAAGCCATAGAATAGGGTGTTTAGAAAATAATGATTGAAACAAGCAGATGCAAATTGCTTCATGTTGCAGAAAACGATTATGAGGATGTCATTCAGTTGTTTGTCAATGAACAAGTCAGGCAATATCTTGGAGGAACGATTGAGAATGAGATTGTTCTGAAGAAAAAATTCGAGGATATTCTAAATAGATCCAAGAACGGTTCACATTTTTGGGTGATCAGAACAATCGATAATCATGATTTTATCGGACTTGTCTCATTGGATACATACCATGACAATACGAATACTGAAGTATCCTATGAAATTCTGCCGCAATGGTGGGGATTAGGATATGCCACCGAAGTCATTGGAGCATTAACTGACTATGCATTCGATGAGTTACGATTAGATATGCTCTTTGCAGAAACACAAACAGCGAATACTCGATCATGCAAACTTCTAGAGCGAATCGGGATGACTTTAATCGATAGGCTGCATCGATTTGGTGCTGAGCAATCGGTCTATTGTTTGAAGCGTGAAGATCGTAATAACACTTGTATATAAATAAATCCTGATAATTAAAAATTTCAATGTTCGTAGTAACTCGTGTATTCTCCTGGACCGAGGCACATGCCGCTACAAAACTTTTTTAGTTACATATGGAATATAGTGTGTTGTAGACCTGACTAATTTACACCTGCCCATGTATTCTTTTGTGGATGTTTTTTGAGTATGGGAATTTACATCTTTTCTCCTTACACAAACATAATTATATTTCGACACAGAATAAATTTTATATCCTCTTTTTCTGCATCCGCGCAAAAAGGCAACATCGCTTCCATGCAGCTTCTTTTCATTAAACTTTACATTTCTCCACACAGATTTCTTAAACACCAATGTACCGCCCTTAATGATATCCAGATATCGGTTTTCTCCGCCTTCTCTATATAACATAAGTGCTTTTTTGGGTTCAAAATATAGATAGCAGGTATTTTTTCCAATGACGGGAACATTTTGTCTTCGCATTTTATTGACGGACTCTACCAAATAGTAGCGGCCATAATAATCATCATCATCGAATTTTGCTATAATGCTATGTTTTGCCCTCTGAATGCCATAATTTAAACATTTGCCCAACTGATATCTCTGTGGGACTCGATAAACAGACACGTTCTTATATTGACTTGCTTTTCTTCTCCACTTCTTAATGTCCATGTCATCCCGGTTTAAAACAATGATCATCTCTTTATTTTTATAACTTTGCCGTTCATAATTTGCGAAAATATTGTTCATAAATGAAGGTCGCTCTGTACAAACAATAATAGAAACCAATATATACCATTCCTTTCTCCCTATGGATGAAATTTAACAAATGATATTTTCAAAATTAATGTATGTAATCATTTTTGTAGAGTAACGGCGGATGTAACCCGATTGTAATCCAATCCATGGTACTGGCTTCGACATAAGCTAAAGGAGCAAAGGAAAGGAATGTACAGCAAAGACAATTAGGTTGATAAGGGAGGTTACTCATTGAGTCGCCATATAACAGGAACAAGCTCAGTTTATTCGATCAAAAAACAATTAAAGCGGGTGGAAGCATACTTTTTAAACAAACACGTCAACAAGAACAAGGCAGAAGTGGCATTTGCAATATCTTTGAAAAGTAAAATCGTTTCTCGAAATTGGAATAATGTTCAGTCCAACTTGGCAAAAACATTGCGTTCGATTCTAAACAATACGGACTCCCATTTTCGTGTGATTGTTGCAGGTCATGAAAAGCCTGACATTAAGGAAATACGGCATAAACGTGTAACATGGTTGCCCGTAAATTTTCCTCCCCCTTCGAATCAAAAAGGATTCAGCAGAGACAAAATGCGTAAACGCAAAGTGATTGGAGAGTATTTAAGAAAAATAGGATTTTCCGGCTATTTTATGCCTTTCGATTCGGATGACTGGGCACATCATAGGCTCGTACAATATGTTCGATCTCAGCCCACGAGGAAGAATTTTGTGATAGACACGGGAATGATGATAAATTTAGTAAAAAAAGAGGTGTGGCTGAGGAAGAAACGTTTTTATATAGGATGCGGCAGCAGTGCGGTCTTTTATTTTGCCAATAAAGATTTTCCGTTGACTCCAGAGACGAACAATGCGGAAAAAAAGCCGTTTCACCTCGTTCTCAAAGCTCATCCAAAAGTAATCCAGAACTTAAGAACGTTGCGCAGACCCTGTAAAATCGTCAAATTTCCTTTGGTCACCTGGGTACTTGGACATGGCGACAACAACAGCATGCTTAAAGGTAAAAAAAATAATACGGTATCTGCTGAAGACTATGGATCAAAGGGAGAAAAATTAGAAAATGCATTTTTTCATTATTTTAAAGCCAGGAAAAATCAGCATGACGCATAATTGAAGGAGGGGAGTGAGAATCATGGGAACGATCGGAATCTTGGTTGATGCAAAAGTGTTTCGTAATATTAAAAACGGAAAAACTGGCAGAGAAAAGCTTGGACATTACAATAAGGCTGCCAGCAAACATGGTCTGACTCTTGCGTATATGTGTTTGGAACGAATTTCTTTATCAACGGGGAAAGCACATGGATACAAAGTTGTGAATGGAAAATACGTATACAAGCAATTCTCGATTCCGAAGGTCATACACAACAGAACGTTGCCATCGTCGAATAGTTTGCACAAGCGTCTTAAGCATTTATCGCAAAAATACTATGTATTTAATGCACGCAATAGGTTTCCTAAGTTTCGAATTCATAGGCTTCTAAAAATTCGCTTTGCTTCGCATTTGCCTGTGACCACACGTTACTCTCGGGTTCATTTACGAAACATGATGAACCGGTTTAATAGCTTATACATTAAGCCTCAGAGCGGCAGCATAGGTAAAGGGATTATAAAAATCACTCGCAAAGGGGATGAGCGATGGAAAGTTCAACTCCCGACTACTACAGTAGTTACCAGTAGAAAACGAGCAGAATTGAAAGTAAACAACAATGTGAAACGAAGAAGTTATCTCATTCAACAAACAATACCTTTGGCAACATATAAAGGGAATCCTTACGACATTCGAGTATCAATACAACGGGATTTAAACGGAAAATGGCGGTTGACGGGTCTGTATGGCAAGATCGCGAGGAAGGGAAGTCATGTGACCAATGTTGCACGGGGAGGTACAGCGAAAAAATGCGATTTGTTGTTCCAAAGCAGCTTTCAAAATCCGTCGCAGGTTGTTGATGATGTCCAACGTTTATCATTAGATATTGCCCGTTTTTTAGGTAATCGCTTAAAGCATCTGGCGGATGTAGGGCTGGATATAGGCGTGAATAGATCAGGAAAGCCGTTTTTCATCGAAATGAATGGTCGGGATCAACGCTACGGTTTTATAAAAGCAAAGATGCCAAAGACGTTTTACCGTACTTACGAGTCCCCTATACTTTATGCAAAATATGTGATGCAATCCGGAAAAAAATAAGTCAGGGGGGGAACCCGTGCATATTTTAATGATCGCGCCAGAGCAATTCCCGTTACCAGGCATCGGTTCCGTGGAAATTTGTATTCTTTCTATTGCTAAACAGCTTATTAAGAATCATCAGGTTACCATTTTATGTCGGCGACATCCAAAACACGGTGTGATCACTCAACAAGGAAATTTAAAGATCGTCCGCCTACCTTCGGGGGGACCTAATAGATATATATCTTCGGTGTTGCGTTATATAAAGGGGAAAAAATTTGATTTTATACAAATAGATAATCGCCCCAGGTACATGGCAAGAGTGAAGGAAGCCAAGCCAAATACACCGGTCTCATTATTTTTGCATTCCTTGACATTTGTACGCAAGTCCCCTAAAGTGGCAGCCCAACTGAAGAAGGCCGACGTAATTATTGCCAACAGCACCTCAGTAAGGAATCATCTAAATCAAAGGTTTCCTGGGAATAAAGATAAAATAAAGATGGTTTATCTTGGTGTAGATACGGAAAGATTTAAACCTCCGATACCGAAAGAACGCAATAGAAGCAGGAAAAAATTTAATGTAGGAAATTCTTTTGTAACACTCTTTGCCGGGAGGATCATACCCCGTAAAGGAATTCCCGTTTTACTCAAGGCATCAAGTATTGCCAGACAGAAAATCATCAATATAAAGTTGATTATTGCTGGGGGAGGTAAGCCGGCATACGTCCGTAAGTTAAAATCACTGGCGAAACAACTAGGAGTCCCGACAAAGTTTGTAGGAAATGTACCGCATCATCGAATTCACCATCTTTACCGGGTGGGGGATTGCTTCGTTTGCCCATCACAACAGCATGAAGCGTTCGGTCTTGTCAATATAGAAGCGATGAGTACAGGGTTGCCCGTTATTGCTTCCAGAGTTGGTGGTATTAAAGAGATTATTAAACATGGAAAAGATGGGTATTTAGTAAACAGTTACCGAAACCCGGCAAGCTTTGCAAGCTATATTATAACCATTTCTACCAATAGGGAAAAGGCGAGGGAGATTTCGTGGGAAGGAAGTCGGACGGTGCTACAACGATTTAATTGGAACCAAACGGCAAAGAAATTGGTTAAACTCTATAAGGTTTTTTAGTATGGCGAGGGAAAAAATAATAATTGCTTCATGTTACAAAAAGCGATTATGGGGATGTCATTCAGTTGTTTGTCAATGAACAAATGATATCCCATATGATCGATTCGAACTGATTCATTAATAAACCTATCACAAATTGGTGGTAGGTTATTTGGATTTTCGTTAGAATAACGATCCATTAAATGGTTAAAATAATGAAAATTGGAATGACCTAGGTGGAATATCATAATGGATCTTTTAAGAAGATTATTTTCGAACACCCAGACAGCAAGTAGGCAGAATACGAAAATAGATGTCTATCCTTCTTTAGAGAAAAATAAGGAGTACATTGAAAATCAGCTCTTTCATACGAGTGATTTGAAATCGCGAAGCATAAATTTTAATCAATCGGAAGGTCTCATTTTTTATTTGGAATCCTTATCTGATCTACAGAAGATTCAAAAAGAGATCATCCAACCTATAGAAGAAAAAAGAGTAGGAATCCTGGACGAAGTTATTACTTCTGTGGAGATTACAACAAAATCGGATCTGGGAGAGGTGCCCAGTGCTTTAATTCAAGGGAATTGCGTATTGTTATTCGAAGGTACAGTACAAGTAATTATTGTCGGTGTAGCTGCAGTTAATAAACGGAATATCTCGGAGCCAACAAACGAAGGGATCATTCGTGGCGCTCATGATGGTTTTATCGAGAATCTGATGACAAATCTTTACCTGGTTCGGAAGCGGGTCGAGAATCCGGAGCTGGTCGTTCGCTATTATCAAACTGGAAAGGCAACCAACACAAAATTAGCTGTTCTTTTTATGCAGAACCTAGTGAATCCAGATCTGGTGAAGGAAGTAGATATCAGAATTGGTTCCATTGCAATGGAGACCACGATCTCACCCGGAGTCATTGCCGAATTGATTGAAGATAACCCATTTTCAATATTTCCTCAAATCTTATATACGGAAAGACCGGATCGTGCGGCAGCTCATCTCATGGATGGCCGTGTAGTTATTTTAACTGAAGGGGACCCGTCTGCATTAATTTTACCGGTGACTTTCTTTGCCTTTTATCAAAGTCCCGATGATTACCAAAGCAGGTGGATTGCCGGAACATTTATTCGATTGATTCGTTTCATGAGTTTTATCATCGCATCCCTATTGCCTGCTTTATATATTGCGATTATTGGCTTTCACCCCGAGATTCTTCCGGATAGTTTGATCCTTTCAGTAAAGGGCAGTGTAGACAAGGTTCCATTACCGCCTATTATAGAGGCTTTTCTCATGCAGATTACCTTAGAAGTCTTGCGTGAAGCAGGGATTCGTTTGCCAAGTCGGGTAGGTCAAACCATTGGTATTGTTGGTGGCTTGGTTATTGGTGAGTCGGTTGTACGAGCAGGACTGGTTTCATATCCGATGGTTATCGTAGTCGCTTTAACAGCGATTTCTTCTTTTGTTGCACCGTCAAATGAAATAAGTACGGCAACACGTATTCTCGGCTTCCCGCTCATGATTCTGGCTTCACTGTTCGGTTTGATCGGGATTACGTTTGGTATGCTTTTTATCCTTATTCACCTATGCAAATTAGAGTCCTTTGGTACATCCTATTTTGCGCCTGTTATGCCTCTTCGAATTAAAGATTTGAAGGATACATTTGTACGTTTTCCGATCTGGAGTTTGAATCAACGCCCCCACGATCCGCATCCCAAAAAGTTTAAACAAGAAGGTAATTCAAGAAGGTGGAAACAGGATGATTCCGGAAAAAAGTAGAATTACCCAAGGGCAGCTTATGTTTTTTATAATACAGTCCCAAGTCGGGGTTGGAATTTTAACACTTCCTCATACAATACAAGCAAGCGCCAAGGGGGGAGGGTGGATTTCAGTCTTAATTGCAGGATTGGCGGTACAAACCATCATTATAATCTTATGGGCGCTTTGCAGACGATTCCCTTTAGATACCATATTCGGTTTTTTACCGAAGATTACCGGGAAGCTTCTTGGGAATCTGCTTGGCTTTGCTTATATTGCCTATTTCCTGTTTTCAGCAGGAACGATTCTATCCAAGTTTGCCTATGTGGTTGAAAGTTGGGTGCTGATCGAAACGCCAAGATGGGCATTATTAATTCTCGCCCTTTTCACTTGTATGTACTTGGTAAAAGAAAAACTTCAGGTCATTGCTAAATTGTTTGTCATCTCTTCCTTTACGATTATTGTGATGGTGATATTATCCTTGTGTGGTTATGTTAATGCAAACTTCAGTTATATTTTCCCGATAACGGAAGCTGGGTGGGGGACAATCATCAAATCTGCAAATCAGGCATTATTTCCTTTAGTTGGATATGAAGTTTTATTGGTGATTTATCCTTTTGTTGAAGGGAATAGCGGTGGGAAATTAAAGGCAGCTTCTTTAGGCAATATGTTGATTACACTTTTTTACACATTTGAGGTATTTACTAGTTTAGTCATTTTCAGCCCCGAGGTTATGCCTGCGGTTTCTGAACCTCTCCTCTACATGCTGAAAGGGTTTTCTTTCCAGACCATTCAACGGATCGACTTGATCTTTTTATCCTTATGGATCTTTGTGGTTACTACTGCTACGGTCTCTTGGATATACGCGGCAACGGTTGGATTGGGGCGCTTCTTTCATCGGGGCGAACATAAAAAAGCTGTGCCCTATACGATTTTCATTCTCTTTATTCTGGCTATGATTTCTCAAGACCCATCGATAACAGATTTCTATGATCGAATTCTTGCAATAGCTCATTATACATTTGTGGTTGTACTACCTTTGATCCTGCTCTGTTTTTCATACCTTCTTAGGAAAAGGAGGGTGTAAGTCAGATGAAAAGGATTTGCGTATTATGTGCGGTCATATTCATTCTCCTAATTGTAAATGGTTGCTGGGACCAAGATCTTTTAAAGAATGCTCGTTTGCTCTATGGAGAAGGGATTGATCTCGCCCCCAATGGTAAGCTTCGCTCCACCTTTGTTATTCGGGACATGCCGCCAGGTGAACAACAGAGTCCTAAAAACGACATTATATACACAGTTGGCAATACGCTAATGGAAACCCGCGAACATGCAGATGAACAGGTATCGCGACATCTTGTAACTTATAGAAATCGGATTATTCTCATCGGAGAAGAACTGGCCAAACAAGATATTTATCCAATCCTGGAAACTTTTTACCGTGACCCTAAAAGTGCCTTAAACGCTAGAATCGGAGTGACCAAAGGGACAGCAGCAAACATACTTTCCCTAAAGAAAGTTGGGAATGTGTTGATCGGAGAAGAAATTGATGAACTAATCAAGAGCAGAGAAGAGACAACAACTGTACCGAAGGTGACGCTTGAAAATATCTACTCTGTTATGTTGGATCCCGGAGAAGATTTTGTTCTTCCCTATTTAATAGAAGAAGGGGGCCGAGTGAAAGTTGCTCGTATTGCCCTGTTTCATGATAATAAGTTGACAGGCCAGCTAAGTCCTGATGAATCTACAATGTATTTATTATTGAAAGACAGGAGGGAAAAATTGGCTAGATTTACCCGAAAAATAAATGCTGCACATGAGGGTCGCCAAAATAGGTATAACTTTTTAACCTTTAGTGTAGATAAATTAAAGCGAAAAATGACTGTACAGGCTCAATCGGATGATCGTATTACGGTTAAGCTGGATTTAAATATGAAATTGAGTGTGATTGAATACCCGAAAGATCACTTGGATAAGGAAAAAGTGCTCGCAGAATTAAACCAGTACCTTTCGAAAGAGATGACTGATTTGGCAAAAGAAACACTTCGGAAAATACAAGAAGCCCGCTGTGATGGATTAGGTATTGGCAGAGAACTTAGAGCGTTTCATCCTGATATTTGGAAGAAACAGAAGGATGAATGGGGCAGCAATTATCAAAAAGTCGATTTTATCCCAGCGATACAGGTGCAAATAACGAAGAAAGGGGTATTAAACTAAGTTGAATCGGAAAGAGAACATAATAAAGACTGCCGACGAGTGCCGACAGTCTTTGTTATTGCTATATGATTTGAAGAAGTCGAATTACTTCACCATCTACTACTTCTTCACTAGCCTTTTTAAACCCCAAAGATTCATACAAGTTACTAGCAATTTGGTTATTTGGTCGATGTCCGATCATTATTCTTTTGCAATTAGAAGTACGCATTAACTCAATCAGTAATTCCATTGCTGTCTTACCGTAGCCTTTGCCTTGATGCTTTTCATCAATCATGATTGCAGGAATCCAGTGGTTATCATCCGTGTCTGGCTTCATACAAAAAACGATAAATCCGACTACATCTTCTTCACAATAAACAGCACGTAATTCAAAATCATCCACATATTTAGATTCCGCAATCCAATAAACAACAGGTGCAGGAAAGACATTAAGCTGCTCTGTTTTTACCTTAAGCTTGGTACAAGCGTACCAATTTTCAATAGATACTGGTTTTAGTGTAATTCCCATATACAATTCCTCCCAAAGTTGACTTCGCAGAGGAATTCATCCTCTACGATTATAACAAAACTCCTCTTGTAACCACCATAACCTGGATATTTTTCATACCACATCACTCCCTTCAGTAATGAAACAAACAATATTTTGGCAAAATGTTCAGAATTCATTGATTGTTTCTGTTAATATATCATGATAGTATTTCCCTATCAATAAGAGATTAATAGCGGAGGATTTAGGTTGTGCGTACAATGAAATTATGGGAGAACTATACACAAAGTCATCTTAATCGAATGAAACCAAGGGCATTTTTTCATTCATTTGCAAATAAGCAACCGGCACTGATGAATGAACCTGCATATACACATCATTACAAAAGCTTAAATGGCAACTGGCAATTCTTATTCCTTCTAGCACCAGAATACAGTCCCATTGGGTTTGAGCAAGTCGACTACGATACGACAAGCTGGGATACGATCAACGTTCCGAGCAATTGGCAGCTAGAAGGTTATGGAAAAATGCAATACTCCGATTTATGGTATAATTATCCAATTAATCCTCCTTATGTGCCAACAGATAATCCGACTGGCATCTATAAACGCAACTTTACGATTGGTGCTGATTGGATAGCGGATCAACAAGTGATTCTGCGATTTAACGGAGTGGATTCTGCTTATCAGGTATGGGTGAATGGTCATGAGGTAGGCTATAGCAAAGGAGCTAGGCTGCTTGCGGAATTTGATATTACCCCTTATGTGCATACTGGTGAGAACGATCTGACAGTTCGCGTATTCCAATGGTCAGACGGAACTTATTTGGAAGATCAAGATATGTGGTGGTTAAGTGGAATTTTCCGTGATGTAGAATTATACACCCAACCAAAGACTGGTATTGATGATTATTCGGTTGTAATAGACCTGAACGCGGATTATACAATAGGTAAGCTGCAGGTAACTGCAGTTCTGCGCAATGCGCAGGCTGATTGTATAGTTGGCTATGAGTTATTGGACGATAAAGGACGCTTGATTGCTAGTGGAGACGCGATAGTTTGTACGAATCAAGCAATCATCGAAGAATTCGTTGATACACCTAAACTATGGACAGCAGAGACGCCGAATCTATACAATTTGTTGCTGACTTTCAAACAGAGAGATCAAATTTTAGAGGTCATTCCACAAAAAGTCGGATTTCGTAAAATAGAGCTTCAAGGAGCAACTTTTACGATTAATGGTGTAGCAATTAAGTTTAAAGGTGTGAATCGTCATGATTATCACCCGATAACAGGTCGAGTCGTATCACGTGAGGATATGATCAAGGACATTCACCTGATGAAGCAGCATAACATTAATGCTATTCGAACAGCACATTATCCGAATTCGACGTGGTTGTATGATCTGTGCGACGAGTACGGCATGTATGTAATCGACGAGACAGATTTAGAATGTCACGGGTTCGAGTTGACGGAGAATTTTAACTGGATATCGGATGACCCCGCTTGGGAGCTATCCTATGTCGAACGGCTAGAGCGTATGCTGCAACGAGATAAGAATCATCCATCCATTATTATGTGGTCCCTAGGCAATGAATCGGGATTTGGTTGTAATTTTAGAGCGATGGCAAAGCGTACTCGAGAGTTAGACCCGACACGTCTCGTGCATTATGAAGGAGATCGTGAGGCGGAAGTGACGGATGTGCTATCTACGATGTATTCGTGGTTAGAACGTTTAAATGATTCTGCTGCCAAAAAGCGAACTTTACATACCATCGCTGAAACACCGACCAAACCACATATTCTCTGTGAATATGCACATGCAATGGGCAACGGTCCTGGTAATTTGAACGAGTATCAAGAGTTGTTCTATGCGCATGATCACTTGCAGGGTGGCTTCATCTGGGAATGGTTTGACCACGGCATCCAGACCATTCATGAAGATAGAACGGTATACTACCGATACGGTGGTGACTTTGGGGATGATCCAACGAATGGCAACTTTTGTATTGATGGACTTATTATGCCGGATCGAACACCTTCACCAAGCTTATTAGAGTACAAAAAAGTAATAGAACCCGTGCATACACATGCTGTTGATCTGACCAAAGGGATGATTCGAGTAGAGAGTAAATATGATTTTAGCAGTCTGGATCATTTAGATCTGCTTTATTCAATCGTTCATGATGAGGAAATTCTCCATACTGGCAGAGCTTGTCTAAATGGCATTGCAGCACGCACAAGTAAGGATATCCAACTCGATTATCAGCTAGATTGGGAGCCAGAGCAGGGGACGGATTATTATTTGAATATCTCTTATGTACTCAACCGTTCTTATAAATGGGCTCAGCGTGGCCATGAATTAGCGACGGGTCAATTTAGTCTGCCAATCGATACAGAGCCTGTATATATTGAACCTAAAGGCTCACTTGTGATGACGCAGAAGCATTGTGAGTTGATTGTGCAGGGTGATGAATTCGAGATTATTTTTGATACGGTAAAAGGTTCTATGAAGTCATGGAAGCGGCATGGCAAATTAGTGATTGAGAAAGGTCCAGCCTTGCAGTTCTGGCGCGCACCAATCGATAACGACATGTATATCGTTCAAGATTACAAGCAGACGACGTTCATGCATCTGATGCACGAGGTTGTTGAGCAGATGAGCTTTGAACAATTAACCGATCATGTTTATGTACGTGTAGAAACGATGAATGGAGCGACGAATGCGGCGTGGTACTATCGTTCTGTTTATGAGTATCGCATTTACCCGAATGGAGATGTATTGCTAGATGTTAAGGGTGATCCAAGTGGACTTGTTAATCTGGCACCTGCAATGCTGCCTCGAATTGGGGTCAAATTGCATATCAATAAAGATTGCGAGAACGGCAAGTGGTACGGTCGTGGTCCTAGAGAGACATATGCGGATTCCAAGCAAGCAGGGCTATTTGGTGTGTATGAGCAGACGGTCGATGGCATGTTTACGAATTACGTAGTTCCACAGGAGAACGGCAATCACACCGATACTCGTTGGGTACGGCTAACCGATCGATATGGTGTTGGCGTTATGGCTGCCGGTTATCCATCAATGGATTTTAGCGCGATGTATTATGAAGCAGAGGATTTGGATGCGGCCAAGCATACGATTGATTTGAAAAAACGGGATTACATCGTACTGAATTTGGACGCGAAACAGAACGGGCTTGGTTCTAATTCTTGCGGTCAGAATCAGCTTGATAAGTACCGCTGCAAATTTGAACCATTCCATCTCAAAGTTAAATTGTCTGTGTACACGAATAAAGAAATATCGGATGTACGTAAGGCGAAGGAGACGATTAAGTAAGATCATTGTCTTCATAGGTCTCTGTATCTTGACGAAACTAATGAATCAGACTAATATTACAACTAGTGAAAGGATGATTCACAATGTTTAACTATAAAGCTGAAAAACTGATAACCAAAAGCTGCTCCCTACAAATGGACAAAAACGATGAGACTTTGTTCGGAGCTTAATCCATAAGCATATTCGCTTATTATTCATCGGCAGATAGCATTTTTAAAAAGTGTGATTACTCACGCTTATTTCTCGATGCTCTCTGCCAGTGATACCGATTAAGAGGCTGTAGACAAAGTTTTGTCTGCAGCCTTTTGTTATTTTGTTTTCAGTTTTAAGCTGAAAATTGTACGAAGGTACTCGTATGCCACGTACAGACAAAGCAGAAGGCTTGTGCCGCTTAGGCACTAGTTCTTCTGCTTTTTTGCATTTATACACAGAAATGAGGAGTTAAGATGAGTTTATTAGAGATTATGGATATGTCCCATTCCTTTGGGGATAAAAGACTGTATAAGCAGGTCAATCTGGAGTTGTACAAAGGCGAGCATCTAGGTGTTGTTGGGCAGAATGGTACTGGCAAAAGCACGCTTATTCATATTTTGACAGGTGAAGTGATACCCGATGAAGGGACTGTCAGATGGCAGTCCAATTTGAAGATCGGTTATCTAGACCAATATGCCATGATGGACAATAGCAGTACGATCCGCGAGTATTTGCAAACCGCCTACACCGAGCTTTATGAGATTGAAATAATGCTGCAAGCCCTATATGAGAAAAGTGCAGCTACAGGTGATGAGACCTTCCTTCATAAAGCTGCAGAATATCAACAACAGCTCGATCAAAACGATTTTTATTTGGTTGACAGTCAAATTGATAAAATCGCAACTGGACTCGGACTTGATGCCATTGGCTGTGACCGAGTGATCGAAACGCTAAGCGGAGGACAGCGAGCTAAAGTGATTCTTGCAAAGCTTCTACTAGAGCAGCCCGATGTACTCGTACTTGATGAGCCTACAAACTTTCTGGATACGACGCATATCGAATGGCTTAGCGATTATCTGATGAACAGCAAGCAAGCCTTCATTGTCGTATCACATAACTTTGCTTTTTTGGATAGAATTACGAACTGCATCTGCGATATCGAAGGGGAAACCATTCGCAAATATTATGGCAAATACACGGAATTTCTGAAACAAAAAGCACATTTGAGAGAGGATCATATTCGCCAATACTACGCACAACAGAAGAAAATCGAAGAGACAGAAGCTTTTATCCGCAAAAATATAGCTGGCGTAAATTCCAAGAACGCCAAGGGGCGCAGAAAACAGTTGGAGCGGATGGAGCGGATTGCCCCGCCTACCTTTGTTTCCAAGCCTTTCTTCAATTTTCGCGAGCTTCCCCTTAGCGTACACAAGGCGCTTGAGGTTAAGAAATTAGAAGTTGGGTATAACACCCCACTGCTGCCAGAGCTAAATTTTGTCGTTACTGGAGGCTCGAAGTTCGTCATTACAGGATTCAACGGGATAGGGAAATCGACCTTGCTCAAAACCTTAGTAGGCACACTCCCCAGCATTTCTGGCAGCTACCGTTTTGCGGCACCCGTTAATGTTGGTTACTTTGAGCAGGATTTAGAATGGGATAATGATCAATTGACCCCGCTCCAGATCATTTCAGAGAGCTATCCACAAATGAATGTGAAAGAAATACGTCGTCATTTGGCTGGGTGCGGAGTGAAGGATACGCATGTCATGCAATCCATAAATACTTTAAGCGGTGGTGAGCAGTCCAAGGTAAAGCTGTGTCGTTTAATGCTTAGCGCATGCAATCTTCTGATCCTGGACGAACCGACCAACCATCTCGATGCTGAAACGAAAACTGCACTCCAAAAAGCATTGCAGCAGTTCAAAGGAAGCGTCATTCTGGTATCGCATGAACCAGCCTTTTATAAAGATTGGGCGGATCGCATTTTCAATATTGAGGGTAAGAATTAAGAAATAAACAGATGGAGACCTCTACTCTTAGTATGGGAGAGGTCTCTTATGATTTTAATTGATACATGAAAGACAACATAGTAGAATTAAAGCATTTAACCGAGAAATATTGAATCAATAAGGTGATGAACGATGGAACATAAAACAAATGCAATGAGGATATTGGATAAATTAAAATTGAAGTATGCAAGTCATGATTACTCGCAGACAGATGCCGTCAGTGGCATTGATGTAGCGCATGTCCTAAATCAGAATGAGAAGCAAACGTTTAAAACACTTGTCACGATTGGAAGATCGAAAAAATATTATGTATTTCTAATCCCTGTCGCAAACGAGCTCGATTTGAAAAAGGCAGCTCAAAGCGTTAATGAGAAATCAATCGAAATGATTAAATCGAAGGATTTATTGGCTATTACCGGATATATTCATGGAGGCTGTTCGCCTATCGGCATGAAAAAGAGCTTTATGACGAGGATAGATGAGTCGGCAGCACAATTTGAGACGATCATCTTCAGTGCGGGCAAAATCGGCTTTCAGCTCGAGATGAAACTCGAAGAATTGCACAAAGCTATACCATTTCAACTGGCTAACCTAACTGTGTAATACAAGAAGTGTCTAGGGGGAAAAAAATGAAATTTTATGTAGCCTCAAGCTTTAAGAATATAGATATCGTGAGATCTGTCAGTAATTGTTTAATTAATCGAGGATATATACATACCTATGATTGGACACAGAATAACAAAGCGACAACACTTAAACACCTAAGGATAATCGGTCAGCATGAAAAGCAAGCTGTACTCGAATCAGATTTTGTCATCGTGATTTTACCTGCGGGCAAAGGCAGCCACATTGAGCTTGGGCTTGCACTCGGACAAGGAATTCCGATTTATTTGTACTCGCCGAATAACGATATCGATGATTTCGAAACGACAAGTACATTTTATCATTTGGATGGCATCGTTAAATGCAGGGGGACGATTGATAGCTTAATCGAACAAATCGATAAAAGAAATCGAAAAGGGTGATCAGTATGAAGCTTATTATCTTATTTGGACCTCAAGCAGTAGGTAAAATGAGTGTTGGACAAGAACTGGCAGCAATTACGGAATTGAAGCTATTTCATAATCATATGACGATTGATCTGGTGTCGCCATTCTTCAGCTACAGTACACCTGCTGGCAAACGATTAGTTAAGTTATTCCGTCAGGGAATTTTTGAAGAAGTCGCTAAGAGTGACTTAGAAGGTTTGATATTTACGTGTGTATGGGAATTTGACCAGCAAGCAGACTGGGATTATATCAACCATATCAGCACAATCTTCCAAGATCAGGGTGGAGAGATCTACTTTGTAGAGCTTGAAGCAGATGTAGAGGTAAGGCTCGAACGCAATAAAAGTCCGAATCGATTGCATCATAAACCATCCAAGAGAAATCTAGCATTCTCTGAGCAGGACCTAATCGAAACGATGGAGAAGCACCGATTGAATTCCTACGAAGGAGAAATTGATCGAGAGCATTACACTCGGATTAATAACACAATGATTAGTGTTGCAGAAGTAGCTTACATGATCAAAGAGAGATTTAGTTTATAGTAGATGGGCGGATTATTCAGATTAGGGGAAGAATTATGCTTATCAGAAAGGTTAGAATTCAGTGACGAATAGCCCCGAATTATGTTAATATGATCAAGATTATAAGTTTAGCGAATCTTATAATCATTCATTCTAGGATATAAGCTTAATAATTCAAACTATTGCGACATAATAGAATTATAGGGGACGTGTAATTGAATGAAAAATAATTTGAAAGCCTATGTTGGCATAGTGCTAGGAATCTTATCGTTGTTCTCTCCATTATATTCGACCATCATTGCGATAAGTGGAATAATTCTTTGTGTATTAGCCTATATTGATACATTCGGCTCACCGAATAAGAATTTGAGAACCTTTATAATCGTAGGAATTGTTTGTGGCATTTTGACTCTATTTATTAATCTTGTCTTCTACCTATTCTATTAATTTTGATTTTTGGCATAAAAGTGATTTTTTTGATGCTATTGGAATTGTTCGTTAATTGGAGGCTTTCAACTTGGAAACATTACAGATCAATAAAGACGCTTGGAATTCCAGTACGTTTCAAGCATGGATTAATCGATTTGGCACACCTGAAGCTGCAGCGCATAAGCTGAAATCCGATCCTGTTAAGGGAGTTGGCAGGCTTTATCAACATATTGGTGCTAGCGATGACAAGCAAGCGATTATCAATCTACTTGGTTCTAACGGTATGAAAGCAGTTGCGCTAGCTATACTCGGTCATCAAGTAACTGTTGTTGATTTCTCAATTGAAAATCAAGCGTATGCAACGGAATTGGCACGAGAAGCTGGAGTGGAGATTAAGTATCTCCTTTCGGATGTTCTTCAAATGCCACAGGAAGAACTGCGCTCATCTTATGATACCGTGCTCATGGAAAATGGGATTCTTCATTATTTTCAAAATATGGAGCCTCTATTTGCCGTTGTGTCTAAGCTTCTAAGTGTTGGTGGAAGACTTATTCTGCAAGATTTTCATCCTGTATCCACGAAATTAATTTCTTCCAAGGGTACAACTGCAAATATTCGCAAGCATAAGGTAACAGGGGATTATTTTGATACAGCACTCGTGGAAAAAGAAGTCGCCTACTCGAAGTATTTGCAGGCAAATTCCAGCAATGAGGAGTCTAGCAAGGTACTATTACGTCAATGGACACTTGGGGAGATTGTGACTGCTATTGCTAGTCAAGGTTTGTGCATTAAAGTTTTGGATGAACAGCCTAATCTGTCCTCGGATGTTTTTGACAAAGGGATTCCAAAGACTTTTACCATAATTGCTGAGAAAATATAATATCACGGAGGATGATGATGAAACCGATCCGAAATTCAGCTAAGGCAATTATTATTGAGAATGATCAGCTCCTGCTAACAAAAAATGAAGATCAGGAAGGGCACTTCTATATATTTCCAGGTGGTGGACAGGAGAAGTTTGAGGAGCTTAAAGACACGGTAATTAGAGAATGCCTTGAGGAAATTGGATGTCAGGTAAGCGTTAAAGATATTGTATACATACGAGAATACATTGGCAGGAACCATGAGTTTGCCGATTGGGATCAAGATGTGCATCAGGTAGAGTTTTATTTTGAATGCGAAATTCTGAATAAGGCAGATGCCTTCAAACCAACTAATCCGGATGATACTCAAATCGGAATTGAATGGATCGATATCGATAAACTGAATGAGATTCGATTGTATCCGCAAGGATTAACTGGGATCCTTCGGAATAAAGTAA
Organism: Paenibacillus albiflavus; assembly: GCF_004344915.1. GTDB lineage: Bacteria > Bacillota > Bacilli > Paenibacillales > NBRC-103111 > Paenibacillus_AM > Paenibacillus_AM albiflavus. The sequence continues at coordinate 255,753 of NZ_SKFG01000001.1, read as the reverse complement.
CAAAGCCAAGCTATCTTGGTGACATCAATTAAAGAATATCCTTGGTAATTGGGGAGTGCAAATATGATCCATTTAGTACCGACGACTCGTGATAACTGGTTAGAAGCACTGAGATTGCAAGTACATGAACATCAATTGCATTATGTTCCATCCGTGGCTGTCTCCCTTGCTAAAGTTCATATTCGACCAGATGGTGAGCATTGCGATTATTTTCCGTTATGCATTATGAGTGATGACCTACTCATAGGATTCGTTATGGTGACAGTCGATGTATCAACGAATTGGTGCTATTGGATGAATGGGTTTTTGATTGATCAAGCAGAGCAGGGCAAAGGTTACGCAAAGGCTGCAATTCAACTTGTGATTGATTATGTTAAAGCGCACTATCTGCAAAGCATTTGCTTGAATTTAACGGTGAATGCAGAGAATACACTGGCGAGAGCTCTATATATAAAATGTGGTTTCGTAGAGACAGGTGACATTTATGATGGAGAAGTAGTGTATCGCTTGGATTTTGCTCAAGCAAAATAATTGAAAGAAGGAGAGGTGATGGGATGAAACATCTCTTTAAGTACAACTGGCAGATTCGTGAAGAGTGGATCTTACTGCTTGAGCAGCTTGATTCTGAGGAATTAATGAAGGAACGTGTTGGTGGCGTAGGTTCATTTTTGCGAACTATTTTTCATATCGTTGATGTGGAATATAGCTGGGTCTGTGCAATGATGGGTAAACCAGTTGAAGATCCTGATTTCGCAGACTATCAGACCTTAGAGGCTGTAAGAGAATTATCGAAGCAATATCACAATGAAATTGCAGATTATATCAATAACTGGACTGGTGATCAAGATCATGATCAAGTTATAGTACCTTGGTCAGGTGAAACTATGGCATTGGGTGAGATCGTTAGGCATGTTGTCGCTCATGAAATCCATCATATTGGTCAATTGTCCGTCTGGGCAAGGGAACTCGGAATTAAGCCAGTCGATCCAAATTTTATTCATAGAAACCTGTTGAGCTAGAAAGGAGATCTTCTGATGAAGACTACCATTTATATGGTTAGACATGCAGAATCACCATATGTATTTGGTCAAGAAAAGATGAGAGGCTTGTCAGAGGAAGGGTTTGAAGCTGCTCGTCAAATTGCTGACCTCTTAACAGATGTTAGCATCGATCATATCGTATCCAGCTCCTATACGAGGGCAATTCAGACGGTTCAATGTTTAGCAGATGCGAAAGGGCTGCCTATCATTCCTTATGAAGAATTACGAGAAAGACCGATCAAAGGCTTAGGCTATGAGGCACCTTGGGGAGAATTAATGAAGGCGATTGAGCGATCTTTTATCGATCATGATTATGCCCTAGAAGGCGGCGAAACGACGAAGGAAGCGCAATTCAGAACGATTCCTGTAATAGAGCATCTGCTTCAAGAATATAAAGGTAAAAGCGTAGTCGTAGGTACGCATGGAGGCATCATGACGATCATCATGAATTACTATGATCGCAGCTATGGCTATGAGTTCTGGAATCAGACTTCTAAACCAGACATTTACAAAATGACATTCGTTCAAAATCAATTAGAATGTGTCGAACGATTATGGGAGGTAGAGGCGTAATGATGATCGTATATTCAGATGATAAGTTACAAAAAGCGAAGGATGTCGCTCAAGTATTTCTGAATTCAGGGATCAATAGACCAAGCGAAGACCTTCCAAGAATTCAGCATATGATCGATGAAGCAGACATCCTCGTTACCGCTTGGGACAATGGCATAATGGTTGGCGTAGCCAGAGCCATCACGGATTATTCTTACTGCTGTTATTTATCCGATCTTGCAGTCGACCGTAACTACCAGAAGCAGGGGATAGGCAAGGAACTGGTTAGTAAGGTACAAGAGATGATTGGTGAACAATGTATGCTACTCCTATTGTCTGCCCCAGGTGCAATGGACTATTATCCACGGATCGGATTTGAGTCTGTTGATAATGCATTTGTAATCAGGAGAAAACGATAAAATCTTACGATCATGTAATCCGAACGTAATTAGATCAAGAACATCGCCACAATCGTTGTCACAGCCAATCCAATTAGAACTGGCTTGAGGTTGCGTCTAGCCAGCTCGAATGGACTGACTCCACAAATAGCCGCTGCTGGGATAAGTGCCCATGGTATTAGTGTTCCTCCACCAACCCAGATCGCTGCTAATTGACCTAAAGCAGTAAGTGTGGCGATACCTGTACCAAGCGCAATAGAGAACAAGTGTGCAACTGAGCCTGCTAGTGAGATACCAGAGAATCCTGATCCATCTAAGCCTGTAATTGCACCAACAGTAGTAAGTGTTATGCTGCTTATAGCCTTATTGACAGGTACAGATTGAGCGAGTGCGACACCGAGATCATTGACAATGCCTTGAGATCCAGCAGGTAGAACCTTGCCGAATAAATCGAAGAAGGCAGAGTCACCTAGATAGAAGAATGCTGCAATCGGAATAACAGGGCCGAACACTTTGAACCCAAACTGGAAGCCTTCTAGTAGATAGCTCGTGCTTTTCTCTAATCCCTCATTGCGATGAGCAAGTAGGGAAACTAGCCCCATAATAAAGATACATGTACCTCCGATTAATGCGGTTGCATCTCCACCTTGTAGCTTTAAGAGTACCATGGCGACAACATCACCGATGAATAAGAGTGGAATCAGAATGGCGAACAGCTTTCTTGTTCCAAGTGAGAGCATATATGGTTCCTTGGAATCGCTTTCATATATCGGTTGAAGTGCTGTCAAATCATTCTTCAGCTTCCCTTTCTTCATGTCTCTCCGCAAGAACCAGAAAGCAGTAACAGTTGTTACGACACCCATCACGATAACAAGAGGAATGGAAGCGGTCATCACATCACCAATTGGAATACCCGCAGCAGATGAAGTAAGCTTTGGAGCTCCTTGAATGATGTAGTCACCAGATAGTGCAATCCCATGACCAAATAAGTTCATTGCCATTGCAACACCCAGTGCGGGCAGACCTACTCGAACTGCTACAGGGAGTAGTACAGCACCGATCAACGCTACCGCTGGTGATGGCCAGAAGAACCAGGAAATAATCATCATGAGAATCCCCACAACCCAGAATGCTAACCCTGGTGTCCGGATCAACTTCGTGAAAGGAGTTATCATCATTTCATTAATTCCTGTTTTGGTGAGAACAGAACTCATCGCTACGATTAACGAGATGACGAGTATTGTACCTAACAATTCTTTAATGGCATAAATAAAAGAGTTAAAAACACCTGAAATTGATTCGGGTAACGATTGTGTTGCTACTAGACCGATAATGAATATCCCGATTACGCAAATTAATGTCGTATCTCTCCGCATGATCATGAATCCGATGATAAGTATAATAAATAGGATGTAGATCCAATGTATACCGACTAATTCAATTCCCATTCACACACCTCCAATCAGGCGAACGCCTGTAGTAATACAGGTTATGTGCTTAGAAAAATTTGGTGCGTTATACTAACCAATCATAGATTTCACATGTATGATTTCAAGACTACTATCGCAAGGTTTTCCAGAATCATAAGAGATATTTCCTAATAACTCGATAAGACGATTGAAGTTCGCTGATTTATTCTGTTGAATCGTCTTTAGGATACGTGATAGCTCAATAAGAATCTCGACACCCTCTAATCTGGCTTTATCCCATAAGTCCCAAATACTATCTGTATGCTTTTCTGCAAGAGAAGTAGGGCAGTTCCATTCAGCATGCTGCTCATTCAAATAATCTAAGGGCGCATTAGTGCGCTTATAAACATAAGGTTCAAGCAATCCGAATGTTAGTTTCATTTTGATTCCGTGAGGGTCGTGAAAAATTTTCTGCGCTTGAATCATTTGCCTGTAAGAATCACGCCATTCTTGTAATTGGACATGCTTCGAATGTTCAGGGTACAATTGCTTAGCGATTTTGTGCATGATCACAGGGATCTCTTTAAGTAGCGATTTCTCATAGGCTAGCAGCTTCCATGTGGGTGTGCGCCACGTGTCAATACCAAGCTTGGCTTTGACAATGAGCGTATCCATAATAATTTCAAATCGTTGATGCATGAGCGGAGTGAATCCCGAGTGATAGAAAACGAATGGATGCATCGTCCGATCGAGAATGTGATGCGTGATGAATCCGATTGTATAGATGAGCGCAGGGTCTTTAATGGATCTATTCTTAACCTCATTAATTAATTGAAGTATAAAAGGACCGCATTCCTTAGCGTGCATCATATTCCCTAACTCAGTTGCAAATCTACTATTACGCCATGGTAAGTAGTTATGATAAAATAAGACATCAGGGCCTTGACATCCCAGATTGAAAATCTGCTTTAACCGCGGATCTTCTATAATTGAACTTAGTCCTGATTTTTGAAGCAATTCTTCACCAAAAATGATATGTGTCCATACGAAGGGCATATACATCCTCATTTCCCGATTAACTAAGTGTTTCGGAGTACAGTTTCATATTGCTACATTTTTCGTATACATACAAGAGAAATCTAGATTGCTAGTCCAATATGAATGGAGGATTTTATCTGAAAACTCGAAATGTTTTCTATCTTTTTTTACTCCTTAACATCATGAATTATCTGGATCGTCAAATTACTTCTGCTGTATTGCCCCTGCTAAAAGAAAGCTTTCATGCATCTGATCAAGCGCTTGGTGTTCTTGGAAGCGCATTTATGATCACCTACGCATTGATAGCATTGCCATTCGGCATGTGGTCAGATCGGTGGCAAGCACACAAAGTAGCGGCAATTGGCGCAGTTATATGGAGCGCGGCAACGATGTTATCTGCACTTGCATGGTCGATTGAGTCGCTGTATGTGTTCCGCGCACTAATTGGAATAGGTGAGGCTGCCTTTGTAGCAACAGGGTCAACTATTCTATCTAAGCTCTATGTTCAAAGCAGAAGAGCTCGTATCCTGGCCTTATTCAATTTGGGGATGCCGATCGGGAGCTCAATCGGTGTATTGGCAGGTGGAGCACTCGGAGTACATTTTGGCTGGCAGTTCGCTTTCTGTATCGTTGGTTTGCCAGGTTTGATTCTTGCGTTCTTTACTTGGAGACTGCGATTGGATCGTAATCCAGATCATCAAAAGCATGCTCCAAATATGGACACTTCTTCTGCTCAAATAAATATTAATGACGTTAAACAATTATTTGGCAATAAGCCTTTCATCTTACTTTCCGTCGGTTATGCCATGATTTCTTATGGGTTTGGGGCGTTATCATTCTTTGGTCCGACCTTGCTGAACAGAGAAATGGGTTACTCGGTTGATGCAGCAGGACTTGTTCTTGGCGCGATCATTGCGGTCTCAGGATTCATAGGCGTTCCGATTGGCGGCTATATTGCAGATTACTGGTTAAAAAGAAATGGACGCGCACGTATCCATGTTGTCATCATCTCTATGACTATTAGCTGTGCTCTACTTTATCTCGGACTGCAGTTGGTCAGTATCCCACTTATAGCAGCATCTATCTTTTTCTTATTCTGGCATGTCGGTGTCATATCTTCTTTATTATATGATGTAACAGAGTATCGGATTTGGAATACGGCAACAGCTCTATTGCTATTTATTATGCATATCATTGGAGATGTGCCAAGTCCAACGGTTACAGGTTATCTATCGGAACAAACCAACCTTTTATTTTCACTGAAAATGTTGGTCATTCCAATGCTTTTAGCTGTTGTCTTCTTCAGTTGGATGACCAAATATGTCTCTTCCAAAGTTAGCCTAACGGATCAGAATATAACGCATAGTAGTTAATTTGATAGAGGTATGAACTTGTATATTGCTGCATAAGTTTATTATTCGTATAATAGTTTCCGATTATAGTAGTAAGAACAATATAAGATAGATGATTAAAACAAGAGAGTAGCAGAGGAGTGGACTTAGATGGAGCATTGGATTGGAATTGATCTCGGTGGTACGAATGTTGTAGTTGGCTTATTGAATGATGAGATGAAGTTAATATCCAAGATCAAACGATCTACTGGCGCGGATCAGGGCAGCGAGTTCGTACTTAGCCAAATCGCTGAGATGGTAGATGAAGTATTAGAATTGAATCATGTGGATAAGAATGATCTCCGTGGAATCGGAATGGGGTCACCAGGATTCATTGATCCGATTCGCGGTGTATGTCTGCTAGCCGTTAATCTTGGATGGAAGGACTATCCTGTAGCAGCAAGATTACAAGAGCTTACTGGCAAGCCTGTGTTTATTGATAATGATGTGCGCATGTATGTATATGGCGAAGCCATGAATGGTGCTTCACAGGGTCATGATTGTGTATTCGGCATTACTTTAGGTACTGGTATCGCAGGTGCATTTGTTGATCACGGTCAATTGTTCTATGGTGGAGGCTTCATGGCAGGTGAAGTAGGGCATATCCCAATGGACGGAGAGCATCATACATGCGGATGTGGTTTGAAGGGCTGCTTAGAAACAGTCGCATCAGCGAACGGTATTGCAAGACAAGCAAGAGAAGCTCTTGCTGTTGGTCGGGCGAGCCTTATGCAGCAGAAGTTGGTTAATGACCCGCAAGCGGCAATTACCGCTGTAGACGTATCCAAAGCTTATGATGATGGCGATGAGCTTGCGATCGAAATTATGAATCATACAGGCAAAGTGCTCGGGAAAGCTCTCGCTTCTGTTGTAACCTTATTCAGCCCCGATTGCATCGTAATCGGAGGAGGCGCAGCACAAGCGGGTGAAAGGCTATTCGCTCCAATGCGTGAAGAAATTAAGAACAATGTCATCTCATTTTACTGGGATAAGTTAACGATTGTTCCAGGTCAATTGATCGATGATGGCGGGGTTATTGGCTCTGCTTCATACGCTAAGAGCAGATTAAGCTAATCTACATACCCAAATAAAAAGCAAGCTCGCCGATCGAACGGGAGCTTGCTTTATTACGTATTATTGAAGTTTTGGTGAGAGAATTATTTTAAATTCTCAGGATTTAGGCACTCAAGTTCTGGGATGACGAATAGGCCGTCTTTGCGAACAAGTACATCATCGAAGTACATTTCGCCTCCACCGTATTCAGGACGCTGAATAAGAACCATATCCCAGTGAACAGAGGAACGGTTGCCGTTATCTGCGATTACATAGGCTTGACCTGGTGTGAAATGGATAGATCCAGCGATTTTCTCATCGAATAGAGTATCTTTCATCGGGTGCAGGATATAAGGGTTTACACCAATTGCGAACTCACCAATGTAACGTGCGCCTTCATCTGCATCTAGAATATCGTTGATACGTTTGGTATTATTAGAAGTTGCTTCAACAATTTTACCGTTCTCAAAGCGCAAGACTACATTTTCAAAAGATGTGCCTTGATATACCGTTGGGCAGTTGTAGGATAATACGCCATTAACGGAATCAATTACTGGCGCCGTATACACCTCGCCATCCGGAATGTTGCGTAATCCACAGCATTTGATTGCTGGAATACCTTTAATGGAGAAGGATAGATCTGTTCCAGGTGAAACGAGACGAACACGATCTGTTTTTTGCATCAATTCAACTAGTGGGTCCATTGCTTTAGCCATTTTGCTATAATCTAGGTTGCAAACGTTAAAGTAGAAGTCTTCGAATGCTTCTGTGCTTGTATTTGCTTGTTGAGCCATTGAAGGGCTAGGATAACGCATCACGCACCACTTCGTATGGTTTACTCTTTGATCTGTTACAGGACGTGAATATGTTTGGCTGTATAGTTTGGTTTGCTCTTCGGATACATCGGATGTTTCAGTGATATTCTCGCCACCGCGAACACCTATGTAAGCATGCATTTGTTTCATGCGGTTTAATTCAAGATCAGCCATTCTTTCAAATAGCTCTTTGGTACCTGTCTTCATGATGGCACGAGTTACTGCTGGATCTTTGATGTCGACGAATGCATGACCACCTGCTTTATGTGCTTCTTCAATAAAACATTTAAGGAGTTCAGCATCCTTTATGCCGATAAAATCAATTAGAACATTCTCTCCTGGCTGCAATTTAACGGAGTAGTTGATAATGTTTTTGGCAAACACTTGTAAACGTGGATCTCTCATGCAAATTTCGTCTCCTTTAGTAATAAGTGAATTTAAGAATACATGATGTATTATATAATAATTGTCTTGTAAACAAAAACTTTTTCGCAGCATGATCGGTACTACGCTAGGTTAATCTAGGTATAAGACTGTTCTTGAAGGGTGGTTGCTTGTATTATGGCTAGAGACAATATTACCGTACCATTTGGCTACAAAGAGCCTGCTGTTAAAGTGAAAGGGACTTTAATCATGTTAGATTCGTTTGACGATTGGGAAGAGCCGCAGCTATCTAAGTTGTTCGGATTAGCGGAAGAACGTGCTTTTGCTAAAGTGGTATTTGCTCCACAGCATGAAGAGACTTTGCGAAGGATGAAGTACCCATGTGATATTCCTTTTTATAAACGCATCAAAAATCTAAACCAAATTATCGAGCTGCTGCAGCCACATACGGATTATGTAATTGATGAGTGGGAGGGTAAGCGTAAGAAATATACGCCGATCGATACCTTACTACGATTTCTTGTGGACAAATATCCCGGTCCTTATTTTGTCTATATGAATGACTGGTATGCGAATGTTTTCGCAAATACAGTAGAATTTGAAGCATGGATCAAGCGCTTGCGTTTTTTTATCGACCCCAGATTTCGAAGCCCGCTGCATCCTAAAATACTTAACGCAGCAGGTAGATGGGATGAACTTAAGCTTTTTGAGTAATCCCTTTACAGCTATGAATTAGGAAGGAAGTTATTGTACGTGCATCTGATTATTCTTTTATTAGTCGTTATTGTAGCAGGTTCAAGTCAAGGATTGTTAATGCCGCTCTTAACCATCTTGTTAGAGCAGGCAGGGATTTCTCCCGATATTAATGGATTGAATGCAGTAGGGTTATATATCGGGATATTAGGTACCATGTTCTTTATCGAAAAACCTACGAGAAAATATGGATATAAGCCTGTAATCGCAGCCGGCATGGTGCTTGTTATTGGTTCCGTTCTCGCATTCCCGCTTACTCATAATTTATGGATTTGGTTTATTCTGCGAATACTTGTTGGGATTGGTGACAGTGCGCTGCACTTTGCATCTCAGCTCTGGATTGTCTCTTCAGCCCCTGCTGATCGCAGGGGGAGATATATCTCCTTATATGGTATGTCCTATGGTTTAGGATTTACGATCGGACCTTTTGGAATTCCGCTTATGAAGCTCGGGTTATGGGTGCCATTTGTCGTACTGGCGATTTGTTACTCCATCGTTCTTGGGTTGTTGTTTATTAAGCTGCAGAATTCCAAAGAAGGCTTTGCGGCGCCAGGAGTTCGCAATACGAATTTGACTTATTCCAGAGTGATCAGAATTGCTTGGTTCGCACTTATTCCATCTATACTATACGGATTTATGGAAGCGACGATGAATGGACAATTCCCTGTTTATGGATTGCGAACGGGATTCACTGAAGCTGATGTAGCTATTCTATTGCCTCTAATAGGGATGGGCGGATTAATCCTACAATTGCCTCTAGGGATATGGAGCGATAAGTTTGGACGGAAGCCAGTCTTAATGATTACGGGGACTATCGGGACGATATGCTTCTTGCTTGTGCCATTTATGGGGGCGAATCTATGGATGGTTGGTACGCTATTCATCATTGGCGGCGGAATGGTCGGTTCATTCTTCTCGCTAGGGATGGCTTATGCAGCCGACTTACTACCCAAAGAACTATTACCCAAAGCAAATATTATTGCCTCTGTGAACTTTAGTCTCGGAAGTTTAGTTGGTCCACTTATTGGTGGCTTTCTGCTGAATTATGTATCACTTGCCTCTTTATTCTATGTTTTAGGTGGTTCATTCCTTACTTTTGTGCTTATTGGTCTTTTTCAACATCGAGCAGCAAACCCGAAACCGCAATAATTCTATTAGCTAAAAATGCCTTGTCTCTTCAGAAGGAGATAAGGCATTTCTTGTATTCTTGTTATTAACTGCTTCACTATCTTACTTGTTTAGGTAATTTGGATTTATCTTTCGCAATCACCATATCAACAGATGCTTTATGTAGGTCTTCGGATTTAGAAGATAGCTGCTGTTCAAATGGTTCCATTGTGCTGAACTCGACCATATGCTTACGTGCTTCTACAATGTCATGCTGTGTTTGAGTGACTCGAGCCTGGGCAGCTCGAAGTTGTTGTGGATCGGAAGTGATTAATGCGTCATGAAGCATGGCTTCTGCTCGCTGTGCCGCCATAATTGCACTTTCTGCATGTTCCTCCGCATGCTTGATGGATTCTTGATGTTGCTCGCCTTTCGTCACAGTGTTCGCCTCCTGATAGTCTGATCTGTGTGTTCAATCGTTCCTCGAACAATTACATGTTGCTTTAGTTACGTTGCTCCAAAAGCATTCATTTCATACTTAAAAGCTGCTTACTCGGCAATAAAGTGGGGAAATGAATATTTCCTGCTTGTATTTATTTCCTAGGCAAGCGCACAATGTGATCGAGTTACCATCTATTCGACACATAGAAAATGTCTGTTCATAGCAAACTATGCAAAGATCGAATGGAGGTGAGTGGATTAATGCCGAAGAATAGAGCGGAAAAAATAAAAAATCGTCAAAACGATGCATCCATCATGGAAGAAGCGATATCATTGAACTCTACTAAATCTACAGAATATGCACCAAGCTTGAATCAAATCTCGAAAAATAAGTCTTAACCAAGACTAATTATTTTTCCTTATTGCAACTTTTTTGTTTTTGTATAATAATAGTGATAATCAATATCAATTTGATTAAGTGAGCTAATAGGATACAGAACAAGGGAAGTTGCTTTTTTTTGTCCTGAAAGTTTCCCTAAGGAAACAAAATTAGTTTAATCAAAAAAATATTCAAAAATCAGGAGGGATTGAATTGAAACAAGTTTCAAAGAGAAGTTATATCTGGGTGATGGTTATGCTGATGGTCGTAATTAGTGTGTTGTCTGCATGTGGTCAGACGCCAAATCAGAACCAAACATCGAGCAGCAGCAAACAAATTAAAGTGACGACAACAATTGGAATGATTACGGACATCGTTAAGAATGTAGGTGCCGAGCATGTGAATGTAACAGGTTTAATGAAATCGGGGGTTGACCCGCATTTATACAAGGCTTCACAAGGCGACATTAAGAAGCTGGAGGATGCAGATATCATTTTCTATAACGGACTACATCTTGAAGGAAAGATGGGAGATATTTTCGAGAAAATGAACAAAGAAAAGCCAACGTTTGCCGTATCATCGAACATCGACAAGAATCAACTTAGATCAGGCTCAGAGATGGAAACGGAGTATGATCCGCACATTTGGTTTAATGTTCAGAACTGGATGAAGGCAACAGAAAAGGTTCGTGATGAATTAATTCAGTTTGATTCCGAGCATAAGGCTGATTATGAGAAAAATGCCGCAGCCTACTTAGATGAGCTAAGTAAACTGGATAACTACGTAAGGGAGCAGATCAACACAATTCCTGAAAGCTCGCGTGTACTCGTAACCGCACATGATGCATTTGGATACTTTGGAGAGGCATATGGGATTAAGGTGATGGGATTGCAAGGCATGTCAACGGCCTCTGAATATGGAGCGAAGGATGTTGCCGATCTCAGAGACTATCTGGTTGAGAATAAGATTAAAGCAGTGTTTATCGAGTCGTCAGTACCCAAGGATGCGATTGAGGCTGTAATTGCAGGAGCTAAGGTAAAAGGCCACGACTTAGAAATCGGCGGAGAATTATATTCGGATGCTATGGGTGCCGAAGGAACGTTAGAGGGTACATATGTTGGGATGGTACGTCATAACGTTGATCAAATTGTTAAAGCACTGCGCTAATTAAGGAAGGAGACGATCAGATGTTGGAATATTCACTCGAAATCAAGGATATGAATGTTGCTTATCAGAAAAAGCCTGTATTACGAAATATATCCTTTAAAGTGCCCAAGGGCAAATTAATTGGTATAGTCGGTCCCAATGGAGCAGGCAAATCGACACTTATCAAAGCTGCGTTAGGCCTTATTCCAAGCTTATCTGGAGAAGTCTATATTCATGGGCAAACCTATAAAGCGCAGCGTAAACAAGTGGGTTATGTGCCACAACGTGAATCAGTGGATTGGGATTTTCCTACCAACGCGCTGGATGTAGTGACAATGGGCAGATATGGACATCTGGGATGGTTTAAGCGTCCAGGCAAAAAAGAAAAGGAAATTGCCATGCATTGCTTGGAACAGGTAGGAATGGATGCCTTTGCAAATCGTCAAATATCACAGCTGTCAGGTGGACAGCAGCAGCGTGTATTCCTTGCTAGAGCGCTAGCCCAGGATGCTTCACTCTATTTGATGGATGAACCGTTTGTAGGAGTAGATGCAGCTACGGAGAAAGCGATTATCACTCTGCTCGATAACTTAAAAAGCAAGGGAAAAACGGTGCTTGTTGTTCATCATGACTTAGCCACGGTGAAGGAATATTTTGATTGGGTCATGATGCTGAATGTAGAGCTGATGGATGTTGGCCCAACCGAAGAGATATTCACGCATGAGAATCTACAACGAACTTATGGTGGCAGATTATCGCTGCTAGATAAAAAGACGCTTCATTAAGGTGGAAGAAAGGGGGACCACATCATGGTTGAATGGATAAAGGTTTTTGGTGATCCCAATACGCAGTGGATTCTGCTTGGAAGTATTCTACTCGGCCTTAGTTCAGGTGTTATTGGTGCATTCGCCTACTTGCGTAAGCAATCGCTTATGGGAGATGCGTTATCCCATGCTGCATTACCTGGCATATGTATTGCCTTCATGATCACGGGATCAAAGTCGATCGTCTGGTTTCTGGTTGGAGCAGCAATTGCTGGTTTAATAGCTACACTTAGCATTGGTTGGATAACGAGGTATACGAAACTCAAGCAGGATGCAGCATTAGGTATTATTTTATCTGTTTTCTTCGGATTTGGTATTGTTCTGTTAACACAAATTCAACATAGTGCAAGCGGGAATCAAAGTGGGCTGGATAAATTCTTATTCGGGCAAGCAGCAGCGATGATTCGTTCAGATGTCATAACGATGTCGGTTATTTCTTTTGTACTGCTTGGTGTATGTACATTACTATTTAAGGAACTTAAGATTATTAGCTTTGATCCGGGATTTGCACGTGGAATCGGTATGCCAGTCGGTGTACTAGATCAACTCGTTATGTTTCTTATTGTGATTGCCGTAGTCGTTGGGATTCAAGCAGTTGGGGTTGTATTAATGGCTGCACTGCTCATTACACCTGCAGTAGCCGCTCGTTATTGGACTGAGAGATTAGGATTGATGGTCATCTTGTCGGGATTGTTCGGCGCATTAAGCGGATTCCTTGGCACTTTAATTTCCACCTCAGGCAATAATCTGCCTACTGGACCTATTTCTGTTCTAGCGGCAACGACGATCTTCATTATTTCGATTCTAATCGCACCTAGAAGAGGTATATTGCCTAAGCTGTGGCAGCGCTTCAAGCTGAGACGTGAAGTACAGAATATCCCTCATCAAGTGGTTGCTAAGGAGGGAACTATCTATGAATGATCTTTGGATTATTCTAACAGGTATAGTAGTTTCATGTGCCTGCTCGTTAGTAGGCTGCTTTCTTGTTCTACGCAAAATGTCCATGATTGGTGATGCTATCTCACATGCAGTGTTACCAGGGATTGTTATTGCGTTCTTGATTTCTGGTTCGAGAGATTCCTTCATTATGTTAATTGGTGCATCCATTATTGGTTTGCTTACCGTATTTCTGATCCAGACCTTTAAGCAGAGCGGTGTGCAGGGAGATGCTGCGATAGGGGTCGTATTTACCGCATTATTCGCAGTAGGTGTTGTGCTAGTCAGCTTGTACACAAGAGATATAGACCTAGATTTAGACTGTGTGCTCTATGGAGAAATTGCTTATATTCCATGGAATACACTTGTTATCGGTGGAATGGATCTTGGACCAATGGCAATATGGCAGGTAGGCTCAGTATTTCTACTTAGTATTCTTGTGATAGCTTTATTCTTTAAGCAGTTTAAGTTATGCTCCTTCGATGCGGCAATGGCAGCGGCAGTAGGCATTCCCGTAGTTCTGTTCCATTATGTTTTAATGGGACTGGTTTCACTAACGACGGTTGCATCGTTTGAAAGTGTAGGTGCTATTCTTGTAGTCGGCATGCTGATTGTTCCTGCTTCAACTGCCTATTTATTGACTGAACGACTAGGGGCTATGATCGGGATTAGCATGATTATCAGTGTTCTAAGTTCAGTTCTGGGCTATTATACAGCCTATATTCTAGATGCTTCTATTGCTGGTAGCATGATGTCCGTTGCGGGTATTCTATTTGTGTTAGCAGTGTTATTCTCACCAAGTCAAGGCATAATCGTCAGAATGATTGGGCAAAAAAAGAAATCGACAACAGCAGCATCCTTAAGTTAAAATACGAACATATGGTTCTATAATCATAATCTTATTGTGACGAAGGGTGATGATTGTAATGTTGAATAGATGCGGTTGGGTAAATGATGATCCCTTGTATCTAGATTATCATGATAATGAATGGGGAGTTCCCGTTCATGATGATCGTAAATTGTTCGAGATGATAATACTAGAAGGAGCTCAAGCAGGTCTTAGCTGGTATACCATACTTAAGAAACGTGAGAATTATAGAGAGGCTATGGATCAGTTCGACGTAAATAAAGTAGCAGGCTATGATGAGGCAAAATATAATGAACTGCTGCAAAATACAGGCATCGTGCGCAATCGTCTAAAGATTCGTGCCACAATTCAAAATGCACAGGCATTCATTCGCATTCAAGAAACTTTCGGCTCTTTCGATCACTATATATGGAGCTTTGTCGATCATCAGCCCATCCAGAATGCTTGGCAATCCCTTAAGGAAGTCCCAGTCTCGACTCCACTATCCGATAAGATTAGTAAAGATCTGAAGAAACGTGGATTTAGCTTTGTTGGCACAACAATTATGTATTCGTTCATGCAAGCCGTAGGGATAGTTAATGATCATATAACAAGCTGCGATTGCTACAGACAAGCTTAATTGGCGTACTTGAGCTGTTGTTCTTGTAGATTGGTCTTAATGAGATAGATGCGTTTACGGATATAGAAGTCGAGTGCCTTGCCTTTAAGCTGCTTAGGATTAACAAGATTGCTTGTCTCATTATCCATAATCACAACATGTCCATCCGGATAAAACTTGAAAGTAAGGTCGTTCCAGCCGTACTCATTCCCCTCATCCATAAATCGAAAATGATTGCATGCTTTCATCAATAAAACCTCCTCATAAGAACATTTGTTTGGTTTTATTATATCAAACATTTGTTCGTATTGGAAGATGTTTACAAGAAAAAACCTCGATAAATTTCTGACGACTTATCAGAAATCTATACGAGGTTTTATTACTGTTTAATTAGAACGCTGGCAGGATAGAACCATGGTAATTATCTTCGATAAACTTCTTCACTTCTGGTGAATTTAATGCAGTAACTACCTTCTGGATCGCTTCAGAGTCCTTATTGTCAGGGCGGGCTGCAAGGATGTTCGCATATGGGCTATCTTTATCTTCAATGAAAAGCGAATCTGTAAGAGGATTTAGTCCTGCTTGCATTGCGTAGTTCGTATTGATCAAAGCAAGCTCAACATCATCCAGGGATCTTGGCAGCATTCCTGCATCGAGCTCCTTGATGACAAGCTTTTTATCGTTTTGAACGATATCATTCGGTGTTGCTTCAATTCCTGCATCTGATTTCAATTTAATTAATCCTTGCTTCTCAAGTAGAAGAAGGGCGCGTCCTCCGTTTGTGGGATCGTTTGGAATCGCAACTGTTGAACCATCTTTCAAATCCTTCAGGTCATTAATCTTTTTGGAGTAGGCACCGAATGGTTCAATATGGACGTTTGCTACAGATACCAGGTCCATTTTTTTCTCTCTATTTTGAGCGTCAAGGTATGGTTTGTGCTGGAAGAAGTCAGCATCCAGATTCTTCTCGAACAATTGGCTGTTAATTATTGCGTAATCGGAGAATTCTTTGACGACTAAATCAACACCTTGCTCTTTAAGTATCGGTTTAATAAAATTCAGAATTTCAGCATGCGGGACTGCCGTTGCGCCAATTGTAATAGTTCCTTCTTTGCTGCTGCTGCCGCAAGCAGAAGCAAATAGTAAAAGGGATGATGCGAATAGTGCAAGTAGTATTTTTTTCATCGTGTTTCTCTCCTAAAATATAATTTTTTTATTTTTTGGTATAGCGTGCAACAAGCTTATCGCCTGTCATTTGTAATAGCTGTACCAGTACAACAAGGATAATGATCGTTACAATCATGACTGTTGTATCAAATCGTTGGTATCCATAACGGATAGCTAGATCACCCAATCCGCCGCCGCCAATAAAGCCAGACATCGCCGTGTAAGATACAAGTGTTACTGTCGTGATCGTAATGCCTGCCCATAGCCCAGGTTTGGCTTCTGGCAAGAGGACGCGGAATATGATCTGCATCGTCGTAGCACCCATGGCTTGCGCGGCTTCAATGACTCCGCGATCAACTTCGCGTAGCGAAGTTTCGACGAGCCTTGCAAAGAAAGGTGTAGCTGCAAAAACGAGTGGAGGAATTGCAGCCTGAAGACCGATCGTTGTGCCAACGAGTTGTCTTGTTATTGGAATAACAGCGATCATCAAAATGATGAACGGAACCGAACGCAGAATGTTAATAATGAAAGATACGATTCGATAGATCGCTTTCGACCATCCTTGTTTGTTGGAAGTCCAGAATAGGAGGACGCCAATCGGTAATCCGATGATGAAGGTAAAGATGGATGAGAACACTAACATGATTAGTGTATCGACCGTTGCTGTTCCGATATCAGACCAGTTAATGGAGCTTAACATGCTATCACCTCCACATGCAGACCGCGGTTTTGAAGCTGTGTAAGTGTATCTTTAATGGCCAGTTGATCACCTTGGAAGGTGACTAGCAGTTGACCATAGGGTGTATCTTTCATTTTGGATATCGTACCTTGCATAATGGCGAAAGTAACACCTGTTGCTTGGACCGTTTCCGATAAAATAGGGTAGTAGGTTTGCTCGCCCAAGAACGTGATTCTAACAAGCTCATTAGGCAATTCTGTTCCTTTTAAGAAGGATGAATGATCATCTGCATCTGCTATTTCCTGAATGAATTGCTTTGTTACTTGATGCATTGGATGTAGGAATACGTCAACAACATTGCCAAGCTCGACGATCTCACCTGAATTTATGACTGCAACACGGTCACAGATCGAGCGAATGACTTGCATCTCATGTGTGATGAGCACGATGGTAATGCCAAGAGTCCGATTAATTTCAAGCAATAGCTGAAGAATCGAGTTTGTAGTCTGCGGATCAAGTGCGGATGTTGCTTCATCACAGAGTAAGATATCAGGATCGGCAGCAAGTGCTCTTGCGATACCTACACGTTGTTTCTGACCGCCAGATAACTGTGATGGATATTTAGTTCGATGATCTTCAAGTCCGACAAGTTTAACTAGTTCTTCCACCTTGCGATTAATTTCATCCATTGAATGCTTCTTAAGCTTTAACGGAAATGCAATGTTCTGTTCAACTGTAGCAGAAGAGAGGAGATTGAAATGCTGAAAAATCATCCCGATCTTCCTGCGTTTATCCTGCAGCTCCTTATGACTGAGTGATGTTAGATCAACATCATTTATGATGACTTTCCCAGTGGTAGGACGTTCGAGTAGGTTGATCATTCGCAGCAATGTACTTTTGCCTGCTCCAGAATGACCTATCATGCCGAAGATTTCACCTTGCTTAATTTGAAGATCGATGCCGCGGAGTGCGACCGTTTCTTGTGTTTTGGATTTGGGATCCACATATTTTTTCGTGATTCCTTCAAGTAGAATCATGCAGTCACCTTCTTTGGTATAGGTATTAGAACAAGAAGAAACAAATTAAAAAACCCTTTCACAGAAGTAAAAGGGTTGATTATTTATAGTATCATCCACTTCTCATCTGCCAAAACATGCTGGACGCATATTTTGAAGGATTTAGCACCATGTCATTGAAAGAAGAGGATTCATATCCATCATCTCTTCCAATCGGTTGCCGGGCTTCGTCGGGCCTTGTCCCTCCGCCACTCTTGATAAGAAAGATTATATTTAATTTGTGTTAACAGTATACGTCGCTAAGAAATGAACTGTCAATAAGATATTTATAATTGTTAAATTATACAAAGTAAAGAATACATGGATTCTTCTTGCTTCAACTATTGCGTCTAATGTATAGTAAAATTTGTGTCTAATATAATATGTACGGCATTATGAAGAATAAAGTCACAACAGGAGGAGCAACTTTACATCATGAAAGACAACAAACTGGGCTTGTGGCTTTTAATTGGACTCGTTGTTGGCAACATGGTAGGCTCAGGTCTATTCATGCTCCCAAGTACACTTGCAAAAGCAGCTAACCCTGTAGGAGTTATCCTAGCTTGGCTCCTGACTGGATTTGGCGTTATGTTAATCGCCCTAGTATTTGGGAATTTAGCTATTCGGAAGCCTGAACTTACAGGTGGTCCCCAAATGTATGCAAAAGGATTATTTAAAGAGGGTACCAGAAGGTCGCACGTAACTGGTTTCTTGGCAACATGGGGCTATTGGATATCCAACATTTCAGGTAATGTTGCAATTGTTACGACTTTTGCGAGCTATTTATCTACATTTTTCCCAATGATGACAAGTCAATACGAGCTAGTCACCATCCTTGGCCTCACCATTAAGCTCGGTAATTTACTAACGTTTATCATTTGTTCCTCATTCTTATGGATTAATCATATGATCATTATTCGTGGTATTGAAGGAGCAGGCAAGCTGAATTTGGCTGCGACGATTGCCAAGGTTCTTGGCTTTGCGATCTTTATCGTGATTGGACTGTGGGCTTTTGAGAAAGCAAACATTGTACCGCTTATGCCTGAAAAGCTGGATTCAATAGGGGAGCCAATTCCATTTCTTAGTCAAGTAAGTTTGGCTGCAATGACCACCCTATGGGCATTTGTCGGAGTAGAATCTGCAGTTGTTTTCTCTTCACGTGCTCGCAAGAAAACCGATATCAAGAAAGCGACAATCATCGGCTTAAGCATGGCATTAACGATTTATTTATGTATTTCTATATTAGCGATGGGTGTATTAACGCAGGATCAATTGATGGCATCTCATAAGCCGCTTGTAGATGCGCTATCTGTTGTAATTGGTCCATCAGGAAGCTATGTAATGGCTGGTCTGGGGCTTATCTCCTTGATCGGTAGTGCACTTGGTTGGATTCTGTTAAGTGCGGAAGTTCCGTTCCAAGCATCGCGAGGACATATGTTTATCTCGATCTTTACCAAAACAAATAAACATGGTGCACCGATCAATTCTTTAATTATCACCAATTTGATCACACAAACCTTGCTTCTATCTACACTTTCAAGCTCATTAACGGATGCTTTTGAATACGTAACAACGATTGCTGTACTAGCCGTTCTTATTCCATACATTATTGCCTCTATTTATCAATTAAAAATGATTGCAACTGGAGATACGTATCTAGGACAGGGGAGACAACGACTAGTTGATGCGATTATTGCCATTGCCGCAACATCGTACGCCGTCTGGATGATCGTTGCAGGAACGTCTAATTTGGTTACCTTCCTCTCAGGAATTATCCTCGTTGGCGGGGGGATCATTTTTTATCCATTTGCGCAAAAAAAGTCTTGATTCTTTGGAGTCAAGGCTTTTTTTATATTATGATATTGACAAGCAAAGTGTATTAAGGATATAGTACACATATAGTGTATGAACCACTTAGTACATACACTTGTAATTGGGCGGAGCAGCACCCTTTATAAGAAAACCACAATAGGAGATGGGCCGATGAATATAGCTTTTAATAATCGCGACCCCGTGTACTTGCAGGTTGTTCGATATTTTAAGGAAGAGATCGCAACAGGAAGATTAGCAAGTGGACAGGAGATACCTTCCCGGAGGGAGCTTGCCAGTAAGCTCCAAATTAATCCGAATACAGCCCAACGAGCATACAAAGAAATGGAGGAACAGAAATTGATCACGACAGCAGGCAATTCGCCAAGCAGAATTACGACGGATGAAGCCGTTCTTCAATCCATTCGACATGAGCTTCTGCAAGAAGCGGTTAATGTATTTGTTGGATCAGTCATGAAAATTGCAGTACCTGTTGATGAATTGCTCGGACTTGTCAAAACGCAATACGAATTGGAGCGGGCTAAGGGACAGGAGGCAAGAGAATGATTGAAGTTAAATCCATAACGAAAAAATATAACAGAACTAGAGTGTTGGACGAAGTATCCTTCACAGCTGAAAAAGGTCAGATCACATGTCTCGTCGGAATTAATGGTGTAGGGAAGTCAACGATCATGAAGGCAATCATGGGTCTCATTCCCTTATTTAATGGGCAAATTCTTGTTGATGGAAGGTCTATCGATAAACATTTGTATGAGAAGGTGTCATTCATCCCTGACACGATCACGATGCCTCCAAACATGAAAATTGGACAAGCAATGCAGTTCATGCAGGATTTTTACATAAGTTGGAATCCGCAGCGTGCCGCTGAAATGCTTGATATTTTCAAGCTTAAATTGGAGGATCGAATAGGCAACTTGTCTAAAGGAAATGCAGCTAAGGCCAACTTATTATTCGGTTTAGCGCTTGATACCGATTATGTCCTAATGGATGAGCCGTTCTCCGGAATTGATATGTTTAGTCGTGAGCAAATTGCTAGTGTGTTTACGAACCATCTAATTGAAGACCGTGGAGTCATTATGACTACGCATGAAATCCATGATATTGAACATCTGATTGATAAGGTCGTTATGTTGGATGAGGGTAGAGTTGTGAAGGAATTCTACACGGAAGATATTCGCATGGAAGAAGGCAAATCCGTTATTGATGTCATGAGAGAGGTGTATCAGTCATGAACCGTTTTATGAAGCTTCTCGAGTGGGAGATTAGTCGATTTGGTAAAATTTATTTGGCTCTATGTTCATTGACTATTGTTGTGCAGTTCGCAGGACTATTCTTTACTACTCTATATAGCGTGTTTAGCGCCAATAAGATGGTCAAAGAGAATGCCATTCCCGTGGAAATGATCCCACCCATTCAAATAAATGTATTCAAAAACTCGTTATGGTTCGGGGGACCGATTTTAATAAGTGTTTCAGTATTAGTCCTCTATGTGTTCTTTATCTGGTATAGAGAATGGTGGGGAAAGAACACTTTTGCCTATCGGTTATTGATGCTTCCTACTTCAAGAATGAATATTTATATGGCTAAAGTTACAGCAATCATGGTTTTCGTTTTTGGACTCGTCGCATTGCAAATCGTGCTCCTAGCACTTCAAAATATGCTGTTTAACATGATAGTGCCAATTAAATTCTTAGAAAAGATGGCACTGGTAGACTTGATTAGGTCTGACTTCATATTAAGCCTCTTACTACCCAAATATTTTATTCAATTCTTATATCATTATGGAACTGGCGCTATGTTTATCGTAGCTATATTTACAATCATCATGCTAGAGCGAAGCTTTAGGTGGAAAGGAATCATTGCAGGTATTGGGTATGCAGTGGTTCTGCTTGGTATCCTTTGGTTGCCGCAAATTATTAATATACTTCTTTACCCAAAGTATTGGTTCAATATTGAAGTGTTTATCATTGAAATTATTATTCGTGTACTGCTCATTGCCATATCGCTATGGTTAAGTTCGTATTTACTTCGTAAGAGAATAAGTGTATAGGGAGGTGCAGAAGTATGATGCGTTATTGGAAAACAACTGCCTTCATTGCAGTTATGGTACTTAGTATAGGCGTATATTATATAGGTGCGGATGGTCCGAAACCAGATTATTATATTCAGACGCTTAGCGGCGATAAACAGGAAGCTGCCAATATTATTGTTGATGGTCGATATAAGAGTGATCCCATTTCAATAGATTTGGGAGGAAGCAGTTATGAGTCAGGTTCCTTCTTTCGTTCATTAGACCGATTGGCGTATGACAGTCCAACACTTAATCAACTTGCACAGGATCATTCGTCATTCTTGAGAGGGATACGGGGAATAGATAATTTTACCGAGAATGAACAGATGATCGGACATGTGGGTCTAGACATAAGATCTACAGAGAATCCAGGTGATCAGAAATTGATTTTTAAGGTATCCCTTTACGATAAAGAAAGCAAAGACAACTCTTCATTCCAAGTTATCGTACCTAAAAAAATTAGGGGGGGTAATGGTTATTGTGGGATTGATTATGTATGGCTCGAAGCACAGGCGATTAATGTGATTACATGGGAGCCTTACAAATCTTCTTATGAGTTGCATTTGTATCGTTTTAGTCTGGATCAGAAGAGTTTGCTGCAAGATAAAATAATGAATCCAGATGAAATGGAAGATACAAATTTGGGACTTCTTATTGGTGGACGTTATGAACAGGATTCTTTGAAACATAATCGTAATGTTATTTTTCAAAGATATTTCTACGACAATAACGATACTAAAACTGTATCGCACAAAGAGCTGGTTGCTTATGATTTGAATAATGATAAGTTAGAACAAATTGAGAATGATCAATTAAATGAAATGCTAAGCAGCAATATGGATTCAGAACTATACTCGGCACTGACTGGTGATGTTATTACTCTTACTAAGGTTATTGGGAATCATGATTTGCAGATCGTTCGTTATCAAATAGCTGAGAAGAAAATGTTGGGTGAATTCACATTAAGCTTGAAAGATCTGCGTCTTACAGTTGGTGGAATTTATTCTGTAACCGTTAAGGATGATCGGGCATACGTATTAGGAAGTTCCAATACGACTGGATTTACACAAATGCCTGTGGTCAATGCTATAGATTTAAATACGGGAAAGATCGTTTATCAAGGTAGCATTCAGGCTAAATCGGATGAAGCGATTAAGACTAGTCTAAGTTTGTACAAGATTAGCTTTAAATTGTAGGGCGGATTATTTTGCGGTATACGTAACCGCTCTGTTACAGAGGAATACAATAGTAGAGACAAATATCTATCGTATAAACCACGGATGACAGAGGGTGTTACTTATATGCAGCCAAAGCCAATTATTGGCATATTAACCTGGAGACAAGGTTCAAGTTTTAAAGAATCTCGATATTTGCGTCAATTAGTTCGTGAAGGACAGGATTTGGGAGCCACTGTGTTTTTATTCTCTGCTAGTGATATTGTACAGTCGAAGCAAACAATAAGAGGATACGTTCCCAAAACTGAAGGAAGTGGATTTCGTAGTAAACTGTACCCTTGGCCAGATATCGTAATCGATCGCTGTCGCAATGGGAATCCGCAATATAAGAAAGTACGGAATTCCAAACTTTTCGTGTATGCCAATAATAAATATACGAATAAATGGAATGCGACTCGGTTATTTATGGAGACGGAGTCACTACGGAAATGGATGCCTGAAACAGTTGAATATAGTAGAGATCACTTGCGTCAAATGTTGTCTAAGCATCCCATTTTGTATATTAAGCCAGGGAATGGAACAGGCGGAAGAAGCATCATTAAGTTAACGACATTAAATAAATCAAAAGGTTTCTCAGTGATCGCACGAACTCGACGTTTAGCTAAGATGTCGGCTCATTATGCGAATGAACAATTATTAACACAGGCATTAAATCGCTGGGTGAATCAAGAAAAAATTCGCAATGGCATCTTCATGATTCAGAAGGGTCTAGATCTAGAGCTAATCCCTAACCATGTATCCGATATGCGTTTGCTGATCCAAAAAGACAGTAAAGGAGTATGGACGATAACTGGCTATGGGATCCGGATTGGACCTAAGAATTCCTCAACTTCTAATCTCCACGGAGGTGGAAGAGCAGCAGAATTTGAGAAAATGATTAGCAAGCGATTCGGGCAAGAGAAGATGGAAGAGATCCGTGAAGAATGCTTTGAACTGGCCTATCAGGTTGTCCGAACCATTGAAAGGCATTTTGGCAGCATGATGGAATTCGGTCTTGATATTGGAATCGACACGGATGGCAGGGTATGGCTAATCGAAGTAAATCCTAAGCCTGGCAGGGATATTTTCAAAGGAATAGATCGGATGGATTTATATCGAACAGCATGCCGTCGTCCGCTGCAATATGCTATTCACTTAGCGAATCAGAGGAAATCAGGTGCAAATGGAGCAGGCTGAGGGGATATTCCCCTCAGCCTGTTCTTCATTATCGTTTATTTGGTGAGGAATAAGGAGTATTTGATGATTTGTCTTACAGAAGGTCTAATTTTACCAATCTGTAGAGGCGAATTGTCTTCTTTGGATGGTTTGGAATTCACTTCAATTAACCATACTTTTCCATGCACATCAACTGCTAGATCTATACCTAATTCGGCAAAATGAAATGGAATCTGCTCCTCGATTCCTTGCGCAATAGTTACAGCACAGCTGCGAAGATTGGATGAAATTGCGGAGTGATGGTGAGAGGCTAGATTGGATCTTTCGAGTGCACCATTGATCGTGGTAAGTGTTCCTCCGCGAGCTAGATTGGATACAAAGGTCTGACTACCTGCAATTCTAGCAACGATAGAAGTAGCCCCCCAATTACCTGTAGATCCGCGCTGTACAAGCGCTCTGAAATCAACAGGTCTTCCGTTTACAGTCATAATATCAATGCCTTGCTGGATTTGATACGAATGTGATTTGATTTTACTTCTTAAGCTATTGGCAAGTTTAGAATAATTTGAATGAGTCTTTCTGTGAAGGCGATTCACGACGGTATTATCTGCACGATAGCTGCCATCGCTCTCTCTCTTGATGCGGACGATTCCTCGACCTAACGAGCCTTTGACAGGCTTTAAGAATACAACAGCATATTTGTTCAGCATATTTTGCAGGGTTTTGGAGTTACGTAATAAATAGGACTCAGGAAGATACGATTTCACATTCGAACTATGTTTAAGTGCGTCAAATACTTCATGTTTGCTTAAATATTTTTCATTAAAAATATGGGTGCCGTGATGATGTTTGACATCCTTCATAAATTGCTGAACTTTAGCGCTACTCTCGATTACTCGCGATGTCAGCCGATTATAGATTATATTGGGTGTTGGGAATGTTTGATGTACCCAATTCCGACCATTTAGGATCCAGCCGCCAACTGAATGGTGATTATTCTGTATACCATCTTGTGAAAAAAAGAATACACTTGCACCATAGCGCTTGCATGCCTCAGACATTTCGGTACAAAAGGAGGATTGATTACCGAATAGTTGGTCTGGATTTTTGTCATGTATTTTGCGAAGAATCACACCAATTAATGGTCCTATGGTTAGGGTCTTTGATTCTTGTTTATAGGATAAGGTGAGTTTCTCATTCCCTTGAATACTAAGTGAATTTGCCAACTGGGGATGAAGTCTGATACTCGAGTTTTTGGAACTTCGATTGCTTCGAGAAGTACTTACGATTCTAACTTCTCTATGAGCAGCACCATAACGAAATGTAATAGGTGCATCTAATGCAATTTTATGCTGCTTAATTAGACGACTATCAATCACGATTGTCATTTCATTATGGTTGCCAGATGGTAAAACAGTTACTGATACCTTTGTCCTTTTCATTCCATGATCCCTCCAGCACCGACCAACGCATAATTTCTTTATCCTATGAAGCTGGGAATGACTTGGTGAAGTGTAGATAGCCCAAGTTGCCATTAATAATGTGGGTACATTTTGACTGTTCAACACAATATATGTATTACGGGTAGATCTCGATTCGGCGTTTATCCTTTTTCGCCTAAACTTTCCAACTAAGGACAAGAAGTTTTGGTAATTTGAATGATTTGACAGATAGAAATGTTCATAATACATTAATGGTTGGTATGTTAAGATATTCAACATGGGGGTGATGAGTTGTATACCAATCGAAGAAATATTACATTAGCGCTACTAGTCGCCACTTTTTTAGCAGCTATTGAGGTCACGGTTGTAAGTACGGCAATGCCTACAATTGTTGGCGAATTAGGTGGACTTGAACTCATTTCCTGGGTTTTTGCGATCTATTTGTTAACATCAGCAATTACCACTCCGATATTTGGTAAATTAGCTGATTTATATGGAAGAAAGAAAATATTCATCGCAGGATCGGTCTTATTCCTTATCGGATCTATGTTATGTGGTCTGGCTGGTTCCATGACTTCGCTCATTTGGTTCCGTGCTCTGCAAGGTATAGGGGCTGGTGCGTTGCTGCCTGTTACATTCACCATTATTGGGGATGTATATCCTTACGAGAAGCGTGGTCAAATGCAAGGGATATTCTCATCTATTTGGGGAATAGCGGCTTTAGTTGGTCCGCTTGTTGGCGGTTTTTTTGTGGATTCCTTATCTTGGCGTTGGATTTTCTACTTTAACTTACCGTTTGGTATCGTCTCGATTGCTTTGATTTGGATGTTCTTGAAGGAAAGTGTCAATGAAACCAATAAAAAAATCGATTATGCCGGGGCTATTACATTCTCAATTGCTATGACTGCTTTTCTGTTCGCTGTCATTTCAGGTGGAGGAGAGTATGCATGGACCTCACCACTCATACTTGGCCTATTTGGGATTTTTATCGTTTTTTCAATCGCATTCTATATCATTGAGCTTCGTGCAGAAGATCCGATGATTCCTCTGAAACTGTTCAAAATACGTGATATTACGGTTTCAAATGCTTCTGGCTTCTTTATTAGTGCAGTCAGTATTGCGTTAAGCACCTATTTACCGATGTGGGTGCAGGGGGTTATGGGCAAGGGGGCAACTTTTGCAGGATTAACGCTTTCACCAATGTCAATCGGTTGGTTGATCGGGTCTGTAGTAAGCGGCAAGCTACTCGTTAAGCATGGAACAAAGATTTTTGCTTTAATGGGCTGCGGGTTCATTACAATAGCTTGCTTCATCTTGCTTCTTGCAGATACGGATACATCTTACTGGTACTTTATCGGCTTAATGTTCATTGGAGGAATTGGCTTTGGCTTATCAATGACAGTGTTCACGGTAATCGTACAATCTTCAGTCGGTTGGGAAATCCGAGGTGCTTCTACAGGTTTGGCAACCTTCACTCGAACACTGGGTCAAACGATCGGGATTGCGATATTTGGTACATGGATGAACAAAGAAATTGCTTCATTGTCAGCTTCTAACAGTGGCAGGACTTTTGACTTCAATGAGATCAATAAGCTGCTTGATCCCAAAGAAGCTGTACTGCTACCTTCGGACCAACTGAGTCAGATGCATAATATACTAGCTTCAAGTCTACATAGTGTATTTATTTTCATTTGTGGAGCGGCAATTGCAGGGTTACTTGCTGTGTTATGGATGCCTAGGCATGAGAATCAGCTTGATTCTGTGAAGAGAGAAGAAGTGAGGTAAGCTGAAAGGAGGAGCAATTAGATCATGATTAAAGTGTTATTCGTTTGTTTGGGTAATATTTGTCGCTCTCCGATGGGAGAGGCTGTATTTCGCCATAAAGTGATAGAAGCTGGATTAGAAGGTCAGATTCAAGTAGATTCAGCGGGTACAGGGGATTGGCATATAGGCGATAAGCCGCATAAAGGTACATTAGGCATGCTAAGCCATCATGGAATCGATGATCAAGGATTGTTTGCAAGGCAAGTAAACAGTCGAGATTTCTCAGACTTCGATTATATCATTGCAATGGATGCTTCTAATGTCACGAATTTGCAAAGCTTTGTACAGCAGGGTGAATTGAACAAGGCGAATATTTATAAAATGCTTGATTTCTTGCCTGAGAGTACGGTAAAGGATGTACCCGATCCTTATTTTACAGGTAATTTTGAAGAAGTATACGACATGATCAACAAGAGCTCAGACAGACTTCTAGCTCACATTCGTAACCAACATCAGATTTAGAGCATGACCAGAGACTATCTCTTAATTTTATCAAAATTGAGGGGTAGTCTTATTTTTTGGTATGGATAAAATCGTAGAAGTTACAAATTTGTGACTAATCCTCATTTGACCGATTGTTCGAGTCTCAAATTTTTGAAAAAGAAAATGGTATCAGATATACTTGAAACTAAGTTGACTGATGGGTCAATGGTTCATGTTGTATTTATAAATAGAGGAGTGAAGGGCTTGAAGGGAATTATTCGTTTTTCATTGAACAACAAGTTCGCCTTGTGGATCATGACCATTATTGTGGTTGTATCGGGTCTTTACGCAGGGATGAACATGAAGCAGGAGACCTTGCCTAATCTGGAAATTCCAATTCTTCAGATGACAACGATCTACCCTGCAGCAGCACCTGAGGAAGTGGTGGAGAAAGTTACGAAGCCACTTGAACAACGGGTCAAAAATTTAAAAGGTGTTAAGTCGGTTACCTCGACATCTATGGAGAACGTATCTTCCATTATTGTTGAATACGACTACAAGCAGGATATGGATAAAGCCGCCAGTGATGCAAGGGAAGCTGTCACCAGTGTTACCTTTCCAACAGGTGTGCAGAAACCAACTGTTTCTCGAATCAGCTTGAATGCATTTCCAGTTATTTCACTGAGTGTTGCAGATGACAAACACTCGCTGGAAGAACTAACGAAGCTCATTGAGACGCGTATTAAGCCTGATATGGAAGGCTTGGAAGGCGTAGATAATGTATCAATCGCTGGACAATACTTGCGTGAAGTGCAGCTAACCTTTAAGAAAGATAAAATGAAGGAACTTGGATTAAGTGAAGATACCGTTAAAGGGATTGTACAAGGATCAGCTTTAAAAGTACCTTTGGGGCTATTTGAATTGGAGAAGTCATCCAAAACGGTAGTCGTAGACGGTAATATTGTTTCTTTAGAAGATTTACAGAATATAGAAATCCCTGTCATTCCGTCTTCTGCAGGTCAAGGACAGGGACAAGGATTAGGTTCTGCTGGTGGTCAAATGCCGCAAGGAATGCCAACTGGACAGCCTGCAGGGGCGCCGAGCGGAATGGTGGCTATCCCAGGGATCCCGACAGTACATTTGAAGGACATAGCTGATTTACAAATGATTGGTAAAGCGGAATCCATCTCGAGAACGAATGGGAAAGAATCCGTAAGTATCTCGGTTGTTAAAGGCGCTGATGCCAACACAGTTGATGTCGTTAATAAAGTCAAGGATCAAATCAAGACAATCGAGAAAGAAAATCCCGGCATGCATGTGACTGTTATGATGGATCAAGGCAAGCCAATTGAGGATTCCGTTAATACGATGTTTAGCAAGGCTATTTTTGGTGCCTTATTCGCCGTTGTTGTGATCTTGTTATTCTTGCGAAACATACGTACAACGATTATTTCGATCGTATCTATTCCGTTATCTTTATTGATCGGGGTTCTAGTCCTTAAACAGATGGATATTACCCTTAATATGATGAGCTTAGGTGCGATGACGGTTGCGATTGGTCGGGTTGTCGATGACTCGATTGTCGTTATTGAGAATATTTATAGACGGATGTCTCTTAAGAATGAGAAGCTTAAAGGCAAAGAATTGATCCTTGAAGCAACCAAAGAGATGTTTACACCGATTATGTCATCAACTATTGTGACGCTTGCTGTATTCTTGCCGCTCGGACTTGTAAGTGGGATGGTTGGCGAGTTGTTCATGCCATTTGCGCTTACGATGGTATTCGCACTACTTGCTTCTCTTGTCGTTGCGATTACGATTGTACCGATGCTCGCTCATATGATGTTCCGTAAGGGGATTAAAAATCCACATACACATGAAGAGAAGCCAGGTAAACTTGCAAGTGGATATAAAAAGATTTTGAATTGGACGCTGAATCATAAACTGATTACTTTTGGCGCTGCTGTCCTTCTACTAGTTGGAAGTATGTTCCTCGTTAAAGTAATTGGTGTGAGCTTCTTACCGCAGGAAGAAGATAAATACGCGATGGTTACGTACAGTCCTGCTCCTGGTGAACTGCTTGATGATGTTAAAGCTACAACAAGTGATGCTGAGAAGTTTGTGCTTGATCGCACAGGTATTCAGAACATGCAGTATTCGGTTGGCGGCAGCAATCCGATGATGCCAGGTTCATCGAAATCGGCTCTGTTCTATGTCCAATATGAGAACAGCTTTAAGGGTTTTGACAATGAGAAGAAGGAATTAGTCAAAGGATTGAATGACTTAAGCTCGACTCATGGCGAATGGAAGCTAATGGATATGGGTGGAGGGATCGGAGGCAGCGGTCTAACATTAACCGTATTTGGTGATTCATTAGAGGAAATTGAGCCTGTCGTTCAACAGATTCAAGAATTAATGAAGACAAACACAAATTTTGAGAATGTCACTACAAGCTTGTCAGAAACCTATGGACAATATACGTTAGTGGCCGATCAGGCCAAATTGAGCAAGCTAGGGCTAACAGCGGGCCAGATTGCAATGAAGCTAAGCCCAGTTCGTGAACGTCCAGTACTAACGAAGGTTCATGTTGATGGCAAGGAATATGATGTATATATTAACGTGGATAAGCAAGAATATAACTCCATTCAGGATATTGAGAATACTACAATTCAATCTCCATTAGGTATGGAGGTAGCTCTTAAAGATGTCGTTCAGGTTCGAGAAGGGAAATCCCCGAATACAATTACGCGTAAAGATGATCGGATGAATGCAAATATCAAAGCGGATATTACGATTAGCGATATAAGCAAAGCATCCAGTGATTTAGAGAAGCAAATAAATGAACTTACACTTCCACCAACTGTAGATGTTAAATTTGGCGGTGTAACAGAACAGATTAATGATACGTTTACACAGCTTGGTCTAGCTATGGCAGCAGCGATTGCGATCGTATATCTAGTTCTTGTCATTACATTCCATGGCGCGTTAGCTCCATTTGCGATCTTGTTCTCGCTGCCGTTTACGATCATCGGTGCTTTGGTTGCTCTATACTTTGCAGGAGAAACACTTAGTGTATCCGCATTAATGGGTGCACTGATGCTGATTGGTATCGTCGTCACGAATGCAATCGTCTTACTGGATCGTGTTATTCACAAAGAGAAAGAAGGCTTATCGACGAGAGAAGCATTGCTTGAAGCAGGGGGTACGCGTCTGCGTCCGATCTTGATGACGGCACTTGCGACAATTGGTGCACTTCTACCGCTAGCTCTTGGATTTGAAGGAGCAGGTATTATTTCTCGTGGATTAGGTGTTACGGTAATCGGTGGTTTAACCAGCTCAACACTATTAACCCTTGTGATTGTACCGATCGTGTATGAGTTCTTAATGAAGTTCCGTAAGAAGAACAGGGATGCAGATATTTAGAAGGAAGTGACGATTGTGGTGGATAAGCGACTGCAAATAATTGAGGCAGCTGTCAAATGTTTTGCACATAAAGGCTTTCATGCTACTTCCATACAAGAAATTGCCGACACAGCAGGTATTGCCAAAGGCTCGCTATACTTTTATTTTAAGTCCAAAGAAGATTTGCTTTTATCGACCTTTCGTCATTACTATGTCAGTATAGTAAGCCAGCTTACAACTGTTGCACAAGACCATAGCCTCTCTCCCAAAGAGAGGCTATTCAAGCAATTGCATACGCAATTCAATCATTTGACGGAATCTCGAGATATCATTCTCATGCTCTTAAATGAACATACGATGCAGGTTAACGATGAAATGCGGGAGTTCTTCTTTAGTATACGTGCCTATTCATTGTACTGGGTGTACAAACAAATCCTGGATATCTATGGAGAAGAAGCCAGGCTATATGCCATTGAAGGAAGCGTTTATCTCAATGCAATGATGAATGAGTATTTATTCTTTCTGTTGGTATATCAGATGGATTTAGATTTACAGCAAATCTCGCACTCGTTAGTTGCAAGGCTAGACGACATCATCACAGGCATGATCTCAGCTCAGCAAAAACCGGTATTTACGATGCAGAGTATGCAGCATTTTATGGCCAGGGGGAAAGAAACATTTGAGCAGAATACTCGCACACTTGTGGACGAGATAACGGATTTTAGGGTAATAATAGAAGAGAATGTTTCGGAGACAGAGGCACGAAACGAGATAGCTGATTGTTTAGATGCATTGAAAGAGGAGATCACCATGGATAAACCAAGAATGATCATCCTCAAAACCTTACTCACCTATATGAGGAGCAAAGCAAACACAGCTCTTGCCACTCATCTGGATGTATTTGAAAGCAAAGTAATGGATGTTATGAAATGACTTTAATGATTGTCACCTTTACGGTTATCAATCGCATCAGACATCGTTTTATCGGTTAAATGTGCGTAGATTTGTGTTGTATCCGGAGAAGCATGACCCAGTTGTTCTTGCGTTTTATATAAGTCATTCTGCAAATAATAGTCCGTCGCAAAAGAATGACGAAGCTTATGTACGCTTAAATAAGGCTTGCCGAACCGTTTTGCATATTTAATAACGAGTTCCTGTATGGCCCGTTTGGACATGAATTGACCTTGTTTCTTGCCATTTGGAATGGTGAGGAACAGGGCTTTTTCTTTTTTGCCAGCTAGATAGCGTGTTTCTCTGATGCTCAAGTATTCCTGCAAATTCAAAAGTGCATCCTGCCTGAAAAAGACACGTGTCTTGAAAGTGCCATCGTTATTCCCTTTGCGATACACATATACGGTTTGTTTCTTCAGATCAATATCATCAATGGTTAGATTCACGACTTCCGAAACTCGAAGACCAGAATGCAAAATCAGAGAGACGATACAAGTATCGCGGACCTTATTGAGTTCATGTGCATATAAAGCTTGCTTCACATTGCCGACATCAGACGCATAGCCAACTCGAACATAATCTACGAATTCTTGAATCTCATGCTCCTGAAGAAGCTTTCCCTCCAGTTTGGAGGCTTGATCCTTGGCTTTGCTCATTCGCTTGATTTCAACCTTTGCCATTACGTTACGCTTCAGGAGGGGATAGAAGTTCTCATCCTCCGCAATTTGGCTTAAATAATGAAAGAGCGATCGCAGAGATGACATCTTGCGAGTAACGGTAACTCGGGTATTAGGTCCATCTCTTTTTGTCATCAGAAAGTTGCGGAACCCGTCGATGCTTTCCATATGAAGCTTCTCAAGATCTTCCAATGGAACATCTCTGATTGCTTCAGCTTGACTTAAACCTTCTGCAATTAACCAAGACAAGAATGTATCGTAATCGCGAACATATTCTAATAGAGTAGAAGGGGACAAGTCAGGTAGTTTATGATGAATGAATTTATCGACATACCAAGGCATTAGCACAAGAATGCGATCCAATTCAGCTCTGTCGCGTATCTTCTGGATATTCATGATGAACCTCCCTCAAAGGATGTATGTCACTAAGCTATTAATATACTACTATCATATCACAAGAAGATTTTACAAATAGATTATTTAATGAGATTAAATAGGAAAAATGATATACTAAATAAGTAAATTTTTTTTATTTCTACTTATTTGCATGTTATAGTACAGGCGAAAATTCTGTTATGCTGCCTAGTATTTTTGCATATATCGCAAAGGACTTTGTGAATAAGGTTAGAATATAACAATAGTATCAATGTGGAAATATTGTACAATTACAATTCCATCATGAAAGGAGTCGTCTTATGGTATCCTTACCAAAAGTGAATGAACTAGGCTTTTTTGAAATCAGACTCGAATCCATAGGCGGGCTCGGTGCTAACTTAGCAGGCAAAATGCTTGCAGAAGCAGGAGTCGTCGGTGTCGGTCTAAATGGTGTTAGTTTCTCTTCATATGGTTCTGAGAAAAAAGGTTCTCCAGTTAAGGCTCATATTCGCTTCTGTGATATCAACACGAATATTAGAGATACTTCTCCAGTTGAACGTCCACATGTTGTCGGTGTATTTCATGAAGCATTGTCCAAAACTATCAATGTTACAAGCGGAATTAGCGAGGATAGTATTGTGCTCGTTAACTCTAACAAGTCTCCTGAGGAATTAAAAGATTTAATGAAAATGGTCGCAGGTACAATTGCTGTAGTCGATGCTACAGGTATTGCACTTGAAGAGAAGAATCGTGCCAATATGGCAATGCTAGGCGGACTCTTCCGTTTGTGCAGCTTCCTAGATCCAGAAGCGATGAAAGGTGTTATCCGCAAATCTCTTGAGAAGAAATACCCTAGCTCCGTACAACCTGCATTAAATACATTTGAACGTGGTTATAACGAAGTGAAGTTCCAGACTTTTGAACTTCCTGCTGGACAACAAATGCCAGCCTTCGTAAGAATGGACACACCTGTACTTGGTTATGAAACTCAGCCTATGGGCGGTATGATCATTAATCCTGGTAATAGTATGTTAAAAGATTTGAGCATCTCCAGGGCGGGTATGATGCCTCATTTTCATGAAGATAAATGTATCCACTGCGCACAATGCGATACGGTTTGTCCTGACTTCTGCTTCGTATGGGAAGAGCAGCCTGATAAGAAAGGCAAACCACAGATGTTCCTGCAAGGAATTGACTATCAATACTGCAAAGGCTGTTTAAAATGTATCCAGGCTTGTCCAACCGAGGCTCTATCTGGCGAGCGTGAGGATGGCAACTACGGAATAGAACATCGCACGCCGCATCGTTTTGATCTCGTTACACAGAATTAATTGCGTGTATTTATCGAATAGATTCAACCTTAATTCCAAGTGATAAGTAAAGGATGTGGGTAACTTTGGCAATTGATATTAAAAAAGAAGGACTAGTGGACGGTAAAGTTGAGCAGCGCATGGTGTATGAGTCAGGTAACGAAATGGCTGCATATGCTGCCCATCAAATAAATTATCATGTTATGGGCTACTTCCCAATTTCACCTTCTACGGAAGTTGCACAGTTTCTAGATTTAATGAAAGTGAATGGACAACATGATATCGTCTTGATTCCTGCTGACGGCGAGCATGGCTCAGCGGGTATTTGCTATGGTGCCTCGACAGCTGGTGGTCGTGTGTTCAACGCGACGAGTGCGAATGGCTATTTGTATATGATCGAACAAATGCCAGTTCAATCCGGTACACGTTTTCCGATGGTCATGAACCTTGTATGTCGCTCTGTATCAGGTCCGCTTGATATTCATGGTGATCACTCCGACTTATATTTTGCATTAAATACAGGCTGGCCGATCTTAATGTGTCGTGACCCTCAGGCGGTTTATGACATGAACATTATGGCGATCAAGCTTGCTGAAGATAAAGATGTTCGTTTGCCGGTAATCGTTGCATCTGACGGATATTTTACATCTCACCAGAAGCGTCGTGTAGAGACTTTTGCTCATCGCAAGGATGTTCATGATTTCATTGGCGAGCAGCCTCCAGTAGGGTATCCGCATACACTTGATCGAGACAATCCAATTACAGTTGGACCATACATGAACGAACCTGACTATATCAACAACTGTTACCAGCAGTCTGTTGCGATGTATAATGCAGAGGAAGTGTACGATCGTATTCGCAAAGAATATTTCGAATTAACAGGTCGTGACTACCCAATTCTGGATCTATACCGTATGGAAGATGCAGAAGTTGCAGTGTTCCTTATGAACTCATCGTCAGAAATCATCAAGGACGTAGTCGATCAATTGCGTGCCAAAGGCATTAAAGCTGGTTCCATTGCACCAAACATCATCCGTCCATTCCCAGCGAAGCAAATTGCTGAAGCACTTAAGAATGTTAAGGCTGTAACCGTTGGTGATCGTGCTGATTCTTATGGTGCGCATGGCGGTAATATGGTGCTTGAGATCAAGGCAGCATTATTCACATATGGCAACAAAGATACGATGGTAATCAGCCGTATTTACGGTCTTGGCGGTAAAGATTTCTATGCAGAAGATGGACATAACATGTTCCAATTCGCAATCGATGCCGTTAAAGCAGGGAAGGTTGAAGTTCCATTTGATTACTATGGACACACACCTGGGGACCCAACTAAAGCTCCGAAGCGTGTGCTGAACCCAATGAAATATGAGTCACTGAACACAGGCCTTATCAAAGCGACGAAGGATGAGGGAACAGGCAAGGTTAATGTCAAAATGCCTCCGCTACGTGCGCTTACTGGTAAGCCAAAGAGACTTGCGCCAGGTCATGGTGCATGTCCAGGTTGCGGTATTTTCTCAGGTCTGGAGCTGTTCTTCAAAGGGATCGAAGGCGATATCGTCGCTCTATTCCACACAGGCTGCGCAATGGTTGTAACAACTGGTTATCCATACTCTGCTCACAAAGCGACGTACATTCATAACCTGTTCCAGAATGGTGCTGCAACATTATCAGGTGTCGTTGAAATGTTCTGGGAGCGTAAGCGTAGAGGCGAGCTTGATCATTTGAACCTGAAGGACGATTTCACATTCGTTATGATTACAGGTGACGGTGGTATGGATATTGGAATGGGACCATCGATTGGTGCCGCGCTTCGTAACCACAAAATGATCATTCTTGAGTATGATAACGAAGGTTATATGAATACAGGTGCACAGCAATCCTACTCAACGCCTATCGGACATCGGACATCGACGTCGAACGTTGGTAAGAGCAAGGGTGGAAAGAGATTCCAGCATAAAGACACAGCGCAAATTATGGCTGCTACACATATTCCATATGTATTTACCGGAAGCGAATCATTCCCTCAAGACCTCGTCAAGAAGGCTGCTAAAGCACAATGGTATGCACAGCACGAAGGTATGGTGTATGGTAAAATTCTGATCGCGTGTCCTCTGAACTGGTTATCTGAGGATCAAGATGGTTCGAATATCGTTGGTGAAGCGGTTAACTCCTGTTTCTTCCCGCTATATGAGGTAGAGAACGGAATTACTACACTTACCTACAATCCAGAGGATAAAAATAAGAAAGTTCCATTATCCGATTGGCTCAAGATGATGGGTAAGACTAGACATATGCTCAAACCTGAGTACAGTGAGGAATTGCACGCATTTGAGCAAGAGGTTGAACGTCGCTGGAACATGCTTAAAGCGAAGCACGAAAGTCCTTATCTATAGGTTATTTATATGAAAGCACATCTCTTTCATTAGAGATGTGCTTCATTTTTTGATAAATAATCTAAATTTGTCGAATTATTAGTCATTATTTTGGTGAATTCTGACGTTTTTTTGTCTTCAATAGATTATAATGAACAAAATGTATATTACTAAGGAGGGGGTCTTACTCGTGTTTCTTCTAAAAAAATCACCTGCGAGCATTATAAATCCCATTCAACCTACAGATATTGCGGCGTCAGATGGTTTGAAAGAAAAACTTTATTTCTTACAAATAACAAAGAATGACTTGGCGAATGTGAATAAGCTTCAAGATATTATCGCTAAGCATGCAGAGGCTATAACGAAGCGTCATTATGATTTACTCAAACAGGTTCCTCATCTGGCGCAAATTATGCAAAGCCATAGCACGATAGATCGGTTGTCTCACACTTTTGTTGAGTATCTAAACTCAATTCCCCAAATTGTATTTGATCAGAAATATGTGCAATCGAGGATAAAGATCGGAATTGTACATGCCAGAATTCAATTATCACCTGAGTGGTATATTGGTTCATATGTTCGTATTTATGAGTATTTATTGCCTTATATTCTAGAAACTTTTACGAATCGGAGCGAGGCAAGTTCAATTCTTCTTTCCTTGAATCGCGTATTGACGCTAGATTCACAATTAATTCTTGAAGCTTATCAAGAGGCGCATGAGTTTCGTTTTGTCGATACGAATAGTCAGATTGTTGAAGAATTAATTCAACTCGATAAGGTCAAACCTCTGCTGGTAGCAGTAGATAAAACAATTTCTGAAGCGATAAACGTCAATCTTGCAACAGAAGAATTATCTCAATCCGTAGAGCGGGTTGCCGAGCATGCTGTTCAAGTTGCTGAGAATACGGAGAACCTTGTTCATCAGACAAATCTCGGGCAGCAAGTTATCTATAAATCATTAAAGGGATTCTTAGCTGTCGTAGAGGAGTTCAAAGAGACAAGAAGTAAACTGGATCATCTATTTGAAGCAATTGACAATGTAACCGAAGTAGTTAAATTCATTCGGGAAGTTGCGGAACAGACGAATTTATTAGCACTGAATGCAGCGATTGAGGCAGCTCGTGCAGGTGAAGAGGGCAAAGGATTCGCCGTAGTTGCAGATGAAGTTCGTAAATTATCTGTCCAAACACAGCATTCAGTGGAATCTATTACAGGAATGATCGATAAAGTGAAGGCTTCTGCTCGATCAGTTGGCGATAAATCAGATGGAATGTCAGGCTCCTTAATTAGCTGCGTAGAGGAAGCGAAAGAAGCAATTAGTAGTCTTGATGTGATTATGACGAAGGTAAGTGAAATTAGCAGCTTTACTCAGCATATTGCTGCAATAGTTCAAGAGCAGTCCGCAGCAACACATGATATCTCCAATCGTATTGTAGAAGTACTTAATGAAACAGAGCAGATTAAAACGAATGCAAACGATACAGGGCGCAGCATCTATGATGTAAGTGTGAAGGTGAATGATCTGCGAAATAAATCTTTGCAATTCATTGGCCATATGAGTGAATCACAGCTCCTTCGTGTAGTCAGAACGGATCATTTGCTGTGGAAATGGTGGGTTTATAATAGTGTATTAGGCTTCCAAGAGATGGACCCAGACAAAGTGGTAGATGCTCATAGCTGTCG
Source organism: Paenibacillus albiflavus (assembly GCF_004344915.1). Lineage (GTDB taxonomy): Bacteria > Bacillota > Bacilli > Paenibacillales > NBRC-103111 > Paenibacillus_AM > Paenibacillus_AM albiflavus. The sequence goes on along the minus strand of NZ_SKFG01000001.1, from coordinate 216,967 downwards.
TCTTGGACAATGGTATGATTCAAATCAGTCGAATGCTGCAATTGCAGCACTTGATTCCTACAAAGCTCTGTATGAACCGCATGCGCAAATTCATCAGTTATCGAAGACAGCTGCACAACAAATGCAAAAAGGAAGCCATAAAGAAGCACTTGATACTTTATTGCAAATTGAAAAAACCTCTACGATTGTTGTTAAAGGGATCGATCAATTGCAGAAAGATTTAGCTTTAGCTAAGGCATAAAACAATGATCCCATTGCTAATGTAAATTAGATGTGATATTGTATTGTTAATTATAACCATTATACAGTGGTGCTGAACTAAGGGAGGTGAGGTAGGATGAATTACGAGAATGTCAACGATCGCTTGAGTCAATTAGAGGATACGATCAGTTGTGTTTGCCATGCAAATCGTACTACGGGAGAAGTCTGTCCATTATTCCCTATACGATTTACAACTCGTGCAAATAATCCTGCCTTAACCTTTAACGGAAATGAACAAGCGATTTAAGTCATAAAGGCTTCAATATGACCGATAATCGTAACTTCAACTATCGATAAAGCTTATGAGCCGTGGAATATTCCACGGCTCTTTTTGGCGTTCACACCTAACTATATATAAACCATGGAGGGTTAACAATGATCGTAAGTATGCAGCAAGTTCATAAATATTATGGAGCTAACTTAGTTCTTTCTGATTTGACGCTTGAAGTAAATGATGAAGATAAAATTGGCCTGATTGGTCGCAATGGAACAGGTAAGACAACTATTCTCCAATTAATTGCCGGAATGGATAAGCAAGATCAAGGCGATATCGCCATTCGTAAGATGACGAAGATTGGTTATCTAGAACAAACCGCTGAGCGCTCTGAGCAGACGACAGTCTACGAGGTTTTATCGGAAGCATATGGTGAGGTTCGAGACATACAGCGCAGAATGGTCGTAATGGAGGCATCGATGTCTGATGAACAAGTGTTTGCAGATGAGAGCAAACTAAATCAAGTGTTAGCGAAATACGCTGAGTTGCAAGAACAATTCGAACAAGCAGGCGGTTATGAAATGGAGGCGCGGATAAACCAAATTGCGAGTGGACTTAGTGTCCCTACCGATCATTATCAACGTTTGTTCGCATCTTTATCAGGTGGGGAGAAAACAAGAGTCGGGCTTGCTTCGATTTTATTAGCGAATCCTAACTTGCTTCTTCTTGATGAACCAACGAACCATTTGGATGTATCCGCTGTAGAATGGCTCGAAAATTATTTGCGTAATTATAAGGGCAGCTACGTGATTGTATCTCACGACCGGTATTTCTTAGATCAAGTAGTAAATAAGATTGTTGAAGTCGAAGATGGTGAAGCTTCTATTTATCATACCAACTATTCAGGTTATCAGCAGGAGAAGCAGGAGAGATTGCTGAAGCAATTCTCCGATTATCAAGATCAGCAGAAGCAGATCAAACAGATGAAGGAAGCAATCAAGCGATACCAAGAATGGGGTAAGATTGGTGGTAATGATAAGTTCTTCCGAAGAGCTGCTGCAATCCAGAAGGCGATTGATCGTATGGAGAAGATAAAACGACCTATTCTGCAAAGAAAGACTGCCGAATTCGAATTCAATCTGGGTGATCGATCAGGTGAAGATGTAGTGACACTTCTTGAGGTAGAGAAGTCGTATGGAGATCGGTTACTTCTGACAGATGCTTCGCAATTACTTCGTTATGGTGAACGTGTTGCCATCATAGGGGATAACGGAACGGGTAAGAGTACATTATTTAAGCTCATTCTAGGTCAGGAGAAGCCAGATGAGGGTGAAGTGATGCTTGGTTCACGTGTTCAGGTTGGCTATCTAGCACAGGATTCAAAGCCGCAGGTTAACCAAACTGTCCTGCAATATTTCCGGGAGGAAGCAGGTTTGGAGGAAGGAACTGCTCGAGGGAGATTAGCTCAATACTTATTCTATGGTGCTGATGTGTTCAAAGGGATCTGTAATTTATCTGGCGGTGAGTGGACTAGACTGCGCCTAGCTTTAATCATGCACGCCAAACCGAATTTACTGATGCTGGACGAACCAACGAATCATCTGGATATTGAATCAAGAGAAGCGCTTGAAGAGATGCTTGAGGATTACTCAGGAACAGTACTCGCAATCTCTCATGACCGATATTTCATCAATAAACTTGCCCAGCAAATATGGCAGATCAAGGATCGTAAATTATTATCGCATATCGGGAATTTTGATGATTTAAGAGAGAAGGAAACAAAGAAATCGTAAGCAGATAAAACTAATGTAGTGTGATCGTACCCTTCATATGATAGTATTATTATATGGAAATTGATGGAAGGTGGGTACGAAGATGGAAGCTGAACTAAAGGATACGAAACGTAATTTAAAAAAGCAAATACCATCATTGATCGTTGTCGTAATCTTTGCACTTTATATTACACTTAGTTTTATTCAGGATTCATCACCAAGACCATTGTCTGAATCAGCTCCAGCTACAGAATTCTCTGCTGAACGTGCAATGAAACACGTGAAAGCCATTGCGCAAGCTCCCCACCCAACAGGATCGGATGAGAATGATCAGGTGATGGCCTATATTCAATCGCAGATGAAAATATTGGGTGTCGAGCCTATTATTCAAACAGTCTCAACTGCTGATTTACAACAAGGCAACCTGCTGCCGAATTATATTCGAGCTACTACAGTGTCGAATATCATTGGCAGGCTGCCAGGTACGAATAGCACCAAAGCTTTGATGCTAACGGCGCATTATGATTCGGTTCCTTACAGTAGAGGAGCTAGCGACGACGGCGTTGGTGTTGCAACCTTGCTCGAAACGCTCCGGGTGCTGCGTGAAGGACCTCCGCTGCAGAATGATATTATTTTCCTTATCACGGATGGAGAAGAACTTGATTTGGATGGAGCTAGAGCATACTGGGATTCAGAAAATAGTCCTTTCCGAAGCGATATAGGAATGGTCGTTAATTTTGAAGCACGCGGTACGAAAGGTCCCTCATTAATGTTCCAGACAAGTCGTGAGAATGGTTGGATCATTGACGAATTCGCCAAGTCAGTTAAATACCCAGTTTCTACATCGATGATGGGTGATGTTTATGCGTTGATGCCCAATGATACTGACATGACGATTTCGAATGCCGCAGGAATATCAGGAATCAATTTTGCATTTGGAGACGGCTGGACAAATTATCATTCTATGCAAGACAGTATTGAAAATGTCAGCCTATCGACTTTACAGCATCATGGTGTGAATGCACTATCAGCGGCGAAACAGTTTGGTCAGGTAGATTTGACACAGACGAAAGAGGCAGATCAAGTCTATTTTAATGTATTAGGCTCGCTCATTCATTATCCAAAGGCTTATGTAGTTTATATGACGTTAGGTGCTGTTATTCTCGGTTTATATGCTGCTTTTATTGGATTTCGGAAAAAAATATTGCTGGGAGGTCAACTTGCTTTAGGCTTTTTGGGGATACTTGGTGGAATCATCGTATCTATAGGAGCGACATATGGCTTATGGATGGCGGTAGAACGATTGTGGGGGTATAAACTACACGTAAGCAATGGAGCTATGTATTATCATAATTGGTTCGCACTCGCATTCATCTTCCTTACGTTTGGCATATGCTTCGTGATCTGGGGGCTGATGAAAGCCAAAGTATCGATGCTAAATTTCTGGTTTACGGGGCAGCTTCTGTGGATGATAATCTTAATCGCGATTTCTATCTTATTGCCTGGCGGCAGCTACTTATTCCTATGGCCGCTGGTTATCCAATTGCTTGTTATGATTATAGCGCTGCATTTACGTGATGCTGAAGCAGTTGTTAAGCATCCAGTTACGTTGCTAATCATCGCTGCTGGACCTATATTGCTGTGGACGATCATTGTTCGGATGCTTTTTATCTTTATGCCTATGGCAACGAATGTCTATGTGATGGGAATCGTTGTTCTGTTGCTTGCTATGCTGTTCCCTCTACTAGATGTTCTTCGTGATCTAAGTATGCGGTTCTGGATTGCCATCACATTCGCGCTTTCCATTCTTATGTTAGCTGGCAGCTACCTAGTAACGGAGATGAATGATCGCCCGATTGATTCGAATTTTGTTTATGTACAGGATGTTGATAAGCAAGATGCTCGATGGATTACTTTAACACCGCTTAATGATTGGACGAAACCTTATTTCGTACAAAGCGAGGATATTCTGTATTATCCTCTTATTTATAAAGTAGGGCAATCAGACCGACTTGTAGCATCAAGCCAAGCACCAGTGATTCCAATTGCGAAGCCAACAGTCACCGTTCTTGATTCGCATGATGATAGTGGAAGTAGGACGATACACCTGCAAGTCAAATCAAATCGGGAAGCACGTCGTATACTGCTAACAATTCCAGAGGTGATCGTACAGAAAGTGACGATTAATGGTCAACCATTCGATACAGATCCATCGACTAGAGGTTTTGTATTATCTTTTACAGGTAAATCGCCTGATGGAATTGATCTTGAGGTGAATTATATTCCTAAAGGAAAGACTGCCGTAATTGTCAGCGATATTAAAGATGATTTAACGACAGTTCAAGGATTGGATGTAAAACCAAGGCCAGCCAATCTGAATCCTGCACGAGAATTTGATTCAACGACCATTGCATCGACTTCTATTGAGATCAATTAGCTGCTATGTAAAAAGGATAGAGCATAATAACGTAAATAGAGGATGGTTGGTTCATCATTTTATGAGCTTATCTCCTCTATTTTTGTTACAAAAATATTATTGCAACAATCGTGAGACTGTTGTCGTCCTTATATGTTAACAATGCTATTTAGGGGGAAAGACATGAAAAAGATTTTTATTATTACATTAATCAGTTTTCTTTTGCTGACTGGATGCGGAAAGGAAAGGACCGAAGAACTTACAGGAAATCAACCGCCTATAGCTGAAATCCATATTGGCGATAAAGTATACGAAACAAAACTTGGCACATATTGCTGGTCATCAGAAAATCAGGGTACGTGTGTAGATTCAATTGGTCCTGTTGAACTTTTAAAGAACGAAAAACCAATAACGGTTTCTCCTGGAGCAGTTATTAAGTTCGTTATAAATTCCGACCTCATGCCGAATAAATTCTTTGTCGAGCAAATCACCGGCGATCATCAAATTACGGAAGTAGCTGTAAATGATAATGCTTTTCAAGCACCTATTCAAAAAGGAATCTATTACTATTCTTACGGCGTGTGGTGGATGGATGAGAAAAAACCGAATGTCGCTCATGGTGATGCTTTTTATAATTTTGTTTTGGAAGTTATGTAAAAGGATTCAACTAAAGAGCAGTTTAATATGGTAATATTGAAAGATATTCCAGTGAATTATTGAAAGTAGGGAAATCAATTGCTAATTGGTTATATAAATGAAATCATTCGTCATCCGGTTAAATCATTCTATGGGGAAAGTCTACAAAAAAGCAGGGTTATGGACTATGGTTTATATGGTGACCGTAGCCATGCTTTTCTTGATGAAACAAGACCTGGTAAGTATTTGACAATAACACAATTCCCGGAGATGGCTTTATATAAAGCAAGATTTGTAGGAGAGGAGAACCTAGATAACTATCCAGATGTTGAGATTACTACACCAGAAGGTATGGTTTTCAATTGGGGAGACGAGGAACTAATCAAACAATTAGAAATGAAATCGAAACGTGCTATTTCCTCAATTCAATATTCTCCTTCTTATGTTCCCTTTGGCTCCATTGAAGAAGAACATATACAACTTGTTACTGATGCTTCAGTAAATAAGATAAAAGAAATATGGGGACAGGAAGTAGATTATAGACGTTTCCGACCTAACTTATTTATCTCATTAATTGATAAAACTCCATTTGTTGAAGAATCTTGGTTCGGTAAGCGGATAAAAATAGGAAACGAAGTGGAATTAGAATTAAAACGGCATTGTGAGAGATGTATGATAGTCACTGTAAATCCTGATACTGCTGCAATGGATTCTACGCTCCTAAAAACGATTGTGAAAGAGCGAAATAACTTTTTTGGTATATACGCAACTGTTATAAGAACCGGTGAAATTCAAGTAAATGACAAGGTTATAATTGAATCTTGTTAGCTTCCTGGGCTAACGGGAAACGATAGTACAATTAAACAGCGGCAGTCTAGGACTTTACATTCTCGTCCATGGCTACCGCTGTATTAATTATATGAATGATGTTATTTCGTAAATAACGTTAAATATTCGCCATAACCCGCCTCAGCGAGTTGATCCTTTGGAATGAATTTAAGCGCCGCAGAGTTGATGCAATATCGAAGACCTGTCGGATCTGGACCGTCATTGAACACATGTCCAAGATGTGAATCACCTGCGTGACTTCGCACTTCAGTCCGAATCATGAAATGATTGAAATCCTGATGCTCCGTCACATTATGGGCACGAAGCGGTTTAGTAAAGCTCGGCCAACCGCAACCAGAATCGAATTTATCAAAAGAGCTAAAGAGGGGTTCACCTGAAACGATATCGACATAGATACCTTCTTCATGATGATCCCAAAATTCATTCTGGAAGGGAGGCTCTGTTGCACTGTTCTGAGTAACTTCATATTGCATGGATGTTAATTGTTGCTTAATCGCGTCACGGTCAGTTGGAGATTCCCAATGGTGTTTGATAAAGGCATCCCGGCCAGAGCCTCTGCGATAATTCTTATAATGCGCGACGCTCTTGCGATAGAAATGCTGATGGTATTCCTCTGCCTCGTAGAACTCAGCTGCAGGGATGATTTCGGTAACGATGGGTTTGTCGAACCGACCGCTTTGTTCTAGTAGCTGCTTGGAAGCTTCAGCAAGTTCTTTTTGACGTTCATTGTAATAGAAAATAGCCGTCCGATAAGATGAGCCGCGGTCATGGAATTGTCCGCCTGCATCTGTAGGGTCAATCTGCTGCCAGAATAGCTCTAATAGCTTCTCGTATGGGAAAATAGCCGAATCGAATGTGATTTGGACGGCCTCATAATGACCTGTTGTTTCGGAACAAACTTCTTTATAGGTTGGGTTGACAGTATGTCCACCTGTATATCCCGATATGACTTTAATGATGCCTGGTAGTTCATCAAATGGCGACACCATGCACCAGAAGCATCCACCTGCAAAAGCCGCTTGTTCAATTGTGTTCTGGTTAGTCATTCTATTGCCTCCTTCGTTAATCAATGGTTCTATTTTATATGTTTGTCATGCAATTGGCAAAAATATGATAGCTCTGCACAATATTTTGGATGATTATTTATAGAAATTATTTTCTAGTTGATTTTCAGTCATTAGTTATGCGATTATAAGAGTTTAGACATCATCATTGGGGGCAAAGATTTGTAGTGAAACAGTATCCTTTTGCTTATAAGCCATCCGAATCGTTTGTGCAGCAGGTAAGTGATTTTGTGGCAGACGTATTCTATGAAGTATTGCCTGAAGTTGGCTTTGAAATTAGAGATGAACAAATTTACATGGCTTTTCAATTAGAAAGAGCTTTTGCAGAGAAAAAGACCATATTTGCTGAAGCGGGTGTTGGCACAGGTAAAACGCTCGTTTATTTGCTATATACGATTTGTTACGCGCGGCATATCGGTAAGCCTGCGATTATCGCATGTGCTGACGAATCCTTGATTGAGCAGCTGGTTAAGCCTGAAGGAGATATCGCCAAGCTTGCGAAGCATTTAAATATGAATATTGATGTAAGACTTGGGAAATCACCAGATCAGTATGTATGCTTGAATAAACTGGATATCGCTCGAACCAAAAGCGAAGAAGCCGAGTTATATCAAGATATTTACGATGATTTGCCCGAGTTTGTTCACGTTAGCGGAGCCTTGCAGAGCTTTTATCATTATGGGGATCGCAAGGATTATAAGGAGCTTAACGACGATCAATGGAATCAAATGAACTGGGATGTGTTTCAAGACTGTCTAGTTTGTGATGCAAGACATCGCTGCGGTCAGACATTATCGCGAGATCATTACCGCAAAGCGGCGGATATTATTATTTGCTCTCATGATTTCTATATGGAACATGTTTGGACCTACGAAGGACGTAAGAGAGAAGGTCAGCTTCCTTTATTACCAGATCATAGCTCAGTTGTGTTCGATGAAGGGCATTTGCTCGAAGCTGCAGCGCAAAAAGCATTGACGTACAAGCTCAAACATAACGTATTTGAAGAAATCATTACCCGCTTATTACAAGGTGAGGTTAGGGAAGAGCTGGCTTGGACGATTGAGGAAGCTATTTCGCTCGGTGAGCACATGTTTGAGTTGTTAGGCCGCAATAGTGTAGCAGTCAGAGGATCGGATCGCAAAGAAATCATTTATACCGACGAATTAGTTAATGTGATTAATAAGTTTAAAAGTACAATTGGGCAAATTGAAGAGGAATTAGTGTTTGAAAGTGGCATATTTACACTGGACGAGTATCAGTTGCGTATTGTAGAAGAGCATCTGGAGATGATTGGTCTCGCATTAAGCTTGTATAACGGCAAAGATCAATTAATTTCATGGCTTATCGAAGATGCGAATGGATTAACGCTCGTTATCATGCCCAAAATGGTCAAAGAAGTACTGGAGGAACATGTTTTTTCACAAAAAATGCCTGTCGTCTTCTCTTCAGCGACGTTATCGCTTGATGGTTCATTTGAGTATGTAGCGGATAATTTAGGAATCAAATCCTACTTATCGATGTCTGTGCCGTCACCATACGATTATGAGGAACAAATGAAGCTTATCGCTCCGAAGCTAGACACTAATTCAACTGAAACTCAATTGTTCGTGCAGAAGGCGAGCACAGCCATCCAATTGCTCAAAGAGTCAGATGGAAAGGCATTAGTCCTCTTTAATTCCAAGGAAGAATTGAAGCAGTTCAAACAAATTTTGTTGAAGGATGAGTCATGCTCTAAGTATCATCTGCTATTCGAAGGTGATCAGGAAATTAGTCATTTGATCGCTGCGTTCCAAGAGGATGAGAACAGTATTCTATGTGCTGTTACGTTATGGGAAGGACTGGATATTCCTGGACCTTCTTTATCTAATGTGATTATTTGGTCGTTGCCTTTTCCGCCGAATGATCCTGTATTCGCTGCTAAGCGTAAGGCGGCTGATGACTCCTTTAAAGAGGTTGATATGCCCTATATGCTCCTTCGTCTAAGACAGGGTATTGGCAGACTGATTCGATCAAGAGAGGATCGAGGAAGTGTATCGATATTAGGTCAGGAATTGCATGATAATGAATTCGTCCGCGAGAAAATTAAAGAGATTATCCCTAAAGGTGTAAGCTTCTAAATAGACCAATCCATAAGCCCAAGTTATTTGAAACGCTGTTAAGTTTCATAATTTGGGCTTTTTCTTGTGCAGACAGAATGAACAAATCATATCATCGCCCCTTTTTTCTCGCAACAATGCAAAATGATGAGATCGTGAGATAGAGTGAGCTAATTGTATATGCGTGATGGAACAACCACAATATGCATTCCAAAATATTCTTATTTGGCGTTCTATTGTGATTGGGTTCACTTTACAAGAATCTTTGCCAAGAGTAATATTCATTTCATAATTTGAATTGTTTAAGCTTCAGATTGCTAAGCGCTTAATCTCCTTCTATAGGGGATCGGGGGAACCAAACAAGGTAAGTGATCATGATGTGAGAGTCATGCTCTTGCCGATTGGGGTGAATCTTGTACTTCATGTACAGGTAGGGCGACTCTCACCGCCCGAATCCGTCAGCTAACCTCGACAGCGTAGTACTAAGTACAGGAACGAATATTTTTTACAACCGTGTTCCTGCTAAATCGAGAGGATGATGAGGCTTGTGATCGTATAGAGCGACCACAGGGAATAATGACTCTGTGGTTTTCTTATGACCTTTTATGAAAAAAGTAGACTATTTATGAAAACGAATAAGCAATTGTAGTTCTTTATCGCTGAGTCTTCGGAATCATACTGAAGAACGGGGGAACCAATCGGTGCTGCATTAATTGCCATCATGGGGTGAATCTTGTACTTAATTCTCACAAGAATAAGTTCAAGTAGGGCGACTCTTACGCCCGAATCCGACAGCTAACCTCGTAAGCGTACCAAGAGAGGCAACAATTTCGTGCGATTAGACACGGTTATTTATTGGTATATAAGAATTTATATCGCAAGGCTAATAAATTCTTAAGTATACCTTAAGAAACGCATCCGTCCTATAAGGACGGCGAAGCCGTTTCTTCTTGTGACCGTGATCTTATTTAAAGCCGCAGGAAAGGTTCCTTTCCTAGCGGCTTTTTATGATGCAAGAAAGTCTTTGCTGCCGAAAAATACAGGAGGAAATTAACGTGCAAAAACAAGAAGTTATTCTCGTTGCAGCCCCTAATTGTGCAGGTGAGAATTTCATAAAGGAATTGAAACAACAAGGCATAGCATTCGCAGCATTGACGAACAACAAGAATGATAGTGGTAGACTTCGCAAGCTAGGAACCTCTTCCATTATAACGGTAAAAAGCGGTGAATATGATACATGGCTTATTCCTGAATCACCGATTGGCAGTGTGTATTTGTTCGAAAATAGCTTTAATCTATGCTGCCGATACATTCAAATGTGCCGCAGCTGGACATCTAAACCCATTTACGTCATCACGCATAGCTTTAACCCAAGACTGGTATATAAGAGACTTGGAGCGAATTATGTGATCTATACCCATAGCGATGATGTATCTTTCTTATTGAAATCTGGAGGGAATAGAGATGAATGATTTATATATGGTTCTTATTCTATCAGGGATATTCGGAGGATTATTCGCATTCCTTGCATGGTGTAATCGATTGATTGAGGGAAATGAAGAGAAGTTCTAATTTATAGGGGGAAGTCACATGGGCGTGCTGCAGATTATCGTCGTAATGGTTTTACTGATTTTAATCGTAAAGCCATTAGGCACTTATATCTATCATATTTTCTCGAATGAGTCGAATCGTACGGATCGTGTTTTTGGACCAATTGAGAAGGTCATTTATAAAATTATCGGATTAAAAAATCATTCAGCAATGACTTGGAAGAAGTACGCTTTGAGCTTAATTATCGTCAACATCGTACTCGTAGCGATCGGGTACTGCATCTTAAGATGGCAGAGCGGGCTGCCGCTCAACCCTAACGGCATTACGAATATGGAACCAACATTAACGTTTAATACAATCGTCAGTTTCATGACGAATACCAATTTGCAGCATTACAGTGGTGAGACAGGGCTATCCTATTTAGCGCAAATAGCAGTCATTATCATGATGATGTTCGCATCGGCAGCAACTGGGATTGTTGTGGCGATTGCTTTTATTAGAGGAATAACAAGCAAAGGGAAGACTTTAGGCAATTTCTTCGAGGATTTTGTCAAAGCACATGTTCGTCTATTGCTTCCAATTGCTCTTGTAGCAACTCTCGTTTTAGTAGCACTTCATGTACCACAAACACTAAGTCCGACGATTCAAGCGACGACCATTGATGGACATACGCAGCAGATTGCAATAGGACCCGTTGCTTCTCTTGAATCAATTAAGCACTTGGGTACGAACGGCGGTGGTTTCTTTGGGGTTAACTCAGCGCATCCGTTTGAGAATCCAAATCCATTAACAAACGTGCTCGAGATTCTATTAATGTGGAGCATACCAGCCGCATTAACGTATACATTTGGTAGATTTGCGAAGAATCAGAAGCAAGGTTGGATTATTTTTGGTGCAATGATGATCTTATTTACTTGTTTCTTATCACTTGCTTACTATGCCGAAAGTCAGCCAAATCCTGCGATTAGCTCACTGGGTATGGATGTAAGTCAAGGCAGCATGGAAGGGAAAGAAGTTCGATTTGGTATTCCACAGTCGGCATTATTCACTACGGTTACAACAGCAGCAACAACTGGGTCGGTCAATAACATGCATGACACCTTAACACCACTCGGTAGTATCGTTCCACTCGGCTTAATGATGCTAAACAGTGTGTTCGGCGGTGATGGAGTCGGCCTTGTGAACATGCTGATGTATGCCATGCTGACCGTGTTCATCGCAGGCTTAATGGTAGGACGTACACCTGAGTTCTTAGGTCGCAAAATAGAACCACGTGAAATGAAGCTAATTGCGATTGCGATCTTGGTTCACCCATTTATCATTTTGGCCCCTACTGCGATTGCATTGGTAACGGATCTAGGCACATCAGCAATTAGCAATCCAGGTTATCACGGCATTACCCAGGTGTTATATGAATACACCTCATCTGCTGCCAATAACGGTTCAGGCTTTGCAGGATTAGGTAATAATACACCGTTCTGGAATATAACAACAGGCATAGTCATGCTGCTGGGTAGATACATTTCGATCATTGCTTTGCTTGCAGTTGCAGGATCTCTTGTCAAAAAGCAATGGGTGCCTGAGACAATAGGGACGTTCCGTACAGACAATCGTATGTTTATGGGACTACTGATTGCGATTGTTCTCGTAATTGGTGCTTTAACGTTCTTACCAGTAATTGTATTAGGGCCAGTAGCTGAATGGTTAACATTACGTTAGTTAGATGAGGTGGATTGTGATGAGCTCACAGAGAAAAAAGATGATAACAAGAAGCATGTATTTACATGCGTTAAAAGATAGTTTGATCAAATTAAATCCCATGACGATGATGAAGAATCCAGTCATGTTCGTCGTTGAAGTTGGAACGTTTGTCGTTCTCATGATGACTATCTTCTCTGGGTATTTTGGTACCGAGGATAGTGTTGGCTTTAACTTCGTCGTATTTTTGGTCTTATTCATTACGATTCTGTTCGCGAATTTTGCTGAGGCGCTAGCAGAAGGTCGTGGTAAAGCACAAGCAAATTCACTGAAAAAATCGAAAAAAGAAATTATAGCGAATAAAGTAAATGGCAATGGGATAAAAGTAGTGCCATCAACAGAGTTGCGTAAAGGCGATATTGTCATCGTCTCACAAGGAGAGATGATTCCAGGGGATGGAGAAGTAATTGAAGGCTTAGCCTCTGTCGATGAATCTGCGATTACGGGGGAATCTGCACCCGTGATTAAGGAAGCAGGCGGAGATTTTAGTTCAGTGACAGGTGGTACACGTGTTGTCAGTGACCGCATCAAAGTACGAATAATGAGTGATCCCGGTGAATCCTTTATCGATCGGATGATTTCACTTGTTGAAGGAGCTAAGCGTCAGCAAACGCCGAATGAAATAGCGCTCAACACACTGCTAACGACGTTGACTCTAATCTTCCTAATCGTTGTTGTAACACTAGCGCCAATTGCTAAATACATCGGAATTGAACTCGAAATACCTGTCTTGATCTCTTTGCTTGTATGTTTAATCCCAACGACTATTGGCGGACTCTTATCTGCGATTGGGATTGCAGGGATGGATCGAGTGACACAATTCAATGTGCTGGCGATGTCAGGTAAAGCAGTTGAAGCCTCTGGTGATATTAATACGATGATCCTGGATAAGACCGGAACGATTACATTCGGGAATCGGATGGCTAGTGAACTCGTTCCAGTAGGAAATCATTCTGTTCAGACAGTGGGAGAGTGGGCAGCTATTAGCTCACTCAAAGACGATACACCTGAAGGCAGATCGGTGCTTGAGCTTATGAAAAAAGAAGGCTTTACGTATCATGCTGAGGTAGCTGATGGTGGTGAGTTTATTGAGTTCAAAGCAGAAACTAGAATGAGTGGGATTGATTTATCAGATGGGAGATTGGTACGTAAAGGTGCTGTTGATGCCGTGAAGACTTGGGTAACAGCGCATGGTGGAGAAGTACCCACTGACTTAGATATGAAGAGTAATGTGATTGCTTCAGCTGGTGGTACCCCACTTGCAGTAGCTATTGGCAACGAGATTGTTGGATTGATTTATCTGAAAGATACGGTTAAGCCAGGGATGCGTGAACGGTTTGGGCAGCTTCGTCAAATGGGGATTAAGACGATCATGTGTACAGGCGATAATCCGCTTACAGCAGCAACGATTGCAAGGGAAGCAGGCGTAGACGATTTCATTGCAGAGAGTAAGCCAGAGGATAAGATTGCGGTAATCCGCAGAGAGCAAGCCGAAGGCAAGCTCGTTGCAATGACAGGTGATGGGACGAACGATGCCCCGGCACTTGCACAAGCGGATGTTGGATTGGCTATGAATAGCGGTACAGTCTCTGCGAAGGAAGCAGCGAATATGATCGACCTTGATTCTGACCCATCCAAAATAATTGAAGTTGTCGCGATTGGCAAACAACTGCTTATGACACGCGGTGCATTAACTACATTCAGTATTGCGAACGATATTGCCAAATATTTTGCTATCATTCCTGCGATGTTCATGCTTGCGATTCCGGAGCTTCATGCGCTTAATATTATGTCGCTTGGAAGCCCTAAATCCGCTATTCTATCTGCGCTTATTTTTAACGCGATCATTATTCCGATCTTGATCCCGCTTGCGATGAAAGGTGTATCCTACAAGCCGATGAGTGCTAATAAACTGCTCAGTCGAAATTTACTAGTCTATGGTCTTGGCGGTATTATCGCACCATTCATTGGCATTAAATTGATTGATCTAGTTGTTCATTTGTGGATATAAATGGATATAAGGAAGGAATGAGAGTTATGGTTCAAACAGCAAATCAAGCAACAGTTCAAGCTACAGAGTCAAAAGGTTCCTATCTATTCATCGTCATTCGGTTATGTGTATTGCTTATCTTGTTATGTGGCATTCTATATCCCCTTGTATCAACAGGTATTGCCCAGCTTCTTATGCCTGATCGTGCAAATGGCAGCCTTGTTAAGAACAGCAGTGGTATAGTCATCGGTTCGGAGCTAATTGGTCAAAGCTTTAAGGATCAGAAGTATTTTCACGGTCGCGTATCCAGTATTGACTACAATGCAGCGGCATCAGGCAGTAATAACTACGGGCCATCAAATCCTGCACTCATTGATAGAATAAAGCAATCCATTGAAGATTGGAAAAGCAATAATCCTGCAGTGCCAATTGATCAAGTACCAGTGGATCTACTGACGAATTCAGCATCTGGACTTGATCCAGATATCAGCCCAGCATCAGCATTCGTGCAAGTTCCGCGTATATCGGCTTTAACCGGTATATCGGAGGAGCAGCTTAAACAGCTTGTAAAAGAGCACACAACAGGAAGGAGTCTAGGTTTGTTTGGAGAAGAAAGGGTTCATGTATTGCAGTTGAATTTGGCGCTTGATGTCTTAATGCAAAGGGGCAAGTAAAGTGGATAGCTTTAAACGTAAGACACCAGAGGAAATCCTATTATCGATCTCAAAGCTTCATCAAGGTAAACTTAAAATTTACATTGGAGCTGTAAGTGGAGTGGGCAAAACCTATCATATGCTTCGAGAAGGACAGCATCTGAAACAGCATGGAATTGATGTGGTAATCTGTGCGGTGTCTACAATGAGTCGTCCCGAAACGATCGAACAGCTTGGAGATATAGAGCGAGTTCCTAGCATTCATTGGACTAAGGGGGATGTGCTTCAGAAAGATCTTAATTTAGATGGTCTTCTCGAACGCAACCCCGAGGTTGTGCTTGTTGATGGTCTTGCACATCGAAATCGGAAGGAAGCAAAGTTTCCTACACGATTAGAAGATATTAAATTCTTGCTTGCCCGTGGTATTAGTGTCATTACTACGCTTAACGTATATGAGCTTGAAAGTATCAAAGAAGCTGCCCGCAAGTTGACAGGCATCTATGTAGAAGAGACAGTTCCCTCTGATACATTAGAGCTAGCAGATGAGGTCAGATTGATTGATGTTACACCTGAGAAAATACTAGATCGTTTATCCGAAGGTGTCTTGAATAAGAATCAGGGACGATCTGTCTATCAAATCGGGAATATTGGCAAGCTGCGTGAGTTAGCACTTCGACTAGTAGCGGAAGATGTGAATGATTCACTCAAGAAGTATCAGGAGGAGAATGGGCTCATCGATGCACCACAGGCTGCAGAACGCATTCTTGTCTCTGCACAATATCATTGGAATGGTTCAATTCATATTCTGCGCGGTTATCAAATTGCCAAACGATTGAATGGTGATTTGTACGTCGTTAATTTTGCACGACCTCATGCAGAATTATCGAAGGAAGAGGCGTCGTTCAAACGCTCAATATTGAAACTAATAAAGAAGATCGAAGCAAGCTTTGAAGAAGTACCAATCACGCATAAACGCAAATTGCCTGAAGTATTGCTGAATTACGCTAAGCATCATCATGTTACCCGAATTGTACTGGGACAATCGAGACAGAGCCGTTGGCAGGAGATCTGGCAAGGCTCAATCGTCAATCGTATTCTGCGTAAAGCTAAGTTAGTCGATTTATATGTGGTAGCTGATCGAGCAAGATCTAACGGGGAGCGTATACTCCCTGTTAGACATACTCGGACTAAACAGCCTGAAGACGCATATCGCAGATTAACGCATAAGCAGGTTGAAGAGAATATCAGTAAAATGAAGCGAGGTCAATTGAAAGTTTATATTGGAGCAGCACCAGGTGTGGGGAAGACGTATGCGATGCTGCGTGAAGGCAATGATTTGCTGAAGAAAGGAATCGATGTCATGATCGGTTTGCTTGAAACGCATGAGCGTGCAGAAACAACCGAGCAGATCGGGGCACTAAAGCTTATTCCAAGAGCCCAAATTCTATATCATGGAACGAAGCTAGAAGACATGGATGTACAAGCGATCATTGAACGAAATCCAGAGGTTGTACTCGTTGATGAATTAGCGCACACGAATGTGCCTGGATCAACAAATAAGAAACGTTATGAAGATATTATTGAACTATTGAATGCGGGAATCTCAGTCGTATCTACGATGAATGTGCAGCATTTGGAGAGTTTGAATGATGCAGTTGAACAAATTACAGGGGTTCGTGTACGTGAAACGGTGCCTGACCATGTATTGCGTTTAGCTGATGAGGCCCAGCTCATTGATGTATCTCCGAATTCCTTGCAGCAGCGGATGAAGGAAGGCAAGATCTATAGTGCGGATAAAATTGATCAAGCATTGAATCATTTTTTTCGAACTGGGAATTTGATTGCACTAAGAGAGTTGTCGTTAAGAGAAATCGCGGATGATGTAGATGAACGACTTGAAGCATGGGAGCGGGATAGTTCGCTTCGAGGACCATGGAGAAGAAAGGAAACGATATTCGTCGGTGTTACTTTGGGGGCTAACTCAGAACGATTAATTCGCCATGGATTCCGGATTGCTTACAGACTTAAGGCGGATTGGCATGTAAATTACATTCATACTGGAGAACCGCTTTCGGATGAGAAGAGGAAACGAGCAGACCTGTTACAGCAATTAACGGTGCGTTTAGGTGGGGCATTTGAGATTATTGAAGCGGGAAGTAGAAAATCGATTGGTCGAATCATGCTGGACCAAGCAAATCGTTATGAAAGTACACAGATGATTATAGGTCAGTCCAATCATTCATTTCGTGATAAATGGTCACCGAACACAGTTGAACGCACGATTCTGCGCTATGGACGTCACATGGATATTTTACTCATTCATTGACTGCAGAAACGTGCGTTATAAGGGTTTGATCAGCGAATACGATAACGAAACTTCTTATGTTTCTTATATTGCTCGCCTTCATCATCTTGATCTTCCTTATCTTCTTTTTCTTCATGAAACTCAGATGGAGCCTGACCTGTAATGTAATCGAAGGGGGTATAGTGGCTGCTTGGCAGCTGCTTGCCTTTTATCATCTTGACAATGATTATTCCTAGCAGGACTAGTATGGGTACAACTAGCGAGAGCATAACATACAAGCCAAAATCCATAGACATTCACTCCTGTTTATAGGAAGTTAGTTAGTGATTTGTATACGTATAGATTAACCGAAAGTTGCAATAAATTTACTGCTTGACAAAAACTAATGGTATTAGTTAATATAAAACTAACGATATTAGTTTATAGGCTATGGGGGTTATTTAAATGAGAACAATCAAACACAACAATGTTTACCAACTTACTTTTATGCCGAGATTTTTTCCCGTTAATTGTTATCTTGTAGAGGAAGAAGATAGCTTAACTTTGATTGATGCAGCGATGCCATACAGTGTGAAGGGGATTATGAAAGCTGCCAGTAAGATTGGCAAACCCATTACACGTATCGTACTCACACATGCGCATGGTGATCATGTTGGTGCTTTAGATGGCTTGAAGCAATTGTTACCTGATGCGAAAGTGTATATTTCGAAGCGAGATGCAAAGCTGCTTGCAGGAGATTCATCCTTAGAAGCCAATGAAGGTAATTTGCCGATCAAGGGCAGTGTGCCGAAGAATGTGACAACCAGGCCAGATGTATTGCTTCAAGATGGAGATCGATTTGGTTCATTACTTGCGATAGCGACTCCAGGGCATACGCCAGGTTCGATGGCTTTTCTGGATACACGAGATCATGCTATGATCGCAGGTGACGCGATTCAAATAAGAGGCGGGATTGCCGTATCGGGGCAGCTTGTTCCTTTATTTCCTTTTCCAGCTATGGCTACATGGAATAAGGAAGTCGCTATTGAGAGCGCGATGAAATTGGCCCAACATAAGCCTACTTTGCTTGCCGTAGGTCATGGGAATTTGCTTGTAAATCCGGAGCAAGCGCTTAAGGATGCTATTGCCAAAGCTATGCGTAATCAAGCTGCATTGAAGTTGAAAGGGGTGTAAGGAAGAATGTCACCGAGAATTGGATTAGATATGACAACGATCATTAAGGCTGCTGTTGACATTGCAGATGCACTTGGGTTAGAAGCAGTAACGCTCGCTACACTTGCCAAAAAACTGAACATCCGCCCACCATCTTTATATAATCATTTCGATGGATTACCTGGCTTGCGAATAGAGCTTGCCATTCATGGATTAGAGGAGCTGCGAGGCAGTTTAATGAATGCAGCTATTGGCCGATCTGAAGATGACGCGATCTATTCGATTGCTGATGCTTATATTGCTTTTGTTCGGAAGCATCCAGGTTTATATGAAGCAACACTTCCAGCACCAGGGAATGAGGATGATAGGCTGCAGCAATTAGGAAGTGATATCGTCCATATTTTCACTCGCGTATTACAATCCTACGGAATTGAGGGAGACGCGGCGATCCATACGACACGTGGTTTACGGAGCTTGTTACATGGATTCGCATCGTTAGAAGCTAAAGGCGGCTTTGGGATTCCTTTAGATCTAGATGTAAGCATTAAGCAGATGCTGCATATATTTCTCGTTGGAATACGCTCGGTTAAAGAATAGATTAGCTATTTGATAAAAAAAGTATTGACACTTGGATTGATAATCGTTATCATTCGAGTGATTGATAATCATTATCAACTTAACGAGAAACGGAGTGGACGATACGTGTTGAAACCTGAACTAGTAAGAGAAGTTGAAATGCCCCAGCTTATGCGTGATGTCGAGATTGAACAGTATGTTCGATGCTCAGGCTGTTATTATCGAATTTGTAGTGGATCGCATACAGAGTCTTGGAGGCAGCTTACTCAGTTCTCAGTTGATCAGGTGATCAGATCGTATCAATCCATGCCTGAAGAAGCGAGAACACCAGCATTCATTATGGATTGCGTGGATGAGGTGTGGACTAATGATATCGATCGATTTGATTCCTTACATCATTATCGGCAGGTCAAACGGATCTCTACGAAGTATCTCATGCAATTTTTACAAAATCATAGTCACAAGAATGCTGTGTCACTATACGCTGAATCCATGTCAGTGCATGTAGAGGAATTGGAGCTTGAGCTTTCGATCATGTTTCATTTAATCGAAAAGAAGGATGATTCTTTCTTGCTTCGCAAATATTTTGTAACGGATGAGCCTGATGTAATTCAGGCATACTTCCATATGAGTACGGTTTTCTCGTACCTAGCTTTTGATCATATACCTGATCGAATTGAAGCCGTATCTTTATTGAATGGCAAGTCCTATACATTCACCCCTGATTTTAGCAAGATTCAGGCGTCGCTGGACTATTTGAATCTATTAATTGGTTCGATGCGCGAGGGATATGGAGTGCGTCATATTTATCATTAATCCTGAACTCTAGAGGAGTAATTTCATAGTTAATCAGCCTGTTATTATAGTACATAATAACGGGCTTATTTGCGTTGGATTAGTAGAATACAAGAAATGTTAGATCATAAATTGGTTAATTTGTAGCAAAAAAAGAAATGATGTTACTTTTTTAAAAATTTAAAAATACATGTTGTAATTGTCAGGCTATTCATGTTATAAAGTTACTAATGATATTGATAATCATTATCATTTATAATCATATAACATTTATAGGTGGGATCAAACGATATGAAAGTATTGTCTAGTAAAAAGGGTATTGTTCTTGGATTAGCTCTATTAACTGCAACAGTAGGATGTGGAAGCCAAGCTTCTCAGCAAACTGCAGCAACTGCAACACCAGCAGCTATTCAAACTCCTGCTCCTGTAGCAACAGCTACACCTGAAGCAAGCAAAGCACCACAATTTACGGTTGATGAGAAAGCAGCATCCGAATTGATGGCTCAGTTCGGTTCCGATATGCCTACGAAGGTGGTAAGTGCATCTGTGGCTATGGCAGAAATTCTCAATGAATTAGACGTAAAGCCTATAGGTGTACCAACGTCTACGATCGCATTGCCGGATGGTCTTAAAGACGTTGCTAAAATCGGTTCTGCGCTCAAACCTGATGTTGAGCAAATTACCAAGCTTCAACCAGACATCATTGTTGGACCTGTCTCCATCAAAGACAGCTTGGAGAAGATTTTCAAACCCGCTTCTCTCAAAACAGCTTACCTTCCATCAGATTCACTTGAAGATCTTAAATTAGCAACGGTTGTCATGAGCCGAGTATTTAAACAAGAGCAAAAGGCTGTTGATCTATTCGCAAGACTGGATCAACAAGAACAAGCAGCAGTTCAATTATCCAAAGATAAACCAGCACCAAAAGTTATGTTCTTATTCGGTTCAGCCGAATCTTTTATGCTAATGAACGAAAATACATTCCCTGGCAGCATTGCGAAGAAGCTTGGTGCTTCCAACGTCGTATCAGATGTTCTTAAATCTAAAGAAACATACATAGCACTGAATATGGAGAATGTTGTTTCTGCTAATCCTGACGTTATCATGCTGGTATCACATGGTGATCCGGATACAGCCATTAAGAAGTTTGAAGAAGAAGTGAAAAAGAACGGCGCATGGGATAAATTGAATGCGTTTAAGAACAATAAAGTTGTCGCACTTGATTATAACCTGTTCGGTGTAGCATCTATTGTTAAAGCACCAGATGCTTACGCAGAAATGGCTCAAAAATTATATCAATAATCACGATTAAGCTTCGTTACATCGAATTGGAGGAAGACAAGTGCAAGAAGTTAAGAAGACAAAGGGAATTACGATCGGCATCACATTCATTCTTCTTGTAGTAGGTATCATATTATCTATTGGACTTGGTAGTGTGTGGATTTCACCCAAAGAAATTCTGAATACACTCGTCGGTAACGGTGTAGAAGTATCGAATACAATCGTATGGGATATTCGGATCCCAAGAGTAATGCTTGCAGTAATCATTGGTGCCAACTTAGCTATCTCCGGTTCACTTTTGCAGGCTGTCATGAATAATCCGCTCGCGGACCCTGGGTTAACTGGGGTATCGAGCGGTGCAGCTGTTTCTGTACTATTTATTCTGTTAGTTGTACCTAGCTATTCATCCTTCATACCTGTGGCTGCCATAGTCGGTGGCGCAATTGCTGCTGCAATGGTTTATGCTTTAGCTTGGAAGAAGAGAGGAATTTCGCCTATAAGGGTCATTCTTTCTGGTGTTGCCGTTAACTCCGTTTTTGGCGGAATTATAGCGCTCCTGTCAATTCTATACAGCGATAAGCTCCCAGCAGCATTACAATGGTTAAACGGAAGCATGTCCGGTAAGGGAATGCCTGACGTCATGGTGATGATGCCCTATTCAATCGCAGGTTGGATTGCAGCGCTTTTCTGTATTAGACAGGTGAATATTCTTCGTTTAGGAGAGCAAGCTGCGATTAATCTGGGTGAAAATATTAACCGAATTCGAATTGTTTTATCCTTCATTGCTGTATATCTTGCGGCTGTGTCAGTATCGACAGTCGGTATGGTTGGTTTTGTTGGGCTTGTTGTTCCGCATATGGCAAGAATGATCGTCGGATCAGACTATCGCAATTCGCTTCCGATGAGCATTGGGCTAGGAGCACTCGTGCTACTAGTTGCAGATACGGCTGGTCGAACTTTCTTCGCACCACTTGATATTCCTGCTGGTATTGTAATGGCAGTTGCTGGTGGGCCATACTTCTTATATCTCATGAGAAAAGGTGATGTTTAACATGCTCGCTGCAGAAGGATTATCGATAAGCTATGACGGCAATAAGATCGTTAACAACTTTACATTTCAAGTGAATGAAGGTGAAATTGTCACGATAATAGGGCCGAATGGCTCAGGTAAATCCACGTTACTTAAGGGAATCTCCCGTATGATTCCATGTGAGAGCGGGCGTGTATGTATTGCGGGACAAGAGCTTAAGTCGCTGCACAGCAAGCAAATCTCACAAATTATGTGCATGTTATGCCAATCGAATCAAACACCAGCAGATATGACTGTGGAGGAGCTTGTTTCCTACGGTCGTCTTCCTCATAAGAAGTGGTATGAACGTCTCTCTGATCAAGATTATGAAATTGTGGACTGGGCAATTGAGAAAACTGCATTGCATCCTCTTCGCAAAAGGTTAGTTGTGTCTCTATCAGGTGGTGAGGCGCAGCGCGCATGGATCGCAATGGCTTTAGCTCAAAGACCTAAGGTTCTGTTGCTCGATGAGCCTACAACTTATCTGGATATCGCACATCAATTAGAAGTGCTCGAGCTTGTGAAGAATTTGAACCAGGAACTTGGCATTACCGTTGTGATGGTGCTGCATGATCTAAATCAAGCAAGCGTATACAGCGATAAAATCTATGTGATCCAAAAGGGTAATCTCGTTCAATACGGGAAACCTAGCAAAGTACTGACGACCGAGATGATTCGTGATATTTATGGTGTAGATGCAGACGTGCAGTTCGCAGATGGCTCAGAGTCACCTCGAATTCACCCACTTAAACGTGCACAACCTGTTATTTAACATCGTTAACTAATATATGGAGGAATTGACTATGAAACCAATCGATTTAGTAGCTACTAAACAGCGTTACAAAGAGTTTACGGATAGCCGTAAGTCTGTAATCCTAAGTACATTAGATGCGGAAGGAGTTCCTTTTATCAGCTATGCACCTTATGTTAAAACGGACAGTCATATTTACATTTACATCAGCAAAATTTCTGATCACTTCCAATATGTGAATGACAATGAGCGCATTCATGTGATGATGATTGGGGATGAGTCCGAAACTCCGAACGCATTTGCCCGTGAGCGTGCAAGATGGGTATGTTCCACTGCGAATCTTGGTAATGAAGGGCATGAAGAGATTTTTGAATTATTCAACGATAAATTTGGCGAAAAAATGTTAAATATGCTGCGTGGATTAGACTTCTCTTTGTTCCAGCTTACACCACATGAAGGACGTTATGTTGTTGGCTTTGGTCAAGCGTTCGATACTGATTTAAACGGCGATCGTTTTGATCATGTCGTAATTGATAAGAAGGACAAGTAAGATAGATTCGTAATTTGGAGGTTACATATGAGTTATGAAGCTGTTTATCCAGTCTGGAGGGCGGTTCGCGATCGCTTTCAGAAAACAATGCAAGGCTTAAAGGAAGAAGAACTCATGTATAAGCTATCTGCCGAAACTTCATCGATTGGCTTTACTTTACGTCACGGTGCAGAAGTTGAGTATATGTTCGCAGAATGGTTCTTTAACAAACCTAAGCCAGAATCCGTTTCTTTTATTGCGAGTGGCCCATCCACTGACGATGGCATATATGCGAATCTGCCCGAGCAATTAGCGTTTATAGAAGCGTCGGATCGCCATCTATCTGAAGCCATGCGCGAATTACCAGAGGATGCATGGGATCAAGTTGTTAACTCGCCGATGGGTCCATCCACTCCACGCGAAGCATTAGGGCGTGTGCTGTATCATACGGGTCTGCATGCTGGACAAATTGCGCTTATTCGCAAATGTGTGAAGTCATGAAATAAGCATGTTACTCCAATAAGCTCGTTTATTGCCTATCCGAAGGCTGTAAGCGGGCTTTTTGCCGCTGTAAAATACAGATTTTCTTCAGAATTTCCTCCATTTAATCT
Source organism: Paenibacillus albiflavus (assembly GCF_004344915.1). Lineage (GTDB taxonomy): Bacteria > Bacillota > Bacilli > Paenibacillales > NBRC-103111 > Paenibacillus_AM > Paenibacillus_AM albiflavus. Next base: position 192,638 of record NZ_SKFG01000001.1, on the reverse strand, counting down.
GCAGATTTCCAAGATAACATTGGGAGTATGAAAGGTAGAGGAAAGGGATGATGAAGATGAGTATTGGTGAACTATTGCAGGAGAGGATGCTGTTCTTATCGACATTTTTACGGTCACCTGGTCAAGTGGGGAGCGTTACGCCAAGTTCCAAACATCTGGCGCAAGCGATGACGAAGGTAGTTCCATGGGAACAAGTTCGCAATGTGGCGGAGCTCGGTGCAGGAACAGGAGCTGTAACGAAATACATTCAAGAAGCGGCCAGCAAGGATACAAGAGTTCTATTGTTTGAAAAGGATGATGTCATGCGTAAGGATCTCTGCCTACAGTATAAAGATTATCCGTGCTATACGGATGCTACGGGGCTTAAATTCGCGATGCTGTATGAGCAAATGGATCAACTTGATTGCATCTTTAGCTGCTTGCCTTTCTTTAATTTCTCTCCTAAGCTGCGAGAACAGATCATTCGCCAAGTTCTTCTTTCGCTTAAGGAAGACGGACTCTTTATTGCATTTCAGTATTCTAAACAAATGCAGAAGCAATTTTCTCAATATTTTGATATTCAGTCCATTAATTTTGTCCCCTTAAATATACCGCCTGCTTTTGTCTATGTATGTACGAAGAAGAAGGTCGTTTATGATGAACTTGATTAAGAAACATAAGCCGTTATTATGGATTCTCGCTATCCCCGTGCTGAATATATTCTACATGATTCTGAATCATGGTGATGCAACTACAGTTAATTTAATCACGGATTTAGATGAGCATATTCCCTTTGTCTCTTGGTTGATTATTCCTTACGTGCTATGGTACCCCTTAATATTAACAGCATTAATTATTCTATATGTTAAGAATCTTAAACTCTATTATCGCACATTAATCGCGTTATGTATGGGTCTTGTGATCTCATACATCATCTATTATTTCTATCAAACAACGATGCCACGACCAGACATAACGCCAGATGGCTTAATAAATTCGATAGTGTGGCTCATATATCAGACGGATCAACCATACAATTGCTTTCCGAGCATTCATGTGTTTACCAGCTATCTTGTCTTCAGTGCAATTCGTCAGTGTAAGAATGTGCCCTTTATGATTCGATTCGGATTTATCATTTCCGCTTGGTCGGTTATCCTATCAACCTTATTTGTGAAACAGCATGTCATACTGGATGCTGCAGGCGGAATTGTATTAGCCCAATTTCTCTACTATATTGTTGGCAAGTGTATGCATAATCGAACTTTAGTCAAACTCGCGCATTATGATAAACGTATATTTCAATTATTCAATCAGTCGCTTCATAGGCCATTCTTTAATCGGTTGATGCGTGTGATTACACATCTGGGTGGTGGAATTGCTACGATTGTTTGTTCCGTCTCTGTAGCTATATTTGCGCCAGGGTTGTGGCAGACGATTGGTTGGCAAAGTGTCGCAGCATTGACGTTTAGTCACTTCATTGTGGTTATCCTCAAAAAAAATATGCAGCGGAATCGACCTTATGTAGCTATTCCATATGCAAATATTGGATCGAATCCGTTAAAAGATTCCTCTTTTCCATCAGGTCATACAACAGCCATTTTTGCCGTAGTTACACCGTTCCTATTTATTACAGGCAGCTATGGTATTCTTCTCCTATTGCTTGCAGTATCGGTTGCCTTATCTCGCATCCATCTTGGCTTGCATTACCCATCAGATTGTATCGCAGGTAGTGTGCTTGGGATTGGTTCCGCACTTTTTATGACTGTGCTGATTCGTTGATCAGGTGGGAAGGGAGGTCTGAAGATGAATTATGATTCATTAGTCATGATGATCCATGATTTCGGCTATGCGGCCTTATTCTTTGCATTGTGGTTAGGAATTGTTGGCATACCCATACCAGATGAGGTTATTGTCATGACTGGAGGAGCGGTTACAGCTAATGGGATATTGCTAGTTATTCCTGCATTCCTGCTCACTTATTTAGGTGTAATATCAGGATTATCGTTAGGGTATGTACTTGGCAGAACGATGGGTGAGAAGATCGTAAATCGATTGCGTCGCCGGCAAAAGTTTGATAAATACTTCTTAATATCCGACCGTTTGATGCAGAAATACGGAAAATTTGCTCTCAGTATAAGTTATTTACTTCCTATTGTTAGACATGTGATGCCGTATCTGGTTGGGCTTCATCGTATGAAATTCAGACATTATGCTTTATTTGCTTATACGAGTGGATTGATCTGGACTTTTACTTTTTTCACGATAGGTCGTTTTGTAGGGAAACATATAGAAGAAATTGGAAAACTGATTTATAATTACGGAATAGATATTTTGGTGCTTGTGCTCATTGGTCTCGTCATGTTATTGATTGTTCAAATCCTGAAGCAATATCGAGGTCATAAAGAAAGAGGGTAGATTCCATGCCGACGCAAATCCTTATTGTTGACGATGATCAGGAAATAAGAGATATCCTCCATATTTATCTTCGTAACGAAGGTTATCAAGTTCTGCAAGCAGAGGATGGAATGCAGGCATTAGCGATCCTTGAGCGGGAACCGATCCAGTTGATCATATTAGACATTATGATGCCTAATTTGGATGGGATTAAAGCTTGCTATCAGATTCGCGAGAAGCTGGGGACGCCAATCATTATGTTATCCGCAAAGGGTGAAGATCTCGATAAAATTATGGGCTTATCGACAGGTGCAGATGATTATGTGGCGAAGCCTTTTAACCCGTTGGAATTACTCGCCAGGATCAAAGCACAGCTGCGCAGAGCCAATATCAATGCCTCACAAGCTAATACAGACCAATCGATTATTCAGATTCATGATCTCTCGATAAATATTACTCATCATACAGTAGCTATCCGCAATCAAGAAATTTCTTTAACACCTATTGAATTCTCCATTCTGGAATTACTGGCAACGCATCCAGGGCAAGTATTCAACATCGATCGCATATATCGCAATGTGTGGAAGGACCAGACGGCTTATTATTCTGAGAATACGGTGATGGTTCATATTCGCAATATTAGGGAGAAGATCGAAGTTAACCCTAGAGAGCCTCAGTATATTAAGACCGTATGGGGAGTGGGGTATAAGATTGAAAAATAAACTGTGGGAGATCATTAGTGGGAAGAAGAGCATCCGTATTCAAATTTTATGGGCTATTTGTCTAAGTTTTATTTGTACGTTCTTTATTTTGGCCATTGTAGAGCTGGTTGCGCCCGATTTAACCATGCTTACTTTTATTGTGGTCTTTGTTGGATTGTTCGTTATCTTTACTCGCCATATTGTCAAATACCTCTCTACGCTTACGGATGGATTAAGAACGATATCTGAAGGTAATCTCAATTACCGACTTCCGATAACAAGGCAGGATGAGCTTGGCAAGGTTGCTGAGCATATGAACTATTTGGCCGAGCAATTACAGAAGCAGCTCGAAAGAGAACGCATGCTAGAAAAGTCCAAAATGGAATTAATCACGTATGTTTCCCATGATCTGAGAACACCACTGACAAGTATTATCGGTTATTTGGATCTGCTGAAAACTCATCAATTCGATGATGTAAAGGAGCAAGAACGATACATTGATAATGCTTATAACAAAACGCAACAGCTTAAGAAGCTGATCGATGATCTATTCGAATATACTCGTTTAACAAATCAAGATGTTCGGTTAACGTATCAAATCGTAAATTTGCACAGCTTGCTCCAGCAGATGATTTCTGAAATAGAGCCAGTTGCCAAGGAGCAAGGAATCACGTTTGAAATTGAAACCAATTCAACCAGCACGATGGTCCCACTTGATGTGGAGAAAATAGTAAGAGCCATCGATAATTTACTTGTAAATGCACTTAAGTACTCTTTTAAGCCTGGATCCGTTAAGGTGAAAATGTTGGGGCTTCCTGATCAGATCATTCTATCAGTTGAGAATTACGGGAGGCCAATTACACAGGAACAAGCGCAGCAGTTATTTGAACGATTCTATCAATTGGAGGAATCACCCAAAAACCAGAAGATGCCCTATGGTTATGGACTCGGGTTATCTATTACAAAGCAAATCATCGAATTGCATCAAGGTCGAGTCGGGCTGCTACACAGTGAGGGGCATTACAAATTTTATATTGAACTGCCACTCCATTCATAGAGAATGATGATGATGGCGATACAGAATACAGATGATGAAAGGAAATGGATCAGAATAATGATGCCTAATACGAAATCGCAAATTGTTTCTTTATGTGTTCAAGGGGATGTCACAGAGGTTCTACAATATATTCATGATCATAAACCGAATTTACCCGAACTTCGATTATTAGAGCGAAGATATACAAGAAGATTTTACTCAGAAAATGCTCGCTTGCATATTCCTACTCAAGATAGATGGATACAAGATGTACTAAGTGCATACTACGACTATTTCATTGAAGTTCTAACGAAGCGGGTAAGTGCTGAACAAGGTGAGCACCTACTTCATACTAGACTTAATTCCTGCATTCCAACTCCAACTACGGATCTTGATGAGACGGAAAGAAAGCTAGAACTGCTATTTAAGGACAAAGGCTATAACTTCTTAGGCGGATATACGAGGCCATACAGAGGACCTTATATTTGGCAAAAGAACAGTGCTGAGGAGTTTCAAGTGTCTCTTCCTTATGGAGAGCAAACCGTTATTGTGAATTTTATGCATCATTTTCTAATGCTTAGCTGGCTGCATTTTGCAAGTTTTGGGTGGGGTTCCACTGGTGGCTGGGCTACTTCTCACGGACTTTATTGCGTCTATAACAGGTATAAACACATCCTTCATAAAGATGCCTTCCTCGTATCTTATCTGAAGCACGAAGGCCAACATTTGATGGACATGCGTATGTATCCGAATATGGCGCAAGTGGATTTGGAGTATCGCGCCAAGTTAGTTGAGCTGATATATTATCAAGATGCTGAATGCTTGATTAAATTTGCGCAAGAAGCTAAGGAAGATGAGTGCTTTCCACATAGTCATGCTTCGTATCAAATCATAACTGCTCTAGATAAACAATTCTGGGGGGATGGCCAAATAAAAGCACTTGATCGATATTATGGGATTCCATATAAGGAAATTGCAGCGTATAGCCGTACGTTGTTAGATGAACATACAGCGAGCTTAATCGTTACTTCTTGACGAATGAGTTATTGCATTACAACAAAGCCGCCTTAATAGGATTAAGGGCGGCTTTGTTGTGCCCGATTTTGACATAACTTAAAATATCGCTTGCTCATTACGCTACGTAATGAAATATATTGTTTGTGAGGAGGAATTAATATGAACGAAAAGAGATACACAAGCGGTGAGATCGCTTCTGCTGCGGGTCTAACGATTCGTGCAGTTCAGCATTATGACAATATCGGGCTATTGCCTTCTTCGGGAAGGACGGAAGGTGGGCGCCGATATTATACGCAGGACGATTTAATCCGCCTTGAGCAGATTGTATTTTATAAGTCTCTTGATTTTTCATTAGACCAGATTAAGGAGCAGCTTTTACTTCAGCCAGGTACGAAGGAACTACTGGAAATGTTTAAAAATCAGCAATTGCTTTTGCTGCAAAGAATAGAGCATTTGCATACGTCGTTTGCCACAATTGGCATAATGTCCAAAATGATTGAGGCAGGAAAAGAGCCTCCATTTCATGTGCTGCTCCGGTTTCTTAGTGCTTTACCTGGGGACGATATTTTTTCGCATGCCCCTCAGATGCTGACGAAGGAACAACAGGACTTGCTTTCTCCGCATTTTCAAGACATCGAACCCATCCAAATATTTTATCATAAATGGAAAGAAATTTTGATCGAAGCAACCATCCTGCATCATGACAACATTTCACCTAACAACCCATTGGCACAGGATTTAGCAAGACGTTGGGGGGAAACCATAGTATCCTTTACGGGCGGCAATATGGAATTACTCAAACATTTATCTGAACTTAACCTTGAAAATCGGATGATCGGACAAAACGAAGAAATGATGGAGTCAGCCAAACGTTATATTGAAAATGCATTTAGTATCTATTCCGCTAATAACGACTTACATCTTAAAACCGCAGATTGATGTACGGAAGGAAGGAAGGAAAGACGATGATACAACTAACGAATGTGACAAAGAAATTTGCTGATAAAACCGCTGTAAACAACATCAGTTTATATCTACATCCCGGTGTGATCACTGGTTTTCTTGGTCCTAACGGAGCGGGTAAAACGACGACCATGCGCATGATTCTGGGCTTGGCCGCCCCAACCTCCGGTAGCATTTCCGTTGCTGGAAAACTTTACGCTGCACTGGAACAGCCTTTGAGTAAAATTGGCGCAATGGTGGATGCCAGCGCCATAGATGGACGGCTGACGCCACGGCAGCATCTTACGATCTTAGCAACTGCCGCTGGGATAAATAAAAGCAGAGTGGATGAACTTCTTGGTTTTGTGGGATTACACAAGGTTGCGGATAAAAAAATTAAGGAGTTCTCCCTTGGTATGAAGCAGAGGATTGGCATTGCAGGTAGCCTTATAGGCGACCCTGAAACGATCATGATGGACGAACCATTTAACGGTTTGGATGTGGAAGGTATTCACTGGCTTCGAAATTTGCTCGGGGATTTAGCAAAGCAAGGCAAGGCCGTTCTGATCTCAAGCCATCTACTCAGTGAGGTTCAGGAAATAGCTGACAGGATCATTGTGCTTGCACGTGGTGAATTGATTGCCGATATGGGTATGGACGAAATGCAGAACGAAAGCTTTAGCTCTTATGTGCAAGTGCAGTCGAGCAACACGCCTTTACTGAAGAAAGCGCTGATAGAACATGGTGCGGGGGTTGATGTGCCGGAATCGGAGATCCTTCATGTACGGAAAATGGACATACGACGTATTGGAGATATTGCTTTTGCCTACGGCATTCATATTTACGAGCTGGTAAAGTATCAGCCTTCACTGGAACAGCTTTTTTCCGAATTGGTAGACGGAAAAACAGACTATAAAGGCATTAATCTCAATTAAGATAATGGGGAGCTGATACAATGATACAGGCTATTCGTGCAGAGTGGGAGAAAATATGGTTTCCTAAATCCTCACGGCTTTATTTACCGATTGCAATGATTTTCAGCATTTTAATGGGACTTGTGCTTGCTTTTACAACAGAAATAACCCAAAACAAGGCGTTGTCCGAGCTTAAACCAATGTCGGTCATTGAGGTCAATATGCTCGGCGTAGATGTAGTCACCATCCTGCTCATTTTTTTTACCGCCGTCCAGATAGGCAGAGAATTTCAGGGAAAAACGATACAAACCTATCTAACAGCTACACCTGACCGAACCCGTTACTTTGTTGCAAAGCTCCTGACATACTTCTCTTTGTCATTAGTGGTAGGCGTGATTGTCGCTCTCATTGTGCTTGGCAATGGACAGCTAATGCTTTCAGCTATCCACGGGCAGACACTCCCGGCATCTGAGGTCTGGCAGTTCGTCGCTGGATGCGTTGCTATGCCGCTATTTTATATTTGGCTTACAGTTAGCGCTGCATTTTTGTCAAGAAATACAGCAGCTGGCATCGTCATTCCGCTCGTGGTGTTGTTCCTTCCTGCCATCGCAGAGCTTTTTCCGGGATCTATTCAGGATGTTATTGTGCCGATATTACCCGCATCCGCTATACACTCACTTTCAGGGGTGGCACAGAGTGGCAGTATAGAATACACGGGAATTGTAACAGCTTTCCTTATTCTAATTATTTGGAGCTTGCTCACGTCGATTTTGGCTGTATGGAGCTTTCGACACAAGGATATATGACAACTCAGGCCAATCTGGCCTGTTGTTTAGATCCTCGTCCACATTGTTCGCTTTACACAGAAATGGTATAATATTGGTGCAATGTGATAAAAAAGCGTTATCTTTTTTAACGAATACCCGGCATTGTTGGCAGGAAATCGAATTGATGGAGGTAATGATATATGGTACAAAGCTTGCAGGATACTACCGTATTACATAATGGCGTGAAAATGCCTTGGTTTGGTCTTGGTGTGTTTAAGGTACAAGATGGAGATGAAGCAGTTTCTGCTGTTCGAGAAGCTATCAAGCAAGGTTACAGAAGTATTGATACAGCAGCTATCTATAAGAATGAAGAAGGCGTTGGACAAGGAATTCGTGAAGGTCTGGCAGCTACTGGATTATCCCGTGAGGATTTATTTATTACTTCCAAAGTATGGGTAACCGATCTTGCATATGAAGATGCACTTGCTGCATATGAAGCGAGCTTACAAAGACTCGGTCTTGAATACTTGGATCTTTATTTGATTCACTGGGCGATGGGTACTTATAAAGAAGGCTGGAGAGCACTGGAGACCCTATATAAAGCAGGTCGCATTAGAGCAATTGGTGTAAGTAACTTCCACATCTCCCATATGGAAGATTTGCTCAAAGATGCTGAAATCGTGCCGATGGTGAACCAAGTGGAGTATCATCCGCATCTGACACAAACTGAACTTCATGCTTATTGCAAGGACAAAAATATTCAGTTTGAAGCTTGGTCCCCGCTTAAACAAGGTGTTCTATTAGATGAGTCAACCTTAGTAGAGCTTGCGAATAAGTACAATAAATCAACAGCACAAATTATTCTGCGTTGGGATCTGCAAAATGGCGTCGTAACGATTCCGAAATCCATTAAAGCAGCTCGTATTGCCGAAAATGCGGATATTTTTGATTTTGAAATTTCTGCTGAAGATATGGCTAAAATTGACGCACTCAACAAGAATGAGCGTATTGGTCCAGACCCAGAAACCGCTAATTTCTTGAAATAGGATCAGAATCAAGAGTCAGCTGGGGAATCTCAGCTGGCTTTTTTTCGGTATTGTATTTAAATAGGGGGAAGATTCGGATGACATTTTTTCAAAATCAAATTACTACAGAGCAAGAGCTTAGAGATTTATTAGGATATCCGAGTGAAGTAGTGAAGAATAAATCCATTACGCATTTGGATGAGCATTGTCGCAGGTTTCTAGCACAATCGCCAATAGCCTTCCTATCTACGGCAGACGCAAACGGTGAGTGTGATGTATCGCCACGTGGGGATAGTCCAGGATTCGTCTATGTAATGGATGATTGGCATCTTGTTATTCCTGAGCGCCCAGGTAACCGCAGAATGGATTCCATGCTAAATATTTTGAGTAATCCGAAAATAGGTCTTATTTTTCTAATTCCTGGGCTGGAAGAAACGCTACGAATTAATGGAAAGGCCTGCATTATACGTGATGCAAATGTACTTGATCAGATGAAAGTAAATGATAAAGCACCATTGCTAGGGATAGGCGTTGAGGTTGAGGAATGCTATATCCACTGTGCGAAAGCATTCAAACGCTCGAAGTTGTGGCAGTTGAATACATGGCCAACGAAAGAGAAGCTTCCCTCTGTGGCTAGAATTCTGGCGGATCATGCCAATTTGGAAGGGCTAACTGCTGAGGACGTTGAGAAATCTCTCAAAGAAACGTATGAAAAGCGATTGTATTAATTTTTTTATAAATGATGCAACCTTGCTAGGGGTAGATGCGTTGTACTTAATGAGCTTCAAATAAATGGTAATGTAATATCGGTGTATAAGTTTCATACGTGGAGAGTGTATGTATGATGAAACAATTGTTAGCAAAGATTCCTCTGATCTATAAGCTTCGAATTTGGCAGCTGCGGATGACAAGGTCATTGCGCAATCTTAGGATTAAATTTGCTTCGGGTCATGATAATGAATCATTATCATTCACGATCAAACGACATCAATCTTTGCTACGTAGAAAATTAGGTTCGTCTGATCCCCAACTGCAGGAGAACAAAGTTACGAATTTAAGTATTGCGATTAAGCAGCTCGATGGAATCCTGATTGAACCAGGGGAGACGTTCTCATTCTGGAAGCTGATCGGTAAACCGAGTGTGAGTAAAGGATATATTGAAGGGCTGCTATTGTCCCAAGGAGAAGTAAGGACTGGCGTTGGTGGTGGTCTGTGCCAATTGGCGAATCTTTTATTTTGGCTATCACTGCATTCACCACTCATCATCAAAGAAAGACATCATCACAGCTTTGATCCGTTTCCTGATGAGCAGAGAGTGCTGCCTTTTGGAAGCGGGGCAAGTGTCTTCTATAACTACGTAGATCTTCGTTTATATAACCCGACCAATCAGAAATTCCAGATTCGTGTGTGGTTAACAGATACGCATCTCAAAGGCTGCATAACTTGTGATCAAGAATGGCCTTATGCTTACCATGTTGAAGAAAGAAATCATCATTTTCATCAAATAGCAGGTAAAAACTATCGCGAGAACGAAATTTGGAGGAAGGTAGTTGATAAGCGAACTGGTATGATCATTTCAGAAGAGCAATTAATTCATAATTATTCTGAAGTGAAATATGAAATCTCATGCTAGAGTGGAGAAGCTGATGACAAATGAACTGTATACTGAACGACTTCTACTGAAAATCGTTGATGAATCCGCCACGAACGAAGTGCTGGATTATGTTATTCGGAATAAAGATTTCTTGGCACAATGGGAGATCAAGAGGACAGATGAATATTTTACTTATGACTTCCATCATAAAATTCTTGCAGATGAAAAGCACAAAATCAGAAGTGGAGATATGTTTAAAGTATGGATTTGTACAAAAGAAGCACCAGAACTTATCATAGGGTCAATCGCTCTGAATAATATTGTAAGAGGTGCCTTTCAGTCATGTCATCTCGGATATCGAATCGATCAGAATGTAAGAAATAAAGGTTATATGACCGAAGCACTCAAGAAGGTTATTCATCACGCTTTTAACAAGATGGGACTACATCGAATTGAAGCGAATATTATGCCGAGGAATCAAGCTTCAATGAAGCTGATTGAGAATCTCGGCTTCTACCAGGAAGGACTAGCCCTCAAATACCTCAAAATCAATGGCGTTTGGGAAGATCATATCCATATGGTCATGCGGAATACGGATCTTGAAATAGACGAGGATTAAATCTACAGTAGATGGGATTGGGAATAACGGACTATGGGACTATTTTGGGCCAAAAAGGATTTTGAACTTACCTCTTCCGGAGTTAGTGAGGTTGTAAAGACGAGAATTGGCGGGATTGACCAATATTTATTAATTCAGACGGAGAATGTTAAACATCCTGTTCTGTTGATGCTTCATGGTGGACCAGGTTTTCCAGTGCCTGGCGTGTCGAATCGTTCTAGAGATTTCGCTATGGTCACGACAACCAAAGAGTTAGTTAAGCAGTATACGTTAGTTTTCTGGGACCAGCGAGGAGCGGGGAAGACGTTTAGTCGTCATGTCTCAGCGGATACATTCAACCTTTCTCAATTTATACAAGACGCTAAGGAAGTTATTAATTATTTAAAGAGCCGATTCCATCAAGAGCGTATTTATCTTGCAGGACACTCATGGGGATCTATTCTAGGGCTTCGTTTAGCGCAAGAAATACCTGATGAATTATACAGTTATATTGGATTCTCTCAAATAATCAACTGGGCCGAGAATGATCGCCTATGCTTGCAATGGACACTCGAAAGGGCTAGATCACTTGGTCATACAAAAGCTGTAGCTGCGCTTGAGGCATGCGGCGAACCGCCTTTTGTAACAAGTGTTAAGCAGTGGTCAACACTTCGCATGTGGATGGCGAGATATAATTCAATGATCTATAACGATGAGCAAGTGAAGCACCCAGGGATGAAATTAGTCATGTCGATTCTATCACGGTCACCGGATTATTCAATCATCGATTTCGCCAACATATTTCGTGGATTTAAACACAGCTACACGCAAGCATTGATTGAAGAGTTCGCACAAATTGATTTTGCCGTTACAATCCCGCGGCTGGACATTCCTGTTACTTTCATCCATGGTCGCAAGGACGTTCATGTATATGGTCATATAGTGGAAGAGTTCTATAAGAAGCTGGACGCTCCTCAGGGTAAGAATTTCATCTGGAAGGATAAATCTTCCCATATGTTTCATCTAGAAGATGCTGAAGATAACGAGCGAACGCTTATTCGCATGCTAGGGTGAAGCTATATTAATTGTGATGGGGTGGTCACGATGAACTTTCGTTATGCTGTGTCCAGCAATCGAATACTGAATATTACGATTCTGATCATCGGGATCATCTATATGCTGATCATGGCTGTACTCCTGTTTTGGCGTGGTCATGATTCGGATTATCACTATAATTATATACCATTTCAAACAATTAAATTGTATATTGTCAATCGAGCCTATTTTGATCTAGATACTTGGGCTAAGAATCTGTTCGGGAACATCCTTTTATTCATTCCTATTGGCATTATACTCCCACTGCTAAACAACCGATTTCTGAAAGCGCTATTATTTATTATATCGGCACTCGCACTGTTATTATCTGTGGAGTTGCTGCAGATGGTGTTGAAGGTAGGAAGCTTTGATGTAGATGATATTATTCTGAATATTGTTGGTGCACTAATTGGATTTAGTTTGACTAAGAGGTTAAGTCGCAGATTGAGGTGAGCATGAGTGAGTGAGGATAACAAAGAGCAAGAAGTAGAGATGAGATGTGCTAAATTCCAGTCTATACCAACACCAATTCGTGTGTTTGGCTATATATGCATTAGTGTAATGGTTATTGCTGTTATCGCTTTATTAATCATTGATAAATAGTTGAAGGGGTTGTAATCACATGATGAATATGGATCAAATTTACTTAGTAAAAGATATAGAAGGTTACTCACCGCACATTAGTAGGTTAATATCGATGATGAATTATGCTAGGCATACCACACTACAGGCGGTTGAAAATTTAACCGTTGATCAGCTCGATTATTTACTTGATGATCAAAGTAATTCGATAGGGGCCTTATTATTGCATTGTGCCGCTGTTGAGACGGCGTATCAGGTCGGTACTTTTGAGAGAAGAGCATTGACAGATGAAGAAGTCGCTAGGTTAGAGCCTGCCTTAAACTTAGGCGACCGTGCACGGGCAGAAATTAGAGGTCACGAAATAAGCTACTATCTGAATAAATTGGATGAAGTTCGAGCGAGAACATGTGAGTTGTTTCGTACCGTAGATGACAATTGGCTGCACTTTGAAGTGCCTTTTTGGGATGGGAAGCCAGGCAACATCTATTTTATGTGGTTCCATGTTTTTGAAGATGAGATTAATCACAGGGGTCAGATTCGTTTGATAAAGAACAAGATTCAGCTTTAGTCTCTATAAGTAAAAGGGGGACGTGTATTGTTCGCTAACTGGTTTATTATAAGTATTGTTGCATTTGGGATATTCAGGTTCATGAGCTATTATACCAAAGCTTCTTGGCGAAAAGACTTCGTATTTGCACTAATTACAGGTTTAGTTTTCTCTTCTTTGTTTGCGTATTTAGTCTATAGAGAAACAAATAATTTTAGATTTCTCCTGGAGAAGGTTATAGTTGAACATAAATAAGAGGAGGCTGAATCATGACAGAAGATTTCTATTGCGACGAGGTATTGAATGGGAAGACAGAGGTTCAAAAGGTAATGGAGACGGAGTCTGTACTAGCATATCACCATACTAGACCTTATTATGAACATCATATTGTGGTGATTCCCAAAATTCATGTACTCTCTCTCATCTCAAATGAAGCGGAGAATAATGATCAGTTATTGTTAGATTTATTACATACAATCAAAGAAATAGCAGCAGAGATGACAGCTCGAACAGGGGCTGCCAGAGTTTTAACCAATTTGGGAGCGTATCAGGATTCTAAGCATTTTCACTGGCATGTGGTCAGCGGTAAACAGATTCGATAGCATATATTTTTTAGTTGATTCAACTATTAGGGCATGAGGTGGAATTAGGATGATCAAGTATCATATTCTCCGGAAAATCATCTCAGTTATACTATCAAATGCATTCATGTGCTTGTGGCTCATCGTTCCTCTGTTTGATAGAGAGGTTAGCTTCTATGGGTCGATCTCTTTCATTTTTGTACTTTATTTTATTGCTGGTTTACCATTCTATCTGATTGGAGGGGTTCCTTTCTCCATATTAATGGATTGGTTATGGCTTAAATATATGACGCGATTTGATATAAAGTGGTTTTATCGGCTACCCATTCAGATTGTAGCATATGGGCTTGGCGGTATTCTTTTATATAGCTTGTTCATGCTTATTATTGGAGGAAGCGATATGTTTAATGATTTTGTAAGCTATCTTCCTTTTCTTAAATTAAGTGTGTGTGGTGCAGTGACCGCTTTTCTTATGAATGAACTAATAGGATTCTTTATATCCAAGCTTACTACTAATGCTAGTGAGGCTGCGCAGCTTTAATGAGCCGTTTCTTCAAAATGAATGAATAAGATTTGCTCTGTATGTGTGTCAAATCGGATCGTAATATATACCCCAAATTCTTGTTGATTCGCTTTACGGAGCCACAGCTTAAATTTCTCTTCCGTTATATTCTCATTGATTTGTGTTCTCCCCATATGTAAGTAATCAACAATAGCAGCATGATATTTGTTCTTTGTTTCATTCATTGCAATCTTACCCCATTTGGCATACAGCGGCTGATCAGCAGCATAGATGGTAGGAGTAAATGACAACAGTGTGCACACAAGTGTTATAATATAGATGATTTGTCTGAACATCATGTGAGACCTCCTAATCGGCAATGATCATTATACCGAATATAGTGTATGTCATTAGCCATGAATATTAATCAGAATTCGAACATTTAGAAGGAGCAATTATTGTGATAATCACTTATAAACAACTTGATATGCTTAAAGATGAAATTCCATATGATTTACTCCTGTTAGCAGATCCTTCCCAAGAAATAGTGAATAGCTATCTTCAGAAGGGTATTTGTTACTTGGCTTATAGCGATAATACGTTGATTGGCGAAATTGTTCTGGTTCCTACAGAACCAAGCACGATGGAAATTATGAATGTAGCCGTTCATGAGGATTACCAAGGCAAAGGAATTGGCAAGCAACTGATTCATAAAGCATTAGAAGAAGCAGCTAAGTTAGGCGCAGCAACGGTAGAGATTGGGACTGGTAATTCAAGTATCCACCAATTAAAGCTCTATCAACAGTGTGGATTCCGCATTTCTGGTATAGATCATGATTTCTTCATGCGCAATTACGATGAGCCTATATTCGAGAATGGAATACAGTGTAAAGATATGATTAGGCTAACAATAATCCTTTAGGGTTAAGTGAATAGATCAAGTCTCTATGAATCATTTCGTGGAGGCTTTATTTGTGTTAACATGTTATCGATAAATCAATTGCATTCGGAGGATGAATCATATTGAGACGGGTTCTAATTTCAGGTTATAAAGCGACGGAGCTTGGTATATTCTCCCTTAAGCATCCCGGAATAGCGATTATAAAGAAGGCCATTAAGAAGCAGCTTCAATCTTTAATAGATGATGGATTAGAATGGGTGATCATAAGTGGACAGTGGGGAGTCGAGATATGGGCTGCCGAGGTCGTCATTGAGATGAAGCAGAGTTATAGTTATCTGCAATTAGCTGTGATCACACCTTTTATCGATCAAGAAGAGAATTGGAATGAAGAGAAGAAAGAAGTTTATTCGAATGTCTTACGAAATGCGGACTATTTGAATAGCGTCAGCAAGAAGAAATATGAGGGCGGCTGGCAGTTTAAAGAGAAGAATAAATTTTTACTTCGCAACACAGATGGATTGATACTGATTTACGATGAAGAGAACCCTGGTTCACCTCGATTTATGAAGGAGCTGGCGGAACAGTGGGGATATACGAATGATTATATGATCTTGACGATTAATGCATTTGATCTGCAAAGCATTGCGGATGAGGAACAATTGAATTCTTATTGATTTAACAGCTTCCCTCGATCCTATATCTGTAGTAGTATACTCTTATTGTGATTCAATTCTCTAATGAAATTAGATGGACGAGAGTAGAGGTCAATTCATGAAAATCACGCTCAAAATGCTGCTTACTTTCTTTTATGGAATCAATTCAATCCTAATTCCGTACTTGCCATTATTGCTAGATAAACGCGGCTTTAGCGTGGCGGAAACTGGAACACTGCTTATGATTGGTCCCTTCATAGCAATGTTCATACAACCTGTAACAGGTATCGTCAGCGACAAGCTTCGAGCCACAAAGCCTTTAATAATTGGTTTCTGGATATTACTAGGGATCAGTTCGGTACTCTTATTTACAAGTAATCAAATGACAATCGTAGCGATTGGCGTTATCTCTTTATATATCTTTTACCAGCCAACAACTTCCCTATTAGATACATTAACGATCAAAAGTGCTAGAGAAAGCAATCAATCGTATGATTCTTTCCGCATTTGGGGATCAGTTGGTTTCATGGTCATTTTACTTCTGATTGGTCAACGTTTTGAAGAGCTTGGAGGCGTCGATAGTCTAATTTGGATGTTCATGCCAATATGGATCGCTGTGATGATTCTGGCTATTTTCGTACGAGAGCCGAAGACTGCGCCTGCTTCATCCAAGAACAACGTGACACAAGCATCCGTCAATCTCAAAGTAATTCGAGAAACATTGTCAAACCCGCAGGTTTTAATTTTCTTCGGATTCTTTTTCTTAGTTGCGATGCCACATCGGATGAATGATGCCTTGTTAACGATCCATCTGCAAGCGTTAGGAGCGAATTCAGCTCAATTGTCATGGGCTTGGGCTGTAGCAGGAGTTGGAGAAATTATAGGATTTTATTTTATCAGCAGAATCATGCGTCACTATTCGATCATTTCCATGTTCTCCGTCGTATCCGTACTGTATGCGATCAGATGGCTGCTCTATGCAGTGGTTACCGATCCGACGATTATTATTATTCTTCAAATATCACATGCTTTCACATTCGTTGCGATGTGGTCATTAGCCGTTAAGTACATCTCGACCATTCTACCAAAGCACTTGTTAGCTACAGGCTTAGCTTTATTAAGTATGGTATTCCTTGGTGTATCGGGTCTAGTTGGTGGATCAGTAGGTGGTTTATTGCAACAGAACTTTGGGGAAGTAGCGATGTATGGGATGGGTATGTTAACTAGCATTGCAGCCGCGGTAGGGTTCTATGTATGGGGCCAGGTTAAAAAGAGAGCGGTAAGAGTTACTTCTTAAATTGATAATGAACAAGCAGAAGTAGAAGTTACTTCTGCTTTTTTTATGCAGTTGCTAGTCTTTGTTATTAAATATATTCGATTTTTTAGAAATTTCAGATATAATGGCAAGAAAATTAAGGGGGAAATCATATGATATTTGATAGCCACAATAAAACAATTACGACTAATAGGTTGATACTAAGGCTGTTCCAGCAATCTGACGCAGAAGCAGTTGCTAAGCTTTGCAATAATTATAACCTTTATAAAAGTACATTGTATCTACCTTATCCATATGCAATAGAGGATGCATTAACTTGGATGGAACGACATCTGGATAATTTTAATGCGAATAGATCCTATGAATTTGCTGTAACAGATAAGGAAAGCGGCAAACTATATGGAGCAATAGCGTTATCTAATAACCAGAATTTTAATAATGGTGAAATTGCTTATTGGATTGGTGAAGAATATTGGGGAAATGGCTATGCTACAGAGGCAGCAGAAGCTATTGTACAGTTCGCATTTGATGAAAAACTATACCATAAAGTATTTGCTCGTTATTTTAGCTCAAATCCAGCTTCAGGGAGAGTTATAGAAAAACTAGGTATGAAAAAAGAAGGAATACTAATCGACCATGTCAAGAAAGAAAATCGATATGAAGATTTGGTGTATTACGGAATTATTAATTAAATAGATTAAATAAATATGAATGTATGCAAGTATAAAAAGGACGACATCCCAAAGTCATTGGACTTTATGGATATCGTCCTTTTTAAGTTTTTAGCGGAAAGTTTAGGAATTAATTTTAACTTTTTCATAACCTTTTGAATGCTATAAAAATATAAAATAGGAGAGCATGGGTAGCATTGGACATATCATTCTAATTAATAATTACTTTTACATCTATAATTCAAATGTAGAATGACAAATCGCCTCCCTAAACGGAGGTTTTTTTATGCAGCACCGAATGCTTCCGAAGTTATGAAAAGACTCATTTCGTGTTTATTAAATATGAATTGGCTGGAGGATATTATGGCATTTATTTTTAGGAAAAAAAAGATAAGAAGAATTCTTACGTTCATTGCAGCAGTGATTGGCATTCTCTTACTTGGTCTTGGAAGCTATGCAGGTTATTTAATTTACAAAGGTGATTCCGCAATCCATCGTATGGCTGCCGCCGGTAATTCGTCAGGAGAGGATGAGATGGCTAACGATCATTCGAACGCCACTCTCAAGCCATTGATATTTTTGTTAGCCGGAATCGATAGTCGCGATGGAAGTGGAGGCGCGATAAATACGGATGTTCTTATGTTGATAAGCTTTAATCCGCAAACCCAATCTGCCAGTATTTTGTCGCTGCCGCGCGATTTGCTGATGAAGCCCACAACATTACCCTCCCGCAAAGCAAATTATTACTACGCATATTACTACATCAAGGACAAAGCATCAGTCATTCCCAAAACAAAACAGTTTTTCAGCGACCTGCTTGAGCTGCCGATCGATCATATGGTCGTCCTGGATTTTGATGCACTGCGCGGTATCGTGGATGCGGTCGGTGGTCTAGAAATCGATGTCGACATGGACATGAAATATAGGGATACAGCGGATGGAACTTCTATCGATTTGAAAAAAGGACTACAAAAGCTGGACGGTCAAAGAGTTCTTGATTTTGTGAGGTATCGTAAATCGAATCAGGGAACAAGTGAATCGTCAGATTTTGCCCGTAACGAACGGCAACAGCAAGTGATCAAACAAATCATTGAGAAGCTGGGATCATTCAAGGGAATCATGCAATGGGGGAATATACTTGACATTTTCGGTCAGAATGTGGAGACGGATGTATCGGAAACTGATCTGCGTAATTGGATATTGAATTTTTCGAAAATTAAACCGCTTCAAATTCATTCCCTACAATTGGAAGCTCAATGGAAGAGTCCCTATGTATACATAAATGCAGAGGATATGCATAAAGCATTGCTCGCCTTGCGGACTGAAGTTGGGTTGAATCCTCACGATTCACTCCGTTTAGGTGACGTGATTGGGGTAATTAATAATTAATTAATCATAGAAGATCGCATGGTTGTGCTGCAAGCACAAAGGGCGATCTTCTTGCATGATACACATCAATTCCAAATTATAGGACATAACTGCAATCGACTCGGGTACTCGTGTAGCACGATACTTGATTCAAGATTTCTTCGGAGATCTATATAAACCATTAAAGAGAACGGATTGGTTACCTGGCAACATTTTTGCAAGTGCGTTAGCATGTTTTGTTTGGGGCTATCTTCTCTACTCAGGGGATATCAGCTCAATCTGGGCACTGTTCGGAGTTTCTAACCAGTTAATGGCATCCATTGGGCTAATTATCGGTGCAACGGTTATTCTGAAGATTGCAGAAAAACGTTGGTATGTGCTCACATGCTTGATTCCACTAGCTTACTTGTACATTACGGTCAACGCAGCAGGACTCTGGATGATTAAGAATGTGTATCTAAATCCAGCAGCCAAAGGTTATAGTATGATAAATGGCGTTCTATCCATCATTATGTTGGTCTTAGGGTTAATCATTATTGTTACCGCTATCAAAAAGTGGATAGAGCTTTGGAAAATCCCTCAGAAAGAATTAGCAAGAAAATATGGAATATGAATAAAGGGAGCTTAATTCATTGAGGTTTCATCTCAGTGAATTAAGCCCTTTTCTTTCTTAAGCATAAGCTATTTCATTTCCTGTCTGCCCTTTGTAACTATGAGTATGAGGAGTAGAGCCATTTACAGTCGTGATTCCTTCAAATCGGTGAATATGTCCTCCTCCTGGAATAGGAATTGCAGGACCTGTCGTTCCTTTAATTACATGCGAATGACCAGCATCGAATGTGGTCGTAGCAAAATACTCATGTGTATGCGGTACACTACTGAGAGCTGGTGCTGTAGTCGCCGAATAATCATGACTGTGACCAACATTATAGGAAGTAGTACCCGCAAATTGATGGACGTGTAATGGCCTTCCATTCCATGAAGTGATGTATAATTTATGTGTGTGCTCTAAATCTCCATCTTCTGAATGGACAATAAACCCTGTTATAGGAATATCGGTTGACATTTTATTCTCCTTTCCAATTAATTTTAGGTATAATATGCATCTGTAAGAAGAAGGGTAACCTAGAATATTCTTTGTATTGAAATAATTTGGATTAGGAATATAAACGTGTCATTGATGCAGATTCAGAAACTTAATGATTCCCTATTTGAAGCAAGTGGACATTAAAGCAAGATGTTTATGAAAGTATTTCAAAAAAATCACAAAAAAAATTCTTCTCAGTTTGTTCTTTTTGTTATAAAATGATGAAAATATTTTTTTGTTGCAAGTTTTCTAATAAGGGGAGAGAACGATGATAAGAAGACTAAAACAAAGTGATCATGAGGTTTGTATTAATTTATTAAAAACTAGAAGTGCAGAAAATTTATTTATTATTGGTGACATTGAGGCATACGGATATGATCAAGAATTCCAAAAGCTATGGGGAGAGTTTAACGATAGTGGAGAACTAATTGCTGTCTTGTTAAAATATCAGGAAAACTTCATACCATTTGCAGTCGAATCATTTAATGCTGAAGGATTTGCTGAGATTATATCGAATGAACCTGCTAAGTTCATGTCTGGACTAAAAGAAATCACTGAAAAAATTGAGCCATACTTATATAAACAATTTAAAACAAAAAGACAAACCTATTACGCCAAGTGTACGAGATTAACTTCGGATAAAAATAATGTTGATTTTTCAAATGTACAACAAGCGTTTCCTCATGATGCAGAAGCACTTGTGGAATTACGAAACTCAGTTCCAGAATTTAGTGATTCTATCATTACAATAGAAAGACTACGTCGAACACTGACTGACGGAACCTCACGTTCATTTTTTATAATGGAAGATGGAAAAATGGTATCAACAGCTTCAACCGCAGCAGAAAATTCAGTGTCAGCAATGGTTGTAGGGGTCGCTACATTAGAAAACTATAAAAAAAGGGGACATGCAACAAAATGTATGCTCAAGCTTTGTAGTCAGCTTTTGCTAGAAGGAAAAGATCTATGTTTGTTCTATGATAATCCTGCAGCAGGAGCAATCTATAAACGAATTGGATTTGAGGACATTGGATTCTGGATGATGTATACATTTAGATCTAATAAAATAAATAACTAGAAGGTTCTGTGTATTTAAATAATTTAAATCAGGAGGAAATTAATTAATGATACTAATCAATGAGTTAAATCCGAAACATGTCCAACTATTTTGGGGGTTAAGGTTGGAAGCTTTAAAAAATCATCCAGAAGCATTCAGCAGTTCATACGAAGATTCAGTTCAAACGCCTTTGGAGGATGTAGAAAAGCGAATCAAGAATGATAAGGACAATTATATACTAGGGGCATTTACAGAGAATGGGCAACTTGTCGGCATTGCTGGATTTAGACGAGAACAAGGAATAAAGGTCAAGCACAAAGGCATGATATGGGGCGTTTACGTATCCGCCGAGCACCGAGGAAAAGGGATCGCTCAAAGTCTGATTAAGGAAATATTGACAAGAGGAAAAGAAATAGAAGGATTAATGCAAATAAGCCTAGGTGTCACACAATCAAATAAGGTAGCGGCTGAGCTTTATAAGAAACTAGGATTTGAAACTTATGGTGTAGAGAAGAATGCACTAATATATAAGAATCAAGGATATGATGAAGAATTAATGAATTATTTTATTAAGTAGATTTAATGATAGACAATCTTAAGAATTCAGGTCAATCAAAGAATTAACATATCACTCATTAGAGTAATAGGGGATAAATATGTATACATACAGGAACGTAATTGAAGAAGATTTTGTACTCATATCTGCTTTTCCAGAAAATAAAATGGAGCAATTCTATATGTTTCCGAGTGGGACATTTCCACTGGATCCAGTGCATCTGTTTGAAGTAAGCCAGACGCGAGCATTGCCTACGGTTATTGAATCTGATGGCAGTTTAGCTGCTTATTGCAACTTATATGACCTCAGTGCAGGAGATCATGGCTGGTTAGGCAATGTCATTGTTAATCCAGCGTACAGGGGAAAGGGAGCAGGACGCTATCTGATTGAGGTTATGATCGAAAAAGCAAGGAACGAGCTAAAGCTTAAGGAATTACATTTAGTTTGCCATAATTCCAATACGAAAGCGTTATTGCTTTATAATAAGCTGGGATTCTGTCCATATGGCATGAAGATCATGAATGGTCATGATGGTCATGAAATCGTAGGAATCAAGATGAAATTGCCATTGTACTAAATCCCCAAAATAATGGAGGGATCCGAATGACTTACTTACAATTGATTCAGACCTATCAAGACAATTTGCATAGCTATTCATTAGAGCAGCTTCGATTTAAACCTAAGCAAGATGTCTGGTCTATTGGCCAAATGTATAGTCACATCATCCTTACATCTCTTTATTATCTGGACAATGTAGAAATATGTGCAGCTGCAAGCAAAGAGCAACAGCTTGGAAAGACAGAGGGTGGAGACAAGATATTTAAACTTGGCGGATTTCCTCCGATCAGAATCAAGCTACCAGAGCCTGAGAACACACCTAGCAATTCGGAAAGTAAAGAAGAGCTAATCATTGGGCTCGATCAAGTCAGGCAGAAGATGATGGAGTGGGAAAGCAAAATCAACAGTATCAATGCAAACTATAAAGCTAAGCATGACGGTTTTGGCTGGCTGAACGCACGAGAATGGTTTGATTTGATTAGTATGCATTTTACTCATCATTTGCGACAAAAGAGGGAATTAGAACAAAACCTTAATTTGGAATGAAAAGGTTAGTTTGCGGATGAAAGGAGTTTCGTATGAAAAAATTAACCATAGTCATCCTTTTATTCGTACTTTCAATTCTGTTAACCAGTTGCACACAAAGCAATAAATCAAGATTTCTTGGCGTTTGGGAAGCTGATCAAGCAAGTCAGGAAGCTGGCAGTGATGTAGAAATAGGACATTATAATTATTTAGAAATCAGTGAGACCACTATTGAAGCGAAGTCATTCGTAATGGTTAAACAACAAGATGGCAGTTTACAAAAAAAGTTCAGCGATCTACATAAAGATATGAATTATGAATGGAACACGGATCAGCAGGTATTAATCGAAAACCAACCATTTAAAATTGAATTCAAGCAGGATGAAATGATCTTACAAAATGATGTGATCAAAATTCACTATAATAAGAAGTAATGTTTAAAGCATTTATAAGAAAGGGGTGGATAGCATAGATCTGAATGACAGTGAATTGATGAATATTCAAGCATCTACTTTATATGTGCTGAATGAAGATTCCAGAATTATTAGAATTAATGAAAGAACCTCAATTAGCCCTCCAGCTATTTTTATTGGAAAGACGAAGAGTTCAACTTATACATATTTTAGACATGATATTCCTCAATTTGTTATAGATGAAGTTAATGCATATACATCGGATTCCATCCCGATCATTGAGCTATGCAGAGTCATGGAGAAATATCACAATGTTACAAATCTTTGGATAGGACCCGCATATCGGTTCAAACAAGTTGAGATCATGGGTGTAGATAGTTCGATTACCCTTATTGATGTTTCAAATAAACATTTGCTCATAAAATATTATGGACACTTAATTACTGAGCTTGAAGATCGTGCTCCTATTGTGGCATACATTGTGAATGAAGAAGCTGTATCCGTATGCTGTTGTGCCCGTAAGACAAGGAGAGCAGCAGAGGCAAGCTTGAATACTGCAGAACCTTTCAGGGGGCAGGGAATTGCGCAGAAAGTCGTACATCATTGGGGAAATGAAATATTTCGTTTGCGATTAATCCCTATTTATAGTACTTCATGGGATAATCTTAGTTCACAGCAAGTAGCACAGAAATTAGGATTAGTCCAATTCGGAATGAATTATAGTATCAGTACGTAATAAATTTTACATGATAAAAATATTCAAAGTGTGATTGGAATTCGGCTATCAACGTTTTATCGCTAAAATATAATTTTGCGAAGTAATATGTATGTACGATTTTGGAGGCAAGGTGGTTTTGATAACTGGCGGAGGAAGATAAGTTAAAGGAGGTGCTCCGAATAATGGAGATCAAATTTAATGATTTTCTAATAAGTGATAATAAAGCGTTGTTAGATTTGAAAACAATCAAGGATTTTCTCCGTAGAAGCTATTGGGCGAATAGAAGGACGGAGGACAATATTGAGCGATCCATTGAAAACTCAATTTGTTATGGCGTTTATCATGAAGGTAAACAGGTTGGATATGCAAGAATCATTACTGATCATGCAACGATGTATTATTTATGTGACGTATTTATTGATGAAGCCTATAGAGGCAATGGCATTGGAAAGAAATTGCTTGAATGTATCACGACCTCTGACGATTTCAGGAATTTGACTGGAGTATTAAGAACTCAGGATGCACAGGGATTGTATCAGCAGTTTGATTTTGTGACAGATTCCGAAAGCTTTATGGTAAGAAAAGTTAAATAAATGAACTGGGATTATCAATATACAAATGGAGCTAAACGATATGATACCAATGAATATACTATGGGACTTTGATGGAACAATTATTGATTCTTATCCTGTTTTTACAAGAATTTTCAGGGAAACAATCGGTCAGGAGCATTCAGATGAAGAAATTCTATCTCATCTCAAAATCTCTTTTACCCATGCAAGAGAGTATTATCAATTAACAGATGTGCAGATGAAAGAGATTTTTGATAAAGAAGGGAATATGCATCCAACGGATACGCAGCCTTTTGCAGATGTAGAAGATGTATTACGACATGCAAACATCAATGTAATCATGACCCACAATAAACGCGATGTTGTAGAGACATGTTTGAAATACTATGGATTGAATAAATACATTAAGGAAATCGTTTCAAGAGACGATGGATATCCTAAGAAACCTGACCCAAGTTCCTACCAGTATCTCCATGATAAATATCAGATTGATCTCGCAATTGGAGATCGTGACATAGATATTTTGCCAGCTAAAGCTTTAGGAATTAGAACCTGTCTATTTCAAAATAATACCTCAGGTGCTGATTATTATATATCAAAGTACAGGGACTTCTTTACTATTGATGATTTCCAAAAATGATACTTTATAGAAGGTAAATTGACGATTAATGGCGAATAATATATTCATTAGTGAGATAAGTACTTTTTCATGGAAAATACACAATAAAGATAAACGCTCTGCATATGAATCGTAATACAGAATAAGTTTGTAGAGCAATAGGGGGAAGCAAATTGATTCGGACCATTCAAAATGCGGAAGATTATGAGTACATCGTCAATTCACATTGGAGAATATACAGTCGCGAGTATCATTTTGATGATTCTTTCCGAAATTTCATCATCCAGTCCGTCAATCATTTTATGGAAAATTGCAACGTCAAACGAGAACAAATATGGATTCTTGAAGTCGATGGTCAAAGACGCGGTTCTATAGGAATTGTCGATTCTGGAGCGGATGTTGCTCAGTTGCGTTGGCTTCTTATTGAGCCTGAATGTCGTGGCAATGGGCATGGAAGAGAATTGCTCCATAAAGCTATTCAGCATGCAATCAATTGCAAATACCATAAAGTCATTTTATGGACGAATAGCGCATTGCTTGCAGCTAGAAATTTGTACGAAGAGTTCGGGTTTAAGATTTGTGAATTACGCAAAGAGATTCTGTCGAATCAAGAGATAACAGAAGAACGATGGGAACTGGAGCTATAAGGACATGTTAGGTTATGTTATAAATAAGCCCAAGGCCACATTGGACCTTGAGCTTAATTTTTTATCGGACATTTATTGATTACATCCAGGGAACATACCCGTTGAGATCATAATGCGATTCCAACAATTGATAGTGTTAATCGCCATGATCAACGTTACATACTCTTCGTCTGTAAAATGCTCGTTCACTTTCTCATACAAGCTCTGGGATACGCCGTTATTTGCAATTTGAGTAACTGCTTCCGTTAACTCCAGAACGACTCTTTCTTTGTCTGTAAAATATGGGGTATCTCTCCACACACTAACAAGGTAAACACGCTGTTCGGATTCGCCCATCTTTCTAATTACTGATGTATGCATATCCAGGCAGAAGGCGCAGCCATTGATTTGTGAAGTGCGAATTTTGATCAATTCATACAGGATACGATCAAGTCCAGATGATTTGATATAACCTTCGAGTTTCTGCATCATTTGATACGCGTCAGGATTTGCTTCTCGTGGATTCATTCTTAATTCCATTGTAATTCCCTCCGTTATATATGAAATATTTACTCTACATAGATAAGACAACATAGCTCTTTATTTTGTGACCTATTTTTTGGATATTCAATGAAATTAATTTTTGAAATGTGTTAATTTATCAGGATTCATGATCAGATATACGGTTGCTATACTCCTGCCAATGGAATCAAGTCCAAAACATATTGCCTTTGGTGGAAATTCTGACCGTTTGATCACAATCCCCGGTTGACCACTGATTGAAACTATTTGTACGTCTCCTTGTAAAGAACCTTTCGCGTAGATCCCCTCCAGTAATGCACGAACTCGGTCTTTTCCCAAGATTGGGAATAGTGCTGCGCGAACCTTGCCGCCACCATCACTAAACAGCACAGCATCTTCGGTTAGTAACTGAATGAAGGATGTGAATTTCCCAGTTTCTATAGCTTTGGCAAAGGCTTGTACAAATCGTTCCGAATGCTCCGAATACGAGACTAATGTTGAATCAGTTCCAATCTTGTCTTTGGAACGACTAAGCATTTTACGGCATGCAGCCTCCGTTTTGCCAAGAAGTTCGGCAATTTCACGATAATCATAACCAAGCGATTCCTTCAAAACAAATACCGCACGCTCGATCGGCGTTAGCTTCTCCATGAGTACAAGCAGGGCATATCCAAAGCTTTCTTGTTGAATCAGGAACTCAGAAGGCTCACTACCATCAGAGGTGATCACTGGTTCTGGCAACCAGGGGCCAGTATATAGTTCTCTTTTGCGGCGCGCAGATTTCAATATATTTAAAGAATGATTGGTCATCATTTTGACTAAATAGGCTTGGAGATTACTGATAGAATCAAGTTGAACTCCGCGAACAGTGATAAAGACGTCCTGTACGGCATCTTCTGCTTCCGTATAAGAACCGAGCATGCGGTAAGCTACAGAAAGTAATAACGGTTTATAGGTTCGATACATGGTTTCAAGATCCATATGCGTTGTTAACCCTCCAAATATGAAAGTGTAATCTATGTTATTCAGTATACAATAATTTACATGAAGTAGAATCAATGATATCGTGAACTAAAAGGAGGCATTCATGATTACAACGATTAAACAAAATGATCTTAAATCCAATCAACTAAGCTGGTTATGCATTGAGCCAATGTTATTAGCGGTACGAGGCAAAGACTTTGCTGCCAAGACTGAAATGTATAAGCAATTGAATGAGGGCCAGCAAGCCCTATATTTATTTTATGCGTTTCATAATCATGTTAACAGTACGTCAGAGTTATATTGGTTTGCAGCGTATTACATAACCGAAATGAAAGCTTGGGACGGCATCATACACGGATTACGCTATTTTAAGGATCTGAAGTTGATT
The DNA here is from genome assembly GCF_004344915.1 of Paenibacillus albiflavus. GTDB lineage: Bacteria > Bacillota > Bacilli > Paenibacillales > NBRC-103111 > Paenibacillus_AM > Paenibacillus_AM albiflavus. Next base: position 164,870 of record NZ_SKFG01000001.1, on the reverse strand, counting down.
GAACTACTAGAACAGGTTAAGCTTGCAATCGAACAGAGGAATAAGGTTAATGATGAGTGGAGTCAAGCATCTCCAACTGATTTGGATAAAGACGAGGAACTTCGCATGACGATGCAAGAATTCTATACAAGCTATCAATCCTTATCAACGAAATCCATTAACCAGATGAATCAGTGGATTATTAATCATCCAGAAGAATATTTTGTGATCGAATAGAATGAAGATCGGAGAGAGAGTATTTTGATAAAACCTAGATTAAAGAAAAGCATGGGGATATTCGCGCTATTATTTGCGGTACTCCTGCTATTATCAGCATGCGGAGAGAAACCAAGTGAAGCAAATCAAACAGGTTCAACCCCGCAGACAAATACCAAATCAGTCGATTTGACCATTTCCGCTGCTGCAAGTCTAACGGATGCTCTGCAAGAAATTAAGTCTAACTATGAGAAAAATAATAAGGGAGTAAACCTTCTTTTCAACTTTGCAGCTTCTGGTACTTTGCAGCAACAAATCGAGCAGGGAGCACCCGTAGATCTATTCATCTCAGCAGCGACCAAGAATATGCAAGCACTTGTCGACAAGCAATTGATCAAACAAGATCAGCATACAAAATTACTTGCTAATGAGCTTGTTGCGATTACAGCTTCCGATAGTAAGGTTAAGATGACACTTAAAGGAGTAAATGAACTGCAAAATAAGGATATTCTAAAAATCGCAATCGGGATTCCAGAATCCGTTCCAGCCGGAAGCTATGCGAAAGAAGCACTGACCCGTGCTGGAGTGTGGGATGCTTTGCAACCTAAGCTTGTACAAGCCAAAGATGTAAGACAAGTTCTCCAATACGTAGAAACAGGGAACGTGGATGTCGGATTTGTATACAAGACGGATGCCTTAACTTCCGATAAAGTACAACTTGCTTATACGATCGATCAAGCATCCTATACACCAATAGAATATCCGATCGGAATCGTCCAAGCTTCTGCTCATGCCAAGGAAGCAGAAGAATTGTATAACTACCTTCAGACCAAGGAAGCGATGGAAGTATTCCTGAAGTATGGATTTTCAATGCCTGTAACTCCATAATGCAAAGCGTAAAAGGACCACGTATGAACGTGGTTCTTTTTTGTTGACTTACAGCAAATTACAATATACAATTGCTTTAGTAAATTAGTGAATCAGTAATTTAGTAAATTAGTAAAATGAAAAGAGGAATTCAAGATGAAAATACCTACTAACTTAAAACACAAGCCTGTTGTTGTGGTGGAAAACTATGAGCAGGTTGATGGACGATTGGCTCAAAATACAGATGCGAAAGGTTTGTCCCTGGGACTGGCGCAGTGGAACGATAGAGGAAAGGTTGATATTTCTGCCAAGGTATGGAGATACACGGGAGAAAAATGGTCAAGACAATCGGAGGAGCTGCCTCTACATCGAGTTCTGGATTTATCCATTCTGATTTGTCGGTCTTTGGTGCACTTTAGCGAAGCTTACAGATATGAACATTTATATGACCCACAAGAGCCTGTCATCGACCGGGTTGGTCTTCAAGGGAATGCCATGACCGTGGCGATAAGTACCGACAATGACAGAATCAATGAAGATATTAAGCTGTTCAACCAAGCTTTGAGCGACGATGGTGAGATGATCGGTGAGAGACTACGCACATTATCAAGAATGTTAAAGGAGATGGGTTATTAAAATGTTTTCCAATCGGTATGTCCGAACTATAATCCTCTCCCGGGTGCTGCTGCAGCTCGGAATTTGGATCCGGAATTATGCCGTACTTCTTTATGTTACTAACTTGACGAATAATAATCCGGTTTATGTATCACTGATTTCGGTAGCAGAATTCGCTCCGATCTTTATATTTGGCCTTATTGGGGGGACCTTTGCAGACCGATGGCTGCCGAAGCGGACAATGGTATGGAGCGATCTGCTGTCTTCCTTGTCCGTTGTAACTGTGCTGCTTGCCATCATGAATGGTGGATGGGTTGCACTTCTCATCGGATCGTTTGTTTCCGCTAGCTTGTCTCAATTTTCTCAGCCTTCGGGCATGAAACTATACAAGCGGCATGTGCCAGCCGAACAACTGCAGGGTGTGATGGCATTGTCCCAAACTCTTGTCGCTGTCTTTATGGTTTTGGGTCCAGTTATAGGTACATTTATTTTCATACAGTTTGGCATTAACGTATCTCTGATCCTGACGGCAGTTCTGTTCCTAGGGTCATCCCTTATATTATCGTCGCTTCCCCGTGACACGGCAGAACCGAAGTCTCGGGATGCCAGCGGTTTTATAAAGGAGTTGACAGACGGGCTACGCTATATCAGGTCCAATCAATACTTAAGAACACTCTGTGTGACTTTCTCTGCTGTTGGTCTGGCATCAGGACTGACTCAGCCGCTTCAGATCTTCCTTGTCATCGAGAATTTGGGACAGGACAAACAATTTCTGCAGTGGCCGGTTATGGCCAATGGGGCAGCCATGCTGGCAGGTGGTGTTGTCATAATGGGGGTAGCCAAAAAGGTGAAGCCACAGTTGTTGCTCATGGTGGGATTGCTTGTCGCCTCCGTCTGCACGATTGGATTAGGAGCTTCTACGATGATTTGGCTCACAATCGTCATTATGGTGATCAGCGGTTTGTTTTACCCTTGCATTCAAGGCGGAATTCAGACGCTTATTGTTCGGAACACGGAAGGGGCATTTATTGGGAGAGTATCTGGAACGATAACTCCTGTTTTTGTGGGGATGATGGTGGTTGGCATGTTCATATCCGGCTATCTGAAGGATATGTTTTCCCTGCAGGTGGTGTTTATGGTGAGCGGAGGCTTGCTTGTTATCGGTGCGCTTTTGCTTATTCCTATAATTAGCGAGAAAAGAAATAAAGTTGAGAGAGATCCAGCATCATGATAGGAAGGAGACGTAATATGAACGACACTAATGAACACTTATTGTCACCCGCAAGGCAACTGACGGATGATGAACAAAAGCTGATCTGGCATAAGCCGTTATCGCATAAAGTCAGTGAAGAAGAACGGCGTATTAGTAACGAGATAAAGCGGAACTGGAATCGCGGTGAAATGAAAATTGCCAATATTCTGTTAGAAGGTGACGCAGGCTCAGGGAAAACACAACTTGCCAAGGCTTTATCAGCCAATTTTGGATTGCCGTATACAAAAGTGACCTGTTTTGCCGATATGGATAAATCAGATATTATTGGAGCGATCCTGCCAGTCCTCTCTTCTGATCGATTAGAGACAATGGAGCCAATGGAGCAAACGGTATTAAAAGCATTATACGACAGCAGCGGTTTTCAGAGCATAACTGAAATCTTAATGGACGTGATGGGAGTTACGCAGGAACAGGCTGCAATACAGATGAGAAAATTACTACAGCAGATTAAGGAGAATAGTGAAGGCGATGAGGTGGAGTATCGATTTTATCCTTCCGAAATCGTCAGAGCCTATCGACAAGGCTATCTACTAGAAATACAAGAACCAACTGTTATTCGTGACGCTGCAGTATTGATGGCGCTAAACTCTGCTTTGGAGCTTGATGGAAGTATCAATCTTCCTACAGAAATCATACGCAGACATCCTGACTTCATAGCAGTCATCACGACAAACCGCAGTTATACAGGGACTAGGCCACTTAATGAAGCACTTCGTGATCGGGTACAGCACACAGAGAAAATGGATCTGCCAACCAAAGAAATCATGATGGAGCGTGCAATGGCCAAAACCGGCTATAAGGATGAGAATGTCCTTGGTGTTTTGGCGGACATCATAATGATTTTGGATAAAACAGCTCGTGCCAACGCGATTAAAGGCGTAGCCGGTATGCGCTCATTTTTTTACTGGGTGGATGCGGTTGCTGGAGGTACTTCTGCGAAAGAATCCCTTTATCACAAGGTCATCTACAAGATAACAACCGATTCTGAAGAGATCAAGATATTGGAAGAAGCGCTCCAAAAACATGGCTTGTTTGCCAGCTTGGAAGAAATTCAGTTCGAAGTAAAAAAAAACGAAAATTTAGCGATACATTAGAACTCAAGACATCTGGAAAGGTTGACGACGCAGAAATTGATAGTAATAACCAAGTAGAGGAACAAGGGGTTATCTTAAAAAAGTATGCAGATAGTGACGAAAGCTCTTCTCAAGTAATGGATGATTCTACCTACATGGAAAGATCAGACTCTTTAGAAAATGGTTCTCCCAAATATCATCAAACGAATCCTGAGCCAATGTCAGAGTCTGCGAAACAACAAGAGCGTCATTTTCGCAAAAAACTGAATCGATCAGCAAGGGAGGCTGTGTCTACCTCCATTCATGATAAAGTGAAGCTCATTGTGCACCGTCCTGATTACGATCAGGTAAACCAAGAGGAATACGTCAGCCTTAGTAAAGAGCTCATGCCTATCGTAAGGGAAATTGCCAGAAAGACGCTTCCGATCTTGGAACATGAGGAATCTGCTGAATTTGCGAGGAACCATTATTATGGAAGTAAATTTCAAGCAGACAGTGTTGCCTATGGGGATTATCGATATTTTTCAAAAAAACGACCGCCAACTGAATCTCCCTCCCTTGTTGTTGGTGTAAGGATTGATGAATCAGCCTCTATGTCCGCTTTTGGAAGATTAGAGGCAGCCAAACGAGCAGTAGTCGCAGTATATGAATTTTGCCAAATTTGTAATATACCCGTATTGATCTATGGGGATACTGCGGATGTCTCCAAGCTGGAACAAATGTCGATCTTCGCTTATGCCGACTTTGACAAAACAGATCCCAATGATCGATTCCGATTGATGCAAATTCGTGCCAGAAGCAATAATCGTGATGGAATGGCTTTACGAATAATGGCCGAGCGGTTAGTTGCTTCGCAACAACATACAAAGCTGTTGATTAGCATAAGTGATGGACAGCCAAAAGCAATGGACGATTATACGGGAAGCTATGCGGTAACAGATATGCAACAAACGATAGAGGAGTATGAACGCAAAGGTATCACTTTTCTTGCAGCCGCTATAGGTCAAGACAAGGAATTACTTAATGAAATCTATGGGCATGAGAAATTTTTGGATATTGCGAGTCTAAATGAGTTTCCTGCAAGGCTAGTCCGGATTATCGCCCGGTATCTTCAATAGACCATTAGCTATTTAGCTAATGGTTTTTTTTGTGGATAAGTCTATTGTGGAAGTCATTTACATGATGATGTGACTTTGGTATATTATTTATGTAATATCATTTTACGTAATTACGTAATTATTGGAGGTCATATCATGATGGAAACAATTCGCAGTCAGGAAGATGTATTGGTCATGCTCGACAGTTTATTGCAGGAACAATCGAAATTTAACTGGGATTCGTTCTACTCGGATCGCAAACGTCCTGTGCCTTTCTTCGTGCAAGCTCCTGATGAGAATTTGGTGAAATATTTACAGAACAATATCTTAGGTATTGGAGGCAAGGCTCTCGAACTTGGCGCTGGGCCAGGGCGTAATGCGATTTACTTAGCGCAGCAGGGGTATGAAGTGGATGCAGTGGACCTTTCAAGTGAAGCCATCCAATGGGGGAAAGAAAGAGCGCAAGAGCAGAATGTGTCCGTACATTTTATGCAGAAGAATATATTTGAATTGGAAGTAGAGGAAGAGGAATATGATCTCATCTACGACTCAGGCTGCTTCCATCACATTGCGCCGCATCGCAGACTGAACTATGTTGATTTGATAAGTAAGGCACTTAAGCCTAATGGATATTTTGGCATTACTTGTTTTGTAGAAAATGGTCTGTTAGGTGGTTCCGATCAATCGGATTGGGAGGTTTATCGCCAGCTTAGCCTAAGAGGTGGACTAGGCTATAATCCTGAGAAGTTAACCAATATATTTAAGGATTTGGTACTGATTGAGATTCGTCAAATGCAGGAGATCGAGCAGCCCAGTGATCTATTTGGCTCCTCAGGCTTGTGGACGGCATTATTTCAGAAGAAAAATTAATACATAGTTTCTATTGTGCTGAAAGTCAAGATGATATGGTTTCCTTTATTATATTATAATAGATTACATTAATCTCAATTTACTACTAACTAAGGGGAACAACATGGACGTAAATGAATTTCAGCAATGGGTAAAAGAATACTACGAAGCAAGAGGATGGTCTAAATTAGACATCTTCATCCGAATTGGTTTTCTTGCCGAGGAAACAGGGGAAGTTGCTAGAGCGATACGTGCACTAGAGATCGGAAGAGATCGCCCTGATGAGAACGACGGCTCCATTCAGGAGAAGAAGCAGGAACTCGTAGAAGAATTAGGCGATGTCCTTGGCAATATTATTGTGATCGCTAATAAATACGACATCAAACTGGATGATATCTTCCAGGCCCATCAGGAGAAATTAAATAAACGATACAAGGAACTCCAAGAGTAAATTTGGAGTTTCTTGTTTAATTAGAGAAATAATTAGCGGCATAAACGATTAATTGTATCCAACTGCTCAATACAATTGGTATAATAAGGTAGTCTATTTTTTGGGAGGCTATCTATGACTAATAAGAGTTTTATAATGATTGTCATCGTCTTATTGCTCGGCTGCTTGCAAGCCAGTCAAGCACCAAGCATGGCTATTCAAAAGTTTGGTACTTGGAAAATCAAGCTCATAGACAAACAAACGAGACAAGAAATAAATTATGGTAGTGCAGTTGTGTCCGAAATCAAGCAGATATTCGTTATTAATCAAGGATCACACACCATTTCTTTACCAAGCCTAACCTCCGGACCTTCGGACGGTTATTTTCAGATGGGATATACAGTTCTTTTCAATGCAGAAGGTTATTTGCCAAGAATAGATCATAACTTACTTATTTCGAATGGTGAGGAGACGCCCTTAGAAATAGAATTACAACGTCCAAATGGGAATGCATCTTATATCGAATACTTCCATCCTAGTACGATGAATGCTGCTAACGATTTTATAAGTAATTACTTATCTAATATCCCCTAAAATAACAATGTGTACATAAGATTCAATACTTCATGATCAAATAACTGCTATTTTTGATCCTAAGGAGACTAAATATGAACTTAAATACAATATCAGACTCGACAAACAACCTATTTATGATCGATTGTAAGGACGTTATTTTAAGAGAGTATCGAGAGGAAGACATGCAGGAGCTTCACGCGATTACGCAACAACCGGAAGTTTTAGAGTACCTGCCATGGTGGGAGCATACGATTGAGCAAAGATTCTACTGGTTTTTGAATTATGAAAGTAAAGACAATCAGCAATTCTATCAAGCCATAACAAAAGGTGAAGACTTAGGATCGCTCTACCTCCGATTAATAATTATTTCCAAGGAAACTGGAGAGATTATTGGTTGCTGTGGTACGGGTATAAAAGAAGAATTACCTCCACCCAACCGAGAGATTTTCTACATCATCTCAAATAAATATGCCAATCGCGGTTTTACAACGCAAGCGGTTCAAGGCTTTACAAAGTATTTGTTTCATAATACCAACTTAGAGGAACTTTGTGCAATTGCACTTGAACGTAATATTGCTTCCAATCGAGTAATACAAAAATGCGGCTTTGATTTTCTGAGTAGCATCGATCTAGATCAGGAGAATTATTATTACTATAAGCTGTTTAAAAATAGTACAATGTGTTAATTAATTAACCTATATATAGTTAGGAGATCAAGCATGACTACACAACTCTATTACGATTCTGCTTATTTAACAAACTGGGAAACAACGATTGTAGAAACGAAAAAGCTCGAAAATGGATACTATGTCATTTTACAAGATACTGCTTTCTATCCGCATGGTGGGGGACAACCCTGTGATTTAGGAACGATTCAAGGAATTACCGTGCTTGATGTGGTGAATGAAGACAATCAAATCTTACATAAATTAGAACGTCTACCTGAAGAAAGAATCGTAAGTTGTTCCATTGATTGGCAAAGAAGATTCGATCATATGCAGCAGCATAGCGGACAGCATCTGTTATCTGCAGTAAGCCTGGACAAGTTCCAGTTTAAGACGGCAAGCTTCCACTTAGGCGTTGATTATTGCACGATTGATATTGAAGCATCTGAAGTAAGCTTGGAACAGCTTGAAGCCATTGAGCGCGAAGTCAATCGTCACATATATCTTAATCATCCTATTCGAAGCTATTTTGTTACGGAAGAAGAGGTCAATCAGCTTCAGTTGGTTAAGCAGACGAATGTGACAGAGAACATTCGAATTGTTGAAATCCAGGATATTGAATATAATGCATGCGGTGGTACACATGTCTCGGCTACTGGAGAAATTGGCATCATTAAGCTGCTCAAAGCGGACAAGCAGAAGGGCAATACTCGGATTTACTTTAAGTGCGGAAACCGTGCTTTAGATGAATTCGTGGAGAGTCAGCGGATTTTAAATGCGCTGTTTGTTAAATTTAACTCGAATAAGGATAGTATTCTGGATCGGATCGATAAATCGGAGAAGGAGCAGAAACAGCTTCAAGCTGATCTAGTCTTATGCAAAGACAAGCTTGATGATTATGCTGTACAAGAATTAGTCGCAAACGTTCGAGGAAATCTGATCGCAAGCACATATGAAGATAAATCGCTTAAGGATCTGCAAAATTTAGCTAACAAAATTTGCTCCCTGCATAATGGCGGTGTGTTACTAGCTTCCGCTCTTGAGAATAAAGTTGTACTAGCACAAAGCAGCAAGTCGGAGTTCTCATGCGGGGCATTCCTCAAATCGAATCTAACTTCCTATAATGGCAAGGGTGGAGGCAGTGATATTCAGGCACAGGCAGGATTTTCGACTTGGGAAGATGCAAAGGGTTTCTATGAATTCACCAAAAGTGAGATCGAACAACATTAGAATAAATAGAAAGTGGTTCAAATAACAGAAGAAGCAGCTTCGGGGAGCTGCTTCTTTGTTTCAATATTTGTTGAAAAATTGAATGTGTTATTCCTTTGAAATAAACTTTCTGCCAGATAACCACATGACACTGCTAATGACTAAGAAGTAGATCGGCATTGTAATCAAGGAGCCGTTATGAAGAGCGCTCATTCCCCAGGTCACGATACTAACTAGCAAATAATACCCTAAGCTAAAAATCGCACCTGCAGTTCCAACAACATCTTGAAATGAAACAAGAGCAAGACTTAGACAGTTTGGTAACGCAATCCCTGCTCCCATCAACATCATAAAGATGGTAATTAACATACAAATGCAGATGAACATATCTGGCATCGTGTGAAGGCAGCTAGCAGCAGTTAATAGAATCGCCCCAATCGTCATTACTAGACAACCGATATGAATAATTTTCTCTGGTGCATAGATGGTGAGAAGCCTTCTCGATAGGATTGCTCCTACAATAGACGCTAAGGCTACAATGATGCCTAAGAAGCCAAAGACACCAGGTGATAATTGGAAGCGATCAATGAATATAAAAGGAGCTTCTGCATAGTAGCTGAAAATAACCCCATTGATGCCGCCTATGAGTAATCCGAATACCAATACACGTGGTGAAACAATCATTCTGCGGATGATTGGTAGAATCGCAATCTTTGTTCTTGCAGAATCATTCATTGTTTCTGGCAACTTTATGAACGCGTATATAAACAATAAGACGCTCATGATTACTAGCGTAAAGAAGACTGCCTTATAGCCTAAAACCTCATCAACCCAGCCTCCAATAAGTGGTCCAACTGCAGGTGTAAAGGCAATAACAGCGGATATTTGGGCAAACATAACATGTCGTTTATTTCCCGATACACTTTCACGAAGCATCGTTTGTGTGATGATTGATCCAGTCGCAGCTCCGAATGCTTGAATGAAACGACTGACAAGAAGTAAGCTAATGGATTCCGAGTAGAAACACATCAAGCAACCGAGGCCGTATATAATCAGGCCACCTAACATGGCAGGTCTCCGTCCGATAAAATCCGAGAGGCATCCCCAGCAGAAGACCCCTAAAGCAAATCCGATAAAATAGATACTTAATGTTAATTGTATGGAACCATTCGAAACACCAAGTGCTGTTGAAATATCAGGTAAAGAAGGTGTATATATTGTCTCACTAATTTGTGGAAAAGCCACAAGTACGATCATTAATAATAAAGATGGTGCTGCATATTTTTTCATTGTGATTTAGCCCTCCTACAAGCCTATATCCTAGAACAACAAGAATATGAGAGCTTAGCTAGGGAAACGGCGGCATCATGATGGCAAGACGACTGTAGATCATCATTAAAATAAATCCCCTTTCATACAAAATGGGTATTATAGGAGGGCGTAATTTCTAAATTGGCTAGAGTATCCAATCCAGTTATACATATGACTCTAATATCATAAATTACCTTATTGAGGCTATAGATCAGATGCAGATTCCTCCAAATCATGATCAAATTGAGAGGTGCATGTTCGATGGATAACCAAGACAAGGAACGGAATCATTATTCTAATATACCACAACCCATAAGAGAAGATGGAGCTGGTGCACCAGACTTCGGTCCTCGGGATGTTATGCGAGATATGGAGAACACCAATATGTTCATCCCACCTATTACGGATGCAGGTTTGATACCGAATATGAGATTTTCGTTCTCGGATACCCACATGCAATTAAATCATGGTGGATGGTCAAGAGAAGTCACCATTAGAGAACTGCCAATTGCAACTACGCTTGCGGGTGTGAACATGCGGCTGACACCGGGAGGCGTTCGAGAACTCCACTGGCATCAGCAAGCAGAATGGTCCTATATGCTGTTAGGTACAGCCCGCATAACGGCAGTTGATCAAGACGGGAGAAATTTCATCGCGGATGTCAGTCAGGGCGATCTCTGGTACTTCCCGGCAGGTGTGCCACACTCCATCCAAGGGCTAGAGGAAGGTTGCGAATTTCTGCTTGTTTTCGATGACGGTCATTTCTCAGATCTGAGCACGTTATCGATTTCAGATTGGTTTGCGCATACGCCCAAAGATGTACTATCTGCCAATTTTGGTGTACCCGAGAGTACTTTTAACAGTATTCCTACTAAGCAAGTCTACATTTATCAAGATAAAGTTCCGGGCTCCATTGAAAGTCAGCAAATTCAGTCACCTAATGGCACAGTACCTTTGAGCTTTAAGCATCAGTTGCTTGCACAGAAGCCGCTTCGGACCCCAGGAGGAAGCGTTAGAATCGTAGATTCCTCTAATTTTCCTATATCCAAAACCATTTCAGCAGCACTAGTTGAAATTGAACCGGGTGCAATGCGAGAACTCCACTGGCATCCTAATAACGATGAATGGCAATATTATCTGACAGGACAAGGGCGTATGACTGTATTTGGTCCGAATGGGTCGGCTCGCACCTTTGATTTCAGATCAGGGGATGTCGGCTATGTTCCTTTTGCCTTTGGTCACTATATTCAGAACACGGGGAACCAAACCTTATGGTTTCTGGAGATGTTCAAAAGCGACCGATTCGCTGATGTGTCCCTGAATCAGTGGATGGCGCTAACTCCTCATGAACTCGTTCAATCGAATTTAAACGTTGGCCCAGAATTAATCGACGCACTGCGCAAGCAGAAGTGGCCGGTAGTTAAATATCCAAGCACACCATGAGTATTTGAAATATAACCAACATGTCAAAGAATCTATTTTTTTCCAAAAGGTGAATTTACGTGATAATCAAAGAATGAATGAGATTGTCATAGAGAATGAAAGAGCATAGCTAGTGTAAGCGATTACTTGAATTCGTATCGCCTGTTAGTTCCTTCCCTTTCATTTTTTCACATTTTACAAGGTAACCTTTCTAGCGTTATATTCATTCTTGAAAATAATTCGCTGAGTTTTCCTTAAGGGAAAACGGGGGAACCAACGTGAAAGATCCATCGTGCTGTTGCAGCATCATGATCATTCACATGGCTCTCGCCATCCGAATCCGACAGCTAACCTCGTAAGCGTTGATGAGAGAGGATATGGATACTGTGATCATGTTTACATGGGCCACAGAGGTTCAAGCCTCTGTGGTTTTTTGTGATATAGAATTTATAACTTTCGTAGTATAAATTCTAAGTATCACCTTAAGAAACGCGCCTCCATTAAGGAAGGCGAAGCCGTTTCTTCTTGTTGCCAAAAAAGGGGAGCCAGACTAACATGACAATGTCTATGTTAAAGAGATTATTGATTGGAAGACCGCTTAAATCGACAGCATTAGGAGAACAAAAGATTACGAAAACGAAAGCATTAGCAATTCTTTCATCAGATGCTCTATCCTCAGTTGCGTATGGTCCAGAACAAATTTTGCTAGTCTTAGTTACGATTAGCGCGACAGCATTCTGGTATTCAATTCCGATAGGAATTGGCGTTTTAATTCTCTTAACTGCGCTAATCTTGTCCTATAGACAAATCATATTTGCATATCCTCATGGCGGAGGCGCCTATGTTGTCTCTAAGGAAAACCTGGGCATGTATCCTGGTTTAATAGCAGGGGGCTCATTGTTAGTCGATTATATTCTGACCGTGGCCGTAAGTGTATCAGCAGGTACAGATGCAATCACATCCGCTTTTCCTAGTTTACATGAGCATAATGTAACCATTGCCATTGTATTTGTTCTCTTTATCACCATTTTGAATTTACGAGGGGTTACCGAATCGGCTACTATTTTAGCTTATCCTGTTTATATATTCGTATTTGCCTTGTTCATTCTAATCGGTGTAGGAATCTATCAGATTGTAACAGGGCATGTATCACCTGCATTGCATGTACCTATCGGAACACCTGTAACTGGCATTAGCTTATTTATACTTTTGCGAGCTTTTGCATCAGGCAGCTCTGCCTTAACAGGAGTCGAAGCGATCTCGAATGCTATTCCGAACTTCAAAGATCCTGCTCCGAATAATGCAGCCAAGACATTAGTTGCGATGGGCTCATTACTCGCGATCTTATTTGCAGGTATCGTATTTTTGGCCTATTATTACGGCATTGCACCGAAAAACGAAGTAACGGTCGTTTCACAAATTGCTGAACAAACCTTTGGTCGAAATGTGATGTATTACTTTATCCAAGGAACGACAGCCTTAATCTTAATTCTTGCCGCTAATACGGGATATTCAGCATTTCCATTGCTTGCTGTGAATCTTGCCAAAGATAAATTCATCCCAAGAATGTTCACGATGCGTGGGGATCGTTTAGGATATTCGAATGGCATTATTTTTCTAGCGGTAATGTCGATTATCTTAATCATTGCTTTTGAAGGCAAGACTGAGCATTTAATCCCACTGTATGCCGTCGGGGTATTCATTCCATTTACGCTCGCGCAAACAGGAATGATGGTCAAATGGATTCGTGAAAAGCCCAAAGGATGGGTGACCAAGTTAATTATTAATTCGACTGGCGCAGCTATTAGCTTTATTGTTATGCTGATGTTCTTCTTAACCAAATTCACACAAGTGTGGTATGTGTTAATCTTCTTGCCGCTGATCATTGCTGTATGCTATCAAATTAAGAAGCACTATGATGCAGTTGGTGAACAGTTAAGAATCACAACTTGCGAGCCTCCAGCGCCTATAGAAGGGAATGTCATTATCGTTCCAGTAGCAGGCATCACACATGCCGTTGAAAACTCGCTGAACTATGCGAAATCGTTATCGCCGCATCAAATTATTGCGGTTCATGTTCCTTTTGAAAGAGAAGATGAAATTATTTTCGAGGAAAAATGGAATAAATGGCAGCCAGATGTGAGACTAGTATCGCTTCATTCGCCATATAGAAGCATTATTACGCCATTAACGAAGTTTATCGATACCGTTCAACGCAAAGCTGGAGAATCCAATTATCAGGTAACGGTAATCATTCCACAGTTCATTCCGAAGAAAGGCTGGCATAATATTTTGCATAACCAATCCAGTCTATTTATTCGAACACATTTATTATTTAATAGAAATGTCATTGTGACAACAGTACCTTATCATTTGAAAAAATAGACAAAGCTCATCAAATTCTTCTAAAAATGTTGTCGCTATTGGAAATTTTTGATAAGATAAGTTCCGTTCAAGCGGGGCTTTTTTTATTCTCTTGACCATGTCATATCACTAGGAATTGAGGGATACAATGGATAGCTTGCCATGCCAAGGTTGTAAGGGGTTATGTTGTGGCCCTGTACCAATTACAGAACAAGATTTTAAACGAATCCGAATCAAAGTAAAATCGATGCCTGCAAAAACTCGATTGGCGCTTGAGAAGCAGCCTAGACATTATGGCACCTGTATTTTTTATGATCTGAATCAAGATAAATGTGGCATTCACTCGGCTAGACCTGAAATCTGCCGTGCTTTTGGATACTATCAATCTCTCGTTTGTTTTCGTAAGCCAGAACTGGCAGCCAAGAAAAATTGGCTTCCTGCTGATAAACCGATAGGTACTTTATCAATTGACATTACATGGAAATCTTTTTAAATAGATATCATAACATTACATAATTATCAGTCAGGATGTGAGTCACGATGACAATTAGAAGAAGATTATTTAATCGATTTTTTAAAAAAGGATTTCATATTGAAATAGATGATGCGTTGACTTATCCTTCGAAGCAAACAATTTGCCAAGCCATAGAGCAATACGCTGCTGAGAACAAGAAACAAGTCCAGTTTGTGAGCAGTGTGCAGCCCTTAACGTTTCTTTATGAAAGTAGGCAATACTATGTTGATATTCGTATGAGTCGTGGCGGTTACACTATTTTTTGTAGAGAAGTTTAATAATTTATATTTACCTCCCCTCAATTATCTGCTAATATTATTGCAATATTCAAATGCGATGAAGAGAAGAGTACATAAATTCATTCTTTTACAGAGAGCTCCGTCAGCTGCAAAGGAGTAAAGAATGTTTTATCGAACAAAGACTCAGAGCAGTGCATCGGAATCTGAAGAAGAGGATGATGTGCCAGGAGCTCCTGTTACAGAGCTAAAGTATAAGCATTACGATGTAATGCCGTACTTGAGGAGGCTAATATGGCGACATATTAGTAAATCAGGGTGGTACCACGAGCATTCAAATCTCGTCCCTAAGACTTATAAGTCTTGGGGGTGGGATTTTTTTATTATCCTGCAACACATCTAAGCAATAAAATAATCACCATTCTACACAGCTCGAATAGGTTGCCATTAATAATGCCATTATGAAAGGAACGAATATTTGATGACACACAAATTGAGAGTCGGTATTGTTGGAGGAACAGGAATGGTTGGTCAGCGGTTTATTGAACTTCTGGATCAACATCCTTGGTTTGAGGTAACAACGATTGCTGCAAGCAGTAAATCGGCAGGCAGAACTTACGAAGAATCCGTACAAGGAAGATGGAAGTTGGCTTGCCCAATCCCAGAAGAAGTGAAGAACATTGTCGTTCTAGACGCTTCCAAGGTGGAAGAAGTTGCGTCTCAGGTTGATTTCATTTTCTGCGCTGTAGATATGCCGAAGGATCAAATCAAAGCATTGGAAGAAGCCTATGCCAAAACAGGTACGCCTGTTATTTCCAACAACTCCGCTCACCGCTGGACACCAGACATTCCGATGGTTATTCCAGAAATTAACCCGCAGCATATTGAAGTGATTGCGGCTCAAAGAAAACGTCTAGGAACTTCGACTGGCTTTATCGCGGTGAAACCAAACTGCTCAATCCAAAGCTATGTGCCAGCGCTGAATGCTCTGTTAGATTTCAAACCAACACAAGTAGTAGCATCGACGTATCAAGCGATTTCTGGAGCAGGCAAGAACTTTACAGATTGGCCTGAGATGCTGGATAATGTGATTCCTTACATCGGTGGCGAAGAAGAGAAGAGTGAACAGGAGCCGCTTCGTATTTGGGGTCACATCGATAATGGTCAAATTATAAAAGCAAGTGCTCCTTTAATTACAACGCAGTGTATTCGTGTCCCTGTTACGGATGGACATTTGGCTACTGTATTCGCTTCGTTCGAGAACAAGCCTTCCAAGGATGAAATTTTGGAGCGTTGGCTGAAGTTCAAAGGACGTCCGCAGGAGCTTGAGCTGCCAAGTGCACCGAAGCAGTTCATCACATATTTTGAAGAAGATAATAGACCACAGACAAAGCTGGATCGTGACATCGAACGTGGAATGGGCGTTTCCGTTGGTAGATTGCGCGAAGATTCCATCTATGATTATAAATTTGTGGGTCTATCCCATAATACGCTTCGCGGGGCAGCTGGCGGTGCTGTTCTGATCGCCGAATTGCTTAAAGCAGAAGGATATATTCAAGCGAAGTAATTGACAATAAAATGGATATCCATACATGTATACTGCATTTCAAACTGCGGCATATTACTCCAAAACATCCGAATTTGGAGAATGGAATGATTGTTGATTGAAAAAAACTCGAATTCTTTGTGTATGGCTAACACTTTGTTTTGTCTTGTTTCCGTTAACAGCAAACGCAGCGAGTTTAGACAGACCGTACAACTTTGGATTTCAAAAAAGCAAGTCTGGAAAGCTCGCCTCCATCGACTATGAAGGATTTAAAGAGATTTTGCAGAGGCATGAGGCGATCTTTTTAGGAGACACAAGCCGAAAAGAGCTGTACCTTACGTTTGACAACGGTTATGAAAATGGATATACAACCAAAATACTGGATGTATTAAAGGCTAAACAAGTTCCAGCTGCCTTTTTTGTTACAGGTCATTATGTTAAGGATCAATCCGAATTAGTGAAGCGAATGGTTAACGAAGGACACTTAGTGGGCAACCATACTTGGACCCATCCAGATATGTCTCAAATCTCTAACGAGAAAATAAAGGACGAACTGGATAAATTAAAGCAAAGTGTCGTAAGTTTAACGAGTCAAAAGGAAATGAAATACTTGAGGCCGCCGAAAGGAACCTTTAGTGAGCGCTCGATAAGTGTTTGCAAGGAGTTAGGGTATACGCATGTATTCTGGTCAATTGCTTATAAAGATTGGGATGTTAACGACCAAAAAGGCAGCGGCTATGCGTACAAGAAAATTATAGACCAGCTTCATCCTGGAGCTGTTATCTTACTTCACTCGATTTCCCGAGATAATACGGAAGCATTGGGTAAAATCATTGATTCCGCTAGGGAACAAGGGTATGTCTTTCAAAGTTTAGATAGTATGGCTTCACGAAATTATTAGCAGCAAAAAGAGTCTACCGTTCTTACGGACGGAGGCTCTTTTTTTATAATCGAATAGAATAAGCTTCTAACCCATATATTGTTACAGATATGACCGAATAACGATTCATGGGGGATGCAATGAGAACAATTCGTATTGGGGCAGGGCAAGGTTTTTACGGAGATACCCTTATACCTGCAATCGAAACTGCGGCGAGAGGAGGTATTCAGTATCTTTGTTTTGATAGTCTAGCGGAATTGACGCTTGCTATATTGCAAAAGGATAGGCAAAAAGATTCAACGAGAGGGTATGCGACAGATATTCCTCAAGCCATGCGAAAGCTGCTTCCTTATGTAAAGGAGAAAGGGTTTAAGTTGTTGACCAATGCAGGGGGCATGAACCCTATTGGTGCGGGGCAAGAAGTAATTCGAATCGCACGGGAACTAGGTTTAGAAGGTTTGAAGGTTGCGGTCGTTACGGGAGATGATGTGCTTGATCACTTAGATAGTTGGAGACAGCAAGGGATACCCTTAACACATCAAGAAGATGGAAGAAGCTTTGAACTTGTAAGCGATAAAATCATGTTTGCAAACGCCTATTTGGGTTCCGAGCCTATCGTAGCAGCGCTGCGTCAGGGAGCAGATATTGTGATAACAGGGCGGACGACTGACTCTGCACTTTTCCTAGCTCCACTCATCTATGAATTTAATTGGCAGCCAGATGATTGGGATCGGCTTGGGCAAGGCATTCTTATGGGACATTTGATGGAGTGCTCGGGGCAAGCAACAGGCGGTAACTTCAGCGGCGATTGGCGATCAATCGAGGATTTGGATCGTATAGGCTTTCCTATTGCGGAAATGCGTGAAGATGGGGAATTCGTGCTGACCAAAACAGAAGGAACTGGGGGACTTGTATCTGTAGATACGGTCAAGGAGCAATTGCTGTATGAGATCCATGATCCGTCTGCCTATTTAACACCTGATGTCGTATTGGATCTGAAGGAAGTAAATTTGACGAATATTGGACCGAATCGTGTTCATGTAACAGGTGCTAGAGGAACGAAACGGCCTGATTATCTAAAAGTGGTTATGGGTTACGCAGACGGTTGGCTTGGGCAAGCCATATGCGGTTATTCGTGGCCCGATGCATTAGCCAAGGCACAAGCAGCGGATCGAATCATCCGCAAGCAGATTGAGCGAAGTGGTTTGCAGGCAGCAAAAATGCAAACAGACTACCTCGGCTATAATTCTCTACATGGACCACTCGCACAAGAACCTACGCAAGATTTGAATGAAGTATATTTGCGGCTTGCCATTCGGACAGATAGCAAAGAGGAAGCAGCCAAGTTAGGCAGACTATTTCCACCCCTTATGCTGAACGGACCACCATCGATGGGTGGTTTTCTCGGCCTAATGAAACCACGTGAATTGCTCGGGATGTGGTCCTGTCTTGTACCTCGCGAAGTAATTGAATCAAATGTTAGCGTAACAGTCACGGAGGTGCAGCTATGACAAAGGTACAGCTCCGCCATCTGGTGCAAGCGCGTTCAGGCGATAAAGGAAATACGGTGAATATCGCCCTATTCGCACCCAATAAACAATTGTATGATACCTTGCTTATTGAAGTTACTCCTCAGAGGGTAAAAGAACATTTTAGCGGATTAGTGAAAGGTGAAGTGCTTCGCTATACCTTGCCTAATTTATATGCGATGAACTTTGTGTGCAAAGATGCGTTGGATGGCGGAGGCTCAGCTACGCTGAGGTTGGATAATCTCGGCAAATGCTTCGCATCCAATTTAATGCGCATGGAAGTCGAAATAGAAGACAGTGTTAATTTCCCCAAGTCTTAAAAGAAAGGTTGTGGAGCGATGCATTTTGATCTGACAACGGAACAGCAGATGATTCGGAATTTAATCCATGAATTTGCGAACGAAGAAGTAGCACCTGGTGCGATTGACAGAGACCGAACAGGCACGTTCCCGAAAGAGATCTGCGATAAATTAGCCAAACTGGGGCTGATGGGCCTGCCTTTTCCAGAAGCATATGGAGGTGGAGGGGCGGATACAATCAGTTTTGCCATAGTGGTTGAAGAATTAAGTCGGGTCTGCGCATCGACAGGGATTACGTATTCCGCTCACATTTCTTTGGGTGGTGCACCACTTCATTTATTTGGAACCCATGAGCAGAAGGAAACCTACTTAACAAAAATATGCAGCGGTGAATCGCTTGGTGCTTTCGGACTTACAGAGCCTGACGCAGGATCGGATGCGGGAGGTACGCGCACAACAGCCGTGTTAGATGGTGAAGATTGGGTCATTAATGGCACTAAATGCTTTATCACGAATGCCAGCTATGCACGACATATCGTTCTTACCGCAGTAACGGATCGTTCCCAAGGTACGAATGGGATTAGCGCCTTTATTGTACCGTCAGATTCGCCTGGATTTACGGTGATAAACAACTATGAAAAAATGGGACTGCATGCATCTAACACAACTGAACTGATATTTGATCAGGTTCGTGTGCCTAGACATAACTTGCTCGGTACGCTTGGCAACGGCTATAAGCAATTTCTCGCTACGCTTGATGGAGGACGAATTGGAATCGGCGCGATGGCTGTTGGAATTGCCCAAGGCGCTTTTGATAAAACACTTGAATATGCCAAGCAGCGCAAGCAATTTGGCCGAAGCTTGTCGGCATTTCAAGCGATTCGCTTTAAGCTTGCGGATATGGCAATGAATATCGAGCTTGCCCGCAACATGGTCTATAAAGCGGCATGGCTCAAAGATAAGGGAAGATCATTCAAGAAAGAAGCAGCAATGGCAAAGCTGTTTGCAACGGAAATGTGCATGAATGTATGCAATCAAGCCGTACAAACGCATGGAGGATATGGCTATATGCGGGAGTACGAGGTTGAGCGATTCTTCCGTGATGCGAAGCTGCTCGAGATTGGGGAAGGCACTTCGGAGATTCAGCGAATGGTGATCGCAAGTCAAATTGGATGTTAGGCGGATTTAGCTATGGAACAAACCGTTCAGGTTTCAATTAGCAGTCAGGGTGTTGCGATTCTGAAGTTGAATCGCCCACAAGCTGCCAATTCATTATCTAAACAGTTGCTGATTGAATTGCAGAGTGCTATAGAAGAGTGTCGATCAAATCTGTCCGTACGTTGTGTCATACTTATGGGAGCAGGGGATAAGGTATTCTGTGCTGGAGCCGACTTAAAGGAACGAATGGACATGAGTGAGACGGAAGTGTATGCTGCCGTTGCGCTCATTCGCGATACAATCTTCCAGTTGGAATCACTTCCGAAGCCGATAATTGCGGCCATTAATGGTGCTGCTTTCGGTGGAGGGCTGGAAATAGCGCTTGCCTGCGATCTTCGGATCGCAGCGCAGACAGCCAAGCTCGGTCTAACCGAAACTTCGCTTGGCATTATCCCGGGTGCTGGCGGAACTCAGCGCCTGCCACGACTTATTGGCATGGGGCGCGCCAAAGAGCTGATCTATACAGCGCGTAGAATCGAAGCCGAGGAAGCACTTCGCATCGGTCTTGTTGAATATGTTGCGCCGCCAGATACATTACTCGAACAAGTGCTTGCTATCGCTGAACAAATTGCAAGGAATGCCCCAATTGCAGTGTCACAGTCCAAAATCGCAATTGATCATGGATGGGGAAAGGACATCAGAACGGGACTTTCCATCGAGCAAATAGCCTATGAAGTTACTGTACCTACGAAAGATCGCTTGGAAGGATTGCGAGCATTTCGGGAGCAGCGCCGCCCGATTTTTAAAGGGGAGTAGATGAAGATGACAAGGGGATATGAAGAGCAGGAAGATCGATTACGGCAGCGTATAGAGCAGATCGAGCAAGGCGGTGCTCCCAAGTATCACGAGAAAAATTCAGACCAAGGGAAGTTATTTGTTCGTGATCGATTAGAATTGTTATTTGACGAAGATTGTGAATTTGAAGATGCGCTTTTCGCGAACTGTACTGATCCTGACCTGCCAGCAGATGGCGTCGTAACAGCGATCGGCAAAATAAATGGACAAACGGTATGCGTTATCGCCAATGACTCAACCGTCAAAGCTGGCTCTTGGGGAGCACGAACAGTTGAGAAAATGATTCGCATGCAAGAGACAGCAGAGAAAATGCTAGTACCGCTGCTTTACTTAGTCGATTCTGCAGGAGCACGAATTACGGATCAGGTGGAGATGTATCCTGGGCGAAGAGGTGCGGGGCGAATTTTCTATAATCAGGTGAAGCTTTCGGGCGTAATCCCACAAGTGTGTATCTTATTTGGACCCTCAGCAGCAGGCGGAGCTTATATTCCAGCATTTTGCGATATTGTCATTATGGTTGATGGGAATGCGTCCATGTATCTTGGTTCTCCAAGGATCGTTGAAATCGTCGTCGGTGAAAAGGCGACGCTTGAAGAGCTAGGAGGAGCCAAAATGCATTGCTCTATTTCTGGATGCGGGGACGTACTTGCCTATAGTGAAGTTGAAGCGATTGAGCTTGCAAGGGACTATCTCAGCTATTTACCTTCTAATTGCAGGAATAAGCCTCCCATATATCACTCACTACCGATTAAAGATGATGAGCTAACCATTGAAGAAATTATTCCAGACAATCAGTATACTTCTTTTGACATGTATGAATTGATTGAACATCTGATTGATGAGGATTCTTTTTTTGAAATCAAAAAGTTATTTGCCAAGGAGCTGATAACAGGATTTGCGCGTCTAGATGGGGAGACGATCGGAATTATCGCGAATCAGCCACGTGCCAAAGGAGGCATTTTGTTTCACGATTCTGCTGATAAGGCAGCCAAGTTCATCTGTTTATGCGATGCCTTTCACATCCCGCTGTTATTTCTCGTCGATGTCCCAGGCTTTATGGTCGGCACCAAAGTCGAACAAGCGGGAATCATTCGACACGGCGCCAAAATGATCGCAGCAGTATCCGAAGCTACTGTTCCCAAAATTTCGGTTATTGTCCGCAAAGCGTATGGCGCAGGTTTATATGCAATGGCTGGACCTGCATTCGAGCCTGATTGCTGCCTTGCCTTACCCTCAGCGCAAATTGCCGTTATGGGACCTGAAGCAGCGATAAATGCCGTATATGCGAATAAGATTGCCGAGATTGCAGAGTCTGAACGTGCAGAATTTATTGCCGAAAGACAAGAAGATTACCGTAAAAATATTGACTTATATCGTCTTGCCTCTGATATGGTAATTGACGGAATAGTCCCTGCAGGGGAACTGCGAGAGGAGCTGATCAGGCGGTTTGAAGCCTATTCTTTACATACAACGGTGTCTGGCTCACGTAAGCATCCCGTATATCCCGTATAGGGGAAGAAGCAGCCCTTGTCCTACACAAGAGCTGCTCTTTTTTTTGCCGTTTATTCATAACGTAATCCATTTGAAATCTCATCCAAGCGATCCCAATCTAGAATGCTTATCTTTTTCTTTTCTTTATTAAGCACATTCATCGTAATGAATTTTTGAATTACCCGATTCAAATGCCGAGGTGTTGTACCGATCAATGAGGCAATCTCTGGAACATGTGGTGTTAAAATCTCTTTGCCGAACTCATTTTGCAACCGTGTCGTTAATAAGTAGCTGGCAAAGCGTTCCTCTACAGATGCCAATAAATTGATTCTCGAAGCAGTTGTGCAGGTTTGCAGTTTATAGGAAAGATACTTCAGCAGTTCGTATAGGAAATTACGGTCTAACATAAGCTCTGTCTCAACGGTTCGTTTATTAATGAATAAGAAAGTAGTGGGCTCAGTTGCCTCTACTTGGGATTGAATAACAACCTTCTGAATCAGTTCAACGTCCCCAAATACAGATAAAGGATGACAGAACCGTAGCAGCAATGCTTTACCGGTCTCTATACTGGAAGACACCTTGGTTCTTCCTTCGACTTGAAAATAGATACCATCAAGTTCATCTCCTTCCTTTAAAACAATTTCGTTTCTCTCATATGTACGAAGCTGAATGGGAATTGCACTAGCTTGAGAGAATATTTGATCCAATTGATAGGTAGCTATATAGTCCTGTATCTGATTTTGATCATATTTCGTTTTCATATTTTTCTCCCCATTTCGGACATCTGTCCTTTTTATTATACAAATAATTGTTATGATAAGAAAAAAAGAGGGAGGAACCAAACGTGAAAATTGTTTTTGATCTGGATGGAACCATTTGTTTTGCAGGAAAACCATTAAGTACCAATATGGTTCAAGTTCTCGATGTCCTGGCAACGCAAGGACACGAATTAATATTTGCATCAGCAAGACCGATTCGCGATCTCCTGCCAGTCTTGCCACCACATATGCAGCAATTTGCGATGGTAGGGGGGAATGGTTCTTTTGTGGCGGCAGGAGGTAGCATCATCTCTACTGTTCATTTTGACCAAGAGACGAAAGATAACATTATTCGTTTAATACATGAATTTCAAGCGGATTATTTAATTGATAGCCAATGGGATTATTCTTATTCAGGTGATCAAGAACATCCGATTAGGAGAAATCTGGACCCAGACAAGAGAGCGCAGAATAAACGTCTGGAAGAATTAACTGAAATCGTAAAAGTAGTCATTTTACATACTTCTGAGCCACAACGGTTATGGAGTGAATTACAGAAGCTGCCGATCGTTATTTATAGGCATGGTTCTGAAAATATTATAGATATGAGTCCAAGTGGTATTCATAAATGGGCTGGACTACAAAAATTAGGATTGGAACCAAAGGAATATATTGCTTTTGGAAATGATGCGAATGATGTGTCTATGTTCCAGCATGCCAAACATTCCATATGTATTGGGAATCATACTGAGTTATTAAGAGTTGCATCTGAACAAGTCGCAAATGATGAAAATCAAGTAATCGATCGGATCAATCAATTAATGCATGAGTTGTGATCAATTTGACAAGTTCACCAATTGAAGGTAATATTCGAATGTAAAGTATATAGTACTTGTATCTTAGCCCCTAGGTATCCTGGAGGGCTTTATTAGTATAATAGAATTTATAACATTCGTGTCATAAATTCTAAGTTATACCTTAAGAAACGACCCCGCCTTTATGGCCGGTGAAACCGTTTCTTCTTGATAGAGGGGGGAACATGCAAATGGAGAGTAGTCCGAGTCGAAATTCCATCTATAGTAGTACTTGTAAAGAGAAGCGTCCTGTTGTTATGATCCAACATGTCCCTCCACACCTTCATCATTTTCGTTCTAATTGAATGAATAGTGAGTTTGATGGGTTTGTTTTACATGTAAGATTGAACAATATAGGATTCGTGCCTAAGCGCTCTCTGTACAGGGAGCTTTTTTGTTTTTCTATGAGCTTTGGGGGAGAAGGAGGAAACAATGGAAAATACAATTCGAAACCAAGTACTCATTGTAGAGGACGATGATAATATAAGACGGTTTATAACCCTGAATTTGGAAAACAGTGGATTCAAAACCACTGAAGCCGCTAACGGAAAGATAGCTTTACAAAAATTTGCTGCGACAAAAATGGATGTTGTTGTGCTTGACATCATGCTTCCCGATATGGATGGCTTTACGTTATGCCAGAAGCTTAGAGAGATCGATCCGGAGATCGTAATTATTTTTCTGACTGCTCGTGGACAAGATCTAGACAAAATCAAGGGTCTTGAATTAGGTGCTGACGACTATATCGTAAAACCGTTTAATCCATTAGAGCTTGTAGCAAGAATTAGAACGATATTGCGACGTACACAGAATGTGGTCGATGCTCAAAGAAAAATAATTGAGTTTGGTTCAATACGGCTTGATTTAGATGCTAATAAGCTATTTAAAAACGACTGCCAAATAGAATTAACTCCGAAGGAATATTATATGGTCAAGGCATTCCTAGAAAACCCCGATAAAACTTTATCCCGAAATGAACTTTTGAATCTAATTTGGGGGGAAGATTATGTAGGCGACACCAAAACCGTAGATGTCCACGTTCGCAGGCTAAGAGAAAAGATTGAAGATGACTGCTCCAAACCGCAATTAATCGAGACTGTATGGGGACTTGGATACCGCTTTAGAAAGGATTGTTGAATAATTGGGAATCCAAAAAAGATTAGTAGGAAGCTATCTCGCGGTCATTCTTATTACGGTGCTTATTCTAGAAATATTTCTAATTGTTTCAGTGAAATATTATTATTATCACAATGTGGAGCGTATTCTGCTCAATCAAGCGGAAATATCCGCTTCTTTTTTTCATCAATATTTTTCGGATGAGGATCTAGACAAGCAATCTGAAAGTCTCTTGGCAGGTTTTGCTCAAAATACAGCTGCACAAGTTCAAATTATAAGTTCGACAGGACAACTACTTCAGGATACATCAAGAGATCAACCTGGTGAGAATATGCTGAGATACCCAGATGTGCAAGCAGCACACGAAGGGAATATTGGTACTTGGAAGGGTAATGAGCCATCTATACATGAAGAGATATTGGCTGTATCTTACCCTTTAACGGCTAAAGATGTAAATGTGGGGGTAGTCAGGTTCGTAACTTCTCTGTCAGCAGTCAAGGAAACAATCAACCGAATTGCTACAATATGTATATTTGCTGGCCTGCTGGTTGTTGCTATTGTTGCTCTTCTTGGTATCGTCCTGTCTAGGACAATTACGGGATCTATCATTCAGCTTAAACGAGCGGCGGAGCAAATGACTAAAGGAGATTTTACCGCAAGAGTGGAAAAACGATATCACGATGAACTAGGAACGTTGGCAGATACTTTAAACACGATGGCCGCCAAAATCCAGCGAAATGAACAGCTCAAAAATGATTTTATTACCTCAGTCTCTCATGAACTGCGTACGCCTTTAACCTCCATTAAAGGCTGGATCATTACTTTAAAATCGTATAAAGAGAATGGTAAGACCTTGCCCGATGACGGTCTTGAAATTATCGATATGGAAGCAGACAGATTAACTCGTATGGTTGATGAATTACTTGATTTTTCTAAATTGGATAATGGACGAATCGAGTTGAATCTGACACCTATTCAAATGCCAGAATTTCTTCACTATATTGGCAAACAGCTTGCTCCAAGGGCCTCTAGGCAGAACGTTAGCATGGTGGTCCAGGTTGACGATACGCTTCCTATCATTCAAGCCGACGAAAATCGATTGAAGCAGGTGCTGATTAATCTTATCGATAACTCACTTAAATATACTGGCCCTGGTGGAACTATAAAAGTGTCAGCTTCCTCAAGAGAGGAACAGGTCATGATTACGGTCGAGGATACGGGATCGGGAATCGAGGAACACGACTTGGCACATGTATTCCAGAAGTTTTATAAGGGAAACAACCAAGGGGCTGGAACTGGCTTGGGACTATCGATATCACAACAAATTATCAAGATGCACCACGGAGATCTTCAAATAGAAAGTCATATAGGAAAGGGTACGAAAGTCGAGATTTATTTGCCGAAATAAGGAGATCTGCGAACTTTAACTTTTTCATAACCTTTTATTTTGCTTAAGATTATAGAATAGAGGTCATAACAGTGACAAGTAAGGAGCAGGGTAACCATATGTTGAAAAGGTTAATTCTATCGGGAATTACTGTGACTGCATTACTCGGGATTAGCGGTTGTGGAATGATTGCTACCCCAATTGATTTGATCAAGCCTCCAGTCTCGCAAGGAAATCTTCACAATGACACCTTCAGTCATAGTCTTAGAAATTTACTGCCTGAAGGAGCACGCTTATTAACCTCAACCCATGGAGAAGGGACAAGCGGCATTTCATTCGGAGATGTGGATGGAGACGGGATTTCAGAGGCACTAGTGATATATGATGTGGGCGTGATCAACGAAAGGACGCTCAAAGCCGTGCTTCTTAAACAGCAGAATGAAAAGTGGAGAATCGTTTGGGATACGAAGGGATTCGGTTACGGATTGGATTATGTCGGGCTTTCTGATCTTAACAAGGATGGTTGTGCAGAAATTATTCTTGGCTGGACGATGGGTGCAGGGGGGAATGGTCTGGAGATTTACGAATGGATTAACAATGGTGTGGAGCTAAAGGTAAAAAAAGGCTACCAGGGACATCTTGATTTTGATGATCTCCCATCCAATCATAATTCCACTTAAGTCACGATTGATCGTGGGGTGAGTATTACAATTTCTACAAGAGGTCGTCCTGATTATCTGCTTCTATTTGTGACGATATTGTTGGTTGGCTTTGGTCTCGTTATGATCTTTAGTGCTAGTTGGCCCAAAGCAGTTTTTAATCATGAAACTCCTTGGTATTATGTGCATAGACAGGGTTTGTTTGCATCTGTTGGCCTATTGTTTATGCTCATTTGTATGAATATTCCTTTCCGTGTCTGGAAGAAAGCTGGGCCACTCCTGCTAGTGACATCATTACTGTTGCTATGTCTGGTATTAATTGGCGGCGGTAATATAAATGGTGCAACAAGATGGTTCGTGATAGGTGGTTTTAACTTTCAGCCTACTGAATTTACCAAGTTTGCAATTATCGTCTACTTATCTGCTTTGATCAGCAAAAAAGGCGAACATTTTCGATCATTCAAAAAGGGACTACTTCCTATTATTCTGATGATAGGACTTATTCTCTTGCTAGTTTATCTGCAACCAGATTTCGGTACCGTGTTAATCTTGTTATCCATAACATGTACGATCATCATTGTCGGCGGTGCAGATTTGCGCCAGCTTTTCACGCTCAGTTTGGGACTTGTTCCCGTTTTCATTTATCTTGCAATCAATAAAAGCTACCGTCTGAGGCGGATCAGTTCTTTTTTGAATCCATTCGATGACATTTCCGATTCGGGTTACCAATTAAGTCAATCACTCTATGCTATGGGTCATGGTGGGTTCACAGGAACAGGGTTAGGACTGAGTGTGCAGAAGCTATTTTATTTGCCTGAAGCCCACACGGATTTTATTTTTGCCATTGTAGGTGAAGAATTAGGGTTTATCGGCACTTTTTCACTTGTCATTATTTACTTTCTGTATATTTGGAGAGGGTTTACAGCAGCAATTAAATGTAATGATCTATTTGGCGTCATGCTTGGTATGGGCGTGATTACCTTAATATTTACACAATTTGTGTTGAATATTGGGGCAGTAACAGGCAGTCTCCCCATTACTGGGGTACCGCTACCTTTTATTAGCTATGGAGGCTCCTCCTTAATTCTAAGTATGGCTTGTACTGGTATTCTATTAAGTATCTCTAGAGATAACAATCGAAAACGTCAAGAACTAGATCACATTCACAAGAAGCAAAGATAGAGGTTTCGATATGTTACATTATTATTTTAGCAAACTCAAAAAATTAGATTTCCCAACCATAATCTTCATGGTATGTCTAATCACAATTGGTACGATAGCGATAAACGGTGCAACTTCGGAGACCAGATTAAATGGTTTGTATATTAGCAATTTGGTATTATTCGCGGTTTTCTGCTTGCCGATGCTATTAGTGGCAGTATTTGATTACAAACTATTAATGGGCAAACTCGCTTATGTTTTATATGGAATCGGAATTGCATTACTACTTTTAGTCAAGTTTAAAGGAGAGAATATTAACGGTGCAGTTCGTTGGATAAGCATTGGTGGTCAGCAATTACAACCATCTGAGCTAGTCAAATTATTTACAATCCTATTAGTTGCCTATTTATTGCAGAAGCGAGCAGGGCAGCCGTTGCGACTGTTTCAAGATTTACTGCCGATCTGCATTGTTTTTTTGATTCCAACCGTGCTTATTATGCAGCAACCTGATCTAGGAACTTCACTTGTATTTATTGGAATTCTGATAGGTATGGTATGGATGGGCAACATGCGCATGATTTATTTTGTTATCTGTATCGGTATTGTTGCCCTTGTGGTAGGCCTAATTTTATGGTTGTATTATGCAGATTATGAATTATTAGCCAAAATCGTAAAACCGCATCAAATGGAAAGAATACAGACTTTTCTAGATCCGGTCAATGACCCAGATAAATCATGGCATATTACAAATGCGATGAATGCGATAGCATCAGGTGGAATCATTGGAGATAATGGCTATTATTTGCAGCAAGGTTATATTCCATATGCCTATTCTGATT
The DNA here is from genome assembly GCF_004344915.1 of Paenibacillus albiflavus. GTDB lineage: Bacteria > Bacillota > Bacilli > Paenibacillales > NBRC-103111 > Paenibacillus_AM > Paenibacillus_AM albiflavus. The sequence goes on along the minus strand of NZ_SKFG01000001.1, from coordinate 135,642 downwards.
CGATCTTTGTTGTAATTGGCGAGAAATATGGATTTGTGGGTTCTGCAGTACTCCTGTTGCTTTATTTATTTTTGGTTTACCGATTGGTTATGATTGTAGTCCAAAGTAAAGAATTAGGGGGTTCATATCTTGTTGTAGGACTTATAGGTATGCTTGTTTTTCAAATATTTGTAAACATTGGCATGCATATCGGTCTGGTTCCGTTAACTGGAATTTCATTGCCTTTCATTAGCTATGGAGGCAGCTCACTGCTTACGAATATGATTGCAATCGGACTCGCTTTAAGTGTAAATATTCACCAAGACGAAATAGAATTATCAGCATAAGAGCTTGCCATGAGGCAGCTCTTTTTTGTTTGTCAAATAGGGAAAAGGAATTTTAACTTTTTATAACCTTTTATTTTACATATAAATATAAAATAAAAAAGCATCATGTGAATATTGACGCTTAACATGTAAACAATGGAATTTTTATTAAATTTACTAGGGATACTAATCGAAGACATAAGGAATAGCTCAATTATTCACAACGATCCCCCAAGTTTATGACATTAGATGGAGGGAATGAACCTATATGAATGCCAAACTAACTAGACGTAAAGAAGAAACAACCAATCTCCTTTTATCCTCTTTAACAGAAGAAAATAGTCAACAATTCCATTCTGCTTTTATGAATCTGCATGCAGTTGACCAAGCAGCCTTCTTTTTGGGACTTGATGAATGGTATCGGCAGAAGGTCCTTCAATACTTGCAGCCACGTGAGTTTGCAGGATTGTTTCAGGAAATGAATTTGGAAGATAGAAGGCTAATTATGCCAAGTCTTGATGTTAAATATGTATCTGAATTGCTGAATTCCATGCTGCCCAAAGAAACAGCCGTTTTCCTAAGACATATATCGGAGCGAAAAGCGATTTCACTTCTTGAATCCATGGAGTCAGGTGCTAGAACAAAAGTGGAACGACTTCTGAAGTATCCGGTTAATGCGGTAGGCGCGATCACAAATACGATATTTAGTTCTGTATATGTAACAGATACAGTTGAAAAGGTGCTAAACAGCTTACGACACTCCACGGAAGAGGGACATGTTAATTATCTGTTTGTGACGGATCATGATCTTCATTTAATCGGTAGTGTATCGATGCGTGAACTATTGCGAGCCCCTTTAAACATCGAAATCAATGAGATTATGAATCGAAATATATTCTCTATTGAAGAGCACGCTGGACAGGCAAAAGCTGCCGAGATCATAAAAAAATATGATCTCCATGTTCTCCCTGTTACGGATGCTCATGGGGTTATGATTGGCATAATAACAGTAGATGACGTTCTCGATTTATTGGAAGAGAGGATGGAGCAGCGAATTCATCATATTGCTGGGATCAAAAAAGGACTCTTCTTAGCCTCCGATAATTTTAGATCAGTTAGTCAAAGATTACCTTGGCTCATAGGGTTAACTGCGGTGGGCTTTGTAATGGCTAGGCTCACGGCCCCTTATATTGCATCGTTGGAGCAGTTTGTACTGTTAGGACTTTTCATTCCTGTCATTCTCGGTATGAGTGGAAACAGCGGTATTCAGTCTTTATCTGTTGTAATTAGAAAAATGACATTGAGTCCATTGAAAAGCAAAGAAAGATGGAATTTGCTTGCTAAGGAAGCAGGTATTGGTGTTATGACGGGAGTCGTTTGCGGACTAGTCGCATCACTACTTGCCGTCCTCTTATTTGGATCGAAACCGCTTTTCGGCTTGATCGTCGGAATAGCATTGTCTATCTCTATTCTGTTTGGAACGATAACTGGAGCTGCTCTACCCTTAATCGTTGAGCGTTTCAAAATAGATCCAGCAGTTGCATCTGGTCCCGTAGTTACAACGATTAACGATATATTAGCACTGTTTGTTTATTACGGAGTTGCTGCACTTATTCTTACATTTACAGCATCATAACCGAAAGGAGTATCCTACATGATTCATCTCGAAGAATTAAAAAGCAAAATTATGGAATCCGATGAAGAGTCCTTAATTTCATATGTTGAATTGTTCAGACCGTTTGATTTGGCGAGCTGCGTTGAAGAGCTTGATAAAGCGGAACAATTGAAATTAATGAAAATCGTGCCCGCACCATTATGTGCGGAGATAATGGAGTATTTAGAACCTGAGTTGCAGTATCGTATTCTATATAATTTAGAAGAGACGATAACTTCACAAATACTTAACGAGATGTCGAGTGACGTAGTAGCCGATATGATGCTTGCTATTCATCGATATCAAGCAGTAAAGCTCTTGAATTATCTGCCAGAGGATTATCGGGCAAAGGTTCAGACATTAATGACCTTTCCCGAGCATACCGCGGGCAGTTTAGCGACAGTCGATTATATTGCTGCACGCAGTTCATGGACAATTGAGCAAACCATGCAGCATTTCCGTAAGATCGGACATGATGCAGAGATTACTTCCTATGTTTACGTGACAGGTAATAAAGGAGAGCTTCGGGGAGTAGTCTCGCTTAAGGAACTCATTCTAACAGAACCAAATACCGAAATATCAAAAATCGTAACGGAAGATGTCATTTATGTACCTGCATCCATGGAACAAGAGAAAGCCGCCGAACTTCTATCACGATATGATTTGGTTGCGCTTCCCGTCGTTGATGAACAAAACCGCTTAATTGGCGTTATCAATGTCGATGATTTGATCGATGTCATTCAAGAAGAAGCAACTGAGGATATTCAAAAGTTAGGAGGTAGCCAGCCGTTAACAGCAACTTATTTTAAATCTTCTGTTTTCCAGCTTTATAGAAAGCGAATCATTTGGTTGCTTGTATTATTTGCGGCCGAAGCCTATACAGGAACAGTGCTGAGACACTATGAGGAAACGTTAAGCGAAGTTATCGCACTGTCGTTCTTTATTCCGCTGTTGATCGGAACAGGAGGAAACACAGGGACACAAACCGTTTCTACTCTTGTACGGGCGCTGGCAGTTGGAGAAGTGCAATTCCGTGACATTTTTAAGGTAATAAGGAAGGAAATAACCACAGGTCTCATGACAGGTGCTTCGATTTCATTAATCGCATATGCCAGGGCTTGGATGCTTGGGGTTGAGACGAATATTGGACTCGTTGTAGGCATTACATGCATGACGATCGTTCTCTGGGCTTCCTTTGTCGCCGCGATTCTACCTTTAATTTTACATAAATTGAAAGCAGATCCCGCCGTCATCTCAGGTCCATTTATTACGACATTAGTGGATGGAACTGGACTCATCATATACTTCTCGATTGCCAAGATTATTTTGCAATTATAGAAGAATAATCACTATATGATTCTAGGCCGTCGACAAACATAAAGCTATCGTGTTATCTTGTAGATGATATGATAGCTTGTTTCGTTTAAGCTCAAATTAAATAATCTGGAATCGAGGTTACATAATGGATTTTATTGAAATTTTTAAAGCCTTTATATTAGGCGTGGTGGAAGGAATCACCGAATGGCTTCCAATTAGTAGTACTGGGCATATGATACTAGTCGATGAGTTTATCCAATTAAATGTATCTGCTGCCTTTAAGGAAATGTTCTTGGTTGTGGTACAGCTTGGCGCCATTATGGCCGTCGTTATTTTATATTTTCATAAGCTCAATCCATTTTCGCCTAGTAAGACGAGGATTGAGAAAAATGAAACTTATTCATTATGGTTCAAGGTATTGGTTGCCTGCGTTCCTGCTGGTGTGATTGGTTTTCTATTTGACAATGATATTGAAAACATCTTCTACAATTATGTTACGGTTGCGATCACGCTCATCGTATATGGTATTCTATTTATTGTTGTGGAAAACCGGAATAAAAACAGAAAGCCTCTTGTAAATCATTTATCGCAGCTGACATATCGAATGGCATTCATCATTGGTATATTTCAAGTTTTAGCCCTTATACCAGGTACGTCACGCTCAGGCGCTACAATTATCGGAGCGATTCTGATCGGAACATCCCGATTTGTAGCAGCAGAGTTTACTTTTTTCTTAGCCATACCCGTCATGTTTGGAGCCAGCTTGCTTAAGCTTGTTAAATTCGGTTTCCACTTTACGGGCACAGAGCTAGCTATCCTGCTAACCGGCATGATCGTATCTTTTATCGTGTCGATTCTGGCAATCAAGTTCCTGATGGGGTATATTAAAAAGCATGATTTTAAAGCATTTGGCTACTACCGTATTGTACTAGGTATTTTGGTACTTCTGTATTTCTTACTGATAGGGTAGTTAGGAATTAGCATAATTACCTAAGAGAAGGCTGTCGATATTATCGGCAGCCTTTTGTTTGACATTCGATACTCATACATACTACACTATGTAGTATAAGGATGTGAAGATAGTGCAGATCAAAAGAATGAATGTGGATGGGGAAGGACTGAATCGTTTTTTTGGACCGCTTGAGGCCAAAATAATGGATATTTTATGGTTATCAGAAGGGTTAAGCTGTAAAGAAGTCCAGACTATCTTAAATCAAGAAACCCCTATTACAATCAACACGGTCATGACGGTCATGAACCGATTGCATGAGAAAGGTCATCTTACTAGAGCGACGGTTGGTACCGGAAGAGCGCGGGTAGCGAAATTCAGTCCGTTGCAATCGAAAGAACATTTTCTGGAAGAACAAACGAGAACTGTGTCGCAAGGACTCATTCAGGATTTTGGAAGTATCGTTGTTAATCATATGATCGATGCGCTGGATGATGCCGATCCAGAAGTGATTTCCAAGCTGGAAAGAAAATTAAACGAAATGAAAAGCAGGAAAAAATCATGAGCCATATCGTAAAAATGAAATTGATGTATGTGCTGATGATCTTTTTTGTAGGGATGCTTATCATTCAGATGGGATTTGTAGTAACGCATCAAATCAGGGACATCAGCTCACATAATCTGGCAATTACATATATCTTGTTTGACCTCGTCCTAGTGTATGCGCTTAGCCGAATCATTTGGCGGGTTGCTAGACAATGGTATTTATCGAGACACTGGCTTCGAATTTTTCGCGCAGAGACTCAATCCAAATTAACGAAAGAACTCAATTATAAGTACCGTAGTTGGGGGACGGAAATTATCGTTGTACAAGACGATGCGTTTATCGCTCTAACAATGGGCATGCTGAGGCCTAAAATAATCATTTCGACAGGAGTTATTAGATTATTCGATGAAAGAGAAGTGCAAGCGATCTTGCTGCATGAATGGTTTCATTGCCGTAATCATGACAATCCCAAATTGTTTCTTTCAACTCTACTTGTGGATGCCTTCGGGTATTTGCCGATCATCAAACCAGTCTTTCATTATTATAAAATTTGCAAAGAGTTGTTGGCAGATCGTTTCGCGATCAAGCAGATGGGCACTGAATTGCATTTAGGCAATGTTCTGATGAAGTTAATCAAATTAGGAGAAATACAACGGCGTGAGATTGCGGTTCATTTTACGGAGTCTGCGATCGATTACAGAATCATGCAGATACTAGAGCCTGACAAGACAGTGAAAGTGCAGATAGCACTGCTCAGGCCGTTGTTGTTATCCTGTTTGTTCTTGATTCTAATGATGATAGGTGGGAGTGGTAGCTCATGACCCACCATTTTGTTGGATTATCATACTACAATGTGTAGTATCTTAATGGAAATTAATATTTCGCTTTGATCTATAGTGTAAAGGAGACAATCGTATGTATAATGATATTTTTGCAATAGGACCTGTTGAAATCCATGGCTATGGTCTCATGATAGCTATAGGCGTATTTTGCGCCTTGTGGGTAGCAGCTAAGCGGGCAAAGAATAATCTCGATGTCAATGTTGTGTATGATTTGACTTTTATTGTTCTTATATTTGGATTCATTGGTGCAAAATTACTCTACATATTAGTGGAGATTGAAACGATGATTAAAGATCCGATGCAAATATTATCTGGAAGTGGATTTGTTGTTTATGGAGGAATTTTAAGTGGATTACTGGCAGCAATTCTATATTGTAAAAAGAAGAAAATCAGTTTTTTGAAATATTTTGATCTATTAATTCCATCGGTTGCGATCGCACAAGGATTTGGTAGAATTGGTTGTTTTCTCGCTGGATGTTGTTATGGCAGTGAAACGGATTCCTTTATCGGTATTGCGTTTGAGCACTCAGAAATTGCTCCTAACGGAGTTAAGTTGATACCCACTCAATTGTTTTCAAGTGCGGGGGATTTTTTGATTGCATTTATATTAATCATGTATGCTAAAAAAGGTAGAAGCGATGGAAAAGTTGGCGCATTGTATCTCATCCTATATAGTATAGGTAGATTCATCATCGAGTTTTATCGAGACGATTATCGAGGTTTTATCGGTTATTTGTCTACATCTCAATTTATATCTGTCATAACATTGATAATTGGTATCGTGATGTTTTTTAAACTGACAAAAAGGTGGATCAATCATGAATTTGAGAATAGGTTACATAGATAACTTGCGGGTGTTTCTAACCATACTTGTTGTTGTATTCCATACCTCTATTGCTTATGGTGCAGCAGGATCTTGGATTTTAGAGGATGTCGATAAAAGTGAATTTAATGGGACTATTGTTTTACTAACGATCTTTACAGCAGTATGCCAGTCTTTCTTTATGGGTTTATTCTTTTTTATTTCCTCCTATTTTATTTCAATATCGTATGAGAGAAAAGGCGCTATCAGGTTTATAAGAGATAGATTTGTTCGTCTGGGTATTCCTCTTCTCATTTATTATTTCTTGATCGGTCCAATGACCGTTTGGTTTGCGCATTTTCGATCTACACAAACTGTAGCTGAGTTCTATAACGCCAACGTTTGGAGTTTTCGGGAAACATTTTTTGGACCAGCTTGGTTTTTAGAAGCATCTATTTACTTTGCATTACTCTATGTGCTCTTTCGAATCATAGTAAAGAGTAAACCAGAAATAAAGAGAACAATTTCGTTTCCAACTGGTAAGACCTTATTTGGACTAGCAATTGTTACTGGATTTATCGCCTTTGTAGTGCGTTTCGTATATCCAACCGGCGAAGGTCCATTGGAATTACAGCTAGGGTACTTTCCATCTTACATCTTGCTATTTATTGCGGGTATTGTTGCACAAAGAAACAATTGGCTAGAAGAAATTCCACAGAAATTATTGAATATATGGAAATGGTCTGCAATTTGTATGATTCCAGTATTACCCCTCGGACTAATCTTAACTGGGGGACTAGATGGAAACATCAACTTTAATGGCGGTTTCAATGTACAAGCATTCCTTTATGCAATGTGGGAGCCATTCGTCTGTTTCGGAATTATCTTATCTTTGCTTAATTGGTTCCGATTACGTATGAATACCATCAATGTTTTTACTAAATGGCTATCGAATAATGCCTATACTGTCTATTTGATACATCCACCGATTATCGTCGGGTGGACAATTGCTTTTCACGGAAATACTTTGCCTGCTGCCATCAAGTGGATTATCGTCTCAATTCTTTCGGTTGTAATTTGTTTCATTGTTGCTAGTTTGATCCGGTTGCTTCCATATGCAAAGCGTGTGATTTAGTTTACTTATTGAAGATAAATGTCATGCTTAAATCAGGTTAAAGGTTTGTACCGCTTGGCACGGCTCAGTTATAATAAATAGGAGTTTACTATCTTTATAGGTACTCTTTATAGCTTGAAAGGAGTTGTGCGATATGTCCCTGATGACTAAAAATGCTTTGGCCGCATCTCTAAAAGCAATGATGGAACGATCATCATTAGATAAAATAACAGTTAAAGATCTTGTTGCTGATTGCGGTGTGAATCGCCAAACGTTCTATTATCATTTTCAAGATATATATGATCTATTGGGTTGGATTTATAAGAGGGAAGCATTGGATAGTATTTCTAATTATCGTACATACAACACTTGGCAACAGGGATTTCTGAAAATATTTCAATATGTACTGGATAACAAGAAGTTCTGCATGAGCACGTATCGATCAATGGGACGAGAACATTTGGAGCTGTTTCTTCACCAAGCGGTATTCGATCTGCTGATGTCTGTTATTGAAGAAGTCAACGCCAATATGCAGGTGAGGGTGGAAGATAAGGACTTTATCGCGAATTTTTACACCTATGCGTTTATCGGTATTATGCTCGAGTGGATCCGAAATGACATGAGTGAAGATCCAAGGGTAATGATTGACCGATTAAGCGTCCTGATTGAAGGCGATATGGAAAAGGCAATCAACAAGTACGTAAAAAGATAATCATAAGGGGATTACTTTACCCTTATTTTTAGACAATGTGGGGGCTGTGTATAAATTTTATACACGGCCCTTTTGTTGTCTAAGGTAAACGACCCATATGTGCAGTATATTGGTTTCACAGAAACAAATACATCAACATATGGAGGTTACATCGATGAAAAAAGAACACGGAAACAGACAAGTTTACTTTGTTGGAGGCGGACTAGCATCACTGGCGGGTGCATCCTATCTTGTACGTGATTGTGATTTTCCAGGTGAGAACATTCATATTTTAGAAGGGATGCACATCCTCGGAGGAAGCAACGACGGTGCTGGAGATACAACGAATGGTTTCGTATGCCGCGGCGGTCGTATGTTAAACGAAGAAACCTATGAAAATACATGGGAACTGCTATCTTCCATTCCTTCAATTGAGCAAGAAGGCGTGTCCGTATGCGATGAGATTCTAGCTTTTGACCATGCTCATCCTACACATGCGAATGCTCGCTTGATTGACAAAGACGGAGAGGTTCTGGATGTCATGTCCATGGGCTTTGATACAGCGGATCGATTAGCGCTTGGGAGATTGATGATCACACCGGAGGAGAAATTGGACAACTTGCGGATCTGCGATTGGTTTGCGGAAACACCACACTTTTTCGAAACGAACTTCTGGTATATGTGGCAGACGACATTTGCTTTCCAAAAATGGTCCAGCTTGTTTGAATTCAAACGCTATATGAATCGGATGATGTTTGAATTTTCTCGTATTCAAACACTTGAAGGGGTTACACGTACTCCTTATAACCAATATGATTCGATTATATTGCCGATCAAGACATACCTAGATGGTTTCGGCGTTGATTTCAGCTTGAAATATACAGTAACGGATCTCGATTTTGAAGAAGGCGATGGTATTACAGTAACAGCTATCCATTATGAGCAAGAGGGCAAACCGGGAATAATCCAGCTTCGTGAGGGTGATTTGTGTATCATAACAAATGGCTGTATGACGGATAATGCGACATTAGGTGATCTGAACACACCTGCTAAGATGCTGCCAGAGAATCCGATGTCAGGCGATTTGTGGGCAAAGATTGCAGCCAAGAAAGAGGGACTTGGCAATCCGACTCCATTCTTCGGAAATGCAGAGGAAACGAACTGGGAATCCTTCACGGTTACTTGCAAGGGCAACAAGCTACTTAAGATGATCGAGAAATATTCCCGTAACAAACCCGGTAGTGGTGCTCTAATGACATTCAAAGATTCTAGTTGGTTGATGTCGATTGTCGTTGCCGCTCAGCCTCATTTTAAAAATCAACCGGCTGACACTACAATTTTCTGGGGATATGGTCTGTACACAGATAAAGTGGGCGATTATGTCAAGAAACCAATGCGGGATTGTACAGGTAAAGAGATGCTGATTGAACTGCTGCATCATCTGCATATGGAAGAGGAAATGGATGAAATCATGGATAGTGTCGTGAACGTTATACCATGTATGATGCCATACATTGATGCTCAGTTCCAACCGCGTGCGATGAGTGATCGTCCACAAGTAGTGCCAGAAGGCTCCACAAACCTGGCGATGATCAGTCAGTTCGTTGAAATTCCAGAGGACATGGTGTTTACGGAAGAATATTCGATCCGCGCGGCTAGAATTGCCGTATATACTTTGATGGGATTAAATAAGAAGATTTGTCCGGTAACACCTCACAGGTATGATGTTCGCACCTTGCTCAGAGCATTGAATACCTCATACAGATAAGGGAGGAAGCAAGCGATGGACGGAACGTATAACATTACGATGCAAACTCCAATGGGTATGGAAAAAGGAACTATTACCTTCACGCAGGAAGGTAACGCACTTAGCGGCTCATTAAACATCTTCAGAGGCAGCAATGTATTTTCTGGCGGGAAGGTCGAGGGCAATGAGTTCGAATTCTCGGGGGAGATCAAGAAGCTAATTGCCAAGATTCCTTATACGGCAAAAGGAACTATTTACGGAGATAACTTGACGGCAGTAGCCGATACGAAATACGGCAAGCTTGCGATCAAGGGGAGTCGAGCCTAGTAAGATCTTTTAATATTAAACCTAAGGGCATTCGCTGAGCATAGCGATTGCCCTTTCTTTTCTTATTTTGAAGATGCCTCGACCAATTTATCCTTCATTGACATAATGTTTAGTAGTATGTTATCTTGTGTGTAAACGGTTACACATCATCTGCTCAAGTTTCTATCATGACAACTCGGAGGGAGTACAATGACAAGTAAAATTGTTGTAGTTGGCAGCATTAATAGAGATATTGTTGTATCTACCAACAGAATGCCCGTATTAGGGGAAACTATTCAAGGTGAGGGAATTGAATATTTGTCAGGAGGCAAAGGAGCGAATCAAGCGGTAGGAGCTGCCCGCTTAGGTGCGGAGTCGATTCTGATCGGCGCTGTGGGGGATGACTTCTTTGGACAGGGTACGCTGCGAGAGCTGGAACAAAGTGGTGTTAATACGCAGTGTGTTGAAACAATCGAGGGAACACCAACAGGTGTTGCGAATATATACCATACTTCGGGAGATAATTGTATCGTCGTTATTCCTGGGGCGAACGGGTTGTGTACACCAGAGCTTGTTAGCCGCTATGCGCATGAAATCGAGCAAGCGGATATTCTGCTGACACAGCTTGAAGTACCTATGGAAACCGTGTACAGTGCGTTAAAGCTAGCAAAGCAATTTGGTGTCACGACGGTGCTGAATCCAGCGCCAGCGCAAGAGCTTCCGGAAGCATTACTGCAGCTTGTGGATTATATTACGCCGAATGAGACGGAATTTGCCACGCTTTGCGGACATTCACTTGAAACGGAAGCGCAGTTAGAGCAGGCGATGATGGAATGGAAAGAGCGTTATAACACGCAAGTTATCGTAACGCTTGGAGAGAAAGGCTGTGCCTTTTTAAAATCGGGGCGAATGGCAAGTATTCCTGCATACAAAGTACAAGTAGCAGATACGACTGGTGCGGGCGATTGTTTTAATGGCGCACTATCATTCGGTCTTGCACAAGGATGGGAGTTAGAACGCTGCCTTAAGTTTGCTGTTCGCGCATCAGCTTTGTCGGTAACGAAATTTGGCGCGCAAGAGGGTATGCCTACGTATGATGAGGTTATCTCGAGCTTGTAGTATTTGCAAAGAACCCCCACATTGCTGTTTATTAACGGCATCGTGGGGGTTCTTTGTTGTTCAGAATGTAATTTTATAACGAGCGCGAAGATGCATTAACGATTAATTGAACATCGATTAGATAGTTCTTTTTCTCTAATGGATGTTCTTTAATCATTTGATCAAGATACATCATGGCACGTTCTCCGATCGAATAGATCGGCTGTGCAATCGTAGAGAGTTCGGGGTAGAACATATCCATATGAATACCGTCATAACCAATGACTTTTACTTGATCAGGGATCCGCACGCTGAACTCATGCAATGCCTTCATCGCACCAGCAGCCATCAGATCATTGCCAGCGAACACGCCTTCGATATCAGGATGCTTTGCGTACAATTCACGCATCGCACTATAGCCACCGCTGACGCTGAAATCCCCGTAAACCATCAAACTAGGTGTAAACCATTCTTGCTGTTTGCATACATCCTCATACCCTAACATGCGATTTTTAGCTGCTGTAATATGATAGGGGCCGCAGATATGCGCTATTTTCTGACAACCGGAATCCAGTAAATGCTGGGCAGCCATCTGGCCGCCTGTTCGATTGGCTGATGTGATCGAAACAATAGGCGTATCTTCCCACGCATTATCGATGACAACGACAGGGATGTTCTCCGCTTCCAGCGCATAGATTTGTTCAGGTCGGATCGTATACGAGGAAATGATAATCCCGTCGATACGCTTATTGATGAGCACATCGATGTAATTTCGTTCCTTATCCGGATTATAGTCCGTATTGCACAGAATAAGTGTGTATCCGAGACGACTTGCGACATCTTCAGCAGCGCGAGCGATCTCCGGAAAAAACGGATTTAATATATCGGGTACAAGTAGTGCGATAGTGGCTGTTCTTTTGCCAGCTAAGCTTCGGGCTATGTTGTTCGGTTTATAATTAAGCTTCTGTATAGCGGCCAAAATAGTTTCTTCTGCTTCCTTACTAACATAACCACTTTGATTGAGGTATCTAGAAATGGTAGCAACTGAAACTCCGGCTAATTTACTAACATCTCGAATAGTAGACATGATAATAACCTCTTCACATGATATCGTTTCCACAACCACATTATAGCACATATTGGGAGTCAATAACCTAGTATTTAGGGGAATAATAATTATCCATTGACAGCGGTTTCAAAAAAATGTACTATGTGTGTAAACGGTTACACATTACACAAACATTTTGTAACCGTTCTAACAGCTAAGGTGATACTGGAGGAAATTAAAGTGAAAAGAAACGGAGTTCTCAATAGTCATATTTCTCAAGTATTGAGTCAATTAGGACATACGGATTCAATCGTCATTGCAGATTGCGGATTACCTATTCCGCGGAATATGGAACGAATCGATTTAGCACTAGAACTCGGTAAACCGTCATTTATGGATACATTAAAAGTTATACTAAGCGATATGAAGGTGGAAGCTGCTATTATTGCGGAAGAAATGCTGGACAATAATCCGGTCATGTATGAAGAGCTGCGTGCAATATTCGGGGATTCGCTTCAACTGGTTTCCCATAGCGAACTGAAACAACGATCATCAGATTCGCATGCGGTCATTAGAACTGGAGAAGCTACACCTTTTGCCAATATTATTCTTTACTCAGGCGTTATTTTTTAAAAAAAGGGGGTGCTTGCAGATGAACATTGAAATGAAGCAAATCTCCAAGGCATTTCATGGCAACCAAGTACTACGTCAAGTTAAGTTCTCACTAGTTGAAGGTGAAATTCACGCTTTGATGGGGGAGAATGGTGCCGGGAAATCGACCTTAATGAAAATATTGACTGGTATGTATGCGCATGATGAAGGAGAAATCCTTATCGATGGCAAACCGCGTACTTTCAAAAATCCGAAGGATGCAGAACGGAATGGCATTTCGTTTATTCATCAAGAGTTGAATATATTACCGTATTTGACTGTCGCAGAGAATTTATTTCTTGGACGGGAGCTTAAATCAGGTTCTTTGGGAATCATGAAGACGAAAGAAATGAATCGGATTACGGCAGAGAAGATGGCGTCGCTCGGCATTTCGTTAGATCCGAAGAAGCTTGCGGAAGAGCTGTCTGTAGGACAACAGCAAATGATCGAAATTGCAAAGGCGCTTATGACTGACGCAAAGGTCATTATTATGGATGAGCCAACCGCAGCATTAACAGAACGTGAGATTCAAACCTTGTTTGATGTGATGAGGAAGCTGAAAGCAAGCGGAGTGTCCATTGTATACATTTCACATCGGATGGAAGAAATTTTCGCTATGTGTGATCGAATTACCATTTTACGGGATGGGACGTATGTGGATACGAAGCAAATTGTGGATACTTCCTTTGATGATGTGGTTCGGATGATGGTTGGTCGCAGTATTGGAGAGCGCTTTCCTAGTCGGACTAGCAAGCCTGGAGATGTTTTTCTGGAAGCGGAGCAATTGTCGTCACGTAAATTCGATAAAGTATCCTTCACAGTACGTAAAGGTGAAATCCTGGGCTTTGCAGGACTGATGGGTGCAGGTCGCACGGAAATCATGAATGCGATCTTTGGCTTGGAGCCGACGACAGGAGGAACACTCAAAATCAAGGGTGAATCGGTTCGAGTGAAGAGTCCGCACGATGCGATAGCGCGGCGGATCGGATATATTACCGAGGATCGCAAAACGAAGGGCTTGCTGCTTGACTTCTCTATTAACGATAATATTGCATTGGCGAATTTAGAGAGTTTATCTCATGCAGGCGTGATCAACCGCCCGAAGGAAAAGGTGCTTGTCGATCAGCTCATGCAGCAGCTTAATGTAAAGGCTTCGGGATCATCGCAGCATGTTAGGTTTTTGAGTGGAGGCAATCAGCAGAAGGTTGTCATTGCCAAGTGGCTCGGGACGCAGCCGCAGTTACTAATTCTCGACGAACCAACACGCGGCGTAGACGTCGGCGCTAAGAAAGAAATCTACTCTATTATGAATCAATTAACCGAGCAAGGCGTGGCAATCATTATGGTCTCTTCCGAATTGCCAGAAGTGCTTGGAATGAGCGATCGGATCGCAGTTGTGCATGAAGGTACCATTAAAGGTATCTTGTCACGAGAAGAAGCAACACAAGAAAGCATCATGAGTCTTGCAACGGGAGGAAAATAATCATGAAGACTGCCAGAATAAATTCGGCTGTTTTGCAAAAATTCGGTTCGTTTCTTGGTCTAGCGCTTATTATTGTTGTCATTACTATTCTCAATCCGAGTTTTATCGAACCATCTAACTTGTTTAACGTCTTGCGCCAAGTTTCTATTAATGCGCTCATTGCCTTCGGGATGACCTTTGTTATTCTTACAGGCGGAATTGACTTGTCTGTCGGTTCGATTTTCGCCTTATCTAGCTCGATTGTTGCGGGCAGTATGGTATCGGGGATGCCTACGATTCTAGCAGTATTCCTTGGTCTCTCAGCAGGTTTGGTTATGGGCGCGATAAATGGCCTTGTCATCACCAAAGGAAAAGTGGCACCATTTATTGCAACGCTGGCTACGATGACCATTTATCGGGGATTAACGTTAGTGTACATGGATGGAAAGCCGATTACCGGGTTTGATGACAATGCTGGCTTTATGATGTTTGGACAAGGCTATTTCTTGGGAATTCCGATTCCTGTAATTACAATGCTTATTACCTTTTTCATCTTATATTTTATTCTGCGGAAAACAACGTTTGGCCGCCAAACGTATGCCATTGGGGGGAATGAAGAGGCATCTAGATTAGCTGGAGTAAAGGTAACTAAGATTAAAGTGTGGGTCTATTCGTTGTCAGGATTGCTTGCTGCACTTGCAGGTATTGTCCTTACTTCGAGATTGAACTCCGCTCAACCGACCGCAGGAGGATCGTACGAGCTTGATGCCATCGCAGCGGTTGTATTAGGTGGGACAAGCTTGTCGGGAGGAAAAGGTTGGATTGTCGGTACGTTAGTAGGTGCACTAATTATTGGTGTACTGAATAATGGTCTGAATTTGTTAGGGGTGTCCTCGTTTTTCCAACAGGTCGTCAAAGGTGCTGTCATCTTGTTGGCGGTATTGATTGATCGCAAGAAAGCTGCGTAACTAAAACATCTTAGGGGGATTTTTAAATGAAAAAATTTACTTCTTTGCTGCTAGCTACAGTAATGGTCATGGTCCTAATTGCAGGTTGCTCAACAACTGCACCGGGCGAAAAAACAAGCACGGACGGAAATGAAGGAACTACAACGTCTTCGAATAAAATCGGCCTTTCGGTCTCGACATTGAACAATCCTTTCTTCGTATCTCTAAAAGAAGGCGCTGAGCAGAAGGCGAAGGAACTCGGCATGGAACTTATCGTAGTTGATGCGCAGAATGATGCTGCGAAGCAGGCGAGTGATGTTGAAGATTTAATTCAGAAAAAAGTAGGGATATTGCTTATCAATCCAACTGATTCCGATGCGGTATCTTCGATTATTAAGTCCGCGAACAAAGCGCAGATTCCAGTTATCACGCTCGATCGCAGCGCGAATGGTGGAGAGGTTGTGTCTCACATCGCTTCCGATAATGCAGCGGGAGGAGAAATGGCTGGACAATATATGCTTGAATTGGTGGGCAAAGGCGCTAACGTTGTTCAATTGGAAGGCGTACCAGGTTCTTCCGCAGCTCGTGAAAGAGGAGCAGGATTTGAGAAAGCAATTGGCAGCGATTTGAATGTAGTAGCTAAGCAAACGGCTAATTTTGACCGCGCACAAGGCTTATCTGTCATGGAAAACATTCTTCAAGGCAACAAAAACATTAAAGGTGTGTTCGCCCAAAATGATGAAATGGCACTTGGTGCATTGCAAGCGATTAAAGCCGCTGGATTAAAAGATATTGTTGTGATCGGGTTCGATGCGACGAGCGATGCAGTTGCAGCCGTGAAAAATAAAGAAATGTCGGCAACTGTCGCGCAAAAACCGGAATTGATCGGTAGTGTGGGTATTGAGTCAGCGAAGAGAGTGCTGAACGGAGAGAAAGTTGAGGCATTCGTTCCTGTTCCACTAGAGTTAATTAAGTAATAATTGCAATGAAGTGAAAGAGAATAGGAAGATCATGAATGAAGAGGATGCTTTGGTCGCAAAGCGTCCTCTTTGTTGTGTAATCATCATTCGATGCGCTTTCGATTGACTCATTCGACTTCATCGCTTTTTGGTATTTTGTGACGTGACGATAGAACCATTCGTTTTACTAGCCAGACAACAGCTGCAATCAAGACCAAGATGATTACGATACGCCAAGAATAACGCTCAACGGCGTAGAACAAATTGTCCCTCTGTGAGCCAAACACGTATCCCAAGCCGATGAAACAAATACACCAAAATAAGGCGCCGCTGTAAGCATAGGTCGCAAAGGTCCGAAACGAAGAGCCCAAAATGCCTGTCAAATAACCAGTCACATGCCGAACTCCAGGGATAAAATAACCGATGAATATAAGGAAATTACCTCGCTTGTTAAACCATTTTTGCGTTTTATCGAATTTGCTTGGTGTAATAAACACCCATTTGCCAACGCGTTGAATAAAAGGCATTCCTACTTTTAGACCGACAAAATACGTCACGGTCATTCCTAAGGTAGTTCCAGTAAACGCTAATAAAAGTGCCGTCCATCCGTCTATTACACCCAGATAAGACAAATAACCTACGTACAGCATTGTTAATTCCCCTGGAAAGGGAAGAGCAATGAACTCCAGCAGTAATCCTACGAACAGGAATGCATATCCATATTGCTCAAACAGTGCTTCAATATTCATCGATATCACATCCCTTTTTGACTTTCTCGTATAGGATAAACAATAAGCAAGCTCAAAAGCAAATAAGAATAGGTCATTTTAGTTTGAGGACCATATAATCCCATTTTGATTCATTGAACAAAAGATGCCCCACTAAGCTATTCTTTTGTAAATGAGTCTGGAATGAATGGAGCTCGTATAAATGCTTGGCACGTTGATTATTGCCTACGACGTGCAAGGACAGCACATCTAAGTTCGGCTCCGTTTGCACAAAATGCTGTGCCCACTGCAGAAACAGCTTTCCAACTCCCTTGCTTCGATGATCCGGATGGACAACAACGTCTGCAATATAACATTCTCCAGCCTGTGGTTTATGGTCTAGTAAATATAAACCGATCAACATTTTAAACAGGTTCCATTTACCAAACCTATTGAAGCTCTTCCACGAAGGGCGGTCCTGCCTTTGTTTCATGTCAGATTCAGGCTTCCATTTGATACATATCGTTCCGATCACTTCTCCCTCTTGTAGGGCGACCATTCTTTGACTTGCTGGTTCCGTAGGATAATGGTCCAATAGCTTTTCAAAAAAAAGAGAGAGATCGTCATCATTCATGTTCGTCAGATTATGAAATTTCCCGCGAAATCCATGAACAAGCAATCGGCTGACCTGTGGATTGTACTTAACTTGCATAGGTTCAATGGTTATTGTCGATACCGTCATTGTCGATCATTCCTTTCGGAATTTGCAGTTGGTTCAATCAAGGCTTGTAGCTCATAGTGCAACTTGCTTTGGCTAAATAAGGATAAATAGGATTTTTCAATAAGGATCAGTGGTCCTGCTATGACATAAGACTGCCCAGCAGCATAGTCGTAAAACTGTTCAATCATATGCTCGAGCTCATCATCTTCATTATCAAGGCACTGTATGGAAAGGTAATTACCCTCAGGTAAAGAAAAATCGCCAGTCGCCTGCGTTTCCAGGTACAAGGTAACGGTGTTCGACTCATACAAATAATGAATGTCCGATTCAAATAAATTCGGAACACGCTCCGCCTGTCCGACCAGTAGTGTGGCATTAAGCTTTGTGTGTGAATCCATTTCAATCCAACGTGTAAAATAGGAAGTATCTCGCCACTTTATTTGGTATTGATTTGGGTGCAAGCTAAAGCTTTCTTGTTCATGCAAAACTTTGTTGATGAACTGATGAAGCTCTTTGAGTCGTTGCATCTCAGCATCCACTTCCCGCAGGGAGTGATGAAGAAGCTTCCGATATTGATCCGCAGAATAGGAGGTCATACATTCTTTAATGGACTGAACAGGTACACCCAGTCTGCGAAGCAATAAAATATGCGCTAGTTGGTAAACTTGATCGATGCTGTACATTCTATACTGATTATTACCGGTGTAAGCAGGTTGAAGAACTCCTTTTTCTTCAAAATAACGAAGTTGATGAACAGACACATTCATAAGCTTGGCTAATTCACTTATCGTAATTTCACTCTTCATAAAATTCACTCCTAGGGATGAGGCTTGGAATATCTTAACCATACACCTTAGGTCAGACCTAAGGTCAAGTGTATTAATCAAAATTATTTCAAAGCCGTGAACGGCAGAGATGCCGTTTTTTTGTTTCGATTTAAAAAGAGATAATGCCTAATAAGCATCATCTCTTTCGGGTAATAGGCCACTTTTCTTGGGCGATAAATTTTTAGGGCTTTTAGTAGGTTCTTTTTCTAGTAAAAAACCAGCCGCCGGCTACGAAAATGATATAAAACATAAGGTTAATTCCGACACCCGCCAGCAGCGAGCTGCTAAATAACAGAGTTTTGAAAAAAAAGACGACATGAACGCGCAGCGAAGGAATCGCCGTTCCGATTGGGATCGCCGCAATAAGCAGAGCCGACAGTAGCCAACCGACAGGGTGGTAGTAACCAGAGACCAACATGCTTAGAAGCGCCATCACCATCAAATAAAAGGCGGTTTGGTAAAGAAAAGAACCAGCCAAGCCAAAGTCATCCCAATGAAATGCTTTAATAAGATCAACGGTGTTCGTATGGAGCACATTCACTTCAAACACAAGCCATAAAGAATTGAACAAAGCGATGGCTGCTGCCCAGACGGCAAAGACGAATTGAAGTCCCTTGAAATATTGCTCCCTGCTTGCGCCCACATGTACGATACGTTTGTAATAACTGAGCGGCAGCGCGATAGCGATAAGGAGCAAAATAATAATCAGCATGTTGCCTACCGAAAGGCCTTTACTTTGGCTCAAATCTATAAAGATACTAAAAATGAAAAGCGTCAGTCTTCCAATCAGGATAAAAATAATTATGCTCAAGATATAAATCCTCAGTTGCAAATAGGTTGCCTTTATATGAACGGCCAATGCACCCAATCTAGTGACCTCCTTCGACCAAATACGAGAAAAACTTTTGAAGCGACAGAGGATCAATCGAAATGTCCAACTCGCGCGCCTGTTGCTTGTCCCCATCGTCCAACTTTTCGTAAATAGCGGCAAGTGTGCCGCGGCCATAGGTTTCCGTATGCAATACGCGCTTACCTTCTATAAACGAAGCTACTGCCTCCAAATTTCCCCGTATCAGATGAGCTGCCGTACGTATCCGATCCATCTCATCATGAAGCAGGAGGGAGCCAGCATCAACGATATAAATTTTTTCTACGACTGGGGCAATTTCGTCAATCAAATGCGTAGACAGTAAAATCGTACGAGGGTGATTGGCGTAATCCTCTAGAAGCGCCTTGTAAAACTTTTCCCGCATCAAGACATCGAGTCCGAGTACCGGCTCGTCGTATAACGTCAGCGGTGCCCGGCTGGCCAATCCGATAATGTTACCCACGATCGATTCCGTGCCTCTTGAGAGCTGTTTGATTTTTTTGTGCGGATCGAGCTGAAATGTTTTGAGTAACTCATGAGCTAACGTCCAGTCCCAATTGGGATGAAAATTCGCAGCAAACTGCAAAGTCTCGATAACCCGCGCTCCTCCGAAGTGTTTGTAATTCTCGCGTACGAAACAGAAATCCTTCGGAAGTTCTCCTTTGCCCAGCTTTTTTCCTCGTACCTCGATTGTGCCGCTGTTCGGGAAGGCACCACCTGCGATCATGTTAAGCAAAGTCGTTTTGCCGGCGCCATTTCGTCCGAGCAAGCCGTAAATGACGTTTTCCTCCAACTGCATATCCAGATTACGCAATGCGTAAGTTCGACCGTATTGTTTGTTTAAATTGTGGCAAGTTAATGCAATGCTCAAGGTTCGTTCATTCCTTCCTCAACTGTCTGATCATGTCAATGATATGTTCGGTTGTCAGCCCGAGTTTGTCGGCTTCATTAAGCAGATTGGACAGCAGTTCCTTATAGAAACGATCTTTTCGCTTAATCTGAATCTTCTGATTAGCATCAGCAGCGACATACATGCCAAGCCCTCTTTTTTTGTATAGGATACCTTCATCTACGAGCAGGCCGATCCCCTTCACTACGGTTGCCGGATTGATTTGAAACAGCTGAGAAAACTGAGCCACAGAAAGAATTTGCTCGTCCACTAGGAAAGTGCCGTTCAGAATATCGTCTTCAATTATATCGGCTACCTGCTGAAAAATCGGTTGCTTATCGTCGAAAGTGACGTTCATTGCCTCACCATTCATCTTATTAGTATGTTACCTATCTAACATACCATAGTTTATGTGCATTCAATTGTCAATATCCGTTGGCTCGATCGATATTACGAACATTCGATCGGTAATTGACAATAATTTGCACGTGCATTATAGTATGCTACATGAGTAACATACTAATATGCTAATGGCAAAAAGACTTAGCAAAGGATAACTTCAGAAATTTCAATTAATACGATACGAGGAGATGTAAGAAGTGAAAAAACTAATCGAATTCAAACAAGTAACGAAAGAATACAAAGTAGGAGAAGTGCCAATCAAGGCTTTGGATGGTGTTAATTTTTCTATATCAGAGGGAGAATTCGTCGTTATATTGGGTGCAAGCGGTGCCGGCAAAAGTACACTTTTGAATATACTTGGCGGAATGGATACGGCTACTTCAGGTCAAGTGTTTGTTGGTGAACAAGAAATAACAAGCTTCGGAGAAAGGAAATTAACATCATATCGCGGAGAGAAAGTTGGCTTTGTATTTCAATTCTATAACTTAATTCCGAATTTAAACGCGCTGGAGAATGTTGAATTTGCCACTGAAGTATGTAAAGACCATCTGGATGCTAAAGACATATTACATAAAGTTGGATTGACGAATCGAATCAAAAACTTCCCTTCCCAGCTCTCTGGAGGAGAACAACAAAGAGTGGCTATAGCTCGAGCTGTTGCCAAAAATCCTTTACTTTTACTCTGTGATGAACCAACTGGCGCTTTGGATTATGTGACGGGCAAGTCCGTTTTGAAGCTTCTTCAGGATTTGAACAAGGAAACGAAAAAGTGCGTCATCTTGGTAACGCATAATTCCGCAATTGCTCCTATGGCCGATAAAATTATTAAAGTGAAGAGCGGAATGATAGAAAGCATTACAATTAATGATGAAAAACAAAGTGTCGAAGGGATCGAGTGGTAATTATGAAATTATTTTTAAAATTAGTAAGGGATATTAAACAATCGATTGGGCAATTTATAGCCTTAGTTTTGGTTATCGCTGTAGGAGCTTTTTTCTATGGGGGGCTGGTAACTTATAGCGATAAGCTTAGTGCTTATACGAAGGATTACTATAAAGAACATAATTTAAGTGACTTAAATGTGTATTATAGTCAAATTTCCAAAGATGATGTAGCTGGTTTAAGCAAAGTTGAAGGTATTAAAAAAATAGAAGGACGTTATACCTTTGATGCCACGCAAGCCATTGAAGATTATAAAACTTCAATAAAAATTCACTCGATCCCTGTAAACAATGAAATAAATACGCCTACTATGATTGAGGGTAGTATTCCGACAAAAAAGGATGAAATCTTATTAGATTCCCATTATGCAAAAGAACATCAGTATCATGTCGGTGATCAAATCAGTATAAATACGAATGGAAGAGATTTAAAGTTTATCATTAGCGGCTTGTGCGAGAATGTTGAACATGTAAAAAAGAACGAAACACAAGACCATAAAGCCTACGGAGTAGCTTATATTGCGGAGGAGACAATACCTGAAATCGCAGATGGCTTTTACTATAATGAAATCGTGATTGATGCGCAAGATGGTTACAATATTGATAAATTAGGTCAATCCATTGAAGTACAATCCAAACAACTTTCTTATTTAAACCAAGTAAGTAAAGAACGGACTTTCAGTTATTCTAAATTAAATCAAACGATTTATAATAATGGTATGATGAGTAAGGTTGTACCTTTAGTTCTCTTTTTGATTTCAGCTACTATCCTATTTCTAACCATGTCGAGGATTATAGATTCTCAAAGAAATCAAGTAGGTATTATGAAAGCTTTGGGTATAAAAAACAGAAAAATCAGGCTACATTACATGGGATATCCTGTACTGGCAGGTATAATAGGCTCAATCCTAGGTAGTGCCATTGCCGCTACTGTATTTATTCCAATGATAACTGGGTCGAGTGCAAGGTCTCACTCTCTGCCTGACATTACATACTCACTTTCTTTTTATTCAATTATTCCCCCCATCATTTTCTCTAGTGCTTTTGGAGTCCTAGCATGTTACTTAAGTGGTAGAACCATTTTAAAAGAACGTGCTGCTCAGGCTATGCGTCCTAAACCGCCAAAGACGATGAAAAAGCTATTGATAGAAAGAGTTCCAGGTCTATGGAGCCGCATTTCCTACAGTTATAAACTCATTTTGAGAAATATTTTCTTAAATAAACCAAAAGCTTTAGCGAGCTCTATCGGTGTTATTGTAAGCACTGTTTTATTGATCACTGCTTTTGGCACTCAAGCGGCCTTGCAAAAAGTAGCGAACCAAGTTGAAGATGTTTATACCTATGATTTAAGAGTAGATTATACGATCGGAACATCTTCTGATACGTTAAAACTACCCTCCAGTATTAAAAATAGTTATGATTTATCTTACTTTCCTGTTGAATTCATAAAAGATGATAAAAAAGAAAATGCCACTTTAGTTGTTACTGAAAAAGAAAATAGTCTCATTCATTTCTTTGACGAAAATGACAATGAGATATCTTTAGAAAACAATGGTGTGCTGGTACCCAAATCTTACGCCGACAAATATCATATTGTAGAAGGGGATATCATCCAAATAAAGTTCACAGCACCAGAGCTTAATAATAAAACTGTAGATACGAAGGTTTTACAAATATCTTCACAGTATTCGAATCCGTCGTTTTATATGACACCAGCCTATTTAAAAAGCTTTGACATCAACTATAGTCCAACCTCGCTTTTAGTTGAAGCAAATAGCTCTACAGATCTTATAAGTGTTCGTAACTTCTTTGAACAAGATCCTCATGTAGATACAATTGCAGATAAGACGGGTCTAAAGAAATCAGCTCAATATATTTTGAAACAAAACAGTTTTGTATTTATCATGTTTACCATTTGTGCCGTCATACTCTCCTTTAGCGCCGTATATACGATATCTTCCATCAACATTTATGAAAGGAATCGTGAGCTTGCAACACTTAAGGTATTAGGCTATCAAAAAAATAGAATAAACAGACTTATCTTTTTTGAAAACATCATACTAACCACCTTATCGGTAATTGTAGCTATACCGATCAGTCGCTATATTTATACTTTTATTGTAAAGGCACTGTCTAGTACCCATCAACAAATCCCAGATAAATTTAATATATTTGTTATATTGATAGCCGTTATTCTTGCATTCATACTCACCATCCTAGCTAACTTACTGCTTAGGAGAAAAGTGACTAATATCAATATGATTGGATCATTGAAAAGTATAGAATAAAATACTGGATGCTACGACCAATAATAGGTGCAAGTTCGGTTTGCTCGACTATCAATGTACGATAAATGGTACAATGTTAATATTATTTGAAATTAACATGATCGAAAGGTTGATAAGCATGAGCGAATCTAATCAGGAATATATCGTAATCTCGGGTGCGAGGGAAAACAATCTGAAGAACGTATCCTTGCGCATTCCTAAGCGGAAGATCACGATCTTCACAGGAGTATCCGGATCTGGTAAGTCATCCATTGTTTTCGATACGATTGCTGCCGAATCTCAGCGTTTGCTAAACGAAAACTTCAGCATGTTCGTACGCACCTTTCTCCCGCGTTTCCCTCAACCGGATGCAGACGCAATCGAGAACCTGAGCATGGCTGTTATTGTGGATCAGAAGCGGCTGGGTGGCGGTTCTCATTCTACGATGGGAACGATTACCGATATTTCTCCGATTCTCCGTCTTCTCTTCTCCCGAGTGGGACAGCCTTATGTTGGACCGGCGCAAATGTTCTCGTTTAACGATCCGCAAGGCATGTGTCCTGAGTGTAACGGAATTGGTCGCAGCTTACGCGTTGACATGAGCAAGGCGCTGGATAAGTCAAAGTCCTTAAATGAAGGTGCAATCATGTTACCGGGTTATTCGGCGGACAGTTTAGATCAGACGATGCTTGTGCAATCGGGGCCATTTGATCCTGACAAGAAGCTGAGTGATTATTCGGAGGAGGAGCTTGATCAACTGCTATACGGCAAGGCGAAGAAGGTGGCGACGCAGTTTGGCGGGAAGTCTGTGAACATTACGGTGGAAGGCTGCATCGAGAAGTTTACGAACAAGTACATCAAACGGGATGTGAAAACGATGTCTGAGCGCACGCAACAAACTGTTGCGCCATTCATCATCGAGGGTACTTGCTCAAGCTGCCACGGAGCGAGACTCAGTCAGGCCGCGCTTGGCTGCAGGATCAATGGACTCAACATTGCAGAGATGTCCTCCTTGGAGGTCGGCCAGCTCATCAGCGTCATTCGAGAGATTGACGATGCTGTCGCAGCGCCAATCGTCAAATCACTGAGAGAGCGGCTGCAGCATCTGGTCGATATTGGACTTGATTACCTAACGCTAGACCGTGAGACGGATACATTATCTGGTGGGGAGTCACAGCGCGTCAAGATGGTGAAGCATCTGAGCGGAAGTCTGGTGGATGTCACCTACATCTTTGATGAGCCAAGTGTTGGCCTGCACCCCCGCGATGTGCACCGGTTAAATGAATTGCTGCAGAAGCTACGCGACAAGGGAAATACCGTGATTGTCGTCGAGCATGATCCCGATGTGATCAAGATCGCGGATCATATCGTCGATGTTGGGCCACACGCCGGCAGCCGCGGCGGTAGCATCGTGTTTGAGGGAGACGTTCAAGGCTTGCTGGAGGCAGGTACACTGACAGGAACTCATATGAAGCGACCACTCCAACTCAAGCATGAATGCAGGCAGCCAACTGGCAAGTTATCCATTAAGGATGCCACACTTCATAACCTGCGGAACGTAAGCGTAGATATTCCAACCGGAGTGCTGACAGTAGTTACAGGTGTTGCCGGCTCGGGTAAGAGTACGCTCATTAACGAAGTATTCCTCAGTCAGCATACAGACGCAATTGTTATCGACCAATCGGCGGTAGGGGTGTCAACTCGTTCGAATCCTGCGACTTACACGGGCATAATGGATGATGTGCGCAAGGCGTTTGCTTCCGCGAATAAGGTGAACCAAGGCTTGTTCAGCTTCAACTCCAAGGGGGCTTGCGAGAACTGCCAAGGGCTGGGTGTTGTGTATACCGACCTATCATACTTTGACAGCGTGAAGCTGCCATGCGAAGTATGCGGAGGAAGACGGTTCAAGGAGGAGGTGCTTGCTTACAAGTTGAACGGTAAATCAATTGCAGAAGTGCTGGAGATGACGGTGGAGCAGGCATTGGAATTTTTCGAGTTAAAAGAGGTTGTGCGCAAGCTCCAGGCGATGAGCGATGTGGGGCTGAACTATATTACACTCGGCCAGCCGCTAAGCACGCTCTCAGGCGGGGAATGTCAGCGCATCAAGCTGGCAAGCGAGCTGCATAAGAAAGGCAGCATTTATGTAATGGATGAGCCTACGACGGGACTGCATATGTCAGATATCGATCATCTGCTAGGGATCATGAACCGACTCGTGGACGCTGGCAATACAGTGATAGTCATCGAGCATAACATCGATGTGATCAGCCAAGCGGATTGGATCATCGATATGGGACCGGACGGAGGCAACAAGGGCGGCCAGGTGGTGTTCGAGGGCATACCTTCACAGATCATCCATGCGGAGCAGTCGATTACGGGTAGATACTTGAAGTAAATTAAATATAGGAATAAAGAGGGGCAATGCCTCTCTTTTTTCCTATAAAGATAAAGCCAATCCTATGCAGAACATTGGATTGGCGTATTGCATTTAAGCGATTTTAAAAATAGTTAAGTTTATACGAGCGCCTTCTGTCAGATTGTTATTTGAATGATTGAGAACTTTGAAAATATTGTTTATACCAGAAAATGCTTGCAGAATCTCAGTAGAAGCAGCTGTAGCAACGGTGTCACCTGAAACGGTTGACGAAGGTCCGATGGCTAAAGTTTCGTTTAGATTGGTGTTACGCAGATTGATAATAGTTTCAATACGTGTGTTGCCTGGGGTGAAATTACTAACCGAGTAATTTACTAGATAAAATCCGGCTTGCGTCAGGTTGAGTTCTGTGTCATTGTTACGCACGATCGCAGAACCTTGCTGAGTAACGATCCCGTCACCGATTCTGATTGGAGATCCGTTAGTAATCACCTCACCAGGTACAAGCACAAAATTCACAAAAATAAAGTCTGCCAATTTCTTTCAACTCCTATTCTTTTATTTTGTGATAGGCATCTCTAAATGGTAGTATGCTCTTCCATGTATGATATGAAGACTGCATTTAAGTGGAACTGTCTATTTGTCTAGCAGGTTATTAAACTACCGTGGAAAATTCATATGTTTTAAGATACTGTACGAAATCTATTGAATTCGAAAGAATACCAATACTAGTGATTAATCTGCAAATGATTTAGTTATGATCATAACAATATTACGTGGTATCATTGAAGGTAATGAATATTGCATGAGGAGTGATCGTAAATGGATAGCTGTTGTCAAACGTCTATCGAGAATCCAACCACAACTAATCTATGCCCTGTATGCAAGCAAAAGGGTAAAAGTGTTCAATTGATTACGTTAAAAGCAATGCTTAAACCAGCAGCGCTAGAAAGGATTCAACCTGAATTGACCTACGTTTTTTGTGGAAATTCGTCTTGCGATGTTGTGTATTTTAGCAGTGTACAGACCTTTAGCAAAGATATGGTCAAAGTCACTGTATTCCAAAAGGACGATGCAGTGGATGTTCCTGTTTGCTACTGCTTTGGATGGACAAGAGAACGATTAATGCAAGCTGATCTGAAAAGTCAGCATCCAATTGACCATATACGAGATCAAGTGCAAGCTAACCGTTGTGGTTGTGACGTTAATAATCCACAAGGAGCTTGTTGTTTGGGCAATGTAACAGCATTCATTCGAAGTTATCATATCTTAAAATAATCAGGGCTCTTATGAAAAAAGCCCTATCAAAAGAGAGCTGTTCCAAGATCTTGACCGATCTAGGGACAGCTCTTTTAGTTATAAAGCTCATTCTAACAATGCTCGTTGAAAATCTCATCACTACAGAATGAAACCATTTTTTTCCGTAACAAACCAGTTTGAGAAACATAACATGAATAAAAAAGGATGGTGACAATGAAAGGTGTCATTCTTGCGGGAGGGACCGGTTCCAGGTTGTACCCCCTTACAAAAGTCACAAATAAACATTTATTGCCAGTAGGAAAGTATCCCATGATCTATCATCCTATATATAAACTGCTGCAGGCCAACATCCACGAAATCCTTATCGTGACGGGTAAGGAACATATGGGCTCTGTTGTAAATCACTTAGGGAACGGGCGAGAGTTTGGAACAGAATTTACTTATAAGGTTCAAGATGAGGCAGGTGGGATTGCCCAAGCGATCGGATTGGCTGAGACCTTTATCGGGACAGATCTCTTTACCGTTATACTGGGTGACAATGTCTTCAATGACCATATTGGATCATACGTGGAAAATTTTATTAAGCAGTCGAAAGGCGCCAAAATTCTAATTAAAGAGGTCTCTGATCCTGAGCGGTATGGTGTACCTGAGTTTAAGAATGATCGAATCATATCTATTGAAGAGAAGCCCAAAATCCCGAAGAGTGGGTATGCGGTAACTGGCATTTATATGTATGACAGCCGAGTATTTGATATTATCAAAACTCTTAAACCATCTGATCGTGGAGAACTCGAAATAACGGATGTTAATAATAAATACCTTGAGAATAATGAGTTAACATACGATGTGATTCAAGGCTGGTGGACAGATGCTGGTACTCACGGATCATTGGCCAAAGCGAACAAACTGGCAAGTAGCATTGATTTTGAGGGTCTAGGCCTGTAAGGGTTGGATTGTTGTCTAACGAGGAGGGAAAAATTGTGAAGATTATTGCATTTTACTTACCCCAATTTCACAGGATTCCAGAAAATGATAGTTGGTGGGGAGAAGGATTTACAGAATGGACAAATACGAAAAAAGCTTCCTCACGATTCCCACAGCATTATCAGCCGCGTGAACCCTATCAGAACTACTACTACGATTTATCTGATCCCTCCGCGCGTAAGAGGCAGGCCGAGCTGGCAAAACAATACGGAATCTACGGATTTTGCTACTATCATTACTGGTTTAAAGGAAAGCAATTACTGGAAACACCGTTTAACGAAGTACTGAGGACGGGTGAACCTGACTTGCCCTTTTGCCTTTCGTGGGCCAATGAACCATGGACCCGCAGATGGGACGGATTAAGCGGTCATGTGCTTATGCCACAAGATTATGGTGACGAACAAGACTGGAAGCAGCACTTTGACTATTTATTACAAGCTTTTAAGGATGAAAGATATATTCGGGTTGATAACAAGCCTGTTTTTATCATTTACCAACCAGGTGGTATACCAAAGTGCGAAGCCATGCTTCAATATTGGAACCAGCTTGCCACAGAAAACGGGCTCGATGGTATTTACTTTGTAGAGACATTAAATGGATTTCCTATTCCGAACGTTAACGGATTCGATGCCAGCGTCGAGTTTGAACCTCATTATACGTGGATTCATGGGGGATGCCAAGATCTCTGGAAAGTGATAAAAGATAATCAAGAACAGGATATTGGGGTGATGGACTACGACAAATTATGGACATCGCTTCTGTCTAGGAATCCGCCCGAAACGAATAAACAGGTCTTCCCTGGAGCGTTTGTGGATTGGGATAATACTCCCCGTCTAGGAAATAAAGCTCTCATATTTCAGGGTGCAAATCCTGGAAAATTCACTAACTATCTCAGTCAACAAATTCTGCGTGCTAGAACACTGTACAATAGTGATTTTGTATTTATTAATGCGTGGAATGAATGGGGGGAAGGAGCCTATCTGGAACCCGATAGCCGCTATGGATATCAATACCTGGAGGCGGTAAAAAAGGCACTAGAGTTGAATGGAATTACCATTCCAAATAAATGATGATGAGTTGAGAAATAGACCACCTATCAAATGAACTGTGTGCCCAATAGTTAGAGAGTGACTAACAATGGGGTGCAGTTCAAGATCTTGGTGGTTTTTTGTTTTGTACGTTCGCCACCCCACCCTGTACGATAGAACGAGCATTATTTTTTACTCCTGAAAGGGACAAAGTGGCATAAAAGTCACCTTTCATGCCACTTTACCGCTTATCGTATTCTCGTGTAGTTGGGGTTACCCGTTAGGGTATACTTAATGTGATAGTAGCTGCTGCTCCATGGGATAAGGCCCCAGCGTTAGAATTTACTTGTACAGATAACAAATCGCCTATATTGACTGGAAAACTTGCGGTCGTTGATGCAAAGAAATGTGGGGGGTTCGGGCCATTTACTGTCGCTATAATCCCTGTACCTGCAAAAGTGAACCCGCCGTCCGTACTCCTAAAGATCTCAGCACTAATCGTATCAGTAGCGTCTAAAGCTTTATCGCGTATATTGAAAAATAAGCCTGTAATTGTTGAGTTCTGTGGTATAACCACAGTATCCCTTACAAATCCATCTGCTCCACCCTGTGACGTACCTAATCCCATGAAATCGCCATTGCCAATTGATTGGTCTGAAGCCAAGAAAATCACAAGTTCTTCTTCTCCCGTAGCACCTGTGGCACCAGTGGCACCAGTAGCGCCAGTAGCGCCAGTAGCACCAGTAGCACCCGTTGCACCTGTAGCGCCAGTAGCACCAGTAGCACCCGTTGCACCAGTAGCACCAGTAGCACCAGTAGCGCCAGTAGCACCAGTAGCACCCGTTGCACCAGTAGCACCAGTAGCACCAGTAGCACCTGTAGCGCCAGTAGCACCCGTACCACCAGTAGCACCCGTACCACCAGTAGCACCAGTAGCACCCGTTGCACCAGTAGCACCAGTAGCTCCAGTAGCGCCAGTACCACCAGTACCACCAGTAGCACCCGTTGCACCAGTAGCGCCAGTAGCACCAGTAGCACCAGTAGCACCAGTTGCTCCAGCACCCGTTGCACCAGTAGCGCCAGTAGCACCCGTTGCACCAGTAGCACCGGTAGCTCCAGCACCCGTTGCTCCAGTAGCGCCAGTAGCTCCAGTAGCACCAGTAGCACCAGTAGCACCCGTTGCACCAGTAGCACCTGTACCACCAGTAGCGCCAGTAGCACCAGTAGCACCAGTAGCACCAGTAGCTCCAGTAGTTCCAGTAGCACCTGTAGCGCCAGTATTACCAGTAGCACCAGTAGTACCAGTAGCTCCAGTAGCTCCAGTAGCACCAGTAGTGCCAGTAGCACCAGTAGCACCAGTAGCGCCAGTATTACCAGTAGCACCAGTAGCTCCAGTAGCTCCAGTAGCACCAGTATTACCAGTAGCACCAGTAGCGCCAGTATTACCAGTAGCACCAGTAGGCCCTTGAGGCCCTTGAGGTCCCTGAGGTCCCTGTGGCCCCTGTGGCCCCTGAACCCCTTTTACTTTCACATTAACTTTTTGCTTCACATTAACCTTTTGCTTCACATTGCATCTGCAAATTTTTTTCCCACATTTATTGCATTCCTTTTTGGGTCGTATGGGGTGCATTTTCTAACCTCCTTCTTTTATACTTATGTATGGTATGAAAGTAACTATAAATGAGTAAAGGTATTTACCTAACCTAGCAACATAAATGATGGATTGGCCCTCTTTTTGATATAGATATTATATTAATTCAGAAAGGGGATGTCCCATAGAGATGAAAACCCGAATAAAAAAGAAATGGCGATACAGGAATAACCCTCTATACCACCATTTCTATTGATGCGCATTTCGCTTGTTTAATTCACAGAGGTACTTGAACCTTTAACTTTCACATTAACTTTTTGCGTTACATTAACTTTTTGCTTCACATTGCAATTACATCTTCTACGCTTACGCTTACATTTACGTTTTCTACGCTTGCAACCACAATCGCTAATCCTTAATTTTATACTTACCTTTTTGGATTGATCATCTCTAGGAGTCATTTTTCTAACCTCCTTCTCTTAAACTTATGTATCGTATGATTAAAGCTATAAATGAGTAAAGGCATATACCTGAAATTGCAATAAAATGATGGGGATAGGCAGACATTAGTCTAAACAATGTGCTCTTTCTTTCATAACATAAAGAAGAAATGGAACAGAAAACTATGAAGAGGTGGAAGAATATGTTATCGAATCATACTCCACTATTGACAGCTCATCTATTTATTTCTGGAATGAAATCATGGGATGGATGGGAAGACATGCTCATTAGACTGGGTGAATCTGGTATTACATTGAAAATATATAAAGCTAACGATTCATTGGTGAAAATAAAACCTAAAAACCCCCGTGTCTATCTATCATTGGGAACTGAGCTTGAGGAATTTCATACGTTGAATTCATTACCTTATCACGAAAGAAAACGATGGTTACATTATAATTCTCCGGAAGAAATACAACCTGATAAATTATTTTTTTGTTGGCTGAGCAGTACAGATCCACTACCTGACAACAAAGCTATACCTTTAACTAGATTTTCTTCGGACACTCCTCTAATATCTGTATTCACAGCTAGCTTTAAATCTAATAAAAAAATACAGCGACCTTATAATTCTCTTTTGAATCAAACGTACTCTAATTGGGAATGGGTGATTGTTGATGACTCCGGTGATAAGGATGTAACCTATGGCAAATACTTACTTCCTTTAAAAGATCCTCGGGTAAGAAGGTATCGCCAAGATTCTCGCAATGGTTACATTGGAGCAACCAAACGGTATGCAGCAGGTTTATGCACAGGGGAAATATTGGTCGAGTTAGATCATGATGATGAGTTAACCCCTGACTGTCTCGAGAAGATTGTCCAGGCATTTAGGCAGCATCCTGAGTGTGGTTTTGCTTATGGGGAGAACGTAGAGGTATATGCAGAGAACAATTATGCTCAATGGTATGGTTGGGATTGCGGCTTTGGATACAGTGTGTATTACCGTGTATGGATCCATGCAATGAATCGATGGCAAAATGTGTTGAAACAAACTACAATTAACGGGGTTACCATTCGTCATTTGGTAGGGTTACCGAATCATCCTCGTGCATGGACGAGGGAATGTTATCATCTGATCGGAGGTCATCGTGAGGAACTATTGGTTTCAGACGACTACGATATACTCATGCGGACTTTTCTTTCCACGAAATTTGTATTGATTCCTCATTTACTTTATATCCAATATCGAAATGAAGATGGGGATAACTCTACTTTTCATAGAAATCAGCAGATACAAATCCTCGTCAATGAACTAGAAAGTTATTATCATCAGAAAATACAGGAAAGATTGATAGAATTGGATCTACCTGAAAGTGTAGAAGATAGTCGTGTATGGGAGACAACAACAGATCATCCAGCACGGAAATCCGCTCATGTGAATTGCGAAGACTTTTCAAAAAAATCGATTCTCTTTCCGATTCCTTATTCCTCTTCTAAAGAAGAGCATACTGAATTACTAAAGACGCTTCAAAAGGGAATAGAAACGGGCTTTCAAGAGTTTGAAGTCGTGGTTGTAGGCAATGTTCCAGCAGAAGTCGAAACCTTTGCATCAAAGTCGCGGGTGGGGGCGATCAGGTGGTGGCCAATGGAATCGGATGATTCCTTAGAAAGGTGTATTGAGTATGCCAACCTATGCTCTTCTTGCAGTGACAAAATAGTTGTATTGCCATGAATCCCTCAGAATTGAAAAACCCTCAATTTCTTATTAATAAAGAATTGAGGGTTTGTATTATATTATGAAGTCTAGTTTAATTTACGAATGAGACGCAAACTGTCGTAATCACAAACATATACATATTCTTTACTCACACAAAGTTCATCAACTGCTCTTTGGACACCGTGATAAACATTGTAGTCATGAAATGCAATCATTCCACCGGCAACAACTCTTGGCGAATAAAGTTCTATATCTCTCTTTACGTCTAAATAGTTGTGATTTCCATCAATAAATAGAGCTGAAATACGCTTAGGGCATTCAAGGAGTGCTTCATGACTATATTTTTTTATGATAACGACATAATTCTCAAGTTGAAATCCTAGTATATTTTTTTGAAAATCATTATAGTATTCTCCATATTCAGTACTTGGAATAAAAGGATCAATAGCATAGATCGAACGTTTTTGATTACTAATCCACTTACTCCCGAGACCAAGGGCTGCTGTGCTTTTTCCTTTAAACGAACCAATCTCAATGATTTCCCCATCTAAATGATCAACTAAAGCCGGTAAATGCAGAAGTGCTGATTGTTCATAGCCGGTCAACCAACCATCTACCTGATCAATGAATCCATACAATTGACTAATTTGTAATGGAGGATTATTTTCGTTTATGTTCATTTTTAACTCCTTTCTAAAATCGTTAGTATAGGATACGTCCAAATTTCTGTGATGCTACAATTTTTCAACATTCGGGATGAGGTTTGAACCCCAAAAAAGGCGTCCATCTGATGATGATCGCCTTTTCAGCATTCCATATTGTTATTAACTACAATTTCCGATAGCGCAGCAGAAGCGGATAGAATAGAATGCCGCTCGCAATCAACGCAACACCAAGCAGAAATGTCTTGAGGTTCGCCGTGCCTGCTACAATGACCCACAGTGAGTAAATAGCTGCCAGAGCCGCTATTATTCCTTCGGTCACACGTTCTTTACGCAGTGAGTAAGTTTCACCGGTCCAGGTTAGCTTGAGGTGATATATCGATGCGATCAGGTAAGGCAGCAAATAGGCGAGCGTAGCGATGTAGATGATAAAATCAAACGCAACCGAGATGGAGCCAGAGATCGTGGAGAACAGCAATATCTGACCGATTGTGTTGGAGACCCAAAGTGATTTCTTAGGCATTCCCTTGTTATTTTCTTTGCTAAAAGACGGCAGGAACACACCCAGCTTGGCTGCCTGGAACGGTACCTCGCTGCTTAGAAGCACCCAGCCGATTGTGGAGCCGAGCAGACTGACTAAGCCAAGACCGGCGAGCAGTTTACCAGCGACTGGGCCAAGCACACTAGATATGCCGTCCACCAGCGGGTTTTGGGAAGCTATCAATTGGTTTTGTGTAAGCAACCCCATCGTCAAGACGCTGATGCCGACATAAAGTACGATGGCAATTAGCAGCCCTGCAATTGTCGCACGGCGGATATCCTGCTTGCGGCGGGCACGCGAGGCAAATACCATGGCGGATTCCACGCCGATGAAAGCCCACAGCGTTGCAATCGCAGCAGCATTAACCTGAGATAGTAAACCGAGTGTCTGGCCGCTGTCATTTGTACGCGGAGCCAGAAATGGTCCGATGTTGCTCTTTTGGAACGCAAACAGGGCAATTATGATAAAAAGAGCAAAGCCAATGACTTTGGTCGTGGTGGCAATGAGGTTTAACAAACTTGCACCTTTCATACCCTTGAGACAGATGGCATGCGTCCCCCACAGCAGTATTGAGCAAACGAGAAACGTTAGTACATTGCCGGCTTGTATCGTGATACTTCCCAATTTGAACCATTCCTTGTCACTAGTAAGGACCGGAAAAAAAGCGGATAGGTAGCTCGCGAAGGTCGTGATCACCGCCACAAAACCTGCGATATTACCGATCCAATATCCCCAAGTAGCCATAAAGCCAGTTAATAGGGATCTATTGGAGCCTTCACGAAACAGCTCCTTGGCATAGATTTGGGGACCTCCGCTAAGTTCAGGTTTACGGACAGTCAAGCTGCCGAAGACTAACGCTAGTGTAAGTACGCCGAGTCCAGTTGCAGTCCAAGCGAGAATGACGCCGGCAGGACTTGCCGCTTCCGAAAGAGATCGAGGCAGCATGAAGATCCCGGAACCGACCATATTGCCGACCACAAGAGCTGTCAGAAGCCAAAATCCTAATTTATGTCTAGTCATGATGAAGAACCCCTTTTGCAAATGTTGAAAAGTATGAAATTAAATCTGTTTATCTACGAAAAGTGTACTGACAAGTTCCCATCATACACTTTTTTGTGGTAAAGCGCCAGAGTAAATTTTAGGGGAATCCACACGTAAAATACCCAATATGAATCCTTGATCTCCAAAATAGGTTACACAATATCAACTACCAGCATATACCTCTAATAGTACGTGCAATCATTATCCATGCAGCTTGGAGCCTACTAATAAAGAGGTGATGTAGTGACAACCAGCATCATAATATTGACCAATAACCAGCTTCCATTAACTAATAAGTGTTTGCTAAGCATTCGTGAACATACCCAGGATTATGAACTTATTGTTATCGATAATGGATCGACGGACGGTACGGTTGCTTTTTTAAACACACAGCCCGATGTAATCGTTCATGCCAATAACGAAAATCTTGGCTTTGCCAAAGGTTGCAACCAGGGGATTGAATTATCAAAGGGAGAGACCATTCTTTTTCTAAATAACGATACGATCGTAACGGAACATTGGCTGGACAATATGCTGAGTGTTCTGTATGAAGATGAAAGAGTGGGAATGGTTGGCCCTGTTACGAATTATTCGAGCGGCCATCAGCAAATTCCAATACCTTATACCGATGTGAGCGGAATAGACTCGTTCGCACGGCGCCACTGTGAAGAGAACGCAGGTTGTTATATGGATGTAAGGCGTTTGGTTGGGTTTTGTTTATTAACGAAACGCTCTGTGTTGGATGATATTGGACTTTTTGACGAAACGTTTGGTTTGGGCAACTACGAGGACGATGATCTTTGCTTACGCGCTTTACGCAGCGGATATTTGCTAAGAGTGGTCCATGATTCCTTTATTCACCATATTGGTCATGCGACGATGAAACATTTGCAGGAAACCAGTCTGGGCATCTTGTTATTGCAAAATAGCCACAGAGCATGGGAGAAGTGGGGGAATGACATTCATCAGCTTATTTATAAGGAACTACCAAAGGTTAGCCTGTGCATGGTTACACAAGATGCCGAGTTGACACTTAGTCGATCTTTGGAATCGATTCTGGACGAGGTAGATGAAATTATTATTGTTGATTTGGGTTCGACTGACAAGACGGTCGAGATTGCCAGTAACTATACGCCTCATGTATTTAGATTTCCCATACAGGAAGATGAGGAAGCTCCTTACCGCTATGCGTTCACTCAAGCAATAGGGTCGTATGTCATTTGGCTCGAACAGGGTCAGGTGTTTACCAGCAAACTCATGAAAAAGCTCTGCAGCTTGAAATTTACGATTGAGGGGAACCAAGATAAGATCGCTTTGCAGGGTGATACCTTCTTATATAGAAAAGATGCTGGATTTCAAATTCCGACATGCTTGATGGGGGGGCAGACACATTGATCACGATTAGTTTATGTATGATCGTTAAGAATGAAGAAGAATCACTTGCGAGATGTTTGTCATCCGTTAAGGGAATCGCCGACGAAATTAACATAGTGGATACAGGCTCAACGGATCGAACGAAGGACATTGCAGCGCAATTTACAGACCGAATTTTTGATTTCGAGTGGATTGATGATTTCGCAGCCTCCCGCAATTATGCATTTAGCAAAGCAACGAAAAAATATATATTATGGCTCGACGCGGATGATTTCATTAAGGAGAAGGATCGGCTGTTGTTTATCCAACTAAAGAAAAAGCTATCTCTTCATGTGGATAGCGTGACCATGCATTATTATCTCGGCTTCGACGAGGCGGGCAATGTGACTTCCAGCTTAAAGCGAAACCGTCTGGTCCGAAGAGACTGCTACTTCCAATGGATTGGTGCTGTACATGAATACTTGGCTGTCTACGGGAATATACAGAGCAGTGAGATTGGCATTACGCACAGTAAAGATAAAGTGTATACCGACCGCAACTTGCAGATTTATACCAAACGAGAGCAAGAGGATAAGACGTTTACACCAAGGGATTTATACTATTTTGCCAATGAACTGCGCGATCATGCTCACTATAACAAGGCAATCCAGTATTACGAAAAATTTCTGGATGGCAAGCAAGGGTGGATAGAGGACAATATTCAAGCGTGCATGAAGATGGGGGAATGCTATGCAAAGCTGGGCAACAAAGATAAGCTGGTACAATCCATATGCCTGACTTTGTTGTACGATAAGCCGAGAGCTGAATTTTGTTGTACGATGGGAAGCCATTTTTTAGAGCAAAATCACTATCAAACCGCGATATACTGGTATACAGAAGCAACAAACTACAAGCCGGATAGCCGTAATATGGGCATGAATAATCCGCATTTTTATACGTGGTTGCCGCATGTGCAGCTATGCCTTTGTTATGATCGACTAGGGCATCATGAGAAGGCGAATGAACATAATGAGATCGCACTATCCTATCATCCTACGCATCCAAGCATGCTGTATAATAAAGAGTATTTCCAGAAACTGTTTGCTGAACGAAACAGTTAAATCAGAAGAAATGGAACCAACCAAGAAGTAATTCTCTGGTTGGTTCTTTGGTGTTTTGAAAGTATCGGGAAAATCATAGAACAGCTAAACCTTGTGATCCAAAATATGGATATTGGCTCGAAGCAGCGACTTGCAAGCTAACTAGATTACCATCATCCTGGATACTAAATACGGAAATTGTGCCCTGATTACCGTTTAGGGTGTAAAAATTGCGACCATCTTTACTGACTCCAGAATCTATTGGTATACCTGTAGGTGCGCCAACTGGTGTACTTGTAATATGCCTGAGCACCGTTAACTTTCCGTTATCATCTATACGGTAGGTAGATATTGTGCCACTTAGGGTATTCGAGGTATATGCAAAACGTTCATTCCTTGTAATTGCAATCCAGCATGCTGTCTGCTGGCCGTTCTGAACAGAGCCACTGATAACACTCAGTATCCCGTTGTTACTCATAGAGTACGATGACACTGCGCTAGAAGCTACCTCCGTAACTAAAAGGATTCCTGAAGATAGAAAACAAGAACCTAACGGTCTCGTGCCATTAGAACCGTTAATGATTGGTCCAGTAACAGTACCATTGTTATGTACATGGAATACACTTAAACGGTCTGTTGTAAACTCAGATACAACGATTTTACTGCCATCTGGCGTGAATAATACCTGCGCTGGTTGAGCATTCATCGTACTTAGATAATGGATGGACCCCGGAATATGAGTAAGTCGTCCATTATCTTCTATGCGAAAACCAGTAATATTGGATGCAATATGATTGGAAGCATTACCTGCATTTGAAACATAAAGAAGGTTACCAAATACATCTACGCTGTTAGGCTGAATACCTTCCGAAGGCTTCACATCGGCG
The DNA here is from genome assembly GCF_004344915.1 of Paenibacillus albiflavus. Lineage (GTDB taxonomy): Bacteria > Bacillota > Bacilli > Paenibacillales > NBRC-103111 > Paenibacillus_AM > Paenibacillus_AM albiflavus. The sequence goes on along the minus strand of NZ_SKFG01000001.1, from coordinate 96,602 downwards.
AGAACAAGTCCTCCACTGTCGGTAATGATGAAGCTGCTGATACTATTACTGCCTGCATTAACTGCAAATAAGAACCGGCCATCACGGGATAAAGACAGCGATCCTTGTGACTCAAGGGGGTCGATGCCATCGTTTGCTGTTACAGGTGAAATTTTCCTTGTACCAGTACCTCTGCCATATGTGGGGAAAGAACCCATAAAGGTTAGTAAACCATTTAAGTCTCGGTTAAAAGCAAGAACCATATTCATCGATTCCCCATTAGTCATCATGTAGACCATCTTAGGCATAACTTTCCTCCTTTGAGCAGTACTTGCTCCGCCTTAGATTAAATTATCGATTAATCTTATTCATCTGAGCCAAAAACAATACCCCTACAGCAAATCTGTGGGGGCATGATGCTCATAAGACAGGTTGCCTGGTGCAGATCAGGACTTTCAGAACAAAATCGTACACTTTGCCGGTGATATCAAATGCTGGAATCCACTTTCCTTTGGTTTTTTTCACTATACAGAGAATCTAAACCTAACCCCCTGGAGATTTTCTCAAGTGCAGCTGATGCAGCCAGTGAAGCGTAGATTATTGAAGAGAAAGATCTGTGCCAGAGGGAGAACACCACGGAAGTCGATAAAAACGGTTGCACCCCGATCACTTAAAAAACAAAGCCAGGTTAAAGTGGGTATCCGATTAAATCTGCAGCCAAATAATGTTCTTCTTGTACTGATGAACATAAAAATAGTTATAACTTAACAAACCCTCGTCAGCTGACGGAGGTTTTTTGGTGTTGGCGTATTTTTCTTTCTACTTAGACTCTTACTAGTAGCAGATACATATCACATTCATATAGTAATTTACAAGAACAGTGTATGTTTCCAAAACCATTTAGAAGAAAGGCGATGTTGGTAATTAGCGTTAGGAGGTTATTTTATTGAAGGGATTAATTTTATGTGCTGGAAAAGGTACGCGACTCCAGCCGTTCACTTATACGAAGCCCAAATGTTTGATTCCTGTCTACGGTGAACCTATCGTTATCTCTATCATTAGTAAATTTGCGAGGCTAGGGATACGGGAAATCGGGATTGTAATGAGTCCCACCCAAAAGCTGATACCAGAAACGCTGGGTAATGGGGAAGCTTATGGGGTGTCACTCACTTATATAATGCAAGAGGAGCCGCTGGGATTAGCATATGCCGTTAAAGCTGCCCACTCCTTTATTAATGAAGCTCCCTTTTTTTTAATGCTAGGTGATAATCTGATAGAAGGCGCACTGGAGCCATTAATAGCATTACCGGACAACAGAGATATCGCGGCGTCCATTTTACTAACTGAAGTGGAGGATCCACAGCAATACGGCATTGCTCATATTTCCAACAACACAATCGTTGGTTTGCAAGAGAAGCCGCTTGAGCCTAAGTCCAATTTGGCAATAGTGGGTGCTTATGCCTTTTATAGTAGTGATATCTGGAAGGCAATAGATCAGCTTAAGCCGTCTAAGCGCGGGGAGTATGAATTGACCGATGCCATTATGATGCTTATCAATGTGGGGAAACAGGTCACGTACAGCATTACGACAGAGCCATTCTTTGATATTGGCAATACGGATCGTTGGCTGGCTGTTAATCGATACAAATTGGATGCAGGTCACGAACACATGCCTTCAACCCATGAACAATCACTTCGCGAAGCAAACGTTACGCTTATTCCACCTGTTAATATTCATCCCTCAGCAAAGCTGGTTCGAAGCGTTATCGGACCTTATGTTTATATTGGCCCCAACTGTTTCCTGACCGACTGTCGGATAGAGAACAGCATTCTGATCGATCATGTTCACCTGTCAAATCTCAATGCACACGGAAGCATCTTCGGATCCAAAGTCGAAATCTCTAGTTCTATTAACTCAAATAAACCTAGCAAATTCATCATTGGTGATTCTTCTAGTATTAATTAAACGATCTATTTACAATCTATTAGACTCTTATTAGTAGCAGATAGAATTCACTTTCATATAATACGATCAGATAGAGAAAAAATTAACGACAGAAAGTGAGTGATCTATTAATGGCTGTATCAGCTGCTAGTTTTCATATTACGCTTAGTTCAAGCCAATCGTTTAATCCAGGTTCATCAGTTATGTTTAATGAAAATATTTTTTCACCAGCTGGAGAAACAGATATTACCCTTTTACCCGATAATTCTACGATTGTATTGAAGACAGGAAGATATGTAGTTAACTATACGGTTAGTATCTTCAATGCCAATGAAACTATTAAAATGGCGCTATTTGTAAACGGACAATTCCAAGATCAAGGCTTCTCAGCAGGCCCAACATTCGATGGTGATGGTCATACTTCCGGAGATGCTCTATTTATCGTTACAGCAGCTACCGCTACTTTGGAACTGCGTGTTGATACGCAGGGTGGACCGATCACTCCGTTCTCCCAAGTAACAATGGTCATTACCAAACTCGTTGAATCTACATCATAATGACAACTAGTTGTCCTTCCTCTAAGGCTTTACGCCGAAGTGGGAGGATTTTTTGTGTATATATGGGACAAGGGCCTTAAATAGGTCTTTTTCCTAGATTAATAGCCTATTACTTTACAAATAGACTTGCATATATTGGTTAGAAAACTATAAGGCACTGTGAAAGGAGTTGGCTGAATACGTGATTATAGGCACAGTAGTGACAAATAGCCATATAGCAAGAGCTAAAGTATTGGCACAGTCTATTAAAATGCATCACCCCGAGTTCAAAGTAGTTGTTAGTCTAGTGGAACGCAGCTTGAACCCGGAGTTTGCCGAATTTCCATTTTTTGATGAAGTTATTTTGTGCAAGGATACTTGGAAAGGTAACTTCGATCAAATGATTTTCAAATATGAAGCATGGGAAGCATGTTGTTTCGCTAAAGCTCCGCTATTGAACTACATTTTCAATAAATATAAGGAAGAAAACCATGTATTATTTTTGGACAGCGATATGCAAGTTTTAGCTCCGTTAGATGATCTTTCAGGACGATTTAATAGAAGCTCCATCCTCCTAACGCCACAACACATTTACAAAGGCAATGAATACGACAATTTCAAATATGGCGTGTATAATGCAGGACTTATTGGGGTTTCGCGGTCAAGCGAGGGCCAAAATTTTATTAATTGGTGGTCAAAGCGGCTTGAACGGCACGCCTATTTTGCTGAATATGATACGCTTTTTGCAGAACAGAAGTGGCTGAATCTTGTTTCCGCATTTTTTAATGATGTCGAAGTTATTAAGCATCCTGGCTATAACATTGCAGGTTGGAACTTTAACGAGCGGCAAATCTCACGAAGAGAAAATGGTCAGATTGTGGTTAATGGTGAGCCATTGTATATCCTTCATCATCATGGAATCAACGAAATGGAGAATAATGTTAAGTCTGAGGACTTCGTAAAAGATCACCAAGTATTAAGCGAGTTAACAACAGAATATGTCAAACAGTTGAATGATATGGGGAGACATCGGTTTTCTTCTATCCCATGGGGGTATCAATTTTTTACAAACGGTACTTCCATTTTAAGAGCATCCAGATTAATTTATCGCAATAATTTGAAATTGGAAAAAGAACATCCTAATCCATTTCATCTTAACAATGAGTTTTTTGGCCAATATCAAGAGAAACCGGAAAATATCGAACAACCACGTAAGCGACGAATAACCAAAAGAAGAAGAATCAGATGGAGTAAGAGGAGGAGAAAAGTACTCATGAAGAAGAAATTCAAACGTTTATTTAGAATGAGAAGAAAGATAGCGATAAGGAAACGACAGCTTGCATTAGTACTTAAAGGTCGATCAAAGGTCACTTCCAGGCAATTTAAAGTAGCTCTTAATAAAAGAAGACGTTTAAGAAGACATTTAAGAAGACGTTTACGTATTGTCATATTAGTAAAAGTAATTATTAAATTGGGGAAAAAGACAAGGACTCGACATTTTCATTTGAAGAGGAGCAGGACTATATGATCGTATGTACAACGGCAACCTTATCTCATGTACCATATGCGATGGAAATGGCCAAATCTCTACGCAAGCATATTTCCAATGTCAAAATAGTCCTTGGACTTGTAGAGGAAGAAGTACCGAATGCGGTTTCTAGCTCTGTATTGTTCGATCAGATCATTCTTGCCAAAAACTTGTCGATCCCTAACTTTAATCGGTTTATGTTCAAACTTACTGTCCCATTAAGTCAAAATTCGATTAAGGCACAATTGCTTCATCATTTGTTTGAAACCGACCGCAGTGCCGATATTGTTGTTTACGTAGATTGTTTTACTTATTTTTGCGGACCGATTCCTGAAGCTATTCACATGTTAGATCATTATCCGATCGTTGTAACACCTCATCTAATAGACGTTCATTTTACAGATGCCTATGAACGCGAAATGAGTCTATTAAATGATGGAACTTTTTTTGGTGGTTTTATTGCACTCAAACGGAGCGATGAAGCAAAGGACTTTCTATTGTGGTGGTCTGACAAACTGAATAGAGATATACGCGATCCGTACGCAAGTAACTTTTTTGATCAGAAATGGTTGAATTTTGCGAATGTTTTCTTTAATGCGGGCATACTCAGGCATTCGGGATATCAAGTCGGATTTTGGAACTTTTATGAACAATCGCGAGAAATTGAATCTCAAAGCAATAACAGCATTATGCTAAAGGGTGGACCTTTACGATTGATGAATTTTGGCAATGAGAACAACAATTTTGATCTGCACCTTGATTCCTTGTCAGAAAGACAAAGCATGAGGATGCAAATTCTTAGAAATCATTATCAAACGAACATAAATTCACATGATTCATATGGATTAAGACAACACGCTGTATGGAGTTATGGTAGCTACCAAAGCGGAGAGAAGATAGCTGATGAAGCAAGAATCAAATTTCGAGATTTGCACCACGATCATGTCCCGGCGAATCCATTCGAGCTCAGCAATAGGCAGATCATGTCTACATCGAAAGGAGCTGACCATGCATGAAAATCGCTGTAGTATCCTCCAATACTACAATTTTACCGCCACCAAGAGATGGCGGGACTGAACGAATCGTTTTCGAATTGAGTGAGGAGATCGCCAAAAGAGGGCATGAGGTTATCTTGTATGCACGTGGCGGAAGTCGCAGCAGCGGTACGTTATATAGTTACCCTTTTGATGAATTTTTCGATTTCACAATAGGAAGATATGTTCAAGAAACACTTCCTCCGAACGTTGACATTATCCATGATCATACGTTCAGTTCAATCATGAGCAGTTTATCTATGGGGATTCCTATTGTATCAACTCGCCATATTCCCAAAATGACCGATGCATCTCATCCAGTATATGTAAGCAATGAGGCTTTGCACTCGGTTGGCAGGGGGAAGGGAACTTTTATTTATAATGGCATATCTCCTGAAGCGTATCAATTTAGTCCTACCAAACAAGATTATTTGTTATTTTTAGGACGGATTGTTCCTTCGAAGGGAGTCGCCCAAGCTATAGAGGTGGCGGAACAGACCAATAGTCGACTAATAATCGCAGGACCGAAACATGATACGGGTTATTTCAATCGCTATATTTCTCCAAAACTGAAAAATAACCATAAGCTGACTTACGTTGGGCCTGTCGGAGGTCAGGAGCGGCAGGATTTGTTGAAATATGCGCGTTGTGTATTATTTCCAATTCAATGGAGTGAGCCTTTCGGCTTGGTCATGATCGAATCGCTGGCATGCGGTACCCCTGTTCTTGCATTAAACAAAGGCTCTGTAAAAGAAGTGCTGCATGGCCTGCCACACTATATATGTAATACACCAAGTGAAATGGCCGGAAAGTTACGGTATATTCAGAATATGTATACACCATGGGAACTTCGGAACTACGTATCCCAGCATTTTCACATCAACAACATGACTGAAGGTTATTTGCAGTATTATATGAAGGTAATTCATGAGAAGCATCATTTGCAAAGGTAAAATCCCGATGATAAAGCTGCTGCTAACCTATTTTTATCGTTGTATATTAAAAGAATCGCTAAACGTAGGCTGATCCTGTACATGAGGATCAGTCTTTTGTGTGTACACATATCTCAAAAATGATTAATGATGTAATAAATGTGTGATGGCATCAACTAGTATCCACAATCCAAGCAATCCAAGAATAATGCCAGCTAATTTCTCTGACCATTCACCAAGATATCTTTTCAACTTTGAACCAAACGTAAGTCCAACAAACGTAAAAATGAATGCTTGAAGCGCAACTAAACTGATGGTTAACGCAATAGGTACTCCAACAAGACCGATTGAGAAGCCAACTGCCAATTCATCCAAACTGATACTAAGTGCTGTTATGAATAATGTCCAACCAATCAAATTCCCTTCCAACTTTTCTTCTGCGTTATCCTCGTCCTCAAAGAAGATTAACCAAATGGCTACCGTCAATAGAGCAGTTGCCCCAATTAATGAAGCCCAATTACCAATGAGTTGACCTGCGCCTTTTCCGATGAATAGCCCAATTAATGGCATTAGTGCCTCTGCAAATGCAAATGTAAGTGCGATTTTCGTTTTACTTTTAGTTTTAATACACCCTAAAGTCATTGAAATCATAAGCGTATCCATTCCAAGTGATAAAATCAAAGCAAACATTTTCAAGACGACCAAGACGATTCCCCCTTAAAGTTGTACAAAAATGAAACAAATGTTACATTTATATATAGTATAACATTTTGATAAATGCAACAAGTGTTTCATTTTTAAAATAAGGAATAGGAGGAAATATTTTTGAGCGAAAAGCGGAAATGGCTTATATTATCATATCGTGTACCTGCAGAGCCATCTACATTGCGTGTTCGTATATGGCGGACGCTAAAATCAATTGGGGCTTTTTATTTACAGCAATCCGTATGCGTACTTCCACTTACATCAAGTATCCAAGAGAAAGCAATTAAACTTCAAAATCTCATTTCCGAAAACCATGGCGAGGTTATTGTGTTAGAGGTTGAACAGTTTTCGGATATTACTGAAGAGGAGATGATCCACGCATTTAATCAACAACGTGAAGTCGAATATGCGGAATTTATCGAGAACTGTAATGCCTTTTTTGAAGAAATTAAGAAGGAAACGAGTAGGGGGAAATTCACATATCACGAAGTAGAAGAAAATGAAGTAGAATTGGTTCGGCTCAAAAGGTGGCACCGAAAAATTTTGAACCGTGATTTTTTCCAATCGCATTCCAGTGTAGAAAGTCAAAATAAATTGGATGAATGCATCGCTTCACTAAATCATTTTACGCAACAAGTATATGAAAAAGAGGGGAACAAAGAAGGTGATTTGATGTAGAGTTTATTTCACTTAGGCCGATGTATGCTTAATATTTTGCATACAATAGGCCTTTTTATTATGGGGGCTAATTGAAGAAAAGTAATGTTATGTAAAGCATGCTTGACATACGGTTAAAAGTAAAGTATGCTTTACGTAAAGTTTCTTTTACATAGAGGAGGGGTTGGATGGAACATCGCATTAAAGAACTAAGAGCAGCATTAGGGCTAACACAGGAACAGTTGTCTGAACGAGTAGGCGTTTCGAGACAGACGATTATATCCATTGAGAATGGTCGATATAATCCATCCTTGGAATTGGCTTATAAAATTGCGAAAGTGTTTGATCGCTACATAGAAGATGTATTTATTTTTGATAAGGGAAGTGAGTAATCATGAATTGGGATCAAGTTGGAGTCTTACTACTGATACTGTTAGCTGTAATTGGAGGATTATTGGGGATATGGTGGGGGCGCAAGCAATCAGCACGTCGAAGGGGACTTGATGAAAGATATCATATTATTTCAAATAAATCTCAAGCAGTCGCATGGAAAATTACGCTCGCAGCGATCTATATCCTGTTTATCTTAATAGCAAGTGGTGTCAAATTGTCCGCTGCTCCTGCACTGGGGATTGTATTGTTCATTCATTTGGCAGGCTGGGCATTCTCTAATATATACTATAATGTTAAGCTTTAGTGAGTCGGAACCGTTACCTGATACATTCAGGTGGCGGTTTTTTGTGTTTGCAATGTCCAGCGTTTCAATTCCGCATGATATTCATGCAAAAGGGAATAATTTGTCTAACTATCCATTTAGACACAGCTAATCTCATTTGCTGCCATTAATTCATAGGAGGGATTCGATCAATGGACCAATTCTCGGCAGCGCTGCGAGAACAATTACAGATGCATTTTCACGAAAGTGCAGATGTGGTAGTGCGCTCAATCTCTTCTGAGATAGCCGTTTGCTTTGTGTCAGAGCTTATTGACAAGGCACATTTAGCTGAATTCATTGTATACCCTCTACAGTGCTTAGATAAGACACCGCTAGGAGATCAGCTTGCTGACCTGCTGCCAATTGGGGAAGTCCAATCAGCGAACTCTCTGGATGAAGCCATTCCATTAGTAGCGAGAGGCTGGGTATATATTGCAACTCCACAGGGTGGCGTTGCAGCGAACATTTCCAATATGCCCAAACGGTCATTGGCTGCCCCAGAGAATGAAGCGACCATCCTTGGTCCGATGCTTGGTTTTACAGAAGATTTGGGGACAAATGCTGCGATGCTGCGTTCATCTATTCCTGACCCTGCGTTGTGCAACGAACAGTACACAATAGGAAATGTCAGAGAAACAACAGTTAGTCTATTCTACATGGATAATCGAGTAGAGCAGTCGTGTGCAGCGCAATTGCGTGAACGAATTCAATCGATTCGGGGCAACGACATTACGGGAAGCTCAGAATTGATGCATATGCTGCAGGATAACGATGGTAGTGTATTTCCTCAGTTGAGGTTGACGGAACGTGTTGATTTGGCGAGCAATTCCCTACTGGAAGGGAAGGTTGTTCTTATTGCGGACGGTAGTCCGCTTGCGATTATTGGTCCAAATGAGTTCATCGATTTTTTTCTATCACCTGAAGATCGTTATATAGGTTGGAGCCTTGGGACCTTCCTTCGTGCACTGCGATTGGTGGCATTAATAATTTCTTTGTTTGCAACTCCAGCTTATGTTGCAGCACTCACCTTCCATTATGAAATTATCCCATCATCTTTGCTTGTTTCTCTAATCCAATCGCGTTCAAGAGTTCCATTCCCTCCCCTATTCGAGGCTCTTATTCTGGAGTTTACGATGCAACTGCTTCGCGAAGCAGGAGCAAGACTGCCTACCAAGGTAGGACAAACGATGGGTATTGTAGGCGGTATCGTTATCGGGCAGGCGGCAGTTGCAGCTGGATTTACAAGCAATATACTTATTTTGCTCGTTGCACTGGCGGCGCTTGGTTCTTTTGCAATCCCAGATTATACGATGAGCAGTAGTCTAAGACTAGTTCACTATCCCATGATCATATCTGCGGGGGTTTGGGGGGGAATTGGCATCGCGTTCATTTCGCTGCTCGTTACCTTGCACTTAATTCGACAGACGAGCCTTGGCAAGGCGTATTTTAATCCAATTAAACCTTCGAAGAGAGAACAAGATGCGCACCATGAACTGCTTCTCCCGGAGCCGCACGGGTTAACCTCGAAGGGACATAATCTACGCAAGCTTGTTAAGTCTTTCAAGCTTCGTTCTTTATGGATGGGAGATATCGATGATTAATTACAACTTTGGTAATAAAGGATGAAAACTGGGGGACAAACAAAACAACCATTTTATTTTCAGGCCTATATGCTGTTCTTCCTAATATGCAATGCTCAAATTGGCGTTGGCATACTTGGATTCCAACGCTTTGTTTACAAGGCTGCTCATCAAGACGCATGGATATCAGTCATACTAGCAGGAATAGCGACCCACATTTCTGTCTGGGCGATCGTAACTACGCTGCGAAAACATCAGTCACTCGATCTGTATGAGATTCATCAAAAGCTCTTTGGCAGATGGATTGGCGGGGGGTTAAGCATCCTGTTTCTCATATATATCCTCCTCGACATGACGACGATTGTACGGACGTATATAGAGATCGTGCAGTCCTGGGTCTTCCCGGATTTTCCGACTTGGCTGCTCTCGCTCATCTTGGTCATTTTAACGGTCTATGGCAGCTTAGGTGGGATCCGCGTTGTATTGCAGCTCAGTTGCATCAGCCTTATTATCATCGTGAGCATATCGTTGTTGTATTATAATCCTCTGAAATATGCGGTGTGGAGCAGAATGCTGCCAATATATGAAGCTACGCTTCCGCAGCTATTTTCCGGAGCGATGAAGATGGGACTTACGATAGCAGGATTTGAAGCCATCTATTTTGTGTACAAGCGGGTCAAGGATAAAGAAAATGTGATGAAGTATGCACAGGGAAGTGTGTTATATACCAATATACTGTATCTCTTTCTTATGATAGTCTCCATTATCTATTATAGTGACGTGCAGCTACTAAAGACGATTTGGGGTTCGACTACTCAACTTAAAATCATTAAGTATCCGTTCTTGGAGCGAATAGAGTTTGTTATCACACCTTTATGGATGTTTGTTGTTCTGTCTGGGGTGATGCTGCTGGCATGGTCGTTCCTCCGTGGTACTTCATTATTGTTTGGCTGGCCTCAAAAAGCGACGTTGTATGGGGTGGCTATTGTCGTGTTTGCAGCATCGACGCTGCTTCAAAATCGAGGACAAATCAATGCGTTGAATGATTATATCGGCGTCATTGCCCTATTTGCGTCCTACGTTTATCCGTGCTTACTGCTTGCAATCACCTACTTTGCTGAATGGAGAAAAGCGAAAGCAGTAGGGAGGGATGGGGGATGAGAACTTTATGGCATAGACTTCTACTTGTCATGTTAAGCATATGTATGCTCTCAGGTTGTGTTCAATCGAATGTCCTAGAGAAGCTAGGATTAACGATCGCACTCGGATTTGATAGAACATCGAAAGGTGAGCTTTATATAACATCTGCTCTCCTTAACCCTGAGGCACAGGCAAAAGAGAAAATGAAAATCGTTTCTTCTTACGGCAACAGCGGTAAAGGCGCACGTATCAATAGCAATAACCAACTGTCCCATAAGATCGTGAGCGGACAGGTTCGGGTTGTAATGTTTGGTGAGGAACTGAGTAAGGAAGGGATTCTTGAAATCGTGGAAAATATGGCCCGTGATCCGCTTTTTGGGGATATGATTTATTTGTCAGTAAGTGAGGGTACATCGCATGAATTGCTGAACATCAAAAATACCAAAATTACGAATATTGGCATGTTTTTGTATGAAATGCTTGAACATCATATAACGGAGGAGTGGGTTCCTTCCTGCACCATGCACGATTTTCGCAGTGATTTTTACAGTGCCGGCAAAGATCCTGTTCTTCCAATGATAAAACAGCGTGAGGGGGGAATAGAGATTTCAGGTCTAGCTGTGTTCCATGATGATCATCTCGTAGGCTCTATTAGTCCGGACGAGGGGTATTTACTCAAGCTATTGCGGGGTAGACAGAAAACCAAGTTAAAGGAGTTGAGGATAAAGCGAGAAAAGCTTCTTCCATACATTCATGGGGAGAATTTGCCTGATAGTGATGTGAAAGTGGTGATCTCTACCTTGGATAAAAATGCTCGAATAAAGCTCATTTCTAAAGAAAAATTGGAGTTTAAGGTGAATGTAAAATTAAATGTGGAGGTCCAGGAAATCACCGATCAGTACGACTTCAATAACGCTGAGGCAACGGTACTGCTGCAGCAGGAAATATCCAAGTCGATGGCTGAAGAATTCAACCACCTGATTCAGAAGCTGCAGCGCCTCAATTCGGATACTGTTGGATTTGGCGAAATCTACAGAAGTTCGGTTAGGCACGCAGAGCTAAGCAGAGCGAAATGGCATGACATGTTCCCGCAGGCGAAGATTGAAACGGATGTGCAAGTAAATATTGCCCGCACCGGTACGATTGAATGATTGATGGCTTAAGAAGATGATTGTTCTTATGGCATTGAAGGGAGCATGGAGATTATTCGGTTGGTCCGGTCGAAGAGAAAATTTCAGTTGAATCCCACAAAGAAAGAGAGTACCTAGGCTCGGTACTCTCTCGGGAATACTTGTAGCATCAGCTCAAGTATTCCTTTTTTTATTGTTCAAAGGAATCGTGGAAAGATCCATGTTCAGATCTCAATGATTAAATATATTGTCCTCCAAAACAGTGAGCTTATCGCCGTATTCTTTAATAATATGGCTATCTCCTCAGGAGCAAAGCGCATCCAGAATCGGCTTAAGGCTCCACCCATATTCGCTCAGCTCGTATTCGACCTTGGGCGGGACTTGATTATACGTAATTCGGGTGATGATCCCGTCTGCCTCCAGTTCCCGCAGTTGTTGGGTTAGCATCTTCTGGGTAATGCTGGGCATACTGCGCTTAAGCTCACTCGTCCGCTTCTTTCCGCGCGTCAAGTGACAAAGAATCACACACTTCCATTTTCCTCCGATAACATCCAAGGTCGCTTCCACCGAAATATTATACTTCTTATTGATTCCTGTGCTCATGCGGAGCCCTCCATTTACTATAGGAACTTTTTAGTACCTATAGTACTTTAAAGTGCGTACTAGCCAAAGATGATTGCACCTCTCATAATAGCATATATCGGCCGATGAGTACCACGATTGATCATTAACACGATTAGAGGTGAGAAAACATGCAAATGGAAAAACGAAGTATGCTCGCGCTTCTGGCCCTCGCCATTAGCGCCTATGCGATTGGAACTACCGAATTTATCAGCGTGGGGCTGCTGCCTCTAATCGCTGAAAACCTTCATATATCTGTAACAACAGCAGGACTGACCGTAACCCTGTATGCGCTCGGTGTCACCTTTGGGGCTCCTGTACTGACCTCACTCACCACAGGAGTGTCCCGCAAGTTGCTGCTGATCGCCATTATGGTTGTTTTTATCGCCGGCAACAGTCTGGCGGCGGTTTCCGGAAGTATAGGTATCCTATTGACGGCCCGCGTGCTAACCGCATTGTCGCACGGCGTATTTATGTCGATTGCATCGACCATCGCCGCCGATCTCGTGCCGGAGAACAAACGGGCTAGTGCGATCTCCATGATGTTCTCTGGTCTGACGGTTGCTACCGTCACCGGCGTTCCGCTCGGTACATGGATCGGCCAGCAGATGGGCTGGCGGACGGCCTTCGTCACCATCGCCGTCATCGGCCTGATCGCGCTGATCGCGAACCTGATTTTGATTCCCGCTTCGCTACGTAAGGGAGTTCCAACCCCGGTGCGTGAGCAGGTGAAGTTGGTGACGAATGGAAGGCTGCTGCTTGCGTTCGCCATCACGGCTTTCGGATATGGAGGCACCTTTGTTGTATTTACTTATTTATCCCCATTGCTGCATGAGATAACCGGATTTGCCGAAAGCACAGTAGTGGTCATTCTGTTGATTTACGGCGTTGCGATTGCGATCGGCAATGTTATCGGGGGAAAGGTGGCCAACCGCCGACCGCTCAATGCTCTGTTCTATATGTTCATACTGCAGGCGATTGTGCTGCTAGTGTTGATGATAACCGCGCCATTCAAGGTAGCTGGGCTAATCACGATCTTTTTCATTGGCCTACTGGCCTTCATGAACGTTCCCGGGCTGCAGATTTATGTCGTCATGCTGGCCGAGCGCTTCGCGCCGGGAGCTAAGGATGTCGCTTCCGCCGTTAACATTGCTGCATTCAATGCGGGTATCGCCATTGGGGCCTATCTGGGTGGTGTGGTCACCGATTCGATGGGTTTGATTCATACCACCTGGATCGGCGCTGTCATGGTCCTTACCGCGGTTTTGCTGACCAGCTGGAGCATGGCACTGGAACGCAAGGGCATGTCCGTTCGCGCCGCACAAGCAGCCACGGCAAAATGACTAGGGCTGCTGCCAACTACAACAAGACATCATGAATTCAAATCTACTATTTTCCTTACTGGAGGTTTTATCTATGACAACGCATCTGCAAGCAACTACGACTCTAAATAACGGAAAGGCAATGCCTTGGCTTGGCATCGGCGTATTCAAAGTCGCGGACGGTCCCGAGCTCATAGACGCGGTCAAAGCGGCTGTCGCCCATGGCTACCGCAGTATCGACACGGCGGCCATCTATGACAACGAGCGCAGTGTAGGCCAGGCCATCCGTGAAGCCCTTCAAGAAACGGGACTCTCCCGAGAAGACCTGTTCGTCACTTCCAAGGTATGGAACGCCGATCTCGGATATGAAGCGACACTCGCTGCCTATGAGACCAGCTTGGAGAAGCTGGGGCTGGATTATCTAGATCTATACCTGATTCATTGGCCGGTGGCTGGCAAGTACAAGGGCGCTTGGCGTGCGCTCGAAGCGCTGTACAAGGCCGGACGCGTCAAAGCGATCGGTGTCAGCAACTTCCAGACTCATCATCTGGAGGACCTAATGAAAGATGCCGAGATCAAACCGATGGTGAACCAGATCGAGCTCCATCCGCGGCTCAGCCAGCAAGCGCTCCGCGACTTCTGCGGCCGACATGACATTCAGATCGAGGCATGGTCGCCTCTGATGCAGGGCCAATTGCTGGACAACCCGATGCTGCAAGAAATCGGCATCCGTCACGGCAAATCGGTCGCCCAAGTTATCCTGCGCTGGGATCTACAGCACGGTATCGTCACGATTCCCAAGTCGACGAAGACTCTCCGGATTATCGAAAACGCCTCGGTGTTCGACTTCGAGCTGACGAGTGAAGAGATGGCACGCATGGATGAACTGAACCAGAACCTTCGGGTTGGACCGGACCCTGACAATTTTGACTTCTAAGTCAGGCTATAACGAAGAATGCCAGTTCCCCTAGCAGGAGCTGATCAGTTTGTTGAGAAAGGAGCCCGTGCCGCTGTTCAGGTATAAGGCGGTGATCGGCCCCACAATGTTATTGAAGAAGCTGAAAGAGACCGTATAGATCGACTTCTATATGGTCTCTTTCATGAATACTATAATGGATTGAGGAAATTCCTCAATCCATTTTTAAAAGCGAATCTTAAAACACGCTGCGTACTAGTCCTCCGTCAATCCGCAAAGCGGCACCGTTAATGGCCGAGGAAAGAGGGCTGCTTAGGAAGGTAACAAGATTGGCTATTTCTTCAGGTCGAATAAGCCTTTGAATGATGGATGTTGGTCGATTCTCTCTCATAAATCGTTCCTCAGCTTCTACTACTGTCATTTTTTCATTCGGATACAGTGTCTTTAGCCAAGACTCCATACCTTCAGTTAAAGTCGAACCAGGCATAACGGTATTGACTGTTACATTAGTTCCACGAGCTAGCTCGGCTATGCTCCGGGAAATCGAAAGCTGCATGGTTTTGGTTGCACTATAATGAGCCATTTCTTGCGAAGGCATGATGGCCGCCTCGCTGGCAATGAAGATGACTCGGCCTTCTTTTTTCTGAATCATTCGGCTTAGGTAGTGGCGAGAGAGCCTAATACCACTCATAATGTTGACCTCGAAGAATCTAAACCAATCTTCATCCGGAATATCAAAATATTCGGTAGCTTCGAATATGCCGAGATTGTTAATCAGAATGTCAACGTCAGCATATTTCTCAATCACCTGTTGACATCCTTGCTTTGTTCCTAAATCCGCGACTGCGGCTTCGAGTTTAGAGCCGGCATGCCTGCTTCGAATTTCATGAATCGTGTTCATCACTTTTTCTTCATTGCGACCATTAATAAATACGATCGCTCCTTCTGCCGCTAATGATGTGGCAATCGCTTTTCCGATTCCTGACGTAGACCCTGTAACAAGTACTGTTTTTCCTTCTAAATGAAGCTGCACGCGCATTCCTCCAACAGTTTAATATGGAAAAATAATTTAAGTCATTTCATCTTAAAATCAAAGTTATCTGGATCTGGTCCAACGCGAAGATTTTGAAACGAATGGATTTGAACGGATCGTTCAACAAATCTCTCAAATTGAAGGAACTTTAGGTATTTATGAATTGTCTCAATTCATCCCAAATCCAACAGAACTTTATCGAACATAAATCAATCTCCTGTCCGATTTTACAAAACGCACGGGAGATTGATTTCGAACTTCATAAGAAGACTACTTATATTTGTTTCTTTGCAACTTCTTGATATAATGTTTCCAAATGCTGCTGGACACTTCGCAGTTCATCTTTGCCGCTTGTTGTTATATCGTATTGGGAACCCGCGTTAGATAGGTAACCTTCGCCTGTCAGATGATCCAACTCTTGTTTAACTTTCTCTGGACTAAATTGATAGCCGTGACTGTTAATTTCGGGTTGTATCTCCTCGGGTGTAAGTGCATGTTGATTCGCATGATACAACAGGTGAATTCGTGTAAAAGCATTTTCGAAATCTGAATGCATGCTGAGAGATCTCCTTTTCATAAATGGTATTCAATCACAGTTTATTATTGCTTTTCTGCATCCTAACCAATCATTTGAATTGGAAAAACTGACGACCATGAGTCGTCAGTTTTTTTGTTACCTGATCCATAAAAAAAGAGAACTCTAATAAAAACGATGTAGACATTCAAACAGAATGAACGATATAATGGACAATCAATTGGTATGGAGGGCATTATGAATAACAGCAGGAGAGGATCAGAAGATGCAAGAGAATTCCCACATTAATGATAATGGGATAGTAATTAGTGAAGAGAGTTTCTTCCAAGGAGTAAAAGACTGCATTCCTACGTTGTTAGGTTACCTGAGTATAGGATTTGCTGCAGGTGTAATAGGAAAAACATCAGGACTAAGCATAGCTGAAATCACACTCATGAGTTTACTTGTCTATGCTGGATCAGCGCAATTCATCATAGCTGGAATGGTTACAACGAACGCCTCGGCAGCAGCTATTATTTTTACTGTTTTTTTCGTTAATCTCCGCCACCTCTTACTTAGTGCAGCTTTATCACCTTATTTTCGTCATCTTACACCCTTAAAGAATATGATAATTGGTTCTTTACTCACAGATGAAACATTTGGTGTCGCCATTAATCAAGCAGCGAATAAGAAATTGATTAGTGAAAGATGGATGCATGGTCTAAATATAGCAGCTTATATAAACTGGATTGTTGCCACTATAGCCGGTGCGTTTTTAGGTGAATGGATTACAAATCCCCAGAAGCTTGGTCTAGATTTTGCTCTACCAGCTATGTTTATAGGACTTCTGGTTCTAATGATGGTTAGCCGAGCGAAAATTTTTGTAGATGTCTGTGTTGCGATAATTGCTGTAGTCATTGTTATCGGAGTAACTTTGGTGTCGTCAGCAAGTGTAGGTGTCATAGTGGCAACAATAATTGCCGCAATAATAGGAATGGTGGTGGAAAAATGGAAGTAAGATGGTCAATTTTGTTGATTATTATAGGGGCATCTATAGTTACATTCATTCCTAGAGTGTTGCCACTTATTGTTCTTAGCCGCCTACAATTACCTGATTGGGGAATGCGCTGGCTGAAATATATTCCAATCGCAGTCATGGCAGCTTTGGTAGGGCAAGAGTTATTCATACATAACGGGGAACTTTCACCTTTAAAAAACAACTTTTTTTTGTTTGCATCATTACCAACGTTTGCAACAGCTGTATTTACACGCAGCTTATTAGGAACTGTAGTGGTTGGAGTAATTTCTCTAATGGTGTTGCGTTATATTTTTAACGGCTACCGTACAGTGGTATGGGAGGTAGGCTACTCAACTAATGGGAAGCCTCCTACCCGATTGAACTACAAAACAGGATAATCATGTCGCAGCTAGAAATAGTCGTAGTACATAAAAAGAATTTAGAAAAATTAATTTTTTTCAAAATACATGATAGAAATTTTCCTGTTATGGCATCTATCATGATATAGACGAATGTCGAGTGATGAAGGATCTTATTAACGAGCATCTGATTAAGAGAAGGGAGAAAAAATGTATGACAAAAAGAATTTTGGAACGGCCTATAATATATACGGAGCGGGTTGGTGATAGTCATTTTATAGGTTCAAGACCATCGGTCACTTATTGCTTGTGGGGGTTGATGCAGTATAGCGAAAAGAAGGGTATTTCCCTTGCTGAAGTCAATGCGCTGACAGGGTATGCTTTTTCTCTTAATATTTTCAAAGAAACGGTTCATATTGGTGGTCCGTTCATTTTTGCTGGGGAAGAGAACTTCCCGCAAGCATTATCCAATCTTGGCAATGATGTAAAAGTATTAAGCTTTCTTCCTGTGGAACCACTGATCGTCACTGATGTTCTCAACACAATTCACGAATCGATTGATAGAGGACTTCCGGTGATCATGTGGGATTTGTTCCATGCGGAGTTCGGACTCGTATATGGTTATAATGATAAAGAGCAACAGCTATATGCACTAGACAAGATAAAAGAGGAGACCTTACCATACAAACAAATTGGAAAGGGAGAAACCTCTGAAGTCGGACTCATTGCCTTCACCGAGCCAAACAATATTGACCGACTGACAGCATTATGTAATATGCTCGATATGGTATGGGAGCATGGGAACATGAAGGAATCCATTAAACATGTAGATGGCGATTTAACAAAAGGGCTTGCTGCTTATGATGCTTGGATCGAAGCTTTTAGAGGGGATAAGATTGTCCCGTTTTTTAATGCGTATAATATTGCAGTTTATTCGGAGTTACGTCAATTTGCTGTACAATTTCTTCGTGGTATAAAGGAAGAATTTGTAGCGTATGATTGGACATTCATAACGGATGCTCTACATCATTATGAAACTGTGGCATCGGCACTACAAGGACTTTCTGATCTGTTTCCTTTCCCTGATGGAGGAGATCCTAGTGATCCACAAAACATCGTGAAAGCAGTTAATCTCTTACAAGAGGCCAAGAAGGCGGAAACCAATGGCCTAAAAGCATTGAAACATTTGCGCGAAGCGCTTGGAGCATTACAAGCTGGAGCGAGTTAATGCTGGCTGCCGATCCAAGGTCAATAATAGGATCTCATTTAATAAGGAACTATACAGCATCCGAGCTTATTTGATCCAGCCCGTAAAGATGGCACCCCCTTGGCTGTGATTCTCGGCAATAAGATCACCGTTATGAGCTCTTATAATTCTACGCGCAATCGTAAGACCAAGCCCAGTCCCGCCGTTTGCCGGGTTTCTCGAATCGTCCCCTCGGTAGAACGCATCGAAAATATGGGACAACTGCTGGTCTGGAATGCCTGGCCCGCTATCTTCGACAGTAAAGTGGGCTCGGGTTTTCTCCATTCGCAATCGGATTGTAATGTTGCCGTTTGCCGGCGTATAACGAAGGGCGTTATCGATCAGATTGCCGATCGCGCGCCGCAGCAGATGGGCGTCTCCTTGAAGCTCACGGTTTTCCAACGGGGCTTCGTATGTAAGATTGATATTTTTGTCCCTAGCCTGAGGTAAAAAATCTGCTACGATATCCTCGAACAAAGAGCCAATGTCCAGCGGCAATGGCCGCAGCAATTGCTCCAAGGACGACATCTGTCCGTATGAAAAAAGATCGGACACAAGACGTTCCAATTGATCGGCCTTTTTGCTGCAAATGGCGGCATATCTCGCAGCTTTCTCAGGGTTATCGCCGCGTTCCAGCCTCGTCAAAAACCCCCGTAACGCGAATAAGGGCGTCCTTAAATCATGAGCAATCGAACTAATGAAGAACCGTCGTTCTTCCTCCAGTTCGGATTGACGGATGAGCGATTCCTGAAGCCCCTTGCCCATCGCTTGAAAAGCGGCGCGCACGTCCGTTACTTCCATAACAGTAGATGCGGGAAGCTCAAAATCCAAATCACCGTCTGCGATTCGTCTAGCCGCGGCACTCATCGCTTCCAATGGCTTCACGACGACGCGCCCCATTTGAAATCCGATGAACAAAATGGCGAAGATACCAGCGAAAATAGCAAACGCCGTTGCCAATTCGCTCGTTTGTTTAGGGGCGTAGAAGAGGGCTTTTCCCCGCAATTGCCCTTGCTCCATGACGATTAATTCCCGCTCAGCGGTCGATTTCGATCCCGAAGAGTTAAATCGATAATATTCGTGGCCATCAGTATCAAACAAGACGATTCCCGAGTGCGATGCGGCGATCGTTTTTTCGATCCCAGCCTGCCAGGCAGGATCGCTCCAGCGAGCGACATCAGATTCGCCGACTTCGCGCATCAAGTCGTTCATGGCCGTCTGCTGCCGAGAATACTTGGAATTTTCCAAAACATACCGGTCGAACAAGCCCGGTATTTCATAAGATAATCGCGGAAGGATGAGCACTATCAGCATGCCGATCACCATCCACTGGCGTATGCGGAGTGGTTTCATCGTCGCACCCCTTCGAAACGATAACCGACGCCCCAAACGTTGGCGATGTACGTTGGTTTTCTCGGATCTTCTTCGATTTTTTCACGAATTCTCCCGATATGAACGGTTACAGTATGTTTGTCTCCAATCCCTTCCCAGAAGCGCTGCAGCAATTGCTCATACGTGAACACTTGGCGAGGGTATTCTGCGAACAAGCACAGAATATCGAACTCTTTGGGCGTCATAGACACTGGAACGCCGTCGATTCTCGCTTCGTGCGCCATGATGTCCAAGACGAGACGGCCGAAATCCAGCTCGAGCTTAGCATCCTTGTCATGCTTGCCATAACGACGGAGCACGGCTTTAATACGAGCGATGACTTCTTCGGGTGTCGCGGATTTCACGATATAATCGTCGCCGCCCAAACTGAGACCTCTGATCTTGTCCATGTCCTCGCCGCGCGCGCTAAGGAATAAGATCGGTGTATCTTGCGTTTTCCGAATTTGCCTGCAAAGTTCCAGCCCGCTCTGACCGGGCATCATCACGTCCAACAACATACAATCGATCCGATTGCGCTTCAATGCTTCAATCGCATGATCTGCGCTATATGCCTCCACGACTTCGAACTGTTCATCTTCGAGATAATCCCTCATTAACTCCACGATCTCATGGTCATCGTCGACGATCAATACAGTGCGTTTCATATTCATGTTGTTTCCCCCAAATTTACCCAATTACCCTGATTTGTCACCATTGTAGCATATCCGTTCTGGCTTGTGATTCGATTGAGCGGAATGATACCGCATGTTGAGCGTTTTGTGACTTTTATGCGCAATGCTTTGTGATATCCGAAAGTTATCGTTAGCATTGTCACAATACAAAATCATTGTTAGAGGGGAGGAATAGTGCATGAAAGTCGGTGGACTCATTTTCAAAATAGTAGCTTGGGCATTTCTGGCCTGCATCGTGATGCAAGTATTCATTGCTGGATTGGCCACGTTCTTGGATGCTTCAAATTGGGAGGTACACAAATCGTTCGTCCAAATATTCGCCCTAGCTCCATTGCTCATGTTCCTGCTTACTTTCGTTAGCGGAATTAAGGGGTTTAAACGCTGGGTGAGTTTAGGGTTGTTCGCTCTCGTCGTGTTCCAGTTTCTAACGATGCAAGTTTTCTCGTCTACAGGTGTAATTGCGGCGTTACATCCAGTAGTGGCCTTGCTGTTGTTCTGGGGTTCGGTCATAACGGTCAAGAATGATCCGAAAGACATTCAAGCGAAAAGATGAAAAGGAGTGTGGGTGAAATGATGGATATACGTATAAACGGACAGTTGGCGCTAGTAACCGGAGGTAGCGGGGGCATCGGAAGCGCGATCGCATGGCGGCTTGCGTCCGAAGGGGCGTTAGTCGCCGTCCATTACTTGCAGAATCGGGAAGGTGCGGACGAGACAGTTCGCAAGATCCGGGATGCGGGGGGCCAGGCTGAGTCCTTTCAAGCCGATTTGACGAAGGTTGATCAAATTAACGCCTTGATTGTCCAAATTCAAGCCTACTTCGGCGCATCTATCGACATCTTGGTGAACAACGCCGGTCAGATGAGCCGCAGGGCACCAGTACTAGAACTTACGGAAGAATATTATGCCGAGATGATGGATGTCAATTTCAAGTCCAGTGTATTCTTATCCAAAGCAGTTCTGCCGGGGATGGTGGGAAAGAAAAGAGGCAAAATCGTAAATATCGCCTCTCTCGCGGCCCACAACGGAGGAGGTCTCGGCGTCTCACTTTACGCGTCGGCTAAAGCGGCAATGCTCGCCTTTACGAAGAACATGGCTAAGGAATTTGCCGGTCACGGAATTCGCATCAATGCCATCACTCCCGGCGTCATTGCCAACACGTCGAACGACCGTTTCAAAAACGAAGAAATCCGCAAGTCCATTATCGCGGGTATCCCGCTTGGACGAGAAGGGCTGCCAGAAGACGTAGCGGGTGGCGTATTATATCTAGTTTCCAACCTATCCGCATTCGTGACAGGGGAGACTATCGAGATTAACGGCGGCATGTCCATGCGCTAAGCCGTTCAAGTAGAGAGTTCATATTTCGTAAAAAAGGAGAATCGAATACGGATGAAAACAAATTTGAATCCGCAATTGGCGAAACTAGTGCAATCGCAGCATCCTGAGAAAGTATTGACTTTCGCACGTAATATGGACGACAAAGTGTTGGCGGCGATTTACGGCATGGATGTCGATTCGTATCTGCTCATTAAAAGCCAGTTGACGCAACAAGCGAAAGAAGCCGCGGAGCAGCTGCTGCAATACCCCGATTTTGCCGCTCGGGTCGACCGTTTGCCGATCAAGGCGGGCGAAACTGTGGTTGGAGTTGGCGAAAGCACAATGGACGATTTGCTTTCGTGGTTTGAAATTCTCCGACACCTGCTTGAGCTGCAAAGGCCGCAGGACGGAATTCAGCTGATTAACGAAGGGATTTCAGGTAATACGACCACCCAAGTTCTTAGCCGATTCAGTGGAATCGTCGCCAAACAACCTGATTGGATTTTATGCATGATCGGGGCTAACGATACGATGCGCGTTGGCCCAGACTCCGCGAAACCGCTTGTGAGCTTGGGGGAAACGGCCAAGAACTTGCATGAGATTCGGCAAATTGCCGCAGCGCGGTCCAAATCCAACTGGGTATGGGTCACGCCGCCGACCTTCGACGAAGAGCGGGTCGCCGCGTTTACGTATTTTCAAATGGGGCAACTTAGTTGGAGAAACGAAGATATTCTCGCAGTCGGTGACTTGATCCGTGGCATGTCCGATCCGGTCGTCGATACGCAAGCAGGTTTCGGGCAACCGGCGCATGCAAAATACATGGGCATTGATGGAGTTCACCCTTCATTTGAAGGCCACAAAGCGATTGTCCGTTGGGTTGTCGAAAGCCTTACCGGAGGCAAAGAACGATGAAAGTAGTCGTATTCGGAGCTACGGGTGGAACCGGCCGCCAAGTCGTCATCCAAGCGCTCGAGGCGGGCCACGAAGTGACCGTCATCGCGCGGAATCCAGAAGCCCTCTATATTCATGGCGAACGATTGGAAATTTTTCAGGGAGACGTGCTCGATCCAGCATCATTTAGCAAACGAATTGTCGGCCAAGACGCGGTATTATCCGCGCTTGGCGTCAATCATCGCAAACCTACGTCCGTTTATTCCGAAGGAACGGGAAATATCGCGAAAGCGATGCAGGAGGTGGGGGTACACCGATTGATCTCTCTGTCCTCCGCTGGCTTGGAAATTCCTAGTGATACGCCGTGGATGGTACGTCAAACGATCAAGCTTGTGATCCAACCGATGTTCAAATACGCTTATGAGGACATGGCTCGGATGGAGGAGAAGCTGCAAAAATCCGGATTGAACTGGACCGTGGTTCGCCCTCCACGGCTGACGAATGGACAAAAGACGGGGACATACAGAACGACGATTAATAAGCATCTACCTAAGGCACGGGGCATTACGCGGGCAGATTTGGCCGACTAAATGATCAAATCTGTTCAAGATGAGGCGACTTACCAAGCCATCGTGGAAATATCTAATTAAAAGGCATTTTTCTTATACATTTAAGCTCGTGTGGTTATTATATTAGCCCAGAACCGGCACCTAAAGGTGCCGTTTTTAATTTTTTTGTTTGTTTACAAAAGCTTCTCCATAATCATGACATCGATTGGATTTCCATCTAATATTCCTTGTTTTTCGAAAATCCCCACTTCACGGTATCCAGATTTACGATAGAGTCCTTGTCCGCCCTGATTGAACGGGAACGTAAAGAGTACAATTTTATAGATTCCGTTCTGCCTAGCTGCAGCCTCCAAATGAAGGAGTAGTTGCTTGCCAACACCTTTGCCCCTATATTCCCGATGTATGTATATAGATAGGTCTGCAACACCTTGATAAGCTCTACGATGGGAATATGGATTGAGAGAAGCCCATCCACAAATTTGATTGCTTATTTTAGCAACTAGAACACAGTAGCGTTGCTCGTGATTTAGAAACCATTGTTTCATGTAAGGCAGATCCTTAATATCTTCCTCCAAAGTAGCAATTCGATCTTTCAATTCCCTGATTATAAATTTCGAGGATCTGTGGAAGATCTTGTTCTTTTGCATATTCAACTTGAATGGATTCTAGCATGATTGTACCTCCTGACAATTCATTCCTTTGGTTCATTATATCATATAAGCAATTGATTATATAAGTAAATAATTATATAATGATGTAAAACAAGAAGGAGGTACATAGGGAAATGATTTCAATAGAGGAAATGGCAGATCAATTTAAGCTGCTTGGTGATAAAACTCGTCTTAAAATTGTGGCCATCTTAAACCAACACGATATGTGCGTGTGCCATTTGGTTGAATTGTTACAGACGACCCAACCCAACATAAGCCAACATTTGCGTAAGCTAAAAGATGCAGGCTTTGTAAAAGAGGAAAGAAGAGGACAATGGATCTATTACTCCCTTCATGTGTCTGATCAACCATTTATCCAAGAGGCGCTTAAATGCTTACCGGATATTGATGAAGAAATTCAGCAAAAACTGCAAACGATGAAATGTGAATAGGAGGAGAGTCAAGTGAGTGGAGAGAAGACAAAAAGACTTTCCTTTCTCGATCGGTACTTAACTTTCTGGATTTTTGGTGCAATGGCTTTAGGTTTAGGATTAGGTTATTTAGTATCGAATTTCTCTGAAGTATTATCCAGTATGCAAATTGGAACGACTTCCATACCTCTTGCAATTGGTCTCATTGTAATGATGTATCCACCGCTAGCCAAGGTGAAGTATGAGAAGCTCGGAAGAGTCTTCAGAGACTGGAAGGTATTGATATTATCCTTGGTACAAAACTGGATTATCGGTCCGATTCTCATGTTCCTATTGGCGATATTATTCCTAAGTGATATGCCAGAATATATGATCGGGCTCATCATGATTGGCCTAGCAAGATGTATAGCGATGGTCTTGGTGTGGAGTGACCTGGCAAAAGGAGATCCTGAATATACAGCAGGTCTTGTAGCGTTTAATTCGATTTTTCAAATCTTGTTCTATTCCATCTTTACTTATGTGTTTATTACTGTGTTACCAGGTTGGTTTGGTATAGAAGGTGCTGTTGTTGAAGTCTCTATGGGGCAGATTGCAAAGAGTGTGCTGGTCTATCTTGGGATTCCATTTGCCGCTGGACTGCTAACACGCATAATTGGGATTAAGATAAAGGGCCGCGAGTGGTATGAACAAGTTTTGATACCAAAGATTAGTCCCCTTGCACTAATAGCTTTGTTGTTTACGATCATTTTAATGTTCACCTTGAAGGCAGAATTAATTGTAGAGCTGCCGCTTGATGTAGTGCGAATTGCCATTCCTATGATCATCTATTTTGTGGTTATGTTTGTAGTTTCTTTCTACTTATCCAAGAAATCTAGAACTCCATATCCAGTTGCCACATCGCTATCCTTTACGGCTGCAAGCAATAACTTTGAATTAGCCATTGCTGTTGCGATTGGTGTATTTGGTTTGGATTCTGGAGTTGCGTTTGCCGCAGTTATTGGACCGTTAGTTGAAGTTCCCGTATTAATTGGGCTTGTCAATGTGTCGCTTTGGATTAAGCGAAAGTATTACGAGCTTGCTTAAAATAAGTCAGGTATAGGAGAGAAAAAGGATGAGTAAACCATTAATATATTTTCTTTGTACAGGAAATTCTTGTCGTAGCCAGATGGCGGATGGATGGCTAAAAGCTCTAGGCAGCGATCGTTATGAAGTAGAAAGTGCTGGTCTTGAAGCTCATGGTTTAAACCCGAAAGCAATTCAAGTCATGAATGAGGCTGGAATTGATATTTCTATTCATACGTCCAATGTTATTGATTCTGAAACTTTAAATCATGCAGATTATGTGATAACGCTATGTGGTCATGCGGATGAACATTGTCCTGTCATTACAAATCCTAACGTGCAAAAGTGGCACTGGGGATTTGATGATCCTGCGAAAGCAGTAGGAACTGAAGAAGAAATTATGGATAAATTCCGTGAGGTAAGAGACGACATTAAAGCGAGAATTGAACTATTTTTAAGAGAAGGAAAGTAACTTGCTATGAAAGGCACAAAAGACTTAACACAAGGTCCGATCATGACAACCTTGATGAGGTTAACCTTGCCCATAATCGCCACTAATTTTATTTCTACAACTTATGGGCTTGTCGATATGATCTGGGTTGGCAGGCTTGGAAGTGGGCCAGTTGCAGCGATTGGTACTGCCAGTTTCTTTATCAATTTAGCAATTGCTTTATCGACTATGATCACAATCGGTACTGGAATCAAAGTATCTCACTCTATGGGAGCAGGACAGGTAAATCAAGCCAAGATATATGTCAAAAATGGCTTTATCATGTCGATACTGCTTAGCTTAGTATACATGTTATTTATCCTACTAGCTCGGGATCAGCTCATCAGTTTCTTTGATTTGGGAAGTGCTGAAATTGAGTTAATGGCGAAGAAGTTCTTATTCATTTCAATCTTAGGAACCGTTTTTTCGATCCTAAACACCTTGTATGCGACCATACTGAACGCTATGGGCAACAGTAAGCAGCCTTTTCATATTTACTCTGTGGGTCTCATTTTGAATATCATCTTGGATCCATTCCTCATATTTGGCATCGGGAAGTTTGATGGATGGGGAGTCGCAGGTGCAGCTACTGCTACTTTAACTGCAAATATAGTGGTGACGATATTATTTGTCTTGAAAACACGGAGTTCCGAGCTTATCACCAGATCATTAGCGTGGGATACTAATCGCATGAAAGAAGTCATCCGAATGGGAATTCCGATTACCATTCAACGGGTTACTTTTACGATAATTTCAATCATCATTGCGAAGATCATCGTTCGTTTTGGTGCTGATGCCATAGCTGTTCAGAAGATCGGCATTCAAATTGAATCGATTTCTTTTATGACAATTGGTGGTCTGCAAGGTGCTATTGCGGCTTTCTTTGGGCAAAATTATGGAGCACGTAAAATGGATCGAATAAAGCAAGGTTATGATAAAGCACTAACGCTGACATCTGTTTTCGGTTTTGTCATATCACTTATTTTCATTCTATTTCCTGAGCAACTTTTCTCCCTATTTCTATCGGATGAGGCAAGTCTAGCTTTAGGTGCGAATTATATGCGGATTATTGGTTTCTCCCAGTTGTTCATGTGCATGGAGCTCATGACAGTTGGAGCATTTAACGGTATAGGTAAGACCCACATTCCACCGATTTTTAGCATTACTTTTACGGCATTAAGGATTCCGCTTGCTTTAGGCTTATCCATTCCTTTTGGTTTAAATGGCGTTTGGATGGCAATAGCGTTAAGCAGTGTGTTTAAAGGGGTTGTACTGGTCTTGTGGTTTAAAAAATCGTTGCGAAAATTGAATGTTCAACAAGCAATGAGTTAAGACAAGGATAAAGGATGGTCCTGAAGATGATATCGTTAAATCGTGAACTCATAGAGCATATAATCAGTAATTCAGTGAATGATGATCTCTTGCGAGGTCAATTCGGCTTGGAAAAGGAAAATGTACGAGTTGATGAAGAAGGAAAGTTGGCATTAACCCCGCATCCCAAAGCATTCGGAAGTAAAACAGAAAATCCTTATATTCAAACGGATTTCTCCGAAAGCCAAATTGAGATGATTACACCAACCTTTAGCTCCATTGAAGAGACCTATCATTTCTTAGAAGCCTTGCAGGATATCGTATCTTTGGAATTAATCGAGCAAGGAGAGTACTTATGGCCAAGCAGTAACCCGCCGATGCTACCGAAGGAGACGGAGATCCCCATCGCCAAAATGGATGATCCCATAGCGGATGAATATCGACATGAATTAGCGGATAAATATGGCCGTAAAAGGCAATTGCTAAGTGGCATTCATTACAATTTCTCGTTTGATGAGAAACTTCTAAGAAAACTTTATGACCTTCAAAACGGACTTGAGACCTATAAAGAATTTAAAGATGGGCTATATTTTCGGGTTGCTCGTAATTTGCTAAGATACCGCTGGTTGTTGATCTACCTAACAGGAGCGAGTCCTGTGTTCGATAAGACCTATATTGAGAGATGTGTCTCGCTAGGCCAATCGGAAGACAACATAAGCTATTATTTTCCCAATATGAATTCGCTTCGGAATAGCGTATGCGGTTATCGAAACGCAAAGCCTTACGCTGTCTCATATCATTCAGTTAATGACTATGTTCATGATCTGACAGAGTTGATCCATACAAACGAATTGCTGAGTGTAAAGGAATTTTATAGTCCAGTTCGCATCAAAACCGCAAAAGGGATTGATCCTTTGCAGGAGCTTCTAGAGGATGGAGTAGCATATTTGGAGCTGCGTTTTCTTGATTTAAATCCTCTTCATAAAGTAGGGATCAGTAAAGAAACCATGCAGTTCATCCATTTATTTATTCTTTTGATGCTGCTTAAAGTAGATGAACCATTTGAGAAAGAAGATCAACAATTGGCTAACCTGAATCATGATCAATTGATAATGAACAGCATCGATGCTTTTCATAAAGATCAAGAGAATTGTATTCCGATGAAAAATGTCGCTATACGTTGTATGGATGAGATGCGAGTGATGGTAGAGCTTTTGTTCCCTAAAGCTCAAGAATTTCTGGACATTTTGGACGGTGAAAAGCAGAAGATATTAAATGCAGATTTGAGTTTTTCATCTATCGTGAAGTCCCAAATCCAAACCTCATCCTATCGTGAATATCACTTGGATAAAGCCAAAGAATACGCTCAGGAAAGTGCTCGTACTGGTTATCGATTTGCTGGATTTGAAGATCTTGAATTGTCGACGCAATTACTTCTAAAGGCAGCTGTTAAACGTGGCATTAGGTTCACTTTAATGGATCGAGAAGAGAATTTCTTGCTTCTATCCCAAGGTAACCACCAAGAGTATGTTAAGCAGGCGACGAAAACTTCCTTAGACAGCTATAGTACGGTGCTTATCATGGAGAATAAGATTATTACGAAAGCAGTCCTATCTCAGCATGGTATTCGCGTACCGTCTGGTGAAGCATTCCACAGTTTGGATGAGGCGATATCTAGCTATGATACGTACAGTGGTAAATCAATTGTGATCAAACCGAAGTCCACGAACTTTGGATTAGGAATTACTATTTTTAACCGTGAGTTTTCAAAAGATGATATGCTTAGGGCATTTGAAATGGCGTTTACTCATGATAAAACTGTACTATTAGAGGAATTCGTGACTGGAAGAGAATATCGCTTTCTGGTTATGGGAGATGAAGTGGTAGGGATTCTTCATCGTGTACCAGCTAATGTAGTGGGGGATGGGATTCACACAATTGAGCAGTTGGTTCATCACAAGAATAAAGATCCTCTAAGAGGTCGCGGTTATAAAACTCCTCTTGAGAAAATTCAATTAGGGGAAGCCGAAGAGATGTTTTTAAAGAATCATTCCATGAAATGGAATGATATCCCGCAGCCTGGAGAGGTGGTTTATCTCCGAGAAAACTCCAATATTAGTACAGGCGGGGATAGTATCGATTTTACTGATGATATTCCGTTCAGTTATAAACAACTTGCTATTCAAGCTGCTAAAGCTGCAAGGGCAACATTCTGCGGTGTGGATATGATGATTGAGAATATACAGGAAGAAGCATCCGATATAAACTATAGTATCATCGAAATTAACTTCAACCCAGCCATTCATATTCATTGCTATCCCTATATAGGTAAGAATAGATTAGCGAATGAAAAGATATTAGATTTATTGTTTGGTTAAATTATTGAACGTTAAAATAATGCCACTGATCTGCTACGGATGGGGAAGGATGAATCCGCATGACATTACAGCAGCTAAAATATGTTATTGAGGTTGCCAATCGTTGCTCCATTAACGAAGCGGCCAAGAGGTTGTTTATTACACAGCCAAGCCTCTCAAACGCAATTAGGGATTTAGAAGAAGAGCTGAACATCTCTATTTTTGAACGATCTAATAAAGGAATATCACTCTCCAAAGAGGGAGTGGAGTTCTTAAGCTATGCGCGGCAGGTAGTTGAGCAGGCAGAATTGCTAGAGAGCCGATATCTTAATGCTAAGCCCTCTCCCCAACATTTCTCTGTGTCCACACAGCATTATTCTTTTGCGGTAAATGCATTTGTCAGTTTGGTGCAAGAACATGGCTTAGAGGAATATGAGTTTGCTTTACGGGAAACTCGAACCTACGAGATTATCGAGGATGTCAAACAATTGCGCAGCGAGATCGGAATTTTATATCTGAACGAGTTTAATGAAAAAGTGATTAACAAACTGCTCAAAGCGGCAAATTTGCAGTTCCACAGCTTGTTTACCGCCAAACCGCATGTTTTTATCAGCATCAAAAATCCGTTAGCGAATCAATCGGTCGTGACCATCGATCAGTTGCAGCAATATCCGTACCTTTGCTTTGATCAAGGCGAGTATAATTCCTTTCATTTTTCAGAAGAAATTCTTAGTACGTTATCACATCAAAAAAGCATCCGAGTTCATGATAGGGCTACACTCTTTAATTTATTGATTGGCTTGAACGGTTACACGATCTCAACAGGGATATTAAGCGCTGATTTGAACGGAAATGAAATTATTCCTGTACCGTTAGATTGTGAGGAGAGCATCAATGTGGGCTGGATTGCTCATAAAAATTCCGTGCTAACCAAACTGGGAGCTGCCTATATCGAGGCCTTGAAGCAAGCTATTGTCTAATAATTCAGGATATAGCCTGCGGCTATAACTAGATATAGATTAATCCAATTACTCTATACCAACCAACGTGTGATAGATTTCTTTATAACAAATTGGTAGAGGAGTTGCTCACGATGGTACAAAGCAGTGTATTAGGTTATCCACGTATTGGTGCAGATAGGGAATGGAAGAAGGCGCTTGAAGCGTTCTGGTCAGGAAAGTTGGAAGAACCGGAGTTTCTTCGGCAACTGCAGGATATTCGGTTAAATCATTTGCGCAAGCAGCAGGAAAAAGGGATCGATCTCATACCTGTCAATGACTTCAGCTATTACGATCATATACTGGATACAGCAGCGATGTTTGGCATTATTCCGAGCCGTTTCTCGTATACAGGCGGAGTCGTTCCTTTGTCTGTCTATTACGGGGTTGCTCGGGGAACCAAGGATGCCGCCGCTAGTGAAATGACCAAATGGTTCAATACGAACTATCACTATATCGTTCCCGAACTGTCAGGGGCTTCACCGGTACTTACCGAGAATAAACCGCTTGCAGCTTATCGTGAAGCGAAAGAAAAGCTCGGTATTGAAGGAAAACCAGTTATTGTTGGACCACTAACCTTCTTAAAGCTTTCCAAAGGGTACGCTCCATCGGAAACGGATGCTTGGTTGGAAAAGCTGCTGCCGCTTTATGTACAAATTCTTCAGGAGCTTGCAGAAGAAGGGGTTCAATGGGTGCAGATAGATGAACCGATTCTTGTAACCAAGCTATCCGATGCGGACGTACAGCACTTGCATCATATTTATACAACATTTGCCGACGCTGTACCGGGCTTGAAGCTCATCTTGCAAACGTATTTCGAATCGGTAGAGAACTACTGTGACATTATTAAACTGCCTGTACATGGAATAGGGCTTGATTTCGTTCACGGTTATGCAGGTAACCTGCAATCCATTGGTGCATTTGGATTCCCTCAGGAAAAGGTTTTGGGAGCAGGAGTCATTGATGGTCGCGGTATTTGGAAGGCTTCGTTAACTGGAAAGTTGGAGCTGTTAAAAGAGCTTGCGAAGGCTGTTCCTTCTGACCGCTTGATTGTTCAGTCTTCGTGCAGCTTGCTTCACGTACCGGTTACTGTAGAAAGCGAGGCAAACCTCACATCCGAATTGAAGGACGCCCTTGCTTTTGCCGATGAAAAATTGAACGAACTGGTTCTAATGACCAAAGCGTTCTCCTCAGAAGAGGCAACCCAAGGGGAACTGGAACAATATGATCGTGCCATTCAAGTGCTGCAGCAATCAGCAGTGCGTAATCGCAAAGAGATTCAGACAGCCGTAAGTGCAATCAGCGCTCAAGAGCCGGTGCGTTCCGCGCCATTTGCAGAACGTCATGCAGCCCAGCAGACGAAATGGCAATTACCGCTATTTCCGACAACAACCATCGGTAGCTTCCCACAATCCACAGAAGTGCGCAAAGCGCGCCAATCCTGGCGTAAAGGTGAATGGAGCGACAAACAATATGCTGAATTTATCCGGGAGCAAATTGATGCCTGGATCAAGATTCAAGAGGAAATCGGTATCGACGTTCTGGTGCATGGGGAGTTTGAGAGAACCGACATGGTGGAGTTTTTTGGCGAAAAGCTTGCAGGATTTGCATTTACACAAAACGGCTGGGTGCAATCCTACGGTTCCCGTTGTGTTAAGCCGCCGGTAATCTACGGAGACGTAGCTTTCATTGGTGAAATGACCGTTGAAGAAACCAAGTACGCAAAATCTCAAACAAGCCATCCTGTAAAAGGAATGTTAACAGGACCTATCACAATCATGAACTGGTCATTTGTCCGTGAGGATATCCCGCGCGAACAAATTGCTTACCAATTGGCTTATGCTCTCAGACAGGAAGTCGAGGCGTTGGAGAAGGCCGGCATTGGCATGATTCAGGTTGATGAGCCTGCGATTCGCGAAGGACTGCCGCTTAAAGCAGTCGAACAGTTCGAATATCTTGCGTGGGCCGTAAAAGCTTTCCGCATTGCTACTTGTACCGTTCAAAAGACAACTCAGATTCATACACATATGTGCTATTGCGAGTTCCATGACATGATCGATTCAATAGAGGCGATGGATGCTGATGTTATTTCGATCGAAACATCGCGTAGTCACGGGGAGCTGATTCATAGCTTCGAACAAAATACTTACAAGCTGGGAATAGGCTTAGGCGTTTATGATATTCATAGTCCTCGCGTTCCGAGTGTAGAAGAGATGACGGGGATGATAGATCGGGCCTTGCGGGTACTGGATCCTAATTTGTTCTGGATAAATCCAGACTGCGGACTTAAGACACGTGGACTCGAGGAGACAGTTGCTTCCTTGCACAATATGGTTGAGGCGACCAATGCAGCTCGAGCTAAATATGAGCAATCCTTGGGAAAATAAGAAAGATGTAGAACTAACTTAGAAAACAAGTATCGCAGACGCGACTGCCACTATTAGGTAGTCGCATTTTTTTGCTTAAAAATTATTGCTGGGAATGCTACTGGTGTATAAGCATAATCTCTCTTGTAAACCTTCTAAGACTTCTTTCGGCACATCTCTGATCTTAATATCCCCACCTAAGAAAAGCAGCCAGTTTGTTATTTCAGTAATTTCTTCTGAATTGTTTACATTGATAAAAGTCTTCAAAATGGCTGTAGTTTGGTAAGGATTCGTATAGGAAATTGAAACTTTTATAGGATGGTATTTTTTGAACTGGGTAATTGCCTTTGGACCAAGTTCAACGACAAGGTTTATGACTTCTTCCTGCTTACTTAGCTTTTCTAAAATCTTTTTTTTACTTATTCTTTTTTTCTCAGGGTAAGTTTCTACATTAGTGAGATCATCAACAGGGAATATCCTCCTTTTTTCTTCCTTCAAATCAAAGCCTTCGATCAGCCAAACGCTTTTTTCACGATAAAGGTGCAACAGATAAATTGGGTAAGAACTTATTGCACTCTCTTCTTGGATGGTAACCAATAAATAGCTATCCAGAAGAAGGATTTGAATGAGTTTTTCTAACATTGGATGGGTTAGGTCTGACAGATCAAGCAGATCTGGATTTTTGGGGTTCGTCCCTTCAAAGAGTAATATTTGATTTAAAAGAACTAGATCATCTTGCTGGTTTTCTGAGATGAGTCCTAGTAATTTTTCAGCTAAAGACTGACGACTTTTCAGATAAGGGAGTTGTAGATTTCTTGTGGCCATAAAGGCAATAAATAGAGCTTTAATCTCATTATCGGTAAAGCGAACAGTGGGCAGGACAGAGTTGTTCATGACGAAATAACCCCCATCCCTCCCAACTTCAGCGACAAGTGGCATCCCCATGGCTTCAATTTCTCTGATATCTCGAATAGCTGTCGAACGAGAGATATTAAATTCTTGCATGATTTCAGTAATTGTAAAGTGGGCGCGATTGTTGATGTACCGCATGATGATATTAATCCGTTCAACTTTTTTCATAGAGGCTCCTAAACAGTATCATTTTTTGACATGATTTAAGGTTATTATAAACCTATCAAGCTAGAAGAAACAATTTCACCGTCGTTGTTGGATGGGTATGTTTCTTACTGAAAAGACAAATCATTTAATCATTAAAGAGGAGAATGGTATTGATATGGCACAATTTACATTGGAAGAAAAAGACAGTTTTATCGTATTGGGGATTGGAACGGAGCTTAAGAGCCATTACACAGACTATGTCGGCATAAATAAGGAAAAGGCAGACTTTTGGTCGGCCGTCGAACAAGATGGAAGGCTTGATACTTTGAAAGCTGTAGCCACAAATGACTACATTTTTGCCGTGAACGAAGCGGTAAATAACAAGATGATGCATTATGCTGGCGTCATGACAGAGAAATCGTTACCAGAAGCATCGAGAGTTATCCAATTTCCTAAGGGGGAATATCTCGTAGTTAAAGGGGAAGCAGAGACGGCTGATGAGCTCAGTAATAAGCTTACTGGCATTGCTTTTAGTCAAGCCTTGGCAGAAATCAAGAATTATGCCTATGTTGGTGGGCCAAATGCAACGGTTGAGATGGGGCAGCGAGACGGCTTAGTGTTTGGTGAAATGTGGATTCCTGTTGTGAAAAGCTAAATGCTTCCGATGCGAGTTTTGCTCGAAGAAGGTTTTAAGTCGTAAAGCTTGCAATACATTGAGGAGGAATAAAGTTGTCCTATATCGTTGATTTTAAAAATGTGTCTACAGTAGGTTTAGAATCTTCACCTGTAGCAGAAGCGCTGGCAGGTTTACGTGCGAATGAAGCCCGTTACTTTATGAACAAATACAAGCATGAATTTACGGTTGTACCCGCTAGTGAAAGTCAGGAGAACCTTGATTACGTGAACCGAATTTTGAAAGAAGAACGTGGTATTGAGTTTGCGGCCAAACCATTAGAAACGTCCCGTTTTCAGGTGGAAAATATCCAGTTCACCTACGTATTTTATGAGGATGGTCTTGGACTAAATGTTATGTATACGGTTGATGATCCTAAGAAGCGGGCTGTTGGTTTTAAGCTTTCTGAGGGGATGGAGGTACCAAAGGAGTTAGATGAGAAGTTTAAGTTTGCCAGACAGAAATCTAAACTGGCCGGAACCATTCGTGGCTCGTTTTTTGTAATTAAGAGAGAATATTAAAGTATTCACTAGTAGCATAAGTGCTTGCTGAGAACCCTGTTATAAGAATAGTAGCCTATAAAAAAAGGATGAGCACTTTCACGTCTGGTGGTGGATCTAACTCATCCTTTTTACTTCGATCAGGTGCATCGACTCCGGCATATAAGCATACGTCCAGAATGCCGAAGAGCCATGGTGGAAAAAATGGCTGTCGACAGGAAAGTGAGGGGTCGACAGCCCCAATCTAAAAAGATCGGCTAAGCATATTCTGATGAGAATCCACTATGAAAGGAGCGAATTCTCATTGGTCTCGAACTCTGATATCAAAATCGACGTCGTCATTCCGGCCATCGACAAAGATTTGGGCACGCTTCCCTTTGTTATCGACAGTGTAAGAAAACACGTGCAGCATCCCATCGGCCGGATTTTCGTCGTGGCGCCGGATAGCCCCAAAATCAAAGCCGTCTGCCATATCAAAGGCTGTACCTTTATTCATGAAAGTACGGTTCTCCCCCTGCGAAAAAAGCACATCGCTTACCGTTCCAAAAGATGGGAGAGATCCGGCTGGTTATACCAGCAGCTGTTGAAACTCGGCAGCAGTTCCGTTGCGAGACAGCGGCATTTCTTGATTATCGACGCCGATACAGTATTGATCCGGCCACACCGATTCTACGCCGACGGCAAGCAACTGTTCTATTGCCGGAACTGGAGCAAGCCTGAATATTTCGTCACCTATCGCAAGCTACTCGGAACAAAACCTCCACGTCCCCGTTCTTTCGTGACGCACTACATGTTATTCGACAAAACGAAGCTGCGGTTGCTCAAGAACAAAATCGAAGCGAGGCACGGAGCGAAGTGGTTTAAAGCCATTCTGAAAAGCATCAACCGAAAAAAGCAATTCGGATTTTCAGAATTTGAGACGTACGGAAATTACGTATATTCCGTTCACCCCGGGAAAGTTCAACTCAAAAGCGCACTTAACAAAAGTCTGTCGACCAGCCCATCCGCTCTGTCGGAGTCTACCGTCGAGAAACTGGCCCAGCGCTATCGATCACTGTCTTTTCACAAAAGAAAGAGTTACGTCCGAAGCGCAAAGTAGCCGGATAGGCCATACGTAAATTAAGCTGACTTCAATCTCGCAGATGAAGCCAGCTTTCTTATATGCCCAAATTTCATCGCCATCTCTACATTTGCCTGAATCTGGGGGGGATAGAGCTTGGCATATATTACATGGTAGGAGGTGCCGAAGCTTGAAAACATCCGCTCGAAAAAACGTTTTAAGCAAAAGCAAATGGCTGAAAACAAAGGATATTTTGAAAGACCCGAAAGTCCGCAAGCTGGTACCTGAAACCCGCAGAATGAACGAGAAGTTGCTTCGTGAGATGCTTCGCCGCTATTCCATGGTTTACATCAAACCGGAAAAGGGCACTTACGGCAAAGGAGTCATGCGCGTAGAACAAGGCAACGGCTCCTATTCGTATCAGAGGAAAGAAAAGAAACGCATGTTCGATTCGTTCTCTTCCATGTATCAGTCTATTGTTCGCAACAAACGCAAACGCCCGTATTTGGTTCAGAAAGGAATCCATCTATTGAAATACAAGGGACGCAGGTTCGATATCCGCGTTATGGTCCAACGCAATCGCAAGCGCGCTTGGGAGATGACCGGCATGATCGGGAGGGTCGCTCACCCGAGGAAGATCGTGACGAATTACCATAGCGGAGGCAAACCGACGGCAGTTCGGACGTTACTGAAGCCAATTGTTTCCGGAGAGAACCTGTTCAAAATCGAGAAGACCCTTTCTAAAGTCGGATATGACGCCGCCAAAGCTCTCAGCCATACAAATCCCGAACTCGACATGGTCGGCGCGGATATTGGATTGGACAACCGACTGCGCCCTTGGATCATCGAGCTGAACACGAATCCCGACCCTTATTTTTTCCGGCACTTAGCCGACAAGAGCATCGCCCGCAAAGTGCTAAGTTACGCCAGAGCCTTGAAGCGTATCCCTCCGGCCAAGTCCAAGCCGAAGCGGTATAGCAATCGATCTCTTTCCCGAAATACTTAACTACGGCTTGTTAGTCTTTCGCTGGCGAAAGCCACGATGATTGTTGAACAGGGAGACGAGGCGCCAACCTTGCAGTCTCCCTGTTTCTTTTTTCTCGCCCTCTACGCCGATTCATCACACGAAATATCCGATGAAGGATAGAAATGAGACTATCTTTTCATTCTTTACCGAGAATGACAGTTATTTTCCAATAGAACGACAAGTGATGTTAAATTTCCAAGTACATAATCTGAACGAGACTATTAAGCATCTTGAACATATTGGTGTACCTCTTGCAAAGTAATTAGAGATTCATGAATTTGGAAAGTTTATTTGGATTGAAGATCCAGCCGCGTTGTGCTAGCTGAGAGGATAATGGGTCCAAATTTGAAAAGTTTTCCAAAATTCAGTTATTAACCAGTCATTTAGGGCGTAGAGCTATCTCACCCCCTTTTTACAATTTACATAAGATAATGAAAACATCAATGAAGGGCGTACTATCAAAAGTGGGGTGATAAATTCTGCATCTTATATTATTATCTGGCGGTTCAGGAAAGCGTCTTTGGCCTTTATCCAATGATTCACGATCAAAACAATTCTTAAAACTATTGCCTTCAGATAAAAAGCTGAATAGGCCAATTTCTATGCTTCAACGTACTTGGCAGCAGCTTCAAAACACAAATCTAACGGGAAGTACGGTCGTATCTACAAGTAAATCACAGATTGATATGATCCATAATCAAATAGGAACTAGCGTCCCTTTAGTTATTGAGCCTAGTAAGAGAGATACTTATCCAGCAATTGCGTTATCTTCTTTATATTTATATTCAGTCAAAAGTGTACCAGAGGATGAAATTGTAGTCGTTATGCCCGTTGATTCCTACGTAGAAGATGAGTTTTTTCAGCATGTAAAAAATTTAGGAGAAATATTACAGGGTTCCAATGCTGATCTTGCATTAATTGGAATAAACCCTACTTTTCCATCAGAAAAATATGGCTATATTGTTCCTTCTGATTTCAACAAGCCAGAACAAAATAAAAATGTTCAGACTGTTCGTTGTTTTAAAGAAAAGCCGACTTATGGACAGGCGAAACAACTAATTTCAGAAGGAGCCCTATGGAATAGCGGAGTCTTTGCATTTAAATTAGATTATATTTTAAAAAGTTTGAAAGAACGTGGAATAGCCTTAAACTATGCTGAATTGTTACAAACCTATTCACATTTACCAGCGAGAAGCTTTGATTATGAAATAGTTGAAAATACAAAGAATATTGTTGTCGTTTCCTATAATGGTGCATGGAAAGATCTTGGTACATGGAATACCCTTACTGAAGAAATGGGTGCATCTATCATTGGAAAGGGAATTATGAGTTCCGATTGTAACAATGTTCATATCATTAATGAACTAGATATTCCTGTTTCGGTATTAGGCCTATCTGATTTAATAGTAGCCGTAAGTCCTGATGGAATTCTGGTTTCGGATAAAAAAGAAAGCCCGAGAGTGAAAGAAATAGCTGATCAGTTTGATAATAGACCGATGTATGAAGAACGTCGTTGGGGTTGGTATCGCGTATTAGATTTTACTAAATATAGTGATACAAAAGAAGTGTTAACGAAAAGAATTGGCGTAACTGCAGGTAAAAATCTCAGCTATCAAAAGCATTACCATCGTAGTGAAGTTTGGACCATTATCAAAGGTAAAGGATTATTTGTATTGAATGGGAAAATCCTTAAAATCCAAGAGGGTGATGTGTTACAAATTCCGGCAGGAGCATTACATGGCATTAAAGCAATAACAGACTTAGAGTTTATCGAAGTACAGGCAGGTTCAGAACTTATTGAGGAAGATATCGTTCGGATCTTTATGGAATGGGAAGACATTGAAGCCCATTGCAAAAATACAAAAATGATTCGCAAGAAGATAGGGGATTTAAATGATTGAATCTTCCGAATTTGTAACAATTGCTATTCTTGCTAAGGATAAAGCACATGTTTTGCAAAAGTATCTTGATTTAATTGAAAAACAAACCTACGGCTGTATAGCCTGTACAAGTTAAGGGAGGACATCCATGAAAAGAGCGCTAATAACCGGAATAACCGGCCAAGATGGATCCTATTTGTCTGGACTTCTTCTCGAAAAAGGGTATAAGGTATATGGTTTAAAAAGAAGAGCATCCACAGAAAACTACGAAAACATTAAAAATATCAAAAAGGAAATTGAGTTTATTTCTGGTGATTTGGATGATTTATCATCATTGATACAGGCTGTGAAACTTTCTATGCCAGATGAAATTTATAACCTTGGTGCCCAATCCTTTGTAACAGATTCATGGTCCCAGCCTGTTTATACGGCACAGGTTACGGGTCTTGGTGCACTTAAAATGCTGGAAGCAGTTAAACAAGTTAAACAGGATGCCCGTTTTTACCAGGCTTCCAGTTCTGAGATGTTTGGACGGGTGATCGAAACACCTCAAATGGAAACTACTCCATTCTACCCCTGTAGTCCATATGGGGTTGCGAAAGTATATGGACATTGGATTACTGTAAATTACCGCGAGAGCTATGACTTATTTGCCTGTTCGGGAATTTTATTTAACCATGAATCACCGCGAAGAGGGATACAATTTGTTACACGGAAAGTAACTGATGCTGTAGCGAGAATTAAATGTGGCCTTCAAACGGAACTTCGCCTTGGAAACATTGATGCCAAAAGGGACTGGGGTTTTGCAGGTGATTATGTAAAAGCAATGTGGCTCATGCTGCAGCAGGAAAAGCCGGATGATTTTGTGGTGGCAACGGGGGAGACTCATACAGTCCGTGATCTTGTTGATGCTGCCTTTAGCTATGTTGGATTGAGATGGGAAGATTATGTTGTCCAGGATCCTGCATTTATGAGACCGGCAGAAGTGGATTTGCTGCTAGGAAATCCCGAGAAGGCAAAAAAAGAACTAGGGTGGGAGCCTAAGATTACCTTCCAAGAATTAGTGGAAATGATGGTGGACCACGATTTGGAAAAATATAGTCAAATAACATAAAGGCACAGCGGCAGTCTAGGACATTATTTGCTCGTCCATGGCTGCCGCTGTTACTTTAATCGGGGTCAGACTGATTAGCGCTTATTATTCTAAATAGTTCTATTAAGGGTTCGTCACTTTTTCTGGATTGCCGTCTGTTATATTTAGCTCAACAGCCATATCTGTTGCAGCATTCATCCGATCAGAGATCCGGTGTTTCGTTCGTCCCAACCAATCAAATCGCAATGAACGCGAATTCTAAGGTGCAAAGAGATGCGTGGGAGTTTATGAAGTTTTTATTGTCAGAGGAAATGCAATCCTCCCCTCGTCAAGATGGCTTCTCGATGGATAAAGCGATTATCCAAAACCGTGTAGTTACATATTTAAATGAATAATTAAACGATAGAATGAGGATATTCTTCAGAATCTTGAAGGGTATCTTTCATTTATTTCTTCTCATCGTGAAACCATCTTATTTTTTATGTGTATTTAGTTATGTAACGGTTACGGTTCATACATAATGCATTATGAAAAACAAGTACCAATACATTACACAAGGACGGATTGAAGAAGATGGATGAGCTTAAACTTCTCAAAAATTTAAAAAGGAAGAAAAGAGGCGCTCTCGATGAAGTAATTACAATCTATACCGGCTATGTTGCAACAATAGTGTATAACATTATTGGGGGCACAATGTCAAAAGAAGATATGGAAGAAGTTATTTCAGATGTATTTATATTACTGTGGAATCATTCTGATAAATTAGAGGAAAGCCGTCATAGTATTAAGGGCTATCTAGGCGCTATTGCCCGGAATAGCTCAAAAAATAAACTCAGAGGGTTGAATTCCAATTTAAGTATTAATGAATACGATATGCTTTTTTCAGAAGTCAATTTAGAGGAAGAAATAGAGCAAAAAGAAAGTGCGGCACTTCTTTTAAAAGCTATGGACAGCATGCAAGAATGTGATAGAGAAATTTTTAAACGATATTATTTTAACGATGAAAAGATAGGTAGTATTGCCGAAGATATGAAAATGACGGTTTCTTCCGTAAAAACAAAGCTGTTTAGAGGACGAAAGAATTTAAAGACTAACCTGTTAGAAAAGGGGTACGAGTATGAAAATTAAGCTAAACAAATTTTTCGTTAAAGCTAAATCTAATAGACATTCTATTGATAATATGATCTATGAAGAAACCCTGAATCTAACAGGAATAACATCGAAAGATATTAAACGCAAGGTGAACAATAAATTAAATGAAAAACCACAAGAGAGGAGACTATATATGAAATATAGATTATCAAAATTTGCAATCGTTACAACGGCTATTTTAACATTGGGGGTAGGGTCGGTTTTCGCCACGAGTAATATTGATTTGCTGAAAGAGCTTCTTAGGGGAGATACCAACATATTACAAAAAGAGGTACGTAATCCAAATACAAGCATTCAGAATGATGAATATAAGGTTACACTGGAACAAGTGTTGGCAGCCCCTCACGATGCTATCATCGTGTTCTCTGTAGAAGGTTTAACAAAGGAGGCAACAAATGCTTTAGAAACAAATTCGATGTTTTTATTTGAGAGTACTATTACGTTAAAAACAACTCCTGGGTCAGAAACTAAAAACAATGGTTATGGGCAATCTAATTTTGGGGACAATAATATTTATAATAAAAAGTATTTTGCTTTAGAGGTGGATGCTATCGATAATCCCAAACAAGAGCCGATGAGGTTATACCTGGATAAGGTTAAATCACCGGAGCTATTTATTACAGTCCCAATGGACAGT
This sequence comes from Paenibacillus albiflavus, assembly GCF_004344915.1. GTDB lineage: Bacteria > Bacillota > Bacilli > Paenibacillales > NBRC-103111 > Paenibacillus_AM > Paenibacillus_AM albiflavus. Next base: position 54,106 of record NZ_SKFG01000001.1, on the reverse strand, counting down.
AATATTCAAACGTTGGATTTTCAAATGAATCAGGAAGCCGAGGCTAATGGTAAGAAATATACGATAGAGCATATGGGCATTAACAGTATCAGTATGGTTATCGATTCGAGAGATTGGAACAGTATAAAGGACGCTTTGCTGCCTGAAATCTTTTTCAAAATGTCAGACGGTACGATTAAAACTAAAAATCAACTGGTTAATAATTATAAATCCTCAAGCTCTATACTAACTGCTGATCAAGAAGGGCTTTACCGCTTTTATTTCAGATTCAAAGAAATCATGAATTTAAACGATATTCAATCCGTTATTATTGAAAATATGGAATACTCTCTAAACAAAAAAGTTGAGCCAAAACCGATCGTGATAGATGAAAAGCTGCATCATTTTGAAAGCAGAATAATCGAAAGAACAGGAAAAGACGGACCCCTTATGTCGGTGGATGATTTTTGTAAAGGATTAGGAGCAGAATATTCTTGGGATAATCAGAATACTAAACTGGTATTAACATATAGGGGCACTACTTTAGAATTAATAGCGGGTAGCAGTACGGCCATTGTTAACGGACAAGAAATTCCATTAAGAGATAATGAAGGCGTTTATATGCAAAACGGAGAATTGAGTATAACGCCGTATCTTCTAGAAAATCACTTTAATATTGACTATTCACTTAAATATGCTACAAGCATGTGGATTATTACTCCATAAGACTAATAAAAAGTAATTTAGACATAGAGAGAAAAAGGTAGAATACGAGCATCGGAGATCAAATCGAAACACCAAAAGGTTCAGAATTAGTTACAGCCTATCTCACAAGTATTGAATCTTGTTTGATAGGCTGTTTCCTTTGATTAGAGGAAATCGTCGCTATAACTTGACACTGTAAAGATTGTTTATTATAATCTTTACAGTGTCAAGTTACGTGAAAGGAAGTATGTATCAAATGAAAGAAAAACCATATCATCACGGTGATTTGCGAAATAAACTTATTGAAGCTGGTATAGAGCTTATTAATGAAGATGGTTTAAAAGGTTTTTCCCTGCGTAAGATCGCAGCAAAATGCAACGTCAGTCATGCCGCACCATACAGCCATTTTAAGGACATAGACGAGTTGATTTATGCCATGGGCGAGCATGTAACGGAGCGATTTGTGGAAAAGATGCGTACATCAATTCGTGGACAGGAAAACAGTCTCGAAGCGACCTCGCTACTTGGGCAGGCTTATATTTCCTTCTTCATTGAGAATCCGCAGTATTTTCAATTCCTTTTCTATCACTCCGGATTAACCATTGATTTGGACAATGATAACGCCAATGATTATCCGCCATTTGCTTTATTCCGGACAACGGCGTATCAAATGTTCCACAGCTTGGGGTTGCCGGAGGAAGCTTATTCCGAAAAATTGATTGCTCTTTGGTCAATGGTTCACGGCATCGCCTCGTTGCTTACCAATCATGGTATCCGATATTCCGGGGACTGGATTAACGTTTTTATAAACAATTGTATTAAGGAGATTGAATGATGAAAATTATTATACATGATTTGGATCAACAAGAATTCACGGCGTTGTATGAAAACAAAAATACAGACGTAACTGTTATATCAGACAATAGCACAATCCGTAATTGCATTGGTTGTTTTGGATGCTGGATCAAAACACCGGGAATATGCGTTTTAAAGGATGGTTATCACCATATGGGTGAACTTCTCTCAAAATGCCATGAGGTGGTTATCATCAGTAAATGTGTTTATGGGAGCTACAGCCCCTTTGTATGCAATATTGTGAATAGGAGCTTACCCTATCTTCTGCCTTATTTTGCAATCAAAAATGGAGAAACCCATCACCGATTCCGGTATGATAACAAATTCACGCTATCGGTACATTTTTATGGCAATGACATAACCAAAGCAGAAAAGGAAACCGCAAAAGCTCTGGTTGCGGCTAATAGCGTGAACTTAAATTCCATAGGAAACAAGATAAATTTCCATAACAGCCTACAAGCAATGAAGGAGGTTATATAGTGAGAATCGCTATGATAAATGGAAGCCCCAAGTTAGGAAAGAGCAATTCGGGCATGATGCTCAAAGCACTTGAACCCCTGATAAACGCCGAGCATGAAGTATTACACTATAACATGAATAAAAAACCTCTTACCGATGAGCAATACATCGAGCTTTGCCACATGGATACACTGATTATTGCATTCCCTCTATACTTCGATGCAATACCGTCGCATTTATTAAGGATGCTGACTACACTTGAAGGGTATATGAAAGCTGAACGAAAAAAGGAAATTTATGTATATTCCATTGTGAACAATGGATTTTATGAAGGAAAGCAAACTTATATTGCTCTTGAAATCATCAAAAACTGGTGCATACGATCCGGCCTTCATTTTGGGCAAGGAATCGGACAAGGCGCTGGTGAAATGATGGGTTTTATCGAAAAGGTACCACTTGGCAAAGGCCCTTTAAAAAATCTAGGAAAAGCAATGGAAAGCCTGGCACAAAATATACATACGCATGATAGTGATGAATCCTTGTTGTTCAGTCCAAATTTTCCGCGCTTTGCCTGGCGCTTTGCAGCGACACACTCTTTTTGGCATGCAAAAGCTAAAAGGAATGGTCTGAAGAAAAAAGATATTATTAAAAAGCTTTAGGAATGCATCGCTTCCAGAAATCTATTCATGAAATCGCCATTGCGGTAGGATTTGATTATCAAAACTATTTTGCTAAAATCATTAAGAAATTAGTTGGCGTCACACCTTTACAATATCGTAATAAAAGAGGACTGTTGTAAAGCTCATCACTTGAAAAGGTATAACTTGACACATTAACAATTTCGAGGATATTATAGATACAATAAGTCTTTGAATGAGGTGTTACCGTGAGATTTACAAAAGCAACGAATTATGCTTTGCACACCATGCTCAAGCTTTTTGAAGCTTCGCCGGTTAAGCCGATAGGTGTTCAGGAGTTAGCAGAAATGCAAGGTGTTTCGCCAACCTATCTTTCAAAAATTTTAACAAGGCTCGTGAAAGCAGGGATGATCGAGTCTGTTTCCGGTGTCAACGGGGGATATCGCTTATCCCGTAAAAAAGATGACATTACATTTTTGGATATTATCCACGCTATTGAGGGTACTGCCTCTTTGTTTGAATGTAATTTTGTTCATGGCGACGAATGCACAATTCAAGCTGTTATGAAGGAAGCGGAAGAGAAGATGGAAAGCCATCTCAAAAACACGAAATTGATGGACATGGCCTCAAAAGCAAACATAAGCTAAAAGAAATATTTATGTTTAATTAAGGATATAATAAGTCTGTAATATCTATATTAGAGGAGTTGAGTGTCATGATTTACGATTGCGCTATTATAGGCGGGGGACCTGCCGGGTTGAATGCGGCTCTCGTGCTTGGAAGGACAAGGAGAAATGTAATTTTATTCGATAATAATCGACCCAGAAATGCCGTTACGCATGCATCTCACGGCTTTATTACAAGAGACGGTGTAACGCCAGCCGAGTTTCGCAGTATTGCTCTTGAGGAGGTTAAGAGTTATCCGTTAGTGGAGCATCTTCAAACTGAGGTTGTTTCCGTTCACATTACCCAATATGGATTTGAGTTGATTGATTCTAATGGCCATCACCTTCAAGCGCGAAAATTGATCTTGGCAACAGGCGTAAAGGAGACATATCCAGAGATTGAAGGCTTTTATCCGCTTTATGGGAAAAGCTTGTTCAATTGTCCCTATTGCGATGGCTGGGAGCTCCAAGATCAACCGCTTGTTGTTGTTTCCGAATACTCGGACTTGTTACACAAGGGTAAATTGCTTCTCAATTGGAGCAAGGATTTGGTTGTCTGCACGAATGGTAAGGCATCCCTGTCAGAAGAGCACAAAAAGCAGCTTCAATCAAAGGGAATCGTGGTAATGGAGCAACTTATCACAGCTTTCATTGGCCAAAATGGGCAGCTTGAACATGTTCGCTTTGCAGACGGAACTCAAATTCCGAGGGCTGGCGGCTTCGTGACTCCTAAATTTGTGCAAAGCATTCCGTTCGCAGAACGATTAGGCTGTGAAGTGACAGCGTCAGGCGGGATTAACACCGATGGAAAGGGGAGGTCCTCAATACCTGGTTTATATATCGCAGGAGATGCTTCATACGTGGCTCCTTCCCAAGTGGTTTTCGCTGCAGCGGACGGCAGTCGAACCGCTATGAGCGTAAATATGGATTTAACGGAGGAGGATTTTTAAGAACATGGGAGTTCACCTATGGACTAATTACGGATATAAAGAATCTTTGATATCTCAAAAATAGGTGGATTTCGATTTCAGACGCGTTGTTTAAGTTTAAGGAGGTGATGATATCCAGTCGATTTATCATTGAAGAAAATGTGTGAAAAATTATGGAATGGAGGAAGATACACATGACTATTTGTCACTCTACGGATACAACTTTTAAAAATGATTTGAGAAATGATGGTTTTACATTAGTTAATTTTTGGGCGCCTTGGTGCGGACCTTGCCGCTCTTTTGCACCTACACTCGAGAGGTTCGATCAGGAGTATAGCAAAGAAGTGAGGGTACTAAAAATCAATGTAGATGAACAACCAAATACTGCCGCACATTATGGAATTATGAGCCTTCCGACTACGATTCTTTTTAAAAATGGTGAGCCAATCGATAAAATCGTTGGAGCTGTTTATATTGATAATTTAAAACAGTTCATATCAGATAAAATATGAAATAACGTAAAACTCCCAACGAAAGCCGCCGGCCCAACCGACGGCTTTCGTATAGTTAAGTAGTTAATTTATAGAGGAGATAAAATAAATGAAACAGTTAGATAAAACAGTTCAACGTTACTCTTACATTATATTGATATTGTTTTTTTCAGGTTTAGCAATTATGTCCAGCTTCTATGTCACAATTCCGTTAATATCCGTATTTTCAAAAGAGTTTTTGGTTTTAGAGAGTCAAGCAGTATGGGTAAGTAGCTCGTTTACGCTAAGTTTCGCTATGGGCTGCTTGTTGCTTGGTCCATTATCAGATCGTTTTGGCCGAAAAAGAATCATGCTTGTTGGATTAATTGCATTAACGATTGTTACAAGCTTTCTAGGGTTTCAAAGCAGTTTGTTCTCTGTTATTCTTTTGAGAGCAATACAAGGCTTGACTGCGGCTACTTTCTCTCCCGTAGTACTCCCCTATGTGATGGAGTTGTTCCCGCAACATAAAAGAGTTTTTGCAATTAGCTGTATGAGTACAAGTTTTCTTATGGCTGGAATTATAGGGCAGGTATTCAGCAGTTATGTAAGTTTTCATCTTGGTTGGCAATATGTATTCATTATTTTAGCGGCTATATATTTTATACTAACACTACTGATGATATTCTTTATACCAAACCTCCCAGCGAATGGGATTCGAGTTGCAGAAACATTTAAACAAATGAGAAAAACGCTGGCACAAAAGTCACTATGGTTAGCCTTTGTAATCGCACTAGTCATGTTGCTTTCTTTTGTAGGCATGTACACTGCATTGGGTAATTTTTTAAGCAGTTCTCTTTTCGGGTTTTCAAATCAACAAATACTTTATGTGCGATCCGTAGGGGTCCTAGGAATGCTAATGTCTCTTTTTGCGAGTAGACTGGTTAAAAGATTTGGTGTGATACCGATACTTAGAAGCGCAATAATCCTTTCTGCTATCGGATTGATCCTCTTAGGATTTGGCGCAAACATGGTGTTTATAATTGCTATGAGCGTTGTGTTTGTATCCGGAATTGCGGTTGCCATCCCATCATTGGTTTCACTGGTCGGTGAACTGGGTGGAGCTGCACGAGGTGCGGCAATTTCCATTTATACGGTTGTTGTAAACTTAGGTGCTACTATAGGGCCAATCTTAGCCATTCTGTTGCTCGGCTTTGGGAACTATGTACTTACTTTTTCGATCTTGGCATGTTGCTTATTGCTGGGACTATTGGCTACATTTTTTATTAAACGTGGATCCCAGCAGTTGAAGAACACTGAATCTGTACGATGTAGTACCTAGAAATATTTGCCGACTAGTTTGTTATTTAAAAAAAGGAATGATCAATATGAGTACAATTGAAAATACCAAGTTGGAGGAAGTATTCGAACAGTATCCTAAACACATTCAGTCGAAACTATTGATTCTTCGTCAGATAATATTGGATACGGCATTAGAGACAAAAGGCGTTGATCATTTGGATGAAACGCTAAAATGGGGAGAGCCTAGTTATATCACACAAAAAGGGAGTACAATTAGAATAGGCTGGAAACAGTCAAGCCCAGATCAATACGCCATGTATTTTAACTGTAATACAAAGCTAGTTGATACGTTTAAAGAGGTTTATAGAGATTTATTCAACTATGAAGGTAATCGAGCGATTGTATTTGCCGAAAATGATGAAATACCGGTAGATGAATTAAAACAGTGCATTGTATTGGCACTCACTTATCATACTCGAAAGGATCTACCAATGCTTGGGATATAATAAATAGACTGGTCATCGGAAATGTCAAAAGCCAATGATAAGAACATAACAGATTCAACCGGGTTTATTGAGAGATATATTGATAACGTTGGTCATTTCGGAGAAAAAAATCGTGGTCTTGTTTTTAGAACATACAAAAGGAGTGGACTATTCTCTGAAAATGTTGGACTCATGCCGCAGGGGGGATTCATCCAAATGGAATTGCAGCGCTTAGCATTGCGGTGGCACGGTACAGAGGAATTGTCGAGGCTGGTAACTGATAATAATTATATAAAGCCCTGAAAATTTGCAGAGGATTTTCAGGGCTTTCCTTTATATTAATAATTACGTTTTTAAAATGAGTTAGTTTGAGTTTTTCTTATAAAGTATTCTCGGCTATCTGTCCGCATTTTTCCAGGTAAAACGTGATTAAGTTCATCATTTAACCAGGCAAGGGTCTTATTACGAAGAAAATCACGCATATATTCTTCTGCCTCAAGCATAGTTAAGTTAATCGTACAAGAAGAATTGGCGGAAGCACAGGAAGAGCATTCTTTATCTAAATGCATAAGATTAGTTTTCAAAACATTTTTACATTGAAAAATAGGTTTTACTCCTTCAACTGCTTCTATTACATCCCAAAAAGAAATTTCTTCGGGGGACTTAGCTAATTTATAACCACCTTTTACACCAGGTGTCGAACTCACGATACCAGCCTTTGATAATTTACCAAAAACTTTTGAGAGATATGTTTCTGAAAGCCCTTGAAATTCTGAAAGGTCTTTTATTCCAATACTTTCCTCTTCGGGTACGTCTATTAAATAAACAAGGCTATGCAACGCATATTCAACCATAACACTATACTGCATATAGACTCACCTGCTTTCAATGTAAAAAGGCTATCAAAACAATTATTATAAGCCCTAAATGTTTTTTTGTAAATTATCAAAAACTAATTTTAGAATCTATAGAATTTGACAAAAGGCTATGAAACCTTTATATTATCTATTATATTAATCGACGATATAATTTATCGACGATTAATAATGTCGACAATTAAGATTAAATAAATTAAATTTAAAGGAGAAAACATCCAATGAGCAAACTGCTTATCATTAATGCACATCCAGAAGTCGATTCCACCTCTTCATTTAGTCTAAATGTATTTAATTACTTTATGAAAATTTATATGGAGAAGCATTCTAATGATGAAGTCATTGAACAAATTAACTTATATAAGGACATAGTACCAATGATAGATCAAACTGTTTTAACTGCATGGGGAAAATTAAGAATAGGACAAGAACTAACAAATCGAGAACAAGAAGTAACAGAGCGTATGAATGAAGTATTAAAACAATTTAAAAGTGCAAACAAGTATGTAATTGTTTATCCAGTTCATAACTTTAATGTGCCATCAAAGTTAAAGGATTATTTGGATAATATTATGATTGCAAGGGAAACTTTTAAATATACAGAAACGGGATCAGTTGGTCTTCTTAAAGATGGAAGAAGTATGTTTGTGATACAAGGAAGTGGAGCAATCTATACTAATAATGACTGGTATACCGAAGTTGAATATTCGCATAAATACTTGAAGTCGATGTTCAATTTTTTTGGTATTGAAGATTATCAAATTCTTCGAGTGCAAGGTACTGATAAACTAGACAGAGATGAAGTATTACAAAAAGCATATAAAGAAGCTGAAGAAGCCGCTTCAAAATTATCAGTGAAATAAGTTAACGGAAAATTTTACAACAAAAGTCGATCGTAGATAAATCCTAAAAGCTCTTGTATAATGAAACTAACTTCAAAAATGAAGGGACTGAACTATGCGCAGATATCAATATCTTAAACCTAACTATTAAAATATAATGGAGGTAAGAGAATTGATTACAGAGTTACATACAGAACGTTTATATTTGAGAAAAATGAAGGTATCGGATTCGTCTAGCTTGTTTAAAATTTGGTCTGATCCAGATGTTACTAAATTTATGAATGTTAGTTATTTTACTAATGAAAATCAAGCAAAAGAGATGATTAATCTTTTTGATGATCTTTCTCGAGACAGTAAGGCAATTCGTTTCTCCATAATTAATAAAGAGTCAAATGAAATTATAGGTTCTTGTGGATATAATTCCTTTGATTTTGAAAATGAAAAAGCAGAAATTGGATATGATATTGCTAAATCATTTTGGGGAAGAGGATACGCTTCAGAAGCTATCTGTTCTTTGTTAGATCACGCATTCTCATCTTTAAAGCTGAATCGAATTGAAGCAAAGGTCGACCCCGAAAACGTGAATTCTATAAAGCTTTTACAAAAGCACAACTTTACGTTTGAAGGAACACTTAGACAATATGAAAGAGTAGAAGGAAAGTTTAATGATCTCAATATCTATTCCAAATTAATATCAGAAAGATAATTTCATTGAACAAACGGGGAACGGTAGTTCAACTAACCAGGGAGCAGTTTGCCGGAGGCAGCTGCTCCTTTTTTCGATCGAGAGATCATGAGTATTTATTTATCTAATAACAGGTCTATCGCATCCAGCACAGCTTCAGAATTATTCGAACCGATCTGATATTTCGCCGACATTATCACGAGTTCACTCGCATGTTCCATCGCATAACTATATTGTACATGCCTTAGCATTTCGACATCATTGCCACTATCTCCAAAAGCCGCCGTCTTATCGTTTGCAATCTGCCATCTTTGCTGAAGAAGCTGAATTCCATGCGCCTTGTGAATGCCTGTCACAATAATATCCACATCCCTATGACCACATGATACGGCCGTAACTTCCTCCCCTAACTCAAGCTTCAAGTTCACAAGTGCTTGATTCAGATCTTCAAGTGGAAAACGAAGGGCAAATTTAAACAATTGGTCCTCAATAGACGTTAGATTCTCTACTCTCTTTAATCGATGGTAGTATTGTTTTGAATAGTTATAATAGTCATCCGATTCATCATTCCGCATGTAAGCACTTTGTTTGCCACATAATGCAATTTGTGAGGAAGGATAGTGTTTCAGAAGCTCCAGCGTTTTCGCAATTGTCTCATCAGACATTCGAGCTGTGAACACTTCCTCATTCCCATCGATAATATAAGCGCCATTCTCCGCAACAAAAGCAATTTCATGCTCAATTTCAGGAAAAAACGACCTCAGCTGGTAATATTGATTCCCGCTAGCCACAACAAACCGAATACCTTTTCTTTTCATCTGCGCATATTGATCCAGAAAGCGATCTCGATTATAGTTCTTGCGGTCATTCAGAAACGTGCCATCCATGTCTACGGCAATGAGTTGTACATCCATGTTTAAGTCCTCCCCTTATTCATTAATTTAAGGTCACACCCGCTTGATTACGGTAGAATCTGCCGATACCTAGCAGCAGTATGATCAAATAGAGCGCCGCAAAGCTAGCGATATACCACAGTGCAGACACCGTGCCTGAATGGTCCATCAAATATCCAATTAGTGCAGGAAAAACCGCGGCTCCGAACCCAGCAAAAGCTGTAACCAGACTGGTCACGAGACGCGTCATGCCGGGAAACGTATGATTCGCATACACCATCGTGATCGAATACACACCAGACATCGTTAACCCCATCATGATGACCAGGATAAAGCCGATGGCAGCATCCCTCGATAACGCAAACATGACGATCACCGCGAGCGTGCCGAACATACTCCAACGCAAATAACTCGCATAATTTACTTTTCGAATAATCCAACCTGTAGCAGCCCTGCCAATCACCATCGCTATCCAGAACAAGCCAATACTCAACGAGGCGTAGTAAGGGGTAACTTCTAAATGATTCAGGAAGATGGAGGACATGAAATGATTCAAACTCCCCTCAATCCCGCTGTACATGAAAATCAAAAAGACGAATGCGAAGAGAATGTACCGCTTCATCTGCTTCGTCTTGAAGATCGGCGGCGATGCAATGGCGGCATCCAAGGATTCCGCGGATTTCGTTCCCTCCTTGGCAAAAGAGATGAAGCACCATATGACCGCCATAATGATTCCAAGACATGCCGTCACGAGGAAGGAATACTGCCAAACCTGATTTGCAATCAATACACTAGCGATGAGCGGCATACAGAGCGCACCGATCCCGAACGAGACCTCGAGATAACTCATCACCACAGCTCGACGGCCCACGAATACTTCCATCATCAGTGTTGCAACAACGCACTCGATTGCTGCTGTACCGACACTATTCAAGAAATTTAATGCCACAACCCAGCCAAACGGCGGAAGTGACCATACACTGAACTGCGCAATCGCAATGACGATCGCAGAGAACGCGAGTACGTATTTTTCCTTCTTCAACACTTTCATGAGCCAGGCCGAAATTGGCACGCCCGCAGTAAAGCCGACTGCACCCACGAATACCAACTGCCCACCAACCGTATAAGATTGCTCATAATGAGCGAGCAATTGCGGCATCACAGAACCGATTGTTGTAATGACAAGTCCTGCTAGAAAATACAATGAATACGAAGCGAACGCAAAGGTTCTCATGCCTTAACCTCCTTCTAGAAATAGGGATCATCCTGCTGATGTTTTCATTGTAAAGAATGAAACGCGTTTCAAGTCAAGCATTCAAATCTATAATTCTAAAAAAGACATCGGCATGCTACAATAATTCCGAATATGCAAAATAAGAGGGAGGGGACCTTATGGCGAATATCAAAGACGTTGCTAGAATGGCAGGTGTCTCGATTGCAACCGTATCCCGCGTTCTCAATGAGTATCCTTATGTCGCCAAGGACAAGCAAGAAAAGGTTATGGCGGTTATCAAGGAATTGAATTATTCGGTGAATGGCAACGCGGTGAAGCTAAGCAAAGGAAAGACAAATACCATTGGTGTCATTGTGCCGTATAACAATAACTCTTGTTATGATGAACTCATTAACGGCATTCTGAAGAAAGCGCATGAGTTGCATTATCAAGTTCTCTTACTGCCTTCGTATTATGAGAACGTTATAGAGAGTAGCTATCTAACGTTATTGAAAAAGAAAATGATCGATGGAATCCTACTTACTTCGCATACACTCCATCCTGAGCAAATCTTAGCCTTGTCCGAATGGGGAAAAATCGTATGCTGCGAGGCTTGCCCCGTCGAGCTTGTCCCGTCTGTGTTCCCGGATCGATTTGCAGCGTATATCGAAGTCTTCACTTATTTGAAGAACAGAGGCTATAAGCGTATACATTTTACTTCTGGAAGAGATTTTCAATCGAGTCCTAGCACGCGATTACGTATTCAAGCGTATCAAGAAACCATCACCGAAGCGTATGAGAGTCAGTTCTTCGACCAGTGCTTCGACTATCAAGATGGGAAAAGAGTTGGCGACCTCATGTTTCGAAATTCGATCGTCCCGGATGCGATTTTTACGAATGGCGATGAAGTCGCTGCAGGAATTATAGCTTCCGCCCAGACGCACGGCTACAGTTACCCGCAAGATTTCGAGATTATTGGCGAGGAGAATACGCCATTAAGTGAAATATTAGGTTTCCCAAGTGTGGATTATCATCAGACTTCAATTGGCGAACAAGCCGTCTCGCTATTACTAAGCGATGAATATGCTCGAATTCAGATTCGACATCAACTCAACTTCAGAGCTTGAACAGAAACGAGTGCGTTGTCCTGAATGAGAGTGAAGTTCACTCCTACCAACACCACAAAGAAGCCATACCCTTGAGGGAATGGCTTCATTATGCATACAGCAGCAATTACAAAGAGATTGACACCGGCTATAGCGAATAAAAGGAGAGTTGCTCCTTGTAATGTGTTAGGTCCTATTTTGTTGTACTTTTATAAGAAATAGGAGGATATTGGACGAAAATGACGAAAATTATTATGGATATATTTAGACATTAAAGGGTGGTGTCATATGATCCAAATAACGGATGAATTATTAAGCAGCTTTACCAAAATGCATGACAAATTCATATCAGATTGGCATGAAGCAATGAATACAGGCGATACTTCTTCATTGGAAGTGATGACTAACGAGTATTATGTTGCGTTCTTTAATGATGCAAAAGATAAACCAATGATGTTCAACAGAGATGAGTCAATTAGTGGAATGAATGAATCTGTCAATCAATTACTCGGTGGCAAGAAGGTCTTTAATGATAGAGTGATTAGGTTAAAAGACAAGGAGAATGCAGCTGTGTTCTACGATTTGTCGATCGAATTTAAAGCTAAAACTGTTGCAAGATTCTTCACTATTGAGAATTGGCAGCTCGTCGACGAGAAATGGCTCATCGTCAGTGAAATTCAACAACGCATAATTTAATTGGATACAGAATCCCGTTCCACTCGGTTGAATCCTTTAATGATTAACCATATAGACAAGGCCAATTGTTGAAAAGCTATTGGAATGTTCAACATCATGTAGGTTGAATCCAGATCAATGATACGAATCATAAATAATAAGCTTGCCATTATGGACAATGTAGACCCAATAAGACCCAAAACTGACAACCAACGTGGGACTAATTTTGTTTGGTAAAAGATGTAGTTAAACAAGAACATAGCGAGTACAAATGCCAGTGTGTTTGCCACATGGTTTACTAAATCGCGACCTTCTCGTAACAATTCACCTAGGGTCTCAAAAAACAAACCATTCAGAGCTCCTACTTTTGTAAATTCTTGGCTCAATGTTAATAACAACAGAAGAATGATGACACCAATCACAATGAACACACCCGCAATGATGCCGAAAGCAACAGATCCGAGAGCTGAACCTTTATGATGCTTACTTAAAATCGGATACAGCATGATCGGAATACCAACATAGGCAACAACCATTAACAACTGGGAAAATGCTCCGATTAGTACCTGATTCTCATCTGTTGAAGCTTTAACAAGATAGTCTGTTCCGTCTATAACAGGAACAACACTAAACACACCTGTAACGAGTCCAAATATGAACAACACACCAATAATGACTGCAGTCCTTGAGTCTGAAATTGTACTATTCCTAGGCATAATTAACCTCCTTAATATGCGATAGGTGGCAACCGGATTATGATCCATTGTTATTATAACGATGAGAGATATATGATAGATTTTGATTTATTCGTTTATGCAAGGATGATGATGTTTTGATAAACAAGCAGACATTGGACAATAAAAGCAAGTTGATGCTGGCTGCAATCGACTTAATGGCCGAGAAAGGCTATAAAGGTGTATCAACCAAGGAAATCGCCCTAGCTGCAGGAGTCAGTGAGATGACGTTGTTCCGCAACTTCGGCAGTAAATTCAATTTATTGGAGAAAGCGGTTGATCGATATCATTATTCCATTGAAATGACCCAAATTTTTAACGAGAAAGTTACTTGGGATCTGAGGAAGGACCTGCTTACAATTAGCCAGATGTATCATGAAATTATGGATAGTAACCGTAAATTGTTCCTCATTGTCTTAAGGGACGACGATTTGATTGAAATCCGCGAGAAAGCACAGAAGCATCCGCGCAAATTGTTAGAATTGCTGACGAAATATTTTATTGACATGCAGAGCAAGAATCGAATGATCCAGACGGACGCGGAAGCAGAGGCAATCACGTTTATGTGGATGAATTACGGTGTTTTTATGACACAGCTATTCGGTGCGACCACAATTACAAAAGTAACTCTACCAGCATTTATAGAGTTCAGTAACGAGTTGTTCGTAAGGGGATTGACCCCTTAATATTTTTATCGATGATGTTAGTTAGTACTAACAACCATATAGGAGAGAAGGAATACGATGAGAAATAGTAATCAGTCCACATCGAAGAAAATTGTCGGCCTAACGGCAAAGGCAGGCTATCAAGTAGGAGTTCGGAGAACGTTGCCGATCTCACAGGAGCAGGCATGGGCATTTTTGACCTCTGATGAAGGGTTGAAGCTCTGGATCGGGACCGTATCGTCCATGTCCTTTAGTGAGGGGGAGACCTTCCAATCTACTGAGGGCATTTCTGGCCAATTCCGGGTCGTCAAACCGTACCAGCAGTTACGCTTAAGATGGGAGAAGAGGGAGTGGAGAGAGCCGTCTACCCTGCAAATTAGGCTGCTGTCCAATCAATTAGACAAAACGACGATCAGTTTCCACCAGGAACATCTGGATCATGCGTCAACTCGGGAACAGATGAAGCTGCACTGGGAAAACGTGTTGTCCGCTATTCGTGAGCAAACTACAATATCCAAATATTGAAAATACGAGCGAAAACTAGAATATTATCATTGACATGCTGACTTTTTCGTGCAGAAAATGCACGGCATTCATTTTTCATCTGCGATATATTTTATCTTGAAGGGAGGGAAACCGATGGATTGGTTGGACAGGATGAAGAGCGCCATGGACTATATCGAAACAAATCTAGCGGACAATATTTCATATGATGAAATAGCGCAGAGAGCCTGTTGCTCTACTTATCATTTTCAAAGAATGTTTCCTTTTATTACTGGAGTATCGTTATCTGAGTACATTCGACGTCGACGCTTGACATTGGCCGCATTTGAACTGCAGACAACAGATGCAAGGGTTATTGATGTAGCTATGAAATATGGATATGATTCGCCAGAAGCGTTTACACGGGCGTTTAAGAATCTTCATGGGATAATACCGATATCTGCGCGCGATAAAGGCGTTTCTCTAAAAGCCTATCCTCGAATGTCCTTTCATATTTCAATTAAAGGAGATATCGAAATGAATTACCGCATCGAATCAAAAGGGCCATTTGAGATGTTTGGAGCTTATGGTCTGGTCAATTCCGATCCCCAAAAAGTATATATTGAAGTTGCTCAATTTCGTCAACAATGTGATGTAGATGGCAGTGTTGAAGGGATGAATGAATTACTGGGACGCTTTAGTAACACCATCTTGCACGCTGCATTATATGATCATACTGGAACATCTTTTAAATACATGGTGAGTTATTTCTTGCCAAAAGGGCTTGAAATTCCGGAGAGATTTACAAAAATTTCTGTCCCGGCACTAACGTGGGCGATTTTCCCGGAACCGCAATGTGATTTAATAAAGTTATGGGGACGGATTTATTCCGAATGGTTTCCGACATCGGAATACGAGCAGGTTGAAGGCCCTAGTTTCGAGATGTATTATGGAACGGCAGAGCATGTTACTGGAGAAATTTGGATACCAGTAAAGAAAAAATAACTTTTTAGAGCATGCAACAGGTTCATTTAACAGCTTTAGCTGCTGGATGAACCTGTTTTTTTGTCATTTTAAATACTCCAGATATTGAATTTACGAAATAATTTTTAACCATACGTACAATCCACAAAGTGTAATAAATAGTACCGGTACCGTCAGTATAATCCCCGTTTTAAAATATGAACCCCATGTAATTTTAACGCCTTTATTAGACAATACGTGCAACCAGATGAGGGTGGCCAGTGACCCAATTGGAGTTATCTTAGGTCCAAGATCAGAACCAATTACATTCGCATAAATAAAAGCTTCATGGAGGAACCCTGAAGGATTAGCACCATCAATTGCTAGCGCATTTATCATAACTGTAGGCAGATTGTTCATGACGGATGAAAGGATGGCAGCTATAAATCCAGATCCAATGGTAGCCACAAATAAGCCCTGACCACTAATCCAAGTAAACACTTTACCGAGCTCATCCGTTAATCCAACATTCCTAAGCCCATAAACAACAACGTACATGCCAATCGAGAACATAACAATGGACCATGGAGCAGCTTTTAGGATCTTCCATGTGTGAATCTCTTTACTTTGTTTTGCAAGTAGGAGAAAGATGATCGCTGCAAGGCTAGCAATTATAGAAACAGGGATTTGAATAAACTCGCTACTTAGATATGCAATGAGGAGTACGCCTAATATAGCCCAGGATACTTTAAACATCCTTATGTTTTTAATTGCGTGAGCAGGCAACTTTAATTGCGATAAGTCATAATGTTGCGGTATGCTACGTCGATAATAAAGGAACAAAATAAGCAAACTTGCTGCAACCGAGAAGAGTGTGGGAATGATCATTCGACTAGCATATTTAACGAACCCTATACCAAAATAGTCAGCAGAAACAATATTTACTAGATTACTGATGACAAGCGGCAAAGACGCAGTATCTGAAATAAAACCACTTGCCATAATAAAAGGAAGAATCAACCGATCATCAAACTTTAGTGCTTTAACCAAGGCTAACACGATAGGGGTTAAGATGAGTGCAGCCCCATCGTTTGCAAAGAAAAAGGCAACTGCGGCACCGAGTAATATCACAAAAACAAACATGCGATTGCCGTTACCCTGTGCAATACGTGCCATATGAAGTGCGGACCATTCGAAAAAACCAATGTCATCTAGTATTAGTGAAATTATTATAATCGCTACAAACGTGAGTGTAGCATTCCAAACGATTTGAGTAACTTCCCAGACATCATGAAAACTAACTACTCCACAGAGTAGGGCAATAAGTGCTCCTCCGCATGCGGACCAACCAATATTCAGCCCTTTTGGCTGCCAAATAACAAAAACCAAAGTGACTAGGAAGATAAAAGTAGCAATGACAAGCATATTCCCTCCGATTTAGCAGCAAGAATTAGACTGATGTGCTTCAATATTATATCTCATAGAAGGGAGATGTTTAATAATATGAGCCTAAACGTATATCCCGACTTGCGCGTTATCCCAATAACATATCGAACACGAACTTTCTGTGTTTTTGATCCCAAAATAATGTATCATTTCTCTATGAACAAATCCACATAAAATCCTCCATCAACATAGAGTGATGGACATTGGGATTATCGCATGTTCTAGCCTTGAACCGCAATTAATATATTGACTACTTTCTTAGAATTACTTATTATGGAAACATAATAGTGAATGGTGGTATATGTGCAGTGATGATGATGACTGTGTTCCTGACAGAGGTTAAAGGTTAATTTATTTAACTAATAACGTATGGACGTGATTAAAGCACTCTACTGATTATTGTAGGGTTTGATTTGCTTTGTCTACGTTTGTGCACACCTCTCATGAACACCATAATCATCACTGCTTTCGTAATGAATGGGCGAGACAACGTATTTCCTTTGTTTCGGCATTCCTACGTCCGAATAGCCGTGGGTGAACTATGTTCATCCACGGCTTTTCTTTGCCCATCAATCACTATTTTATTTGTTTTTGCTGTTCAATAACGAAGTTTTTAAGGGAGAGATATATATGGAACGAAAATTTCCTCTATTTATTGTAACTGGCGCAAGTGGTGTAGGTAAAACAACCGTAATGCATGAACTTCGAGGTTTATTTCCTAATTTTATTATTTTGAGCACGGACAACGATAATTTCGGATCAACAAAATTAGATTACCAGGATCGGTACAATTTGTTGTTTCATTGTGCTGCTGCTGCGGCAAAATCTAACATTGGCACAATAATCTGTGGAACGGTAATGCCGTGGGACGCACAAAAGTGTGATACTTACCACGATTTCAGTGAAGTATGTTTTATTAACCTACACTGTGACGATGAGACACGCAATAACCGATTGCGTAACCGTCTTGACAAAGATACATGGACCGACGAAATGCTCAAAGTCCATCAAGAGTTCGCTCAGTGGCTTCTTGACAATGCTGAAACAGCTTACGATCCGCCGATGCCGACAATTGACACAACCTTAGCGCTGCCAGCTGAGATTGCATTGCAAATTAGAGAATTCATTTATACAAAATGGAATATATAAAAAGTGCACTAAGTGAGGGTAAAGACAAGTATGGAGTACATCTATGAGAATCAACGCGATACTTATGAAGACTTCGCGAGCGGAAGGGTATTGCTTAATGCCAGCGGCACAACCGCTTTTCCGGTTAAATTAGCCAGCGAGATATTTCTTCGGGGAAGATCATATCTGCGATCAAGAAGCGAGAAAAAGAAATACTCGTTATTTGCTGAGAATTATATTATCATCGAATAGGTACGATAGTACGATAGAATCAATCACGACGGCAGCCGAGGATCGGCTGTCGTCGCTTACTCATGCTTTATGTATTGTAGGTGTATCGCTTTCTCATTGAATATGAGTTTTCCTGTCATTTTGTAGTTGTTTTCGGATGTAAACAATTTGTCCAATATGATAGGCGTTATGCGTGGATATATTTCCTAGTATCCCCCACCACTTAGCAGTCACTGGGAAACCATTCACTTCACTTTCTACCTTTTCTTCAGTTAATAGATCTTGCCACTGAAGCAGAACCTTTAAGAGGCACTCTTTTAAGTCAGCAAATCTTTTATTTTTCGGAACAATAAAGCTTTTATTATTATCACCTATTGGCGCAACAGCATTCACATGTGATTTTTCGTACCTCAATTGCCATGTCTCATTCCAGTAAAGTAGATGTTGCACAATTTCAGCGATACTGTTACTTTCATCGTTGGGTTTCCAAAATGCTTCTTCCTCTGATAAGTTTGCTACTGATTCCGAAAACGGAATGTAAAAGCTAGGGTCGTTTGCATTTGCTAACAATTGATCGGCCAAAATATCTTTAGCATGGGGCATATCAGTCACACTTCCTTTTAATAATATCTTTATCCATTTCTATGATCTTTTGAATTCTCCTCTGTATTATATTGAATATCTAAGAATAAGCGAGCTTTCATGAGTAAAGTTATTCCTCATAGAGGGAGTATAGATCAATGGATGTTCGGATAAAATACCCCAATACAATGGGGGGGGAATTGTAATGAAGAAATTGATGCTTATCATTTTGCTTATCTTTGGACTAATGAACGGCTTAAATTATAATATCGTCATGGCATCAGAAAAACTGACTTTCGTCAATAATGGTAAGCCTCAAGATTCAAATGAATTAATGTTTCAAGACATGCTAATGCTGTTTCTTTTACCGCACATAGACAAAAAAATAGATGAGATTTATTCAAATCTATTAAATTATTCACCAGAAGTTTATCCTTACTTTGTGAATGTAACTAACGTACGACGAGTGAATGGATTTCGAGGATTTCATTTTATAATAACTCTTGAAGTGACTCCTACAGTTGGTCCACACATTCCCGTTGGTAAGGATCTTCTTACATTTGATATATCACCTATGAACTCCAATAATGTAAAACTGTTAGAGTGGAAGCATTTAAAAGATCCGAAGGAGTCTGATTTCCCGCCAAACTGGAAAAACGTTTTAAGAAAATAATAAGATTATATATCATTGAACAGGAAACTATAGCTCAATAATAAACAAAAGAAGGCTGCCGACAGCAATGTATCGGCAGCCTTTTTCAGCTTGCGGGCAAGATAGTATCTTGATATTTCGAATAGTTCTATTAAGGATTTGTCGACCAAAGTCCAGCGTGTTTTAATACAACACGTGGATGAAGTTTTAACTGTGCAACCATTAATTCTGCTAAATCTTCTGCTTGCATCACTTTTTCTGGATTGCCGTCTGTTAAGTTAAGCTCAACAGCCATATCAGTTGCAACTGTACTTGGTGTTAGCGTAGTAACACGAATATTATGCTTACGCACTTCAAGCATTAATGACTCACTTAGTCCGATAACTGCAGCTTTTGAAGCTGAGTATGCACTTGTAATTGGTGCACCTTTTTGTCCAGCTGTTGATGAGATATTAATGATGTCGCCTGTTTTGCGTTTTATCATTTCGGGTAATACCGCATGTGTTGTGTAGTACACACCTTTTACGTTGACATCGATAATATTGGTCCATTCTTCAGGTGTTAAATCCATGAAGTTGCCGAATTTTGAAATGCCGGCATTGTTTACCAAAATATCGATTGCACCAAGTTCGCCGCGAATTGATTCAACCGCTGTTGTAATTGAGTCTAGATCGGCTACATTTGCCTCTGCGATTGCTACTTTCACATCATATTGTTTAAGTTCCTCTGCTACTTGTTGTAAATTTTTAAGCGTACGTCCAATAAGACCTACGTGAATACCTTCTTGCGCAAAGGCTATTGCTGTTGCACGTCCTATTCCACGGCCTGCTCCTGTAATTAACGCAACTTTTCCTGCGATTGTTTGCATGTTATTCGCTCCTTCATGATGAGATAGCATTATTTTGTTCTGGCAATATAATTTGCCGCCTAAAATAGATAAAGATTTGTCTTGTCTTTAAGACTAATCCATTCTACTATAGTTTTCTACATATATGAAGAATTAAAACATGTATAATGGTGTTTAAGAGATAGAGGAGAGAGGCAATATGCAAAGAATCGCAATTGATATGGACGAAGTTATAGCTGATTTTTCTCCGAAACATTTACGGGAGTTTAAGCGAACGGTTTGAAGTTTTCATTACCACAGCAGGATGGAGTTTCCATCATCTTTCACCGCGAAATATGAATGGCTAAAGGAACATTTTCCTTATTTAGATGAGATGAATTTTGTTTACAGCACCGCACAATATAAACGAAACAGGATACGTTAGAGTTAACAACTGGTTGGATGTACAGAAGTATTTTATGAGATAATTTTGAACTGACGAGTAACGTAAGTTCAACCCATTATGGAGCAGTTTGCCTGGCGGCAGCTGCTCTGTTTTCATTAAGCTTGCTGTTTTTGATATAACATAAAGGAAAGTTGTAATCTCTTTAATTCTTACGAAAATGTAAGAGAGCAGGTCAAATGGTTAGATAAAAGTCATTAACTTGTAAAGCAAAGTCGTCTATAATCCAGACATCAGATGATTTTTATAAAAGGAGCAGTCAGGATGAAGAAAATAATAGTTTTCGTGTTGGTAATCGCTATTTTTGTAGGTATAGGGTTCGGAGTAAAACGTTATATAGAAGGACCATCGCAACCGGCCAATGGAATTTTAGTTATCGCCACAGATCAAGATATGAAGAAAGTCAAAGAGCTGTACAAAGATAGAAGTAAAGAAATGATCGACTACAAAATGAAAATGGTTATAACAAAAATAACTACTAAATTGTCAGAGCAAGATCAGAAAGAAACTGGAAAAGAATTTGAGACCCGAGATATCAAGTATTCGGTTGTAAATCGATCCACAGCTGAGCAATTCGTCAAGAAGGGGATTATTAGAGCCAGAAAAGATCCTGAAAGTTCGTCTATTCTTTCAGAGCCTGTTACCGCGATCAAAGAATTATCGAATGGTAAAAATTTGTTCTTCTCCTCAAGCGATGCAGATATGAAGAATAACCAAATCGATTTGAACGGTCAGATGGTACCCGTACAGTATGTGAAACATCAGGCATGGATCGGCTATATACCACAAATGGATCTTGTTATTGTTGACGATCAAACATACAACCAAATAAATGAGGCAGAGTCAACGATCTCATTGATTCATTTCCAAAAAAACAGCTTCGATTATAAAAATAAAGAAAAGGTTAATAAGGTTTTAGATGAAATCAGAAGCGTCTATGCTGATAGCGAAGACAAAGTTAACTTTGTTGATGTACAAAATTAAGTGTAAGTGGTTGAACTTTACGTGATGAGTGGGTGATAGTATGGAAGTTGTACGCATGGAAAATGTAGTGAAAAGTTATGGCGAAGACAATAGCAGGGTAGATGCGTTAAAAGGGATTAATCTTTCGATTCAGCAAGGAGAATTTGTCTCCATCGTAGGTGTGTCGGGCTCCGGGAAAAGTACATTGCTGCATATATTAGGAGGGTTGGATCGGCCAACTTCAGGACAAGTATTCATAGGGGAAAATAATATTTATGATTATTCGGATGATGAGCTTTCGATATTTAGAAGAAGAAAAGTCGGGTTTATTTTTCAGTTCTTTAATTTGATTCCGGTATTGAATGTCCAGGAAAATATCGCTTTGCCCATGTTATTAGATGAAGAACAGATCGATATGACGTATCTCGATGAAATTATTGAAACACTAGGGCTTCATGAACGAAGGACACATCTACCTTCCGAATTATCTGGCGGCCAACAGCAACGTGTCTCCATTGGCAGAGCGCTTATCAATCGTCCACATTTGATACTGGCCGATGAGCCCACAGGTAACCTAGATACGAAAAATACAAAGGAAGTCATGGATTTATTGCGATTGACAGCTAAGAAATACAATCAAACCATTGTGTTGATTACGCATGATTTATCGATTGCATCGGCTTCTGACAGGGTCATCACGATAGAAGACGGGAACATTATTTCAGATCAACGGCTAGTTGCGACTAAGACAAATACTGGAGGAGAATGATGTTGATCAGCAGTTACAAACAACTAAGCAGCCGGTATTTAAAAGGGAATATCAAACGAACCATCTTGACCTTGGTCGGAATCGTACTCTCTGTAGCGTTAATTTCCACAATCGGTCTGTTTATGAAAGGATCACAGCTCTCCCAAATTGAGAATATCAAAAAGCGAAATGGGTTCTCTTTTCATGTCGGCATATCCAATTACAATGAAACGATACTGAATAAAATCAGATACAATCCTCAAATCGAATCGTATGGATTGATGTCTCAGGGTGATATCGTTCCGGTTGGCGAGATATCTGTACAAATGAATTTCGCTGATCATCACGCTATGGAGTTCTTAAGCTATAGCCTCTTAGATGGCAAATTACCAGCCAATGACCATGAGGCAGTTGTTGATTCATGGACGCTTCCTTATATAAAAAGAGGTCTTCAGATCGGCGACACATTTCAATTGGGTGGAGAAACCTATAAACTGGTTGGGTTTCTAGACAATCGCCAGTTTACACAGAAAAGCAAAGAAGGACGATTATTAACCTATAAACGTGATTTTGCAACTGGAGAAGGTAGGATATTAGTCGAAATCAACCAAAAAGCGAATTTTAACGAGGTTTTAGAGGAGATAAAATCATATACTGATAATGAGAATATGGTTATCAATGAAGAATTGATCAGAGTGTTGAAACCACAGTCGAATCAATCGGTTTTGGCCATGCTCGTCATTGTAGTCAGTATTGTTGTGATCTCGACTGTTGTTGTCATTTATAACGCGTTTCAAATCAGTGTCGTTGAACGGATGAAGCAATTTGGGTTGCTCCGAAGCATCGGAGCTACGCGCAAGCAAATTCGACAAATCGTGATGAGAGAAGCTGTTGTACTAGCTGTTATCGCCATTCCGATTGGGATTGCATTCAGCATATTGGCTCTTGCAGCTCTGCAGTTCATTTTCTTCATGTTATTAGAAACCGGTAGAAGTGTCTCGTTCTTCCACATCGATTGGCAGATCCTATTGATCAGTTCGATCATTACCCTGACGGCTGTATTAGCATCCAGTTATTATCCGGCTTTTTTTGCAGGCAGAATATCTCCCTTGCTTGCAATTAGCAGCAGGTTATCCATCAAAAAAGAATCAATCAAAAAGCAAAAAAATACCATGTTGAAAAAGCCGAAATCGTTTCCTTTGAGTCTAGCCTTAAAAAATGTAAAAAGAAATAAAAATCGGTATACCATAACCATTTTATCGATCATTATCAGCAGTGTCTTGTTTATTACTTTCTCGTCGCTGATCAATATCGCATTTGCATCCAAATATGTGAAAAATGATTCCACGAAATCGGATCTAACCATCAATCTGAAACAAAACAATCATGATTCTTCAATAGATAGCCAAACCATTTTGGAGCAATTGAAGTCGCTTGGCAATATATCCGAGGTTTCTGAACAGGACGATAGTTTTCGAATCAAATTGAATGATGTGAATCAATCTAGCGCGACAGTTGCTAACATCCAGCAAATCGTTGGAACAAAACACTCCATAACAATCGATAACCAAGTGGAAGAGAATAAAACAATAAAGGAATCAGAGCTCGTTATTAAAGTGCTTGCATATAGTTTTATTGCGGTTATTTCTTTGATTGGTAGTGTTAATATTATCAATACGATTACGATCAGCATCATAATCAGACGAAAAGAACTTGCTGCATTAAAATCCATAGGCATGTCACAAAAAGATTTAAAAAAGATGATTATCTACGAAGCGTTGATTTACGGAGTTTCTGGAAGTTTACAAGGGATCTTTTTCGGCTGTATACTTTCTTATATCCTATATTTGGCTGCTTCTGGTATCATAAAGCATGAATGGACGATCCCTTATATGGCTTGTTTCATTACGTTTGCATCCGCTTTGTTCATCAGTTATTTATCTGTCCTGATTCCGCTGCGAAAAATTCAAAAAGACAATATTATTGATGTGATCAGGGAAGAATAATACCGAAGGCCTGGCTATGTGCATAGTCGGGCTATTCTAATTTGTTGGCTAGTGGCTGAAGTAGAAAGAGGAGAAGGAGGGCACACGTTGAGTAGTATATTGCTTGTTGAAGATGATGAAGCTCTTGGTCTAGCCATCGAATTTTCATTGAAAAATGAGGGGTATGAGGTGATCAAAGCCTCTAGTGTAAAAGAAGCTAAGCATCAGTTTGATCATCATCCTTTTGATTTAATTATTCTAGATATCGGCCTTCCGGATGGAAATGGCTATGATTTATGTTTGCATTTCAAAAATCAAAGTGATACATCGGTTGTTTTCTTAACCGCCCTTGATGAAGAAGCAAATGTGGTCATGGGACTGGATATTGGAGGAGATGATTATATCACGAAGCCCTTTCGAGTGAAGGAACTCATGTCCAGAGTGAAAGTGCAATTGCGCAAGCAAGCGAAGCTGGAAACTTCTTCGATGATCTTTACATCTGAGAATATCAAAATCGATATGAACCTAGTCAAAGTGTTCAAGAATCAAGAAAGCATTCCAGTAACGAATACAGAATATAAGCTTCTCTTAACATTCATGATGAACGCCCACAAAGCATTGAAAAGAGATGAACTCCTGCTAAATATAACGGATGGAAATGAAGTTTTTTTTGATGAAAATACGTTATCTGTATACATAAGGCGTTTACGAGACAAGGTAGAAGATGATCCCAAAAATCCACAGTATATCATTACGCAAAGAGGATTAGGCTATCGTTGGAGCAAGGATGTGAGCAGAGAGTAAGATGATGAAAAATACCGAGTTGAAAAGCTTTATAGCGATACTGGTCGTTCTGCTAACGCTATTTACTGTTTATCAAGTTATCATACATCAACTGTTTTACAATCAATTGAAAAGCGATTCCATTACAACTTGGGGGGAAATTACCGCAAGATTGGTTGAACAAAATCCTGAGAATGAAGCGGAAATCATGAAAGTGTTAACAAGTCATTCTATTCATTCAATTCAGTATCAGGAAAAAGGAAAGGATATCTTAAGGCAATACGGTTTGCATGAAGATTTGGAGTCGCAGCTTTTTCCACTTCTAAATAACCATATTTTTCGCCATAGTCAATTTATTTATTGGGGATTGGTTTGTTTCGGATGTATACTGCTTTTGGTAAGCTACATGCAGCAAAAGATGTTCTTCAATAAAATTAGACAGCTTACTTCAGCTGCAAAGAAAATAATCGATGGAGATTACTCGGTTGCCATCAATGAAAACAAAGAAGGGGATCTCGCAAAACTGGTGGTTTCATTTCGTTCGATGAAAGATATTATTCGACAAAGTATGCAGGATTTGCGTGAAGAGAGAGGGTTTTTAGTACAAATCCTGCAGGATATATCCCATCAATTAAAAACGCCGCTTTCAACGATATCGATATACAATGAGATGATGTTGAATGAAAGCTTACCGCGTCAGCAGCAAGTTCAACTGTTGCAAAATAATGATGCACAAATCTCTAGAATGAATGTCTTGATTCAAAATTTGCTAAAGGTAGCGAAAATAGATGCAAGAGCCATCTCATTTGAGAAAGAACCAGCCAATTTGGTAGAGACCATTGAGGATTCTTTAGATCGCTTGGACAGAATGATTACTGATCATCGTATATCAATTGATTGGGATACCTCGAAGGAAGTAGTCGTTATTCACGATAAACTATGGATGCAGGAAGCAATATTGAACCTGCTGAAGAATGCGATTGAACATTCCAAACCCGGCGGTAAAATCTTGATTAAAATCGAAAATACCCCGATTTTTACGGAGCTGGTGATTCAAGACTTTGGGGAAGGAATTGATGCAGAGGAACTGCCGCATATCTTTGAGCGATTCTACAAAGCAATAGGTTCAAAAAAGCATGATTCGGTTGGAATTGGCTTGGCGCTAGCCAAATCTATTATCGAAGCGCATCAAGCCTTGATAAAGGTGGAAAGTGAGAGAGGCGCTTATACGAAATTTACAGTTACCTTTATAAAATTCTAATTATCCTATAACGAATAAAACAGCGACAGCTCGGACTATGTTTTGTCCATAAACTGTCGCTGTCTTTATTTCTAGTAGCTCAAAACGATCAATCAATTGGGCCGATAAATGCTAAAGATTTCACCTAACCTCGAATAGTTGTTGCCGGCTAGTCGGCTTACCGGCTTTAATAGTTGTGCATCGATACGCCCGCTCTCATACAATTCTTCCGCAATGTGGAAGCAAACGATTCTCCCGATAATGAGATCACATGCTGGAGAAGAAGGATTGCCACCAAGAGCAAGAGATTGTTCTAACGTACATTCCATGCGGATTTTGGCTTCAGCAATCCCCGGGACCTTAATCTTGGCGCTCGGGATGGCAGTAAGTTGAGTTAAGTCTACTTCGCTCTCATCGGGCGGAAGATTGGCCGCGGTTAGATTGATTGCCTCGATGTAATCTTCATCCGATATATGAACAACAAACGAACCGGTTTCCATAATATTTCTTGAAGTATCTTTGCGAACGCCATTTTTTCTCTGAACGGATACAGAAAGCATAGGCGGATCGGCAGACACGATATTGAAATAGCTATAAGGTGCGGCATTTAATACGCCTTCAGCGGACAATGTTGTGATGAACGCGATCGGTCTCGGGAGGATACTTCCGATGAGCAATTTATAATTATCCCGTTCCGTTTGCTTCTCTGGATAAATGGTTAACATGGGCTCACCCCTGATTGAATTGACTTTGTAACCAAGATGCGGCTGCATGAACCTCGGTATGCGTTAATTGATGGCCATGCTGCTCCCAATGAACGGTAACATGTGCATCCGCTTGGGTTAGCAGCGACTGCAGTTCTTCCGTCTCTTGAGGTGCGCAAATCGGATCGTTCGTTCCTGCACCGATAAATACAGGCGTACCGGAAAGGTCGGGAAGTTTCAGCCCGCGACGCGGAACCATGGGGTGATGCAATATTGCTCCTCTTAGAGAACCTTTGTGATGAAATAAGAGGCTTCCGGCAATATTGGCTCCATTGGAGTAACCGACAGCAATGAAGTTGCTGCGATCAAGCTCATAGTTGGTCGCCGCTTCATTTAGAAATTCATTCAACTCATTGGTTCTAAAGATAAGATCCTCTTCATCAAAGACGCCTTCGCTTAATCTACGGAAAAAGCGAGGCATGCCGTGCTCAAGTACGTTTCCTCTAATGCTCAGCACAGGTGACTCCGGCGATACGATTTGCGCTACCGGAAGTAAATCATGCTCAGTTCCGCCAGTACCGTGGAGCAGGACAAGTGTAGGCTTCGAAGGATCAGTGCCTTTTTGAAAAATATGCTGCATGATTAGTTACCCTCCAATTCGCGTACTTGGATAGGAGGCAGGAGCTTCTCGATTTGCGCCCGGTGTGGTTCATATTGTTCAGGGAGCTTCAATTCTTTACCAAGTTCCTCAAATGTCTCGTCACGGGTAAATCCAGGAGGATCGGTAGCAATTTCGAATAAGATTTCTCCCTGCTCACGGAAATAAATCGCATTGAAGTATTGACGATCCACGATAGGAGTTGGTTGATATCCGGCTTGTGCAATCTGCTCTCTCCATGATTTATGATCCTCAAAGTCAGTAGAGCGCCATGCGATATGGTGCACGGTACCATATCCTCCCGAACCGCGTTCCATTGGTGCAATATTAATGTCAATTACATTGCCCAGATCGGCGCTTCCTTTGAAACGCATCCAGTCTCCTTCTTGACCGATTACTTCGAGTCCCATCACGTTTTCAAGCAATTCAGAAGTTGCCTTCGGATGAGTACTATACAATACGGCGCCTCCGAACCCTTTAATGGCCTTGTCGACTGGTATTCCTCCAAAAGACCATTTGCTATTTGGACCATCTTCTCGTGCCACGATTTCTAGCTGCAGCCCGTCATGATCCGTGAATTGCAAGAACTGTTCTCCGAATCTTGTATTTCGGGTAATTTGCACACCGAAATGTTGCAATCGCGCTTCCCAGAAGTCCATTGCGCCCGTTGGCACGACAAACGTAGTTACTCCCACTTGTCCGCCTCCGATGCGGCCTTTCCGTCCCGTTTCCCAAGGGAAAAATGTCATAATCGTTCCGGGATTTCCGTTTTCATTGCCGAAGTAAAAATGATACACCTCAGGCGCATCGAAATTCACTGTCTTTTTTACAAGACGAATACCTAGTATCCCTGCATAAAAATCGATGTTTTCTTGCGCATTTCTAGCAAATGCCGTGATGTGGTGAATTCCTGTTGTTTGTTTCTTCATGAAAATTGCTCCTTTAATATTTATTTTTATTATTTCCAATAACACATTTATTAATAATTAGCAGCTTTATAAAAGTAAGTATAGCACGAATTATCTTGAAGTCAAGATATTAAGAATTCATGGAGCAGATAAAAACATTTTCCTGCGATTGACCCGGATCTATCCCGCCATCGCAATTACTTTCCATACACAACCACCTATACTTCATATTGATTCCAGACCAGTTCAAATTATGTGTGTTTTTAGATCGGTGACGAAGGAAAGCCTTACTAATGATGTTCAATCACTTGACAAATTTTTTTAGAAAATAAGCGAAAAGGATCTACTACGATGTGGCGGATCCTTTTTTGACTTATAAATACTTGTTGAAATCAATAAAACACTTATATATACTTAATTCATAAATTAGAATGCTTAACTAAGGAGTGCATTCAGGTGTTTCAAGAAGCAAGATTATTGAAGATTCTTGATTACTTAAAACAGCATCAATCAATGAGCGTTGGGGAGATATGCTCGATCTTTCAAGTATCTAGAGATACGGCGCGAAGGGATATTGTCAAATTGGTTCAAGAAGGTGTTGTTATACGGACGCATGGAGGAGTAGCTCTTCCAGAACTTCAGAAGGTGCTCTCTTCCTATCAGGATCGTCTCATTGAGGAATCTACCAGTAAGAATCATATTGGTCAGCTTGGAGCTAAGCTGATTCACGATCATGAGACGGTGTTCCTGGACGTATCAACAACGGTTCAATTTGTCGCGGAACATATCCAGGCGAAACAGATTACAGCTATTACACATTCGATTGATAATGTAGCCATTCTCTCCATACGAGATGATTTGAGCATTTATGTACTTGGTGGCTATCTGCATACTCAGAATCGCATATTATATGGTCCTTCTATCATCGATAAAATTAGTGAAATTCGAGCAGATAAGGCGTATATTGGGGCAACTTCTATTCAGCCAGACGGACTCTATTATCCCTATGAAGAAGATGTTCGAGTGAAGAAGGAAATGGCCAAGCAGTCAGATCAAGTAATCCTTGTTGTGGATCATTCGAAATTCGCGGCAAAATCAAGATTTAAGTTAGACATTGATTACGTGGATATAATCGTGACAGATCAATCCATTTCTGACGAAATGAGAGAAGTATTGGATCAGAAAAATATCACATTGTTTGAATGTACAACAAATTATCCTCAGGACGGAGTTGAGTAGAGATGAACAATAATATCATTCAACATGTCAACGTATTGCTTCCGCATCAAATACTACCTTCCGCTACAGTCTGGGTCGCAGATGGAAAGATCGAGCGAATTGATACGCAAGAAGCCCTGCAATTTGATGAGAGGTACGAACGGATAGATGGCAATGGGATGTGGCTCATCCCTGGAATGATAGATGTTCATATCCATGGTGCCAATGGCTACGATATGATGGATGGTACTGAGGCTAGTATTCAAGAAGTATCCCGCACATGTGCTGCAACCGGGTGTACCTCGTTCTTAGCAACATCCGTAAGTTCAACGATGGATGATCTGCTAAACATGATCCGCAGCGTAAAATCAGTGATCGGCCGTGAGCAAGGTGCGAGGATTGCCGGCATTCACTTGGAAGGGCCTTATTTGAATCCGAAGCGTAAAGGAATGCAGAATGAGAAGTATCTTCGCCATCCTGATCTCGATGAAATGAAGCTTATTTTCCAAGAAGCCGGTTCGCTCATTAAAATGGTGACGATTGCTCCAGAATTACCTGGCGGATTAGAGCTGATTTCCTACTTGAAGGATCAAGGGGTTGTTATTGCTGTAGCGCACTCCGACGCCACGTATGAGGAAGCGAAGGAAGCATTTGGAGCAGGTGCAAGTCATGTGACACATTGCTTTAACGGAATGAGACCGATTCATCATCGAGACCCCGGTCTGATCGTTGCCGCATTCGAGGAACAGCATGTAAGTTTACAAGCGATTGTCGATCAAGTCCATCTTCATCCTGCGATCCTCCGCCTGATGCATCGCATCAAAGGACCTGAGGGGATGGTGCTCATTACAGACGCGCTTCAAGCGATGGGAGTGGGCGATGGAGAATACTTATTTGGCGGGCACCATGTCACTGTATCCGAGGGGATTGCAAGGCTAGCGGACGGTACGTTGGCTTCGAGCACGGTGACGATGAATGAAGCTTTGCGACTAACCGTAGAGAATGGAATATCCTTCACAGATGCTGTACAGATGGCTTCGACATCGCCTGCACGTATTCTAGGTCTGGCGAACAAGGGGAAAATTGAACTCGGCTGCGATGCGGATTTTGTCCTCCTCGATGAGAAGTATGAAGTAAAATGGACGATGATTAGGGGACAACTGGTCTAATTCTTTCCATATCCGGTGTTTTTGCAATCATTTAAGCAACTAAATAGACGATCTGAGCAAGCAGTGATCTCGATGATCACTGCTTTTTTATGATCATAACAAATGGGCAGATGGTAATTTCATCTCCTACTTTTCAATATATATTTGGCAATATACAATAATTTTTTATTGATTTACGATAAATATCGTGATAATCTGTTACCAATATTCAATTGTGAGGTGCCCTATGATACGAGGCAAAACTACTTTTTTGAAGTTGGCGGTTGTGACCCTTGGCATTATTGCACTTTTATCGTGTATATACTGGTTCCCGGGTTATGCCAGAAACATGGCAGAGTCGAATCCTGATTATGCCTATTTGAGGTATCCTGTGCTTGTTTTCGTGTACATCACAGCCATACCGTTTTATATTGTGCTGTATCAGGCTTTAAAACTATTGCAGTATATCGAAAGAAAAAATGCGTTTTCTGAATTGGCGGTAGAGTCTTTGAAACACATAAGATACTGTGCCATTGTGATCGTCGCACTATATGCAATTGGTGTAATATTCCTGTGGTTCCAGAACGGTTTGCAGTCTTCAATCGCTATAATGGGAGCAATTGTCATCTTCGCAACTTCGGCAGTCGCAGTTTTTGCAGCTGTTTTACAAGAACTATTAAAAAATGCACTTGAAATCAAATCAGAAAATGATTTGACAATCTGAGGTGTTTATATGGCGATTATTATCAATCTCGATGTCATGTTGGCTAAAAGGAAAATGAGCGTTACGGAGCTTTCTGAGAAAGTGGGACTGACGATGGCGAAT
Source organism: Paenibacillus albiflavus (assembly GCF_004344915.1). Classification (GTDB taxonomy): domain Bacteria; phylum Bacillota; class Bacilli; order Paenibacillales; family NBRC-103111; genus Paenibacillus_AM; species Paenibacillus_AM albiflavus. The sequence goes on along the minus strand of NZ_SKFG01000001.1, from coordinate 21,976 downwards.
ATCTCCATATTGAAAAACGGAAAAGCGAAGGCGATACGCCTGTCAACTTTGGATAAAATATGCGAAGTGCTCGATTGCCAACCCGGGGATATACTGGAGTATTCAAAAGATACAATATGGAGGTTGTGATCAATATGAAATTAAAATATATTCCAGCATTAATGTTATTTATTGTAGGAATAGCTTGTCTAATTGCTTATCGTATTATCGGTGCTAAAGTCGGTATAGATGGTTCTCTCGTAGAACCGTTTTACCTCATCCCGATAGGTTATTTATTCGTTGGAATTGGTATAGTTATTAGTCTTGCTAGCGGTATTGTGTCGTTTACCCGTAAGACTAAAAAGTCTTTCAAATGAATATGCAAATAGAACAATCAACGAGGATTAGATCAAGCAAGCGTGGCCAAATTTTTTTCGGGGAATCACTATTGCGATTGCTTCATTTTGGGTACCAGCAGGCGATGAGCTGCTTATTCCCAGTGGCGATATTCGGAACGCTGGCTATCTCCAAATGGCTTAGCGTCCCGTTAATCTATAGGTATGATCTCATTTTGCTGGTGCTGATTGCCGTGCAGTACGTGATGTACCGCAGTGGATTGGAGACGCTCGATGAAATAAAGGTTATTTGCGTGTTTCATATCATCGGTCTAGCTCTGGAGCTTTATAAAGTGCAAATGGGGTCATGGTCATACCCCGAACATGGGTACAGTAAATTGTTCGGAGTCCCTTTATATAGCGGTTTTATGTACGCAAGCGTGGCGAGTTACATGTGCCAAGTATGGAGGCGGCTCAAGATGGATATGACCGGCTGGCCGGGAATGCTTCCTGCCTCTTTGCTTGGAGCTGCGATATACTTAAACTTTTTCACTCATCATTTTATTCCAGATTTTCGCTGGTGGCTCATGGCACTTGTGGTTATTGTTTTTTGGAAAACTCGGATTCATTACACTGTTCGTACGAAGACTTACCGGATGCCACTAACGATTGCCTTCTTGCTAGTTGGATTTTTCATATGGTTGGCAGAGAACATCACAACATTTTTCGGCGCCTGGAAATATCCCAACCAACTAGAAAAATGGCAGCTCGTCGGGTTTGGTAAAATCAGTTCGTGGTTTCTGCTTGTCATCATCAGCGTCATTATCGTTGCACAGTTAAAGTACGTGAAAGCAGGTAAAAGCAAGACGTAGGATTGCTTTCATAATATTTTGAGGGGAAGTGACCGATTATGGTCACTTTTATTTTTGGTAAAATCGTCGCGCTTTGGCACGATTGCCGCAATCGGCCATTGAACACCAACGGCGGCTCCGGTTCCGGCTCGTATCGAAGAATAACCATCCACATGGGTCTCCCTCACATTGTTTGACTCGTTCCAGCTCGTTTTTGGAAACGAGTAAATCTACAGCAGATTGCAAAATCGGAGGGAGCATAGTGCCCAAGTTTTTTTCGGTATACTTGAACTTCAAAGTGTAATGATCTTTTTCATGGATTACTTGCAGAGTTTGATAGAAGTGACTCATTAATTCATTGAATCGTTCCAAGTCTGGTGAGTGGGGCGATGTTTCTTTTGAAATGGATTTGAAAATTCGATACATGACTTCCCGCATTTCGATTGCCTGCTTCAGAACATCTCCCGCTTCAGACGGTTGCTCCTCCGCTTTTAAAAGAAGAGCTTTTGCTTGTTCTTCGGTCAAGACTTCAGCATGGATGCACCAGTCGACCAATTTGGCGTAACTTGTAAACCAATCCCGCCTTTTTTCAGCACTTTCCCGCCAACTTACGGTATTGATGAAATCCATACACAAACGTTCTCCGACCATCATATAAGGGTTCGTTTCCGACATATTCAAAACTCCTTTACTATAACCATCATAATGCATATTGACAGTTAGAAGCAATTCAGTTAAATTATAACCATCTTAATTGATTTTGATGGTTACAAACATTTTCAGGAGGTATTGAGATGGACAATCCGATGTTGCAAGCTGTTAGAACATTGTTGAGGGAAACATTTGAAGGACCTGAAAAAAACGCAAGCTGGTACACAGAATCGAAACCTGGTAGTGGTTTATTCGGAACGCTTGAAAAAATATCAGCAGAAGATGCTTCGATTTCTGTCAATGGTACGACAATCGCCGCACAAACGGATCACACTCGCTATTACTTATGGGTTGCGAATTCCTACTTAAATGAAGAAGAACCTAAGAAGGACTGGGAAGCATCATGGAAAATCACAAACGTTGATAAAATCACATGGACACAGATTAATAACGAACTGCATCAAGAATACACAAAACTACTTAAAAAGATTGATTTACTTGACTCCTTAGATGAACAGACATCGAATGGTCTATTGGGGACGATCGCTCACTCCGCCTACCATCTCGGTTCGATCCGACAGATGATCAAAGCCATCAAAATCTAAGCCAGACATAAGCATTAAAAAGCTCCAAGGAATGATTCCTTGGAGCTTTAAATTACAGATTGTATGAACTGAAACCCCATATATAATTTTCCGTATCATTAGTATTAGATACTTTAGATAAGGAGCTGTTGGCATGTCAAAACTATTATTTGACCCAATGAAACATCCCGAATGGATTGCACCACAGACTGCAGAGTGGCACGCAAATTTGGCTTCGGAAGATGGTGGATATAAGTATCCGTGGAAGTCGGTATTAGATGAGCCACGAGCCGAGGTAATCTTAGCGGATAAAATTGTGGAATTCCTAAATGAGAACGCGCGAGTGCTGGATGTTGGCTGCGGTCATGGGGAATTCACGAAGAGATTTGCTCACAAAGCAAAAGAAGTCGTGGGGATCGACATCGTTGAGGGGTACATTGCTTCGGCGCAAGAGGACACCGTCGAATCCGTATCATTTCTTACCGTGGATGCCGACACCCCAATACCATTTCCCGATGATTACTTTGACATCGTTTATACGAAAAAAGGACCTTGGCTTTTCCATAAGGGAATAGAGGAAGGCTATCGTATTATTAAGCCAGGCGGTATAGTGTTGGGATTGCATCACTGTGGGACAGACGGAGGGCTTCGAAGTTTCTTTCCGGGGTTGTATGCTCCATTTCCAGAAAACTACCTAGACGATATTAAAATGAAGTTTGAACTCCAATTATCCGAAAGTAATTTAGAGAATGTCGAACTGCAAATTTTCGAAGAGATTGAGTATCTATCGAGCCCGGAGGATGTACTGATCAAGAAATGTTTTGGCCAGAAGGAATCATTGAAAAAAATCGTCTGGCAGGAATGCTTAAAAGATGTGGAGGAAATATTTCACCGACATGCTACACCAAAAGGTCTAAGGGTCGTGAACTATCATGTATTGATGTTCGGAATAGCGAGTCAAAGTGCCTAATTTCCTTAATATGAATATAAGATAAATTTGAAAATGTACTTCTTATAAAGGGTGGCAAATGCAACACAACGTTCCATAAAATGACAAATTTTCTTAATGACGTATGTAAATTTTTGGATTATAATTTAGATCGATTAATCAACTTATACGTTTAGCATACGGGCAAACGAGAAAGAGGTCTCTTATGAAGTTCGTTGTGACAGAAAATGGTCATTCAACTTGGCGTTTTACATGTAGATTGTTAGGCACGTTACTTACTTTAACCATGGTGCTCATGGCAATAACTGCTTGCTCAACTGATACAAGCGCACCGCCTATAAAGGTGGAAAACACGCCGGCTCCATCCAAGACTCAAACCCCAACAACCCAACCATCGGAAACAGATAATGTGGTTTCGATCAGTCAAGTTATTGAGACTTACAAAAAAGCGCCGACGTTAGTCGATTTACAGCCTTATCTTGCGACGATTGATGGCAGTTATCAAAAACTGACAATGGCATACAAACTTACTAGCCCACTCTCAGATGTTCCGAAAATCTTATCAGACGCGGGTTACGCGCCGATTACCGACAGCACTATAATCAACAAGATTTTTGGCAAAACGGAGAATGACGTGTATGGCCGCGCAAGCGATAACACGCTCATCGCATGGTCGGTTGAACATGGCATAGACGAAGATCTGACAGTGGTCTACGCACATTCATCGGACGGGAATTTACCCGATTTAAAGAAAGAACCTGTAGTAAAATATGTGTTTGACCCATCTCTTATCAACAAGGTTACTGATCTATATAAGGATGTACCAGATTTTAGTGCATCGATCGGAACTCAGCCGAAAAAGATTGATATTACAGCTTTGGAAGATGTGCTGATGTATAAGTACTACGTTAATATTGATAGCAGAGACGCCCATATTAAAACGCTGCAAACCACGTTGGAATCGGCAGGATTTACACCGACTGGCGAATCAAATGCATACAAGAAGGGAAGTCTTTTCGCATCGTATGATTATGGTGATCCAGTAAATGGCGTTTCGGAAGTTAGTGTGACTTTGAAGAAATCTCCTGATAAAGGGTGATTACAACCCCATCGAAATTGTCGATGCTCTGAAGCAATGTGAAAGCCAAGGAAGATTCCTCGATCTAAAGGAGACGAAACGATGGCTGTACATCATTTTCAACCCGAGCAGTTCCACAACACCATAGGGGCTCACGAGCCTGTACTCAAAATTGCCGACGGCGATACCGTCGTGACATCTACAGTAGACGCCAGGGGCTGGGACAATCAGGGAGAAAGCGCCGCCCTGCCCAGCAATCCGATGACGGGACCTTTCTATGTGGAAGGGGCGCAACCCGGCGATACGCTTGCCGTACGGCTTGAATCGATGGTGCCTAGCCGGGCTTGGGGCTGGACGTCCAACGTGCTGGCGCCGAACGTCGTCGATCCCAAAGCTGCCGCAGCCTTGCCACCGCTCGAAATCATCCGTTGGTCTGTGGACTCTGAGCAAGCTTGGGTTGCTTTGGAACAGCCGACACCCGGTTTGGCCGGATTGAAGCTGGAAGCGCGCCCGTTTCTAGGCTGCTTTGGCGTTGCTCCTCCGAAAGATCAGGCGATTTCAACGGTGACGAGTGGGGAATACGGCGGGAATATGGACTATAAAGGTCTTGTAGCCGGTGTTACCGTCTATTTTCCGGTTTTTTCGGAGGGGGCGCTTTTCTTTCTCGGGGATGGGCATGCCGTTCAAGGCTGTGGGGAAATTGTAGGCACCGGAGTGGAAATATCGCTCGACGTCCGGTTCACCGTTCGGTTATTGAAGGGGAAAAAGATCGGTTGGCCGCGAGGCGAATCGGACACGCATTGGTTCTGCATCGGCAACGCCAGGCCACTTGACCAAGCTCTACAGCACGCAACGACGGAAATGCTGTCTTTGCTGACGAAAGACTTCGGTCTGACTGCCTCGGAAGCGAGTCTGCTTCTTGGCCAGGCTGTGGAATACGAAGTGGCGAATGTGTTCAACCCCGCTTACAGCGTCGTTTGTAAAGTTCCAAAGGCCGTCTTGTCTATGCTATAAAAGAACTGTATATCTAATAAAATGGCGATCGCTCTACGGTATTGAACCGGGGGCGATCGCCATTTTGTTCTGGCCAGTCTCGCATCACCCATTAAAAGTAGAGAGATGTTCACTAGCCAAAAGTTCCTGATCGATATAAAGTGGAAGATGAGTGGGCTTCAACCATTCATACTTATAAGAGATCCGACGTACGTTGATAAAGTAGTCATGAAGTAAGAGAGATAGGAGCGATAACCTTGATTGAAATTACAACATCCTACGTGGATTCGCTAGCTTCGAATGCAGCAGCCATAAAAAATGCGCAAGGTCTAGTCAAGAAACGCAGTTTTGTGCAGCTACATAATTCCGAAGATGGTACGTTGTTATTCGGGGAATGTAAAGGAAGCGGAAGCTCGAATTACCAATGTTCAGCAGATTTTATCCAACCTGAAAAACCGATACTACGTTGTTCTTGCCCAAGCAGGCAATTACCATGCAAGCATGCATTGGGACTATTATATGCCTACGTCGGGGGAGAAACATTCACTGGCGCCACAGTGCCGGAAGACATTGTCATCAAACGGGAAAAGGTGGAGAAGCGGGAAGAGAAGAAGTCGCAACAGGCTAGTGAAGGGGCGGAACCCAAGCCGAAAAAGGTGAACAAGACGGCGCTTAAGAAAAAAGTCCAATCACAGCTTGAAGGATTGGATGTACTCGAGAAGTTGTTGCGATCTATGATTCGGAATGGTCTTGGCACTATTGATAAGAAAGTGATCAAGACGATGCAAGAGCATGTGAAGCAAATGGGGAATTATTATCTCACGGGTGCGCAAACGGAGCTCAGACGGCTTACCTTGCTGCTCTCGGAAGCAGATGATCGTGAGCAAGTATACACGGATGTCGTGGAGCAATTGGCCGTGATGCACGCTTTTATTAAAAAAGGACGCGCTTATTTAACAAGCAAATTAGAAGATCCGACATTGGCGCTAGACCATGAATCGACGATCGAGGAATGGTTGGGACATGCGTGGCAGCTTACGGATCTCAAGGAATACGGGTTGATGAAGGAACAAGTAGAGTTGGTCCAGCTCGCATTTGTGAGCTATGACGATTCGGCAAGACAAGAGTTTGTTGACGAAGGCTATTGGTTGGAACAGGACAGCGGTGAGATTCATCGCACTATTCATTATCGGCCATACAAAGCGGCGAAGCTGATGCGTGAAGAAGACAGCTTCTTTGATGCTGTGTGCATTCCCTCCTTATATCAATATCCAGGGGATATGAACCGCAGAGTACGCTTTGAAGAGTTGATTGCTAGAAAGCTCGATTCGCATGAAGTCGTCGATTTATCCAAATATGCCCAACGATCGTATGCAGATGTCATCAAAAAAGTAAAAAATCAGTTGAAGAATCCGTTAAGTCACGCCAATCCGCTCGTATTGCTTCATGTGGCCGAGGTTATGCAATCCAATCAAGATGAAGTCGTCATTGTAGATGAATCCGGCCAACATCTTGTATTACGGGATCAAACATCCAATGGGCATCGGACCCTTCCGCTGTTCAAGTATTTGTCAGCATCGCAATTGGAGGATGTCAGCATGCTGGTTCAGTTCGAGCACGATATGGACACAGGGCGGCTAACGGCAATGCCCTTAACGATATTGAAAGATGCGGAAATGCTCCGTCTCTTGTATTAGGAGGAATGAACATGAGTACAGCATTGTTACAAGAGCTGCATCAAGTGCTGCGCCGAATCTTCATCGCTGGAAGTGATCTGGCACTCGGTGATTATCGGTTAAAGCGGATGCTGCCGCAATTCCAGCAGCTTGGTGAGCGGGCTCCGATTTATAAGAGATTAGGAGAAGGGATTTCGGCTCTGATTGAGCCAGCGGATATCGAAAACTATCAATCTGCAGACCAACTGCAGGATTTGAATCTACTCCTGACTTCCGTTCTTCGTACACAAGGCATGACAGCACCGCAGGGGGAACTAAGACCGCTAGAAAATCGTCCCGTATCCTTCTCTACATTTCTATCCTATCGCAAACTGGCTGCTGTGGAGGCAGCGCTTACGACGACAGGAAGCAATCGGTATGAGGTGGTTGTTCACGCATACGATGTTGGTATGTTCCGGGATCTTCGTCTGTTGCCACTTGCCATTCGAGCAATTGGAGATCCCTATTCGGAGATCGCCGAATTTGCAATGCAGAAGATCCTACCTTCCTACGGATTTGAGGTCATTCCATATTTGATCGACAGCTTCGATCCGATGGGAGGCAGGGTCGAGAGCCGTAAGCTTCAAGTGATCGGGCAGGCAGGCGGAGGAGACGTGATAGATCTAATCTTCCAGGCAGCCGAATCCGGGTCCGAGGAAGTTCGCTTGACGGCGATTCGGTTGCTAGCTGCTCATGCCACCTATGAGTCTGCATTGCTGTCTTGGACGAAAGACAAGAAGAAATCGATTCGTGAAGCTGCCTATCAAACCCTAGCAGAAATGAACTCCGAGGTAGCGGTTGAACGGATCTATGAAGCTTTTGCGGGCAAGGACATTGAAATCGCAGCTAAAGCCGCAGCCAAATGCAGCTCGGAACAATTAACGGATTGGCTGGTTCGGGATCTCGGTGCTCAGCTGGAGCATGCAATAGAGCACAAAGATGATAAGAAGAAGACTGAAGCATCACAGATAAAAATAAAACACTTTCTCACCGCTTTGGAAGGGAAACGAAGCGATACGTTATATGAACTATTCACTGAGGTAACAAGACAATATGCATTGTATATTTCTTTTGCCGGACTGGATATTTTGGATGCCGCAGCTTATTACTTGGAACACGAAAATTCCTTGGAAGCATTGGAAGCTCTATATGTTTTGGAACAACACAATACGCGTTATCTATCGTATGCCTTCCGTGCGTCGTTTCGGTTGCTCTCGCCATCCGAGTTGTATGAACACTATGTACATTCCGTACGTAACAAATGGAAGATGAAGACCAATAAGGAGACCCAGAAAAAGCTGAAGGAGTTCCTATCTATCCTTGAGCAGCAAGTGATTGCGTATCCGTATCAGCTCTACCCTAATCTGTGGAGTTCCCCTGAAGAGAATTCTTATCTTCGTAAAGTGGAAATGATGCCTGTAGATCAGGTCGCACAGCTATGGGATTCGCGATGGTTAGATTGGCTGATTGAGGTTCAAGCCACTCATCTCGTCTGCGTATTCGCACGGCCGGACCATACGGAATCGCAGTCATTCCTACTAAAGCGGATACATGATATGACGGATCTGCGACATCAATCCTTTGACATTCTGCTTCTTGGTCTTGAACGTGCGGGTGTTGATGCTTCGATCCAATCGGATTTGCTCATGAATGTACTTGAACAAAAGCGGAGCGGTAATCTTTATGCGTTTGAAGGCCATGTGCTGGAATATCTGTATAAGCTGCCATTAACTTATCAAGAACGTCTGGCTGCTATGATCCAGAAATATCGGTATACCGCTCGCGAACAGCTGCAGTATGTATGGAATGAGATGGAGAGAAAGAAGCAAGAAGCTGTCGTGGCGGACTCCGTGTAATTTCATATCGCTTTAACTAGAACAGAATGAAGAACAAGAGGAGATGGGAACATGGTTACGAGTCAAGAGCAATGGCAAGACATGATGCGGCTGCCAGCTGAGCAATTATATCAGGAAGAAATAGCTGCTTTAAAGAAAGCAGATAAAGGGAAGATCCCCGTAGGCTGGCAAATGTCACCACAATCCGTGCTTACATTCATTACCGGAGGCAAAGTCGGTAAAACGGTGATCACACCGAAATATATCGGCAACAAACGACTGATTGAAATGGCCATCGCGACACTGGTCACCGATCGGGCGCTACTGTTAATTGGGGAGCCAGGTACGGCTAAATCCTGGTTATCCGAAAATCTAACTGCCGCCATTTATGGACATTCCGACCTTGTTGTTCAAGGGACGGCGGGTACTAGTGAGGAGCATGTTCGTTATTCGTGGAATTATGCCATGCTGCTCGCGAATGGACCGACACCGGAGGCGCTTGTGCAAAGCCCTGTGATGCGGGCGATGGAAGCCGGCGGTATCGCACGATTCGAGGAAATTTCACGATGTGCCTCTGAGGTCCAGGATGCGCTTATCTCGATTCTGTCTGAGAAGACGATTTCGATTCCGGAGCTCAGTCGAGAGGTTAGTGCACGGAAAGGGTTCTCGATAATCGCGACGGCGAACACGCGGGATCGGGGTGTCAATGAGATGTCGGCTGCCCTTAAGCGTCGCTTCAATATTCTGATCTTGCCGACACCAAGCGATATGGATACAGAAGTTGAAATTGTGAAGAAAAGAGTACGTGAAATTGCTTCCTCATATGATCTGCAAGCCGCTGTTCCTGCAGATGAGGCGCTTATCAAGGTGGTAACTATCTTCCGGGAATTGCGCAGCGGGATGACATTGGATAAGAAAGAGAAGCTGAAATCTCCAGCGGGCGTGATTTCTACGGCAGAGGCGATTTCTCTACTGACGAACTCCATGGCATTAGCAGCGAGTTTCGGCAACGGCGAGATTACGGATGAAGATCTTGCCGCAGGATTACAGGGTGCTATTGTCAAGGATGACGTGAAGGATAAATTGGTCTGGAGAGAGTATCTTGACAATGTGATGAAAAAGCGTGGCGCAGAATGGCGAGGTCTATACACAGCCTGTAAGGAGATGAACGAGTGAATAGCGTAGCGACGGCAGCTGTACATATATTTGGTGTGCGGCATCTGTCTCCCGGCGGCTCCCTGCATCTGCTAGAGCTGCTGCAGGAAGTACAGCCAACCGCCGTACTCATTGAAGGGCCATCGGATGCGAACTCGGAGATTCATCATTTAACGAATCTGCACACGACTCCTCCCGTTGCAATTCTCGCTTTTACGGAGGATGTCCCTGTTCGAACGGTATTATGGCCATTCGCTGCTTATTCTCCAGAGCTTCAAGCCATGAAATGGGCAGCTGAGAATGGAGCTCATGCCGCCTTTATCGACCTGCCGTCCTCAGTTACTGTTTCAATGCAGCAGCTACGGTTGGAAGCGAAAGAGAACATGGAAGATGAAGAAACGGTGACTGAAGAGCGTACCGAATCCGATTCTCTCCATGACGCTTCCATCTACAGTCGAATCGCTGCGATTGCAGGCGAGTATGATTACGATATGTACTGGGAACGTAATTATGAGCTCAATCCTAATAAGGGAGCTTATCAGGATGCGATAATTGCTTTCTCCACACAGATGCGTGAACTGACGGAGGAAGATGAGAAACAACATCAACGGGTGGAATACGCCTATAACGCAGTTCGTGAGGCTTTTATGCGGAGGCAAATTCAAGACACGATTGCCGCAGGTCATGAACCGAACCGCATTGTTGTCGTCTGCGGAGCATACCATGCGGCTGCGCTTGCGCAAGATTTCCATCTGATGACGGATCAAGAGTGGGCACAGCTGCCATCCCGTAAGACAAAGCTAACGCTTATGCCTTACTCTTACTATAAATTATCTTCGATGTCGGGTTACGGCGCAGGCAATAATGCGCCGAATTATTATGAGATGATGTGGGATCGCATGCGGACCAACACATTGGAAGAGCTGCCCCATTATTATTTATCATCGATTGCCAGATGGATGAGGGAAACGGGGAACCATCGTTCAACCGCGGAAGTGATCGAAGCCGTTCGGCTTGCCGAAGCGCTAGCCGCCCTGTATGGAGGAAGCGCGCCAACCCTACGGGATTTGAGAGATGCGGCTCAGACGTTACTGGGTCGCGGTGATCTCTCGGTCATCGCGGAAGCGCTCGTACGCGTTGATGTCGGAACAGCCATCGGCTCCTTGGCTGAAGGTGTCAGCCAGACCCCGATTCAGGATGATCTGAATCGCCTGTTGAAGCAATTGAAGCTCGAGAAGTACAAGACAACCGTGGCTACCGATTTATCGCTGGACTTGCGCGAGAATCGTCGGGTGACATCGGAAGAATCTGCCTTCCTCGATTTGAATCGGTCCACGTTATTGCATCGATTAGCATGGCTGGGCATCTCTTTTGCAAAGCTTCGTCCCAGTGGTCAGGAACATGCAACTTGGGCGGAGCATTGGGTCATTCAATGGTCACCTGAAGTCGAAATTCAGGTGGTGGAATCGACGCTTCTTGGGGAGACAATTGAAGTAGCCTCTGCGTATGTGCTGCAGCAGAAGTTGGATAGCTGCAGTACCATCGCGGAAGCCTCCTTGCTGATCCGTAAGGCATGCGATTGCCGCATGCTAGAGCAGATGGAAACCGCGCGTCAGACACTGCAACGGCTTGCTGCTGATAGCCGTGATGTGGTCCAAATCGTTGCAGCATCGAAAGAGCTGTCCATGATTATCGGTTACGGTGGCTTGCGTCGCATGGATACCGACCGGTTGCTGCCGCTCCTGAAACAGTTATTTATGAGGGCATGCTTATTCCTCCTGGATGCAGCGCAATGCAATGATGAGGCGGCAAGCGACATGATGTCGGCGATGAATGAGCTGAACCGAATATCCTTGGAACATAGCGACGAAGTGGATGAATCATTGTGGCTTCAAGAGCTACTGCATTTATCAGAACGGGATGATCGGAATCCTCGCCTTTCCGGTTTTGCTTGCGCGATCTTAATGGAACGTCATGCCATCACCGCTCAGCAATGTGCTGAAGAGGTATCTAGAAGGCTCTCTCCCGGCATTCCAGCAGATCTCGGAGCAGGGTGGTTCGAAGGATTGTCACAGCGCAATCGGTATGCCTTACTATCTCGGCAGAGCTTATGGGAACAGTTAAATGCGTACATTGTCTCGCTGAGCAATGAGGAATTCACTCGTGCGCTCGTATTCCTGCGGCGTGCTTTTGGTTCGTTCACTCCGCGGGAAAAGACGATGATCGCTGAGTTATTAGGCGAGATGTGGGGAGTTCATGCAGATCAAGCAGCAGAGATCTTGACGGGGGAATTGAAGGAGGACGAAGTAAAGATGATTGACGAGCTAAATGATTTTGATTTTGAGGATTTTTGACCATGGATAACTATGTAGATACACAGACGGTGTCAAGATGGAGAATGATATTAGGCGCTTCTGCGGAGAAGCAGCTGGCTGGCTGTTGTGCAGGTGGGAGCATTGTGCTATCGGACGAAGAAAGAATTATGGATGAAGCTTTGGCGGCAATCTATGATGATACCGTAGAAGAGACAGCCCAACATAACGCTGGGGCTTCTTCCGGGCGGAATGCAGGTCTCGGCAAGTCTGCACCCCGTCTATCCAAATGGCTCGGTGATGTCAGACAATGTTTCCCTGAGGACGTAGTCTCGATTATTCAGAATGATGCGATGGAAAGAAAGGGATGGAAGCAGCTCCTATTCGAGCCGGAAGTACTAGCCCATGTGAAACCCGATATTCAATTGGTTGGGACGCTGTTATCGCTGAAGGGAAAAATTCCGGAGAAGACGAAGGACACGGCACGAATGCTGGTAGCTTCCGTTGTGGAAGAACTTGTCAAACGGCTCGAACAGGACATCCGGCGCGCGGTGACGGGAGCGTTGAATCGTCGGCAGCATTCTCCGCTTCCTTCCGTGAGCGGTATCGATTGGAAGCGTACGATTCAGCGGAATTTGAAGCATTATGATCGAAAGAGCCGTCAGATTATACCGGAGAAATTCTACTTCTTCGATCGGGCACAGCGCAGTCAAGAATGGACGGTTATTCTGGATATCGATCAGAGCGGGTCGATGGCTGATTCGGTTATATGGGCATCGGTAATCGGTTCGATCTTTGCGAGCATTCCTGCGCTGCGAACGCGTGTCGTCGTATTCGATACGGAAGTGGTAGATCTAACTGAACAATGCGCGAATGACCCCGTGGAGATGCTGTTCGGCATTCAATTGGGCGGTGGAACGGATATTAACAAATCTGTTGCCTATTGCGAACAATTTGTGGAAGAACCGAAGAAGACCTTGTTTATTGTCATTTCGGACTTATATGAAGGTGGCAACCAATCCGCATTGATACGACGTATGCGTGAACTGCGAGAAGCGGGAGTACGGACGATGTGCTTACTTGCATTGTCTGATCAAGGTCAACCGTTCTATGACGAGCATGTTGCGAGACAACTCGCTCGAGACGGAACGCCTTGTTTTGCTTGTACACCAGCCTTACTTCCTGAGCTCGTCGAAGGTGCGCTGAAAGGGTATGATTTAGTCGAACTTGCGAAGCGAGTGGGAACGAAATCAGAGTGATGATTTCTCTATTTTCTAACGATGAAGCCGTGTTTGAGCAACTTTCTATTCGCTCAAGCAGGGCTTTTGCTTTGCCTAGTCGAAAGACTATGTAGACATTTGTCTACCCAAAATCATGTAAACGTTTTCCTTCATGTTAATTCTGAAGATAATTGACGTTTAATCGCATTGCCTTCCTTGATACAATAGAAGTGAAATGATGTTATCAATTTCTGAGTCCATACTTTACCGCTACGGTAGAAAGGAAGAGATTGTGAACAGACTAATTGAGATTATAGAAAGTTCTCCAGAAATTGCGGAGCTTCTACAACACTGTCCCTATTCGGTTCTTAAAAAGTTTCAAGTCAAAGAATACGCCAGAGGAAAGTTTAAGCTGGAGCAAGGAACCATCTATTCAGAAGTCTATATCATTGTTCAAGGAAAAATAGACATATTTATTCTTAGCGATTCGGGTCGAAAGATCACGCTTGACATCTATGGGCCAGGAAATTTAATTGGCGAGCATGAGCTTCTTCAGAAAATACCCTTTAGCTCTTCCGTTCAATCTTTAAGTGATGTGGTGTTATTAAAATTGTCTCGAGAATCTTTTCTTGAATGGATGGAATTAGACCGAGGTTTCGCCAGAAATTTGACTGAATCATTATGTAACCAAATTTATCAATTAAGCAAAAGAATCGAATCTTATAGTTTGTTCTCCACGAAGCGTCAAGTTGTTGTGGCGCTAAGTTCATTAAGCAAAGGAGATTATATAGAAAGAAAGACACTATTAAAACGCATTAGTTCAACACCACGCAGTGTCGATCGCGTGTTAAAGGAACTGAAAGATCTAGAGTTGATAGAAATGGATAATGGCGTAATTAAATTGCGGAACCCTGGCTTATTGATTGAGCTTGGTTCAAAGGAGTGAAGATAATGAATAAACAACCTCATATTCAGCTGGATGAATCGTTGGCTGTCAAAAAAGCCATTGTAGTTGGAGATCCCGCCCGGGTAGATATCGTGAAATCGGTCCTGGAAAATCCACAAGATATCGCGTATAATCGTGAGTTCAAATCTGCGATTGGTAAGTATAAGGGGCAGAAGATTCTTGTCCTGTCAACCGGCATTGGCGCACCTTCCATGGTTATTGCTATAGAGGAGTTAAAAGCGATTGGCGTCGAATATGTAATTCGTGCCGGCAGCTGCGGTGCAATGGACAGTAGCTTTAAGGTTGGCGAAATTATGGTCGTAACGGGTGCTGTTCGTGATGAGGGCTTAACGGAAAAGTATGTTCCAAAGGATTTCCCAGCAATTCCATCAAGTGAGCTTCTAATGCGGGCATTGAAGCAAACCGAATATCCAGTGAAGCATGGGATCGCAAGAAGCCATGATGGATTTTATATGGACAACAATATGGAAGTAGAAGATTTCTGGTCGCGTAAACAAGTTTTAGGCGCAGATATGGAGACAAGCGCTCTCTATGTTGTTGGCCGTTTAAGGGGAATTCAGACTTTATCGATTCTTAATAATGTAGTCCCCTATATGGAGCCACTTGCAGATGGGGTCAACGAGTTGGTTTCAGGTGAATCACAAATGAAAATTGGAGAATTGCAGTCTATCAAATTGGCATTAACCGTTCTAACGGAGGAGGAATAGGCGTATGAAACAAGGAATTTATAGAGTTCTAAAAAGCAAAACATGGGACACGTTATGGCTCATATTGGGAATCGCTCTGGTGGTGGCTAGTACTTATTATAGTTATGAAGGTACCTTTGATCTCCTTCTCGTCACCTCATTTATTGGCGGTATTCTCGGTATGGTAATCGTGTTGCTCTTCGCCAATCAATATGGGAAAACTGCGAGTGGTTTGGGTGTCGTTGGAGCCATATTCGACACGTTTAATAACTATAGATTTGGCTTGTTAGGGAATGTTTTCGTAGGTATCTATTGTGCTGCTCTGTACTTAAAAGGCTTCTTCACGATGGGAAAAGAAATCGAAGTCACGAAAGTTACGAAATCCAATCTATATATTTCAGCAGTTATTGCTTTGGTTGGTTCTGTCGTGCTCTACTTCTATGGCGGTACGATTCTTCCAGGTGATGCACCGATGTGGGTCATCATATTTAACGTTCTAGTGTTCCTAGTCCAAGTTATTTCGCAGTATTTAATGGTTGAGGGGAAAGCTATTTCTTGGATCGGTTGGATTCTTGCTAACTTTATTAACTTGGCTCTGCAAATCTATATTATTGTTCAAGGCAACAGCCCGACGGCAATGATCTACTTGTCGATGACTATTATGTACCAACTGAATTCCATTAAGGCAGCGATATTATGGTTTGGATACGGGGAAGAATAAAATATTGAACTACCATTGTTAATACAAATAAAACAGCGACAGCTAGGACTATATATTGTCCATGACTGTCGCTGTCTTCATTTTTAGCAGGTTATGTTGCTAGGCGCGGCATAAACTATAGCTCAACAGCAAATGAGACCGCTGCGGGATAATCGGGCGGTCTCATTAAACTAAAGGGCTAATGGAAGTGAGTTTCCATGTTGAATGCTCTTATCCTTTAACTCATAAGAATAACAGCCATCTAAGCAGCTATTTATGGTTCATCAATATATTTTTCTTCGCTCGGAATGCTGTTCAATAGTTTTTTATCTTTTTCCTTATGATCCTGTTCGGTGTCGCAGTTAACAATACACTTCATTATTTCTTCGGAGTTGTCTTGAATGTTAGTGTACTCAACCATGCATGGACCTCCTTTCGTCGGACTTAGATTTTCCAATTTCATGAAAATAATACGAGTAGTAATTTGGAGGCTTGTATTAAAGTAATGCAGGATAGCTCAATTCAACTACACCATTCAGCAGGATCTTGAATGTATAACGAGGCAGTAATGTATTCCTTAGAAGATTTCGATTTCCTTCGCCCCATAAAATGGGGATTTTTTCGAGGCATACATCTAGCGGCGCCAGAACTTGAACATATGCGCATAATCATCAGGTGGGGATAATCTTAGTTGAGTGATAAAAGAAGGAGAAGGCTGGAATTCATTCAACTAACGGGAAACATTAATTGTATGACTTCTGATTAAAGCGGAAGTACATACTCTATTCTTTTGCATGGGCTGCCGCTGTTTCTGCCATTTATGAATAGATTCTTCTGCTCTTCCGACTCCAGGCCTTTGTCAGGGACAGGGCGGCGAAGTATGCGAGCAACGAGAAGCTGACGGAACCGAGGGCGTTCCACAGCATTGGAAGGTCAAAGCCTTCTAGGTACCAGATCGCCCACTGCCCGCAAAGAACCATGATGATCATAGAGAAAGTGACTCTCACATAGGGGCGGATATCCCAGTAGAACCCGATGCTGACGGAGATTGAGTTGAAGTTGAGCATCGTGATGAGTACAATGCTCAAGCCCAGCGCAAAAGCGATTCCTATAATGCCAAACTGGCTGCCGAGCACGTAGATGGCTGCAATCTTGAACACCGTGGTAATTACGTAATTCCACAGGGTAGCATTCGCACGACCGAGTCCCAGCAGTATGGCATGTAGCGGCGCATCGAAATAATGCAGGAAAAACATCGGTGCTAGAATCTTCAGTAGCAAGCCGGCTTCCGGTGCGTCATAGATGAGGGTGGTTAGTGGCGTGGACCAAACGTACAGGATGACGGTCGCCGGCGCCCCGATAAAAAGGCCCATGCGCAAGGCTTGCTCCATTCTTTCGTGCATCAACAGACTGTTCTTGTTGACAGCCGCTTCGCTGATGGCTGGGATGAGGGCAGTGGAAAGGGATTGAGTGATGAAGCTGGGCATGAAGAGCAGTGGGAAAGCATATCCGGCGATCATACCGAACTGCTTGGTAGCCATTGCCGTACTGATTCCGGCAGCTGCCAGGCTTGTCGTAATGAGTAGTGGCTGGAAGGCACCGTAAAGCGAGTGAATCACACCATTGCCGGTAGTCGGCAAACCAATTCGAAGCAGCTCTGTGAGGGTCGATCGGCCATTCCGAAGGTGGGCAGCCCATGTCTCCCCCGGCAGTTTGATTTCACCGCGCATCTTGTAACTGGCAAGTAGAAACAGCAGACTGCTGATCTCGCTGACCACTGAGGCGGCCATAGCACCAGCAGCGGCATAGCTAACGCCGTAGGGCAGTAAGACGTGCACCAACGCCAGCACACATGCGATCTGTACGGTATTCTCCAACACATCGGAGACGGCAATGGTGTGCATCCGCTGTTTCCCGCGGTAGTAGCCCTTTAGAACCGCTGAAACAGCAACGATTGGCGCAATAGGCGTTATCGCGAGCATGGCGTAATAAGCACGCTGATCGCTGAGCACTAAGGATGCGATCCATTCCGAACCGAGCAGGGAGAGGGTCGTCAGCGTGACACTCAGGAAGCCGGTGATGAACAAGGAGACGTGCAGGATTTGTCTCACCTTAGCCCGATCTCCACGGGCATCGGCCTCAGCGACAAGCTTGGAGATAGCGACCGGCAAGCCCAGCTCCGTAATCGTGATGACCAGTGGAACAAGGGGATGCGCCATCATCAACAAGCCGATTCCTTCCGCACCCAGCACCCTAGCTACGAACATCCCGCTGATGAAGCCGAGGATACGGTTAATAAACGCGGAGACGGATAAGAATAACGTACCTCTCATGAAGGCTTGAGACGGTTGTGACATTGGCATCATGTCCTCCTGTTTATCAAATACTTCCATTATATTTCATCATTCAGAAAAAAATGTGAACATGCTTATGTAGCCGGTCCTATTAAGAATTCTTATAGCTACGGCATATAATAATTTAATCGTACCGGCGTAATATTATTCAATTTAAACGGAGAGTCTATTGACGTGTTTGATTGAGCTAACGGACACGTTACTTAAATAGGATCGCCGGCTGCCGAGCAGTCAGACGATCCTTTTTCTTTGCTGAAGTAACGGGCAGAATAGCGTTGTGGTAGCTTTCTCTCATACTTATAAAAATTGAAACTTTTCCAAGGTTCTGATATTATAAGAAAAAGTGTATTCAATAGGAGTGAATGGTGTCATGATTTTTGTTGTTCTTAATCAGTTGATAAAATAACTGAATATGTGAGGCCTAAGGGGAGTTAACTACAGTTATTATCTGTATACCTTCTTTTTAGTTGCGCTCATATCATTAAGAACAACAGCAATATCATACACCACATTCTCCACCGCGCCTTGTGTGCTCGGTATTTGTATGCTTTTTTTCAGGTATATACTTAATTATTACCTGTTAATATGGATAATCCAGGAGATTTGAGGCTACAGATGAAGCTACGTTCATTTGTGGTCTTTTTGTTGTTCTCGGACATCCTGAGAGGGGGACATGAACTATTTTGAAAAAAACGGTATTCAATTAATTTTCAATTATTTAGTATTAACGAGGAGGAATGACGTGTGCAATTAGCTGGTTGGTCCGATAATATTAATTATTATGATTTATCGAGTGAATATTCTATTCGAAAGGCCGAGCCTGAAGAATGGGGAGTATATTGTTCAGTTTATTATAATATGCATTATAATGGTTTTTTTAGGGAAGAAGGCTTCAATGCTCCGCAAAGAAACTCTTTTTGGATCTATAAAGGAGAATCAAAAATAGGTGGGGTAAGGATGGCGCCAAATATTATTTATCATTTATTTAATATTCCCCCATTCAATGATTCATTTGAGGTACTGAAGCTTCTTAAGAATATATTAATAAAATGGTCTGATAGAACTAACCATATAAAGACCTTTGAGGTTCTTCCAGACCAAGTTAATTTATTTACCAGGGCAGGATTTTGGCCAGATGAGTTTAGATGTCGTTGGATGCAGCGCCCCACAGATCATTTCAAGGTTATCTGGGATAATAATCTTATAATTAAGTGTCCTCAAATTAGAGAAAATGAGATGGGTGATAAGCGATTCATTAATGAAGATGAAATTGCTCATTGTGACTTTAATAGCTTTGCAGGAGGTTTTGAAGCAGAAAGGAGAAAAAAGTCTTCTCTTGAAAATTTTATACCTAGCGAAGATCCTAATTTTACAAATGAGATATTAACTCAAGCGTCTACACTTGTATATGATAAGGATACGGGTCAGCTCATTGCAAATTGTCGCCTTTGTTTACAAGACAATCAAGCAGCAGTATACAGTATAGGTGTCATACCCACTTACAGAGGAAGAGGGCTCGCTACACGTATGTTGCAAAGAGCCCTGACTGATCTTAAAGATAAGTATCCAATTCTAAGGTTGTATGTCATGGAAGGCAATGATGCGGAGTCAGTCTATCTTAATCTCGGGTTTGTTCCGGGAGTACAGGAGATACAAAGTATGTATATTCCTGCGAATCAATAGCTAAAACAGAGACCGCCTTCATAGGCGGTCGTTCTATACTCAGCGGATGCCCGCTGCTCAGTTTATTGAACTAACGGGCAGTTTAATTTAATTCTTACATCAAATAATTCTACTATTTAGTTCCTGAAGTAATAGTTTTTCCTGTGGACCAAGAACCACCAATAGAAACTACTAAGCCTTTACAACTGTGTCAAGTTTATATTCAATTCTAACAATTACCTTGATTTGGTGGATTAAGAAAAACAAAAAGAAAATATTGCCAAGAAATGTTCATTAATACAAGTGTGTTATGTCTAATTTTGTCATATAATTTAGGAAGTGTTTAATAAGCTATAAAGAAATAGATTGAGAGGTATAATTATGAAAAGATTCTTAAAAATTTTCTCTATTACTATTCTTGTTATTGTAATCGTGTCTATAGTAGCTTTGCTGTTATTTGGACGTAACAACCATAGTAATTTATCTGGAAGCGTTTCTGATAAAATCGATCAATATTTGACAAATGAAAAATTTCAGGGAACCGTCCTAATTGCAAAGGAAGGTGAAGTTTTATTTACAAAAGGTTATGGATTGGCAACCACTGATTTACCTAATAGCCCAAGCACGCTCTATCAAATTGCTTCATTATCTAAAACATTCACCGCAGTAGCAATCATGCAACTAGTAGAAAAGGAACTTCTAAACTTAGATAATCCAATTTCGCAATACTTTCCAGACTTTCCGAATGGAGAGTCTATTACAATAAGTCAACTACTAAGTCATAGCTCGGGGATTCCGGATTATCTAAAGGCGGATTTCAAATTTGACTACAGCAAAGAATGGAATCCAAATGATATTGTACAAACCGTTAGAGATTCTGAATTAGAATTTACCCCAGGTAAAAGCTTTAGTTATAGTAATACTGGTTATGTGATGTTAGGACTTATTGTTGAAAAAGTCAGTGGACAGTCATATGCAAATTACATAGAAGAGCATATTTTTAAGCCAAGTAACATGATTAATTCTATGTTCACGGTTTCGGCTGGTATACCAAAAGCGGAAGGACATGTAAAGGGGGAAGTCGGACCCTTAATGCATAATTCTGCAGCGTATGCAGCTGGAGATATCATTTCTACAGCTGAAGATTTAGAACTGTTTGACAGAGCCCTGCGCAATAACTTATTGATAAGCAAAGAAACATCAGAACTGATGAGTATGACCCATGCTCAAAAGTTTCCGAATCAATATGGATATGGATGGTATACTCATGATGTTATGGGGAAAAAGGCAGTTGGGCATCCAGGAGGATATCCAAGTGGTTTCCGTCATTATGTTACACGGCTAATTGACGAGGATTTAACAGTGATCGTTCTTAGCAACGAGATGACGGTGAATTCAAAAAAAATCAACCGTAATCTTACATCTATCGTTCTTCAGCAGCCAATTTGGATATGGGAAGAGAAATTTTAATTATAAATGCCTTTTCTCAAGTTTGATAACTATATTAGTGTCGGGTGACAAAAACATTGTAACATTAGAAGCCGCTAATTAAACAAAGATTACAAGAAAGGGCTGGATATCTTGAAAACACTTGAAAACCGGATATATTTTTTGGACAATTTGAAGGTTGCACTAATCATGCTTGTGGTTGCCCATCATGCAGGTCAACCGTACGGAGGCTCCGAAGGATGGTGGTATTTTAAAACTGTTGATTCACCGGGATTAGGTTCTTTCTTCGCTATAAATGCCGCATTTTTTATGAGTCTTTTCTTTATGATTTCGGCTTATTTTATGCCAGCTACGTTTAATAAAAAAGGTGCTAGCAAGTTTCTTAAAGAACGTTTTCAACGACTTGGCATACCACTTCTTATCGGCTTCTTCATCATCATTCCACTACTAATGTATACCTATTACATTAATTTTAGAGGATATCCATCCATTTCTTACTGG